>PMZI01000068.1 GCA_003170475.1 Ignavibacteriota bacterium | reverse complement strand
GTTGTCAACCCTCTGATTCAGGTCCGCCCCCACTTCTCCTTTGCGATATGATCGAGGTGATTGCCACAGAGAGCAGTGCCCCACCCACACCGGCAAGCACATCATACATGTTCGAAGAGCGACCGGGGAGAACAACTTGATGAAACTCATCCAGAATCCCATACACGCAACTGAAAATGAAAGCTCCGAGCAACGAGCTCCGTCTCAACGGAGGAATTGCTGTCTGATGATAAAACGACCTCTGTGCGAGCCAGCACAAGATGAAATAGACGGCAGCGTGGACAAACTTGTCGGTGCCAAGAGGGAGATTCATGCTGAAGACGTTATCCTGGAGGTACGGAACAAGAACGGTGACAACAATCCACAAGAGAAGAGGCAATTGATATTTGAGGACATTCCTCAAATGCCCTCAACCTTTTTGATCGCGGCGGGGAGATAATCAATCAGGTCTTGTGCAATGATGCTGCGTTCTCCAACAATGTCGCGGGCAATATCACCGGCCAACCCATGGAGGAATACGCCCGCAAACGCTGCGGCGTTTTGTGAGGCCCCCTGAGCCCAGAGAGCTGCGATGATACCGGTAAGAACATCGCCTGATCCGACAGTCGCCATTCCGGGATTCCCTGTGGAGTTCACATACACCATTCCATCCCGGGTTCCTGTTGCCGTGGGACCGCCTTTGACGACAATTGTCGCCTTGCTCTTCAAGCTCCCGGCTCGTGCAAGCTCAATTTTGTTTGCCTCGATCTCCCTGGCGGAAACGCCGATGATTCGAGAATATTCCCCGGTGTGCGGCGTGAGGATAAACTTGCCTTTGAGTGTGCGCAGCTTCTCCAATCCGAGGTCAGCAACACATCGAAGTGCATCCGCATCTATAACCATTTTTCCCGGATAGTTCTTGAGTATTGCCGCAATCACTTCCTGCGTCTCCACGTTCGTCGAAAGTCCGGGTCCGAGAATAGCGACGTCAGCCCATTTGAGCTTATCCTCAATCTCTCCCAATGCACGGAGGGCTATGGTCCCCTCTTTCGTTGACGGGAGCGGTTTTACAATGGCTTCAGCCAGACGCCGAGCGACAACCGTGTAGACCGTTTCAGGGATTCCAAGCATCACCGCTCCTGCACCGGCTCTGAGCGCCGCCATCGTGCACAGATATGCAGCACCCGTGTAACCCTTTGCTCCCGCAAGGACAAATACTTTTCCGACAGAATACTTGTTTGCGGTTGAAGAACGTTGCGGCAAAAACCGCCGCACATCCTCTTGCTCAACCTGAAAGGTCTTGAGTGGCTTCGCATGGGTTACGGTATGGGGAATTCCGATGTCGAGGGTTTTCAGTTCTCCGACGTGGTCTTGCCCCTGATTGCAGAGCAATCCGGTCTTCACCAGGCCAAAGGTTATCGTGCAACTGGCATTGACGGCGGCGTTCACCACAACGCCGCTCGTGCCGTCCACACCCGACGGAATATCAACTGAGAGAACAGGAACCCGCTGCCTGTTGATCCAGCGAATCGCAGCCAGCGCGGGTTCACGCGCAGCGCCACTGAACCCTGTGCCAAAGATCGCATCGATGATGAGGTGTTGTTTATGAAGTGTCTTGAGAGATGTTCTGGAGATGGTTCTGATGAACAAACGGCCGGCGGAAGGTTGTTTCAACTCGGCGAGGACATCGTAGTTGGATCTGGCATCTCCATTCATTGCGCGTACCGAGGAGAGCATGAGAACTGTCACAATCGCTCCCTCGTCCAAGAGATGTCGTGCTGCGACAAACCCATCCCCACCATTGTTCCCTTTGCCGCAGAAAATGAGGACACGTTTACCCTGCAGAGGCCCAAACTCCTGAAACGCTGTCTGTGCCACGCCACGACCGGCATTCTCCATCAGCAGCAGGCTCGGAATACCGTGCCTGCGGATGGCGACCTCATCACACCATCGCATCTCCTTGGCGGAGACAATCGTGCGCATAGGATGTCAATGTTAGATCTTGAAGAAACTCCGCGTGAGATCGACGATAAGAGACGGGTACAAGCCCAGCACCACAATTGAGATTGCAGCGATTGCGAGAGCGATCATCGATCGTCGCGGCACAGAATGATCCAGATCTGCATCCCCTTCACGGAAATACATCAGGACGACTAATCGTAAATAATAGTAAACCGAAATCAGGCTTGTCAGAACACCGAGAATGGCCAGCCATGTCAGGTTCGCCTTCACTGCTGCAAGGAAGACGTAGTATTTTCCGAAGAATCCTGCAAACGGCGGAATTCCAGCGAGAGAGAACATAAAGATCGTCATCAGTACCGCCAGTGCCGGTCGTCGGGCACTGAGCCCCTCATAGTCCTCAAAATTGAGTTTTTTGTCGTCCTGCCGTTCCATTATGGAGACGATGCCGAAGGCACCCACGTTGACGAACGTGTACGCAAGCAGATAGAACAGGATGCCCGTCTCCCCTTCCACATTCGCTGCTGCGATTCCACTCAGCATATAGCCGGCATGCGCGATGCTGGAGTACGCCAGCATTCGTTTGACGTTCGTTTGAGCAACGGCGGTGACATTGCCGACGATCATCGACGCAGCCGCAATGACCGCGATCACCTGGCTGAGAGAAGTACCGGCGATATCGAAAACACGAACGAACACAAGGAGGAACGTGGCGAACGCAGCCGCTTTCGCTCCTGTCGACATGAAGCCACTGACCGTTGTCGGTGCTCCCTCGTAAACGTCCGGGGCCCACATGTGGAACGGGACGGCGGCGATCTTGAAGGAGAACGCCACAACGAGCAGTCCACAACCGACCAGAAAGATAGGATTGTGCGATAGTTGCGGAAAGAGCTTGCTGATGGCGACAAGATCTGTTGTACCAGAGGTACCGTAGATGAGAGCGATGCCGTAGAGCAGAAATCCGGTTGCGAAAGCCCCCAGCAGGAAATACTTCAGCGCAGATTCATTCGACCGCACCTTCTTCCGCATGAAACCCGCAAGAACATACAGTGACACAGACATTAACTCAATTCCCAGGAAGACCGTGATGAGATTCAGCGCACCGGCCATGAGCATCATCCCGACTGTGGAGAACAGAATCAGGATGTAGAACTCACCGCGATGACACTCCATGCGCTCGAGGTATCCTCTGGACAACAGGATCGTCAGGAACGCTGAGCTGAGAAAAATCAGATTGCAGTAGCCAGCAAAACCTCCTTGAAGAAGCATCCCTCCGAAGACAGGAATGCCTGCACCGAGGTGGCCGAATGATAAGGCGAGTGATACCCCAACGCCCAGGAGACTAACCCAGTACGAAAGTACCGGCTTGTCTTTCCCCCAGCTCTCGACGATCAGTGTCAGGAAGCTGAAGAGTACAAGCGATACCAGAGGTGCACTACTGGTGATGTCAGAGAAAGTGATTCCCATAGGGACGCTGAGATTAGAGAAATTGGACGTTCATGAAAAGACAAGCCACCAAACTAGTACAAAAGCAGGAATCAGGATCGGAATGCTGTACTTGCCGATATATCCAAAAAACGAAGGGCATTTGATCCCTGATTGCTCCGCAATCGACTTCACCATGAAGTTTGGGCCGTTGCCGATGTACGTCATCGCTCCGAAAAACACCGAACCGAGCGATATCGCCTGAACAAATTTCCAGGAATCTGCACCGAGAGCCATGGCACCCGGCATCAAAGGATTCGGTAATCCAACGGAACTGTTTTGGACGAATCCCAATAAGGCCTGCATATGAATGGCGTTGTCAACGCTTCCTCCGTGCAGACCCATTGCCGCGCTTAGAAAACTTAGATACGTCGGAGCATTATCGAGAACACTCGAAAGCGCTCCGGAGCACCAGAAAAACTGGCCGGGGCTTGTCATCCCCAGTGACCCGGCATTCATCTCCAGCCAATCGAGGGCTGGAATCATTGTCAGAAAAATCCCTGCAAAAAGAATCGCCACTTCTTTGAGGGCTGAGAAGCTGAAGTCATTCTTCCCGTGGACCTCAGCTCTGGTCGTTGAATACGAAGCCAAGGCGGCGCACCACATGATGACTTCGCGCAATATCAACGGTCGCTGCACAAAAACGGCGCCGAGGATTATCACAAGGAACCAGACATTGTGCAATCCGGAGAACTTCACAACTTCCGGCTTTGTCGCCTGTTCCTGCACGTCCTTTGGGACCTGCCCGAAACTGTGACTATCCATCAGATAGAACACCAACAGGACAATTCCCAGGACAAGGAGCCACGCATACCATGCCTTCCCTGCAACCCAGAAGAATGGCACTCCCTTCAGGTATCCAAGAAACAGCGGCGGATCCCCTATCGGCGTCAGCGCTCCACCGATATTGCTCACGAGAAAAATGAAGAACACCACATGAAAGCCGCGCACCCGGTACTTGTTGCTCCTCAAGTACGGCCTCAACAACAGCATCGAAGCTCCCGTCGTACCGATGACGTTTGCGAGCAGAGCTCCGCCCCCAAGAAGCAAGACATTCTCCCACGGAGCCGCTTTGCCGCGGAGGTTGAAATGGATCCCTCCGGCAACGACGAAGAGAGAGCCGATCAGCGAGAGAAAGCTGACATAGTCGTACGCTGTCAGCAGCACCCTCGGAAAATTACCGAGAACAATCACATAGTATGCCGCCACGGAACCGCCAAGGGAAGCTGCAACCGTGAAGGAGTTTCGCTCCCACCAGGCTCGGTCTACAAAGGGCGTCACTGCGATCGCAACAAGGAAAAGAACGAATGGGGCTGTGAGCCACAAAGGGACAGCCGAAGCCGCTGCTGCTTCCAACACATGCTCGAAAAAGTTGAAGAAGGCAAATGCAGCAACCAGTCCGACAACAACGGCAATCTGCTTTCGACGTAATTCAGTCATCGAGCATTTGAGTTTTCAAGTTCCCGCTCAACGGCCGGCGGGGTTCTGCGCATCAGTGGTACTTGTTTGACCACCGTGACGAACAAATTCCAAACCTTGCACGAGTTGCTTGACAGCGGGAGCAGACTTGCTCAGGAATGTGGCCGGATAGACGCCAATCCAGACGATGAAAAGTACCAGAGCACAGAGCGACACAACCTCTTTTTTGTTCAAGTCTGAAAGCGTGTGACCTCCATAGAGTCCACCTTCCCTGACCTTTCCAAAGATGATACGCTGGTAAGCCCACAGCATATATATCGCAGCGAGAATTACTCCAGACGCTGCAAACACTGCGTACGCAGTTGATGCAAAGAAAGTAGATTTGAATGCACCAAGGAGGATGAGAAATTCCCCCACAAAACCATTGAGCCCGGGGAGTCCTATCGAGGAGAGTGATATGATCATGAAGAACACAGAGAATACAGGCATCACCTTGACGACACCCCCAAAATCCGCAATGGCTCGAGTATGCGCCCGATCATAGATCATGCCCACAAGCAAGAAGAGAGCGCCCGTCGACAATCCATGGTTGACCATCTGCAGAACTGCTCCTTGCATCCCTTCTTCGGTCATCGAGAAGATGCCCAGAACAACGAAGCCAAGATGTGAGACCGAGGAATATGCGACCAGCTTCTTCAAATCGGTCTGCACCATCGCGACCAGTGCGCCATAGATGATGCCGACAACGGCGAGAGCCCCCATCAACGGCACAAACTTAAACGCTGCATGCGGGAAAAGAGGCAGACAGAATCTGATGAAGCCATACGTCCCCATTTTCAGCAAGACGCCAGCCAGCAGTACGCTGCCCGCGGTTGGAGCCTGGACGTGAGCATCCGGCAACCAGGTATGCAGCGGGAACAAAGGGACTTTGATAGCGAAGCTCAATGCGAAGGCAAGGAACAACCACGTCTGCAGCGACAACGCCATCCTCGGACCGACATTGTAAAGCTGCACAAGATTCGTTGTGAAGTATCCTCCCGGAATTGTCGATGCATAGTAGCCGAGCGACAGGATTGCCACCAGCATCAACAAGCTTCCGAACAACGTGAACAGGAAGAACTTCACCG
>PMZI01000029.1 GCA_003170475.1 Ignavibacteriota bacterium | reverse complement strand
TGTTGCTTGTCCTTCGTCGCTGAAGCATAGCCCATCCTGAATGTGTAGGTGCCAGGCAGAAGCTCAGCTGTTGCCACACCATTCATGGTGTGGCCGAAGCTCTGCCACGAGCTGAAGTAGTACTGCACCGTCCCTTGATCAAGGAGACTCCCTGCGCTGTTCTTCAACTGCACGGCAGCATTGACCGTAGAAAACACAACCGTGGCGTTTGCGCCGATGTCCTGTTGCTTGTCATTGGTGGCTGTTGCGTAGGTCATTCTGAATGTGTAGTTCGCCGGCAGCAGTTCTTTACTAGCCACACCATTCACGGTGTTGCCGAGCGGCTTCCACGAACTGTAGTAGTATTGCACCGTCCCAGTATCTATCAAAGCGCCCTGGCTGTTCTGTAGCTTCACCTGTGCGTTGACGGTTTGAAACGCCACAACGTTGGGACCGACAGCCACGTTTGATTTCGTCTGCGAGCCGCCCTCGTACATCATTCTCAGGCTCACGGTGGCCAACGTCGTGTTCACGTGGAATGTGCCATCGTTGTTGTTGACGGCGTCTTTCCAAGAGCCATCATAATATTGCAGAGAGCCGCTTGTGAGGTTTGTGCCAATGCTGTTGACGAGCCTGACCGACAGGCCTGATGGCGGTTGGGTGATCGTAAACGATATCGTATTCGACGTATCGTTCCCGGGATTGACGACGGCAACGCTTGCTGTTCCCGCTATGGCGATGTCCGATGCGAGGATCGTTGCCTGGAGGACGGAATCGGCAGCAAAGCTCGTCGTGCGCGAGGAGCCATTCCATAGCACGGCGGAAGCAGGAGCGAATGCCCTCCCCTTGACACTTAGTGAGAAACCATTGCCGCCAGCATAGGCAGTTGCGGGATTCAATGAAGCGATTACCGGGCTCGGTGGAATCGCCGGCAGGCGATCGAGGATGTACTGAGCATTGTAGTAGAGGAACTTCCATCCCTCAATAGTGACCTTGCGCGGATCCGGGTTCAGCGAGTCTATGAAAACAAAATCAATGTTATGCTGAAATGCTTTGATCGCTCGAGCGCAATCGACAGAGTCACCCGAATCAAGCATCTCATGAGCACGCTGAAGTGAGATTTCTAGATCGAACAAGAATGCGTTGTCAGAAAGCCAGCCCAGCGAAACCACCTGAGGTAGAAACCCGACCATTGAATCAACGCGACCGATCACCGGCTCCCAAGGCAACATGATCGGTGGTTTATAGTCGTCAAGATCAAAGAAACTCTTGAAGTAAGAGTCGGTCATATTACTATAAATACGCCCCATAGCGGCAAGGGCAAAAGGAGAATTGAAGCGTAACAGAAGCGTGCTTGCAAACGCGACTGTCAGGGTATCAGTGGAGCTACTTGCAGTCTGTTCAGCAATTTGGACTGAAAGGAGATCGCTGTACTTGTCCTGCAACTCCACAATTGCTTGCGATCGCGTTTGAAATGCGAGGTCTGAATCGTCAGCATGAATCGGTGAGCCGCTTTGCACTACTTGCCGGAGTACGTCCTGAGTCCCCGAATAGTCGCGCAGACTTTCGCTCAAACTCGTTACCGCATCGCGACGATCCAGCCAGTTTCCTTCAGTGAGTATCAGCTGAAAATCCTGAAAGACACGCGAACGCAATTCGGATCTTTTGGCAAACTCCTCAAGCAGTCTCGGATCGACTAGTCTGCCCTGTTGAACTCCTAGACTCGTGGCTTGGTCGCAAGCGTCAAACCGAGAAAAGTCGCCAAGTTTCACCAGAACTCGAAGCGTACCAAACACTTGCGGAAGTGCGAGATAGTTGAATCTTTGCATACGAAGTGTATCCAAGTATTGATTCGCGATATCTCTGACCCCAGGGGCACTCAAGAAGTAAAGGGCGTACAAAAAGTACTCTGGTCCTTCGTCGGCGGCCGACAAGTACTCATAGAACCTCTGCCTTATTGCCGGAATCACGCCAATCTCCCCGCGTCTCGCAATCAGTACCGCCGCCAATCCTGGGCGGAGGTCACGAAAATCGCTGAACGGTTGTTGAATCAGGGATCTAAGAACTTCCAGATCCTGCGGGTTGACACCCCTTCTTTGTATTGCATCTTCCACCACCGGAAATGAGACAATAGTCATTTCACGGGAAGGGGGTTGGCTTGGTGGTGGGATCAATTCCTGTCCCAACGCCTTCGCAAACACTTGGAATAACATGATGAGCCCCAACACGGGAAAAACGTAACGTCGGTTCTTCATTGCAGTTCCCTCACAGTGGTGGTTCGAATCTCTCTACTTGCACGTTGGATAAGACTTTTGCAGGCTTTTTACCAGGGTACTCAGTTCCTTGCCTTGACGGATGTTGGCTGCTCGTTCATCCGATTGGTGTCTGTCAGACTCGATTCCTTTTGCTAGATCAACTACATCCGTCACCATTTTCCCGACCCAGGCGTTTCTTTTCTGCGAATCGTTCTTGATATCCTCCGCATCTGACGGAGTGATCAGGTATTTGCCTGACTGCAATAGGTTACTGTATGCTTCCTTGAAAATCTCTCTCCACTGAGGCAAATGTGCCTTCTCGTGTGCTATCAATTCAGATTCTGTTACGAATGTGCCTGGCCAGTAGCCTCCATTCCCCTGGAGCCTATCCGCCATTCTCACTTTTAACTGTCTTTTCATGCTGCAAGCCGTTGCCGTGTCACCAGGAACAACATCCTCGATGTTCTTCAGTGTGAGCGGGTAGTCTTCGATGTTCTTCTTGCACAGTCCGTAGAAGAATGGGAAATATGCCTGCTTCGGCCGAACCCTCGGTTGCTTAAAATTCACATCGCGGCAGACTTCAATCTCGAAGGTTATTCCATCATCATTGCCGCTCGCACTAGCAGGAGGCCTTTCCCCTAGCTGAGGCGTACAGCCCTTTCCATCTTTTCGCGCTTCGGCCGTCCTGGGTTCACTTGCTTTTGTGCAATCCACAAGTTGATCATTCTCCACCACCACCTGCGTCGGCAGCGGGCACGTGTTGTCAGCAACCCGCTTGGCAACAGAGAGCATTATCATCTTTTGATCCTGCTTGCTCAGCGGTTGTGCCACTCTCTGACGAACCACTTTCTTTAAAGAAGTAAGGCTCTTACCCTTCGAAAGTGATGACTTCTTCTTCAACGATTGTGTCGATGCAAGACCCGGAGTATTCTTTGATACATCCGACACGATGCCATGTATGAATATTCCTCCACATATACCGTACGAGCTAGCCTTGATGCTCATAACAATGGAATCACCTGTAACACTTGCCGGTGCAACATACTGCACAGTCCCCCTGTCTGCCTGTAGCGCTATCCCGCTTGCCCCACTCGACGACACAAGCTTGCCGCACCTCGATGTATCATTTGTCAGTATCGCCACATCGAACATATCCTCTCCGCCAGTCTTCTCGAACGTCACCGTCGCCGTTTCACCCGGTGCAAGTTTCGAAGGGTTCACTATCACCTTTGCACAATAGCCCTTCGCAAATGTCAGGTCTGTGTAGTTCCATTTGTCTCCATCCTCCGCCCGATATACATCGATCCACACATTCCCGCATTCCATCCCGTCATCCGAGCTATCAGGCGCGACATACCGCACCTTGCCTGAATGCGCCACGTCATAGGAAATGGTGGTATCATGTGCCAGCGTGCTCCCATCGACCGAAAGTCCTCCTTGATAATATAGCTCGAGCCTCACATTCAAACCCGCTGGCGGCGTGATCTCCTGGTTATTCACATCCTGAGCCACCACCTTCAGACTCACCGAGCTCCCATCAAGAAGCGTGTCCGAGCTCGCCACGATCGCCAAGTGGTCAAACTTCTCACACTCTAGAATAAAAGACATCGACTTGCTCCTACCACCGCCTGTCACCGTTACGACCGCTGTGTCTACGTCGTCCGGGATGTAGCCTCTCTGCGTGTCCAGCACAAGGTAGATCGTGTTCTGTTGAGGAATCGTTACTGTGACCTGCCTTCCTTCTTGTACGTCATACTGCAGATAAGCATAATCTCCCTTTGCCTGTACGCTCACCGTGAATGTCCCGCTCATCATCTCCGAGTGCGCCGGAGAATACTGCGCCCCGCTGCTATCGAGCGGCGTGATTGTCAGAGGCGCGTGGTCTCCGCACCAAAGATACGTCCACCCTTGTATCTTCCAACTGTTGAACGCCGCCGTCGGCAGAACACTTCCTGTTGCGCGAGCTGTACCACCCACAGCCGCAGTCGATCCATCGATCTTTGTCCTTGTCCCTGTGAAGCTGAAGTCTAGTTCGCTCACTCCGCCGGTGACCTGACTCGTCCCAAATCCGTCGAAGCCTGAACGCCAAAGCAACAACTCGACATCCGGAGTTGTCCCAGCGTCAAGTGTCAACGTATCTGTCTTTTGTCCTTCAAAGAGATTCCCGCCCGCTGGTACTGGGTTCCGTCCTTTCCATGCGATGGGCGTGTCATAGATCACCGATGGATTGAAGTAGTCGTGCACGACGTATCCGACCTCCACACTCTGGCCATATCCAATGTCATCTGAAACGCTCACTGCACCCGTGATGAAAAGTTTGCTTTTCAGAGGGAGTGTGCAGTCATCCGGTATAAAAAGAGGTGGAGCAAAGAAGTTGTAGACTCCAGCCAACTGTTTCATCTGTGTCGGTGGCTTTGGCTGAATCTCCACCTTCTCTTTGATCTTCACCTGTGAAAGGGAAACCTGTGGAAGTAATATAGCAAGCAGCAAGACTCTTTTCAGGAGTTCGCGGTTGGGGAAGGTTGACATGCCAAACCTCGTAAAGGTTCGAAACGGTGCGGAGGGAATTTGTGGCGCAGGCGAACTCTACAATTCTGTACTCAGAAGCGCA
>PMZI01000060.1 GCA_003170475.1 Ignavibacteriota bacterium | reverse complement strand
AGCACAATCACTGTATGGTAGAATGAAGATGGCATGAGGATCTCAAGAATAGATCAATGGATCTACGGGACATGTTGGAGCCGCAAAACAATTTTCACATAACGTTTAGGCAATCCGCCCGCCCGACCGAACGTCGTTTACGCTAGACCGGCCGTTCGGGCGGGCAGTAGTTTTTGGTGACACTGAAATCTATGAGCTCCGACTTGGCCTACAACTGACACCAAAAACCATTGAGCGAGTGAACAAGCCAAAACTCGCGTTGTAAAAACTTCGAAATGATATTAGCCTGCCTCCATTGGCCCGCGAGCGGCGGTTTGTCGTTTGTTAGGCGTGGCGCCGCTGTGTGAACTTCGAAACATCAGTTAGGCAGCCCCATCACCTTCCGGGAGTTTGTCCCTATCTTTCCATTGCCAAGCTTTAATCCAAATCCAACCAATGACGTAAAGTACCAAAACGAATGGAATAGTCTGCAAACCGCCATTGAATGTCGCGTGTGTTATTGCGGCTGGCAGGACAGACTGAGTACGCCAGCGAATAACACCAAGGACGGCAGCAAATACAAATAGATTGATCAATCGAGAAAGAACCGGGAAGAACCCTTGACTGATGACTCCACCTGCCTGGAACGTCTGTGTATGAACGAGAGTGAATGCAAGGGAAGAGCCAACAATCGCCCACATCCAAGGTCGAGGCTTGCTTGTTGTGAGCCTAAAGATAAGAGTAAACAAGAATCCTCGGAAGAACACTTCCTCCGCGGTGCGGGCGAATGCTTCCATCGCTGCATTTGACCATAGGAGTTCACGCGATGAGCCGGCGAGAACAAGAATTAGCGCAATGACAATTGTAACGAGTCCGGCCTTCCAATTGAACGCGAACCCGATATCTTCGACGTTCCACTGCGCTTTCCAAGGAAGAATAATCAAAGGCAGATAAGCGGATGACCACAGTAACCCAGGAACGATTCTCGTAAGAAGAGCTTGTCGCGGCAAGTATGGCGCGACATAATTCAAACACGCCCCGATCAGGAAGAAGCAAACTGCAAAGAGAAGGGAGAACCTGGCCCAACGATCACTATTTAAGATATCAGAGTGGATCATATTGAATTAATAATAATTGGGGCTGCCGATATTTGACAGCCAGCGGCGTTACGCCTAACTATGGCAAAAACGAATCGCGTTTTTCCCGTTCTGTCATGGACGAAGTAGTATTTTTTTCCACTCCTATGGATGTGCGGCGCCGTACAAAACTTATTCCGTCACATAGAAATGCGCAATACCTAAAACTCGGTATTTTTGATTTGGCTCAGAAATGAGAAAATTGGAATCCGATGAAGAAACACAGGCATAGTCACTCCACGTGATCGTGGAAGGATGATACGGTGCGAGAGGGTGATGCAAAGTAGCGAGGGCAACGGACAAAGGCAAGTTGGGGTCTCGGATCAGGTCAATAAAGAGTGCCACGCACCTACAAGCATCAAGCTGTAAATGCGTGGCCTCTCAGAACTGTGTAGGATTCAGCTAATCTTGTATCGATAGAATACTATTCTACATTGATTACGCCCTCTATCAAGTTGTTCGTCGGATCCACGTCGATGGCATTCCCCTTCAATGCAACGACCAATTTGTATTTGTGCGGGCCCGCAGTTGTCAGGGGTTCCATGTACTGTTCAGCGACTGAATGGGTTGAGGAAGCGCCGGCTTTCAGGTCCGACGGATATCCACCGCTCCAAATGACTTTCTCTCCATCAAAGTAAAATGCGACATCAATGATTCTCCCGGGTATGTCATTGGATCCAACATTGACCACATCGAAGCGAACCCACAGACGTTCACCTACACGTGGCTTCGAGGGCACAATCCTGAGGTTCTTGCAGGCCACATCGTAGTGGTTGGATTCCGATGTTGGCGTGGCAGCTTCGAATTTACCTGCAATCTCAAAAGGAATGTTTACTTTCGAGCGCACTGCTTTGCCGAGCATAAAGGCGGGCGTGAATCTTGTAGAATAGATTCCTTTAGAGATGGCGTCGGCAACTTCCTTTTGCATCTTGCTGGGCACCTCGACCTTTTGCACCACCCCCTTGGCATCAATAAGGACCTGCGCCATTAGGGGAGCTTTCCTCCGATTTTGATAATCCTCGAACTTCAGATGAAGAGATGAAAGATCAATGTTCTTCTTGAGTGCTTCCATGCCTCCTCGAGGGCTGGGTGCTATTTCCGGTTGAGAATAGTACGTCGTGTCCACCGGGAACGTCCGAGTGACCTCAGACACGCTTTTATTTGATCTTGGCTCAAGGAAGATTCCCATGATAATTGTTCGACCCACAAGACCCTTTTCTTGAGCAGTGCCACACGACCATACGCCGCATACATCACCACCTTGATCAACACGGATATCCTCTATGATCTGCGAAACATATCCGTCAGAAACAACTTTCATTCGATAGACTCCTCTGCCAAGCGTGACCCCTTCTATCGCCTCTCCCCACGACGAGAGATGAGCGTCAACTTTGTTGGGTTCCCCCTCTTTTCGTCGTTCGATATCGATTCGTGCGTCGCTGAGAATCTGATTACTTCGTGCGTCTCTGATAATGACGACCATATGAGTTAGCAGAGAATCGGCCGTAGGTAAGATGGCTCTGCTGTGATTATCGAGAGAATACGCGGGCGCCGCGATGGCAAGCAGCAAAATCAAGGATATGATCGATGTCATATTGAATTCTCCTATCGTTAGGGAATACTCACTACGGGGAGTGTGGCCACTTGTTCAGTCAAAGTTGGTCTCTTCACGCCGGCAGAAGTCGATCCGCGCCAATCGTAGGTTATAGAGACGCTAGCCACAATAAGTGCGAGAGCAATGACGGCAGCAATCGGAATTGGCAAAGATATTCTTTTGCGGAGAAGTCTTGCCATGGAGTGATGATCGACGATCGCTGCACCGTGCGGCTCATTGGCCTTATGGCGGGAATGTTCTTGTGCTGAATCCCTCAACTTCTCTTTCGCAGTCTCCATGCGGATGTGTATGGAAGTATCCAGGAACAAGCGACAACTCTCGCAATCGCCGAGATGGCGAAAAAGACCCGAAGCGTCTGCTGAATCCAACTCCCCATCGACGTAGCAACTTATGGCCAATTCGTATTCACTACAGGTCTTCATAGCAATCCTTCCTTCATATCTTTGATCAATTCTGATGCGATTGCCTTCCTCGCACGATAAATCCTGACTTTAACATTGTCTTCTGAAAGCCCAGTCACCGCTGCGATTTCTCGATACGACAGTTCTTCATATTCTCTCAAGACGATTAGCTCTCGCAACCCCGGACTCAAGGAGGCAATCAAGGATCTTACAGTCCGTTCTCGTTCGTCCCGGACCATGATTTCGAACGGTGATTCGTCGTCCGACTCCAACTCTTCGATCAGAGGTTGGACCAACTTGTTCTTTCGTAGAAAATTGA
>PMZI01000081.1 GCA_003170475.1 Ignavibacteriota bacterium | reverse complement strand
TCGGTCGTCTTGTAGAGGCCGCGTTCGCCACCAATTGACCAGAGGTCGCCCATTGCTGCCACGTAAGCAACCGTCGAATCAGTTGGATGAACAACGATGCGCGCTATTGTCTTGCTCTCTTTCAAGCCGACGTTCTTCCACGTGCCACCGCCGTCCATCGAGAGGTAGACTCCGTTTCCCCAGCTTGAGCTGTTGCGATCATTCGCTTCTCCCGTGCCGGCCCAGACGTATTTCGAATTTGAGGGGGCGATCGCGACGGCTCCGATTGCTGCAACGGATTCCTTTTCAAAGATCCCTGAGAATGAGCCTCCGTTGTCGGAGGTTTTCATAATGCCGCCCGTCCCGAGTGCGACGTAAAAAGTGAACGGGTCCTGCGGATCAATGGCGATGTCAGAGACGCGGCCGCTCATGACGGCTGGACCAACGCTCCTTGCCTTGAGATTCTTGAACATCGGAGCATCGAGCGGTTTCGCCGGAGTATCGGCTGATTTCTTCTGCGCCAGAGCCACGGAGGCACAGGACAGNNCTCTTGTATATATCCGACCACATTGACTTCATCGCACGGTGGAACCAATGTAACACGCGCCGGCATCGGGATGTTCCCCTCTTCCGACAGACCCAATCCTTCATCAGAAAAAAGAACCGATCTATTACTTCAGCTTGGAAAGAAGTTGAGTGAGGTCATCACTGGTAAGATGAATGTCGTGCATGTCCTGCGCGGCAAGTTTTCGGTACATGATCGATCGGGGATTGTCCACATGCTCAAGCCCCAGCGCATGCCCAAATTCGTGGACCAGGGCCACTCTCAAGTCTTCCTCTTTGTCGAACTCGTAGATGTCGATGCCTCTTCCGTCGAACACCCCTTTTTCAAACTCTCGCTGATTTACATAAGTCCCGTTGAACATCTCCACTTCCAGGTTGTATTTCTTTGCGAGCGCACTGATGTGCTCTCCGAGAGCATTGAAATCATCGACGTTCGTTTTGAGCGACGTGCGCTTCTGCTCCAGAACCGCCAACTCCTGGTCGAGATCCTTTCTCTTATTCTGAAGAATCTGCCCCTCGCTTTCGGTCCGGTTCTCTCCGCCATTCCAACGTTCCACCCGGCCATTGTAGTCATCGAGATGAGTCTTGTAGAATTGAGCCGACTCTTCGTAGGTCGTCCGCTCGCGTTCGACAGCTGCGGATTTTCTCTCGTAGTCCGATTTGAGCATGTCGAAAGAGCTTCCGTTCTCGTCGAGCTTCGCTCTTTGTTCCTTCGCCTTCAGGAGGGCTTCCTCGCGCCAGTCGAAAACCAGGTTGAGTTTCAGGAGGCCGTTCGTTTTGTACTGAAAAAGTACCTTCCCGGCCGCATTTTCCCAAACCTTCTTTGCCTCATCGACGATCTGGAGGAATCGCTCCTTGTTGATCCCGAATCGCTCGTCAAACGTTCCCAGGGAATAGCCTTTCGGGAACGAATCGATCGTTGTTTCTTCCACTTCCGGGGGACCCTGCGGTATCGGCGGCCCCGGCAGGAGCGTCGAGTCATAGTAAAGTTTGACGGCAATGCCGAAACTGATGCAGAGAATGATGTAGGTGAGGATTCTTCTTCGGCTCATGCTCGTCGCTCGTTGCGCTCAATAATGACTTAAGCGTTTAGCTTGAATCGTATTCTCAGAACACCATTTTGGAAATCCGTCGACGCTATCTTGAATGTCCCGATCTCCCGGGAAGACGTGACATGCGGCCCGCTGCAGGGACAGGCATCGTAGTCTCCGACTCTGACGATGCGAATGGTATTTCCCGCATCGTCTGGAAGACGCGCGAGTGAGACGGCCTTCGCAGCTTCTTCCCGGGTGAGAAAATGCTCCGTGATGGGCAGGTCGGACTGGATGATTTCGTTGACCCGGCGTTCGATCTCCGAAATCTGTTCAGATGAAGGACAATGTTCCAGGCGAAAGTCGATCCTCGACTTCTTCGCTTCAATGTGCGCGTTGATGGTCCGGCCGCAATCGAACATGCGGATCATCGTTTGATTGAGGATATGCTCCGCCGAATGCATCCGGGGATCGTAGTCTTTCCGGTTTGGATTGAATTCTTCCATACGAATGCGAGTTTGTTAAACTCCTCTATCTTCCATTCTTCGGTTTGAAGGGATAGTAATGCGGTTGCCATTGCGCCTTCCTGATCACGCGCTCATACTCATCATCGCTCAAGAGACGGCCCAGCCCCGAGTCGCGGGCTTCGATGGCAACAGCTTTTGCAACGCGTGCCGAAACATCACGGATGTCCGTGAGCGCCGGCAGAAGCATGTTCCGACTTCGCTGTTCCTCCGTCACGATTCCACTCAAGGCTTTGCTTGCCTGCAGAAACATTTTGGTGGTGATCTTCGCCGACTTGCTCACCAACGCACCCAGACCAATCCCGGGGAAAATGAACATGTTATTGCATTGAGAGGTCACGAAAGCCTTTCCCTCATACTCAAACGGCTCGAAGGGGCTCCCTGTAGCAACCAGGGCTCTTCCCTTCGATGCAGCGGCGACTTCCTGCGGCGTGCATTCTGTTTTTGACGTAGGATTCGACAACGCGAAGATGACCGGCCGATCTTCGTTCTTCGCCATCTGATTCAGGATGGCCGAGTCGAAAAGACCATTTGTGGCTGTGACCCCGATGAGCACTGTCGCTTTGGAGTTCCGAACGACATCCAGGATCGAGATCTTGCCCGGAGAGTCCAGTTTCCAGCCGGCGATAGTCTCCTTCTTCTGAGCGAAACGCTTTTGGGACTCCGATAATCCCGGAGTATCCTCCATCAACAGACCGGGGAAATCGTACGCAAAGATCCTGCGCCCGGCTTCATCGGCTGAGGCGCCCTCTTCGATCAACATGTTACGAATATTCGTCGCTATTCCGGAGCCGGCCTGACCCATGCCGACAATGACGAACCGTTGATCGCTGAAGCTTTGCTTCTTGATACTCATCGCACTGATAAGCGCAGCAAGCGTCACCGCACCGGTCCCCTGGATGTCATCATTGAACGAGAGAATCCGATTGTGATATCGTTCAAGCAGAGTGAATGCCGTATGTTTCGCAAAATCTTCCCATTGGAGAAGCGCATTCGGGAAATTCCGTTTCACGCCGAGAACGAAGCGCTCGATAAATTCTTCATACTCTTTTCCACGAAGCCGTTTCTGTTTATAGCCAAGATACAACGGGTCGCCCAAGAGGCTCTCATTGTTCGTGCCGACATCGAGACAGATCGGAAGACAACACGCCGGATGGAGACCGCCGGCTGCGACATACAGATTGATTTTGCCGACTGGAATTCCCATGCCGTCCGATCCCAAATCTCCGAGACCCAGGATCCTCTCTCCGTCCGTGACGACAATGAGGGAAACTTCCGGCAGAGACACATCCTGAAAGATTTCGTCGATGTTGGAGATGTTTCCGGGGCTGATGTAGATTCCCCGATACTCCCTGGTGATGCGACTCAACATCAAGCAGGCTTTGCCGACGGTCGGCGTATAGACGATTGGCAGCATCTCGATAAGATGTTTGCTGAGAAGACAATAGAACAGCGTTTCGTTACGGTTCAGGAGCGATTGAAGAAAGATATACTTCTCAATATCGTCCTGCTTCCGCGAATACATTTCGTAACTCCGCACGCTTTGCGTTTCAAGGTTTGAGATCGTCGGGCGAAGAAGTCCAACCAGTCCCAGTCTGATGCGCTCTTCTTCAGTAAATGCAGATCCCTTGTTCAGGAATGGGTCGGTCAGAAGTTGTTGCCCGCGAAATTGTACTTCGATGTATTCTTCATTAACGAGTGGATCTATCTTTATAGAGTAGGATTTCATGAGCATTGTCTCCGATAGTTGCAGCCTGATTGTCTAGAAGCCTCGGGGTGCAATCTACGGATAAAACGGCGCAGAAAGAAGTTTTCGTGAATTGAAAGGCGCATCGCGCGTTCCGGATATTCAGAAAAGAGAAACTCACGAATGAGAAAACTCAATACCAAATCAACGCTTGCATCTTCGGTTCTGCTTGTTCATTATTGTGGATGAGAAACAGCGTCCACCGAACGGTCCCAGGGGGATTTCCTGATGTCCGACGATAATTTGAAGCGAATGATCGCTCTTGCGGAGGAATTCTTCGATGTGAAGAATGACCCGGAGCAAATTTCCGTCGATGAAGGAACGCGGACAAAACTCCTCGCGATTCATCCGAACACGATGACCGAGGTCAGAAATGAGGACGGCCCGATCGTCTGGATCCTGGTTATTCCCACAACAATCGATGTCATGGAACAATTCCTCGCCAACACTATCAATGAACAGCAGATCCTGAAGAAGACTCTTGCCGGCGAACACTACGAAGCCGTCTACTTGTGTTCAGCTCTGGTTCTTCCCGAGCATCGGGGAAAAGGATTGGCCAAGCGTTCTGCGGTTCAGGCGGTCCGGGAAATCCAGCGGCAGCACTCGATCAAACAGCTCTTCGCATGGACATTCAGCAAGGAAGGGGAAAAGTTGGCGATGTCTATCGCTAGGGAGATCGGGCTTCCGCTTCGTCTTCGTGAAAACGACTGAAGTCCATGTGAGGTGCCGGGCACTTTCACCGGGCATCAGGCAGACGAGGCCACGACAAAATCAGAACCCTGGTCATTGCGAGCGTTTTGTGCGAAGCCTGCCCGCATTGGAACGCACCATTGGGTGGGCGGGCAATTCATACATGGATAGATTGTCCCGCTCCTGTCCCGCTGTCCAGGATCCCGTAACATGGCGGGATCCAAAAGCGGGAGATTCCGCTTACGAGCGGGATTCCCGCCTGCCATCTGTGTACCTGCAAGGCGGGCAGGCAAAGAGCGGAACTTCGTCGCCCCGCCAAAAGACAGCGGGACACCTCGCAATGACTTTCAAAATCTTCTTCGCGTCCCACCCTCATGTCTTCGCCCGCAGATACTGCACCGGCCACGGGAAATCCACCGAGAGTTCTTTCGCCGCATGAATTGGCCAGTAGGGATCTCTCAGGAGGGCTCTTGCAAGGAAAACCACATCGGCCTCGCCTTTTTGGAGAATTTCCTCAGCTTGGTGGGCTTCAGTAATCAGGCCGACAGCTCCGGTGGGCATGTTGACCTCACGGCGTATCGTCGCGGCAAACGGCACCTGGTATCCGGGTGCCACTGGGACTTTCGCGTGCGGGACAAGTCCGCCACTGGAGCAATCGATCAGATCGATGCCGAGGTCTCGTAGCCATTTCGCAAACTTCACGGACTGTTCCAAATCCCATCCTCCCTCCACCCAATCCGTCGCTGATATCCGAACGAACAACGGAAGCTCCGACGGCCAAACATCTCTCACTGCTTTTGCGACGTGAAGCGGAAACCGCGCGCGCCCTTCGAGGCTTCCTCCATATTCATCGGTGCGTTTGTTGGTAAGAGGCGAGAGAAACTCATGCATCAAGTACCCATGAGCCATGTGAAGTTCAATTACTTTGAAGCCTGCATCCAGTGAACGAAGAGCAGCTTCGGCGAACTTGGATACGTGCTCTGCAATTTCAGATTGTGAGAGTTCCCTGGGAGAAGGATATTCGTCGTCAAAGGAGACCGCAGTCGGCGCCACCGGCTGCCAGCCTCCATCAGAGATCTTCACCGGACGACCCCCCTTCCACGGCGGAGCAGTAGATGCCTTGCGTCCCGCGTGGGCAAGCTGGATCCCCGGCACAGAGCCTTGTTCGGCGATAAAGGATGTGATCGCTTGAAAAGCTTTGACCTGCTGGTCATTCCAAATCCCCAAATCGCCCGGGGAAATGCGCCCTTCCGCAGTGACCGCAGTCGCTTCCGCAATCACAAGCCCCGCCCCGCCAACAGCTCTGCTCCCGAGATGAACCATGTGCCAATCGTTCGGCACACCATGAAGGGCAGAATACTGGCACATCGGCGAGACGAAAATACGATTGCGGAATTCAACAGTTCTGAGAAACAGAGGTGAGAACAGTTTGGTTGCCAAGAGTTTGACTCCCCGTCAAAATAGATGAGCTTCGCCTGATATCAGAGAAATGGATTAAAACCGGTCTTCAAGAGGTTCTCGATGGGGAGAAAGAGCGGTCGTGGCAAGTCATTCCATCCAAACCATTCCCATCGCTCGCATTTTTCGGGTTCGAGCGCCTGAACTTCCCCCGAGACGTAGTCCGCTACGACAAACAACGTCACATAGTGCTTGCCTTCCTCATGGAAGATGTCGTTCGTGAAGGGACCGGGGCGAATCACCGAGATCAGCGCCCCTGTCTCTTCCTTCACTTCCCTTATTGCACAATCCTCGACTTGTTCTCCATACTCAAGGTGTCCCCCGGGAAAGCTCCACGAACCTCTGCCATGAGAGCCCTTCCTCATGCCAAGCAGAACCTTGTTTCCTTTTCGGATGATCACGCCGATACCGACGTGCGGTCTGTTTTCGTTCATCGATTCAGTCCAAGAGGAAGGGGATTTCGAATTGCATTGAAGCTATCGATTTTTCGAGTCTTTTCAAAAGGAATCGGGGCACGCAGACAAACCAATTTCATGAATGGTGAACTGTGTCGAGCTGAAGGTCCATTGATGGTGGTATTGCATGATTGAAACTTTTATCGTAATATTACGATAGACAAACCATGGGACTCTCAAAGAAAGAATCGTTCGACACACTTCAGAATCGGATCGCCGACTTCTCAAAGGCGCTCGGGCACCCCGCGCGCATCGCAATACTACAGTTCCTCGCCAATCAGAATTCCTGCATGTGCGGTGACATTGTTGAGGAGCTTCCGTTGTCTCAGGCGACGGTGTCCCAGCATCTGGCCGAATTGAAGCGAGTTGGTCTCATCAAAGGCGAATTCGACGGACCAAAGGTCTGTTACTGCATTGACAAGAAAGTGTGGAACGAAGCGAAAGATCTGTTATCACAGTTCATGGTTGACGTAAAGAAATGCTGCTGAGATATTTCTTTCAGCTCATCTGCGATTAAATGCACTCTATGGAGGTTCATCATGAGCACTGACAACGAAATCAAAGAGATGGTGAAAGAGAAGTACGGCGCCATTGCATTACAGTCAAAGGAAGAGAATCAATCATCGTGCTGCGGAAGCGGATGCGGTTGCAGTTCAGTCGAATTTTCCGTGATGGCCGAAGACTACAAGACCCTTCCCGGGTACGTCCCTGATGCAGACCTTGCCCTGGGATGCGGACTCCCGACGGAGTTTGCCCAGATCAAACCGGGTAACACTATTGTCGATCTCGGTTCAGGAGCCGGCAACGATTGCTTCATAGCGCGATCCATCGTCGGCGAAACCGGACGAGTCATCGGTATCGACATGACAGTGCCGATGATTGAGAAGGCACGAGCCAACGCGGCAAAGCTCGGGTTCACGAACGTCGACTTCCGTCTCGGCGACATTGAAACGATGCCGATCGACAACGATACGGCCGATGTCGTTGTCAGCAACTGTGTGATGAATCTCGTGCCGGACAAACAGAAGGCATTTGCCGAGACCTATCGTATCACGAAGCCCGGCGGACACTTCAGCATCTCCGACATTGTGCTTCAAGGTGAACTCACGGACGAGTTGCGCAAAGAGGCTAGCTTGTATGCGGGCTGCATCTCAGGTGCGGTTCAGAAGCAAGAGTATCTTCGCGTCATTCGGGAATCAGGGTTCACGAACATTACCGTGCAAAAAGAACGGACGATAGATATCCCGAACGAGGTCCTCGCCCGCGTTCTAACACTCGAGCAACTCAGAGAGTTCAAGAAGACCCGCGTCGGGATCTTTAGCATCACGGTCTACGCGGAGAAGCCGAAGAGCTAACCAAGAGAAGCCATGAAGCCCGGATATCGACAGACTATTGACGCCGACGAGCCAAAGATTCGCGCACTGCTCGAAGAGGCGCATTTGCCGACCGAATCGCTGGGCACAAAGACGACGGAGTTCTTTGTCGCCGAAGAAGAAGGCGTCATCATCGGAGTCGCTGGCTTTGAATACTACGCCGACGACGCACTCCTTCGTTCCGTGGCAATTCGATCCGATCAGAGGAACAAGGGGATCGGTTCGGCACTGATCGACTGGATGCTCTCACGGGCCAGAGAGCGCCGCGTCAAGAGAATCGTTCTGCTCACAGACACTGCAAGGAAGTTCTTTGAAAAGAAGGGCTTTCAAGTCATTGAGCGGTCACTCATCGCCAGAAGTGACTTAATGAAATCTTCTGAATTCACGGGTATCTGCCCGGCTTCATCAACTTCTATGATGTTCAACCTCACGTAGACATCCTCATGGCCAAGAGAATACTTGTCCTGTGCACAGGAAATTCCTGCCGCAGTCAGATGGCGGAAGGTTTCCTCCGGTCGTTCGATCAAGCTCTCGAATTGTATTCGGCGGGAACAGAACCTGCATCGAGAGTCAGTTCCCATGCCATTGCTGCTATGAAAGAGGTGGGAATTGATATCAGCCGGCATTCGCCGAAGCACGTCAACCAATTTCTTACTCATACGTTCGACTATGTCATTACAGTCTGCGACGATGCGAACGAATCCTGCCCTGTGTTCATAGGCAATGTGAAGCATCGGCTGCACATGGGATTCGACGATCCGACGTGGACGATGGGCACAGAAGAAGAGATCGTAAGCGAGCATCGACGCGTGCGCGACGAGATCAAGTCCGCTTTCCGCACATTCTATGAAGAAAACCTCAAAGGAACAGACGTATGACGGGCCTTCGGAAGCAACTCTCCTTCCTCGATCGCTATCTCACGCTCTGGATATTCCTTGCGATGGCTATCGGTGTGCTCGCCGGCTACTCATCTCCCGGCATCGTCAACTTCTGGAACTCGTTTCAGAGCGGCACAACCAATATCCCGATCGCGATTGGTTTAATCCTGATGATGTATCCCCCGCTCGCGAAGGTGAAGTACGAAGAGCTCGGCGATGTTTTCAAGAATACACGGGTGCTTATCCTCTCCCTCGTTCAGAACTGGCTTGTCGGACCCGTGCTGATGTTCATCCTGGCGATCATTTTTCTCCGCGGCTATCCGGAATACATGGCAGGCCTGATCATCATGGGACTGGCACGGTGCATAGCGATGGTCATCGTTTGGAATGAGCTGGCGAAGGGAGATACGGAATACGCTGCGGGGCTCGTTGCATTTAATTCGATTTTCCAGGTACTCTTCTTTTCTGTATATGCCTATGTTTTCCTCACGCTGTTTCCGTCCTGGCTGGGCTTGCAGACGTTCGCGGTCGATGTCACGATCGGGCAGATAGCGAAGAGCGTCTTTGTCTACCTCGGCATCCCGTTCATTGCCGGCATCGCGACGAGATTCACACTGCTCAGGATGAAAGGCAAAGAGTGGTATGAGCACCGGTTCATTCCCAGGATCTCGCCGATCACTCTCATTGCACTCCTTTTTACCATTGTGGTGATGTTCTCGCTCAAAGGCGAGTACATCGTCAAAATACCTCTCGATGTGCTGCGGATTGCGCTGCCGCTCGTCGTGTACTTCGTCATCATGTTCTTGATTTCATTCGCTCTGGCAAAAAAGGCCGGGGCGGACTACGCAAAATCTGCAACTCTCTCCTTTACGGCTGCGAGCAACAACTTCGAACTTGCCATCGCCGTCTCCATCGCGGTGTTCGGGATTAATTCCGGAGTGGCCTTCGCAGCAGTCATCGGTCCGCTGGTGGAGGTTCCGGTGCTGATCAGCCTCGTCAACGTGTCCCTGTTCTTCAAGAAGAAGTATTTTCCGCTTCCGTCCGCGTAAGCAAGTGCACCCCAGCCATTTCTGGATGGTTCAGTTCGCAAACAACGCTCGCAAGGACACCAAGCTCTCAGTCATTTCGGGCAGTCCCGCTGGTTCTGGGCGGGACGAAGAAGAAGGCGAGATCAATAACATTGTCATTCCCGAATTCTTGTGTCGGGAATCCAGTACCAGGCTTCACACGCGCCCGTGGCCGATGCAATTCACGTTGTCTGGCTCATAACACCCTTCGACTGCGCTCAGGGTGACTTGGTTTCTTTGCGTGGACGACCCAGCGAAGAAAAGCATTCTCGTGGTGATCGCCTGCCCATTACCCCTTTACCTTCGCCGCACCCTTCCGCGGCAGCGGCGTGTTCAACAAACCACGAAACTTCGTCGGATCGTAGCCGACAATAAAGGCGAAAAACGAAACCGCAGCGGCGAGCCGCACATATTGTTCGGGCGTCGTGGTCGTGAAGGGCGAAACCGTTGTGATGAGAACCCCGGCCATAAAAGCCAGATAGGCGACGAGGCTTCTGAACATCGAAGCAACCGGGCTCTCCGTGCGGTACGTTGCACTTTCCTCCATGCGAGCTTCCGTTGCCACTTGATGTGAGGCATGTGTCACGCGCCCGTGCGTGAGAATGCTCGAACAGCCGGCGATAAGTCCGGAAAGGAGCGCCAGAAATGCGACGTTCGAAGGCGTGTACGTCAACATCACGGCAAGCAGAGCCGTCAAATTGAACGATGGGGAGTTGAGCTGTGCACGATACGGGCTTGAGTCCATCACAACGCCGGCTGTGAAGAGGGCGATGAAAGCAATGACAGCGATCGTGCCGATGATCTTATACGTGAGGAACATGGCGGGACCTCCTTTGGATGGGGTGAAGAGAAGCGAGGATTGCTCAGTCTGGATGTCGGGTACTATGATCTTTGCCCGGCCTGCTACCTGAATGCGCCAAACCGTCTATTTCAGCAGCCCGATGGCCCGTTCAAGCTGCAGGTCGTACCCATTCTTCACGTCCGCCCTGGTCTGAAGAACGACAACATCAGGCGGGACGCCGTTCCATTCCATCGGCTGCCCGTCGTACCGGCAGATATTTTTCGTGGAAACCCGAATTTGCCGTCCGCTCGGCAGAGGATAATATTCCGGTGCACCACCTCCGCCTCCCGTAGTATCTCCAACAACCGTCACCGTCTCAATCTGTTTCATCATCTCAGCAAAACACTCCGTGGTACTGAAACTGACCCCATTGATCAAGACGACGATAGGTTTTGAGTACGGGAACGGCCCTGATGGCTGAAGAAACAGAACAGGTTGGGGTTTGCCTCCTCGATAGACCGGAAAGTACGGGATCGCGGAGCTGAGAAAGCGACTCACAACAACATCCGACATGTTTGTTGAACCGCCTCCGTTGTCGCGCACGTCGATGATCAGGCCCTTTGTGTCGCGCAGGTACGACAAAACATTGTCAAACTCATAGATCCAGGAACCGTTTTCGAATGTCGATATCCTGACATAGCCGATGCCGCCCGGGAGAATTCCATATTCCATCCTGTCTCCGCCCGCCTGCTTCAGGTCTTCCGTGAAGAACTTGCGAACAACAAGAATATCAACTGTGAACCTGTCTCGTTCCGTCCTCGGAGGTGTGTACGTGCGAACGTCCAGGCCGGTTTGCGTCTTCAGGTCAACGTGCCCGTCTTTCAACCCCGCCAGCATATCGAAAAGAATCTGGAATATTCCATCACCTTTTGTTTTCTCAGCCAGTGGTTGGAAAACCGAATGAACGCTATCCCAATCGATGCTCTTGAACTGAAAATATGGATAAACGGAATCCGTGATTGCCCAGGCTCGCTCAAAGTCGATCGAGTTGTCGGTGTGAGGAACGGGGTTCACCACGAGGTCGCTGCAACCCGCAAGGGTTCCGAGCAGAAACACGACGGCGATGCTGAAACGCATATGGTGAGTGCTAGAAACCATAGGAGAGGGAGACGATGAAGTTGTCATTCGCCGAAATGAAAAAGTCCCAGGCGCTGACGCGTGTTACGTTGAAACGATAGCCGGCAGAACCGCCGAACGATTCTGTGATTGAGTAGAAGATGCCGATCTCTCCATCCGCGTCTACCCCGTTAAACGCAGTAAGCATCTTCGTGCGGGAATCATTGCTGTAGTTTGAATTGATCGAATGGAAGCCCATCGACAGCAGTGTGAGGTGCGCAGCAGCCCGAACCTCCAGACGCGTGCTCCACGGCCAAAACGCCTCTGACCGCAGCCCGCCCGAGACCAACGCAACCTCTGATTGAGAATTTTGTGATCCTGAAATGTTCTGTCGCCTGTCACACTCAAATATCTCGGCCGTGGGTCCCAGCGAAATACTGAGTTTCTTTGAGAACACTGATGCTTCAGAGATCGGGTAGAGGTAATTGAGTGCGATCCTGAATTGACTGAATTCGGTGGAGACATCATACTCCTTCAAGTTCTGAGTACGCTGATACTCCATAGACAGGCGGAAATCGTACGTCTCATGATGCTTCGACCACAGGATGCCATAGAGTGGCAGAGTGGCCGAGTATCTCTCGCCGGAGATGTACTCATCGCGAACAGCGATGTAACCTATTCCGCCACGGATGGTGAGTCCATCGGGGAGAAGTGAGCGGGAGGCCGTTGAGTCCTGGGCCAGCACACGGGCACCGGAGATCAGCAGAATCGAGAGAAGAAGTATGTGTTTCTTGGTCTTCATTTGTTCTGAACGGGTCACGGAGGAAGGAAGCAACCGACGACCGGTTAGTACGTCCAATACTCCTTGAGCCTGAATGCTTTGCCAGCGCGGAGTTTCTCGAGCGCGCTTCGAAGATAGTATCGATGCTCGTAGCCGCAGAGAACGAGGACGGTCTTCGGATGGAGCAGGTCCATCCAGTTCACAATCTTCCTGACCATTTCGTCATTTCGGGCAATCCAGAAATTGCGCCTAAACTTGCAGAACTCAGCGAACTGTTTGAGTGACGGAACCGACGCCACAATCTGCATCATCCCGTCGCCGGCGTAATATTGTTTCGATTCCATCGCGATATCACACGCAGCGGAGTTAAAGATTTCAGGGCGCTCCGAGCCAAACGAGTGCCCGATATCATCGAACCGGATGATCGCGTCCATCAGGATTCTTGCATTCTCGCCGAGTAGACTATCCTGGAGTGCACGATCGAGTGCACGGCTGAGATCATTCTGAAGATGAAAGTAGTTGTGCTGCTCATAGATCTTGTTTCGCCCCTCAATGTCATACGGACGAATCGGAATAGTGTGCGCTTGAGCGCAGTCTCTGATCGCCCGATTCTCCAGGCTGGCGTCGACAAGCTCCGGCTTGATGGTCATGGACGGTGTGAAAAAAGAGGAATCGAGTTCTACAAGAATAAGGTCCGGTCTGACTCGATCGATGATGCTGCAGAGTGTCTGAATCCTAAAGTTGCCGGTTTCCCTATGGACAGTGCCGACGACGACGAGAGCAGTGGTATCATTATCAGCGGCAAGAGCAGGACTGACAACGAAAAGAAGAAACCCAATGACCACAATGATGTAAGGTATGTCATTGGGCTTCAAGGCTCTGGGCGAAGCATTCATGTTCAAATCTTTTGAGATAACGGAGAGCGAATCTTCTCTGTCACACCTGACTGATTCGCAAGTCCTGGACACTCGCGGCATGAGCCGCTTCACGGTGATGGAGAGAACAACTGTGCTACAAAACTAATCCAACCGGGTATCAAACGCAAGAACGGGCACCGTCCTTTGAGTGGAGTTACAGCAGTCGCCTTTGTTTTTCACTTTCGATAATGACTCTTTCGAGCCGTTTGAGCCGGGTTGATTCCTGTTTTGCGCTCACTGTGTGGCTCTCTTATAAAGCACGAGAAACTGCTTCGTGCCGGCGCTCGTCTTAAATTCACCTGGACGAGTTTTGCCCTCCAGGTCATAGCAGATCTTCAGGCTGTCTCCGGCAAGTTCGAAGATGGCAAGAATCGTTCTCCCCTTGTTTGGACCTTCGGTACCGAGGATATCCATCGCCCTCGGCTGTTGATCCGAAAAAAAGGTGAGATTGCCGACATCCTTCGCCCCGGCAACAACAGCGGTGTATTGGTTTTCCGTCAGAATGAGTTGTATGGTGCTGAGGACTTGCTGTGGAAACGGCTTTCCGGCAAGTTCACCCGAGATCGGAATCCAGGTGCCCTTTATCATTTGAGATATCTCCTGACTTGAGGAGCTTTTCGCAGTCTCTGACTTCACAGAAGAAGACTGCGTCGAACAGCCGATCAGCACCAGAAATGAAGCGAGGAGAACTGCAGAAAGCAGTCGAGCAAATCGATTCATTGCGACCTCGTTGATTTGAATGGGAGCACTGGAATTTGCGGGTGCGACAATAGTGACCTCATGTACTAAGAACAAGATGGCGGAGATTGTTTTTGAGCGCACAGAGAAAAAGAAACATCGTCGTGGTGAGCGCCCGCCCGCAACACAAGCTCAAGCGTCGGCGGGCGGGTAGTCGAACCACTTACCAAGCCAGCCTCCTCGCTGTCTACCCAACTGGCCCCCAGTCACTGCCGGAAGTCCCGCATATTTGTTGGCGGGACGATCAAAAACAGACCGTGTCATTCCCGAATGTCTCTGTCGGGAATCCAGGACTCAGCTTTAACTTTGCACGTGGCCGATGTAGTTCACGTTCTGCCTGCCCGCCTCCAATAGCATGAGGGGATGGCAAGAGCGGTTACTTTGTGGTCCTACAGAACCCGTTTCTGCTTTTCACTTTCAGCGATAACTCGTTCAAGCCGTTTGAGTCGGGTTGGTTCCAGCTTTGCGCTCATGATATAATGAAGCATGACCTTTCGATACGACGGAGGTTGTGCGATGAAGAACTTCCAAGCCTCCTTGTTTGACTTGAATCTGTTTTCGAAACGGCGGGCAAGTGATTTGGCCTTGTTTTCGAAACTGTAGATCCTCGATTTGTGCTCTTTGCGATGTCCGAAAATATCCAGTCCTGCCGGCTGCATGAGTCCAAGCCGGGTGAGTTCTTCGACCTTCTTGATGTTGATTGCGCTCCAGATACTCGTCTTTATTCTTGGGGTAAATCGGATAGAGTAGCTTTCTTTGTCGACGGATCTGCGAACGCCGTCGATCCAGCCAAAGCAGAGTGCCTGATCGACCGACTGTGACCATGTCATGCTGGGTTTGCCGCTGTCGACCTTGTAGAAGCCAACCAGGAGTTCCGCCTTCTTCTTGTGGTTTTTCTTCAGCCAGTCACGGAAGTCGGATTGCGTTGGGAAGAACTTTAGTGCCGGCAGTTTTATAACCTGAGCCATCGTGAATTCAATCTTGCTTCAAGTATTCAACTGTTTTGGGAGCTCAATGGTTCCGAGGGAATGGGACAAATACGGATCTGCCCGGTGCGCTATCTGGCGGGCCCACCCACACCACGGCTTCGGCGGACAGGCCCGCATTGCCATTGCCAGTTACATGGAATCCTTCTCTTCAACCTTGATCCGGATTTCTCTCGTTGACAGACCGATGATGACGCCAACGCCAATGGCCTGAAGTGAATGGTTGATGAGTATCCGGAATTCGAACGCGCCTATAAGAATAGCGCCTGGCATGACTCCCATCGCGAGGACCGTAGCAACGATCAGCACGGACCACGTTAACGGACTTACGGGCCTCTTGAATTTTCTTGAGAGCCGAAACCCCAGAAACCCGAAGAGAAGATATGTGACAACAAGAGCTGTGATTTGAAGTGGTGTGAGATCCATGATTTGAAGCTCCTGCTAGCTGTATTTGATTGACAGTCCCGCCCTCTTTCCTTTTCGGGGGCGGTCCCGAATGGGCCCCTTCGGGGTTGGCCGTTTGGTATACGCCGCGCAGTTACTAGCCAGCCAAACTGCTAACGCAACCATCTAAATGGAGAGCAGAGTTTTCGCAAGCCAATCTCGGTTGATAGGTCTTTTGGATAGATTGCGACAAGATTAATTCCAGCATCCTTGGCTAGAGCTTGCTTAGCTAGCGTTTTGTCGTCGTAGGATGCATCTCCGGCCAATTCGACCAAACAGGGACAGGTTGCGTCGCCGCTTTCTTTTAGAAAGTCCCGCTCTCCGGATCCCGCCAATATGCGGGATCCAAAAGGCGGGAAAAGCGGCAGAAAGAAACTTTTCCCGAAATTCCCGCCTGACCTTGGGAGGGCCTGTGCACCGGCGGGCAGGTATCGCCCGTGGGAACGCACCCACCACACAATCCGTGATGTCGCCCCGAACGAGGTTCGAGTAGTCTTCTGCCATACTCCAATCTGGGGCGACGTTGAACGCACACGAGGGCCGTCCAACGCACCTGCCGAAATTTCGGGACGCGTGAAAAGGCAACGATTCCGCTGTTGCGCGGAAACAGTCCTATGCTCGTTTGAATCAATCTGCGGTCACTTCCAAACAGTTCGCGGTTCATTTGGATCAATCCGCGGTTGCTCGGAATCATTCCCCGCTTCGTTCGGATCAATCAGCAGTTACTCGAAATCACTCCCCGGTTCATTCAAATGAGTCCGCGGTTACTCGCAAGAGGTTATCCGTCGGTTCAAATCGATTCCCGGGCTCCCCGGAACAGTTCCACGCAAGTTTGAGACACCTATCCGTAGCTTCAGGCCAGTCGTACGGTCCTTCGGCACGATCCGCGGGTCGGCAATTTCGGTTTGCTGGGCTAAAGAGCTCACTCCCACCCCGTAATTCTCCGGTTTAACAAAACGTAGACAAACCACTTATGCGATTTCGCTCGGTCGGGGGCGGTCCCAAAGGTCCGAAGGACTCCTTGGGAGGATCCCTTCGGGATTTGCCGGCTGTTGTGCGCCCTTATGTAACTGATAACGGCATCCTGCTTGTCACGACTATTCTCTTAGGTCCACCCGCCAGATGCCCCATCGACCCTTGCCGGTTTCACGTTCCGAAAGAAAGTAGATCGACTTGCTGTCCGATGACCAGCGTGGACAGAGATCATTGCCCGGATGAAAGGTCACCCATCTCGCGTGGGATCCATCGGCGTTCATCACGCCGATGTCGAAATTCAGCGGCATGTTCTTGTTCCTGGTTCCGGAGACGAACGCAATTCTCTTCCCGTCCGGCGATACCGCCGGCTGAAGAAATCCCCACTCGGAGGAGGAAGCGAACAGAACTTCATGCCGAAATTCAGGATAGACCATCCACAGTTGAGCTCGCGACGTTACGGAATCGGCTCGGACAAAGAGAAATCGGCGGCCGTCCGGAAAATACGATGGAGATATCCCAATCGTAATTTCGGATGATCGACGCGTTCTCATGTCATGTTTCCAGATCGTGTAGCCCCCCGACGCGCGTCCACCGGCCGCGGTGTTTTGCAGCTTATGAAACAGCATCGAGTTTCCATCGCGAGAGAATTCGAGTCCGGATATCATCGAGGGGGAATCAATCGGCAGTGGCCCGGTACGAGTCACAAGCCGCTCAATCGCCAGGCCCGTGTCGACGCCAATCAGCTTGATGTCACCATAAGCATCATAAACGGCTACGGACTTGCAATCGGGCAAAAAAGAGATGTCCGAAAGACTGCCCCGGTAAGTCCGCAAAGATGTTGAACTGTCACCTGTGAGGTTCTTTATGCACACCTTCGCGATTCCCGGAGTCCTGTGCTGCAGCGCATATGCGACATGGAGGCCGTCGTTGGATACGTCAAACCACTTGCGATAGGTGCTGACCAGTCTGCCTTCCTTGGAGAGTACTATGTCATAGGGCCCGTATACGCGTTCAGTCGAGTCCGTAATCCTTGTGAACGTCATCCCTTGTTCTTCAGGAACGACTGACGGCCAACGGTCGACCCGGCTTGCCGCGCACCCGGCGACAAGGATCGAGAAGAGCAGCAGGAATGAGTTCTTGAGACTATGAGCATTCATTTCGTCAAACGGCGCTCACCGTTTTGGCTTGTCGGCAGATCTGATTCTAAACGATGAAAGCACATTGTGAAAGGAGGATGCTCCTTCGGACCGATCGGAAAAGAAGGAGACAGCAATGTTAAAGTCTCGCGCCCCTTTCCACAAGGCGAAACCCGCGAAAAAGTCCTTCAGGCCAAGATACCCGCTCGATTCTCCGCGGGCATTGTGACCAAACGCACCGGTGTAGTTCGTCCCTTCCATTCCTCTCCACGGTCCGAGGCTGATCAGCGAAGCGTCCTCCTCCATGCCTTGTCGGCCCAAGCTCACCCACCCCTTACGCCGATCAGAGTCTTCGACTTCTGCGGAATCTCGCTCGGCAGTATCAGTATTCTCGAAACCGGACTGATTTGCGCAGCTTTTGAAGCTCAAATGTCCGACCATCACCGTGAACGTGGATTCCGATTCTACGATGAATTCCGAGGAATCGCTTCCGACGGATCCTGAGTCCACGATCGACATCGACACGACCAATTTGTAGCTCCCTTCCAGATCGGTAGAATCTCTTCGGGAAACGTCGAGATGGTACTCTGCCGGGTACAAGAACGCAACACCTAGACTGTCGTCCCGGAACTCCTTCCACATCGCTCCGGCTACTCTTGTGGGCTGAAAGACATTCTGAGCTTCCGCGTGCACGAGACAATTCGGAAGAAGTTTCTTGATCCGTTCAACTTCCTGCTTTGTCATGCGATTGCCGTAAAGATCGAGATGTTTCAGCTGCACAAGCTCCGCAACCTCCGCAGGCAGCGTCTTAAGTTGATTGAACGATAGGTTGAGGTACGCGAGCTTCCTCAGGTCCCGTATTTCCGGTGACAGCTTCGTCAATGCATTGAGGGACAGGTCGATCGTTTCCACACTGCTCAGTCGGTAGAAACCATCTGGAAGGTCGCTCATCTGATTGTCAGAAATTCCGAGAAGCCGAAGTTTCGATAAGCGGCCGAAACCATCCGAAAGCGTTTCAAGCGCGTTCGCGCGAAGGTTCAATTCTTCAAGGGCAGAAAGATCTCCCATCGTTTCAGGAAGCTTCTTCAGAAAGTTGTTCTCCAGGTTCAAGAGTCTCATGCTCTTCAGCTCACCAAAACTATCGGGGAGTCCGGAAAGAGCATTGTGTGCCAGATCAGCCTCTTCCAGAGATGAGAGAGCGCCTATCATCGTCGGCAACTCTCTCAGTTTGCCGTGCGCCAGGTTGAGTCGACGCAATTTCGTGAGACGCTCAAATCCGGAGGCGAGGGAAGGAAACGCGCCGCTCCGCACGTCCAGGTCCTCCAAACTTGGGAGGGAACAAATAGAAGCAGGGAATGCAGGTAATCGATCACCGAGAAACTGCATCTTTCGGAGTCGCTGTAAGGCCGACAGGTCAGCTGGAAAACCGTAAACAGAGAGATAGTCACCCATGACGAAGTCTTCCAGGTTCACGAGCGCAGCCATGCCTTGCACATTCTCCGTCCCACTCGATCCCTTGCAGTTGAGATGGAAGGCCAGTTCTGCATTTTCCAAAGCGGCGAATAATCTAGTGTAGACTGTGTCCCGGTTTGGTTCACGGGCACAAACAAAGACGCTACTATCGCTTCCGCCAAAAAGAGTCCAACCACTTTTCTCGACAGGGCTCCCCACGAGCGAAAAGATGGTGTTCACGACGCGGCCCTTTATCGCCGTCCAGGCTCTCCCGAAGTTCGTGGAAAAAAAGACCTCACCCCACTCGGCACCTGCGAAGAGATGCTTGCCAACGACGGCGAAGGAGGTAACAAATGGCGTTGTTAAGCCACGGTTCGCCGCATACCAGGTTGCGCCGTCGTCTACGGAACGAAAGACGCCCTCCCCGTTTTCTGTCGCCGCAAACAGATTGTACTGGCCTGCCCCATCGACCATCACTTCGAGCGACCGGACATACTTATTTCCTAAGCCCGTATTGACTGCAGTCCAACTTGCTCCATTGTCGGCTGACCGAAAGACACCGCCGCCGCTGCTGCCCGCAAAGAAGTGTGAGCTGCCTGGTACAGCAGAGGTTGGTATTACCGCAAAAGACGATACAGCGGCATGTGCGGGGCCGATGTGTTGTGAAGTCCAGCTAGCTCCGTCGTCGGTTGAATGAAAAAGGCCGCCGCCATTGGTCCCGGCAAAGAGGTGCGACCTCCCCGTTCCCCCGGCTGGGCTCACTGCAAGGGAGATGATCGTGGTGTTTGTCAATCCGGTGGGAGTCCAGGTTGCACCGCTGTCGACTGACAAGAAAACGCCGCGATCTTTGGTCCCTGCAAAGAGATTCACGCCACGACTTCCGCGGGAGCCGGAATCCTTCGCCAGACAGAAGACCACAGTGTTCGTCAGACCGCTTGCTTTCCATGTCGTGCCGTTATCGCTGGAGAGAAAGATGCCGCCCCTTGTCCCTGCAAGGACGATCCAACCACCCGACCTGCCCGGGAACAAGAGCAGAGAATTCACAGCGCCTCCGTGCGGCCCGTTGGTTCGAGACCACTGGGCGTCAAGGTTCATGCCGACAAGAATGGTGAGAACAAACACCAAACGGAATAATTTTGTCACGTTGGCTTATTTTTCTCCTTGAGTTTCACATCATCGGGGGCGGTCCCAAAGGTCCGAAGGACTCCTTGGGAGGATCCCTTCGGGATTTGCCGTTTGTTAGGCGTTCGGCACAGTCTTTACCTGCAAGGGTTTTGCGGCACAACCATGCAGAGAACTCCAGCCGATTCTCCGCATCGGATCGAAGTCGGATGGCAACGCGCCAGCAACCCGCTTCCAATCGATCAGCCAGTGAATACCTTCAACATCTCAATGAAGAATGTACTCAACTAGCTCGACTTTGCCAGTAATGCTAGCACCCGTACTGTTTCTGTTCCCCATTGCGAGTTCGCTCGCAACAAGTCCAACTCCTGGCGAATAGTAGTGGTTCGTTCTGAATCCTCCTAGCGGCCTAAATGAACTTTCATACTGGTAGCACACAAAAGCGCCTTTGGGAACAGAGACGTTCAAGTTCACTGAGACGATCCTCGTATTGGTGTTCGCGTCAGCGCTTTGGTAGCTGTCTCCGACGTTGGCGGGGTACAGTAGCCGAAGTGTACTCTTTCCTGATTCGAGTACGTAGTAACCGTCAGGTTTGTTCATGCAGAGGACTAACCTACCGCGGAAGGACCTCATGACGAACCAGCGTTCGCCCGCTACGGTGCTGTCACGAAGGATTTCGACGATTTCATTCTTGACAGTGGTGGCATCGCCGTTTGTACCCCATTCCGTTATGCGCATTGTCCATTGATTGCCAACGGCTAGAGGAATGATGTAGGTCGAGGTCGCCGCAGAAGTGGCCGGATTGGTATCTTTGTTGGATGATGCGAGCTCATCGGGTTTGTAATCAAGAGGCAAAGCGTCAGCGATCCTGCTCGCAGCCCAATAACCGTACAGCCGGGTCGGAGCCCAATCTTCAATGATACCTTGCGAAGTGATCCTGACCGATTCATAGTTCAGGCGCACCCTCGAAACATCGACGGATGGAATGGCTGAATCGAGCAACTGTCTTTTCGGATTGACGGGTTTCCCGACGTACTTCACCAGCAGAGTTCCCGTAAAATGCAGGATCTTCTCGTAGGGGAGCATGCCTTCGGAGAGAATGTCATGTTCGCTCATCGACTCAACAAATCCGGTATTCCACGAGCGGCCCGTTTGCTCAGGCAGAAGCCAGATTATGAAACCCTCTCTTGCCAATTCGTTCCTGAAGAGCGACACGAGAAAGTGGCGGAATGAACCTTTATACGCTTGCATTCTGTTCGCGTTCCAGCGCACACCCTCTTCGACTGATGCCGGTGTGAGCTCTATGAATCTCTCCTTACCGACACAGTTCAGGTACTGCTGACTATTAAGGAGAGCGCCCGAACCCGGGCTCGTCTTCGTGACGACAAAACGGGTCAACATGAATTGCAGATGATAGCCTAACGCGAGATTGTCGATTTCGAGGGGCATGCGAGCCGTCGCCTCGAATTCGGGGCTCGCATTCCCGGTGAAATCCAGGACCTCCGGATTAAGCAACTTCGCCTCATTCGCAATTTCAGACTGCCCGAATAACAACTTCTTGAATTTCTCCAGTTGAGCCTTCCACTCCCCGGGTTCGGCCGCCGTGACTGCCACTTCGCTCATCACAATTGACTTTGGCCGAAGGGCAACCTTCAGGGGCTCCGGACTTGATTGACTAATCACAATGCGGATTGAACTCATCTGATATCCGAGCCTGGAAGCAATGAGCTCATATGATCCCAGCGGAACATTTCTAATCTCGAATCCGCCATGCTTGTCTGTGGCAGAACCGAGAGTCGTTTGGCTAAGAAACACGTCGGCATTTTCCAGCACCATTGACGTTGAGTCATCCAGCACGGTGCCCTCTAGCGTTGCCATAGGCACAGCTTGGGAGAACACCGTTGTGGCACAGACCAACAGCCATGCGAATTCATGGAGCAGGTAACTTCGGAGTGTGTCTCGCATATCTTCCTCCTACTTAGTACTGCAGGAGCCAATCAAGATTCGGAACCTAGCGTACCGCAAAACCCATTTCAAATAAACTGTGCTGACGCCTAACTCGCGCAACACCGCACTTGGTTTTTGCTGTTCTCGATGGCGGCGAGCCGCTCCACGGTGATGGAGAGAAGAACTGTCATACAAAGCTACCTCAACCCCGACAGAAACGCAAGAAAGCGACATGTCGTCCCGAAGTGTTCCTGTTCGGGACCTTGTTTTCAGACCCCGACCAAAGGGCATGCCAACCTTCATGTCGTCCCGAAGCGCTCTTGTTCGGGACCTCGTTTTCAGACCCCGACCGAAGGCATGTCAACCTTCATGTCGTCCCGAAGCGTTCCTGTTCGGGACCTCGCTTTGAGACCCCGACCAAAAGGGTGTCGGGGTGACATACCGCCTACAATGTCGTCCCGAAACGCTCCTGTTCGCGACCTCGATTTGAGACCCCGAGCAAAGGCATCTCGGGGTGACATGATTGGCTTACAATGTCATCCCGAAACGTTCTTGTTCGGGACCCTGTTTTGAGACCTCGACCAGAGGCATGTCTACCTTCATGTCGTCCCGAAGTGTTCCTGTTCGGGACCTCGTTTTCAGACCCCGAGCAAAGGCATCTCGGGGTGACATGATTGACTTGCAATGTCGTCCCGAAGCGCTCTTGTTCGGGACCTCGTTTTGAGACCCCGACCAAAAGAGTGTCGGGGTGACATATCGCCTACAATATCGTCCTGAAACGTTCTTGTTCGGGGCCTCGTTTTCGGACCCCGACCGGAGGCATGCCAACCTTCATGTCGTCCCGAAGCGTTCTTGCTCGGGACCTCGTTTTGAGACCCCGTCCAAACTCTTATCGGTGTGGCTTATGTGAATTCACGCCATGGGCTTAGATCAAATCACCACTCAAATCATTCATTTCCGGATTGAGAGACTTGATCAACCGGATCTTCCACGGGCGATGCCAGGCTTTCAGTTGCTTTTCTCGCACGATGGCGCGGTACATCGATTGATGCTCTTCGAAAAAGACAAGATCGAAGCAACGATATTTGCTTGTGAACACACCACCTGTACCTCCCTTGTGTTCCCCGACTCTCTGCCAAAGGTTCGAAGTGACACCGATATAGAACGTCGTTCTCTTCTTGTTGCTCATAATGTAAACGTAGCCGATTTTCATGTTCCTTCAAACGTCATGTTGTCCGAACAATGCTGCGATTCGCGATTCTTGTTTTGAGACCCCGACCAAAAGATTGTCGGGGTGACGTGTTCCCTTATCATGTCGTCCCGAAACGTCCTTGTTCGGGACCCCGTTTTGAGACCCCGAGCATCCTTCGACTCAGCGGGCTGAAAAACTCCCGCTTCGCTCAGGAGCATCTCGGGGGGACGTGTTCCCTTACCATGTCGTCCCGAAGTGTTCCTGTTCGGGACCTCGTTTTCAGATCCCGACCAGAGACATGTCGGGATGACGTGCCGCTCCTCATGTCGTCCCGAAGTGTTCCTGTTCGGGACCTTGTTTTCAGATCCCGACCATCCTTCGACTCAGCGGGCTGAAAAACTCCCGCTTCGCTCAGGAGCATCTCGGGGTGACGTGCCACCTTCAATCAGCTTCTCTCGAGCTTCTTGTTCCCACTCTGCTTGAGATTTTCCTGCACCGCGATTGCAAGCTGCTCGCGCGTGTATGGTTTCATCAGATACCGCTTTGGTCCGAGCAGGACGGGCTGCCCTGCAAGCATATAGCGGTTGTCGGTGAGAATGAGAATCGCCGCCCCGCGAGTTTGCGGCGCCTCATGCACAGACTTCAGGAATTCGATCACATCCACCGTTTTGCTTTCGGCATTGCAGATGATCATGTCCGGCCGGGACTTCTGCGCGATTGTTACTGCGTGGTCACCGTCCTCCGCGTGGAGTACCTCATAGCCATTCTGCAAAAGTATCTGCGTCAGAGTGGCGATGCTGAGGACATCGTCGTCAACGATCAGGATCTTCCTGGGAAGCTCGGGATGGGTGGAGTCGGATTTAGGTGAATGTGGAGACATCTTCATTCCAGGCGCCGGAGCGCAAAAAATACTCTTCGTCGATCAAAAAGGAGAGAGAGACAGGCTGCTCTTTGACGCTTTCTTGAAATTGTCTTTGTCATTTTCCCAAGGGTCCGAAGGACTCCTTCGGAGGATCACTTCGTGACGATCCCGCTGCTTCGCACTGTCATTTCGACCCCGGGTCTCAGGGGGAGAAATCTTGGCCCGGATTAAGATTCCCTGCCTGCCGAAGTGCCTTCGGCACGCAGGCAGGCTCACTGCGTTCGGAATGACAAACGGGAGCATTGTCATTTCGATCCCGATGCATTCCAATCGGGAGAGAAATCTTATGCCGGCTCTTCAAGATTTCTCGTCTCCCGACAAGTCGGGATCCTCGAAATGACAGCCATCGGCTTAAGAGCAACCTCAGAAAGTCCCGTTCTTTCACACAGAGAGCCGTCCAACACACACCGCCATCGATTTCGACGGTCTCGGGGGATAACAGAACAAAGAAACCAATCACAAAATCGTGTCATTCCCGAATTTTCCGCTCTCTGAATCCCGCTTGTGAGCGGAATCCTGAGAGGAGGGACAATCTATACCAAATCCCTGTCATTCCCGAATGCTCCTATCGGGAATCCAGAACTGAGCTTCACATTTGCTCCTGGCCGATGCAGTTCACTTTCTGGATCCCCTCTAAGAACGTGAGGGGATGACAAAGCCTGAAGTCACTGCGAGGAGTCCCGTTGGCTTCTGAGCGGGACGACGAAGTTCCGCCTTCTGAATCCCGCTTGGAGCATCCTTCGACTCCCCCGCGGCTCTAACTGAGCGCACAGCTCGGTCGCTCAGGATGACGGAGATTGTTTTTGAGTGCACAAAGAAAAAGAAACATAGTCACCCTGAGCGAGTACCTTTTTTCGGGACGAATCGAAGGGTGCACTAAGCCAGCCCATGATCGACGCCGTTCACGTGGGACGGGTTGACAACCCGTCCTACAGTGAGCCGGCGCAATACAAAAGGGGGGAGCGCGCATGAGGAGAGTTCATGAAGAACCAGCTGACCAATTCCCTCACCTCATACACCCCTCTCTCTCCCCCCATTCTCAACACACCTCAGCCTGACAACCGCCTCCCAGACAAGCTTGATGGCGCTTTCTGTCAGCACGTCCTCGTCCCAGGAGATGCCGCCGGCACGCAGCACCCTCTTCACACCATACGTGACATCATCCCGATGAGACTTCAGAAACTCCGGATCGCTGTCGAGAGCTCTCCGCACTTGACGTACATAGTCGAGGCCCGGCCGGCGAAAGAATATGCCGACGGCGTTTTCAAATCCCTCAATCTTCATTGGTGAGTTTTTCGCGGTGCATCACGGTGCTGCAGATACTTCAGGTGGGGAGCCTCCGGCTTGTCACACCGGCCGGTCGAGCACGTCCCGTATCGTTCGTAGCACTTCAGTCGGATTGTACGGCTTCTCGATGAAGGCTTTCGCCTCCGCCGCCGAGAGGTCCGTCCTTGTATCCAGGTCGAGATAGCCGCTCGCAAACACCCCCTTGAGATTCGGCTTGATCTCTTTCAGCGTCAGGAACGCCGTTACTCCGTCCATCCTTGGAAGCCCCAGATCCGTAAAAACGAGGGCGATCTCATCTTTGTGCTGTGTAAACAGCCGGATAGCCTCGATGCCGTCCTTTGCCGTCAGGGCACGATATCCACCATCTTCGAGCACCGATTTCATGAGGTGGCGCAGGCTATCTTCATCCTCCACCAGAAGGATGGTCTCCGTCCCTCTCCGAATGTCCGAAGAATCGGTCTCCGCCACATTTTCTGCTGCGGCACTCTTCTCGGGCACGGGCAAGTACAGACGGAAGGCGGTTCCGGCGTTGATCCTGCTTTCGACATCGATGAAACCCCGATGCGCCCTGACGACACCGTAGACCACGGCAAGTCCCCACCCCGTCCCTTTCCCCGGTTCCTTCGTCGTGAAGAAAGGCTCGAAGATCTTCTCCTTGGTGAACTCATCCATGCCTTTGCCGGAATCGGCCACGGTGATGCAGACATAGCGTGACGCCGTCGCATCGGCATGTCCCTTCAGCAACGCGCGGGAAACGACTTCCGTGCGGATGGTCAGCAGGCCATGCGATGAGGTGAAGGGAGCCAGGTCGTTGATTGCGTCGCGTGCGTTGACACAGAGATTCAGAAGCGCCTGGTGAAGCTGCGCATGATCCATGGTGATGACGGGAACAGTCTCATCCAGTTTGAGATTGAGCTCGACTGTTTTCGGAAATGTCTGTTGAATCATCGTAGCGAGTTCGCGAATCATCGCGTTCACGTTGACCGGCCCGAGCACAACTTCCGATTTGCGGGCGAACGTGAGGATCTGACGGACAAGCGCCGCCCCTCGCTGCACTGCCTTCGTGATAGAGTCGAGGGACTCGGCGGTGATCGCATGGTCCCCTTCGCATCGCTCGAGAACCGACGCTTGTCCCAGGATGATGCCGAGGATGTTATTGAAGTCGTGAGCGACACCGCCCGCGAGCGTCCCGAGACTCTCCATCTTCTGCGCCGAGATCAGCTGAGCTTCGAGAGACTTCCTCGCGGTGACATCCCTTGCAATCGCGAGAATGCCAACAATCTTTTCGTTTTCTCTCTGGGGAGCGATCGTCATCTCGCCGAGGAGATAGCCCCCGTTTTTTTTCCGTAACCGGAATTCATTCACCGGCGGCGTCATGCCGTCCAGAGCTTGACGAAACAGCGAAAGAACTGTAGGTTGGTCATCGGGATGAAAGAGATCAGTGAACGACTTGCCGATCCATTCCACTCGATTCCAGCCCGTGAGGATTTCGAAGGCGCGGTTCAGCGAGGTGAAGACACCTTGCGATGTTGTGGTGACGATGGCATCGCGCGCGCTTTCAACAAGGCTGCGGTATCGATACTCGCTGCGCCGAAGTTCTTCTTCAACGAGTTTGCGCTCCGTGATATCCTCCACCATCGACAGTACTCCAGCGATCTCACCCTCCTCGGTCTTCAGTGGCGTGTTGATCCACCGGCAGGTGATCGTGCGGCCGTCTTTCGTGAGGTTCTCGTTGACGCTGTGAGCAGATGCATCTCCCGTCAGCAACCTTTGCCAGACTTCCTCCACCTCAGGTTGTACTGTGGGAGGCACAAGGAATTCGTGCGGGAGTTTGCCGATCGCCTCGTGTTCCGAGAATCCGAAAATACCTTGAGCGGCAGGATTCCAGGACCGCACGCGAAAATCTGTGTCCCAAACAATATTCGCCAGCGGCATACGCTCAATCTGAAGCTTCATGAGCGTTTCGCTTTGCGTCAATGCATTCGCAACAAGTATTTTATTCGCCATAAATCTCGCTGAGCTTGTAGCCACATTCTTCCCGGCAACGGAACGAGTTGCCCGGGACAACGTGCCTTCGTTGGTTTCTCGATGGAACATCAGCAGTCAGGACTAGGACACATCCAAAACTCTGGTTCAATCTATTCGGATGCATGGGAAGGCGCAATACCGGAAATCCGGTATATTGGGGAAAGTGGCAAAAATGGGAAAAAGTCTAGATCAGCCGCTCTTTGGACGCCTTTGTGACTAATCCATGCCGATTATGGACGTCGAGCTTCTGGTAGATATTCTTGATGTGGGTATCAACGGTGAAGTAGCTCAGGCTCAGCTTGGAGGCCACCTCCTGCACGGTCAGATCGCTGGCCAAGCACTCGAGAATGTCTTTCTCTCTGCTTGTGAGGTCATAGCGATTTTCCACGGATCGTTGCGCGAGGAAGGCTTCCATCATCCTCTTGGTGATCATCGGGTCAAGCGGTGAGCCTCCCTTCTGGACTTTTTCGATGGCGTTGATGATATCGGAAGGAGTAGAGGATTTGAGGAGATAGCCGCTGGCACCGCGGCTCACGGCTGTCCGGATGTTCTCGTCCAGGTCATACGACGTCAACATGATGATCTGTGTGGCCGGAGTGAGGGTCTTGATGGAGGTGATGGCATCTAGCCCGGACATCTTCGGCATCTTGATGTCGAGCAGGATGACGCTCGGCGGAGATTCTTCGGAGGTGAGAGCCAGCAGAGCTGACTTGCACGACTGATAGCATCTCTGACATTCGATCGTCCCGCTAAGGTTCAACGCTTCCGAGAGTATGAAGCAGAATCCCTTGTTGTCGTCGATAATCCAAACAGGAATGCGGCTATTCTCGATCATTGTTTCAATTCCATTGAAGGTGGATTGAAAGATAGTCTCAGTTCATCTCACTACACACCCCCCGGGCGTGTGTGTTTCTTTTTTTCTTTGTCGCTCATCTCAGATTACTCACCCCCCCGCCCGACTGCCCGCCATTTTTGCATCATCGTGGTCTGGCGGGGGCGGGACTGCTCCCCTCTCTCACCCCACGAGCTAACACACGAGAGAGGATGTTTTATGCTTCGAAATATCAGTCCCCTCTTAAACGTTGGCCTGCGTGGTAGCGAGAGGGGATTTACCTGTCCGCCGTCTTTGTGGCGGAGGGGTGTGTTGCTTTTGTCCTTGTCGCACAGCTCAATCGACACACCTCTCTGCTCCCCTCTCTCTGCCCGCTTCCCCACACACGAGAGGGGACGTTTAATTCATCGCGGAGATAGTCCCCTCTGAGGCGCTTGCTCGTGTGCAAGGGAGAGGGGATTTAGGGGTGTGTACTCCGCCCCACAACCATGCCCTCTTTGTTCATCGTTGCGCTTTCACGTGATACGATCCATTCGCGCACACTTTGAAGAACTCCATGGAGATTCTGCTTCACTTCGTTGTCAGAGAACCGCAGAAAGGAGATCCCATATCGTTCAATCTCCTTCTGACGTCTACTATCTTGTTCTTGTTTCCCCTCATGGGATGTGCCGTCAATCTCGATAGCCAACATGAGTCTCGGGCAAAAGAAATCTACTACGTACTGATCGATTGGTTTCTGTCGATGGAAGTCGTAACCCAGCATCTGTGTTCCCTTAAGGGCGTTCCACAGGAGAACCTCCGCCAGTGTCATCTGCTTTCTGAGCGTACGAGCTGTGGCCTTCAGATTGGATTTATATGGTAGAAATTGTCGTTGCATATATTTCTCAGTGACACACCCCCCCGCCCGACTGAACGACACAGTCGTTCGGGCGAGTCTGCTCCCCTCTCACACCCCACAAGCTGACGCACGAGAGGGGACGTTTTGAGCTACGGTATGTCAGTCCCATCTGAAGCGTTGGCCTGTGTGGAGGCGAGAAGGAATTTGCCTGTCCACCATCTTTGTGGCGGAGGGGTGTGTTGCCTTTTATTTGTCGCACAGCTCGATCGACACCCCCCCGCCCGACTGCCCGCCATTTTTGCATCATCGTGGTCTGGCGGGGGCGGGACTGCTCCCCTCTCTCACCCCACGAGCTAACACACGAGAGGGGACGTCTTAAGCTTCGCTATATCAGTCCCCCCTGCGGCGATGGCATTTGTGTTGGCGAGAGGGGACGTGTTGTTCATGATGCGATTGGATCACAGCACTAACTCACTGGTTCAACGAGAGCCGGGAGATAGACACGAAACGTCGTCCCTTCTCCCACTACGCTTTGAACGGTAATGAATCCCTTGTGGCTCTTCACAATTCCTTGTGCGATGGACAACCCCAAACCCGTCCCGCTCCCCTGCTCGCGGGTCGTGAAGAACGGTTCGAAGATCCTGTCCACATCCTCTTCCCGGATCCCTGTGCCCGTATCCGCAACACTCGTCACGACGTACGGCCCACGGTCGGCGTGCGGGTTATACTCGAGAAGACCTTCATCGGCATCGATGTTAGCAATAGCGACGGTCAAGACGCCTCCCGCCGGCATGGCGTCCCGTGCGTTGACGCACAGGTTGAGGAACACTTGTTTCAGTTGATTCACATCTCCGAGAACGGACGGCGTTTGGCCGGACAACTTTCGCTCGAGATGCACCGATTCCGGCAGCCCGCGCTCCACGAGGCTCAACACTTGATCGACCACATGGATGACATTGACCGCTGCTCGCTCCCCCGCTATTCCCCTGCCGTACGTAAGAATATTCTTCACCAGGTCGAGTCCGCTCTGGGCACTTTCTCCCACAGCCTTCAGGATCGCCAGACCCGGCTCATCGTGCACCTTCGGTTCCAGCAGGTGAATCGACATCGCGATCGGGGCAAGGATGTTCTGCAGGTCATGAGCCATCCCCCCTGTCAGTAACGCGACGCTCTCCATCTTTTGCGCCCGGATAAACTGAGACTCGAGTCGCTTCTTCTCCGTGATGTCGGAGTTCACGATCAGGATCTGCAGCTTGCCGTTGAAGGCCTTTGCGACCGTTCTCCAGCGGCTCTCGACAAGTATTTCCTTCCCATCCTTCCGTGTGTGATAGTGTTCGCCGTTCCATTCCTTGAACCGGTGAATATCTTCCATTGCTTCCTGAAAGTCTTTGCGCCTTGCACCACCGTAGAGGAGTTCTTCCAGCACACGCCCCGTCATCTCGTCCCTGGACCAGCCGTACATCATCTCGGCGCCTGCGTTCCAGAATGTGACCGTCCCGTCGTAATCGACCACCATGATTGCGTCCTGCGTCTGATCCAGAAGTGCCCTCTGTTCCTTGATTTTCTCTTCGAACTGCTTGCGTTTGGTGATGTCGACCACCACGGCCTGTGCGGAGGGACCGTTTTCCATCTTCTTTGCAGAAAAGAGCATCCACAGCTCTCCTCCGTCCTTCCGCGTCGTACGAATTTCATACTCCGCGATGAATCCATACTTCGTAACTGAGTCGTGGATGGATTCAAGAGAAGAACGGGGGAGTTTTGACATGCATGATTGCAGATCTTCCAGACTGCTGCATCCGCACAGATCCATGATAGCTTCATTTGCATCGGAGATAGCCCAGGTATCTACCGAGAACTTCATGATCCCGGCCAACGAGTTGTCGAAGATACCTCTGAACTTCTCCTCGCTTGTTCGGACCTCCTCCAGTTTCGCCTGCTGCGCTTGCATGACCCGCCGATGGCTCTGCACAAGCACGACGACATAGCCGATAGCGAGAATCAGCAAGATCGCGCTCCCGCCGACGACCGCCCACAGTATTTCTACGCCTGCGACTTGCACAGCATGCCTTTCGTATAGAAGAGGTTCGCAATGATGAGCAGTGTCCAGTTTATGTGCCACGCAGCAACAAAGTACGACTGCCCGAGCGCAAGCAGCTGGTTGCTCAGACCCACAAGCAGAAGAGTTCCGGACGAATAGAGAATGGCGCCCATCGCAACCCAAAATATCGGCCGTTCGACGAGATTCGATCGTTCATCCCTTAGTGTTGCCTGCAGGGCGATCAACGACATGGCAAGGACAAACGCTCTTGAGATCATTGCCATTCCACTGCTGATCTGGTCGTGGCTGTTAAACCAGATCACGTCCGCCCCCCAAATCACGGCGAAGATTATTCCAAGTCCCCGCAGAACATCTCGGACCCCCTTAGGGGCAACGGAATAATAGAATACCGCACACAAGAACGATGTTTCGATCACCCTGTAGTAGTCTGAGATAAAGTAGTTCTTCACGTTTCTCATACTGAGGAGTACCTGTAAGATGACATCCAAACATGCGAACAAACATAGAACAGCGAGAATTCTCATCGCCTTGTTCAATGTCCGAAATTTGGTGACACCTGCTGACGCAGGTATGAGAAAACTGGCAAGGTGAATTTGACCGAATATCGGAATTGCCATAGTGATTACTTGTTTAGTGGACCCGGGGGACCGCAAAATGGCGGACATGGAATGCTCTCTTCTCCGATAGGACCACCTGTTAGATCATTTCCGCCGCCATCGACGCCAACAAGAACAAGCGTAGGTGTCCCGTCATCTTTTTGAGCATAGTAGTAGCGCACTCCTACACATCCCGGCTGGGAGAGAATCTTGTCAAAGATACTTCTTCCGAAGTACGCTCCTTTGATTGTCGGAGTCTTGGGAAACATCTTGAAATTTTGTACAAATTTTGCCGCCTGGTCGATCGTGATGACATGATTTTCCTGACCTGAATACTGTTGCGGGAGCGCCCTCAAACTGCTCGTGCCCAGCACGAGAAAGAGCGTCACCACACAACTGACGATGGCGACCGCCACAAATTTAAGAAATTCTGTTCTCTTTGTTTTCATCGCTGTCTCCTTTGCACTGAGGTTTCGGGAAGATGATTTGATTGCGGTTGATCAGCACCTCCCCGTGAAGTGGTTGATCCGCTGGAAAAATCTATGCGGACAAGTCAACAAGCGCAATACCGGAAATCCGGTATATTGGGGAAAGGACCGATTGAGGCAAAGTTGGCAATTTAGTCGGATTCACCCGAAAAACAGGTGTTTTGGCTGGTACTGTTGAGGTGCGGGAGGTTGAGGCAAAAAACGAACAGGCCGGCCGCGAGGTCGGACCGGTGCTACGTTGCACTCAACTGCGGCAATGATGCTGCGTGTGGTTAACCGTTTTCTCCGGCAAGGCGGGCGATCTGAAGCATGTAGAAACGCAGAAGTTGCTGTTGTGCAGGAAGAAGTGCCTGTTCTTCAATCTTTGCTATCGTTTCCACCTCTTTCAAAGATCGAATGATCGAGACGGGGACCTCCATCATCCCTTCGGAAAGCGCACCGAGATAGTCCAGCGCCGCTCCCAGGAACTGATGCATATCGTCGGTCGCGTTCGAAGCGCGGAAGAAGTGCGAAAGTTCTGAGGACATCTTCCTCGCACGCAACGGCACAGGCTCACCCTTCAACACATGAGTCGAAGAGAGTGAATTCAGCGCAAGGGCGAGTTCAACAAAACTCTGAACACGCTGATAGAGCGGTTTTTCGAGCAGCTCCCAGATTCTCAAACGCCACGTATGTATTTCGACGGGGACCCTGAGAAGGCGCTCGACTTCCTTTCGCCATTCGCCGTTGACACCACCGCCGGAACCATGCAGAAGCCGGACGATGTCCGTATTGAACAGATCGCCCTGCAGAAGTACCGCGAGGTCGGGTCGAAGTGTCGGCAGGAGCTCAGGCACAAACCTGCCATTCTCAAAAAAGTCGCTGACGTCGACGCCATGTCGTCGCAGAAGCTCTTGCTGGATGAGTCCCACATATTTGAGCAAGCCGTCGTTGTCCTCCCGCACAGCGAGGAACGCTGAAGTGCCGCCGGGGAATGCCGACTCTATTCTCTTGAGGAACGAGAGATCGCGATCGTGATACAAGCGCAAGCTCTGCAGCATTTCATACACGGGAAGATGCGGCAAGACACGGTCGGTGATCAAGGAGCGTGCATCGCCTTCTTTGAATTCGAGCCGCGCAAATCGGTCCAGCGCACGGAAGAGTCCCGTCGTGAGTTGGTTGTATCCCAACACCGCCGTCTGCGCCTGATTATGCGCAATAGCCCGGAGCCGGCTGCCGTGACGCGACATCGGGATGATCTGAGCGATTTGTTCGAGGATGCGCTGACCCCGCTCACTTCCTGCACCCGATCGTGGAGGCCGCACTGTTGGACGGTCGCGAAGCTGCGGCATCGTTCGTGCGATGAAATAGGAAATGATGTGCACACCCACCACATCCTCTTCCCTTCCGTAGAGAATCTGCCTGAAATCCTCCGTCAAGAGCGCGATGAACTGTTCGTAGACGGGATCCTTCGTGCCGACGGTCAGGCGTTCAAGTTCCTGCGCACCGCGCTTCTTCTGCAACAAGCGGCTTTCCATGAGCGTTTCCGCGGCGCGGATCAAATCGTTCCGATGCTTCCGTTGAGATTCTGTCAGATGGTAGTGAACGTCTGCCATCTCCTGCACGGGCAAATAGCGCAGCTGCTCTGACACGGTGCTCTGCAGCGTCCGCAGATCTCCTCCGGTGAAGAGCCCCATCAGCGGAGTGGTCGCGTACTCTGCACTCTTGCTCGCCGCCGGTGGCAGAGAAGACCTGATGAGTCGCTTCGCAGCTCCGCTTGCACTGAAGGCGCGTTTGCCGGAGACAGCTGCATAGTACCCGCCCTGCCTCTGCATGGGCTCACCGCTTCCCATCTTGATGCGGATTCGATCGATCAATTTGTGTTCTGCGAGCCACAGCATCAGATCATGTTTTGCCTGCTTGTAGAGTGACGCACCTGCGGCCTGACCCACCTGCTGACTCAAATCGGAACCGGCGATGAATACTTCCGAGATGATTTCCGCGAAACGATCGTCCGTTTCCTGGTCGACACGGCGGCTTTGCAGAGCGTATTCCCAGATCTTTGTCAGATACGCGGGAATCGAGCGAACCGCGGTCAGGTCCTCAAACAACGGAATGAGCTGTATTGTCGGCAATTCCAGGTCGGGATGGCTTCTCAACGCCTGTTCCCGATGTGCACGGAGCTTGCGGTCGAGCGTGATCAAGGCTTCGGCCTGCGTCGACATGCTCACCTGCAGAGCGAGGATCACACCCGGATTTCCATACCTGGCGGCAATCTCGTTGATCTCATGGATGTTGTGGACCGTCGTGTCGATGGCGAACGAGTCCTGCGCGGTGATCATTTTCTGATCGATGCGCGGTGTGATCACCATCCTCTGCAGGAGATCGCGGAAGAGACACGCCTCGAGCAGCAACTCCTGGTTGGTGAAGTGCTCCCTGATTTCAGGAAGCAGTGCGAACAACTGCTTCCGGAGCAGCTTGTTCAGGAAGAAGTAGTACTCGAGCGTCTCTCTTCGCTTCTGCCGGAGATCGACCATCTTTCGTTCAAGGCGATCGTTGTGCTGCCACAGAAGCGTCAATGGGTCGCGGGCGAGACGGAGCTTCATCCCGACATTTCTGACGGCTCCCGGTTTCACACTGAACGGCAGCACCCCGCGATACCGCTTCTCGAGTTGATGCGTCAGGTCGGTGATATCGTTCAAGAGTGACGTGAAACGGCGGTTGCTCTCGGGCAGTTTTCGCAGCTCGGCGAGGACGCGTGGTTCGATGCCGATGCTCTCATCCGCTCTCAAAGCCTTCCACAGCAGGCGGGCCAGCCGGCTCACGTTCGCGATGAGCGTGGTTGCCATGAGACGATGCCCCTGACCTGATGGCCGGTTGCTTCCGTCCCAATCTCCCCAGAAGGAGACGACCGATTTCGCCGAAACGCCTCCGGAGAGCCACGACACATTCTCTGACGCGATCGCCGCATCCAGATCCAGAATAAGCTCATCAGACTCTTCGCTCGATGTAATGGCAACATTCAGCCCGAGGAATTCTTCCAGCAGCTCGCGGGCAACCGAGTTGAGCTCGGAATCCGGCAGAGCCGACGAACGAATCATGCCGGAGACGATCTTTTCAAATCGAGCCTCGGTCTTGATGGAGAACATCTGTGTCGGATGCACCGTGCGATCGCTGTTGCGCATCCGGAACACCATATCGCGCCGCACAAGAGAGTCTTTGTAGAGTTCTTGTTCAAGCAGTTGCGTCAACGCCTTGCCGTCATCGGCGTCTGCCATCCTCATGAGTTCTTCTACCTGCCTGACACGATCAAGCCATCGCTGTCGGAAGACCGCTAATCGTTCCGGAACATATTCATCCATGAAACGACGGATCGACTGTGGATCGAGGAGGTCGCGATGTTTCTGCGGAGTCAAGTTTCTGCAAGCGGCCGCTACGCCATCCTCCACCTGCTTCCAGCGGTCGGCACTCAGCTGTTCCCCTACGTCTGCAATTCCGTTGGCGCCTTGTTGACTAATTCTCAGACGGTTGTACCGGGAAGATTCTTCAGCAACGAGGCGATTGAGATCGATGACCACACGCCGAGTCTTCGTCAAGAGAACCTCTGCACCATCGGTGCCGCCCAGGGTGAGACGGAACGTCCTGCGCCCGGTCTCAAAGCCCTCTTCCGTACGAGCGAACGTCGAGAGCGGAAGCATCCCGATTCCCTGCCGCGCGAGTCCTGAGGCCAGCCAGTCGAGCGACAATCCGGAAGGGAGATCATGGATCACCATCAAGGGATACATGCTCCCCGTCGGCGGTATGATATCAATGTGAAATGGATTGCGGTCGGGCGGGAGCGTTCTCACCGCTTCCAGAAGCGATTCGGTCCGTTCGAGGAAGATGCGATTGCGCAATCTCCAATAGGCCCGCGCCACTTCTGTTTCGTTTCGATAGAACAGATAGGTTAGCGCGATTGCGCCGAGGTTCGGTAGGACGTGACGCTGAGCGTCGACGAAACGCCTGAAAAGAACATCGTGTCTCAGCTCCATGACTGCGAGACGGGCGCCTGCAAGGCAGTCAGTTTTCGAGACGGAATGGACCGTGATGACCCTTGCTGATTGATCTTCGGACAACGTTCCGGACCGTACCAACTCATCGGCGATCTGGCGGAGCGTCTTGATACCGGGCAGATCGGGTGAGGGTGCGACTTCCTGGTAGGAAAGGTCGTCGATGACGTAGACGTCATGGTCGAGAAGCCACGTGAGCAATTTGCGTATGCCCGCTTCTTCGAAAACGCGGCCCGTCGCATTGTGGGGATTGTTCAGAACGACGGCCCCGATTTCATTCCAACGGGGATTTGCCTCCAACTGTGCACGGACGGCGTCGATCAGGCCTTCGATGTCGAGTGCATAGCCTTCCTTTAACGGAACAGCTCGTATCGTGGGGAAGCAATGTTCGTAGCTCCAACTCAGGTCAGCAACAATGACCTCCGAAATCCCGCAATGGAGGCCCAGAAAGCCAAGCGCTGTTCTCGACGAACCGCTGACGACAACGCTGTGTGACATCCGATATTCCGGATGGTGCCGCAGGAAGACCTGCAGCAGGCTCTGCTGCAACTCCTTCTGATATTCTTTTGAATCGACCTGCCGCGCGAGTTCGTCCACGAAGGATTTCGTATCCATCCTCGCGAACCGATCGAACGGAAGCGACAGACGGAATGTATCAATCCTGGCGGAAAGATCATCGACTCGTTTCGTCATCCATTCGAACCGATGGTCAAGCTTGTCGGCAACTCCGTCGATGTATTTCCCCAGTCGCAGTTCTGTCGATCGCGCGCGCAGAGGGAAAGATTCTACCGACCCGACCGGTCGTGTCAATCCGTGGTACGTCGGCTCCAGGGAAATTTCCGGCCCGGCTGGTTCGCTCTGCGCCGATCCGTTCTCCCGAAGATAGGTCAGGAGTTCGATCTCTGACGCTGAAGGAGTCCCCTTCAGCTGAAAGTGCATCGCCTCAAAGGCGTTGAGGATGTCTGCATTGCCGGCGAGGAAAACCGTTGAGAGTCCTTTGAGTCTTTCTCCAAACATGGCGGGTGTCAAGAAACGGACGACACGCTGGACAAGCTTCGCTTCGCGGGCGAGAGAGAGATGATTCGGCGCGTCATTCGCTTCGAGGAAGAACAGAGGCGCGTCGAGACTGATGAGTCTCAGCGAGCGCCGGGTTTCTTCACCGAGAATCTCCCGTACGATGAGAAAGCTGGGGGTCTGCGGAGACTGGATGAAATGTTCGGAGAGTCTGCGCAGGAGTTGCTGCTCATCATCCGGAAGCTGCTCGAAGGTCAGGCCGTTATAGACTTTGTCGTCAACAGGAAGTCGGGCGCGATGGAGAAACACTCTGGCCGGTTGAATGGAAAGGAACGTGGAGAGAGAGTGAAACAGAACCCGAAGAGATTCCTCGACTCCACCGGAGGCAAGAATAATTTCGCGTCGTCCGGTCGTCTGACCGAGGTCATACGACATTGGCTCCTGTTGAGTCTGAAGCCATTCAACGAAGGCTTTGACAAGAGCGTTGGGATTGTTCCGGGCGAATCCACCCCGCGGGGTGTAGGGAGCGCTTTTTTGAATCAAGTTCCTGAGGAAGGCAAGCTTCGGCTCGTCGCTCTGTTCCCACTCCAGAAGTTGCAGGATCTGTTCGGTCTGATCGTCACTCAGGTCCTCACGAAGGATATCGATACCCAGGACCATGCGCAGATAGAGCGAGGTCAGGCGCTTATCCTGGACAGGATTGCCGATATGGAAGTTCACGCGGTCTTCCGGTGCTGCGGCGGATGACGCGGTAGCTTCACTTATTTCGGAAACCCGTGCTGCCTTGAGGGGTTTGAGCCCGAACAAGGAAAGCGGGTCCCTTGCGTTTGGATTCATGGAGTGGGATCGGAAATTCGGCGCGGGCATCTTTGCCCGGAACCTTCTGCGCCGGGAAGTTATTTCGTTTTCGGCTTCTTTGCGTCTGCCCGATAGCTTTCCATCGCACCCAGCAGCATCCGCTGCAATGTGCCAAGCAATTCGGACCCCTGCGACACATCCTGCGGAGAAAGCGATACGATGGTACGCGCGTTTTTAAGACCCTGGCTCGCTTCGGCGAGTCGAGCCGCCTGCGGGGTGAGCATGAGAAGCTCGGGACTGCTTCTCAGCATGTCGAGCTCTTCTTTGTCATACTCGAGCTTCTTGCGGCTGCGCTTCAGTTCTTCATTCACACGGATATCGGCAAGCACCGATTCGCGCTCAAGCTGACTCTTCGTCAGCTCATGCTTCTTGAGTTCGAGTTCATGTTCAAGCAGAGCGATTTCCTCATCAGCTCTCAATTTCGATTTTGCAGCTGCGATGCGTGCCTTCTGATTCAGCGATTCGGTTTGCTCAAGAATGCGGGCATGCTCCTGCTGCCTGAGCGCTTCCGAGATCTGGGGATTTACAGGCTCGAACGAAAGGATGGTCAGCGAAATCACTTCCAGACCGAGCGACGCTTTACTCACGGGAAGCTTTTGATTCAAATACTCGTGAATCTTCTCCGAAGAGAGGCTTTCGATCCCGTGCAGTTCGGTGTACGATTTAACGTTCCCCTGAAGAACCGACTCCAGGTCTTTCGCTGCTCTCGCGACGGCATCAGCGCTCCAGCCGCCAACGCGGATGAGCGCCGAGAGGTTCTCGAGGCTCGCCGCCACCGTGACTCCCAGCTTCACCTTGACTTCGAGATTGCCTTTCGAGGAGGCGTCCACCGTCATTTGCAGCGAGTGCGTCGTCCGCCGTATGGGAAGGCTGAAATGGCGCGGGTAGAGCAAGCCTTTCCGCAAGGCCAGGCTGCCCCGATGTTCGTACAGAACAAGGTAGTCCGGTTTCCGGAACCGATACTCAAATGCGAAAACCGCGATGACCAGAAGAACGACTGCGACGAAGAACTCCATTGCTTTCTCCTCGATGGGGATTGGTGATCAGACGGGAAGCACTTTACGCAAGTAAAGATACTATTTTTGCAGGACTCCCGCAATGAGAAGGGGGCTGGCAGACCGTTGCGTTCGACAAAGCACACACCCCTGAGTCCCCTCTCTCCTACGCCCAAGCCTACACACTAGAGGGGACTGATTAAGCTCGGGTCATCGCCGTCATTCTAACTCCTGCTCTAAGCGTCCCCTCTCGTGGGGGGGAAGAGGGTTGCGAGAGGGGAGCAGACCCGCCCCCGCCAGACCACGATGATGCAAAAATGGCGGGCAGTCGGGCGGGGGGGGGTGTCATTCGCTCTACTGATGACACCGACAAGGAGCTATCGCGCCCCCCGCTTCACGGGCTTCAACAGAAGATCCTGAAAATCGAAGCTGAAATCGGTAGCGGGAGAGACTGCTTTCATTTTTACCTGGTCGATGGTGCCGTCGGGATTGAGGAAAAATGTGACGAAGGCGTCAGCGCGTAACTCCCGGTCCCGCCATTTTGCGATGAAAGTATCGTATTGCCAGTATTCAAGGTCACCCGAAAGTGATGGTGTGTGGTCAAACTGAATGGCGAGCTTGCCCTCTTCGAAGCCTACGGTTACATCGCCATACCACGCATCAGTGTACGTTCCGGCGTACGACGCCAGGGGGAGCGGCGGACGCATTGATGTATCTCTTTTGGAAAGTGTCTGCTTCTCCATCTGCGCGAGCATCGAAACCTGGCCGTCGTATCGAGACTTGTAGGCTGCCAGCCAGTCCATCTTTGGTGCACCCAGATAATGATCGAGAACGAAATACACGATCGACTCAAACGCTGCTCCTGCTTCCTGATTCGTCAGCACGGCAACACCGATTTTGAGTTCCGGAATCATTGCGACTTTGGAAACGTACCCCGGCAATCCACCCGTGTGCTGGACCAGCTTGTACCCATGGTAATCACGAACCTCAAACCCGAGGGCATAACCGCTGAAATTCGCTCTCAGTGGGGCAAGTTCCGGCGGAGGATTGCCAATCGGGAGAGGAGTGACTACTCTCCAAAGCTGCGCGGATGTCTGACGGGAAAAGAGCCTGGTCCCGTCCGCAACCCGACCGGAGTCGAGCTGAGTGATGAGCCACTTCGCCATGTCCCGGGCGCTTGCATTGATCCCGCCAGCCGGATTTGTGTTGTCACTCGCAAACGGATTCACCGGGCGCACGTTGCCGTCGATGCGGGCATGTGTTGCGGCGATATTTCCCTCCCCCGTTGCATCGGAATGCCTGGGCTTGCTATCCGCCATCCCAACTTTGGCGAGGATCCGCGTGGCGACAAAATCCTCCCACGTCTGCCCGCTGACGGCCTCTATCAACTCACCGGCAACCAAGTAGAGCACATTGTCATAGGCATACGTACTGCGGAAGCTTGTTGCGAGCGGAATAAACTGAAGCCGTCTTGCGATTTCCTTACGGTTGTATGTTGAGGGGGGCCACCAGAGAAGATCACCTGCGCCCAGACCCAGTCCGCTTCTGTGAACCAGCAGATCCCTCACCGTCATCTCCCGGGTCACGTATGGGTCCGAGAGCCGAAACCATGGAAGGTATCGAAAAACGGGAGCGTCCCATTCGAGTTTCCCCTCCTCGACAAGAATTCCCAGCGCCGTTGCTGTGAAGGCTTTTGAATTGGACGCGATTCCAAACGTCGTGTGCTCATCCACTTTTGCAGCCTCGCCCAACTTTCGAATACCATAGCCCTTAGCGACGACGACCTTGCCATCCTTGACGATGGCCAGCGCGATGCCCGGAACCTCGAATGCTTTCTGAACACTCTCAACGTAGGCGTCCAGGTTCTTTGGCTGTGTTTGAGCATTGAGGATGAACACACCAAGGAGAGACGCTACGGAAACAAAGAGAGAACGGGTTATCCGAAGTGTTTTCATTATTGAGCCTTTCACTGGCATGGGTTCTTATCATATGATGAGGCCTGTTGACAAGCCAAGTAAGTCACCCCGAGATGCCTGTCCCGATACTTTTCTGATCGGGACTTTTGCTCGGTGTCTCCAATCGAGGTCCCTTACAAGAACGTTTCGGGACGACATGTTCCTCGCGGCACGATATTCCGGCATCGCGCTAGTGCGGTGCCACGCCGAGATAGTTTCCGTATCCGACGACGAGCGTCGAAACAACGAGCGTGCCAAGTCCGATCGCCAGTTTCGTTTTGGTGGAGACGCTGCTCCCCCGCCACTCGTGGAGAGCGATGCCCCACAGGGAGCTGAAGATGATGATGCTGGCCATATGGATCGTCCAGCTCGAGAATTTGTACTCTCCCATCTGAGACTCGCCCATCGTGTAAAAGAAGAACTGAAAGTACCACGTGACACCTGCGAGCGCACTGAAGAAGTAGTTGTTGAGCATCGGCACACGAGGGTTCACCGTTCCGTTTCCAGCGTTCGGATCGTCCTTTCGCAGCGTCGAACTGAAATACTGATAGCCGGACCGGTTCTTGACATTCAGGATCACGCACCAGATGAAATTCGTTGTGAAACCGCCGAGAAGAACGACACATAACTTGGGCAGTCCCGACCAAAGAGCCGTCGTACCATGTCTCAACGAGATCTCAGCGATGGGGGTTGCTGCGTCAAGCCCATAGGCGAAGCTTGCACTCATCACGCCGGAAAACGTTGCGACGAGGATGCCTTTCGTGAAGTTGAACTCTTTAATAGTCTCCTTCTTCTGCTCCTCCGTCATCTCCCGCTCTTTCGACCTTCCCGCCAGTCCCGCAATTGCGATACCGAGCAGGCAGATCCCCACACCAAGAAGAATCACCTGCCCCGATGAAGTCCCGAGCACCTTGTCGACAAATTCTCCGTGAAAGATAGGAGGCATAAGCGTTCCGAAGGCAGCACAATAGCCCAGTGCCACGCCCATTCCCAGCGAAAGCCCAAGGTACCGCATCGTGAGACCAAACGTCAGTCCTCCAAGCCCCCACATCGTACCCCAGAAATAGGCCCACAGGATGCTTTTTGCCGGCGCCTCGCCGAGCACCGCCAACAAATCGTTCGTGTTGATGGAAGCCAAAATCCACGGGGCAAGAATCCAGCTAAAAAAACCTCCGACGAGCCAGTAGACTTCCCACGACCATTTCTTCACACCGCGATACGGCACGTAGAAACTGCCGGAAGCCAGGCCGCCAAGCCAGTGAAAAACCACACCAAGAAACGGATTTGAATTCACGTGACGATCTCCTTGTTAAGAGCAATCAGCCAGAATGCCTCGAGAAGGCAAGTGACACCGTGAGGCTACCGTAGTGCCTGATACACCAGCACCTTGAATTTCTCTGCGAGATCTCCGCGTCGAGAAGGATACTGCTGGAGGACAAGCTGAGCGACGATGTGTTCTTTCGGATCAACCCAATAACTGGAGCCAAAGACCCCGCTCCAGAAGAATGTGCCAACCGGAGTCGGGAGCTTGGAACCTCCAAGCTCGGTGACGACGGCAAATCCCAATCCGAATTTCGCATTTCCATTGTAGAGGGACAAATCGCCGATTTGATTCATCGTCATCATTCGAACGGTGTTACTGCTCAGTATCCTTGCACCGTTGTACCTGCCGCCGTTGAGCATCATCTGCAGGAATATTGCATAGTCGTATGCTGTCGAGCAAAGTCCCGAGCCGCCGGAAAAATATGTGCCCTCTGAATTGGGATAGTCCGGATTATGATCACTGACAACACTTCGTTTGTCTTTTGCATCCATCAGATGTTTCAGAGAATCCTCCGAAGACAGAGTCCAGAGCCTCGCTTGTTTGTTTTTGGGAAGGAAGAAATAAGTATCGTTCATCCCCAAAGGCTTGAACAACCGCTTGTGAAAGAACTCATCGAGACTCATGCCGGAGACCACTTCCACCAGATATCCCAGCACATCAATACTCAATCCATACGTGAAGCGTTCCCCCGGCTGATGGAACAAAGGGAGAGATCCCAGTTTCTTCATCATGGGTCCGAGCCTGGACGTGTCGGCGTCGATTCCCGAAATGATCTTCGCTTTGGAGTACATGGCTTTCATCGACTTGCTGCCAATGTCAGGATAGCCGATGCCCGAAGTATGGGTCAGCAGATCGCGGATGGTGATTTCTCTCTTTGCCTTCACCGTTGTGTACGTCGTATCGGCGTCGTTGAACTTGTCGATTACTTTCGGGTCTTTGAATTCGGGTATGTACTTCGATATGGGGTCATCCAGGAGGAACTTGCCTTCTTCATAGAGCATCATCACAGCAACGCTTGTAACCGATTTCGTCTGGGAGGCAATCCGGAAAATGGCATCTTTCTTTGCAGGTGACTTCGTTGCGATGTCATCGTAGCCAACCGCTTTGTAATAGACGATAGATCCGTTCCGAGCGACGATGGCCGACGCCCCCGCTATCAACCCCTTATTGACATACTCTTGCAGCACTTTGTCTATTCTCTGCAGACGATCAGGGGTAAACCCCTGGGATTCCGGAGATGCGAGCTGAAGCTGAGCGGATTGATGGACTTTCTCTTGTGCATGGAACGGGGATACGATCAGGAAGATCGATACGAAGATGAAGACGATTCTTTTCAAGCAGGAACCCTCCCTCGCTTGTTCCAGATGAAATCGACGTGCAGAAAATAGAAGCGGTACTGAGGAAACCGGTGAGCAACGCATCGTTCGCAGAGCAGAGATCCGACTCAGAGCGACAAAAGTTGATCGATTGAGATTGCGGCCAGATCTGGAACAACGATGTCTGCGTTGGGGAGTCGTTCACGTGTGCCGATGCCGAGCGCTTTCATGCCCGCCCGCCTGGCTGCTTCAAGGCCAGCGATGGCATCCTCCACAACGATGCACTGAGCAGGCATCACGCCCACGCTTTTCGCGGCAAGGAGGAAGACCTCCGGGTCCGGCTTGGAATTCTCGATCTCATGCCCGTCAACAATGGCATCCAGATATTGCTCAATGCCAACCTGTTTGATGATGGACTTGGCATTGCGGCTGTTGGAAGCCACAGCGATCTTGATGCCGCGCCGATTGAGCTCCTGGAGAGCAGCAAGAGCCCCCGGGAGAAGCTCATCAGGCGTCACCGAGGCCAACGACTCCGCAAAATACCTGTTCTTCCTGTCGGCGATTTCCTCTTTTTGTTCCAAAGTGTAGCTCCTGCCTGAGGCCCGTGTCAGGATCTCCACACATTCCATTCGTGCTACACCGCGGAACTGGTGATTGAACTCATGGTCAAAGAAATCAAAGCCTTCCTCTTCCGAGAGCTTGAGCCAGGAACGATAATGATACTCATCGGTAGAAACAAGCACGCCATCGAGGTCGAATAAGACAGCTTTGATCATGGACAACCATTCTTCATGATTTGTGAGAAGATGTCTCCAGGAGCCGTCGGACAATGGTCATCATCGACTGAAGTCGACGACTCCGAAACCGCGAAACCCTTTCCCAAAGGGACCCCTTCGGGGCGGGTTTTGTTGAAACTGAGCCATCCGATTCATCGGATGGCACCGCAAAAAGCGTTATTCAGCAAGCCGACACATATGTAATTTACGCACAAGTGGTCGCTTTTCCAAAACGATAGTCTATTTCAGCATCTGTTCGCCGCGTTTAATGAACTGGATCGCCAGTCCCCACGGATCACGCAGCACAAGAACCTGATCCCCTGCATTGGTCTCTCGAAACTCTTCCGCCAGCGTTGCTCCGGCACCGATCAGATTCGTGCGGATGGAGCGAACATCGTCCAGGATGAAGGCGAAGTGAAGTGCGAGATGGGGAACCTTCGAAAGATCGAGCATCGGAAATGCGCTATTGTGGAACAACTCCATCATCATGTTACCTCCGGCGTCTGCGATGAAGTTCGTGTAGGTTGGCGGTGTGCCTTTGCGGATCACTTTCATTCCCATGTTCTCGAAATACCAGTTCGTCATGCTCTGCGGATCCGGAACGTTGAGTGCAAGGTGTTCAAAACGCAGACCTGTGGGTTTCAACATGGGCGCAATACGCTTCACGAACTGGATAGACAGGCCCCAGGGATCTCGCATCATCAGGACCTGGTCACCAATGGGAGTCGTTGTCACGTCTTCGACCAGCGTCGCACCGGCGGCACGGAGAGAATCCCGAATTGCTTTCACGTCGTCAACCATGAACGCGAGATGCAGCGACATGTGACTCCAGGAGCTGTAGTCGGGGACAGGGACGCTCGGGTTGTTGTACAGCTCGAGCATCATGTTGACTGCAGAATCGGCGATGAAATGGGTGTTCGCCGGCGGAGGACTCTTCCGGATGATCTTCATGCCCAGATGTTCGCCGTACCATTTCGCCACCGCTGCCGGATCTTTCACATTGAATGCAATATGCTCCGGCCTCGGTTGCATCTTCGGCGTGCCAATCTGGTCTGCCCGTTTCTTGTCCTGTGAATTCGAACTCATGTCAAAGCTCCCGTTGAGATCTATGGTGTTATTCATAAAAGTGATTTCGTTCAGCTTCTTCTCCGGATCGACCTGAACGCTGCACTTCTGCAGATGAGCGCTCGGTGGAACCGGAAGCAGGATATCGGCGAATTTCGGCAGGAGATCGTTGGGGGCCTGCAGCTCAGGTACCGGGGCGATGGCGATGGTCTTCCCATTCTCCAGCAGTGCCACTTTCGTCGCCGGAGCAGTAACTGAACCGAGACTGTGCACTCTCACGTGAATCATGTTTTCCTTCAACACAATGTCTTCCTTGCTGATTCCAAGATCCGGCCGCTGGGCATAGGGAGTCGACTTCGACAAGAGTTGCATCGTGAGTATGGTGGTTTTGCGCGGATCGAATGTCAGGTCTATGCTCTTGCTTCTCTCCAGCGCGACCGTCCGTTTTGAAAGAACCGTATCGGCCTTCTCATCTCCATTCGTATCGATTCCCTGCACAATCTCCCACACTCCGGGCTCGATGCCCCAGGCTGTCATCGTCACATTAACGGGCTTCGCGTCCAGGGCGAAGGCAATGATCTTGAGTTCCGAAGGTGTTGCTTTTTGCACAAGGATTGCTGCACTTTCGTCTTTGGCTGGCGCCTTGAATCTCCAGCTCACGCTGTGACCGCTGTGAATGGCCCCCCGCACTAACGCAACGCCACCTAGTCTCGATCGCTGCAGCTCACGGTTGGCTGCGTACACACGATCACTCCAAAGGGAACCTTCCGTGTTGATGTATTCGCGAAGAGCCGTCTCTTCAATTTGTTCGGTGTAATAGTTTTCGAGGAACGCCTTGTTCCCTGTCATCTGCCATGCGATGTGCCGGAAGAGATCCGGTCCGCTGGCCGGGTTCGTCTTTTCGACGATCTGCTTTCCCCATGTATCCCTCATGTCGAGCAAATCCAAGGCATCCGGACAAAGCAATCCCAACACCCCGTCGCCAAGATCAAGCAATGGCTGTAAATACTTCTTCTCCCCTGTCATTCTATAGACTACCCAGAGGAGTTGCAGTCCTGCTGACGACGTGCTGATCGTCGCTCCGTCACCCATGCTCGAGGCAAGCATACCCTTCGAGCCAAGGGGAGAAGGACGGCTCGCATCGGTGGAGAAGTTGATCTGATAGTCGATGACGATCTTTCCGTTTTCGTCTTTTCTTGCATGCGCAAGTAATCCATCGGCTACATCGATTGCTAGCTGGCGTGCTCGGGCGTTGCCGTTGAATTCCGCGAGCGTCAACACCGGCTGGAGAAGCAGAAACTCCTGAGGCTGAAGCGACCACTCCCAGACACCTTCGTCAGCCAGTTTTGTCCCACTGAAGTAACTTGAACGGAAATGGCGATGTCCGACGTTGTTCTTCTGAATCAGCCGTTCATCAAGCGCCTTGACGGTTTCCATGATGCGTTCAACCTGTTTCGGGCTGCCGTAGTCAACAAGCATCGCTTGCGTTTGTGCCTCGATTCCCTCCTCGTGTGCATGGAGGCCATCCGTCTGTATTGATGAAAGTCCGTTCGTAAACATCCCTTGGTCGTAGATCGCATCCAGCAACTTCAGGACGGCGGTGCGGATCTTATCCGGTTCCGCCCCCATCAAGGCAGCTCCCGGCCAGCAGTTCGTGAGGTCGTCATCGTCAGAGAGACCGCCGCCAAGCTCGCCGTTTTCAATCTGGCGTTTGTCGATCCACCACGTCACAAATCGATTGAAGTATCGAAGATCCTCCACCTGCCGAAACGCCCAGAGGGGAATTCCGTCAGGACATGCGGTTTGAACAAACGCCGGCTTGGAGTGCGAATGGTCAAGATCGTACCAATAACTTTGGCCGGGGTAGTGCTTGGGGTCTACGGTCAGGAGATCCTTCAAGTCCGACATCAGTCGATTATACAGGTTCAACCGCGGGTCGCTCGCACGCTCCTCCACCCAGTTTGCGAAGTTGTCGCGCACCTGGGTGAAGCGATCCTGTACGTGCTCGCGGAAGGCTTCCTTCGTGGGCTTGAAGATCAACCTGATCTGTGCTCCCTCCAGAATCTGCGGAGCGAATTCCGGTGACGCCGAAGCGATTGTCAGGTAAAGGCTTTTTCCTTTCGCGAGGATCCGATCACGGGTATCAAGCCACAGCGTGCGGGCTTCACCCGGTTTCACAGAGAAAGAGAAGTCGAGCATGTTCCGCGCTGGCCAGTTCGGATCTTTGATCTGAATGTTCATGGGCACGAATTGCCCGTGAGTAGGTTTCAGCTTCATTGCAGGAAGGTCAATGGCGATGCCGTCCAGTCCGCCGTCGATGTTTTGCCAGCTGTACGAAGAGTCCAGACTGTTGAACGCGGTCCCAATCCGCGAATCATATGGTACGAGAATGTGTACGAGCGGAAGTGAGCGACTCATCGCCGAATGCTTGACTTGAGGCAATGCTGCCGGGACTGCGATCATTGTTGATTGTTCATCGGGCGAGTATCGACCGTCGATGAAATCCACCAACGGCTTGACCTGATCCATCAATCCGAGAGAGACAGAAGATAAGGAGTAACTCACCACGCATGAGCCCGTTGGCTCTTTCCCCGCATCAACATAATATGCTGACAGTTCGCCAATCGGAACTTCCTGCTCCACGTTGGTAAACTGGATTTTCTTGCCGCGGAGAGGTTCTGCAAGACGATGAAATGTTTTCTCCTGTCCTTTCGCACGCTCGAACAATATTGTCCCCGCACCATCTTTGCCTGAGGCAACCAGCGACATGGTTCCCCATGCTGCACCCGAGATCTCGAGATGATTCCAGGGTTCGTCCGGCATGAAGAACGTGACCGCCTTGCCGGAAAGCGAATAGCAGTCCCAATCAGGCAGCTGAAAATAGTCGTTGCGGCCTGGAAGACGTGAGCGGTTGTAGACACCCGGCCACGTTGTCTCGCGGATTCCGTCGGTTGCCTTCCACCACCATCGTTTCAAATCGTAAACATCCTGAATCTCAACCTTCCTCACCCGGGTTGCCGGCTGGTCGACGTAGGGAGGAACGTCTCCTTCCCTATTCCATCCGTACCGCAAGCGCCACTCGGCCCGCCACTGGGGGTTGCTGAGAGTTCGGGCAAGTTCCGGGACTTTGCCGGAGTCATCGCCTTTGGACAACCGAAGAATGTTTCCATCCGACAGCATCCGATCATAGATGCGGATTTCGTCGATGTCTCCTCCTCGCTGAAAGTTGTACGCGCTTTGCACTTGCGTCGGACTGATGATACGTGAATGCGGTCCGAATTGATCGAGACCCGTCGAGAGCACAACAACGCTGTCTTTCTTCGCAGCGAGCTTTCCGTTCACATAGAATCGTATGCCTGACGTTTCGTCCCACGCCAGCGCAAGATGTATCCATGAGTCCGGTTTGGGAAACGGTGCCATCGTGCAGGAAACTCGCACACGTGCAAGATTCGCGTCCGTTACAAACGCGTCAAATCCGTGGCCATTGTAGTCGAAACGAAGCCAAACCATGTCCCAGCTTGAATGATCCGCGAACCCTACGCGGAAAATGGGAAACTCAGTCTTCCCTACTGTCTCCCTTGATCTCCAGAAGAAACTCAGCGTGCCCCGTTCTGCGTAGATGTTTCCTGGGGCCCAGTACGAAAAAAGTTGATCATTGGCACATTCAAAACCGGGACCTTTGGCACCATTGGGAATAATCTTCACGTCGCGCAAGAAGTTTGGGTCCGCCTTCCCTCCCGCCGAATAATCCGCTTTGAAGCCCTGACTTCCAGAGAGATAGAACAGAAGACCGGGCTCTTGCTTCTGCTGAGCGATGACAGAGGGTAAGGAACACGCCATGACAAGAACGAATGCGCAGAATGCGAGGGCCAACGGATTCCTTAAGCAATGCAAAAGTCGATTCATAGCGAGGTCCGATGTGATTACGTAAGTGAAAGAGTGCCTGGTCGACGGTCACCCTCAGCGAAGGCGTCGCGTGGAAGAAGGCGACCTTCTTCCCTAGCGGTACGTCTTGTCGTCAATACGACTGAGATCAATTCCGTCTTTGAACACGCCAACGGTGACGATGGCAAAAGTAAACACTGTGGTTCCTGATTCGAGGTGACCGCCGAAGGCATTGTCGGGATTCGTCAGGGTCATGTGCACATGCAGACGCCCGTCGATGACATATCCGTTCATGCTCACAATGTCAGCAGGCGCGGTGGGATCCTTCACATAGACGTTCTTCGATGGAAAGGTCCGATTGCTGACCCCATGGAAGTGATAACCCGTAACAGATCCGGCTCCGGCCAGGATCACTGCATTCCGGATCTTGTGCTCTTTCACCATGGCTTCGAGTCCCGCCAACAAATCCGCTTGGTACTTGAAGCGAAGGACCAGGACGCGATCGAATTGTCCCTCAATGGCATAGACATCGGGAACGGACGGGCTGTTGGGTTTTGCATCGTCTGTCGGCGTTGTCGGCTTGGTGACCTCTGAGCGGGTTTGTTGAGCAATCGCGGTGTGGCACATCGCCAGGAATGCAAGGATACAGAACACTTGCTTCATAAGAACCCCCTTTCACGGTCAGCGAGACAGTGTAAACTCGGAAGGCTTCAGACACTTCGGCGTGATCCTGATCCGCGCGATCGCTCCTTGAAACCAGGAAACCTTGTTCATGCGCGAGCCAATCGAGGTTCCGCCACGCTTGAACGGAGAGAAGACGACCTTTCCCTCCAATTCTTGCTTGCCTGCGACGTAGGTGTCCATCTTGCCATCATCGACAACAAGCGCAATGTGATACCATTCCCCGGCCGGGTGGAGCAGGCTCTTGTCGATCAGAGCCTTCGATGAATCGCCCGACTTGATGAAAGCGTCAAGATACCATTGACTTTCTTCCGTCATCCTGAGTTCAATCAACATCCGGTCGCCGTTGACTTCGCCCATGTGCAGAAAGCGTTGTTCAAATTGGCTCTTGGGATCGGGTCGGAAAACGACTTCAACGGTGAATTGGCGGAGGTTCATGATCGGATTCTTATCGAGAAACAGCGCATCTCCCTTTCCGTCGAACTGAACCGCTTCTCCGTAAGGGGAATGGATGGTTGACGGATTGCCGGATTTCGAATCTGCGATCAATCCACCCAATTGCCATTTGACAACATTGACATCTGTAGACACGGCAACTCCCTTTGATGATGAGCATGATTGGAATATTACGACGACCAGGCAGGAAACAAGCGATGCAAAGAGGATTCGTTTCATTTTCGCGGTGTGCGTTCTCATTTGTCCTACGCTGGATGTGTTCTGAATCCGGTGAATCACGGTCACGCTACTGAGCCGGAAAAGCATCGACGGCGGCTTTCACAACGATGCCATCTTGCTGTCGCGTGCCGCCACTGATTCCAATGGCACCGACATATTGTCCATCGACAACGAGCGGCAACCCGCCTTCGATAGGAATAACTCCCGGCACACCAAGGATATCTGTTTTGCCTTGTGCAACCAGGTCCTCATAGGCCTTCGTAGGGCGCTTGAAGAATATTGCCGACTTCGCCTTCTGAATCGCCACCTCGATACTGCCGATTTGCGTGTTGTCCATTCGTTCCAGAAAGAGAAGATTTCCTCCGTCGTCAACGATGGCGATGACCATCGTCCACTTGTTTTTGAGCGCTTCAGCTTCGGCAACCGACGCAAGTTTCTTCGCGGCCTCAAGGGTGAGGGCCTTCTTCGTTGCGAGTTGCGCTTGAACCGAGAATGGGGAAAGAAACAAAACGGACAATAGACATGCGATCACAACGGCGGTGGATCTTGTCATTCAGACCTCCTGGAGACAAAAAGGGACGGGACAGCGGACACTGGAATCTAAACAGCAGGAACTTGAGAAACAAAAGAAAAGCCCATCGATCTGAGACCCCATCGTGCAGGAGAAGAGACTTGCGAATGAATGTTCGACTCGTTATCATGGAAGCAGTCGTTCTGTAAAGTTACAGCTTCCCGCACCGTTACCGATCTCCGAAATCTCATAGCAACACCCACACTTCTGAGGGAATAGCCATGCGAAGACACCTCACCTTCCTGATGTTCATCATCTGCGGATTCCTGATCACGACTTGCGATTCGCATTCCCAGACAATTCCACTGTCAAAAGAGGGAAAAGCCTGCATTGAATGTCACAAAGAGCTCTCACCTTCCTTCGTGAAGGAGTGGCAACTCAGCAGCCACGCGGCTAAGGGGGTGGACTGTTATACCTGCCACAAGGCAGAGAAGACAGATCCTGATGCGATGGAACATAACGGTTTTACGATCGCCATTCTCGTTACTCCCAAAGATTGCGGCCGATGTCATGCGAAGGAAGTGCTGGAGATGACCAACAGCCATCATGCAATGGCGGGAGACATTCTGAATTCTCTCGACAATTACCTCGGAGAGGTTCTTGGAGGACCCGAGGCGGTGGCGGTCGGCTGCCTGCAATGCCATGGCGCGAAAGTGAAAGTGCTTCCGGGAGGAAAACTGGACATCAACTCCTGGCCCAATACTGGTATCGGGCGTATCAATCCTGACGGCTCCAAAGGTTCCTGTTCCGCGTGCCATACCCGTCATCGGTTTTCACGGGCACAAGCTCGGGAGCCACAGACATGCGGCAAATGCCACCTTGGACCGGACCATCCGCAGATCGAGGTCTATCAGGAATCGAAACATGGGATTCTGTACGAAGCCAACAAAGCGCAATTGAATATGGAGAAGAAGTCGTGGATCGTTGGTAAAGACTATTCGGCTGCACCGACATGCGCAACTTGTCATATGAGCGCGACGCCAAATCAGCCGGTCACTCACGATGTCGGGACAAGGATCAGTTGGACGTTGAGACCGGCAATATCAAAGAAACTGGAGAATGCCGAGAAGCGACGAGACGACATGAAAGATGTCTGCTCCAGCTGTCACTCCTCCCCCTTCGTGGATGGCTTCTACAACCAGTTCGACAACCTTGTTGTCTTCTACAACGAGAAATTTGCCAGACCAGCGATGGGCATGAGGCAGGATTTGATCGATGCGGGGAAACTGACGCCGGCCGATTTTGATGACAAACTGGATTGGATCTACTACGAGCTTTGGCACCACGAAGGCCGGCGGGCAAGACATGGAGCTGCGATGTCAGGCCCTGACTACGCCTGGTGGCATGGGATCTACGAGGTGGCCAAGAAGTTTTATAGCGAATTCCTGCCGGAGGTCAAGCAGGTCGCCGGACCCGAGCTGTACGCGATGCTCGTGAAGAAATACCTCGAGCAGGATGTCCGACACGAATGGTACTTGAAAGGAATGAGCAAGGAGCAGTTGGAGAAAATCAGAAAGTACTATGAGGAGCGATACGGGAAGTAGGGTCTCGTTGATCGTCCGTCGAAACGACAAGCCCCGGTTGCTCCGGGGCTTTTTGCTTCAGGCACGTCATCCGTCAGGAACGCTGCGTTCAGTAAACCCAGGGAATCAGCCGCATCGTGGAGGCACAATAGCGAACGTATTCGTCGCCGAACGCGTCTATCAGAGCTTTCTCCTCAACGCGAATCCTGTAGAGAAAAGCTGCGCATATCGGTAGAAAGATTACGGAGAGGCTGAAAACATTCGCGAAACATATCCCGAGTCCACAAAATGAAAGGATGCTGCCCGAGTATGAAGGATGACGAACAAAACGATAGATCCCCTGATTGACGATCCGATGGTCTTTCGTGATCGCCACGTCTACCGTAAACTGGCGTCTCAGGGAGAAGATAGCAATCCAACGAACAAGCAATCCGCCGACAATGAGGATGAGGCCAATGATTGGGAAGGTGCTGGATCCACCACCAAAATATCCAACACGCTGAAACCCAAGCAACACTCCGATGGTCACGGAGGTGAGAATGGTTATCCAGAGCACGCGCAGTGACGAGTTGTCGAATCGCGCATCCGTTGGGAGCGAGCGCTTTATGCGGGAGAGAACGATCTCCGAACCCAACCAAAGCACAGAGACGATGTTGATGATGACACTAAGATCCATGGCTGGGAATTCCTTTGCTTGGTCGAGCGAGTTCTTTGGACGCACTACCTCAGCATAAGTGTAAACAATGGCTCTCGTCTCGGAAAAGACTCGGTTGCTTCACCAAAATAGAGTTCTTCGCTGTTCAGCCGACGGACCAGCCGGACGATCCCGCTGACCTTACAGGTACGAACCGATCCCACAAGGACATCGGGGAAACCTGCACGTCGGCAAAACTCACTGCTCTCGCGATCCGAGGCGAAACGGAGGTGCGCGATCGACAGGCGTTCACTTCCGATCTCTATGGGGAGAAGTGTAAGTGAGAAGCGTGGAATATTCTGAAACAGAGTATCCAATTCTGAGCAGCCATTTTGAACGCCGAGTCGCCCGTAGGCAACGATGATTCCGCTGCGGTGTTGTTTCAACTCGGGACGCGCAAAGATCTCCGGAAAATCCATTGGCTGGGGCTTCACCTTCGCCCGAATCGCATGAAAGATCTCAACGCTCGCCCGCCGGGCATCAGGCGAGCCGCTCTCATTGACAATACTCAGATAGCAATTGCCGACAACCGCCTGGAGCTGGTACTTGGAAAGACAGGTGTTGGGAGAAAGAGAATCGACGGGCACACACTTGAACCGCTGAACAGAAAATATGCCATACGCCTCGTTTGCTCCAGCCATCTGGTAGATTTCGACGACGATTTTCTCGTTCGAAGTCTGGATTTCCTGTCTCCCGAGTTTCTTGAACCTGTACTCGAGATAAAGCTCCGCTCCTCCATCGATGTACCCGAACAGGGCCTGGCCCGTGTAGTAGTCCGTCGATAGAATCGTCCCGCCGGAAAGATCCCCCGAAATGAGAACGGGCACCTCCTGTGCCTTCGAGACACCGCCCACTACGCAGAGAAGCATGCATACGATGACGAAATACAGGCGCATCATACTCACGAAAGATTCAGTTTCTGAAGATGGATTTTCTCGATGTCGGCAACCCCAAGGCCGAGGTCTCTCGCAAGTTCCATGAATTTCTTTCCGCTCGGCGCCTCCGCCTTCTGGACCTTTTCTTCGAGCCTCTTCTTCAGCACTATTTCATAACCGATCCGATCAACGGCAACGGGATCCGTTCCGACGAGCACCGTCTTGTACTCCGTGAAGAACTTCGGATCTGCACCAGGTCCTCCGTTGTAGCATCCTTTGATCCCATCGACAATGTTGAGCACGACTTTGTCGCGGATGGGCGCGAACGACGGCACTTCTGCACACGTTTCTGCCCAGAGTTGCTGATGAAGTCTCCCCGTGTTCGTGATGCAGCCGAAAGCGAGGTTTTTGAGGCACAGCGTCACGGTCGGACCTGCGTTCTTGAGAATCGGGATGTTGATGATTTTCGTGACATCTTTTGTACAGATCTTTCCGAAATAGGAGTACTTCCCTTCATTGATCATGTACGGCAGTGTTTCGGCGTCGTACTTCTGCTCCACATCAGCCCAGTAATACCACGATTCATCGATCATTCGTTGCCCGTAAAGAACCCCCTTGGGGTCGTAGTAGGATCCCTTCTCGTCTTTGCGCTCCGTTCCCATCACTTTGACGCCGGGGAAATTCTCAGAGGTAAAGCCCACCTCCTGAAGCTCAAATTCCCTCCGATCCCAGATCACGATATTCTTTTTCGGAATCCCTGCTTCTTCGAGTTGCTTGATGATCGCATGAGTAATTTCCAGGCTCGTGGAGAGAGTCTTGCCGGCAACCGGATTCACTTTCAACCCAATCACGTCTTCTGGCTCGACGAATGACTTCCACGCGGTCGCAGCAGTGGACGCGCCGGTAAGTTCCATCAAACTCTTGCGCACCATTTCGTCCACTACCGCCAGATCGACCTTGTCATTCGTAATCGAACCATTGTGAAAAGTCTGCACGACGGCACCCGGCATCTTTCCAGGCATCGAAGCGGCCGTGCGTGGGACTTTCAGAGCATCTTTAATATTAGTACCCGGCTTGGCGGGCGGCGTTTTGTCCTGTCCAAGAATCCCACCCTGCGATATTGACGGAATCGCTGCTGCGATCCCTCCAACGGTGACCATCTTGACGAATTCACGTCGATCAATTTGCTTCGGTTTCTCGGGCGGATGCATGACAACCTCCATTTCACGGTGCGGTGCGCACTGATCCGGTGATTCAAGTTCGTGTCGGAATCGGATCACTATGCAGAAGGGTTGGAAAGAAACGGCTGATCTGATAACCTTTTCAAAACTACGGAAGTTAGAGGTGGGAGGCAAGGACCACTCGAGGGATTGACACGCCAGTAAAAAGAGTCATAAGTCACCCCTTCGTAAGCCTGCCCGACTTTGCAGGGCTTACAGGTCAGGCGGGAAGGGGCCCAGGACTTAGTGTCAAGTTTGTTTCTGGACTCCCCGCCTGACCAGTGAGAACCAACAAGGCGGGCAGGCCGCTTGTGCGGGAATGACTTTGCGCTCTCTCTCATGTGCGCCGTTCAGAAATCTCGCTTCGCTCAGTCCTTTGGCAAGGACATTATGGCACGATCGTCAGAAAAGAGATCTTGCCACTTCGGATTGTGCCCTTCGATCAACTGAATCTTCCATTGCCTTTTCCATCTCTTCAACCGCTTCCCTCGCAGGATGGCATCGTACATGTTGTCGTATACTTCATAGTAGACCAGAATGGAAACGGCGTACCGTGTGGTGAACCCCCCGATGGAGCCCGACTTGTGTTCGATGACTCTGCGCACGAGGTCGTTCGTCACACCGATGTAAAGCGTTCCGTTTCTCTTGCTCGCGAGGATATAGACGAAGCAGGCTTTCATTTACCATTCTCAAGCTTCGTTCTGGATTCCCGCCAAACCTGTGAGAATCAACAAGGCGGTCAAGCCGCTTTCGCGGGATTGACTCTGTTGTTTGGCGTTGGGTATGTTTGAACCTTGTCTCAGGAGAAACAAAGAAATGAGCTTCGAAAGCGCGCTTGAAATTCGCCTGCGCGCAAGACGCGGTTCAGGGCCTACATCAAGCCTTCTTCTGGATTCCTGCTTTCGCAGGAATGACTATGTCTCTTTGTCGTGGGCTATATTTGAACGCTTGTTTCCGCATTGAGAGGGACCTCAGCTTCAGAAGAAGACCCGTAAGTCACCCCTTCATAAGCCTGCCCGACTTTGCAGGGCTTACAGGTCAGGCGGCAAGGGGTCCAGAACCAAGCATCGAATTCAGTACTGGGTTTCCGATCGAGATGCAAGCAACGGAGAATGGAGAAGAGGATCTATTGGATGTCGCTGGAGAGCTTGAACCGAACGATGCGGTTGTTGCCTCGGTCTGCTACGAAGAGAGTCTTGTCAAAATAGGCGATTCCTGAAGGCTGATGGAATTGCATGTCGCCCGATCCCGTCCCACCGAACGAATACCGCTCGATCCCCCGTGTGGAGAATCTGTAGAGGCTGTCCTTCGCGGCATCGACGACGTAGAGGTTGCCGGACGGATCAAACGTCACTCCGGCCGGCTGTGTGAAATGATTGAGGCGGAGGAAATCAATACTGCCATCGAGACTGGGGTAGAACTTTGATATGTAGTTTGCCGTTTGCCCTTCGACCACATACTGAATCCACTGCACTTTGTACAGTGCGTGATCGCCGGTTTGGCAGAAAACGAACTCAACACTTCTATTCCAGGGCATGGTGGCGATCGCTGACATGGTGCTCAACGAGAGCAATCCGGTACCGTCTGGCGAGAAGCTGGTCGTGACCGGAGAAAGCAGTTCGTCGTTCATCGAAAACTGCAGGACGGCGAGGTCCCGGTCTATGCGGGTGAGTTCGTTCTTCGGACCATTGCGGCAGATGTAGTATTGATTGTTGTAGAGCGATGCTACGCCAGCATAGCGACGGGTCGAATCGCTCGGCTCATAAAATACCCTGCGGGGCCGTGCGCTGCTGATGTCATGATTAGCGGAGACCATGTCCAGGCGATAGACAGCGCCGAACGTTGTCGGAGACTGCTTGCCGGGAAGAAGCGTATCGAATTGCGCGCAGACGATCAGTTGGAGCCGCTTGTCTTCCGTGAGAGCCACGGGGTGCTTTATTTTCGGAGAATATCCGATCACCCGGCCAATGAGGTCCAGCATAACAATTCTGTCGTTATCCGTATCGGCAACGTAGATGAAGGGTTCATTTCCAACGATCACGGCCTGAGGGTGATTGAATCCTGTCCATACCGGATTCTGGAGAACATAGACCGTGTCGCCGATTCTCGTGTTGACGTTCCCTTGAGGAAGCGAATCGACGGGGAAATGAGTCTCCTGACATCCGATGACGTACACCACAATCGCGAGAACGATATAGGGAAGTGCGCGCTTCATAACTGTCCAATCACCGAAAGTCTGTGAACACCGCCCAGATTCTTGAACGGAGCATACCCATAGTCGACATGCAAAGTGAAAGCGCTGAGGGATGCTGCCACCCCGACACCAAGGGAGAAGCTTTCCTCGTCCACGTTGAACTTGTATCCGCCACGGACAAAAAACATGTTGGACCATCGATACTCGGCGCCGGCACTCAGGTTCTCGGAGTTGTCATTCGGGTGATTCAACTGCAGAGACGTTGTCAGCGAGTTCGTGGCATTCTGCAGAGGCTCAAATGCAAAACCGAATTTGAAAAGAGTCGGCGGCGAGAACTGTTGGAACTGAGTTGTTGACACACCGCTGATCGACTGCACAGTTCCCGTCGGAGAAACCTGGCCGCCGAAATTCGACACCACGGCGGAGAACCTCAGAGAGCCGAGTCCCGTCCAGTAATACGTACCAAGATCCAGAAGTGTCCCCCGCATCTTCAGAACATCCAGCGTCTCTTCGAAGAACCGGACTGTTGCCCCGAAGCTGAACTGAGATGTCAGCTTTCGGCTGTAGGTCAATCCCACAGCGAGGTCGCCGAACCGAAAGTACGTTCCATTGCCCAAGGGCTGCACTTCCGTTGTTACCGGCATGTCATCGGTATGGAGCGAGGTAATCGAAAGACCGAATGCGTCATCCAATGTCGGATGATAGACCGCTCCGAAGAATTCATGCTGGACATCGACCAACCAGGTTGTATGGGAAAAGATCACTTCATTGGCCTCAAATTGGGAAATGCCGGCGGGATTCCAATATAACGCCGACGCGTCGTTGGCGACTGCAACAAAACTCTCGCCCATCCCCCCTGCACGTGCACCAACACCGATTTTCAGGAACTGTGCGCTGGCCGTCCCCGCCCGTTGCGCCCCCAACACCGGCATCAGCTGAGCATTCAGCTCATGCTGAACGACCAGCAGACAAAGAACCAACAATATGAAGTGCCTCACTCGGTACACGATTAGAACCTCATAGCCAAACCAACCTGAACGTTTCTTCCCGTCAGATACCGAGCCGGGTTGAGCGGATACGCCGTGACAGGTGCCTGCAATTGTGGATAGAGCGGATCATTCCAGCTGCTCGGAGTCGGGTCGCCAAATTCGTACGCCCGGCCGGTGACCGGATTGATGATCGCCGAGTTCTTGATGTCGAGGAGATTCTTGATTTGCATCGACAGGGTGAACTCCAGACCCGAGACGTGGATGTACTTCTCGATATTCATGTCAACCCAAAACCACGGTTGACCAAGACTCCCAAGGAGATTCGAATTATCTGTCACATAGTTGGGACGACCGTTCGAAAGCGTTCCGTCCAACATATCGGGCGTATAGCGTTTCCCCGATTCGTAGAATCCTCGCAGATAGACCATGTAGTCATCAAGGATCCCCGGTGCGAAACCGAACAACGGCTCGTCCTTGGCGACGATGAATGTTGTGTTCAGATTGAATTGCAGGGGACGATCCCATACCACATAGCTTTCTTTGATGGTTTCGTCCTGAATTCCCCGCGCCACGAGCAACGCCTGGTCAGGCGTTGAACTCTTGCCTGTTGTAATAGAATACGAGCCTGAGACGCTGCCTCGGAACCACTTCCCGATTCTCTTCCGGAACTCCGCTTCGATTCCGCGCGATCGGGCATAATCGCTGTTGACGTATGTGATGAAGTTCGATGTCGAAATTCTTGAAGTCGTGATCTTCGCCTGCACCGTCGAGACGTAGTCGAAAATGTCTTTGTTGTACGCCGTCACTGTCAGAACATCGTCATTCGAGAATTGCGTTTGCAGCCCCAACTCGTAGGCCACCGTTGTTTCAGGATTCAGATTGGGGTTGCCGAATTTCTGAAACGTGGACTGTGCCGAAGAAGGACTCAGTTTCGCGTAGACGAACTGCGGCTTCGGAAGCTTCGAAAAGTGCCCGTACGAAAAGAACAGCATTTGATTATCGGATACCGGATGCGAGATGCCGATGCGCGGGCTGATCCTTCCCTTCCACCGTCGTCCAAAGAGCATATGCGTCTGATCGTGATAGTCCTGTCTGATCTGATCCGGAATCGTGACGACATCCGGATTGTTCACTGCATCATCGACGTACTTTCCGGGGAACCAATAATCGAAACGAAGTCCGGCGTTCAGGATCATCCCGCTGAAATTCACATTGTCCTGGACATACATCGCTCCGAACGCGGGATTGACCTTGTAGATGTCGTTGTTCAGGCCAAGCGTCCCGATCCACGGTTCATAAATGTCGACATTCTGCATCTCCTGCAGCGTGAGTTCGAATCCGGCTTTGAGCTTGTTCTTCTCAGAGAAGTGATTCGTGATATCCAGCTTCAACGTGTTCTCGATGACATAGTGGTCATGCCAGGTGAATCCGTTGCCATAATCGTAGAAACCATCTCCCGGAATCACGCCGACAGTGTCATGCCCCGAGTTGAAATAGACGATCGGGAAGGTGACGATGTCTTTCGGCTCATGATATTGAGTGTAGTCCAGACCGTTTGCATCAGCCCGCAGGTTGGTGAAGAAGTGCGAGAGCTTCAGTTCGTAGAACAACGAATTCGACAGCGTGTGCGTCAAGGAAAGGACGTGCAGCTGATTGTTGTGAGTATACGTGTTTGCCCCATCAAGGATATTCTGAAATTCGTACTGATATCCGGGACTGGGTTCAACGTATTCCAGATTTGTCTGCAACGACTGGGAATTCTGATTGATCGCTACAGAGTGATTATAGGAATAGGAAATCCTGACCAGAGGTGTCGGACGCCATGTGAGCTTTGCTAACAGGAACCAGTTGTTATCTTCCCGCGGAGCGAAACGCGAGCCGTAGAACGTCGACGAGACGAGCTGTTTTGCCTGGTTCCCCATGAACCCGTCCGTCAGTCCTACGTACAGGTTGCTGAAGAAAGTGATCGTTCCCGGCACCTGTATGCCGACGAGCGGCAGCAGGCTCCCCGTAATTGGTTCTGGTCCGCTGATGGTTGCTTCGTAGATGTCGGTGTTGAAGCTGCGCGCAATCTTGTTGCTCAACCCCAGTTGATCCTTCTTGATGCCAAGGGAGCCCTGGTATTTTTGAGCTCCATCCTTCAAGGTCACATTGACAACGCCAGACGTTGCCTGTCCGTACTCAGCATTATATCCGCCGGTGATGACTTCGATTTCCTGTACGGCATCGGCGCTGATCTGGAGTCCGAAACCTGTTCCGGAGAGCGGATCCTGGATGGATATGCCGTCAAGCAAATACGCATTCTCGTTCGCCCGACCGCCGCGGATATGGATTTCGTTGTCGGTTTGTACGACACCGACCTGCTGCGTGACGACTTCCCTCACATCTGCAACGGCCGCAGATTTTATGTCATCAGACGTCACGGCTCTCCGGCTCGCTGTCTCTTCCAGATTGAAGAGAGGCCTCGTCCCGACAATTACGACCTCCTGACCGATGCTCAACGTTGTTTCCGTTAGGTCCTGATCGATAGTCGTTTCCTTCCCCGCTTCAACACGAACCGCCGTACGCTGCACCACAGTGTACCCGATGAGACTGAACTCGAGGGTATAGCTCCCCGGACCGACATTTTGAATCTTATAATTTCCGTCCGGATCGGTCGCCGCTCCGTAGTAAGTGCCTTTGATCGTCACATTGACGGAGGGCAAGCCCTCTCCTGTCCTCGCGTCTTTCACCCGACCTTTGATCAAGCTTTTGCCCTGAGCATTGAGGTCGGCGGTGCCGAGAAGCAGCAAGAGTGGCAGCAGCAAGAGCGATATGGTAGCCCTCTTCGTCATCGGACTCCAAACTCATCTCTGAAGACTCTGCGCAGCAGTGCAGCGGCACGATTTGGTGGCGTGCCGAATCGATGCAGGATGGCAGCGAGCAGAACAAAACTCGGTTGATCTGCATCCTTCACGCCCATGATCGGCTGACCCGGCCAGCGTGTTGAATTCTGCATCTGATAGAGTACCCGGGCGTTCACCTTCGGCAGGATGCCTCTTGGAAATGTGTAAATGAACCCGAGCGAATCGCGCACCAACGTTGGATACGACGGATCGACAGCTACAATCGAGTCCTTGCCGAGCAATATCGAGGTGAAATAGCTCGACTCAATGTTATCGATCGGGAAGAAATCACCGAGCCCACCCTGTGCCGGAATATACTGCGGGAAGCCGGAGGCGAGGAACACCTTACCACCTGCCTTCTTGAATCCCGGCAAACTCGCTTGGAGGATGTCGAGGCTCGGAGAATTGTCTGCGTACCAGTAAACGTATTTGAAAAGTTTCAGCGTCTCGGTGAACGTAGGATTGATAAGCGGAGGGACAAATTTTCCCTTGCTGATCGCTGATGCCCCCAACTTGATATCGAGCACATCTTTGCTCCCCAACCGACCACCCATCAACGTGTCGAACATCTGTTTGTAGAACGTTACCGCAAAATCGCTCGGCAGGTAATCTCTCACGATGAGGAAATCGCCTTTGGGCTCACGCACATACCATACTTTGTTGGTATCGGGCATTCGTACGGTCTGGCTGTAGGCTCCGGCAACGTCTTGAGCCTTCAGATAGAACGCATGGTTCCCTTCCACCAACCCATCGCTTTTGAAGAGTGTCACGAGATTCGCTGACCCCGGGAGAGTCTTCCAGCGCGACGGATTTGAAGTGTCGTCGAGAGCGTAAAAATAGTTCGTGATGGTCTCGTTGCCATCAATGTCCGTCCCGGTCCACTGGAATGTGGCAACCGTGTAGGTCGTCTCGGGCACCGCAGAAGTCAGGAGATATGCGACACTCGGTGGAGTGTTTTGGACGGGATACAGTAACGAGGCTGGATGTGGATCGCGAACTCCCTGGTCGTCAACCGCAGCGACAAAGAACGAATACGTCGTATCAAGTCTGTTCAATCGAAATGTGAATACACTGTCCGTCTGAGTTGTGAAGGTCCAGTGCTGGTTGTCGAGCGAGAAATAGTAGCCGACAACGAATCCGTCGGGATCGACGCCCCACCAATGGATATGCTGCAGACTAACAGTCCTGCGTAATGCGCCATCTGGATCCAGAGCGATATAGGTCTTCGGCGGCTGGTTGGGAATCGGTTCATTGGGATACCGTTTCGAACAGCCGGACAGAAGAACAATGACGAGCACTATGTACGGTAATGCTTTGTGCAAAAGAGGCCTGGTCAATAATACAATCAAAAAGTGCGGAGGGGGAGAACATGCTCCCCCTCCGACACAATGAGCTATTTCAACAGCATCATCTTCTTTGTCACTGAGTACTGATCAGTTTCCAGTTTGTAGAAGTACGTTCCGCTGGACAACCGCGAGGCATTGAAGACCACAATATACGATCCTGCATTTTGCTGTTGCTCGACGAGCGTCTCGACGACCTGTCCCAGAAGGTTGAACACTCTCAGGGTTACTTTTCCGCCGGTCGGTAACAAGTAGCGAATCGTTGTTGACGGGTTGAATGGATTCGGATAGTTCTGGCTTAGTTCGAATCCCGTCGGTACAACGTCTGCCACCTGGTACGTGACGGCCGTGATGACTCCGAAGTCATCGTTCTTGCGCGGTTCGAGCTTATATTCTCCATTCGAGTACGTCATGATACCTGTGAGTGAGGCAATGGCAGACCCGATCACAATCGGCCTGTTCTTGGGCGGACTGGTTGTGTGAGCAGATCGCCACGACGTTTGGTACGCCACGGTCGTGTCGCAGAAGTAGTTGTTGGTACCATCGTCATTGACCCGAATACCGAACGCCGTAGTCGTGGCCCCCTTGGTAGTGCTGATGAAGAATTCGCCAAAGTTGCTCGACCCTGTCACCGCTGAGTTGTCTGCATTCAGCATGTTGACATAGGCAGTCGGAAGCTTGACGAGGACGCTCTCCCATTGTTCAAATGTTGCATTTCCCTTGACGGGTCTGTTTGCATCTTGGTAACTCACCGAGCCGGATCCACTAATACCGATGGATGCTGCTGCCGGTACGGTCACACCACGTTTCACCACTGTGAACGACGTGACCTGAAGTGCTGTACGGCTATCATTGGTGCTCACACCTCGTTCTGTGACCAGACCGGTCACCTGAACGCTGTCCCCTCTCACGAGTGTGTCGGGGATAACGTTGGAGACAGCGGAAAAGATCGCGAGGCCATTCCATGCACCAGAAGCTGATGCCATCCACAATGTCGGTCGTCCGCCCAGGTTTTGTTTGATATCCGTCGTATCGGCTGTGATAACACCACTGACCGTAACAGTGTCACCAAGAAAGCCGGAAAGACCGCCCGCGAAAGGAGTAAACTGCACATCCCTTATCGTCAAACCGCTTTGGCGGATCTGGTAGAAATTGGGTTTCGACGAATCTGGAGCGGAGCCATATACCCCACCGCCCCATGCCTCGACGAAGTAACATACCAACGTGTCAACGTTTGCAGCCGGAATGGTTGCTGTGTACAGAGAATCTCCAGATGTCGCCGTTGCCTTGAACCTTACCCCTCTTGGATTGTTGTAGCCGACACGATAATTGAAGTAGCTGCTGTCAATCTTTCCACCGGTGTTGAGATTTTTTGCTTTCCATGTCACCGTCACGGCATCTGTCCGTTTGGGAGGCGTTGGAGTTCTAAGAATAGACGTAATTTGCGGAGAGAACTGTGAGATGCCAATGTCACCGGCATACGTGGAATTCGTCTGTTCTCTCGGTCCCGGATACATGGGCATGATGCGATAGTCACCGCATGTTCCACTGCGCGTTTGTGGCACAACCACGCCGCGGATGTAGCTCAATTTCGTGCCAACCGGTGGCGGGGTAAACTTTGAAGCGGTGAACTTGTGGCCGCGCAGTGTGTACCAACCGGACCCGTCATAGTCATATCCAATGTTGCCGAGGGAATCCTGAAAAGTGAAAGCGCCCGAAGTGTAGTCGACGGATGTTACCGTGACGTTTCTGACGACAACATACATCCCCTCGTATTGCTCACCTGTTGAGGGATGAGGAAAATTTCCTTGGGCTAGTTCGGAGAGTCTGATTTCTCTCGCGGCAGGCCTTCGAATGATATTCCCGATACTGATGGGCGGAGGCGTCGTGTAAATCGGCGCAGAAACACTGTAGTGATACATTTCTGTAAGACTGTTATTACCCCCAAATTCCAGGATCCTTCCTGTGATCGTAACAACCATTCCGGTGTCGAGCGCTGCAATACCCGATGCCTGCGCTCCGGCACTTGTGTCGTTTGTGAGCACGTTGAGACCTGCCCACACAGCCCCCGAGGTGGTGTCTTGGAGATAAATATTGTAGCGCGCGAGCGTATAGGACAAGATGCCGGGTTTCACGATCACGACTCCCGTAACACTGACGGTATCAGCGTTTGCATTCGCTCCGTGCCAGTATGGAGACTTGTCGGCAGTCGCGGCGCCAGTTCCCGCCTGCAATGAATCGATCTTTTTCAACGAGTCCAGCGGCACGAATTGGAGCTGCGGGATCGTCACGACCTTCTGCGCAAATCCGACGGAGAATACCATCGTCAGAACAATCACGCAGGTCAACAATCGTATCAACAATCTGTTCATAGAGACCTCCTTAATGAATGAAAGAATACATCCCAACTACTTGATCACCAAAAACTTTCCGCGTTGAATATCACCAGTGTCTTTGTTCTTCACGGTATACAGATACAAACCAGTCGCAACCGCCTGATCCTTCTGTGTGATCAGGTCCCATGCATGCTCTCCTCCGGCAAGGATCTGCGACCCGTCGGAAAACGTCTGGAACCAACGGATGTCGCTTCCGTTGTACATCGCCGCGTCATGCTGAAACTGATCGATCAGATCACCGACGAGCGTATAGACGCGGACTTCCGCGTGCGCGGGCAGATTGTAGAAATAAAGTTTCCGCGATCTCTCGGCCCCTCCGTCCCAAATGGCGCGGGCATAGTAAGGATTAGGATAGACACCGACGTGGCTGTCGGAGCTCTGAGCTGACGGCGTTCCGGGAACGACGCGCTGAAGAGTCTGCAGCTTGCTGCTTTCGAGACTCTCGAGGTTGATCGTCGCGTCGCCTGAATCGTACGCGGTCACCGCAAATCCATATTGCCATCCGTTCAGAAGCTGCGGAACAACAAACTTGTAGAAGTAATGCGTCGTGTCAGGAGCAAACTGGACAGGCGACGGCAACCGTACGTGCCCGAAGCCGGTATTGTAGCCGATGTTATCGTCTGACTTATCATAGTCTCCAAGCAGGATCATGCTGGAGAGAATGTTCTGCGATACGGTGAGGTCGAAACCTGCTGGAGTTCCGTAGATCCTGTATCCTTCAAAATCCTTCTGATTGGAAATGGGATCGACAGAAGCCTCCGAGACTTTGTCCCAATAGATTTCTGTCGTCTTGTCCTTTGGAATAACCTTCACATGCGGAGCATCAGGCGGAGCCGGCAGAAAGTACCGTCTCGGTTGTCCTTTGTTCGTCCAGTGCTCGTCTGCATCTTGAATTCCATTCCCGTTTCGATCTTCACCGTTATAGGTTCTCTTCGCCCATTGCGCGGCTCTATAGAGGTTGACCTTTTGTTCGGGAGTGTCCTCTGTCGTTGGCGAGGGGGACTTCTTCTTCGCTGCCATGACGGCGAAGACCACATTGATGGAATCCCCCGCGGCGATATGACTGTATGCACCAGCGCTGATCAACGTGATGCCATTCACAGGCTTCGGAATCAGCGTCACCTGAATCGGCGATAGTCCGGTCGCCATTTTTGCGTAACGGTCAGGGTCGGTGGCCGGCGAAAAGTACGTTGGATCGGTTGTATTATGGAACTGATATGCGTTGTAGTACGTCTGCGTCTTGAACGGCGTCGATCCGAGGAACTGCATTGCAGCATAACTATCCGCAAGACCGCCATCGCCATCGTAGTCGTACTGGTATGCCATGTGAAGTGAGTCTACATAGCCCATCGCACCGTGACTGTAGAAAGGACTTCCCACCGTCGGCGGCGTCACATTCGTATTTCGGACAACAAGGTCAGCCCAGAGCCCCACATAGACGCTGTCGAGGGAAAAGGGATTGATGTTCTTTATCGTGTAGTTGAAGATGACGAAATTGTCAGCGAAGGCGAAATTGAACGCGTATGATTCCATGTGAACATTGATGCCGATCGGCACGTGATTCGGAATCAACTCGTTGTTCTGATTCGGATTTGTCGTGTTGACATCGGTGAAGTCAGCGATGAAATCCTGATGGCTCGTTGCTTTCGGGTCGTAGAACGGATTGTCCGGGAGTGAAGAACGCTCAAGAACACGTGAATCGGGGGCGGTCGTAAACTCAAATCCCTCCGTCACACCGGTCCGAAGGGAAGACACATCGATGGCCCCCGTCGTGACCCTCGTTCCGCCGCCGCCGCCATCTGAGGCAACACCAACCCACAAGCCTCCAACAAACATGTGCTCGATACCCGAACCGCGAGGATATTGCATGGAAGGCTGCTGCGGCCAAAGCCGGAATCCGTGCCCGATGACTCCGTAGTTGGTTACCGTTACACCGATATTGCCAACCGTCGTATACTTGGAATTGTCATCTCCGGTCTGCTTTCTCAGCACGTAATTATTGCCGTCTTGCGCGAGGCAAAGAGTGCCGCCGAGCATGAGGAAGAAGATCAGATGGAAACGATAGTCACGCATGCGATGCAACGTAGAGTCTTCTGCTTTCTTTCGTAGGGTGCTTGGTGCGGTTCTGGAAGTTGCACGGGAGCGTTGCCGTCCTCGTGCTTGTCAGGACTAGGAATCTACATCGAGTGCGCTCGAGCCAGGAGAAGCGGACAAGCGAAACTGTTCGCCAGAATATGAATGGAAATGCGCCAAAAGTCAATTAAGAAATCGTTAAGAAAATACCTTCATGTGCCTTCGCATCAACTCTGTCCGCGGTGGACGAGAACATACTCATCTCACAGCGATGCGTGTTTTTTCTCGAATGCTGCGACGATCTCTCCTGTCGACTTTCACTTCCAATCTCTCGGAACTCAAAATCTCCCAACTTGAAGTCGGATCGTTTCTTGTGGGCGCGGGTCATTCACGAGAAAGTCGCTGATTCTGGTAGTCCTCGAGAGTATCGATGTCTGCGGCAGCTTCTGGAAATACGCAGGATGCTACGCGAATCCTCTCTTGTGCGATGACTCGTTTCGCGCCGATATCTCCTTGGAGTTGAAGAAGCTCAGCAAATATTGAGCGATCAAAACACGCAGGCACGCCGAGAATCTGATTATACTCGGTGGCCGCAATCGGCTTCTCATGCGAGCACATCGATACGAGGGTGCTCAGAAGTTCTGTCGTTATGGCAGGTTGATCGCACAGACAAATCAGCGCTCCTTCGGCCTGAGGATGAATTGCACGAATGCCCGCTCTGATGGAAGAGGCGATGCCTTCGGGCCAATCATGATTCAGGACAGTTCGAATGGGCAAGTCGTCACACTCGTGCCGGATCCGATCGGATTCAAAGCCGAGCACGGCGATGACTTCTGAAGCTCGGACCTCCAGGGCGATCTCGACAATGTGTCGGAGAAAGCTCTTGTTCTTGTACTGAAGAAGTTGTTTGGGAAGACCGAGGCGGGATGAATTGCCCGCTGCAAGAACAACGATCGATGTTGAAGAATTTTTCATAAGAGCGTGTGTGGAAATCCGAAATCTCAAATCCGAAACACCAAATCAAATTCCAAATCCAAAACTCAATATTCGAACGTCAAGGTCAGTACAACCAATTCGAAACTCGAAATCCAAAACTCCAGATTGTACATTGCTTTTCACTATGAATTGGCCCCGGATGATCACGGAGAAATCCAGCGCTTCTCCCGTTCATATAAGCCTGAATCTCTGACAAAATTGAGAGCGCAAGTTCCTCCGGCGATTCGGCACCGATATTGAGCCCAACGGGAGCATGAAGCCGTGACAATTGCTGAGGAGTTGGCCTGAAGCCTTCCTCCTTCAGTTTCTCGAGCAGCAACTCTGCCCGCTTCGCCGGACCCAGAAGGCCGATATACGATACCTGAGACGGCAGGAGTGTTCGGAGAACCTGCAGGTCGTGAGAGAAGTCGTGTGTGAGAACCACTGCTACGGTACTCGACGTCAATGTTACCTTCTCGGAAACTTCTTCAGGCCTCGCAAGAATGCGATGATGAGCGGTTGCGAATCTGGTTTTGTCAATGAACGCCGGCCGATGGTCAACGATCGTGACAGTCCAGCCAATGTCATCGGCCATGCGCGCCAGTGGAACAGCATCTGTCCCCGCCCCGAAGATGATCATAGGCAGCGGTGGCCGCACAAATTCAATCAAAACTTCGGCGACTCCTTCGGTGAATCGATACTCTCTGTCGTAGGATGATTTCTTCTGGAGTGCCTTAAGGCAATCCTCTGTCAGCGCCGCGGTAAGAACAGGGTTCCGGACATCTTCCGTGATCCTCCCATTCTCTGCAAGGAAAAGATGTGAACCTACCGAAACCTTCAACTCACCCTCAACTCTGAATACACTTGCGATGACGCCCGAAGTACGGGCGGAAATGCACTCAGAGAGAAATCGCAGATGCGGTGAGCCGGCACTTAGCGGGAGCGACTCGAGGAGGATCTGTATGACGCCGCCGCAGCCGAGATTGAGCCCCCAGAGGTCATCTTGTTGCGAATTCGTATCGTATGTAACAGTGATGGCATCGCAGGAATCCGCCATCTTCTTCGATCGTTCGATGACATCGGCTTCAAGGCATCCACTACTCAAAGTCCCGACCGATGTTCCATCATCGCGGATGAGCATCCGCGCACCGGGTCGGCGGAACGCAGAACCTTTCACTTTGACGATGGTGGCAAGCTTCGCCTTGCTCTCAGCTTTCTTGACCGCCTCGTACGCTTCGAGGATTTCTTGAAGTTCTTTCACAGCCGGATCACTCCCTGATGAACTCGTTCTGGATTCTTCTTTAATAGTAGCTAATCTGTTTCACAACTTCCAGATTCATCGGGCGACCGGATCATCAACGCAGGGAGTTCACAATCCGATTCCCCGTTTGGAGAGTTGCTATTATTCCATCCCTTTTGTACCATCTACTCATCAATGACACGTGCTTCTTTGCCCCAGAGAGATGCCCTCCTCTCCCCCGCACCGATTTTCCATGATACTGATAAGAGAAATTGAGCGAGGTGACATTGCTCGGGATGTGGCACCAGAGGTCGTAGACCGGATGTGTAGGTGAACTGATATATCGTTTGGAATCCCCATGGTTCTTGTTGCAGTCACCGGGCCCGTTGGCTCCGGAAAGACTACCGTTCTTTCTTCGCTCGTCCAGTGGGGAAAGGAACATCTCAAATCGGTCGACGGGTTTCTTGCGCTTCCGCAGGATCGCCTCGCTCCTCGAAGAGGTGCACAACAGTATTTCCTTCAGATGATCGGTTCCGGGAAGTCAATTCCCTTCGCTCGACGCGATGAATCCTTGACTCCGCCATATCAGGTCGATCCCCAAGCGCTGAGTGAGCTTTCCGCGTGGGCTACCTCCCTCTCGGGTTCTCATCCGCTTTCGCTGCTTGTCCTTGATGAATTCGGACCGCTGGAAACCAGGGGCCAGGGTCATATGGGGCATTGGGAAAACCTTCGGAAGGCGAATCCAGAAGTCGTTCTCATCGCTGTTCGTGACAATTCCATCCGTGAAATTGAACAGCGCCTCGGGATTCTCTTCGATGTCGTGATCGATGCGACTGCTCCCGATGCATTGTCAAAGCTGCAGGTTCTTGTACTGCATCACTCCGATTGGACGAGAGTCGGCCAGTTTGGCGCCGCAGCCGGAGGATTCGAGGCAACGGTCGGCACAGCCCTTCATGAAACGCGCCTGCCTTTCACCGGCCTCTTCCTCTCCATCGTCCAGTCGTTGGTGATGATGTATGCCGGCGATCGGCTCACCGAGCGCCGTCGGCTCATGTGGGTTCCGTTCATTTCTGCCGGACTAAAGGCCCTTTCTCCCTATGGAGGACGCCTCCGCCCAATGCTCGGAATTACAGTTCAGGGATTCCTCTTCACCATCGCGACGACAGTATTCGGCTGGAACGTGTTCGGAATAATCATTGCTGGCTGGGTTGTCGGCGCCTGGGCCGCATTGCAGGGGGTGGTGCTTCAATACCTTTTCATCGGCGACAATCTCTTTCCCGCTGTCGACGTCGTGATCCGTTGGGCTTCAAACCAGCTTCATCTGAATATGCCCGGCATCATCACATTGGTCTTCCTCTGGATGGTATTGTGCGGCTCTTTGTCATCGCTCGTTACCATGATTGCATGGCTGCGCCGCCACAAGGTTCCCGCGAGACTCACGGAAATGCTTTCAAAGGGAACAAGAGGTGTGACACGGAATTTTGCAGCGCCCACATGGGGAGTCGCGATTCGTAGAGGGTTGCATGACCTTCTTCGTCCGCTCTTCTGGGCACCCGTGATCGTCGTCGCGGCTGTCGTGATGATGACGGGGTCAAGCTGGGAACAGGCGATGTGGATTGTTGTACGGGCAGTGACTGTGGGATGGGTGTTGTTTTCGGTCGCTCGCCTTTTCGATCCCCGCAAACTTCTCTCCTGGCTGCAGAGAAAAGGACACTGGGGACCCGCCATGGCTCTCAGCAGAGCGCTTCACGTTCAGCCGGAGAAAACCGACGATTCAACTGAGAACAAATCCGAGACTTAGCGCGAGAGATCGTTGAGACTTTGCAGTCGGTCACAAGTCAGGCTGATCGAACCATGAGTTCATCTGCACAGACATCGGGACCGAGACGCTCTGAAAGCCTCGCCGCGCACTGATAAGCTCGGCGAGAATGCTCACCGCAATTTCCTCCGCCGTCACCGCACCGATATCCAGGCCTATGGGAGCATGGACACGTTTCAGTTCGGCGAGAGGCACGCCGTCTTTCAGGAGTCGCGCGAATGTGGCAGCGACTTTCTTCTTGCTTCCGATCATACCAACGTAGCGCGCCGGAGCTGTGACGGCCTGGTGCAGGACTTCTGCATCAGATTGATGGCCGCGAGTAACGATGACAATGGATGTCGCCGGGCGTATCTTCAAATCTCCGAACGCTTCACTCCAGCTCTTTGAGATTGTCCGCGCTGCCTCCGGGAATCGGCTCTGGAGTGCATACTCCGCCCGATCATCAACGACCATAACAGAAAACCCGGACAGAGCAGCGAGCCTTGACAGGGACCGACCCACGTGCCCCCCACCGAAAATAATCAGAGGCTGCGTTCCCGCAATCGGTTGAATGATCAGCTCCCCCCTCAATCCCGACACCCGGCCCACAGATTCTTCACGATGTGAGCGTTGAAGACACGGAAGAAATTTCTCTCCGGAGACTCCAAGCTCCTCGAGCAGATCAGCAGACTGCGAGAGCTGAAGTGTTTGTTGGGCTGTCCCGTCCACGATCTTGCGACGCACATTCAACTTTGTCAAATCCACTGCACGGAGCAGGATACAATCGCCCCCGGCATCCCGTAAACTCATCAATTGAAAAAAGAGCGGAAGAGCATCCGATGTTATCTTTTCGATCAAGACGTCGATGGTTCCGCCGCAGATCATCCCCACTTCGAGATCTCCCTCGCTCAGTTCAAACTGTTTGACGACTGAACTCAGGTTTCCCGAGAAGAACTCTTTTGCATCTGCGATCACATTCGCCTCTACGGCACCGCCACCGATAGTTCCCACCGCGGTTTTCCCGTCCCGCCTCACGAGCATCGATGAACCGGACGGCAACGGCGTCGAACCCGACGATGCGACGATCGTTGCGAGGACAACGCTCTCTTGATTTCTCAGAGCGACGACGATCTCAGAAAGAATGTCTGTCATGGAAATAAGTTTATCGTACTCGTGCAGAATCGGTGTACACCAGAGGAAACATCGCGTACCAAGCCATTGCTTTGACGAGCTGTTCGATGGCAATTTGTTCTGTGGCCATGTGTGCATAGATCTCATTGCCCGGACCAAATCCGATGCATGGGATACCATGCATGCCCATCACCGCAACACCATTCGTGCTGAATTGCCAGCGATTGACCACCGGCTTCTCGGCAAAGAGTTTCTCGAACGCCCCTACCCCGCTCTTGAGAGCAGGATGGTTCTCAGGCAGAAGCCAGGTTGGATAGTATTTCTTGGTGGGATACGTCAGGCCGCGCCAGCTTGGGACGGCATAGTCAATAACGACGACCTCTGCTTGAGCGTTTTTCACGCTCGGGAGATCCTGAATTTCCTTTGTGGCGGATAACAGGCTGTCCGTCGCAGCCAAACGCCGATCAAGGTGAATGGTGGCCGAGTCGGCGACAGCGCAGAGCGAAGGAGATGTGGAACGAATTTCCGCGATCGTGACCGTGCCCCTGCCGAGGAATGGCTCGCCTGTCAGACGTTCGTTCAACTTCTCGATGTCCTGGATGATCGGGGCCATCTTGTAGACCGCGTTAACGCCTCGTTCCGGTGCAGAACCGTGACAAGAGATGCCTTTCGTGCGTACCTCAATTTCCATCCGCCCGCGGTGCCCGCGATAGATGCCGAGATTCGTCGGCTCTGCGATCACGACGATTTCCGGTCGAAGCTTGTCTTCATTGATGATGTATTGCCAGCAGAGACCATCGCAGTCCTCTTCCTGGACGCTTCCGACAACGTACAACGTGTAGTCATCCTCGAGCCCGAGATCCTTGATGATCTTGCCGCCGTAGACAATCGACGCGAGCGCACCTTTCATATCGCATGCCCCTCGTCCGTAGACGATGCCGTCTTTCTCCGCCCCCTTGAACGGATCAACCGTCCAATTTGCCGGATTCCCGACGTCGACAGTATCCACGTGCGCGTCAAGGGCAATGATATGTTTCCCTTTTCCGATGCGACCGAGGATGTTGCCCATCGGATCGATTGTCACTTCATCGTAACCGCTCGATTCCATTTCTTTCTTGATGCGGTAGATGACCTCTTCTTCCTGAGAACTCAGGGACTTGATTGCGATGAGGTCGCGAAGGAATTGCACGACTTTTCGCTCATTCTTCTGTGCCGCTGCGAGAATCTCTTTTTGCATTGCTCGTTTTCCTCAACTTGCCAGCGTATTGAAATCAGTGATCAGCTTGTCGAAATACCCCACCTCGTCCTCAAACAGGCTACGCCAATATTCGGGATTCCATTGAGCGTTCAGCTCTTCGGAAGTTCTTCCCTGCTGCTCCACCCACGTAAAGTATTTCAGATTGTGAATTGCTTTTCGGTCGTAGTAACCCAACTCCTTGAAGAAATCGATCGATTGATGTGCCAGCGGACCGGCATGGTCCTTTGCGGCTTCGATGGTCGAATAAGGTCCGTGTTCCTTACTCAATTCCTCAAGACGCGACCGATAGAGTTCAACCGAATCAGTGAAGATCGTGAACACGACGTCGTCTTCTGTCAGCTCGAAGTATTTTGCCGTCTTGATCGCTGCGAGCACGTTGCCAATACCGGAAATGCCCAAGAGCGACAAGTGATCGAGCTCTGCCTCAGAAAGCCCAAAGGAAGAGAGATACTTCTTCCCCTCCGGTTCATTGAAAAGGCGAAGCACGCGCATGCAATCCTCATCATCAATCGCCGCCACGGCATCGGTGTTGCGCACATTGTGAACCCAGGGAACGTGTTTGTCACCAATTCCCTCGATCCGATGTCCGCCAAAGCCGTTCATCCAAAGGGTCGGACATTGGAGAGCTTCGCTTGCAACGATCTTCAGATGCGGATACTTTTTCTTCAGGTAGTCCCCCGCCGCAATCGTCCCAGCCGATCCGGTAGCGGAAACATACGCAGCCGCTCGTGCGCTCGTTGAGATGTTCGCGAATACTTCCTCAATGGCAGGTCCCGTCACATTGTAGTGCCAGATGGGATTGCCAAATTCCTCAAACTGATTGAAGATGATATTCATGGGATCTTTCTTGAGCTCCCAGCACTTGTCATAGATTTCCTTCACGTTCGACTCGCAGCCCGGAGTGGCGATGACCTCAGCGCCGATCTCTCGAAGCCACTGAAACCGCTCTTTCGACATGTCCTCCGGGAGAATCGCTACCGGCGTGCATCCGAGAAGGGCACAATCGAATGCTCCACCCCGGCAAAAATTACCCGTCGAGGGCCACACCGCCTTGTGACGCGAAGGATCGAACTCGCCGCTCACGAGCCTCGGCACCAGACAGCCGAATGCCGCGCCCACCTTGTGGGCTCCCGTGGGGAAGTACTTGCCTATCAGTCCGATGACACGCGCCTTGATGCCCGTGACACTTGATGGAATCTCCAAATAATTCACCCCTCCGAATGATCCTGTCGTGATATCATTCTTCCATGTAATCCGAAAAAGATTCAGCGGATTGATGTCCCAGAGGCCGATGGTTTTGAGCTTCGACTTGACCGAGTCCGGTACAAGCTTCGGATCCCGCATTTGCGCAAATGTCGGTATGATGACACCACGCTCTTTGCACCGCTGCGCAGTTTTCTTGATAACATCCGGAGAGAGTTGTTTGATCAGCTTTGACATGTTGATTCCTGGAGAATGAACCACGGGTTACACGGAAACTACACGAATCGTCACGGATTCCTCATCACGGACAATTCGTCTCATCTTAGGGTCTTCTTGCTTATCAGCTTTGTCAGCTTCTCAAAAGGCTTTTCGATTCGCGTCAGAAAAACAATTGCTGCGATGACAAAGGGTTTGAAGCTGGCTTCGGCGTACGTTGCGAGCCTGTATTTGTCGAAGACATTCTTGGACACTTCGCCTTGAACACAACTCATGCCTGAAATGTCGGCCGGCAGGCAATGCATGTAAAGCGCGGCCCCCTTCTTCGTGAGCTTCATCTTTCGCTCGTCGCATTCCCAATCCTTATGGCGAGCATTGTTTGCGAGGCACTCCTTCTCGAGTTCGACAAGACCGGATTTGTCGTTCTTGTTGAGCAACTCCGTCCTCCGCTGCATAACCTGGTAGGGTGCCCAGGATTTTGGATAGACAACATCTGCATTCTCAAATGCCTCTTCCATGCTCTCAACGATCCTGAAAGACCCTCCCTGCTGGTTTGCGTTGTTCCGCGCCACTTTGACTACGTCCGGAATCAAATCATAGCCTTTGGGGGAAGCGAGTGATACATCCATGCCAAATCTTGTCATCAAACCGATAATGCCTTGCGGCACCGACAACGGTTTTCCATAGCTGGGAGAATAAGCCCACGTCATTGCAATCTTCTTGCCGCGCAGGTCCTTGAGCGAACCGAAGTGGGACCTCAATTGCATCAGGTCAGCGAGCGATTGTGTCGGATGATCGATATCGCACTGCAGATTCACAACACTCGGCCGGCGGTGGAGCACTCCTTTTTCAAATCCCTCTTGCACAGCCGCCCCCACCACCCGCATGTACTTATTCCCTTCGCCGAGAAACATGTCATCGCGAATTCCGATCGTCTCCGCAAGAAAGGAAATCATATTAGCAGTCTCACGAATCGTCTCACCGTGTGCAATCTGCGATTTCTCCTCATCGAGCTCCGACAAACCCAATCCCAGCGCGTTGACCGCAGAGGCAAAGCTGAAACGCGTGCGCGTTGACTTGTCGCGGAAGATCGAGATTGCGAGACCGGTGTCGAACGTCCGGAATGAAATCCCTGCTTTGTGCATTTCCTTGAAGAGCTCAGCCACAAGCAGCACGCCTTTGAGTTCGTCATCGGAGCGTTCCCACGTGAGCAGGAAGTCCTTGTTGAACATGCTGAGCTTGAGCTTCTTCAGCTCTTTGATTTTTGTCCGCAATTGTTTTTGTGTCATCGCTTTCCCGTAGTCAGACCTTGCTGGAGCAATCCATCACGCCATGATATGCATTTCGATACAACTCTCGACCGGGCACACATGCTGGCAAAGCCCGCACCCGACGCAGCGTTCCCACTCAACGTGCGGCACCCGACTCGGTTTCTGATCGATCGCCATGTGACCACCATCTCTGCATGCGACATAGCAAAGGTCGCACGCAATGCAGAGTTTCTTGTTGATATGACTCCGAATTTTCTTCCGTTGTAGATCGTCGTGCATGACGATATTGGGGAGTGCTTTGCCAACAAGCACTGCCGGTGATGAGAAGTTCATCTCTTCAAGATAGTGCGACATGCCGCTTTTCAGGTCGTCGATCACCCGGAAGCCATAGTGCATGACAACCGTACAAAGCTCGACGACACCAGCTCCAACCGCCATGAATTCTACAGCATCGCTCCAGGTCGAAGCTCCGCCCGTGCCGAGAATCGGGATATCGACATTACGTGCGATCTCTGCTATCGTCCGAAGGGTGATCGGCTTGATCGCCGGTCCCGTCATGCCGCTGTACGTGGATTTTCCCCCGACATTGGGATACGGTGAGAATGAGCGGATATCAATGCCCATCAAAGCCTGGATCGAGTTGGACGCCGTAAGAGCGTCGCAGCCGCTTCGCTTTACTGCTCTCGCCACTTCAACGATGTCAGTAACATGGGGCGTGATCTTGATGGACACCGGAATCTTTTTTGTGGCCTCTTTGACCCATCGCGCGGTGAGCTCGGTCGCACTCAGGCTCTGTGCGAGCATCTTTCCCGGATCCTCGCCGATGTTTCCCTGAGGACAGGAGAAGCTGCATTCAATCAGGTCGGCACCGGCCTTTTCAAGCCGTTCGACGAGCGATTGCCAGTCTTCCTTTCGGCCCGCCATGATGCTGGCCGCTACCATTTTCTCAGGAAACTCTTTTTTCAGCACCTTGACGTCATGCTCAATCTCGTCGATGTGCCGCTCGGAGATCAGATCGATGTTTCCCATGCCGAACAGTTTCCGTCCTTCATGATCGAACGTCGACATCATCGGATACGCAAGATCCACGCGGTTACCTTCCACGGACGTCGTCTTCAGGATCGCTCCGGCCCAGCCCATCTCAAACGCTCGGCGCACCATGTCAAGATTATCCGTCGAAGGGGCGGCTGCAAGGATGAAAGGATTCTCGAGGTGGATTCCCAGAAAATCGTACGACATATCACGCAACGGGTAAATGTCAATTTCCTTGAGCTTCTGGTATTCCATAGGTCACCCTTCACTTCACTGATAAGTAATCATGGATGGCCCGTGCAGCGTACTTGCCATGCGACACGGACTGCACAATCGTTCCTTCTCCGGCGATCATATCCCCTCCGGCAAAGACTCCGTGGAGAGAAGTCCGAAAGTTCTCGCGCACTTTCACGTACCCTCCCACTTTTCGCTCGAAATCTCCCAGCCAATTCGCGTCGATCGTCTGCCCGATGGCGATGACGATGGTGTCTGCATCGATGGTGAAGTCTGAACCCTTGATCTCAACCGGTACCGGTCGGCCAGTTTTGTCCTTCTGCTTGCCTAAGCGAGTTCGCATGCACTTGATTCCGGCAACCTTGTTCTTTCCTAGAATGCTGACTGGATTGATCAGGAACCGGATCTCCACTCCCTGCCGGCGCGCTTCGTCGAGTTCACCCTTCCATACGCGCATCTCTTTTTCGCCGCGGCGATAGATGAGGACCACACTTTCGGCGCCAAGTCGCTTCGCCGTAGCAGCGGCATCCAGCGACACGTTGCCGCCGCCGACGATCACAACCTTCTTCCCTACGTTCATCTTCGAGGGCGCGGTTTTGGCCTTCTCGAGGAATTGCAGAACGGGAAGCACACCTTTCAACTTTTCCCCGGCAATACCGAGCAACCGGTCCCGGCCAAGACCAACGGCGAGGAATGTCGCATCGTGCTCTCTGTGGATCCGCTCAAATGTTTTTGAATCGACAAGACACTTCTTCGTCGCAAAGAAACCCGAAAGGAACTTCGTATCCGACTCCAGTTCACGCGGTGCGAGCCGAAACAATGGAATACTTTTCCGGGGCACACCCCCGGGTTTCTGAGCATCGTAGACGTCAACGTGATAACCGAGTTTCGAAAGCTCAAACGCACATCCAAGCCCTGCCGGTCCGGCTCCGATCACCGCGACGTTTTTGCCCGAGGCCGGAAATATCTTCGTCGCCGAAAAGCCCTTTTTCGCTTCCTGCTGTGTTGCGAAGAAATGCAGCTCACGGATCTGAATCGGCGAGTCCTGCTTGCCGCGGGTGCAGACCGATTGACAGAAGACTTCCTCGGGGCAGATTTTGCCACAGGTGTTGGCCAACGCATTGGAAGTCTTCACCACTTCTGCGGCCCCGATGATGTTGTCCGTTCTGATCATCGAGATGAACTTCGGCACATTGATATGCGTCGGACATGCGGCCATGCATGGAGCGTCGAAACATTGCAGGCATCGCTCGGATTCAGTTTTGGCTTGTTGTGAATGCATAGAGGCGAGTATGATTTGCGATTGTCAATGGTCAAATTCCGATGTGGGGTTTACCGGTATCATCTGCAGTCTCACGTCTCACGACTCTCCAACATGTTTCGTTTCCCTGATCGCGTCAACAATTTGTTGATAGCCGCTGCACCGGCAGAGGTTGCCGGAAATCGCAACGCGAGTTTCCTCCTCTGAAGGATCGGGGGTATGGTCGAGCAAGGCTTTCGCACTGATCAACATCCCGGGAGTGCAGAAACCGCAGTGTACCGCATCATGATCGAGGAACGATTCCTGAAGAGGATGAAGCTTCTCTCCCTGCGCGAGCCCCTCGACCGTAAGGATTTCCTGTCCGTCAATCTGAGGCACAAGGATGAGACAAGAATTCACCGCCTGTCCATTCAAGAGGACGGTGCATGCTCCACACTCGCCCACCTCGCATCCTCGCTTCGTGCCAGTAAGTCCCATTTCATCGCGCAAGAAGTCCAGGAGCGTCATGTTCGGACGCACGTCGAGTTCGACCTGTTTGCCGTTGATCGTAGTCTTTATGAGCACATTCTTCATGAAATGCATTCCGTCTTCTACTGACATGCCTCAAGAGACCGGCGCACCAGGACCGCAATGACCGGCTCCTTGTATTCCGTGGACCACCGCCTGCCCGTAAATGATATCAGGGCTTCCGAGACTTTCTTTCCTGCTGCATCAAACAACTCGCGTGAAGGCTTTTGTCCGATAAGAACCTTTTCTGCCTCCAGGACTCTCTGCCATTTTGGAAATGCGGCTCCCGTCACAATACGCGCATCCGTGATCACTCCGGCATCTGATTTCACAAGGATTGCCGCCACGCTCAAACGAGCGATCGACAGCGCATTACGCCTTCCGAGCTTCACGAACGAGCTTCGAGCGTTGGCTGGGAGTTTGGGAAACCGAATCTCAACAAGGATTTCGTCCCGCTGTGCAACCGTTGCGTACGGCTTGATGAAAAAGTCCGACAACGCTATCGATCGCTCCCCTTTCGATGAGAGCAGTTTGATGGTCGCGTTCAGAGCAAGGAGAGGAGGAACCGTATCGGCACATGCTGCCGCATTCATAAGGTTTCCACCGACGGTACCGCGGTTTCGGATTTGAGGCGACCCAATCCCAGCGACGGCGGCCTTGAGCAACGGAGCATACTGCTCCACAATTCTGGAGTGGAAAATCTCGGCGTGCGTCGTGAGCGGGCCTATGAGAATCGCATCGCCAGATTCTCCTATGCCTTTGAGTGATGATATCCGGGTGATGTCGACAACTGCTTTCGAGGAGTATGAACCGGGCTTGCGCATTTCGACGAGCACGTCGGTACCCCCGGCAAGGATCTTTGCTTCAGCGCCGAGTTCAGCAAGCAGTAAGCAAGCCTCCGGCAGAGATCGCGGGGAATGATAGTCGAAGGGCTTCATCTGTTCTCCCCCCGAATCTTGCACGACTCCACCATCATGGAATCGAGCGAACTGTTTTGCTCCGAACCACGTTTGCCCGGGCGCGAGAGCTTATGTCCAAGCAAAACACGCTCGAGGTTCGCGGGGATTTCATAAATCCGCTTCCCTGTCGCGTTGAAGATGGCATTGACAAGCGCCGGCGCCGCAAGTTCATTCGTCGGCTCCCCGACAGATTTCGCGCCAAACGGTCCCGTAGGATCTTCGTTCTCGACGATGATCGTTTTGATACGCGGAACATCCATCGAGGTGGGAATCAGGTATTCATCAAAATTCAATTGCTTCGGAATTGCATCCTCGATTTCGAAATCCTCCAGCAGCCCGTAGCCGAGTCCCATCGCTACGCCTCCGCACATCTGACCAACGACCATCCCGCGATTGATCGCTTTGCCGACATCGTGGACGGAGACGAAGTCAACCACGTCCACCTTGCCGGTGCCGGTGTCCACCTCGACTTCTGCTGCATTCGCGCCGTAGACGAATGTGAAATACGCTTCCCCCTTACCCTCTTCTTCATGCCAGGACGTCGGTGGTGACTTGTGCCACCCAAGGCCGATCATCGGCTGGCCTTTGTTGAAGCTAGCGTTCGTCAGCTCGCTGAACGATGCAAGCCGCTCGACGGTATTCTTGTTGATCAAATAGTTGTCTGACAGATCGAGATCGTTCACGGCAACGCCAGATATCTCAGCACCAACCTCGAGCAGCGTCGCCCGCACTTTCTCGGCAGCGTTCTTTGCAGCCGATCCTCCCATAATTGTGCCGCGTGAAGCAACCGTCGGCCCGGAATCGGCGACACGACTGGTATTCGTATTCAGGAACTGGATCCGGTCCATGGAAATACCAAGTACTTCAGCCACAATCTGTGACATCTGAGTTTGCGCACCTTGCCCCATGTCCGTTACACCGGAGGAGATGATGACGCTGCCATCCGTCTGAACCGAGACGATTGTCTCCGCAGCATCGGCCCCTTCTGCACCGAGAGAAACTCCCCGATAGCTGCAGGCAAGGCCAACACCGCGCTTCTTCTCCCCATTGTTCACTCCACGGTACTTTCGCCATTTCTTGTCGAAGTCGATGGCCTGTGCTGCTTCCGTCAATACTTGTTTCAGGCTCACGGTATGTGTCAGCTTCTGCCCCGTTGCCGTGACTGCTCCGCTTTCGAACCCGTTCTTCAGTCGAATTTCCAGCGGGGACATGCCGACGTGTTCCGCAAGTTCATCCATCATCGATTCGATGGCAAAGTTCACTTGCGGAGAGCCAAATCCCCTCATCGCCCCTGTGTAGTTGTTGTTTGTGTAGGCGGCGTAGACATCGGTCTTCACGTTTTCGCAATAGTATGGACCGGTCGCTTGAACCACCGACCTCCAGGTTACAAAAGGACTCATCGAGGAATAGGCACCGCCGTCAGCAACACAGCGAATTTCCATCGCTGTGATCGTGCCGTCCTTCCTAGCTCCCCATTTGTACTCCATCGCATAGGGGTGCCGCTTGTAACTCTCCAACATCGACTCTTCGCGCGTGTTCACCATTTTGACAGGCTTGCGGGTTTTCACCGCGAGAAGCGCTGCACGGCAACACATCGATGTCATCACTTCATCTTTGCCACCGAACGAGCCGCCCAGTGTTGCCTGAATGATCTGGACCCGATTCAAAGAGATTGCCAAAGAGTCAGCGACCGATCGGCGGCTGGAGAAAAGGTTTTGCACAGAGCCGGTGATCTTCACCCCTCCCTGTTCTGCGGGCTCAGCAAGCACACACTCGGGTTCGATGTAGGAGTGTTCGATGAACTGCGTTTTGAATTTCCGTTCGATGATGAAGTCCGCTTCCGCGAATCCTTTCGCAATATCTCCTTTGCGAACCTTGTGGTGGACGAATTCATTCTTCTCGTCGTGGAGGATGGGTGCCCCGGGTTTCATGGCCTCTTCCGGATCTGAAACGACTGGAAGCGGCTCATACTCGACCGTAATGAGTGCAATCGCCTGTTCGGCAATTTCCTCGGACGCTGCGGCGACGAGAGCGACGCCATCACCGAGATACCGGACTCGATCCTCGGCAAGGATCTGCTGATTTTTTTGTACGATTCCGAATACCTTGCTGCCGGGGATATCTTTCGCTGTCAGCACAGCCGCCACTCCGGGGAGACTGACCGCTCGAGAAAAATCAATGGAGAGGATCTTGGCATGAGGATGCTTTGGCCGAAGCACCTTTCCCCAAAGCTGATGGCCAACGGTGTAGTCCTCAGCGAACTTCGCCCTGCCTGTCACCTTTCCCCAGGCATCAACGCGACGTTCGGACTTGCCGATGATTTTGAGTTTACCTGCCATGCATCCGGCTCCAGAGCTTTTTTGCAGCGCATGCTGCCTTCTGCATCAACTCATGTTCGTCTATGCCCACAAGGTGTTTATCCCACACGATGCGATTGCCATTCACCATCACATGCTCGACCATCGATGAGTTCATGCCAAAAAGGAAATGACCCAGGAGATTGCGGGACGTCAAAGGAGTTGGGGGATAATATCCGAGGATAACAAGGTCCGCGGGGCTTCCTTTCTGCAGCATTCCAAACGTACGACCAAAGAACTCGGAAGCTAGGCGCTGGCCGTTGTTCAGCATCTCGGGAATTCTGGAAAAGCCAACAGGTGACTCCGATTCGGCGTTGCGGAAGTATCCGAATTTCGATTCCTCAAACATGTCAGCAGGGAATCCATCCGTACCGAGGGCCGCGTGTTCGCCATACCATTGTAATGGTGCGTGACCCACAGCGTTGTTCATGTTTGATCTGGGATTATGAATCATCCACGCACCCGATCTTGCGATGGTTGCCAGCTGCTTCTTCGAAAGATGTACGCCATGGACGATGAGCGACTTCTTTCTGAGAATCCCGAATTTCTCGAGGCGCTCGACAATGTCTTGCTTATGCTTCTTCTGCGCATTCACCACATCGGCTTCGTCTTCTGCCACATGAATATGTACCCCGCAATCGTACATTGCCGCCAACTCACCAAGCCAAAGGAGAGAATCATCATCGAGCGTAAACTGCGCGTGAGCGCCGATCGTGCCACGAAAATGAGCATTGCTCGCATTCTCCATGACGAACCGCTCGTTTTCCTTCAGACCGAGATCTCGTCTCAATTTCCCGCCACGGTCCGTCGTCTCGTAACAAAGAATCCCCCGCATTCCGACCTGACTCATGGCATGTTTGATAAGATCGAGTGAGCCCGTGACAAAGTTCGGAGACGCATGATGATCAATCAACGTCGTCGTGCCGAACTTGACTGCCTCGATTGCCCCGACGAGGGCACTATAATAGATTGCCTCCTCGTCCAGGGCTCCGTCCAGTTTCCACCAGACTTTTTGCAGGATTTCAACGAAATTCCTTGGTGCAGACTTTGGCGGCGGCATACCACGGGACAAAGCCGAGTACAGATGGGTGTGCGAACACACGAATCCCGGCATGACAATTCTGCCCTGAAGATCAACAACTTCCTCATCCCGTTTCGGCCTCAGGTGTCGAGCACGATCGATGATCTTTCCATCATCAATGCGGAGATCGCATTCCTCGATGGCAGGCGGAATCAGTGTGGTCGCTAGAGTATTTTTGAGGAGAAGGTTCACGTCTATCGCATTCAAATGAGAGAAAGCTCTGACAAATGCTTTTCAAGAACCCGAAAATCAGGCTCAATATCAAGCGCCTGCCCCACAGCGAGCTTCGCGGACTGCACATCCTTCAAACCATTTCCGGTAATGACCACGACAGCTGATTCACCGGGCTTCACCAGACCCTGAGTGATCGCCTTCTTCAGGCCGGCAACGCCAGCGACACCTGCCGGCTCACCAAAGACCCCGCCGAGACGCGCTGTCAAACGCATCGCGTCCAGTATCTCGTCATCAGAGGCGGCGATCATTTCTCCTCGCGAAGCTTTGATCTGCTGGATGGCACGACGCCAGTTCCGAGGAGTGCCCACGGCGATGCTGTCAGCGATCGTGTTTGTGCTCGATGGAATGAGATCCTTGCCACTCAGAAAAGAATCGAGGATTGGTCGCGCACCTTCCGCCTGAACGCCAAGAAGTCGCGGCATACGATCGATGAATCCCAGTCCGCGCATCTCCTGAAGACCTTTTCCAATTCCTCCGATGGTACACCCATCACCAACAGACACGACCACCCAATCCGGAATTGTCGCTCCGAACTGTTCCGCAATTTCCAAGCCAGCGGTCTTTTTTCCCTCCACGAGGAAGGGATTCGTACCGCTGTTGCGATCATACCAACCGAATTTTCTGCACGCTTCCCGGCAAAGTTCGAACGCGTTTTCGTACGTCCCCTTCACTCGAACAACCGTAGCACCAAAAATCAGAAGTTGCGTTACCTTCGGTTCCGGCGCTCTCTCTGGCACGAAGATGATACTCCGCAATCCAACGGCGGCCGATAGTCCCGCCAGCGACGATGCCGCATTTCCCGTCGATGCGCAGGAGATGGTATTGAATCCGAATTCCTGCGCCTTCAACACACCAACCGAGCTTGCCCGATCCTTGAACGAGCTGGTCGGATTTCGACCTTCGTCCTTCAGAAACATCTTGTGAATGCCGACAGCAGCGGCGAGTTGCGGAACGTTGTAGAGAGGAGTTCCGCCGACGGCCAAATGTGGAAGCACCGCGTCTCGAGAAATCGGCAGAAGCTCGCGGTAGCGCCAATGATCGAAGGGACGGCCTGAGAGTGCAGCAGAAGAAAGCACTGTCCCAATCGCGTCGTAGTCGTACTGGACGTCCAGAATTCCCTGGACTCCGCACTTCGGACAGGTATGGAGGTTTCCATTTTCGAATGTCGTGTTGCAGAGGAGACACCTGAGGCCCGTCACAAAAGACGCCGTGGTTGGCTTCATGCCGACACCTGCTTCGACGCTCGTGCCTTCATCTGTCCCCTCAAGTTGTCAATCGAAAGAAGGATCACTTCGTTGGTTGCGGGAAGTGAAAACTCGGGTTCAATCTGATGATTCGCAACCGCAGAGACCGCATCCTTGATCGCCAGCCAGGTTGAAAGGCCAAGCATCAGAGGAGGCTCCGCAACCGTCTTGCTGCCGTGAATTGCATTCGGATTCGTCGCGTTCTCGAGGAGTTTGACCCGGAAATCAGCGGGAATATCTCTAGCCGTCGGAATCTTGTAAGTATCCGGGGAATGCGTCATGAGATTTCCGGCGTCATCCCACTTTATTTCCTCTGTGGTACACCAACCAACACCCTGTACGTAGCCTCCTTCGATCTGTCCAATATCGATCGCAGGATTGATGGAATCTCCGGCGTCGTGGAGAATATCTGTCCGAAGAAGTGTCGTGGCCCCTGTGAGAGTGTCGACTAACACTTCAGACACAGCCATGCCAAAAGCGAAGTAGCGAAATGGCGTCCCCACGCCCTTCTCCCTGTCCCACCCTATGCCTGGTGTACGGAAGTACCCTGTCGAGCTAAGGCTTACCTGGCGAAGAACCATCTGCGCCATCGCTTCCGCAAAGTCGATCTTCCGCTCCGAATGCTTCGAGTCGAAGATCACGTCGCTCTCAAATCGAATGTCGTCCTTCGAAGTTTTCAGTGAAGGGTTCTTTTCGTTGAACATCCCGGCAACGCACTCAGCAATCCGGAGTTTCAACGTCTCGATGGCGTTCTTCACCGCTGCGCCGTTCATGTCGGTTCCCGACGAGGCGGCAGTCGCAGAAGTGTTTGGAACTTTGGAGGTGTTCGTTGCATTCACGCGCACCCGATCGATACTGATACCGAGCTCTGCGGCGGCAATCTGTTGCATCTTCGTATGCAGGCCCTGCCCCATCTCAATGCCGCCGTGATTGACGAGCACAGTACCGTCATTGTAGATGCTGACGAGAGCTCCGGCCTGGTTCAGAAACGTTGTCGTGAACGAAATACCAAACTTGACCGGCGTGAGCGCCAGCCCCTTCTTCGTGAATTCATTGGCAGCGTTGTATGCTTGAACAGTGACGCGTCGTGAATAGTATTCCGACGACTCCATCAGTTCATCGAACAGACGAGGAAGCCTGTTTTCTTCCACGGTCTGGCCATAGTGAGTCGTGTTGTTCGAATTCAGACCGTAGAAGTTCTTGTGGCGGATTTCCGAAGTGTCTTTATGGAGGAAGCGCGCAACACGGTCGATGATTGATTCCATCGCTGCCATTCCCTGGGGACCGCCAAATCCGCGGAAGGCGGTATTGGATGGGAGGTTCGTTTTCCAAACACGCGCAACGACATGCATGTGAGGCACGAAATAAGCATTGTCGCAATGAAACATCGCCCGTTCCATGATCGCAAACGAAAGATCCGTCGCAGCGCCGGCATCACTATTCAACTCAATCTTGACGGCTTGCAGTATTCCCTCGTTATCGAACCCGGCCTCATACCGCGTGAGGAAACGGTGTCGCTTCCCCGTCATGATCATATCGTCATCGCGAAAGAGCCTGACTTTGACGGGACAGCCGGTCGCATGAGCAAGAAGTGCGCTCCAGCATGCGACATGATTTCCCTGGGTTTCTTTGCCGCCAAAAGCTCCACCGATTCGTCGGACTTCAACAACGACATCCTTCTTTCGCACGCCAAGAACCTCAGCAACGAGAGTTTGAGTCTCCGAAGGGTGTTGCGATCCGCAGTACACCGCCATCTCGTCGCCTTCTCCCGGAACGGACAACGAAGCCTGCGATTCGAGATACCAGTGCTCAGCTGCGCCGGTTCTCAATTCTCCTTTTATGACATGCGCGACCGAGCGGAGAGCTGTGTCCGCATCCCCACGCTGCATTGTTCGCGCTGGCCCAAGGAGATTGTTGGAAGCAACAGCTTCATCGATGGTGAGAATGGGATGGAGCGGCTCATACGATACGTCAATCAACTTTTCAGCTGCTCGGCATTGAGCGTCGGTCTTTGCTGCGATCAAGAACACTGCCTGACCAACGAAGCTGACCTCACCGGAAGCAAGGCAGGGCTCATCCTTCACAACAGGTCCCATCTGGTTGTGGCCCGGGATATCTTTTGCACACAGAACTGCGACGACGCCGGGAGCTTTCATCGCCTTCGTCAAGTCATACGACGCAATGCGGGCGTGTGCGTGAGGGCTAGAGACGACTCGCCCGACCAGGAGACTCGGGCTGGACGACAGATCGTCAATATAGAGCGCTTCACCGGTGACGTGAAGGGCTGCACTTTCGTGAGGAATCTGTTGATGCATCAACGCCCTTTCTTAGCTCATAAGAGGCTCAGAGCAAATACGAAAATCCAATATCGAAATACCAAACAAACTCAAAACCCTAAACTCAAAATTCGAAACGGAGTACTCAGTTTTAGTTTTCGGATTGAGCTTTTCGAATTTACCCTTTTGTTTCACTCCAGAATTTCAGCAGCAGGTTTCGGGCCGCGATTCGTCTGAACTCTGCACTCCCGCGTACGTCTGAGATCGGACTGAAATCCTTGTCGATAAGATTTTGGGCTTCTTCAACCTGCTTACGATCCCAATGCTTCCCGCTGAGAAATGCTTCGGCCGAGCTTGCCCGTTTCGTGTATGCCGCCATACCCCCGTACGCGAGGGTAATGTCACTCACCATTCCTTGTTTGTCCAGATCCACTCGGAACGCTGCACTCACTGTAGCGATATCGAGATCTCGGCGCTTCGACACCTTGTAGGTCTGGATGCGTGCCGATGCCGACGGCCGGGGCAGCATAACGGCCATGATCAGCTCATCGGGTTGACGATCCGTTTTCCTGTACCCTTGTACAAACGAGTCCGCCTTGACATGCCGGGTTCCCCGTCGACTCCGAAGAATGATCTCTGCACCATATGCCATGAGCACCGGAAGCGAGTCACCAATAGGTGATGCCGTTCCAATGTTCCCCCCGAGTGTTGCCACATTCCGTATCTGTCGGGCGGCGAACACGGTCAACATCTGGTACAGCCCGGGGAAATCATTCCGGACAAGTTCCATCACCTCGCTGATCCGAACGCCCGCTCCGATTGTCAGAGAGCGATCGCCACCTGAAACTGACCTGAGTTCGGCGATGCGTGAACAGTCGATAATGTGATGAAGATTCTCAAATTTCTTCGTAACCCTGAGCGCCACATCTGTCGCTCCGTTGACGATGAGTGAATCGGGGAGTTTCTCCATGAGGAGAAGACACTCGTTTACGGTTGCAGGTTGATCATAGCGCTGCGATTCTGTCGAAATCGAAATTCCGTCGGGAGCGATAGATCCCAGGAGCTCCGCAATGCCTGCCTCATCGGCGGAGAAGTGATCCCTTCCCTGCCCGTCGCACGCAGCTGCAGCGGCCTTCAGAATCGGCTCATAGCCCGTGCATCGGCAGAGGTTGCCTGCAAGTGCATCACCGATCTCGTCTTTTGAAGGCCTGCTTCCTCCCTTGTACAGCGCAAACAACGTCATCACAATGCCGGGTGTGCAAAAACCACACTGACTTCCGTGCGCGTCCACCATTGCTTGCTGGACTGGATGGAGTTTCCCCGATAACTCTTGCAGATTCTCAACGGTGATCAATTGCTTTCCGTGAATCATCGGAAGAAAGAGCAAGCACGAATCGACGGCACGGTATTCGATAGTCCTGTTCGCTGTCAATTCACCGACCACAATGGTGCACGCTCCGCAATCGCCTTCCGCACAACCTTCCTTTACGCCCCGGTGTTGTGGAAGACCGCGCAGATAGTTCAGCACCGTTGTCGTGGGCGTCAGTTGTGATGATCGATCGAAATCGATCTCGACAACCTTTCCATCAAGAACGAACGCTATGGAACTTTTCATGATGAGCTCTGTTCACCGAACGGTTGACGAAGCAGCAGCAAAAGGAGAACGCTTGAGATATCTGCCACGCCCAGGCTTCGCAGACCAGTTGTTGCGGTTCACGATAACCTCGCCGCGGGAGATGACGGTCTCTGCATTTCCTTCGACAACCATGCCTTCGTACATCGAGTAGTCGACATTCATATGATGCGACACCGCAGAAATTTTGTACTTCTGGTTGGGGTTCCAGATGACGATATCAGCATCGCTGCCCACCTGAAGCACTCCTTTTCTGGGATAGAGGCCAAAGATCTTCGCCGGATTTGAGGCGACCAACTCCACCCACCTCTGTACGGACAATCTTCCCGTCCTCACTCCGAAATGATAGAGAAGCTGCAGGCGATGCTCGATGCCGGGACCGCCATTGGGGATTTTGGTGAAATCGTTCAAGCCGGCGTGCTTCTGCGTCGCGTAGAAGAACGGACAGTGATCAGTTGAAACGACTTGTAGAGTACCATCCTCAAGACCCTTCCAGAGAGCCTCCTGATCAGCATGTTCGCGTAGCGGAGGAGTCAAAACAAACTTCGCCCCTTCAAAACCCGGTCTCAGCAATTCTTCCTTGGTGAGGAGAAGGTACTGAGGACAGGTTTCACCGAGGACTGCGAATCCCTTCCGGCGTGCACGGGAAATCTCTTCGAGCGCCTCCGCCGACGAGACGTGGACAATATAGACGGGAGCCTCTGCTATTCTTGAAAGTGCAATCACCCGATGAACCGCCTCGGCTTCCGTAATTGCGGGACGGGTCAAGGCATGTTCGATCGGCGTGGTACGTCCCTCGGTCAGGGCTTTGTGAACGAGGTATTCGATCGCCCCACCGTTTTCGGCATGCACTGCAACAAGCGCCCCCAAACTCTTCGCGCGCACCATGACCTGAAGCAGCATTCCGTCGTCCACCATAAGAACACCGGGATATGCCGTAAAGAGCTTGAAGCTTGTGACCCCTTCCCTGACGAGGTCATCGAGCTCCTCAATCCGACCATTGCCAACGTCGACGACGATCATATGCAGTCCAAAGTCGATGGTGGCTTTGGTGCCTTTCAGTCGCCAAGCCTTGTAGGCAGCGAGAAGCGATTGCCCCTTCGATTGAGTGGCGAAATCTACGATGCAGGTCGTTCCACCGAACGCGGCAGCGCGGGTTCCCGTTTCAAAGTCATCACTGGACGTCGTGCCCCCCACCGGAGCTTCCAGATGTGTGTGCACGTCAATTCCACCGGGAATAACGTAACTCCCTTTCGCATCGATAGTGCTCTCAGACTTGTGGGGCAGGTTTTCGCCGATCGCGGTTATAGTTTCGCCCTCAACATAGACGTCAGCGATCGCTGTGTTTTCAGGCGTTACGACGGTCCCATTTTTGATCAGGAGTGACATTCGTTTGGTGAGGAATGTATGCTCTTCAGCCCTCTCTTGAATGGACGGCTGGACGCAAGAGGTATGGTGATGCGGAGGACACAGCTAAAATTCCGCTGACCAAAACTACTACAGAGAAGCTAGAAAGGCAACAGGAAGAGGGAACATAATCCCCTATAAAGAAAGAATCCCCGCCAGTCGACTGGCGAGGATCCTCTCTGAAACACTCCGACAGCGATGGCGGGCTCAAGAATCACCGGCCCCCGCCATAAACTCTCTGTCATCAGAATCGAATACCTGCAAAAATGTGGATCATGTTCATGGGCTGCTCCGCCGTCTGCGTTGTCTGCTGCCCGTTCTCAGTCACACTCATTTCAAACTTCGGCTTGCATATGATATAGCTGGCTCCAATGATGAGCGTGTTTCCAATATCGATGCCTGCTGAAGCGCCGTAAGCAAGGCCCTTGCCGGACACTGCATCGACTTTTTCATTCACACCAGGTCCGGTGATCGTCACCTCAGGAGATTTGGCAAACATGTAACCGGCCTGACCGTCCACGAAAAGCCCGAGCGTACCAGTCGTGTAGAGCCTGATTCCCCCCATCGGGAGGATGCCCGTGTAGGAACCAACGCTATAAGAGAAACCAGGATAACTTCCAATCGCTGCTGCGATTTGGGAATCATCGTACTTGTTGATGATGTATCTTCCGTCCAGTACGATACCGATGCTCGGAGCCACCGAGAACATGATCTCAGCACCGCCAAAATATCCCTTCTTCGCAAAACCCGCATTGTCTCCATCAGTCTTACCGAATTCTCCATTCGGCATGGCGAGTCCGCCGAAAAGCATCAATCCTCCGCGCGTAGTACCCGACGGCTGAGTTGCGATCGACTGCGCTGTAAGCACTGATGTTAATCCAACGAGAAGAACCAAACCGAGAATGAACAAGTTTCTAAAGTGCATTGGGGATTTTCCTTTCATAGATGGTTTTGATATAAATAGGGAAAATTATCATGGATTTTCGTGAGGAATATCACACATGGCGTCTGTCGATAATACTCCATCATATGCGGCTCCCGACCTCTCATCTCAATGGCTTCCGCGGAATTCGCTGGTCCATCATGGCAGCATGATACGCAAATGATGCCATAATAACAGCATTCTTCTTCAGATCATCCGGCACCAGTGTATCAAACACGTCCATATTGGAATGACCACCGATTCCAACTCCGTCCTGAAGAAACTGAAATGCCGGGAGTCCTGCATTGTCAAACGGAACATGATCCGTGCTCCCCACACTCTGGAGGGCGATGGTTGTCATGCCCATGTCCTTGAACGGTTCCATCCATGCGGTGAAGATGCGGCGAACGCGTTCGTTCCCCTGCAGATTGATGCCGCGATATGCTCCCGCCCCGTAGTCCTGATTGAAGTACACGGAAAACTTTTCGTAGTCCGGCTTCGTCCCCTTTTGCGGATCACCAAAATGTGCGAGCACATATTCTCGCGAGCCATTGAGCCCCTGTTCCTCTCCGCTCCAAAGAACAACGCGGATAGTGCGCCGCGGCTGCACACCGATAGCCTTGAGGATCCTCGCTGCTTCGAGAGCGACTGCACACCCTGCTGCATTGTCGGATGCTCCCGGACTCTCGTGCCAACAGTCGAGATGTGCACCTATCATCACGACTTCATTCTTCAAATCCGTTCCGGGAATTTCACCGATGACGTTGCACGCCTTCTCGACAGATTCGCCGATCCTGTTCCGCACTTCAACCTCGATCTTGACAGGAATGCCTCGCTTCAGAATCCGATACATGCGATTGTAGTGTTCCGGCGTCACTGCAATCATCGGCAGAGAGGCAAGGTCTTTTTCCCGCGACCATTTGTCTGCGTTCGCTCCTGGCCTGGTGAAACCTCTGACGTACCCAAATGACCCTCCGTCACATTGAAGAACAACCGCGACACCTTCTGATTTCAGGAATTCGATTCTCTCCTCTGGCTTGAGAAGCTCGGGATTTGGCACCGTCGGTGGAGCGACCCGCGGTCCCGGGAGAATAACTGTTTCGGCAAGATTCTTCAGTTCCTCGTCTGTGCGCCGCGTGACATCGCGCGGCAGATTCAGGAGATCAAACACCAGAGGAGCTGAGGTAAGAACAGCAGCGTCTTTCAGCTTCCCGCGGTATTTTTCGCAATCAGCTTTCGTCTGAATCTCGACGATGACGGCCTGACAAACGACCTTTCCCTGAGTACCGGGAGTGTAGGCGAGCGGAAATCCCATCATCGGAACGTAGGTCGGCTCCAGCATCTGGATGGAAAAATACTCATTGTCCCATGCATTGCCGAAGTCCATATACGGCTCGATCTGCACGTTCGTCAAGCCGATCGTTCCCATTTTGTCCTTCGCCCAGGTTTGTGCTTTCTTTATATGCTCGGAGAGTGACAGTCTCGAGCTCAAAACGTCCGTCAGATATCCCACGATGTCCACGAGCTGGGAGCGTTGGAGCCCCTCTTCACGAATTCGGGCAACAGCATCCCAATCGACCTTCGGCGGTTCCTTCAGCGAGAACACCAATGTTGGGAGAAGGAACATAATGGCAATGACAATTCTGCTGACCATTTTCATAATACCTCTCTTCTTTATTCTTGAGGACGTTTCATTGCGGTGCCGTTCTAAAAAAAGCGCCCCCATCGAGGGAGCGCTTTCGATATTTCTGGTATTCGTTGCTGCTACTGAACCACAACTTTCACCGTTTCGCGAATCTTCTTCGCCTCTACAGTCACAATTGCGACAGATTTGTCTTTGTCCCAGGTCCATCCTTCGCCGGACTTCGCTCCCAGCTCAGCCTTACGATTGTTCACGGTCACCGACGCTGGTTTCCCAACGCCGTGGAATCGAAGTTCATATGCGCGAGCCTGAGGCTGGCCGTTGAATTCTCCTTTCGTGGGACCAACAGAGAGTTCGTTGTGCCCTGATCTGCTGAACACAATCGGAGTCCAGGCATATTTTCCGGACTTATAGTCCAGCGACACGCCATCGTCTTCGTACAGATTGAAGGAGCCGGCCTGGGAGCCGTAAATGTCCACCACGAGTGTGTCAAGCGGCCGTTGATCGGAATACTGCATGTTCGTTTGCATCGGTATGACGGCACCCCCCTTTACAAATACAGGCATCCGGTCAAGCGGATACTTCTCTTTGATAGTCTTGTCGCCGGAATACTTCTGCCCTGTGAAGTAGTCGAACCACTCGCCGGCCGGGAGAAAGACCTCTTTCATTCCCGAGGAATCAGTCACCGGTGCAACGAGGAGTTCCTTGCCAAACATGTATTGATACGGCGATGAATAAGATTTCGAAGCCGATGGATACTCAAGATACATCGGACGAACGATCGGAAGCGCTTGCTCGGTCGCCATTCGACTGTAGGTGTAGATATACGGAATGAGATTGTAGCGCAGACGGAACAACTTCTTCGCCAGATCTACCCCCTTGTCGCCATAGGTCCACGGCATCCGCGCGTTTCCTTCTTTTGGATTCTCGATGTCAGAATGAAGCCTGAGGAACGGACTGAACACGCCGAACTGCAGCCAACGCGCATAAAGATCGAAGCTCTCGTTTCCAATGAACCCGCCAATGTCATGCGTGATGTACGGCATCAGCACATTGCCCCCCCGCGCGGTAAACGGCACTTCGTACGCCAGCACTTCCCACTGAGCATATGTATCACCTGTGAAGAACGCCGGAAAACGATGGTTTCCCCATCCGCCATACCGACTGAAAATGAACCCGCGCTTCTTTGTGTGATCTTGCGTGTAGTCGTAAAAGATCTTGTTGGTCCACAGCTGGGCGTTCAAACCGCCCATCTCTGCTGCCCCCCGGCCGCCGTCAACCCACCAGAAATCAACTCCCTGATCCACAAGCGGATTGTGCAAAATCTCCATGAACGCCTGAGCATGTTGAGGATTCGCCAGGTTGAAACGAATGCCCGGCACCGGGGCCTTGTTTGCAACGACGAACGGACCTGCTGTCATTCCGCCATTTCCGCCATTATCAATGACCCGCACAGCGATGAGGTTGATTTCACCGCGCCTCAAGGCGGTACCGACTTCTGTTGCTGTGGGTGTATTATAGACACTGGCGGTCGGCGATCCGTGATGTTTCACCAAGCTCCCATTGATATAGAGGTCATACTCGTCGTCAACGCCACCGAAAACAATATAGAGAGGACCGAACGGCACATTGACCGGAAGACTCAGCGTTTGACGATACCAGGCAACGCCGTCATAGCCCGCAAATCCCTGTTCCTCCCACGGTTTTCCTGACTGAATCGTTTTCCATCCGTCGTCTTTCGTTGCGACATCGAACCACTTTTCGTTGACACCGACTTTCGATGGATCGGTCTTGAATTTCCAATCGGGCGCGAGCGTCACTGAGTACGTCGGCGCTTCGGGTTTCGGCATCCGCAACTCACCTCGTATAGCCGATGCATGACTGTCTTCATCGGCGAGCACACTTTCTTTTTCATAGCCGGGATGATCGTTGAGAGTCACCTTGAGGCCATCCTTGTGAGCCCAGTCAAGAAAATCTTTCGGCTGTGGGAAGATGGGACTCCAGTCATAGCCCCCCTTCCATCCATAGTTGTGCCAGGCAAAATCGAGCACAAGCACGTCGAGGGGAATGCCTTCCCCTCGAAACCTGTCGACAATCTTCTTCACGTCTTTCTCCCCGTACTGATACTTGTCCACGAATTCTGTTCCGGGAAGATACTCATAGTTGAGATCGGTGATCCAGGACCCAAACACGTAGCGCGGAATCATGGGAATCGGTCCGCAGAGCTCGGCGTACCATTTCAGCATCTGGGCATAATCAGACGCGTAATAAAAGAAAAACCAGTCCTGACTGCTGCCTTGGTAGCGCGGTGTGATCCAGTTTGTGGAGGCGTCCCACAGTGGCGACCGGCTGTCATCGATCAGCGTCGTGCCCGATCTGTTGAGAATTCCCTTCCCGATGGCATCACTGATCCTGTCCTTCCGCAGACCGTCGAGTGACGTCGAAATACCACCAAGGTTGCCTTTGTCCGAGTCGGCCGGAGTCCAGAACGGTTTTGTCTGGCCCTTGAAGACCATGTTCAAATTGTCCTTCGTGAAGCGTCCGGAATTCAGCTTGTAGTGAAGGAACATCTTTGACGTCCGGATTACCAGCCAGCCGTCATTGTCGCGCCAGGCTTCAATTCTCGGATCGAGGAGCTTGAAGTCCCGTTTCTGTACGACGATCGAAGGGCGATCGGCAAAATCGCCGCCAGGGACGTATTCCATTCTCACCGATGTCGGGGTCATGAACGTGAACCGCACATCACCCCAGATGACGGTATTCCCTTCCGATTTGATCTGAGCCTGAGCTGTCGAAAAAATGATCAACCCGGCAAACAGGAAGAGAGCAGAGAAGCTGATGGCTGTTGGAGACTTTCTCATAATAAACCTCATAGATTAGGTGAGCGAAATGAACCTGGCTCACGCATTGGTTCTTCGCATAGTAACTTCAGATACATCAGAAGATAGTCGAGTGTGGTCAAGGGGGTACAACTCCCGGTTGATTTTTAAAACTACGGCAGGAATGGATGAAAGGCAATAGGAAGAAGGGGTGGGGTGTCAAAAACAAGAAGCAATGCAGGCAGAAAAATGCCGGTCGCCCTGAGCGCAGCGAAGGGTGCTACAGGAACATGACAATCTCCGAATCCGGCATGGAATAATCATGTTCTTTCGGTCGGAGACGTTTTCTCTCTTTTCCAAATCTCCGATTCATTTCTTTCCTGGTGCTTTGAGTCTCGCCAGCCTTGTGCGCGCATCCTTTGGCTCAGGATGCTCCACATCTGCGTTTTTCCAGAGCGTGAGGAATTTCTCATACTGCGCGATTGCCTTCTCTTTCATTCCCTTCTTCTCATACAGCTTCGCCAGTTCAAAGTGATGCAACGGATGAATCAATCTCCGGTCATTACCGGCTGGATCGAACCTCGTGATGCGCTCGTATTCTGCTATGGCGTCGTCGAGATCCCCTTTCATCACGTATGCCCGTGCCAATCCATCGCGAATGAACGTCACATTGTAGTAGACGACATACCCGGCAGGGCCCGATGGAGACATTGTTGGCAAAGCGGGGGGAGTTTTCAGATGAAGGATAGCATCATCGATCTTCGCCTGCACTATCAGCAACTTACCTTTCAGCTGATGACGCTGAAGAGAAAGCCACATCTTGGTGAAATCAGGGAATCCTTGGAGTGTAGGGTTCGGTTCAGCAAGCACCTTTTCTGCAAGATGTGCATCCCCCTCACTCAAACGAAGGCTCGCCTGTTGAAGCCTGAATGCTCCATCAAAGAACTCGGAGTACGTTGGATACCCTGCATCCGAGAGCTTGTTAGCAGACACCGAGGCGTTCCGAGCGGCTTCGAACTCTCGACGATCGGCCAGAACGAGACATCGAAGGTGCTCAAACCCTGCCTGAAAATATGGATTACCTGACTTTTCGAACATCGCGGAGGCCGAAGAAATCCTGCGCATTGCCTCCCTGGTGCTTCCAAGCCAATAGACAAGAAAGCCCCGCAAAACCTGTGCTTCGAATTCCTGCCTTAGCGGACGCGTTCCCGACGGGTACCTTTCGACCCATTTCATTGCTTCTTCATAGTTCTCCATGAGGCCGTAAATGTACGGGATCTTGATATCCGAGCCGAAATCCGGTTTTATCTCCAGAACCTCCTTGTAGTTTGCGATGGACTCATCAAGTTTTCCCATCAAGAAGTACATATCCCCCATCGAGTCGTACGGATTTGCATCTCCGGGTGAGATCGATGCATAGCGTTTGAACCACTCAATTGCCTTCTCAAAATCCCCCTTGCCAGAGTACACATATGCAAGCTGGTTCATCGCGGCGCCATAGGTGGGGTCCAAAGCAATTGCCTGCTGTAACTGGGCACTCCCGTCCTCCTGCTCGAGGACACCAAGACGATAGTGAACAACTTTTTCCTGCGGGAATTCCACTTCAAGCTGCTTAAGAATTCGATATTGTTTTTCGCGATCCGCCTCAAGAACCAGTGCGCAGCTGGACTCGATGAAGAGCTTCTCCTTTCTTGTAACTCTCCCCGAGAACTTGAGAGCACGCTCATAGGCCGCACGTCGCGATTGCAGGTCCCCCAGATCATCACAGGCACGACCGAGATAGAGGTACGCCATTGCAAACGTGGAATCGAGAGCGAGAGCTTTCTCAAACGACCGCCGAGCATCCTTGAAATAGAATTTATCATAGTCCTGAACGCCTCTCAGATAGAGATTGTATGCTTCCAACGAGGCAGTGGTGACACTCGCGATCGCCTTTTGCTCGGTCGCAACCTTGGATTCAGGCAGCCCCATTCCTGTCGCGATCTGCTTTCCGAGCTCATCGATCTGCACCTTGAGGATGCTGCCAACTCCCTCCCCCTTCGAGCCCGCGCTCTTCAGGAGTTGTTTGCTTTCAACATCCAAGACCTTCACGTCGGTGGCAAACATCTCTCCCATCTTGACGAAACTTCCAGTGACCAGTGCCTTGACGCTATCCCGTCGACATAACTCAAATCCGAGATCCGTGTTTATGGTTTGAACATCCGCTTTTCCTATCTGCTTGAGCAAATCCTTCATTCGCTCCCACGTTGTAACTCTCAGTGATGAAGATTGCTCCAGGCTTGTAATGAGGAGATTCGGAATGGCGGTGCGAAGATAATCGAATTGCGGATCGCCCGTCTGATTTTCAAACGAAATCACAGCGACCGGTATGCGGTTGGTGCTGAAGAAGAGACCATGGAGCGAAGGCCACACCAGGAAGTAAAGCATCACCAGCACAACTAACCCGCCGACGCCGAACGCAGAAGGACGAAACCACTTCTTCTGGGAAAGAACCTTCAATGATTTCGTGGCCTCCGCCACCCGGCTTTCGGGAGCTCCGTGAGGAGCATAGGCTTGATACGACCTCACAACCTTCGATGTCTGTTTCTTCAGTCTGCGCAGATCGATTACCATTTCGTGAACGAACTGATACCGATCCCCCGGGTCTTTCTCAAGCGCGCGATTCAGGACGTGCACGAGCTCTGAAGGAATGTCTGGCAGATATTTCTCTACTGGAGTCGGCTCCTCATTTACGATCGAATACATCACCGCGGCTTCATGCTCTCCGCGGAAAGGCATATGCCCGGTCAACATCTCATAGAGCACAACTCCGAAAGAGAAAATATCACTCCTCGCATCGACTTCTCCGCCTTCGATTTGCTCCGGCGCCATATAGGCCAATGTCCCGACTGTGCTCGAGGTTTTCGTTAGCCTCAGCGATCCTTTCAGCTTCGCCAACCCAAAGTCCATCACTTTGATCTGGTTCTTGGAATTCACCATGATATTCTCTGCCTTGATATCACGGTGTACAATTCCCTTGCTGTGAGCCTCTTGAAGAGCGTCGCCTATTTGGATTGCGTAATCGATAGCTACCTGTGTCTTCTGGATCGGAATCAGTTGCCGCAGAGTCTTGCCATCCACGTACTCCATTTCGATGAACTGCTGGTCTCCTTCTTCGCCTATCGAATGGATACCGCAGATGTTTGGATGATTGAGTGCGGAGGCAGCGCGGGCTTCCTGTAGAAAGCGAGCTTGCTCATCCGGCGTAGCTGTGAGATGATGCGGAAGGAACTTGAGCGCAACATCGCGATCGAGCTTGGTGTCATGGGCCCTGTAGACGATGCCCATTCCACCCTCACCGAGTTTCTCGAGGATCTTATAGTGGGATATGATTTGCCCGACCATAGGTGTCTCCTAGATGGTGGGAATCGGGTCTCAGAGAATAACAAATACGGCGACAGAGGGGATTTGAAACTCTACAAAGCTACAACCTCAGCGAGCCAAAGGCAACTTGACATTGGAACTGAACAGAACATATTGCGCGGTCAAAATAAGTTGTGCCAAAAATGAGAATGACACGACGGATGGCTTTGAGACAAGTCAGAAATGAGCATTCCCACCAAAAAGGCCTTTCAACATGACAATTCTTTTACAAATGGCTGACAGTTCCGTGGCAAGAGTTGGCAACCGAACTGGTACCATGGTACCGAGTTCATTGTCACACTCATCCAAAGGAGCAGGCCATGGAAACTGCAATCAGTCTTTCACAGAACGAAATGGAAGAGCAATTCAATCGAGCCACGGATTACCTCGGCGCATCTGAGTCGGCCGTCCCAACACCGACGCCGACTGAACGGCTGGGGTTCATTTTCCTGGCCTTCTTCAACCAGATCATGAAGGCGGCCTGCATCCGGTTTGAGACGTTTCTGTTCTTCTTCGAGACGCTTCCCCCCTGGTTCCTCGATTGGGCTGGCAGGCTGCGTGCCCGTGCAGCGTACTATCGCGCTGCGCGAAAAGTCCCCGGGTATGCTGACTTCCTCGCTGCAAACGATGCGCGGCACGGCGAAGTCCCCGAAACGGACAAAGAAAACTATATCAAGAAGTACTCGACGGAGGCAAGATGCGTGGGAGGCGCCCTGCCGATGTCAAGCACAGCCATTGATGAATCTTCTGGCAGCACAGGAACACCGTACAATTGGGTGCGGACGGAGAAGGAACGGCACCAGAGCCACATCTTCATCAGCTATTTCGCGAAGTACTGTTTCGGAACCGAATCGTACATCACCATCAACGCATTCTCCATGGGCGCATGGGCTACTGGTGTCAACATGGGAGTCGCGATGGCGAATAATGGTATCGTCAAGTGCACGGGGCCGGATATCGGGAAGATCCTCCACACGCTGCGTTTCTTTGGACCACGCTATCACTACTTGATTGCCGGCTACCCTCCATTTCTCAAACACCTGATGGACGCAGCCGAGGCAGAAGGATTCCCCTTCGAACAGTATGAACTGAGTGGGCTGGTCGGCGGCGAAGGAATGTCGGAAGGCCTGCGCGATTACTTGTTGCGACGGTTCAAGACGGTGTTCAGCGGCTTCGGTGCGACCGATCTGGAAATCGGAATCGCCGGTGAGACTCCGTTGGCCATCGCCATCCGCAGGCTTTGCCGTGAACGCTCTGACGTGCGCGAAAAACTATTTGGATCAGACTCGCGCCTTCCTATGATCTTCCAGTATAATCCGTTGATGCACTACATCGAAGCGAACGACAATCGTGAGCTTCTCTTCACCATCTCACGCGGAACACTCCTTTCCCCACGCATTCGCTACAACGTGCACGACGAAGGTGGTGTCGCGCGGTTCGACGATTTGGCACGGAAGCTGGCTGAGGTTGGGATTGATATGGAGACCCTGAGGAAAGAAGCCGGGAGCGGAAAACTACGACTCCCCTTCCTTTGGATTTATGGACGACGCGACTATACCATTTCCGTGATGGGCGCCAACATCTATCCGGAAGATCTCGAACAATGCCTCTATGCAGAACCTGAGCTCGCAAAGATCACGCATTCATTCTGTCTCTCGCTGGCCGAAGGTGCAGACTCATCGGTCCGTCCGCGGTTCGTCTTTGAGGTGGATGCAGAGCCGAGCGAAGAGTTGCAGGCGACCTACCGTGAGACGATGCTGCACCGTCTGGTTGAACTCAATGCCGATTTCCGTGAGGCCTGGAAAGAATATCCTGACACGCTTGTCCCGGAGATCCAGCTGTACCGACTGGGTGAAGGCCCCTTCGCAGGCGACAAGGCTAAGATCAAGCAGACACGATTCCTTAAAGCACAATAATCGAAGGGAGTCCTCTCATGCGTACCCTTGTGCAGTTTGTTCTTCGTCGGCCGCTGGCGGTGATCATGATGTGGGCGGCAATTCTTGCACTCGCAGCCTCGTATGCACCGCATCTTTCGGAAGTTCTTCGTGGGAGCACCGATGCGGTGCCGGGCAGCCCTTCGGAACTGGTCTCACGAGACTTAAACCGGGCATTCGGCGACGGCTCTGCGTTTGTGTTTCCTGCAGTACTCGTTTCAGAAGATGTTCCAGTCACCGATCCGCGTTTCGCCGCCGCTGCGATGACGGTTGAGCACGCACTCAATGCCTCAGGAATGCATGGTGTGCAACATCTCTGGAATACCGGTGACAAGCGTCTCGCCGGCCGCGATGGTCACACGGCGCTCCTGCTCGTCACGCCGCCGGCCGCAACATTCTTCGAAGCGGAGACAAACGTCGAACGGATCCGGGCAGCCATTGCGGGCACAGGGCTTGAGCGGAGCTTCTCGGTGAAGCTGACCGGCATGGTGTCCATGTTTCACGATCTCGATGTCAACTCATCCGACGACCTCTTGAAAGCAGAACGCCTCGGCGTTCCACTCACCCTGATCATTCTTCTCATCGTGTTCGGAGCACCCATCGCGGCAAGCCTCCCTTTGTTACTTGCCCTGGGCGCAACGGCGGTTGCCCTCGCCGTGTTGTATGCGATCAGCGCAATTATGCCGGTGAGCGTTTTCGCGGAGAACGCCGTTACGATGGTTGGTCTGGGGGTGGGCGTGGACTACGCGCTCTTTCTCGTGAGTCGATGCCGCCAGGAGCTGGCACGTGGCGCCTCATTCCCTGTCGCGGTCGAGATTGCGACTCTGGCGGCCGGACATGCCGTACTCATCTCAGGCCTCGCGGTCTGCATTGGATTCGCTGCGCTCTTTCAGGTTCATGTCGGATTTCTGCACACGCTTGCGATCGGCGGCGTCACTGTGGTGCTGACGGCAGTGTTGGCAACGCTCACTCTTCTCCCTGCGGTGTTGATCCTCATCGGCAAGCGAGTGAATTGGCCTCATCGTTCGAAGCCGCAAACCGAGATGGGCAGAATCTGGTCACGATGGGCCCACGAGGCGATGGCCAGACCGATGCGCTATTTGATCCCAACGGTGATCATTCTTGGCGTGTTGATACTCCCCACTCGGCGACTCGCCCCATGGAACATGGGCGTGCGGGATCTATCGCCCACGATGGAAGCACGGCAGGGATTTGAGATTCTCGAGAAGAACTTTTCCGCAGGTTGGATGGGACCGATCGGCGTGCTCGTTTCTTGTCGTGAAGGAGAGACGCTCTGGTCTCAGGAACACCAGGCAGCCATCATTTCCCTCAGTTCATATTTCGCGGCCGATCAGCGTGTGGCAATAACAGGCGGCTTCCCGTCCCTTCTGGCGATGCTTGGATCGTTCGGAACGATGATCCACAGAACCGAAGATCTTCCGCCGCTTGCTCAAAAAGGAGCTGCGAAGGTACTGTCTGCCGATGGCAGGACTGCGCTGATCTTCGTGGTAACACGGTCCGAGCCGGAATCGAAAGAAGTCATGAACATGGTGCATGAGTTGCGCAATTCTCCATGGACCGACGCCCGAAATGCCGGTCTCGAGGTTCGGATCGGTGGATTCAGTGCTGGAATTCTGGATTTCGACGATGAACTGTTCGGCAGTCTGAAGCGTGTCGTTCCTGTGGTCCTTGTGACAACGTTTCTCGTTCTCGCCTTCGTCTTCCGTTCCGTCATCATACCATTCAAGGCAATCGTGATGAATCTGCTTTCCGTGCTGGCATCGTACGGATTTCTCGTCTATGTATTTCAGGATGGGATCGGCGCGAACCTGATCGGACTGGTGCCTCCCGGAGGGCTCAATTCGTTCATCGTTCTTATGCTCTTCACGATCCTCTTCGGTCTGTCAATGGACTACGAGGTCTTCCTGCTGAGTCGCATTCGTGAAGAGTACGAGCGGACGGGTAACAATCGTGAGGCAGTAGCCAGCGGGTTGGCACACACCGGCGGGCTGATCACCAGTGCCGCTCTCATCATGGTAGTGTTGTTTGGATCGTTCGGATTCACGCAACTCACCGCTACGCGCGAGTTCGGGCTCGGGCTTGCGTTCGCCGTCGCGATCGACGCGACGTTGATCCGGATCGTGCTTGTCCCCACTCTTATGAAGCTCTTCGGAACTGCAAACTGGTGGTTCCCCAAACGAATCGGATCATTGTTGCCGAAGATCGGGTACAGGGGGCAGAATGAAGTTCGGCCCGCTCAATAACCAACTCTGAAACGTCAGAGTCAAAGTCCTGGCACCGACAAAAACGGAGACGCCCCTGAAAGGGGCGTCTCCGTGAAGTGTATTATTGATGAAGCTTCCTCTACTTCGTCACCGGTTTCGCATCTTTGTCCAGGAGAATCGGATCGCCCAAGCCCAGTTCTTTCAGCTTGTCGAACTGTGTCTCCTTGTCACCAACGATGACGAAGACCAGCTTATCAGGCTGCAGGTATTTCTGCGAAAGAGCTTTGTGCTCATCCAGAGTCATCTTCTGCACCATTGCCTCCCGCTGCTTGATATAGTCGAATGGCAAGCCATACGTGACGATGGGACTCAACATTCCGCTCAGTTGCTGGAGAGTTTCGAATCTACCGGCATTGCTCTTCAGCAGAGTGCTCTTCACGAGGTTCAAGTCGTCGGCCGTGATTCCCTGGCGATATTTCGCGATCTCCTCCTTGACGATCTGCGCAGTTTCAAATGTTGCATTTGTCTGCACCGACGTCGACATCAGAAATGCGCCGGGATACAATGTTCCCGAAAACGCGGAACGCGCTCCATAGGTGAACGACTTTGTTTCGCGCAGGATCATATTAAACACACTGGAGAAATCTCCCCCCAGTTTATAATTCATGATGATAGTTTTGTAGTAGTCGTGATCCGATGCCGCCAGGCTGACGTGCCCAACGTTGAAGACAGACTGCTTTGCCTTCGGGACGTCGACGAAGTACACTCCCGGCTTGGCAGGGTTCGTGATCTTGAAATCAGGGAGTTTCACGTCTTTTGCTTTCCAGTTCTTCAATCCATCAAAGAGTTCCACGGCATCTTCTTTGGAGATATCCCCAAGGACCATGATCTTCGCCATGGACGGCGAGAAGTACTGGTTGTAGTAGGCTTTCAGATCATCGATCGTAATACTTTCGATTGATTTCTGAGTCCCCATCACCGTATTGGAAAGAACGTTGTCATCACCGTAGATCAGCTTACCAAAGACGTTGGAGGCAATCGAAGTGAGTGACGTCTCCGATCGCTTCAGAGATTCCATCGTCTGAGCCTTGGCCAGTGAAAACTCCTTCTCGTCCCAGCGCGGTTCGAACATCATCTCCTTCGAAAGCGCGAAGACTTCTTTAAGCTTACTGGACAAGCAACTCCCACTGAGCGTGATGGATTCTTCGCCTCCGGAGATATTGATATTGGCACCAAGATCTTCAATCGCTTCACGGAGTTCAAGGGGCGTCTTGTTCTTCGTACCTTCGTTCATCAGGCGAGCGGCCAAATAGGAGGTACCAATCTTGCCTTGACCATCGAGGAGCATTCCCCCCGTGATCGTGATCGCAAAATCTACGATCGGGAGGTCAGTCTTTTTTATTCCGAACATCTGGATGCCATTCGAGGTCTTGGCTGTCCATATCGAAGGCACGGTGACTGCTGGATCGGGTCCCTTCGGCGGCTCCTTGGTCCTGTCAATCTTTGACGGAATCGGTGCGGGATTGTATGCCCCGACATCCCTCTTCGTCCCGGCTTTGTCTACTGATTCCTCCGGCACCACAAATGCGGGCGAGTTTGGAGCAGCGAGATCGGCCTTTCCGCTCGGGACCGTGCTCAGGAGGACATAGTTCTGCCCTTTGATATATTTGTTATAGACTCTCCACACATCGTCCTTCGTCACACTCATTGAGTTCTGCAGATCGGTGGTCATGAAATCCGGTGAACCCGAGGTGAGATTATAGTTTCCAAGTTGCGACGCTTTACCAAACACGCTGCTCGCAGATGTGTAGAAACGATATTCCAGTCCGGCCTTTTGTCGTGCAACGTCCTGGTCCGAGAATCCTTCCTTTTCAAACCGGTCGAACGCTTCTTTAATCGCTACCTCAACATCGCCTAACTTGATGTTTGGAAAAGCCCGGACTGAAATCTGAAATGCTCCCGCAATTTCCTGACTGCTCTGGAAGGCAGTCACTGCAGACCCTCCTCCCCCTCTTCCTCCCCGCCCGAAACCGCCTCCACCCGAACTGGACGGAGCGAGTTTCTTTTCTTCGACGAGGACTTTATAAAGAGGCGATTTCTTGCTCGCGGAGAGAATCCGCGCGAGAAACGTCAACGCGTAGGAATCTTTACTGTATTGTTCAACCGTCGGGAACGTCATCGTCAATTGCGGAGCATTGGCAAGGTAGTCTTCGTACGATGCACGTTTCGTCTCATTGAGTTTCACCGGCATCTTCGCCAACGACTTCGGCTTCGGAGACGAAGGAATCTCAGCAAAGTATTTGTCGATCCATTGCTTCGTCTGGGCGACATTGATATCTCCCGACACAACAAGCGTGGCGTTGCTGGGACCGTAGTACTTGTCGTGGAAACTGATCGCATCCTGAATCTTCGCATTCGACAGGTCCTCTAACGATCCAATCACCTGCCAGTTGTATGGATGGTTCTCGGGATACGTCAACTTGTCAACGATGTAACTCGTCTGCGAGTAGGGTGAGTTCTCACCCTGACGCTTTTCGTTCTGGACAACGTTCTGCTGAGTAATGAATGTCTGTGGGGAGATCTTGCTCAGGAGGAATCCCATTCTATCAGACTCCATCCACAGGACCATTTCAAGAGCGTTAATCGGAACCACCTCGAAGTAATTTGTGCGATCATTGTTCGTCGAGCCGTTGACGTTCGTCGCGCCCGCGGTCTGAAGTTTCCTGAACCATTGCCCCTGAGGAACATCCTGCGATTCGTTGAATCTCAAATGCTCAAACAGGTGGGCAAATCCGGTCTTTCCCTTCTCTTCCCTCGCCGATCCGACATGATAGACGATATAGACGGCAACGATCGGGTTCGAGTGATCGACGTGAAGAATCACGTCCATCCCGTTTGAGAGCGAGTATTTCTCATACGGGATCTTGAATTCCTTCTTTTCACCCGCGAATGCAATCAGAGTGAAGGACAGACAGAGTCCGAGAAGGACAAAGAGGTCTCGTTTCATGGGAACCTTCCTGATGATGNNAGGAACGGACGAACCCCGGGAATGTTTCCCGGATCCGGAGGCCGTTCCCAAAAACATGAGCCGGTCGCTTGATGCGCTAAGAATGTCTCTATAAATATCGATTCGGTCAAGTGAAAACGGAACAGACACGTTGCGCTCTACAGGGGAATGGATACATCGGCGCTTGCCTGGCATCTATTTCGAAGTGCCACGGCCCCCGTATTTCTTCACCAAATCAGAATAGAACAATCCTGTCTTGCTGAATGTTCCCGACACCATGTTTTGCGACACATCGGGCAAGTACTTCGCGTTCAATTCCTGATAAGAGAGTTTTTCATCGGCGGGGTCGTACTCACGATGTGCGAAGAAGCAATGGCTCCAAAACGGAGAGACGTACTCGATTTGATTTTGACTCGCGAGCTTCGCCATAGCTTCGAGGAAGAGCTCATCTGCCGGTTCCCAAAGACCATAGACGTCCCTCCGATAGATGTCAGCAGATGCTGCAACGCTTCCGCCTTCACCCGGAAGCATTTTGTAGAGCCAACATTCATCGAGAATGAGGCGCTTGTTGCTTTCCTTCGCGGTTGCGATGATCTGACCGAGAACCTCGAGGACTTTTTTCCCGAAAGGATAGATATGGATGTTGATGAAGTCCACGTCGGTTTTCGCATACGCTTTCGCGAAGGCAGGGGTGCTCCATGTTCCTTGCCCTACACCGACGAGGGTGTTTCCCTTCTTCAGATCTTTGAGAATGGCGCGTACCATCCCAGAATATGTCTCCGGATCGTCAAGTTTCCGATTGCCGGTGAGTTTCGCCTCTGTGTCCGGTTCTCCTCCGAGAGTCAGATACTCTGGCGCCATCTCGCTGATGACACGCTCTGCCATCAGCTGCTTCTGATGTGCCAGCATCTCAACAGTGAGTTTTGAAAAATCACTCTTGACTGGTGAAAAGACCGTCCCCGAAAATAGAACATGAATCTTGACACACAGGATCATTCCTTTCTTGTGCACCAGATCAGCGACAGCCTTGTAGAAACTCAAATACTCCGTTGAGTGGGGTGCGTCATCTGTCAATATCGGATAGCCGATTGCCACCGTCACTCCATTCAGTCCCAGTTCTCGGAAGCGATCGACCGTGAGTTCGATGGAGCGCAAGGTGCGCGGCTCGAGAAGCGCTTCACCACGGTTGGAATTTGCGGCGAGAAGCTCGGCGCCGAATAGAACCGGATTGTGCTGGTCACCCACATTGCGATCCAGAGAGGCATTGTATCGTTTCAGGCCAGCCACGTATTTATCATAGGCCGACAGGTATTTCTGCGGGACGTTCTCCTGAGCCAGGCAAAGCGAAAGGCAAAACGCGGAAAGCGGAATCATCATTCGGTATTTCGTCAGCATATCAAGACTCCTCTTGAGTTCTGGGTACCATTTTCAACTACTCTTGTCTCGGTCTCCCTTTTGTCGCGTCAAGAACGGAAAGGTTTAGCGCGCTCACGCAGGGCGATTCCGGTCCTGTACCAAGTAAGCATCAAATCCGAACTTATTCAAATCCGTTGCATATCGTTGCAAATCAAGCTAAATTTGGCCCATCTTAATCTTAAGAATGAACATTGCACGGTGGTTTCAAGGCACAGTGCAGGCAAAACAGAAAGGGATTCACATGGATCATCATATGAAGCATCAGACAACCCGGGAATCATACCTGTCAGGCAAGAGGGTTCTTCCAAAGCCCATCACCAAAAAGAGTAGCCTTTCTGACGTCATCGACAATCTGGACGCGTACAATGGCGGCCGATTGCGCGCTGCATGCCAGCTGATGCGTGACAAGTATTCTCAAAAGGATGTCACCGTCGGGTTGAGCATTGCCGGAGCATTGACTCCCGCAGGTCTGGGACCCTCGACGATCATTCCTCTGATGAATCACGGCTACGTGGACTGGCTCGTCGCGACCGGCGCCAACATGTATCATGATCTCCATTATGCTTTCAACATGCCGATGTTCCGTGGAACCCATAATGTTGACGACGCCGATTTGCGCGACAAGGGTGTTACCAGAATCTACGACATTTTGTTCGACTACCAGGATGTGCTCATGGCCACCGACCGCATTCTTCGGAAGATCATGCTGCGGCCGGAATTCCAGAAAGAGATGGGAACGCGGGAATTCTACCATCACCTTGGCAAAGTCGTCAATGAATATGAAAAGAAGAACAAGATCGGAGAAGTCAGCGTCCTTGCCGCCGCATATCGCAATGGCATCCCGGTGTTTACCTCGTCGCCGGGCGACTCCACCATCGGTATGAATGTCGCAGGATTGGAATTGCTCGCTGAGGCCAAGGGGCTGAAGGAGTACTTCACACTCAAGATCAATCCGAGCATTGACGTCAACGACTCAACTGCAATCATCCTGAATGCGAAGCGGTACGAGAAGGGAAAAACAGGCGTCCTCCTGATCGGCGGCGGAAGTCCGAAGAACTTCCTCCTGCAGACAGAACCGCAGATCCAGGAAGTCCTGATGATTCCGGAGGCGGGACAGGACTATGACATCAACATCACGGATGCACGTCCAGATACGGGCGGTCTCTCCGGCGCACCTCCGAGCGAGGCAGTGAGCTGGGGCAAGATCGATCCGACAAAACTTGAAGAGACGATTACAGCCTACATCGATGTGACCGTGGCATTCCCTCTCCTCGCAGCCTACGTCATTCAAACGGCGAAGCCAAAGAAGCTGAAACGGCTTTATGACCGCGGAGACGAATTGCGCGCAAAGCTGATTGAATCATACCTCGAGAACAACAAAGAGGTGGATGAGCTGAGCGGAATGATGAAGAAACTCAAACGCGGATAAAACCCAGATCCAAATGCGAAACTCAAAACTCGAAATATCAAGGAAACTCCAAATCCGAAATGTATCCGTTGTTTCACATTTTTGATTTCGGATTTTGGATTTGTTTGAGATTTAGAGTTTAGCATTTAGGATTTTTCCTCTTCTTTTGTGGAGAACCCTTGGACTTCAAACCCGAACTTCTTCAACTTGCTGCTCAACACGGCACGCCGCTGTGCATCATCGATCACGACATCATACGCGAGAACTACCGGATCTTCAAGAAGCACCTGCCGCGCGTTCAATGCTATTATGCCGTCAAGGCAAACTCCACGCAGCAAATCATCGAAACGCTGTTCAAAGAAGGATCAAGTTTCGATGTGGCATCCTACAATGAGTTCATGCAGGTGTATCAGTACATCAGGCATTTCGAAAAAGATCAGAAGAAGTACTTCGTGTGGGACAAGATCATCTTCTCCAACACCATCAAAGACCGCCAGACCCTCAGCAAGATCAAACAATATAAACCTCTTGTAACATACGACAATATCGATGAGGTGAAGAAGCTGAAGGAGTACTGCAATACTGCCGGCCTTGTCGTGCGAGTGAAAGTCCCCGACACCGGATCACAGGTGGAAATGAGCACGAAGTTCGGTGTCGAGCCGGGCGAAGCAATGGCGTTGATCGATTATGCATTCGAGATGGGTCTGAAGGTCGAGGGGATCAGCTTTCACGTCGGCAGCCAGTGCACCAACTTCGACAACTACACGCAAGCTCTTTCTATTGCTTCAGACATTTTCCGCGAATCAAGAAAGAAGGGCTACGGCCTGAACCTTCTCGACATCGGCGGCGGATTTCCCGTCCCCTACGATCCACAAGTACCTGAGTTTGCCAAGCTCGCCTCTCTCCTCAATTCCGAATTCAAGAGGCTGTTCCCGGAGGACATTGAGATTCTGGCTGAACCGGGCAGGTTCATCGCTGCAACTACCGCCACGCTTGTGGCGGAAATCATCGGAAAAGCACGCAGAGATGGGAAGATCTTCTACCACATCAACGACGGCGTTTATCACACGTACTCCGGTGTCGTCTACGACCACTGGATCCCGAATTTCCACGCCTTTAAGGAGGGACCGACGGAAATCTGCGCAGTAGTGGGACCGACGTGCGACAGTTTCGATAAGATCACTCTGTCTGCAGAGCTCCCGGGAAATCTGGAAGTTGGAGATTTCCTCTACACTGTAAACATCGGCGCCTACGGCACTGCGTCGACGACGCGATTCAATGGATTTGATCCGGCAAAGATCATACACAAGAATCTCTAGAACGCCCCCTGCATTTTTCTAGCACAAAGAACTTGTCCAAGAACCTGTAGCTATCATTTCGATCCCGATGTTTCATGCCGTCATTTCGAACGAAGTGAGAAATCCGATCCGTGCTCACCTAGATTTCCCGTCTCCCGACACGTCGGGATCCTCAAAATGACAACTATGGCTTATTGGACGCCCTCTTCTTGTTTTCACATCTCTTCACTGTCACCACAAGAATTAGTCAGCCCCCGCCAAAATCGCCGCACTCGCCGAATGCAGAAATGCGAAACGCTGTTGCATTAGTAAAACACCTCCTGAGTGGAACCGCAGAACCGCTTGTTGCACAGTGCCCACAGTGCATGTACGTGGACTCTTTTCTCAGAGTCAACAAGTTACGTCGCCGAGCCCGAGAATCCATTCTCCATCCCCGTTGACTTTTACCTGATACATTGACAGATTGGAAGTGGACGAATTCGGCGTCATTATGATGAATTGCTGATCGTCCACAGTTTTTCCCCCCGCACCGAAATGTTACCACCTTTTGATGAACACGGCAGGAGTTTCAACGATTGAACACGAATGAGCAATGCTCGTGTGTGAAAGGGACTGCTTCAGTTCCGCAAGAAGAACTCATCGATATCATAGTGAAGTCTGTTCATGCCGTTCTGCAGTCTGAACCGCATCGAGAGAGTTCAAACCGGGAATCGAGCCAGCAGTCATTCCGCATCCCGCTTGGTATTTCTAACCGTCACATCCATCTTACCTCAAAGACGTTCCATCAGCTTTTCGGCGACAAGGCGGAGTTTGAATCGATGCGTCCCCTCTACCAGCCGGGAGAGTTTGCCTCGATCCACACACTGACCATCGTCGGACCAAAGCTGCGGAGCATTCCGGGCGTCCGCATTCTCGGACCACTCAGAAATTACGACCAGGTCGAAGTTTCTCTCACCGATGCGATCTTCCTGGGCATCGATCCCCCCGTCACGAACTCCGGCAACCTCAAGGAGGCTGCCCCATTGACGCTGGTCGGTCCAAACGGATCAGTGTACCTGGAGAAATGCGCGATTGTCGCCAACCGTCATCTCCACATGACGACAGCTGATGCGGCACGCCTCGGTGTGAAAGAGGGGGACTACTGCATGGTGCGGATAGGCGGGGAGAAGCCGACGGTGTTCGAAAACGTTCTCATCCGAACGAACGACAATTGGAAGATACAGATACATCTTGATACAGACGATGCCAACGCCGCAAATGTCAGAGTAGAGACATTTGTGGAATTCTTGGGCAGATCGGGGAACAGGATATGAAGATAGGAAAAGTTATCGGAAAGGTTGTTTCGACCAGGAAGGAAGGAAACGTCGATGGATTGCCGATCTTGGTGGTGAGCTATCTCGACGAGACACTGGCCGACACCGGTAAATCGGCGGCGTGTATCGACACCGTCAATGCGGGCGACGGAGACGTGGTGCTTCTGTGCGCGTCTTCCTCTGCCCGGATGACTTCGAAAACAACCCATGCAGCAACCGACAATACCATCGTCGGCATCATTGATTCCGTCTCTGCCGGGTCAAAGTTCATCTATAGTAAGAACAAGTAAGGGATTTGGTCAGTGACGAATTTATCGATGGAAGAATTGGTAAACAAGGTGGTGGCCGCAGTCATGGCTGAGCTGTCAAGACGAGGAGTGAAGGTGGATTTCGGTCCGCCCCAGAGCAAGAATATCAAAGCGGTGTCTCCTCCGAATGCATCTGTTCACGTTGTCGACATGAGCGGTTTTCGGAGCCCGGTTCTCCTTGAACGTCACCTGATTTCACTGGCACCCGAGATCAAGGAAATCGCCGTCCCGGCCGGGACAGTCATCACCCCCGGAGCCAGAGGTGTCTTGAGGAATAAGAAATTGATACTGAAGAGCATTCCAACAACAAACTAATGGAGGTCCAATGTCGCGAGTAGCCTTGGGTTTTGTCGAAACGCGCGGAAACACCGGAGCGATACAAGCCATCGACGCCATGCTCAAAACGGCGAATGTGGAGTTTATCAAGAGGGTCGAGGTCGGGAGCGCGTTCGTGACTGTCATCGTCCGCGGAGAGGTCGGCGCGGTCCGTTCCTCGGTGGAAGCTGGCGCTGAGGCGGCAGCAAAAGTGGGAGAAATCGTCAGCACGAATATCATCCCTTCGGCGCACGAAGATGTGTTTGAATTACTCGGAATTGAAAAATAAGGAGACAGAACAATGATCGATGCATTGGGAATAATCGAAACGGTGGGTTTTACGTCTGCCGTTCAGGCAGCCGATGCTGCAGTTAAATCAGCAAACGTGAAACTCGGAAAGTGGGTCAAAGTCGGCGGTGGCAGAGTGTGCATTATCATGCGGGGCGAAGTCGCAGCAGTCAAAGCAGCGGTCGATGCAGGTGTGACGGCTGCGAAAGCGATCGGCAATGTCGCATGTTCGCTCGTCATTCCACGTCCTTCGGACAAACTGACCCCACACTTCCCGCTTGAAGCTATGTCGTCAGGGAAAAAGGGTGGAAAATAATCGAGGCTCACAGTGGACATGAATGACGTTCAATTGAAAGAGCTGGTGGAGCAGGTTGTACGGCAGGTGGTCGGGCAGCTTGATGCCTCGACTCCCGCTGCAACCGGCGGGAAAGGCCAGTGGGGTGTATTTGACGACATGAATGATGCCGTCGAAGCGGCGTATGAGGCGTTTCAATCCTACAGGACACGCAGTGTGCAGTGCAGAAAGAAAATCACCGATGCCGTCCGGCAGATGACGCTGGATCACAAGGAAGAACTCGCGAGGATGACAGTTGAAGAAACCCGGATGGGGCGAGTGGAGCACAAGATCGCGAAACTTGTTAACGCCGCAGAAAACAGTCCCGGTGTCGAGTATCTGCAACCACAGGCATGGTCCGGACGCAACGGTTTGGCTCTTGATGTCTATGCGCCGTTCGGCGTGATCGGTAACATTACTCCGGCGACGCACCCCGGTCCCACGATGATTAACAACATCATCATTCAGCTCGCGGGCGGAAACACGATCGCGTTCAACCCGCATCCGGCCGCCAAACGGGTCAACGCCAGGGTCATACAGCTGGCAAACCAGTACATGGTGAAAGCCGATGCTCCTCCGAACCTCGTCAACTGTGTTGCAGAGCCAACGCTCGAGACAGCAAAGATCCTCTTCAACCATGAACATGTGGACCTCCTTTCGGTGACGGGAGGACCTGAAATGGTTGCGATGGCCATGAATTGTCCGAAGAAGGTCATCGCCGCGGGTCCCGGTAATCCGCCGGTGCTCGTAGACGAAACGGCCGATTTGACGTTGGCCGCGACCGAAATCACGCAAAGCTCCGGCTACGACAACAACGTACTCTGCATCGCGGAGAAAGAGATTTTTGTTGTCGAATCGGTCTTCGAGAAGTTCATGAGCGAGATGCAAAAGGCCGGCAACATACGCTTGACGCCAAGTCAGATGGACGCGTTAGGAAAAATAGCGTTGTTCCAGTCAGGCAAACACTGGCTCATCAGCCGCGATTACGTTGGGCGGAATGCGAACGTTCTCGGGAAGGCGATCGGGCTGACTCTGTCCGAGAGCGTCCCGCTTTTATTCGGCGAAACCGACCGTCAGCATCCCTGGGTGGTTGCCGAGCAGATGACCTCCTGCATTCCTGTCGTGAAAGTCAAAGACTTCAAAGACGGGCTTCAGGCATCACTGAAAGCAGAGCACGGATTCAGGCACACGGCGAGCATCTTTACACGGGATATGAATCGAGCCACAGAGTACACCCGCGTGATGGACTGCGATGTTCACACCATCAACGGCGGAACGCTTCGTGGCGACGGTGGAGATCTGGGTGAAGGATATTTTTCCCACACCATTGCGACACCGACCGGAGAAGGAATTTGCACTCCGTTAAATTTTGTCCGCAAGCGCCGCATCATGACGCACGGCGCGCTGCGATTTGTCTAGAAGAACTCTCGCAAAGACGCCAAGCCGCAAAGAAAAGCATTTAGAGTTGTTCTTAGCGTTCTTTGCGACTTGGCGAGAAACATTCCCAGGCTTTCTATCTTGATTCAGGCTTTGAACTCACACATTACTGGAGTAAGGAGAAATCACAATGGCAGCAAAAAGCGCAATCGGGATTCTGGAGACAAAAGGATTTGCACCGTTGGTTCAGGGTGCGGACGCTGCAGTCAAAGCGGCCAACGTTGAACTGGTGGAATGGCGTCAGGTCGGAAGCGGATACGTTTCGTTTCTGATCGAAGGGGACGTTGCATCCGTTCGTTCCGCAATCGAAGCCGGCGCAGACGCCGCTTCCAAGGTCGGCGAGGTTGTTTCTCAGTTGGTTATTCCCCGTCCGGTTGAAGAAATCGACAAGTCACTCAAAGGTTAAGAACCTATGATATTCGCGAAAGTAGTCGGAACGGTCGTTTCGACGCAGAAGGACGAAAACCTCAACGGGAAGAAGCTTCTGCTATGCAAGGAAGTGGATCACCGTGGGAATCCTCTGAACACCTACCATGTCGCCGTCGATGCGGTGCAGGCAGGCGAAGGGAGTTTTGTTCTTCTCTCGTACGGGTCTTCCGCCCGGATGACCGAGACAACCAGGAACGCGCCCATCGACGCAGTGATCATGGCGATCATCGACGATCTTCAGATCACGCATTCAGCTCAAGGGCGAAAATGAAGCTTGGCATTGTCATTGGGAACGTGTGGGCCTCAAAAAAGACGCCCGAGTTGATCGGCTGTCGTCTCTCCATCGTCCAACCGGTTTCATCGGACTTGAAGGAGAATGATCTTCCGCTCGTCGCCGCAGACCCTTTGAACCTCGCCACCGGCGGCGACATCGTCGTCTATGTGACAAGCACAGACGCGACTCAGGCTTTTGACAGCGGCTTCGCGCCGGTCAATGCCGCCATCGTGGAACTCGTGGAGGAGATTTCCTGATGTTTCTCGCACGAGTTGAAAAAAGGATTGTTTCGGCAGCTAAGCACAAAGCGTACGACGGCAAGACGGTCTATGTCGTCCAGCCTGTGAATCCTGACGGGAAACCTCACGGAAAGGAGTGGGTCGCTGTTGACTATGTGGGAGCGAACATCGGCGACATCGTTGTCTGCGGTGGTGCCCCAGGAGTTGCACGGGACGTTTTCCATATCGAGCTTGCCCCCATCAGGACTCTGATCATGGCCATCGTCGACAAGATTGAGTACACGGATCGGTAGTGGAAGGAGTTTGTGTTCGTTGACCATAAAGGAAATTCAGAATCTGGGTATCATCGGAGCCGGCGGTGCGGGCTTTCCTACCCACGTCAAGCTGAATTCCAATCCGGACACGATCATTATGAACGCAGCGGAGTGCGAGCCGCTGCTGCACAAAGACATGCAGATCCTTCGTAACCACGGCGACGTGGTGCTGGATGGATTCAAGATCGCGATGCAACTGACAGGTGCTCGTGAAGGCATCATCGGGATCAAAGAAAAACACCACGAAGAGATTCGGCTGCTGGAATCGAAGGTCTCGGGAAACATCAGGGTTCAGGCGATCGACGATGTCTATCCCGCCGGCGATGAAGTAACCCTCATCTATATGACGACAGGGAGAATCGTGCCACCGGGCGCCCTTCCCCTTTCCGTAGGATGTGTCGTGCAAAATGTTGAGACGCTGTACAATATCGGCATGAACAAGCCTGTCGTGACCAAGTTCATTTCCGTTGCAGGCGCAGTGGAGGAACCAGCCACCGTCGAAGTCCCGGTAGGAATATCATACGCGGAAGTCCTCTCCCATTTCAAGATCACTGCCGAGGAGCATGTCGTCCGCTCCGGAGGTTTGATGATGGGTGTGCTCGAGCATGATCTTAATAACGTCGTATCAAAACGGACTTCAGCTCTCATTGTCCTCCCTGCCGACCACCATTGCGTGACGATGTACCGTCGGTTCAGCACCGATCATGCGGTCGATATTATTGCGAAGGCGGCATGCGATCAATGTTCGTTCTGCACTGAACTGTGTCCCAGGTATTTGCTTGGTCATCCCGTCCGACCCGAGCTGGCGATGCGCAACCGGATGTTCACCCGAGAAGATGAGCCCCTGATGAATCCGGGAAATCTCTCCTGCTGCGAGTGCAATCTCTGCACCATGTATGCTTGCCCAGAGGGATTGGATCCCAAAGGCGCGACGCTCATCGACAAGCGATTGGCGAGGGCAGAGAAACGAACGATGAGCGGTGAAAAGCCCATGCTTCATCCGATGTTCGAATACCGCCAAGTGCCGGTTGCAAAATTGAAGCAGCGGCTCGACGTGACCAAGTTTCGCGATGAGGGTCCGCTCAAACAACTGAATGTCCATCCCAACCGCGTTCGCATCCCTCTGCGACAGCACGCCGGCACGCCGGCGCGCCCGACGGTCAAAGAAGGGGATCGCGTGAAAATATACGACCAGATCGGCGAGGCATCATCCGAGATTTCGTGCACGATGCATGCTTCCATCGACGGGGTCGTCAAAAAGGTCACCGAAGACGAAATTACCATTGAGAGAATGTGATGGAACAGGGCGACGCGATCGGCATCATTGAGTTGGCGAGCATCTACAAAGGTTACCACGTTCAGGATGAGGTATTGAAACACGCGAACGTGGAAAAGCTGGTTGCACGATCCATCTGCTCCGGCAAGTACTTGATGATCATCCGGGGAACCGTTGGGGACGTCGAAACAGCAATCAATATCGCCCGTGAAGTCGGAGAGTTTTCTGTCGTGAATCTCACGGTGATCCCGAAGGTAGATCCTCGTGTCTTCCCGGCAATTGCAGGCACGACAACACTCGAGACGAAATTCGGTACAAAGATCCCTGCGATGCTGATCATCGAGACATTTTCTGTCGCTTCAGCGATCAAGGCTGCCGACTGCGCCGTCAAAGAAGCCGATCTCGACATCGTACGGGTGCATGTAGCAATGGCAGTCGGTGGAAAAGGAATTGTCGTGCTGACCGGCGATATTGCTCCGCTGGAGGCTGCAGTTCATCCGGCGATCGATGCAGTGAAAGAAGACGGCATGCTCGCCGGCTATGTGCTGATCAGAAATCCACACGAAGACGTTCTGAGGGATTTGATTTAGGCCTTCAAACAGAAAGCCCGCCACGTTGAGCGCTTGCCCGCATTCTGGAATTCCGTGAGGCAGGCGGGGAGTCGAAACGTGTAACATAATGCTACTGTCAGGGTTCAGCGGAGCTTACCCCGACGAAGGTCGGGGCTCACCCTGACGATGGCGACTTATTGCGGGACTTTTCCACAGGGAATTGGAAGGAAGCACACCAATGCAGGACGAACAAGAACTAAGACGACTTATCGTCGAGGTTGGTAAACGAATCTGGACACGCGGGTATGTGGCAGCAAATGATGGAAACATCAGTGCGGTGCTGAACGACCGTGAATTGCTCACAACTCCCACGGGGGTGAGCAAAGGATTCATGACCACCGACATGATCATTAAGGTCGATAGAACGGGGAAGGCCGTTTCCAGCAATTCGAAGTACCGCCCCTCGAGTGAAGTAAAAATGCATCTGGAAGTCTACAAGGCCCGCCCTGACATCAAGGCGGTTGTTCATGCTCATCCACCCTATGCCACGAGCTTTGCCGTGGCCGGAATTCCTCTCAACAAGTGCGTTCTTCCTGAGGCGATCATCGTGATTGGGGCTGTCCCATTGGCTCCGTACGGACTCCCTTCGACGATGGAGATTCCGGACAGTATTCGTGACCTCATCCAGAACTCTGACGCCGTGCTTCTTCAAAATCATGGTACCCTGACTTTGGGAAGCGATGTTCTCAACGCATATCACAAACTGGAAACGCTCGAGCACACGGCGAATATTGTCTGGAAAGCGATTCAGTTGGGGAACATGAACGTTTTGCCGGAATACGAACGGGACCGCCTCATGACGCTACGCGACAAATTCAACTTGCCGGGTCGCGTCACAACATGCGACGCCACACCAATGCCAAGCAATACATCGGAGTCGTACCAATCGCATGCATCCAGCGATTCCATCAGCGAACAGAAGATTCGGCAGATTGCGGAACAGGTGATCGCTAAGCTCTCGAAACGCTAGAGAAACTCTAAATCCGAATATCGAAACATCAAACAGACTCCAAACAACAAACTCAGAACAAAAGCACGAACTTAGTTTAGGTCCCATCTTTCAGAATTTCGGATTTGTCCATTGACTCATCATGACCCTCCTCATCGCTAACCCCGGTAGCACCTCATTCAAGTGCAAGCTGTACGATCTTGCCACCATGCAGGTCCTGTTCCAGGCAAACGTGGAACGTATAGGCGAGGAGGAAGGCATTTACTCATTCAATCTCACGGGCGGAGAGAAGATCGTGCTCAAACAACCCGTGCATGATTATCCTTCTGCTGTCAACCTCACATTGACTTCGATGAAGGAAGCTCACCTCATCGATGACCTCGCGGCCGTCGGATTCAAGACTGTGCATGCGAAGGGAGTTACCGGATGTGTTGAGTTGACCGACGACGTGCTCAAGGCGATGGAAGAGTACCGGTTACTCGCGCCGGTGCACACGGACATTTATGTGCTGGCCATTTCCATCTTCAAGAGTCTGCTTCCTTCAATTCCGCGCATTGGATTATTCGAAACCCATTTCCATGTCAACATTCCTCCGGAGGCATACTTGTACGCCATCCCGTACGAGTACTATGAGAAGCACGGGATCCGCAAGTATGGCTTTCACGGAGCCTCTCATCGGTACATCGGTATACGGGCAAAGGAATTGTTCGGCGCTCAGAAAGTCATCTCCTGCCACCTTGGTGGAAGTTCCTCTATCTGCGCCATCAAAGACGGCTGGTCGATCGATACGTCTATGGGAATGAGTCCGCAGAGTGGGTTACCGAATGCGAAACGCGTGGGCGATCTCGATCCGTTCGGCTTACTGTACCTCATGGAGCAGGAGAATCTCTCTGTCCAAGAGGTCGGCAAGATCCTGATGTCCAAGGGCGGAATCTATGGAATATCAGGAACGAGCGGCGATTTTCGGGATATCGAACAAGGAATGGACAACGGAGACAAGCGATCCGAGCTTGCGTTCAAGACGTTTGTCTACAATGTGAAGAGATACATCGGGGAATACCTGGTTGCGTTGAACGGCGCCGATTGCATCGTGTTCACTGCCGGAGCCGGAGAACATTCTCCCCGCCTCCGCAAAGCCATCATCGACAACATGGAAAACCTCGGCGTCGTGCTCGACGACGCGAGAAACAACGCCAATCCAAAAGAGGGGCTCATTTCGCACGACTCATCGAAGATCAAGGTGGCGGTCATTCCAACGAACGAAGAGCTTGTCGTCGCATCTGAAGTGAAGCGATACTTGGCGGCCAAGCGGCCGTAGACGAACCGAGAGAACGACTGTCGCCAATGTCACGTCCTAAAAGGACCTT
>PMZI01000033.1 GCA_003170475.1 Ignavibacteriota bacterium | reverse complement strand
GCTGAGAGGTCTGACTGAAGAGACTCGAGCACAAAAGGACAGACGCTATGATGAGGCTCTTCCTCATTGCTGTGCCGTCTTCAATGCGCTGATGTATCGGTCTTCGTACGACAGGATCATCACGTCTCCCCAGATGACGGGCGGAACCTTGATTCGTCCCGGAGCTTCATATTGCCAGATTTTTTCGCCTGTGGCCACGCGCAGCGCATACAGGTATCGATCCTGAGATCCGACATAGAGAACATCTCCGGCCACCAGGGGAGCACAACTCACAACGCTGCGACAGGAAAAACTCCAGAGTTTCTTGCCGCTCTCCAGGCTCAGGGCAGTGACTTTTCCATCCGCTGTCCCGATGAATATCTGAGTCTGCGTAGCAGCCGCCGGTCCAAAGATTCGTGAACCGGTTTCATACCTCCATCGCAATTCTCCTGTTCGTATGTCAAGAGCATAGAGCATACCGTCAATGGCACCGACAACACATACGCCATGGGAGAGAACGGGTGTGGCAAAGACGCTCGAAGTTGCTTGGTACTTCCATCGCAGCTTCCCACTTAACCGTTCCACTGCAAAGACATCGCCTCCGTCCGTACCGAAGACAATCACCTCGCCGTCCGTTGCAGGAGAAGATCGCACAGGTTTGCGCTTCTCCTTCTCTGCAAATTCATACTTCCAAAATTCCAGCCCGTCCTCTTTCTTCACGCACTCGAGCACCCCGTCGAGAGTGACAACGTAGAGAAACTCTCCGACCAGGAGCGGCGATGTTTCAATCGGACCATACTTCCCTGTCCATTTGCGAGTGCCTTCACGAAGGGACATACACAGGAGTGTTTCTGTTCCCAAAGCACAGGGGACGTAGGCATACCTTCCATCCCACACAGGCGTTCCCAAGACCGCAGATTCCATCACGGCATAGCCCATCCGGTCTCCGGTCACAATATTGATCGCATGCAACTCTCCCCGCAATGTCCCGACGATGATGACACTGTCCCTCACCAGCGGCGATCCGGAGATACCTCCAAGGGCGTCGTACTCCCACATCGGCTTCAGCGGGGGCATGATGGTTGAAAAACTCTCATTCGTCCGCGAAGGAGTGCCGCCGTACGTCAACCAATCATAGGGCTTCGGAGCAAAACTCCGCTGGATGCGAATACTCCCGCAACTGGAACCGAGGAGGATCAAAACAATACAGAAAACCAGAACCGTCAGTCGGTGTGCAGTTGTTTGAACACAAGATATTTTGGCTCCGCGATCTCTCAACGTTAGAAGTCCCATCCAAAGAAGAACTGATAGAACAGACCATCCTGAAACTTCGCCATGTTGTTTTCGATGCGCTTGCCGATGTCGTAGCGCAGAACGACGATTCCACCGAAATTGAAGCGAACGCCTGCACCAACACTTCCTTTCGTGTCCGTGTACTGTGTATCCCACGCTCCTCCCACATCTGTGAAAAGAGCCCCACGGATCGAACTGAAGGCGAGTCCGCCGAAAGGAAACCGGAGAGCAAGCTGGTCGACAAACGGAAATCGTAGCTCATGGCTCATGAACCAGATTTTCTGACCGAGGATTTCCCAACGCGGCCATCCGCGCAAATCCCAGCTTCCGCCCATAAAGAACCTTCTCGCTTCCTTTCCGTCGTTGTACCAGAGATTCACGCGGGAGGCAAGCGTGCTCCGCGTGGAAAGCCTCCAGTAGTTTCTATGGTCAGCAATAATGGTGTAATAACTGACGTTGGAATGTTGAACGTCGGTGGTGTACGCCAGCTCCAGCCGGGTGCGCGATCCATCGAGCGGCCCTGTGGGACCCGAGAGTGAATTGTCCGCAACGTACGAGCAAGAACTCGAGACCAGCAGCGCTTTCCGCGGCACCGGCTCAATGAAAATATCCTTGTCGGAATTGCTGACCGTCACGCCGGTTTCGAACCGCCGGAACTGCGAGAGAGGATACCTCAGAACGAAGTAGCCGCCAAACGCCCGCTCGTAGTAGTACACATTCGGATCCGTCAAGTCGTATCGATATCCGGCGAAATGAAAAATCCCATAGTCGTAGTTGGCCCGCTTGCTGAGCGAAATGCGCGAGATGGCGATGTTGAAACTTTCAAGGAATTCGGAACGAGCCTGTGCGGTGTTATAGATCAGAAAGTAGTACTGATCGTTTCCCAGAACATCACTCATGGCGATTGCTGCCCCGCCGGACGTTCCGAATATCGGATCGGTGGAAACCTGGCTCTGCGCAATATCGAGTTTATAATCTCCGGTGTAGCGATAATTCGCCTCGATGGAAGAAGATTCCAGCCGTAGGGCTTCCCATTGATCCTTGTTCACATTGAACCGAAAATCTCTTTTCTCCGGCGCAGAACTCAACAGAGCGGAAATGCCTCCGATCTTCTTGATCTGAAAGCTGAAATTCTCAAATGCCGTAAAGACCATTTCATCGCGATCAGTCCAGCTGGGATCCTGAGCAGCCGTCGTCAGGTGCGTCACTTTGACCATCGGACGAGAGAGCCTGGGAAGGGTCATATCCAGTGCCCACACATTTTGCGCACCGTCGATGTCGGACGTAAAGGTCAGGAGTTTGCCATCCCGCGACCACGACGGGGAAAGAAAATTCGCACGACCAATCGTCACATACTCGATTTCTGCAGAGGAGACATTGTAGCTAAAGAGATTGAGGTATCCCTCTTTCCCGAACGTGGTCCGGTCGGAACTGAAGATAATTGTTGAACCGTCCGGAGACCATGCCGGATCACGATCTTCATAGAGATCGTTTGTCAGCCGACTGAGCGAGCGGGAGGTCAGGTCGAAAATGTAGAGATCACTCATTCCCGCCTTGTCGACGGCGGAGAGCGCGATGCGATTTCCATCCGGAGACCAGGAGGGCGACCCGAGCACGACGAGGTCTGTGAACCGGAGAGGCTCCTGCATCTTTTCCGACTTCAGATCAAACAAGTGGAGAACATCGGTCTCCCCGCTCTTGGTGACGAACGCCAGGATCCCGTCCTTTGAGATATCCAGCTTGTTCTGAAAAAGGTGGAATGCCTCGAATTCGTTCGTTCGCTCGCCTTCCACCAGAACCTCGGGTGCAGGTTTCTCCTTGTCCAGATCGACGCGATAGATACTGGTATAGCCCGTTTGATTGCCGATATAATAGACTTCGCGTTTCCCATCCCGGTTGAAGAACAGCGGCTTCATATTGAAACCAACATCAACGACATTTTTCGTGACGCCGCTCGGCATATCCTCCCGGGCAATGATCGGGTAGTACTTTTTCTTCAGATGGTAAATCCAGTCCTCATCAAATTCTTTGTATGTCTTCCCGATGGTCATTTTCATGACGTCATTGAATGACGCCGCTTTCCAGAAATTCTCCATGAGGAGAAGGATTTTTTCCGGACCATAGCGCTCCGCAACAAACGACAGGAGGTTCTGACCCTCTTTATACATGAGGAAGGAGCCATAAATTCTGTCCATGTCGCTGAGCGGGACAACATAATTGCTCAGCACGGCATCCCGCATCACCATTTCAGCCTGCGTATCCCAGTCGGTCGACCAGAACTCAGCCAATCCTTCTGTGAACCACAAGGGCGGGGTGCGGTCCTGCGCTTGACGATGATCGAGCAGGACGCGATTGATCTTGCTGTGCATGAACACATGCGTCAGCTCATGCCGAATAACATGCTCAAATCGTTTCAGCGAGCCGTCATAGGGGATAACAACGCGTCCCTTCAAAAATTCAAAGAACCCTCCAACCCCTTCGGGGATAAAATCCGGCGTAATGTTGGTCTGCTCGAAATGGAGGTGCGAGCTGTAGAAGACGAGCGGTATGCGGCGACTGATGTTGTGGTTAAACTGCTGTTCGTGCAAGCGGTAGCTTTCTTCGGCGAACTGAGCTCCGCTCTCTGCCAGATCTTTCATCTCCGAGTCATAGTAAATCTCGAAATGCTCGGTCCGGAGCACCTTCCAGTCGAAATTCGTGTATTGAACTTTGTTGCGACCGAAGTAGTAGAATTGCGCGAACGCTGTCTGCGCTAAAAGAAGGAAGAGAAAGAAGTATTTGAGAGAAGCGCGAATCATCCGATGTCCGTTGGTCTATGAGCCAACTTGCTCATTGGTTAATTAGTTAACTAGTTAATTGGTTAATTGGTTGATTCGCTTCACGCTCATGAGCCGTTCACCAAACAACCAGTCACCAGTTAACCATTCACCAATTTGCCATTCACCGATGAACCAGATTTCCGATCAAGCTTTCGCAAGTTCACCCTTCAGATACTCTATCACCCTCACAGGGGTAGGATCTTCATTGTTGAGGATCGCAAGGTAGTAACTCACCCAGTCTCCCGTAGAGACCAGTGAGAAGATTCTCGCGAGCAGAGATGTTCCTTCGCTCCATGCTTCAAGGACAGTCGATGTTTTTTCCCGGATGATGTCTTTGGTGATTTCCTCACGAACCCGTACCCGTGGATGGGTACCGACGTCCCGCAGGAACACCACTGCCATCCTCTTCATCAGGTCCCGATCGACCTTCCAACCGACGATCTCGTTGTGATTCATTTCGGGGAGCACGTGACCAAAGGCAAGATGTTTTGAGTTCTCGCTGATCTGACCACGCCACCGGACGTTGACTGCGTCGAATCGGTCCGAGGCAGAATAGATCACAGGGAGCTTTCCGTACAATCGCTTTGCCATTTTCAGAGCAAGGTTCTCCGGGTTCTTAAGATCTGCGAAGATCAGGGACTTCTTTTTGAGGAGGGCAGTCGTTTCGTTGATATCCGCTGGCCGAGGTTTGATGAATCCCATTCGCGAGAGAGCCAGCAGGAGAGGAAAGAACGAGTATCCCAGCGCCGCACGCGGCTGCAGACCGGGGGGGACTTTGATGAGGGCATGCCCATGTTTGAGAGCGAGACGCTCTGCCTCTCCGCCCGTCGTGATGCAAAGAATCTGGGCTTTTCGACGAAGAGCGTCGTTGTAAGCGGCCATCGTTTCTTCCGTGTTGCCGGAATAACTTGAAACGATCACCAAACTGTTTCGATCTACCAAACCTGGCAGACTGTAGGAACGGTTGACAAGAAAGGGAATCCGCAATTCCTCGGCCAGGTACGAACGAAGAAGATCACCGGCGATAGCGGATCCACCCATGCCAGTCAGCATGATCGAGCTGATTCCATCCGATGTGAGAACGAGCGGGCTGCGCGCTCCGATCTCCAGAGCCTCATCCACCTGCAACGGAAAATCCGCCACACATCGAAACATGTCCGACGGATCAGTCTTCTTTATCTTCTCAGATGTTATCTTCAGGATTTTTGTCGACACGAGGGGTCTTTCTGTTCATGCACTTGTGGAATGAATGGCGTCCGTCTAGCCGATCGGCATATCGGGGAATTTCTTCTTCATCACCGACCGGAGATGGCTCTTGATCTCGTCCTCGGTTTTGAGTGAGAGGACATATTTCGCAATCTTTTGTGCTTCGATGAATTTCACGGATCGGATAATCTTCTTGATTTCAGGCAACATATTGGGCACGACGCTGAATTCATCGAGGCCGAGCCCGAGGAGCAGGATTGTCGCCAGCGGATCGCCCGCCATCTCACCGCACATTCCCACCCAGACACCCTTCTTTTTTCCACGGTCAATAATGCGGCGGAGGAACCGGATAACGGCTGGATTGAACTCCTGATACAGCCCAGCCACGACATCGTTCCCGCGGTCAACCGCGAGCAGATATTGGATGAGATCGTTCGTCCCAATGCTCAGGAAATCCACTTCTTCTGCAAGATCCTCGGCAATCACTGCGGCAGCAGGAACCTCGATCATGACGCCGATCTTGATACGCGCGTCGTAGGGCACATTTTCTTTTTTCAGCTGGTGCTTTGCTTCGTCAAGATACTTCTTTGCTTCTCTCACCTCGGTCAGGGTCGAGACCATGGGAAACATCACAGCGACATTTTTGCGCGTGCTCGCCCGAAGGATGGCCCTGAGCTGCTCGATGAACAGAACTGGTTTGTCCAGCATGACACGGATTCCGCGCCACCCAAGGAACGGATTGTTCTCTTTGATGGACTCCGCCATCAGCTTGTCCCCGCCAATGTCGAACGTGCGGATGATGACCCGCTTCGGATACATTGCTTCGGCGAGAAGTTTATATTGCGCGTACTGTTCCTCTTCCGATGGGAACACTTCTTTGCCGACGATCAGATACTCTGAACGGTAGAGGCCGATGCCGTCGGATCCCTGGATCTTGATGAAGTCAAGTTCCTCCTCGAACTCGGCGTTGGCAGACAGTTCCACCTTGTGATGATCCAGAGTCTCTGCGGGCAGATCGCGCAATCCGGCAAGCTTTGCCTCGAACTCGTGATATCGCTCGCGCTTGGCTTCGTACTTCTTGATCGTGGTTTCCGTGGGATTCAGGACGACGGTGCCGCTGTATCCATCCAGAATAATCTGTTCCTGATCGTGCACCAGGTGCGAGATCGATTTCAAACCGACCACCGCCGGGATCTTCAGCGCCCTGGAAAGAAGAGCTGTGTGCGATGTGATGCCGCCCAGATCCGTCGCGTACGCGAGAACATCATTGCGGCTGAGGATGACAGTGTCGACGGCGGTAAGGTTCTGCGAAACAATGATAGAAGATCCTTCCAGGCGCGAGATGGCTCTCTGTTCCTGAAGGTTACGAATCACCCGGTTCCGGACGTCTTCAACATCATGAGCGCGCTCCAGCGTGTATTCATCTTTCGAGGCGAGCATGATTCGGTGGTACTTGCCGATCTCATCGTTGACGACAAACTCGGCGTTTTTCAGTTCTTTCTTGATCCGTCCATAGATGGCATCAAAAAGAACCGCGTCTTCCAGGAACATCAGTTGCGCCTCGAAGATCTTCACCTTATCGTCTCCGAGTTTCTTCTCTGCAAACTCGAGTATCTTGCGCAATTCCTTGTGAGACCGGGCGATGGCCTGCTCCAGTCGACCGAGCTCCCGATCGACATCGTCCTGATGAATCGAGCGCTCTTCAAAGACCGGGGCCTGTTTCTGAAAGAGGAACACCGCTCCGATGACAATGCCCGGCGATGCGGGAATGCCTTTGAGGACCGTTTCTGCCTTTTGTGGGCTGTCTGTTTTTAATCGATCCATACTAGTTATTTTTCGTCAAACCCTCTCGCAAAGAGATCGACAACGGCTGCACACGCCTCTTCCTCATCCACACCGGAGAACCGTACGACAAGCTTCGAACCTTGTTCTGCCGCCAACGTCATCACGCCGATGATGCTCTTTCCGTTGATCTCCATTCCGTCTTTTTCGATGAAGAACTCCGCCTTGTATTTCGCAGCAAGCTTCACGAGCGATGCCGCCGGCCGGGTGTGAAGCCCGGCTCTGTTTCTAATCGATACCTCGTGTTGGATCATGCGTCCCCGAACTCTCTTCCTTAATATGTCCGGTTGAGCAGCATATCCGCAAACCATGCAAGCATCGCCTGCGCTCGTGATTTCGGAAGCTTATGGAGTTCCCTCTTCGCCCTGCGAATATCTTTCTCAATGCGCCGGCGAGCTGCATCAATCGCGCCCGTCTCGAAGTAGATTCTCCTGTACGTGGAGAACAGGCGACGCGATCCACCATTGTTCTTGACAATTTCGACAAGCGTCTTTTTGTCACGACCGCGGGCAACGCGGAGCGCTTCGAGAAGCAAGAACGTCTTCTTTCCCTCCACCAGGTCGCCGCCAACAGCCTTTCCGAGCTCTTGCTCGTTTCCGATGACATCGAGGAGATCATCCTGAATCTGGAATGCGCGCCCGACATATTCGCCGTACTTCCGGAGCGCGAGTACCGATGATCGCGACCCATTGCCGATGAGCGCGCCGATTTCCGCGGCCACCGCAACCATCTTGGCCGTCTTCTTGTCGATCATCAGAATATAATCCTTCACTCCAACAGAAGAACGCGTTTCAAATTCCTTGTCGTACGCCTGCCCCTCGCATACTTCCACTACACCTTCGGTGAAGATCTTGGCAATTTCCTGAATGTTCGGAGACGATGTTTTCAACAAGGCCCGGTAGGCCAAAGCAAGCAACTCATCGCCGACAAGAATCGCAACATTCGTATCCCATTTGGTGTGCACCGTCTGACGCCCTCGCCGCGATCCAGCGCGATCCATGATGTCATCATGCACGAGAGTAAAATTGTGCAGAATCTCAATGGCCGTCCCCGCGTAGACTGCCTTTGCCGGAGTACCGCCCACGGCCTCGCACGAGAGCAGCAGGAGAACCGGGCGAATTCTCTTCCCGCCCCCATCCAGAACATACTTCAATGGCTCATACAGCGAACGGGGAGCCCGTTCGCGGACAAATCCAGAGAGCGATCGTTCGACAAGTCGTTTATACGTATCGTACTGTGATGCGTGCGCGTTCATACGTCTCATAATACATTCATGCCCGGAGGACTAACTGCTGTTGCTGAAGTTCTTGTATCGTTCTGGAGCCGGTGAGAAACATCGCTCCCTTCAGTTGATGTTCCCACTGCGAGATTGTCGCCAGGAGGAATTCCTTGCCGCCGGTTTCCAGCGCTTTCAACATCGGGCGAGCCGCGCAAGAGAGGTCAGCTCCGAAGGCAATTGATTTTCCTATGTCCAGGCCGTTTGCCACGCCTCCGGAAGCCATGATCGTGAGGGATGGCGCCTGGAGCTTGAGACTGCACACCTGGCGAAGAGCATCGACCGTCGGTATTCCCCAATCCCAGAAGAGATTACCGGGCTCGTCTGGTTGTTTCCGAGTTTTCTTATCGCGACGATTGTCCCGTGAGCGTCTGAGGATCTCCACCCCCGCCCAACTCGTCCCGCCCGCACCGGCAACATCGATGATACTGACGCCGACATCAATAAGACGTTTCGCGACCGACAGCGAAATTCCAGCTCCAATTTCCTTGACGATGAGAGGAATCGACAGCTCTTTGACGAGCATCTCGATTCCGTTGAGTACTCCGCGGAAGTGAGGATTCCCTTCCGGTTGAAGCAACTCTTGCAGCGGATTGAGGTGAACAGCGAAAGCATTTGCCTCGATCAGATCCGCGAGCCGTTTGACCTTGGACGCATCTTTGAGTTTTGCAACCTCGGCACCGCCGATGTTGCCGAAGATGGGGATTGCAGGAGCAACTTCTCGTACAACGCTGAACGACCGATGGAACTTCTTGTCTTCCATCGCCTGGCGCTGACTTCCAACGCCCATCGCGAGATGCTTCTCCGCACATACCTCGGCCAATTGACGATTGATTCTCGTTGCGTCCTCATATCCGCCTGTCATGCTCGAAATGACAAACGGAAATGAGAGCTTCTTACCCAGAAAAGTTGTTGAGGGATCTACGTCGGAAAAATCAAGCTCTGGAAGAGCGTTATGCTGGAATTCCCAGCGCTCAAACCCCGCGGTCTTATGACGGAACGAAACATCTTTCGCAAGCGTCAGTTCTACATGTTCTTGCTTACGTGTCGAAGTTCGGGGGGGCTTCATGCGACCGGAGTTTTGCTGGCATAATACTGAAATGCGCTGCCAGAATCAAGGTAACCGGCGATGAGGGGTGACGCGGCCGCTCCTACTTCCTTCTTTATTTTGAGTCAATACTTTCCTATTTTGATGATACGCGTGATTCAAGCGCATTCATTCTTTCATGTGAACAATCTTCCCTGTGGCGGGCGGTGGCAGCCGGTAACATCCCCGTCTGTGAGCAATTCCAGAAGTGCCTCCAAACACAGAGGACGAAACTGAAGAACCCACACGCCTCAATCGTAACCCTGAGAGCAGATGGGCTCAATCTGAAGTCTTTTTGATCGATCACTACAACAATGAAGGATCACTTGATGAATCATCTGTTTACATCCGAGTCAGTCTCTGAGGGACATCCCGACAAAGTCTGCGACCAGATGTCCGATGCAGTCCTCGATGCGCTAATTGCTCAGGACAAAAACTCGCGAGTTGCCTGCGAATCTTTTGTCACCACCGGCCTGGCACTGGTCGGCGGCGAAATCACCACCAACGGCTATATTGAAGTTCAGGAAATCGTTCGGCAGGTGATCAAGGATATTGGGTATACGAAAGCCGAGTATCGATTCGATTCTGAGTCATGTTCTGTTCTCTCGGCCATTCATTCGCAGTCTCCGGACATAGCCCGCGGAGTCGATACCGGCGGCGCCGGCGACCAGGGGATGATGTTCGGCTACGCCTGCAGCGAGACTCCGGAGCTTATGCCGATGCCCATCATGTATGCGCACAAGCTCGCCCGGCGACTCTCCGACATCCGCAAGAAGAACATCAAATTAATGCCGTACCTCCGACCAGATGCAAAAACGCAGGTCACGGTGGAATACGACGGCAAACGTGCCCGGCGGATTGATACCATCGTCGTTTCAACTCAGCACGATCCGGACGTCAGTCAGAAGCGAATTCGCGAAGACGTGATCGAATACGTTGTGAAGAATATCATTCCGAAACATCTCTTGGACAAGAAGACAAAGTACTATGTTAATCCCACCGGGCGCTTCGAAATCGGCGGACCGCATGGGGATAGCGGACTGACAGGGCGAAAAATTATCGTCGACACGTACGGCGGCCGAGCGCCGCATGGCGGTGGAGCATTCTCGGGCAAAGACCCCACGAAGGTCGATCGCAGCGCCGCGTACGCGGCGCGACACCTTGCCAAAAACATCGTTGCTTCCGGCCTGGCAACCGAATGTCAGATCCAAGTTGCGTACGCGATCGGCGTTCGGGACCCGGTCTCCATTAACGTGGAGACATTCGGGACAGGGATCGTCGCCGATCATGAGATCGCGGGTATCATCAAGAAAGAAGTGGATATGACGCCTCAGGGTATCATCAAGCGACTCGATCTCCGTCGTCCGATCTATCTGAAGACTGCAGCCTATGGACATTTCGGCCGCACTGAAAAGGAATTCACGTGGGAACGGCTTGACCTCGTCAAGACGATTCTCAACGCTGTAAAGTAAAGCAGAAGAAACTCTCCATCACTTGAACGGAAAAAGAATGAACGAGAAAAAGGGTGTCTACAAAGTGAGCGACCTTTCACTTGCAAAAGCGGGAAAGCTTCGCATCGAATGGGCAGAATCGCGGATGCCGGTGTTGATGGCTCTGCGGCAGAAATATCGGAAGACCAAGCCCCTCAAGGGCTTCAAGATCGCCGGGTGTTTGCACGTCACCAAGGAAACGGCTGT
>PMZI01000008.1 GCA_003170475.1 Ignavibacteriota bacterium | reverse complement strand
TGACAATCGAAAATCGAAAATGGCTTAGACTCTTCTCCGCTTCGGCGGCCGGCACCCGTTGTGCGGGATCGGCGTGATATCACGAATCATGCTAATCTCAAGTCCGGCAGACTGAAGAGACCGAACCGCTGCCTCGCGGCCTGCACCCGGCCCCTTGATGAACACCTCCACACGTCGAAGCCCAAGATCGTATGCTTCTTTCGCTGCAGCTTCTGCGGAAACCTGAGCTGCATATGGCGTGTTCTTGCGCGAGCCCTTGAATCCGTTGCGTCCCGCCGACGACCACGTGATGACATTGCCGTACGTATCGGTCAACGTGACGATGACGTTGTTGAACGTCGCCTTGACAAAGGCCTTTCCGTTCGTATCAACGTGGACTTTCTTCTTTTTCTTGGTGACTGGAGCACCAGTTGCTTGTTTGGCCAAGCGAGTTCTCCTTTAGAAAAAAATGATTACTTCTTCTCTATTGCCTTCTTCTTGCCGGCAACTGTCTTCCTCTTCCCCTTGCGAGTACGGGCATTGGTCCTCGTCCTCTGACCCCTTGTCGGCAGTCCTTTGCGATGGCGCAATCCGCGATAGCATCCGATGTCCATCAATCGCTTGATGTTCATCTGGACTTCACTTCGCATGGCACCTTCGACCTTGCAGTCGGACTGGATGATGGAACGAATCGAAGCAACTTCTTCGTCGTTGAGTTCGCCCACCTTCTTGTTGACATCGATACCGGCCTTCGTAAGAATCTTGATGGAGGTCGTTTTGCCAATGCCGAAGATGTACGTCAGGCCAATAACCGCCCGCTTATTTCTTGGTAAGTCAACACCCGCTATACGTGCCAAATGAAGTTCTCCTGAATAGAGCNNCCTTGCCGCTGCTTGTGCTTCGGGTTTTTGCAGATCACGTGCACCACGCCCTTACGGCGGATAATCTTGCAGTTCTCACAAATCTTTTTGACCGATGATCGCACTTTCATTGCTCTGCTCCGATTCGTGTTACTTGTACCGGTAGGTAATTCTACCCTTGGATAAATCGTAGGGGGACATTTCCACTGTCACTCGATCCCCCACGAGGATCTTGATGAAGTGCATTCGCATCTTGCCGGAAATGTGCGCCAGAATTTCGTGCCCGTTGTCGAGTTTCACCTTGAACGTCGCGTTCGGCAACGTGTCGGTAATCACTCCATCAACTTTTATCGGGCCTTGTTTTGCCATAGGTTATGATCTACTTCGTCAGGATTTCCGGTTTACCGTCGATGATCGCAATTGAGTGTTCAAAGTGCGCTGACGGTTTTCCATCCTGTGTCAGGACCGTCCAGCCGTCCGCAGCAAACCGAACCTGCCACGTTCCTGCATTCACCATCGGTTCGATCGCGAGGGTCATTCCCTCCTGGAGTTTCATTCCTGTCCCCGGCTTCCCGAAGTTCGGAACCGCCGGCTCCTCGTGCAGCTCAAGCCCTACTCCATGACCTACCAAATCCCGCACCACCGAATACCCACGTTCTTCCACATATTCTTGAACGGCATGCGAGATATCGTGAATCTTATTGCCTACAACGGCGGCTTCGATTCCCTGCATCAGCGACTCTTTCGTCGCATCCATCAGCCGCTGCTTTTCTTCAGAGATCTTTCCAACCGCAAACGTCGCCGCTCCATCTCCGAAGTAACCGTCTTTTTTTACACCGACGTCGACGGAGAGAAGTTCACCTTCCCGCAGAGCACGTTTCGAGGGAATCCCGTGCACCACCACATCATCGATCGACGCGCAGATCGTTGCCGGGAACAGATTTGACTTGTTGCTTCCGTATCCCTTGAACGCCGGGATCGCTCCCAGAGACCGGATATACTCTTCTGCCAAACGATCGAGCTCAATCGTCGTTACACCGGGCTTGATCTTTGCAGCGACGAGCCTGAGCACGTCGGCTACAATTCTGCAACTTTCTTGAATAAGCTCTATCTCTCGCCTGGTCTTGATCCGAACCATCGGATTCGAGTCCTAACCCCTCCGGCCGCGGAGCTTGCCGCTCTTCATGAAGCCATCATAGTGGCGCATGAGGAGGTGGGACTCAACCTGCTGGAGCGTATCCAGCGCAACACCCACAATGATCAACAGGCTTGTGCCGCCGAAGAACTGCGCAAATCCCGGCGTCACCCCTCCCATCTTGGTCATCAATGTCGGCAGGATAGCGATGATCGCCAGAAAAATGGAACCCGGGAGTGTGATCTTCGTCAGGATGTTGTCGACGAAATCCGCGGTGTGCGTCCCTGGACGAATGCCGGGGATGAACCCGCCCTGCTTCTTCATGTTGTCAGCAACATCTTTCGGATTGAACGCAATCGCCGTGTAGAAATATGTGAAGAACACAATCATCAGGGCATAGATGAATGAATATGTCCACGAGCCGTAGCCGAACCAGTCACGGGAGAGCGAGTCGATAAATTCGCTATCCGGGAAGAACTGGAAGATAATCTGCGGCACGAACATGATGGCCTGGGCAAAGATAATCGGCATGACGCCGGCGGTATTGACGCGGAGCGGTATGTACTGCGTCACGCCACCGTACACCTTTCGGCCGATGACACGCTTGGCATATTGAACCGGGATTCTCCGCGTTCCTTGAGTGATCAGGACCACGGCTGCCACAATGAATCCCATCATAGCCAGAATCACCATCTCGATGATGATGTTTTTGCCTCCGACGATGAGCTGATACTCATCAAGGAGAGAGTTCGGGAACCGAGCGATGATACCGATGAAGATGATCAGTGAAATTCCATTACCGATGCCCCGTTCCGTAATCTGTTCGCCGAGCCACATCATGAACATGGTGCCCGCCGTCAGGATGATCACGGTGCTGAAGGCGAAGCCAAATCCCGCAACAGCCGCCGGAACGATGGGGATTCCCTGGGCCGACGTGCTTTCGAGCTTGATCACCACGCCGCTCGCCTGCAACATCGAAATCAATACTGTGCCGTAACGTGTATACTGCGTAATCTTCTTGCGACCGTCTTCGCCTTCCTTCTGGAGCTTCTGGAAGTACGGGACCACTGCGCCGAGCAACTGGATCACGATGGAGGCACTGATGTACGGCATGATTCCCAGGGCGAACACCGCAGC
>PMZI01000049.1 GCA_003170475.1 Ignavibacteriota bacterium | reverse complement strand
TTTGCATTGGCACCACAACAGGGGGCTGGTCACATGTAAAGATAAGTCAAACAACGAAGAGCTACAGTCTGCTCAAATATATGATTGACAATCTCATAGAGGCTTCTGCAGTCTCACATTCAACCAATTTAGTTAACGCTTTGGCCGTCGCACTAGAACAATCTGATACGCGTATCATTTCGAGCGCAGAATTGGAGACTTGCGCAAGTCGACTGTCCGACGCGCCTTGGCATCTGCACTATAGAACGCTGTCAGACCAAACTAAAGTCTGGACCTTGGGATTTGACTGGGAAGTTCCTCTCATCGTGCAGGTTTATTGTATGGCTGATGAATATACAGGACAGAAACTCTCCTTGGTAGTTTCGCTCATTTTGCACGCAAACGCTCAATTGATTGGAGAAGTAGTCAAGCAGTTCGGTGGGAACAAAGAGGGAGCATTTGTCCTCAACATTTGCACAGAGGGGGAATTCCGGAAAAATGTCGATTCTTCCTTCATGGGTCGAAGGAATCATCCTGGAATTGCGTCTAGCACGACCGAGTCCAATGTTCCGTGGGGAGAAGAGCAACCCCCAACTTTACTCATCGTGCATGACGATTACGAGTCTTTAGCTGACATTGCGTTGAATCCCGACAGCCATGCTTTTGTTTGGTTACTTATGAATCTTCATCGGGCACTAGTAGTACACTGCACGCATCAAGATCGAAAGGACACGAAACGTCTTGCTAGAAAGGCGAGAGAGTTCTGTGAAGCAATACTTTCTTAACTGTCTTGTGCCACCGTGGCTCGCGTGTCCTTCCCCGTCAAAGGTTCATTGTTGCAGCCCTTTCAAAGTGTCCATAATCCGCTTTTGGTCGAACAGCGCCACTACCCTCACCAATCGAACTTCGCAGACTCCTCCACGCTACGGTTTTTCTTCAGGCGATTTTGATCGGCGCTTCAGATGTCCCTAAGATTGATCGTTTGTATTTCCGCCTCCCTCTCAGTATGTTCTCACCGCGTCAGCTACTGACAATCTATCCCAGTCCAGAGACCTAATCTACTACGGCCTGAAATCAGGCCGTTGGTTTAGGTCTTTTTGATTTCAATCAGATCGGATCCATGTAGCTTCACGCAACGCGAGGGGAATCGCACAATCTTTCAAACATACCGACGCTGGTGATGGATCTCATTCTTGCCAATTCCGCTGGCGCTGTGTGCGGAATTGAACATTTTTCATACACCGTCTGAACAATTCTACCTCCAACAATTCAGCACTGCCTTTCCCCTCTCTCGGTCTCATTTTTGTTCCGGTGTTGGGAAGTTACCTCCCGACACTTCATGTAGATTGCCGTTTCCAGCCAATTTCGGCCTTCCTGTTGCTCTATATCATCGGCACATAATACATAATGTGCCATTGATATATTGACGACTGCTACGTATATTAACGGCACATAAGAATCAATGTGCCAATAGCATAAGTCCCCTGATGCCAACACTGGAGCTACAACCCTTCATCCTCAAATTCATTGCTGACAAAACATACTTCAGTACCAAGGCGATCAAGGCAAGCGTTGCCAGACGAGGGCTGAAGCATAACGCGACCACGATCAATCAGTATTTGCACAACCTGAAGACGCAGGGGAAGATCTTCGACGCCGGCCGCGGTTGGTACTCCACCATTTCGCAACCATACACGCAGTACACTGCTCCCCTGAAAGAGCTTGTGTCCCAAATCTCCACGAAATTCCCTTTTCTTGAATTCGCGTGCTGGAGCACTGAGCAATTCCAGGGATACGCACACCACATGATGGTGCGATTCGTCCGCTTCGTCTACACTGATACCGATTCTATGTCATCAGTGGCAGAGTTCCTGAAGAACAACAACTACGATGCACACCTGAATCCGCGCAAGGGAGAGGTCGAGAAATATTTCACGCCCTCACAGACGACTGTCGTTGTTCGTCCGACCGTCTCTGAGGAACCTCTCGATGGTCACTACGCAACCGTGGAGAAAATGCTGCTCGATTTGTTTGTCGAGAAGGACAAACTCTTCCTCATGGATGAAGCCGAGTATAACCGGGTTTTCCAAAACCTTGCGCTTTCCTATCGCATCAACCTGGCCCGCCTCCTTCGTTATGCTGATCGCCGCAAAGTGAAAGGAGCGTTTGTCAAGAGCGTGCTTGCAGAATCCTCCGATGCAATTCTCATGTAAGGAGATACCGTTTTCATGATCAATCGACAATCATTCTCCCGGGAATGGATCCTGAAACAAAAGGATCGATATCCAAAAGCCGATCCCCTTCTTATTGAGCGTCAAATTTATGCATTTGAGTTGCTTGGATTGCTGGCAGCTTCCGGCAAACCATTTGTCTTCAAGGGAGGAACCGCCCTGCTCCTTCTCCTTCCAACGGCGCGTAGACTCTCCATCGACATTGACATCGTGGGGGACTTCTCACTCGAGGAATTGAAAACTTTCTCTGCCGGCTCGGTCTTTATCCGCGTCGTTGAGGATGAACGGGAGCCGAATGACGTTCCAAAGAGACACTTCAAGCATTATTACGTATCTGCCATCGATGGTCGTGAAAACTATGTCCTGCTCGATGTCCTCTACACGCCCAATGGCTATCCGGCCTTGAAATCGGTTTCACTTATGAACGACCTCTTTGTCGTCGAGACGAAGAGATCGGTGATGACCCCGACAATCAACGGTATCACAGGTGACAAATTGACGGCCTTCGCTCCCCACACGCTGGGCGTCCCCTATGGAAAGGGGAAGTCCATGGAAATCATCAAGCAACTATTCGACCTTGGCGAACTCTTCGGTCACGTGGATGATTTCTCAGAGTTATCCGCATCGTACAAGAGTATCTGGCATCAGGAAAGCCGCTTCCATGCTCAGAAATTCACGATCGCACAAACACTCGACGACACCATCAACACTGCCTTGATCCTCAGTCAGGCAAAGCTCAAGGGGGCTGTGCACAGTGCCGAGTTGGATGAGCTGCTCCAAGGCATCAGCCAGCTCAAAAGCTATTTTCTTGGCCTGAAATTCAACATCGATGACGCTCGAGTCGCCGCAGCGAAAGCTGCATTGATTGCGGCGATAGTAACATCCGAACGCTTGCCGGCGAAAGCTGATGAGGTCAAGTATACGCCATCCAAGCTCAAAGAGATCGAAACTGCGGTTCTCGGTGGTCGGTTCCAAATCCTGAATAAGCTCAAAGCTCTCAGTCCGGAGGCCTTTTACTACTGGTGGGTAATCTCCCGGCATCTGCAATAGCGTGGTTTCAGCACGCTGAAATCATGCGCCCTTTTCTATGGGAGTTCGTTGCCGGCCGCCAGGCAACAGCGCTTCGCCCGGGGTAAATCGCAGCATATTTGATTTGCACTTTAACACAAGCAGCCGCGGAAAGAAACCCCTTCTCACTCAACATCAGCCGCAAGGATTGCGATCGCTAGGTCGTTTTGAAGTCCGGTTGAGCCTTTTCCGACCCCCGCGTGCCTGTTGCGGTTTGTTTTTCTTTCCCCCCTTCTGTACATTCCTCCAGCGTCGAGTTCATCCGACCAACACACAGAGAGTCCCAGAGACCTTGAGTCCAAGAGACCTATACCCTTCGCGGCAATAATTGCTGCGGAACTAGGTCTTTTTTGTTTCACCTTAATCTTGGACTCGACATGCCCCCTGCAAAACAGGTTTCTCGCTCTCGCATTCCCTTCGACCAACCCACTCCTATCGACAACAAATCAAAATTGATAATTTTGGACGCAGATGGTCATATCTGCGGAGAACTGGCGTACGGCATCTTGACAATCCAAACGAGGAAGGTAGATCCCACTGAGCGTCAGGTAATTCGAATCAATACTAATGTTCGTCCCAACACCTTTGAAATCTCTCGGGAGAAAAAGAAAAAAACCTGAACATCTCCGGGCGAAGATGTTCAGGCCCCCACCGATTCTTGCCGACCTCCTACAGAGCCGGCATATCCTACCGCAGGCTTTGCTTTCAACCCTTCCCACCTTGAATCGACCGTGCCACCTGCCGGCTGGTCCTGAGTGCAAATTTAACCTCGCCAAATCCCTTTTGCAAGACAATCCCATTTGCATAATTGAGCACTTCGAGAGGAGCGACTCATCAGCTGACGAGCTTATTCTGCAAATTGAATCCATTTGCATTCCAGTAGACATCTTCCTTCCTTGGATTTGCCCACCACGGGCTTCTTTACTTTGATCGTCATCTGCGTTTCAGTTGTTCCCTCGTTGCTCACATTGTAACCTCATAGCCCACCCTGAGTCCCAGAGACCTTTGAGTCCAAGAGACCCCTCATTGTGAGGATTGAGCTGTGCCTCACAGTCATCTCTTGCTCGCGTTTTGATCCTGGACTCTCCTCCCTTCATAGGCCGCTGCGCTGCAATCACGAGACTCAAGGCGAGAATTCCCGAGCTCTCCGCCGATACCGAGCCCCTTGTGATCATTGGAGAGCCGGGGGTCGGCAAAACGTTGTTTGCCAGAGCCATTCATGCCCGCAGCCCCCGGCGAGCATTGAAGTTTCAATCGGTCAATTTCAGCATCCTGAGTGAACGTGATCAGCGGGTAGCTCTCCTGGGCGGAGTTCCTCCCGAGCTTTCGACCACACGGCGCAGCTGCCTTGAACTCCCATCGACCGTCATACTTAAGCACGTCGACTGCACAAACCCATTCCTCCAGGAAAGACTTGCCGAGGCGTTGACCAAGAAGAAGGTCACCAGACTTGGATCGGACGATGTGGAGCTCGTTCATTCCAGGCCGGTTTTTGCTCTCCTGCTGCCGGTGTCGCGACTTTATCAAAAGGGAAGAATCATTGAGCCACTCTTCCGCAAGCTCAGAGAATTTGACAGCATTGCCATCCCTCCCCTCCGCGAACGGAAGGAGGACATCCCACTGCTGATCGATTACTTTCTAAATGAGTTTCTTGATCGCTGGAACATCCGGGGGGCAGGCCGTGCAGAGGCTTCTCAAACGCTGAAGCGCAAAGGGAGAATAGAGACAGGACTGCTTGGATTGCTACGGCGACAGCAATGGAAGGGTAATGTCCTCGAGCTCAAGGCCTACATCCGCAACGTCCTGTTGGTCAATCATCGGGGATGTGTTCAGGAGATGGAGAATTTCGAGGTGATGAAAATGATTTTGATGGCGGAGGAAGGGAGCGACTTCTCTCTCCGGCAGTATCTCTCTGTCATCGAGGAGGGGATAATCAATCGTGCTTTGACAAGAAATTCCGGAAGTCTATCAAAAACCGCTCATCTGCTGGGAATGAGCGAACGCTCGTTCAACCGGAGGGCGGGTTCACATCAAGGATAGTATCTGGACCTGTTAGAGAACCCTGCACCTCGGACCAGTCACAGAACACCAAGTTGACCGCTGTCTTCTCAGCCACAGGCTGATGCGCCTCTGGCGCAAAAGAACAGGAACATACTCGTTGCTATCGCAACGACACGGGTGAATACTATTCTCTTGTTGAGCGCTCCCCCGCGAAACCCCGCTTTCTTCAGCGGGGACTCCGATCTTTTATTAAGTGTTAGGCGGCGTGCAACGTCACGAGAGAATCATGTTCTCAACGAAGTCTAAAAATTGTGCTTGCGTCGCAAACTTGTCCCGGTTCAGAATGATTGCATGAAATCCGGACCAGAAGGTACGCAACAATCGGGTCAGCAATTCGAGATTTTCGGTTCGTTTCCCATGATGTATGTAGGAGCTGCGGATAGCGTAGGCGCGCCGTATGAGTTCGAGTATGCTTTTTCTATCGGGCAAGGTCTGTGAAGCAACAAACGCTAACCTGATTCCAACGGAGTATTGGATGGGCTCACTGGAATTGGAAAGCAACATCGTTTCCATTGACGCCAGGGCAAAAACGAGCCTATCTTGGAAATCATTAGAGGTGACACTCTTCGCAAAGAGAGTTATCGAGGTGAGTAGCAATTCCTCGAATTCTGAGTGGTTGTCTTTGATGAGAATTTCTCCGAGTGCAAAAAGGCCGCCTGCTTCCATCATGTGCAACATTGTGGCATCTACGACGAACTTAAATTCGCCCTTGCTAGCTACTTGGGTAGTAACCCGAGGAATCTCGTCATCGAATACGAAATAATGGCTTACGGGAACTTGGGCGTGGCCCATTCGCCCAAAATAGGATGCAATCTGCGGATAGAAGATGGTTGGTGAGAAGAAGCGCAGAAGTGCTAGGGTTCTCTCAGTTTCGTCCGTTGCGATTTCCGTGGCCCGGGTTGGCTCTGCGGATGTTGCCACCGTCGCGAAGACAACGCCTTGATACTTTTCCTGAATCTGCCTGAGCATTCGCGGATCGGCTTGCGGGTTCTTCTCGAGAAGGACCTTCTCAAGGTGGTCAAAGTAATCGGATGTATAGAAATCAAACGTAACCTTGCCTACTGTGAACGGTCGCTCAATGACAAGATGAGCGATCGGAATGGCGATCTTTCGTTCCTTGATTTCTTCCTCTGCTCGTGCCAAGAGGTAGCCAACGAAAGATTCTGAGGACACTAGAGAGCCTTTGTACCGATGCTCAAACCAATCGAAAAGAGTCTCCAGAACGAACTTGGTGCTCAAGCAAGATCTTGTTGCAGACCTGGAGACAATTCGGTCCACAAGTTTCTCGGATTCTCGGTAATCGGGATGATCAAGGCCAACGGGACCCTTTTCAGTTGGGAAGAACTTCGATGTCTGGTTTCCAAAACCGTCGATAGTACCCGACTTGCCGAGTCTATGAAAATCCTTGTCAGTGATCTTGACAGACGGAACATGCGAACTAGAGAGAGTCCTTTTCGGAGCCTCGGGTCCCTTCGCAGCCTCATGCCCCGTCGGAGCGGGGCGCAGAAGCAGAAGAAGCTCATCAGCCTTCTGGTTGAAATAATCCTCGGCCGGTTTCGGAAACGAGATTTTCACGATTGATCCTCCGATTACATCTGCTGAGGTGCATGGCGCCTAACGTTTAGGCAAACCGCAGTGCCGTTATGAACTCCAATGACCGAGAGGCTCGTGTTTGCCGATCCCCCTTAATTTCTGCTCCTCAACGGACAGAATTTAACATGCGCCAAGGAGTTTTTCTCTGTTCATCCTACCGCCTTCTCTCTACTTCCCCATTCAATATAGGTTCTGTTATGCGCAGGCAACGTTCTATGTTGATGGCGTCTTGCCTCACGGCAATAAATGCCGGGAAGACCATCTAAAGCAAGTCACCGTAAGCCCATATTATGGTACCAATGATGATAAACCAAAACCCGATATGAGCGGCTTGGATATCCAGATATTCTTGCCTGTCTGATTCAGTTTCATCCGGCGTTGGAGCAGCATGTCCTCCATCAACCATATGTTCTGCATGAAAGAATTCCTTAACACCTAGACGAATAAGACGACGAGCTGCTAACACACCACCTGTCAATGTGAGAATTGAACCCGACCTGGCAAACCAAAGCCAGTTACATGAAACAATGCTAAGAGTAATCGAAAATGCAATCCACATCATGCAAAGACAGACAATAGATAGAGTATTTGTGAGTGTTCTTGACGCCATGTTAAAACCTCTTCTGCGTAAAACGAACCTAACGCTTGCACGTTTCTGGATGTTGCCAGGCCCTAGTCATGCTTTTTTGGGTGAGCGGCAAATCCCATCACAGTACAAAACTTTGCTTGCTCCAAACGTTTACGCAAACCGCCGAGCCCTTCAATTACACAAAAGAATCAACTCAGTTGTGCTTCTTATTCGAGTCCGGGACGAAAAATTGATCCGGTCCCCTCTTGATTGCTTCCGGATTCACGATCTTAAGCTTGAAGTCTATCGTGCTGTCTGGTTGATAGAATAGCATCCGATCTTCCGTAACCTGTGGTTGGACTAATCTCATTGTACTGGTAATATCTCCCGACTGGCTGCCGGGACTTAACTTGATCGGAACCACGACAGGAACGCTCTTCGTGACGGTCAAGTCATAGCATATCATGCGCATGAAGCCAGCAGCCGAGACTCGGAGTTCGTACACACCAGAAGGGATATTTGAAAGTCGGTAGAAACCATTCGTGTCAGTATGAGCGAGAAAGGAAGTGTTAGTAAGGGTAACAGTGGCGTTGGCAACTGGGAGGCCTGATGATCCCGATGTTATGACACCACTGATTACACCAGATGCTGGCTGAGCTTGAGACTGCGAAAAGGCCAGAAGTATGAGTGTTATACGCAGGACTCTCATGGCTAACCCCATATTATTAGAAGGAAGATAATCGCCTCAGTTCGAATAGTCGTTTTCGTAAGATTGTCCTGTCGGGCAAGTGTTCACCCTATCAGAATTCACTGTGATGATCGTTTCTTTCGCCAATAGCCGAAACCGAAGATTCCCAACCCTCCCAAAACAAATATGTTTGCAGCGAGACTTAGATTCTTGCCGAGGTAAAAACCCTTCGGCTCGAACTTCATTTCAAGTTTGTGAGTCCCCGGCGGAACAACCACGGCACGGAAAAGATAGTTCGCACGGTAAATGGGTATTTCGTTACCATCAACGAAAGCCTTCCAACCGATAGGGTAGTAGGTCTCACTCAGAAACAACAGATTGTTGCCGGTCGTGGTTGTTGTCAGTTCAAGGTTGTGCATGTTGAACCGCGTAAATTCAGCCCGGGCCAGAGGGCTTGCCGGCTCGATGGAAATCTTTGGGTTCTCCTGGAAATACATCACTTCGCGCGGATCAAAGGACATCGATGCGATCTTGTTCAGGATCGTGATCCCGTCTGCAACTTCATACCGGTTCACGAAGAACGCACGGGGGAGCGCAACCGAGTTGTCGTAGACCTTCATGTCGGGGCCGTTGTAGACCGGTCTGAGCCCCAGGGTAGAGTCGACAGTAGGCGACAGAATGTACTTCACATTCATCAAAACCCAGAGCAGCGGATTTCGCAGTCCGACGACTTCCGCCACATCCTGATACGCACGCATCTTCGCTCCCTGGTATCCATAGGCATTCTGAAGCCGCCAGTAAGCGAACATGTTGTTGTACCGGGGTTGCCCGTTTTCGAGTTCCAGGATGCGGAAGAGCGTGGAATCCCCTTGCAGAAATTTCGCGTACGCCGGAGTAGCGAACAGCTGCTGGGTGACTGAACGGTCATGGACCTCCTCCGGCTTGGAGTCTACCCTCCAGAGATCGGTCGCAATGACGATGGTCAGGATGGCTGCAAACGTCGTCAGCTTCATCTTTCTTTGAATGAAGTAATACGCGGCGCCGAACGAAACGATCAAATATGTAATCGCCATATAAATATCGTTCGTGGCTTGTCCAACGAGCTGTGCAGAGATTTCCTTGGTGGCCTGTGGCGGCACTTGCTGGAAGAACTGTTCGACGATGCGATCCTTCGGGAGACCAATAGTATATGCACTTGCATATCCGTTTTGAATGCTCTGCCGGGACACGAAACTCTCGAACGTCAGGGCGAGAATAACGAACAAGGCCAAGGTCACGCCGAGCCACACGAGAAGGGACTTCTTCTGTTTCTCGAGTTCTGCCCCATGGAGTTGTTCGCGTTCACGGAAGAGAGAAGCGATTCCGTAGGCAGCGAGGATCGGAACAAAGATCTGGATCAGGACCAGAATCATCGAAGGAATACGAAACTTGTTGAACGACGGGAAGTACTTGTACATCAAATCATAGAGGATGGAAAACTCCCTTCCAAATGCGATGAGAAGAGAGATTCCGATCATCAGTCCCAGATACTGAACGAACGGATCCTTGCGGTTCTTTGCGAAGCCGTAAACTGCAAGTAGAAGGACGATCAATCCCATGTATTGCGGAGCAAGGGTGAACGGTTGGGGGCCGGTGTAGAAATTGAGCATCGCATTCTGATCGCGGGTCAGGATTCCCCGGTAGTTTTCCTTCCCAAACCCATACCAAGAAGGAACGAGCCACGTCATCATTTCACCGGGGGCAAAAGACCAACCCGTCGCATAATCGTAGTCAAGTCCACCTTGAATGGTCTTTGAATCGGGGGCTTGATTCGTGTTCACGATCGGGTTGGAGCCCCGGATGGAATATGGGCCATATTCCCAGACGGAAAGGTACTTGTCGGCATCCATCGAAAACGCGAGTGCACTGGCAAGAGCGAACACGATGCCTGCCCGGAGGATACCCTTCCAGGGAGATTCTGTCCCGGCTTCGGTGGCCTGTCTCTTGACCAGAAATGAACGGATGAGCATGAACAGGAGGTACGTCCCAACTGCCAGATACACGTAGAAGATCATCTGGATGTGGCTCGGCATGTAAGAGAAATGAATCAGCAGCACGAGAAGGAAGGCCTGGAACCAGCTCAACCGCTGCCGCAGCCGTTCAATGACATAGAAGATGAAGGGAAAGAACGCCATAACGGCAATCTTGGTGTTGTGTCCCGACATCACCCAAATGATGATATACATTGAAAATGTAGCTGCAAAGGCAGCGATAAATGCTGCAAACTTGCTTTTCACCTTGTCGTAGGCGAAGAGGTAGATTCCGCATGCGAAGACGAAATAATAGAATAAGACCCATCCCTCCGGTGGATGAAGCATGATGTAGCTGAATCCCGTCGATACGTAGGAGAGGACCTGCGCCGTTAGATCAAATACGCGATCACCTCCGACGGTGAGGCTCCCATAGGATGGCATGCCGCAGAAGATATAGGGATTCCAAAGTGGGAAAACACCTTCGGCCTTGGCATCAGCCAGGAAGGTATCAAAGCTTCTGCTTGCCATTTGGTCGACGTCGTTGAACGTCTTGCCGTTGAAGACAAGCTGGTTGAAGAACAGCACAAGGCTGAGAAATAAAGCCGCTATCGCGACCAGGTGCTGGTACCGAACGGGAATCAGCGGCGTTTCGCCGGTAGTCTGTCTGCCGCCGGCTCGTTCTTTATTTGCTTTGCTCATGGCATGATACGGTTGAGTTAGGTCAAGGAAGAAGAAAAATGATTCTTGCCGATCCACGACAGCATAGGCTCCCCTTGTGATCGTGGAAGGATGTAAACGGTGCGAGAGGGTAGTGCAAGTTAGCCACTACCGCCAACAAATCCAAACCACAGTGTCCGCCGAACCCAATAAGATCCAACCGTTAGAGGCGGGCATTGATCTGTGCCGTCGAAAAACAAGAACCTAATGGCTGCTATCGCGACGACACCGGTGAACGCTATTCTCTTGTTGAGCGCTCCCCCGCGAAACCCCGCTTTCTTCAGCGCGGACTCCGACCTTTTATAAAGTGTTATGCGCCGCGGTTACTATTTTCTCCGGAACGTCGGCCTAGCAAACCAGTAGACCAAGAACCAAGGAAGGACAAAGAAGACAATCCGTCCAGAGTTTGGTTGGCATGCGACTTGAGCTTTCCTCATCCAACGTCCGGGGATGGTGTAAACTGCATGAAAACGAGCTGAATCTTCCTTATACGAAAGCTGATACCATGACAAATCGGCTGGGTTAATATTGGCAAGGCGGTGAATTTCGGCCCCTGTCACTGAATCGTGCACGTATTGAATGTTTCTGGAATCTTCATTTTGAACATCGAGAAAGAACATTGAAGCCATGAGAAAAAGCAACGAGAGGTAAACGATGCGAGTGAGCTGCATTGTCTCTACCTTTGACACAAGAGTGACAAGCGCGGCCAAGAATGAAATGAAGATGATTCGAGCCTGCATGGCACCGCCTTCGCTCGCGGTTCGAGCAATAGCTGCCGATGAACTTTCTTGCTGAAGCACGGAGAGCAATTGCGCGTTATGTTGAGCTGAATTGTTGTCAGCTGTCGAGAGACTGTCGATGCGCACGAGTAACCGGAGAGAGCTCGTGTCAACCGGCAATGGGGGGCTGCCTTGGAAAGCAACGATTACGGCAATTGCGACAACGATGAGAAGAAAGTAGTCCCAGAATATTAGTTTCTTAGGCCGGGACGGATTCTTTGTCGACATATGTTTCGGCTCCTAGTTAATCGAAATTTGAGGACATCAGAATCACGGGCTCCGCTACGTGGCGCATAACGCTTAGGCAAACCGCAGTGCCGCCGAACTCCACCAAATCTCTATTGTGTGAAGCGGTCATTGAGCGAGTGAAGGAGTCGAACAAAGGTCTCGAACATACTCGCTGCTATCGCAACGAAACGGGTGAATACTATTCTCTTGTTGAGCGCTCCCCCGCGAAACCCCGCTTTCTTCAGCGGGGACTCCGACCTTTTATAAAGTGTTATGTGAAGTTGTTTTGCGGCTATCGCGCAACAATCAACTGCGCAGGTCCGATTAGTTCACTGGATTTATTGACTCAACAAGTGATATGACAAATGGATTGATTGTCAGCGTGTCTGATTCTGGACTCGGCTGAATGACCTGCAATAGAGTCTTGCTTCGTGATGTAGTCAAATCTACCCAGAAGAAGGGGGCGATCTTTTTCTCCAGGTGCGGCGGAATCTCAGGCAACGGGGCCCAGTAATGTTGATACCAAGTCTGGAAGACAGCGATCACCCGAAGAGCGTGACGAGTACGATAGAGCTTGCTGCTGTCGATTCTGGTGAATTCAGTCGAACTCC
>PMZI01000039.1 GCA_003170475.1 Ignavibacteriota bacterium | reverse complement strand
ATCTCTGATTCATTGATGACCGATTCCAATTCCTCGGGGTAAATATTCTTGCCGTTGGACCCCAGGATCATGTTCTTCAGCCTTCCCTTGATGTACAGGTACCCCTCCTTGTCGAACACTCCAAGGTCGCCGCTTCGAAACCATCCGTCCTTTGTCATCACGTCGTCGGTCCTTGTCGGGTCCTTGTAGTATCCCTTCATCACCGTCGGCCCTTTTATCTGAATCTCCCCCTCTCCGTTTGCATCGGGATTGTTAATCCGTATACTGGTGCCGGGCAACGGCGGTCCCGTCGAAAGTCGTTTCGTCTTTTCGGATCCCGTCCCGGCCACGAGCGGTGATGTCTCCGTCAATCCATAGCCGATCGCATACGGGAATCTCGCTTCGCGCAGAAATTGCTCTACCTCGGGGGCCAAAGGCGCACCGCCGATGCAGAACAGTTTCAAAGCACCGCCGAACGTCTTCAGAAGCTTCTTTCCCGCAATTCCATGAAGCCGTTTCCGGATAAACGGTACGCGATACAGGCTGCGCAAAAACACCGAGCCAGTCAGCATTGGCAGAATCCGAGTCTTAAACATTTTTTCGATCACGAGGGGGACGGAGAGCATGATCGTTGGTTTCACACGCTCCATCGCAGGTACCAAAACGCCGGCAGAAGGGGGCTTGTCGAGATAGTAGACCGCAGATCCTGATAGTATGGGAAGGACCAATCCAAGACTGCATTCATACATATGCGCCAATGGAAGAATCGAGAGAAGGCGATCTTCGCAATTGATGGAGACGATCTGCCGGGTTGCCATCGCGTCCGACACAATGTTCTTGTGCGTCAACATCACGCCTTTTGAATGTCCCGTGGTGCCGGAGGTGTAAACGATCGCTGCCAGGTCGTCTTCCTCGACAGTCTCATGAATCCGCCCGACGAATTTCAGTGCCCGATCTTTCAGCCGTGCGAACTCGCGTCCGCCCTCCTCCAACAGATCGATCAGTTTCTCTTTCGCTGTTCGCGGAGGAACAGGAGCAAAATCATCGAGCAGAAAGATCGTATCCAACTGGCGCAGCTCGATTCCTTCCACCTTCCCGTACAGTTTTCTGGAAACGAACACCGCTTTGCATTCAGAATGGGCCAGGATGTGATGAATCTCAGTCGTCTGAAAGTCAGGCAGGATGGGGACAGCGACCGCCCCCATCGTCGTAATGGCAAAAAACGCTATCCCCCACTGGGGTCGATTCTCACTCAGCAAGGCAACTCTGTCGCCTGTGACGATCCCGCGGTCACGCAGCAACGTGATCACCGTCTGGATATGAGTATTTAGGGAGGAGTAGGTATGAATCGGTCCATCGACCGCCGACAATGCCGGTCGATCGGCAAACTCGGTCACGCTCTTTTCAAGAACAGCTCGAAGGGTCAGTTTTTGCAGAGTATCCATTTCAATGCATCTTTGATCGTGTCTCGCTTATAAGGTTGGAAATATTTCTTGAATCTTCAACATCGAAATGCTCTGTTGATCCGGATACGATCAGGTTGGTGCTTTGAAGAGGTTCTTCTCAATTGTCGCAAAGTCAGATTTGATAGAGGTAATGATCTCTGGCGCTTTGGATTCTAGCGCACTCACGAATTTTATCTCGACGAACAAGGTACCGGCTGGCCTCAACTCCCCTTCAAGAGCGCCTTAAGTGGGGGTGAGATTTCGTTTCATCTGAACGAGAAAGATCGCTTGAGACTGGTCCTGAAATCAAGAGAGGGTGACCGCTTGCGCGAGCACCCTCTAGTCAAGATTCTTTGTGGACAGAGACGGAATCCCTGCCCGCCTGACCGCAAGCGGTCGCCAGCCCGCCGTTGTGTCGCGCTATGATGGTCTGGCGGGGGCGGGGGAACCGCCGGCCAATGATTTTCGATTCACGCAGCAAAAACAAAAAAGGGCATCAGCTCTCGCCAACACCCTTCGCACGCATTCTCTGTGGACAGGGACGGAATCGAACCGCCGACACATGGATTTTCAGTCCATTGCTCTACCATCTGAGCTACCTGTCCGAATTTTTCCAGACTTAGCGAGCGACAGCAAAGCTAAGTCGGTGAAAAATTCAGGATCCCGACGTACTCTGTCGGGATCTGAATTCCTTGGGATCTTCATCCAAAGAATTCGGCCGACTTGCCTGTCTCATATCACAACAGGCTCTGGTCCCTATGACCATTGGTCCACCACCTTTAGCCGTTTCCGGCCTCAGGTACTTCAAAATACAACAGTAATTGCGGAAAATCAACAGAGAGTGCGCCGGATTTTTCGGTTAGCTCCAGACGCCATTCCGTTTTAAAATATCGCGCGCGATGACAATTTTTTGAATCTCGTTCGTTCCCTCGAAGATCGGATTTATTCTCGCGTCGCGATAGAACCTCTCAATCGGCAGTTCCCTGGAATACCCCATCCCTCCGTGAATCTGAACCGCCTTGTCCGCGATCTTGCAGAGTGACTCAGATGCGAAGAGCTTGACCGTTGCCGATTGCCTGGACACAGGTTTGCCGGCATCGTACGCGGCAGCTGTGCGATAAATGATGGATTCCATTCCATAGATCAGCTCACACATCTCGGCGAGCATAAACTGGATTGCCTCAAATTGGGAGATCGTCACGTCGAACTGCTTTCGCTCTTTTGCATATTTCGTAGACAGTTCAAGAAGTTCTTTAGATGCACCCAGACATGCAGCCCCCAATCCCAGTCGCCCCGCATCCAATGTTTTCATGGCAACAAGGAAACCTCGACCATCATCGCCAATCACATTTTCTTTTGGTACACGAACATTGTCAAATGAAATCGGAGCCGTCACACTTCCACGAATTCCCATTTTCTTTTCAGGAGGGCCCGCACTGAACCCTGGCGACTTCGTCTCGACCACGAATCCGGTGATGCCTTTGTCAGTTCTGGCAAAAACTGAGAGAACGTCAGCAATCGAACCGTTTGTGATCCAAAGTTTCTCTCCATTGATAATCCAGTCTGAACCATCAAAATGTGCACGCGTTTTCAGGTTGAAGGAATCCGAGCCGGCCAGAGTCTCGGTGAGCGCGAATCCTCCAATCATCTTTCCTTCGGCAAGGAGCGGGATGTACTTCTTCTTCAACGCCTCTGAGCCGCCGATGAAGATGGCATTGGTACCAATCGACTCGTGAGCACCTATGAATGTTGCTGTCGAGAGACAGCCCCTTCCAATTTCTTCCTGGATCAGGCAGTAACCGACTTCGCCTACACCTGCTCCACCATACTCTGCAGGAAAGGCAGCTCCAAGAATTCCCAGATCACGGATCTTCTGCATGAGCTCGGGCGGTATGCGCTCTTCCTCATCGATGCGGCGCGCCATCGGCTTGATTTCCGCGTTCGTGAAGTCGCGTACCATCTCTCGGAGCATTTGTTGCTCTTCACTCAGCTCGAACTCGAACATGCGATTCCTCTCCTGGTGATTTGATCAGATGCTTGAGGGATTCTGACTATTCCATTGAACCTTTTTGACCGATATAGCTCGAAATGTCCTCGCCTCCGTCAACGCCAATCACGTTACCGGAAATCCATGAGGCGTTCTCATCTGCCAGCATCAATATCGCCTTCGCGACATCCTCTGGTGTCGTCAGCCTGCCGCCCGGATTCTTTGCGCGCGCAACATTACTCATCTTGACGAAATTCGGAATCTTTCGCGCCGCGGGTGTCTCTGTCACTCCTGCCATGATTGCATTGCTCGTAATTCCTATCGGTCCCAATTCCATCGCTAACTGGCGAAGGTGAGACTCAAGTGAAGCTTTTGCCGCCGAGACAGCGCCGTAGTTCGGTATCACCGTATGACCGCCGGAGCTTGTGAGTCCGATAATGCGCCCACCCTTCTTCATCAGCTTACGCGACAACAATCCCTGAGTCCAATATACCAGGCTGTGCGCCATGACGTCGACCGTCATCTCCATCTGAGCCTGTGTTATTGCTTCTTCAGGCTTGCCTGCAATAAAGGGCTTGAGCGTTCCGAACGCCAGAGAGTGCACCAGGACCTTCACCGTGCTGGAAGAGTCCTTCGCAAACCGCTCCTGGATTTCGTCAAGAGCCTCTTCTCTTTTGATCGAGTCGGCCGCATTGATGTTGTAGAACACGGCTTCCCCGCCCGTATGCTTGATATCCCGGATTAACTGCTGCACCGCCGGCATCGTCGCTTGTCTATCCAGATGGACTCCGAAGATGTTCATGCCGTGTCTTGCAAGTTCAACGGCGGTAGCCCCTCCGAAGCCGCTGGATGCTCCCAGGATCAAAGCCCACTCATTGGGTTTGAATCGAGATTCGGCTTTCATTGCGTTCTCCTCCGAGATTATTGAAAATTGACATAAAAGGTAACGATTTTTCGAGGTAAATCAAACCCTATTCGAAGGTCAGGATCCAGGGTGATTCACAAGACAGGCAGCGGCCATCATCCGTCCCGATTGGTTTCTTTCTCTGCGGTGTGAATGAAAAAGCTGAGGCGTGCAAATAGTACAGAAGGGAGAGATTTCAATGTTTTCTTTACTCAAACCGGTACTGATGAGTTGATCGCAGTTCGCTTTTTTTAAGTTCAAGTAGAGGCGATCGTCGCGTTGTTCCACTTCGTCCAGCGAGAACGCCTCCGCAACTTCACGACCAACCTCGTAGCAGCAAACTCCAGCCGAAGGCCCCAGAAATGCGATCATCCCGCTCGAGATGGCGCCACATTGCTTCACCATTACGTCGACCGCCTCAGCCGCAATTCCTTGAGCCGTCCCTCTCCATCCGGCATGGACGAGAGCGAGAACGGACTTGGCTGGATCGTACAACATGACAGGGAGACAATCGGCGACGGTGACGATCAGTGTGAGGCCTTTCGCTTGAGTCACCAGTCCATCGCAAGCTTCGTATTCACCGGGTTGGGATACTCGTTGGATATTGCTGGAATGACATTGGTGAGGAATAGCGCTTTCGGATTCCAGGAAGTTTATTGACCGAAAGAACCGATTCCGGTTTTCGGCAACGTTTGCAGGATCATCTCCCACTCGATAACTCAGGTTTAATCCGAGTGGCTCAGGGCTGACGCCCCCAATCCGGGTGCTCATGGCAAAACGGATCGAGGGATCTCTGGAGAGTTTTTCCGAGGTAATGAGTCGCAGGTTGCTCATCTCAGCCATGCCGGAGTGGGATGATCATTTCAATTGTTGTACCAACCCCAACTTCACTGTGAAGCGAGATTGTTCCATCGAGGTCTTCAATGACTTTCTGTGCTATCGCCAGGCCGAGACCTGTTCCATCGGTTTTCGTGGAGAAGTTAGGCTGGAACACCTTCGCCTGCAGATCCTGGGGTATCCCGCTCCCTGTATCTGAAATGCGAATCGTGCATCCGTGATGATCTACGATGAGGTCTATTCCGATGGTCCCCCCCTTCGCCATGGCTTGTATGCTATTGCGTATGAGATTAATGAAGACGCGGCGCAGTTCATCCTTATCCGCAATCACGAACGCGCGGGTTTCTGAAATGTTTGCCCGAAAGGATACATCTTTCACTTCCTTGAACAAATTGATCGATTCCATCAAGAGTTGGATCATATCCACACGCTCGAAACGACGCTCCGGCATCCGTGCAAAATTAGAGAACTCCGACGCAATGCGTGTTAACACGTCAATTTGCTCGACCACGGTCACCGACACACGCTGCAGGATGTCACCGAAGTCCTTGGTCCCTTGTTTGTATGCCTCGACAAGATGCTGGATGGACAGCTTGATAGGAGTGAGAGGGTTCTTGATTTCATGAGCAACTTGTTTGGCCATTTCTTTCCATGCAACTTCGCGCTCCGCGCGTGCAAGCCGGACTCTGCTTGCTTTCAGCTCAGAAGTCATGACATTGAATGACTGGATGAGGTCTCCTACCTCGTCAGCCGATCGAGCTTCCAGGACAACATCGAGATCGCCCTTTCCCACACTCCTCGCCGCATTGGAGAGATCCCTCAGCGGCTTCGACAATGCATGGGCAAGCGCAACACCAAGAACGATGACAAGAGCCACCACAAGAGCATATGCACCCAACACAAACGCGTTCCGCTGCGCAAGTTCCTCATCAATTTCTTGTTGCCGGTACAGCGCCGGCACTGCCAGAACACCTCGAATACTGTCGCCGATGATGATGGGACGATAGCCCACAATGTAGTCGACCTCTCCGATTCTCTCCTGCGTTTTGTAGAAACCCTTGCCGAGCAGATTCGAGTTAACATAGGCGGATCCCGTCAGGCGGCTATCCAGTATGGACGCACGGAACAATTCAGGACGACTGCTTGCTTTGAGGAGCGAACCCGCGTAGACAGAAAAATCGACCCCCAAATCAGAGGCAACCGCCTCACAGAAATCGTTATTGACTCCTTCGGAAAAATCCTGATCCTCGACGATCGTGGATGCAAATCGCTGCTGAACGATATCAAGATCCTGCGAAAGTCGCTTTGTAAGGTTCTCATCCAGCCGATCAATCGCGAGTTGCCTGTTGTAATATGCCATGAACACAAGCGGAAGAATTGAGAGAATCGCGAACGCGGTGATCAGTTTTGAACGGAAACCAAATCGGAGCGTCCATCCTCCGACAATCGATCGCATCACGACTGCGCAGACAACAAAACCCAGGAAGATCAGATACACCACGATCATCTTCACGAGATTGAACAAATGCCACCGCAAGTCGAGCGAGGCGACCCCGAGCGAAATGATCCGTGTTCGATCGACGTCGTCCCTCGCGTACAGAACATCAGAAGCGTGCCCCTCCAGTTCCTGTTCCGACCAGGCGAACCTTACCGACGTGTCCAGAAATGCTCGTTCAACGAGCGACGAGAGTTTCACTCCCCTGAACAGCAGAGGATCATTTGTGGTCCAAAGGACACCTGACCGGTATTCCGAAATCGAAATTCGGCGGAGGACGTCTTCGAATTGATCCGTCGAGGTCGACCTCAATGGTTCCGGAGCCTCACCACGGAACAGTGTCCGTTGACTCGCTGACACGAGGACGGCGATTGTCCCGAGCGGCTGTCCACGAGCATTCAGAACACTCCCCCATTCTCCGTAGTATTTGACAGTTCCGTCGGCGACTTTTCGATCCACCACAAGAAGAGATTCCTCCTCTTTGTGAAAGACCTGAGAGAGAAGTTCCATCTGTTCATAGGAGGTGAGGCCGGCTGAGAACCTACTGATTTCCTTGCCGAACGAGTTGTAGACTACGACTGCCGAATTGAAGCCCTCTTTGCTCATGAGGGTTTGGGCCCAGAGCCCGAACGCGATGTCAACAGAAAAAGTCGAATCGGCTCCCTCTGCCGTCAGCTGTTCGCTGCCGCTGATGGTCGCGGTTCTCAGGCTTTCGGACACAACGAGTGAAAGCCAGTTATCGACCGACCGAAGCACTTCTTCCCCGAGCACCTGAACTCGCTCGTGTTCTTTCTCATGAGTCTTCGCATCAAGTGCAATCGCGACGATCAGAAACGCCGCGGCGAGAGCGACCCCTGCCGAGACGAGCGGTCGACGCATCCATGCTTTCACGCCTCTCTCCCTCATTTTCCAGCCGACCATCAGAAAGAGTCCGATGAGGTAGATGACCGGCGGTAGGAACCACGAGAGCTGTGGCGTATCATCAATCAAGAAATATACCCCATACTCGAAGAGAAAGAGCATCAGCAGCAAGCACGCCTTGAAAGGCGACATCGGACGTTCGTTCGTCACTCTCCACAGGAGCCGGAATGCGACCAGGAAGACAGTGACACACGCTGCCAGAAGTGCAAGAGTCAAGAGAAGGATATTCAGATGCATGACGATCATCGGCACATTCGGTATCAGGGACATAGGATCCTGATACCGAATCGTAGAATCGAAGACAAAACTTCGCATGGCCGCACCGTAGCCACGTACGACGAATTGGAAAAGGAAGATGAGCAGGATTGCGAGACCAGAACCGGCGACGGTCCGCCACTTGCTCGAAGGGCGGTCGATTTCGCGTGATGTTTGAAGCCACTGCACCGCATCCGCAAAGAGGATGATGATGGTTGCGAACACGGCCAGTGCAGACAAGGCGAGTTCACCCAGCGAGCCTGCGAGGCCAAGGGGAAATGGGGAAGCTTGGATTGCCGGGTCGAAAAGGAAGCCACCGATGATGAACGAAGGGAAGCCAATGAGCTTCCACCCGATCCGCATGCCCCACAGAAGAAGGAGGGCAACCAGCGTGCGAAGGCCTTTGTGAGGAGACCTTCTCCCCAGAGTGTACAAGAGAATACACGCCAGACATATCGCTCCAGCGCCAAAGAAGCTCTTGGCCGCCTCGAACAGGCGATCCATCTTTTGTATTTCAGTGGCGACGGTCGGTACAGGAAGCACAACATAGCAGATATGATTGTTCAGACGATCCCGAAGGGGTACTGCAAATGCCACGTCGCCCGCGGTATCACGTGGTGCAACTTCAATCGCAAAGCGCGCCGAAAGTCCAGACTCCGTCAACAGCTCCTCGGCGAAACTCTTGCGGGAGACAAACCTGTTGGAGACTGGATAACTTGTTTCCAGCGGTCGACTGACGAACGCCGACAGATGCGTTGATGGAGACCTTACTCCAACAGAAAGATATCGGTGCAAACTCGCCGATGAGACTCGAACGACCACATCTGACTTGAGTGAGTCATTCATGGTTCGGAAGAGAGTCACGATGCTCCGACCTGCCCAGATCGTGCTCACCCCCTTCGAATCAAGGACATCGATGCTCAGATCTTCCTCGGAGTCGAAACTCTCCAGCCGCCGGAAGGCCGCACCGAGGTTGGTCGGTATGTTCTCCTCCATGGCTTTCTTGATTTCCGGGAATTGGAGAACCTGCTCGGCGACACTCCTCTGACGGTCAATTCTCTCGTCCAATCTCGCCTGCACGAAGTCACGAAGGTCCTGCTCCTTGGCGACCTTCAGGTTCTGCCATGCGCTCTCGAGATGAGACTTCCACATCGATTGAGCAAGCAAAAGAGCCAGGAATAACCCCAGGGAAATGAAAACGCCCCACCAGACGGGGCGCAAGGGGTTGCCAGCAGGAGTTATGGACATATGAACCAGGTGCTCAATAAATATTGAATTGAGTGATAACCCACCGAGAATCCTGATGCCGGAGGGACACATAGATTTGAGCTGATTCGCGCCTTCCCCTCGAGATCGATGTCAGCCGTCCCGTTGCGTAAGGCGTGGGCCCGAGGTCGTTATATCGAGAGAATTCAAAAGAGAGAGAAGTGCGACCCGACAGGTACCGTTGGAGGATTGAGACTGTCTGATTGGCGGAGAAATACCCGCTTTCTCCTCCGGACATATTCACAAAGACTTGTTGTGCAAAACTCAGGGATGAAGCGTTGAAAGATGCGGTGACAATCCCCTTTTCAATCAACCCGAAGAGCTTCCTCGCCTCTGCTTGCTGAGGCTTCCGAAGTTGGGGTTCCACGATGTTGGATAAGTCGTTCCTGGGCAACCGTCGCTGACCAGGCAATTGAGCGGCGGAGGGTTGCACAAAAAAGAAAATGGCCAGAATAGTGATTGCGCACGATCGCATATGCGAATACAAAGTATCAGAAAAGCTGTGAAAAGTCAAAGCATGTTCCAAACATGGATAAGTGATTACGGCTCGAATTTCGAGGATAGAGAAGGCGAGTGTACAATCCAAACTAGGTCTGCTCAGGATTATGCACAGGGGGCTCTTCAGAGCCCCCTGGGAGAAATGCGAACTGCATGCAAAGGATGAGACTGCTTCAGGCGACTAGAAGAAAAGAGCCTTGCCGTTGTTGATGATCCCGATTGCCCGACCTTTGAGACGGAATCCATCGAATGGAGAGTTCTTGGATTTTGATCGAAACGCTGCAGTCTTGACGGTCCATTCTGCGACAGGATCAAGCAAAGTGATATTTGCCGCCTCGCCCTCTTTGAACACGATCTCAGGCAGAGAAAGAAGTCTGCGCGGATTCGTGGAGAGTTTTTGTATAAGCTGGACAATGGTCAGAACCTTCTTTTCGACGAGTTCGGTAAGGCAAAGTCCGACAGCGGTTTCCAAACCCACAATACCGAATGGAGCCGTCGTGTATTCCACCTCTTTTTCGTCGATCGTGTGCGGCGCATGATCTGTGGCAATGACGTCAATCGTACCGTCCCGAAGCCCATCCTTCATCGCAGCAACATCATCCTTTGTTCTCAGCGGCGGATTCATCTTCGTATTGGTGTCAAATCCGGAGACAACATCTTCCGTGATCGTGAAATGGTGCGGCGTGACTTCGCAGGTCACGTTCAATCCCTCCGATTTCGCCTTGCGAACATGAGCAAGCGCGTTCTTCGTGCTTATGTGAGCCACGTGATATCGTGCCTCCGGCGTGTAGCGCAAGAGGATGACATCACGGGCAATCATGAGCTCTTCGGCGATCGGAGGTATCCCAGACAAGCCGAGGCGAGTCGCCATCGCACCTTCGTTCATGCATCCATCGCGGGTCATAGAGGACTCTTCGGCGTGTTGAATGACGGGAACTCCGTACATGGAGGAATACTCTAATGCGCGACGCATAATTTCGGGGCTGGAGATGGGAGCTCCATCGTCGGAGAAACCGACGGCCCCTGCCTGAACAAGTTCGGCCATCGGAGAGAGCTCCTCTCCTTTTCGGCCCTTGGTTGCAGCGGCAATCGGATACACATCCACGATACCATCACAAACACCCTTCCCTTTTTCGTGGACATAGCGCGCCACCGATTCATCGTCAATCGCTGGATTGGTGTTGGGCATGCAACACACGGCAGTGAACCCGCCCGCTGCAGCGGATGCACATCCCGTCTCGATTGTTTCCTTGTGCTCATATCCGGGTTCTCGAAGATGGACATGCATATCAATGAATCCCGGTGCGACAATCTTGCCGCGCAGATCGATCTCTTTCACGCCTGCCGACACCGTGATCCCTGATGCGATGCGTTCGATCGTTCCGTCGACGATCTGGATGTCGACAACCTCATCTCTGCCAGACACCGGGTCAACAAGCCTACCACCTTTTAAGAGTAGCTTCATAGGATCCTCAATTCAATTTGTTGTTCCTAGGAGATACAGAACCGCCATTCGGATGGCGACCCCGTTGGTTACTTGTTGAAGAATGACGGAATGCTCGCCGTCTGCCAGATCAGCCGAAAGTTCCACATCGCGGTTGATCGGCCCAGGATGCATGATAGTGATCGGCTTCGAAGCTTTCGAGACTTTTTCCTTGGTAACTCCAAAGAACCGATGGTATTCCCGCAACGATGGGAACAATCCGCTTTTCTGGCGCTCGAGTTGAATCCTGAGAACATTGAGCGCGTCCACCTCGGGAATGACTTCATCGAGTCGATGATAGACCTTGACACCCAGCTGTTGGATATCCTTTGGTATGAGCGTTGCCGGCCCACACACAGATACCTTCGCCCCCATGGTTGTCAGGCCGTAGATATTTGAACGCGCCACCCTGCTGTGGGAGATATCGCCTACGATGCATACGCGCAAACCTTCAAGGGTGCCGAACTTCTCGCGGAGGGTGTACATGTCGAGCAGTCCCTGAGTTGGATGCTCGTGTGCCCCATCGCCCGCATTGATGATGTTGGCGTCCACCACTCGTGTCAGAAAATGCGCAGAGCCGGGAGCAGCATGACGAATCACTACCATGTCGATTTTCATCGCTTCGATATTGCGAGCGGTGTCTTTCAGGGTCTCGCCTTTGCTAACGCTGCTCGCCGCCGTTGAAAAGCTCACGACATCGGCGGAGAGTCGTCGTTCGGCCAGCTCAAATGAGATCCGCGTTCGAGTGGAACTTTCGAAGAACAGATTGACGACGGTCTTGCCTTGGAGCGGCGGAACCTTTTTGATCGGCCGGTCGAGAACTTCGCGAAACGAGACGGCCGTATCCAGAATCAACGCGAGTTCCTCTTTTGCCATGCCATCCAAACCGAGGAGATGACGACTTTTCAGTTTCATGCTCTGGTCTCCTTTCCTTCTTCGTCCACATCAAGTACGTAGACACTGTCCTCAGAGTCTGTTTCTGTCATCATCACTTTGATTTCCTGTTTGAGTGAAGTCGGGATGCTCTTCCCCACAAAATCTGCCTTGATCGGAAGTTCTCGGTGTCCCCGATCGATCAACACGAGCAATTCGATTAGAGCCGGGCGCCCGAGATCCGTCAGCGCATTCAGGGCAGATCGGATCGTCCTTCCGGTGAACAGAACATCATCCACCAGGACCACAACCTTTCCTGTGATGTCAAAAAGAATCTCGGTGCTCTTGAGCTGCGGTTGATCCAAACGACCCCGCAGATCGTCACGGTAGAGCGTAATATCGAGGATTCCAACCTGGACAGACTTACCCTCAATTTCTTCAATCTTCCTGGCCAATCGCCGGGCGAGGTATTCGCCGCGAGTTCTTATTCCCACGATCACCAGGTTGTCGGTTCCGATGTTCCTTTCGACAATCTCATGGGCAAGCCGGTTGACCGTTCTCCGAAAGCTTTCGCTGTCGATAGTTCTAATTTTGTTCATGACACCTCCATAAAACGAAAAACCCCCAATCCCGCAAAAGTCGGAAAAGGAGGTAACGTCGATTCAACATTCCAAAATGAAAAATCACAAATGAAGAGGTCGCATTTCTAATTTTTCATTGTCACTTCCTTCCCTACCTCGCCGGATAGGATTAAAGGATTCATTCAAAGAACAGGAAAACGTGTATGAATATACAACTGAAACACAATGAAAGCAAGCTGTAACCTTGAACCACGATCTCAACACGTCGTCAGGCGACCCGATCGAGAATCATCAGTCCGACAAGAACCGAGAGATAAATCAGAGATGCGAAAAAGAGCCTCCTCGCGTTCGGGTTGGTTCGCTCCCGGAACAACTGTATGGCAAGCCACAGAAACCCAAGGGTAAGAACGAAGGCTCCGACAAAATAGATCGCCCCAAGAACTCCTACGAGCGTGGGCATAAACACTGCTGGAACCAATGCAATGCAGTAGATCAAGATTTGACGGCTGGATGCTTCACCCGTAGGATCGAGAACAGTGAGCAGCTTGTAGTTTGCGCGAGCGTAGTCTTTGCGATACATCCAACCGAGCGAGAGGAAATGAGGCATTTGCCAGAAAAACAGGATAAAGAAAAGCGACCACGCGCCCATGGAGAGTTCGCCGGAGACCGCAGCCCAACCGATGAGTGGTGGTATGGCTCCAGGTATACCGCCAACCACCGTCGCAAAAGGGGTCACTCGTTTGAGCGGAGTGTAGATGAACAGGTATGAAGTCAATGTGACCAATGCCAGAAAAGCAGCCAGAAGATGCGTGAACACTGCCAGTTCCAGCACTCCCGTCACGGACAAACACAGTCCCAGGAGAAGTGCGTTTCTCTGGTGGATCCGCCCTGCAGGAAGAGGACGATGCTCCGTCCTTCGCATCTGGGCATCGAGATCGCGTTCGATATACTGATTGAGTGAGCCAGCCCCACCGCCGACGAGCAGTGTCCCGAAAAACGTGTGCATGAGCGTCGGCAAGGAAAGAGAATGACCGCCAGCGAGATATGCGCCACCCAGGGCAGTCACCACGGAGAGCAGAGTCAATTCAGGTTTGGTAAGAGCGACATAGTCGAGTACGCGAGAACGTCCGACACGAACAGCTCTTACCGAATTGAGTTCTTCGTTCATTTTTGAGTCACCGCCGGAGTTGAGGATTTGACGATGCCCGTTCCCAGCCTTCTCAGGATATAGCAGACGATGGAGTCTGCCTCTGCAGGTTTCAATCCCTGATTCGGCATGGGAGGAAACGCCGGGTTCATCTTCACCGGATTCAGTACAAACGCCATGATTTTCTCTTTGCTGCCGGCGTATTTCGGAATAACGTCCTTGTATGCCGGTCCGATCTTCTTCTGGTCAAAGAGGTGACAGGCGGAACACCTTCCATTGTAGATATCCTCTCCGGTCAACACAACACCAACAAATCCAAGTTTTGCCCGAAGATCTTCGGTCTCGAGATCGTGACGGTATGAAAGCAATGCCGCCTGACCTTTTGTAGCATTATACAGAGCGACCTGATCATTTGCCCCAAAGAGCGCCAGTGCAAAAGCGAAAACGAACAGCGCCGAGGCAGTGTGATGCGGCTGCGGCTCTTTGGCGTAGGCGTACACGAACTGAGCGGACAAAAACAGCAGAGCCACTCCAAGACCCGCAACAGCGAACAACGTTCCAGACATCGATTGTCCGGGAAGAAGGAAGAACCCTAGGAGCACAAGTGCAGGAAGAGCCAGTAATGAGCCGACGATGAGCCGGATCGACAGGTCTCGCACGAGATGTGCGTATTCGTCCTCGAGCGGCTGCTCCTTTTTCCACCAGAAGAGAAAGAAGAGGAGTCCGATACCAGTAGCGCCAGCTGCCAGTGCAATGAACTGGAAAAAGCGGACATACATATCCGGCAAGATGAAGAGATCAAGAACAGAACTCACACGAATCCAATTGTCCGAATCCGCTGCTGCGACAATCGAAGAGGCCATGAAAAACGTCGCAAGGAGGATGAAGATCAATCCATTGCGCCCGAAACGAAGGTGCGATCGAACATTGTCCTCACTGTAGTGCTCAATATCAAGGATCGTGTCGCTGGACCCTTTCCCCTTCTTCAGCACGTCGCTATAGCCTTCGAGGATATCTCCGAGTCGGAACGTGTACTTGTAGGCGTACAAGAAAGCGAGAGCAATCAGCAACAGGACGAAACCACTACAAGCGAGTGAAACGGCAATCGAGTCGGTTGTCTGAAGAAGCTGCGCATACACGAAGATGATTGAGAAGGCAGGGAGTAACGCAAGAAATGTCGGAAGCGTCTTGTTATAGAGTGCTGTTCCGATGAGATCCTTCGCCAGCCGGAGATAGAGAGGATTGCCTTCTTTCCGTCCCTTCTTCTCGTACCGGTACGAAAAGAACGATGCGCCGAGCAAGAAACCAAAATAGGGATAGAAGACGATCGAGATCAGCGCTCCGATGAGCAAGAGCAAGTGATAATGCTCAACCGATGGTGGAAAGGCAAGCGTCTTGAGTACGTCCATGGATTTCAGTCCAGATGCGACAAATGGTTGTCAGTGGTTACTGGGTCTTCGACAGAATTGGTTGATAGACCTTCGATTGTTTCAGTGACGCCGCTTTGTACCACGACTCAAAGTCTGTTGAATCCTGCGACACGACCTTCGTGTACATGTACGAATGACGCAAACCGCAGTACTCTGCACAGGCGACATCGTACGATGCGATTTTCGATGTCTTGAACCACATCAGGTTCTCTTTGTTGGGGATGGCGTCTTTCTTGATGCGAAATGCCGGAATGTAGAGCGAATGATTCACATCGAGCGAACGAATCGTGATCTTTACCGGCGTGTAGGCCGGCACGTAGAGCGTGTCCATCACGACACCGTTCGGATACTCGAAGGTCCATTGCCACATGCGCGCAGTGGCCTTGATCGGGACAGCCCCTTCCGGTATGATCGAAATCTTCCGGTATCCTTCCCATCCCATCCAGAACATTCCCATAAAGAGAACCAGAGGAATGACGGTCCACGTAATCTCCAGTGGGATATTGCCTTCGATATTCGTCGGATGCGGATTCTTCGAGCGCCGATAGCGGATGACGAAATACACCATGGCGATCAGAAGTCCCAGGAGAACCAGCGAGGAGATCCCAACGATCGTGAGAAACGTTGCATCGATGTAGTCGGCAAACGGCGACGCACTTTGGAACATAGACCTACCCTCTTTTACCGAAACGCGTAATCGAAAAACGTCAATGAAATAAAGATGAGAAACGTAGATCCTGCGATGAGAACGAAGTACCGGTACATCTTGTCCTCGAATTTCAGATGCATGAAGATGCTGAGCACAAGCGTCGTCTTGATGGAGGCAATGGTGAGTGCCGTTAGGATGATCCAACGTCCCAGATCCATACCGGAGAGAGCGACAGTGGTGCCGGTCAGCATGACCAGACCGATCCAGATCATGATATACCGGGCGTAGCTCACAATGTGAGTTCCCTCGCCGTGCTCCTGAGAATGTTCGTGCTGATCCATCAGTTCCGCCTAGTGCAAGAGATAAAAGAGTGGGAAGAGAAAAATCCAAATGATATCTACCAAATGCCAGTACAGAGCGCCAGCTTCGAGCCGCACGAAGGACCCTTTGTGAATCGTGCCATTCTTGACGAAGAACATCATCACGACCAGAACGACCATTCCGATAATGACATGCAACGCATGAAGTCCCGTCATGACATAGTACAAGCCGAAGTACAGAATAACTCCCTGCGGCTTGTTGATGAGATCGGGTGAACCCGGATAGATGCCGGCCACGATCTTGTGGTCCCACTCGAAGTATTTGTTCAGAAGAAACGCGAATGCCAGAACAACCGTCATGCCCACGAGAAGCAGGGTGAGGTTTTTCTTCCCTTCCTGAATCGCGGTGATAGACATCGCTACCGTCAAACTGCTTGTGAGCAGAATGATCGTGTTCACCGTGCCGACGAGTCTATCCAGCTCGTTCGCAGCCAATTCAAACTCTGCACCATGACTAAACCGATAGACGGCATAGATGATGAACAATCCTCCGAAGAGGATCAGTTCGGTGAAGAGAAAGAGCCACATGCCGAGTTTTGTGCCGGCATCGTCCCGATGCGTGTGGCCTTGTGTTGTGGCGGTCGCAACTTCTGAACTCACTTCGCCTCCTGAACGGCTTCGTATTTGCTGTAATCGTACGGCCCTGTGGTTACGGTGGGCACAACATCGAAATTCTCCAGAGGCGGCGGCGAGGGAACGGTCCACTCGAGAGTTTCCCCTCCCCAAGGGTTCGCGCCGGCTTTTTCGCCTTTGCGGAGCGAAATCAGGAGATTGACAAACATAACGAGGATACCTGAATAGAGTATCCACGACCCAACCGTTGCGATCACATGCAGGGTCTGGAACTGCGGCAGATAATCATAATATCGCCTCGGCATTCCCTGGTATCCGAGTATGAACATTGTAAAATAGAGAACATTGAAACCGATCGTCACCATGAACCAGGAGACGACGGCCGGTTTCTTCTTGAACATTTTCCCTGTCATTTTGGGGAACCAGTAGTGCAGCGCCGCGAACAGACCGAAGCCTGTTCCACCAAACATGACGTAATGAAAATGTCCGACGACGAAATACGTATCCGTAACGTGGATATTGACCGCCAACGCCCCGAGCATCAAACCCGTGAATCCGCCGATGCAGAACTGGACGATGAACGAGAGTATGAACAGCAGCGGAACTTCCAGAGCGATGGAGCCTTTGTAGAGCGTGGCGATCCAGTTGAAGACCTTGATGGCGCTTGGAATCGAAACAAGAAACGTCAGGAAGGAAAACACGAACATCCCCGTGTTGCTCATTCCCACGGTGAACATGTGATGAGCCCAGACGAGGGAGCCGACGAACGCAATAGCGAGACTGGAATAGGCAATGAACTTGTAGCCAAAGATCGTTCGGCGGGCAAATACCGGAAGAATCTCGGAAACGACACCTAAACCCGGTAGGATCATGATATAGACAGCGGGGTGAGAGTAGATCCAGAAAAGATGCTGATAGAGAATCGGATCACCACCAAGGGAAGGATCGAAAATCCCGACTCCGAACCAACGCTCGATTGCCACGAGAAGCAGCGTGATACCGATGATCGGCGTTGCCAGAATCTGAACCCATGCCGTGGCATACAATGACCAAACAAAGAGAGGCATTCTGAACCAGGTCATACCCGGAGCACGCATCCGGTGGATGGTTGTCACAAAGTTCAATCCTGTGAGAATCGATGAGAAGCCAAGAATGAAGGCAGCCATCAATGCGGGGATAACATTTGTGGATGTGCGGATGCTGTACGGCACATAAAAAGTCCATCCTGTGTCCGTTGCGCCTCCGGGAAGAAAGACGCTGACCAGAGCGAGCAATCCGCCGGCGAGAAAAAGCCACCAGGAGAGAAGATTGAGCCGGGGAAAAAACACATCCTTTGCGCCGATCATGATTGGCATCATGAAGTTGCCGAAGACGGCCGGCAGACCCGGGATGATGAAGAGGAAGATCATCATGATCCCGTGCAACGTGAAGAATGTGTTGTAGGTCTGTGGTTCAATAATCGTCTTACCGGGAGTGAGCATCTCGAGACGCATCAGCACCCCGAGTGTGGCAGCGATCAGAAAGAACGTCAGCAAACTGAAAAGATACAGGATGCCAATGCGCTTATGATCCGTGCTGAGAATCCAGGCAAAGATCCCTTTGTGTTTTGAAGGCGCATGATAGAAATCGGGTTCTGGCGCCCCGTGTGCTGCTGCAGCTATAGCCATGCCTTGCTTACCTTTCTGCTTGCTTCTTTTTTGGTCCCACGAGAAACACGAGGACAAAGACACCCACAAGAATCAATATGACAATCGCCGAAATGCGGACAATATTCAACGTATACGAATGCGACTCGGGGTCGTAGCTGAAGCAAATCGTCAGGAGAGTTGCAATCGTCGGCCCGATTTTGCCGGTCGATGCTTCATACACAGCCATTTTTATATCAAACGGCAGATATTTGATTCCATTGATGTAGCGTGTGATCTTCGCTTCAGGCGAAACAATAATCAGAGCTCCTGCGTGAACGAAGTCGTTGCCGCTCCTCATGAAATAGAATCCTGCGGCATTCGTCAGGCGCTGGATGCTTATGCTATCGGCTGTCAGAAACCTCCACCCTTTCGGATCGGTTCGCTTGCCGACAAGGTCAAGGTAGTTCTCTTTCTTCGCAGCAGCTATTTCGGGCGTTTCCCGGTGGTCGAAGCTGACCGTGAGGATCTGATAATCTTTTCCCAACTCCAGGTCCATCTTATCAACCATCTTCGCTAATTCATTCAGGAGCGGGCTGCAGATTCCCGGGCAGCGATAATACACAAACGTGAAGATGGTGGGCTTGTTCATCAGAGACTTCAACTGAACAAGCTGTCCGGTTTCATCATATAACTCAACATCCAGTGGCAACGTCTGACCGAGCTTCTCCTGGATACCAACTTTCGGCGGTTGTTGCCGGGCGCTTGTCGACGAAACCACGACGGCGCAGAGCAAAACACAACACAACGCAAAGCTTCGCATTTCTAACCCTTTCTGGCCCTCAGTCCATTGACATACTGAAAGAGAGCTGTCCACTGAGCCGGCGAGAGCTGCGCGACTTCAGCCCTGAAACCAATCTGCACAGGATCCGCAGAGACGATCTTTATGAATTGGCCAACTGTGGTGCTTGTGCCGCCTTGAACCAAGGCCGTAAGCGCTTTGCGCTTGTCCCTTGTAAGGCGGACGAAGAGTTCTTCCCCCGAATTGCCGGATCCCGAGACGATACTCCCGGCAAGACCAGTAATCCACGTTACATCAGGACTCGACTCTGCAACGATGTTCTTTTCGGCGATCTGAATGGGAACCTGTCCGGGAGAATTACTCCCTTTGGACAGTTGATACGCTGTTTCGAGACCTTGAAGATCCTGAGGCGTGTCGACCGGATGTCCGGTCGTAAAAGATCTCACAAAGTGAATCAGAGCGAACCGATCTGCCGGAGGCAGATAACTGAACGACGCCATGCCGTTCTTCGTGATCCCTTCCTGCAGAGTCTTGTAGATTTGTGAAATCTTCGAACCGTTCGTCCATCCTTGCAGTGAGTGAAAATTCCTCGGCTTCGGATTCAGTGTGACGGAGGCAGAACCACTTCCTTCCCCGTTGTCTCCGTGGCAGGATGAGCAGTTTGCTTTAAAGAGTTCTTTCCCTTTTTTCATCAACTCCGGTGTGGAGACCGAAACTATCATGACATCAACCGGGGGAAGATTCCTCGGGCTCTGCAGGGCAATGTCCTGAAGATAGGCGGAAGAGTCCTTCAACACGACGGGGGAAACGGAGTTTTTTCCTATCACTGTCAAATTGTCGACATACAGATAGCCGAGTCCACCAAGGATGACAATAAAATAGATGTAGGAATACCCGAAGAGTTTACTGGGCTTCCTGAGCAAGTCCATGAAATCCATTTCAGCTTTGAGATCCGACTTCTTGTCCATACGTACCTTTTCTGATCACAGACGAAAACTGAGGCCGCGTTCCAACTTTGGATCTCCGATCGCGATCACATTGTTGCGCTTCATTTTGTATGCCATGACAACGATCGCGAGTCCAACGATGAAAACCGGGAAGGCGAGATCTGTCCAGCTCAACGAAACCTTTTCGCTGTATGACGGCATCACGAGCCAGTAGAGGTCGAGGAGGTGCGCGATCAGAATCCAGATCGCCACCAACTTCAGGCGTTTGAGATCCATCTTTGAATCCTGTGTCAGCAGAGCGACATAGGGGACAACAAAATGCACGATGATGAGAAGAATGGAAACGACTTCCCATCCGTTCTTCCACCGCGTGATGAACCAGATCGTCTCATCGGGCAGATTCGCATACCAAATCAGAAGAAACTGACTGAAGGCGATGTAGGCCCAGAAGTTGATGAACGCGAAGAGGAGCGCTCCCAGGCTGTAGAAGCTGTCCCTCTGAAGTTTCGGGAGATACCCGTTCTCATGGAAATAGATAATGACCACTGTCGCCGCTGAGATCGAAGCGAGAACCGTGCCGGCGAAATAGTAGACACCGAAAATCGTCGAAGCCCAGTGGGGTTCGAGGCTCATGGCCCAATCCACTGCAGTAAGCGTCAACGAGATCGCAAACACCGGAAGAAAGAATGCGGCAAGCCTTACATTGATCGTCGTCAACCTGGGATCCTTCGTGGTGTCCTGTTTGGTGGAATTCCGCGTGAACAGAACATAGAAGAGACTCCACAGCAGATACATCACGGCGAACCGGATGAGAAAGAAACTGACATTCAAGTAAGGAGATTTCGCCACAAGAACTTTGTCTGCTGCCAGAGCCTCCTCATGCGTCCAATGGAACAGATCATGGAGATGGAAGAACAAGGGAAGAGCGATCAGTGGCAAAAGCAGGACCAATGAGCCAAGAAACTCGTTCACCCGTCTCATCGGTGTGCTCCACACTGCACCAGCAATGTACTCCAGGGCGATGAGAAATACGGAACCTACGGCCACGCTTGTGAAAAAGAGGTAGCCTATGGCATTATCAAATGCCATGCGTCGGGGATCAATCACATATCCAAGGGCGATCGCTGCGATTCCCACCACGAGGAGACCCCACCCCACTTGCCTGAGCTTCGCGGGGAGTTCCTTTTTCAATCCCTCCAAAGAGACGGGGGTGCTCATTTCAGATCAGACTCCTTTGCGTTATGGGCTCGTTGCAACACCCGGATGTACTGGATAATGGCCCAGCGATCATCCCGAGAGATTTGCGAGGCATATGATGGCATCACGTTTTGTCCTTCCGTGATAACATGATAGATACTTCCATCCGGCCAATTTCGCACTTTGTCCGAGTGAAGCGTCGGAGGATTGGGGAACTGTCCGGCCAGTCGGCTGTCACCGCGGGCAAAATTTCCGTGACACGGGCTGCAGTACGTCAGAAACTTTGTCTTTCCCCGATCGATGACCTCCTTTGTCGGTAAGAGAGGGTTCACGAGGTTCTTTGCAGCCTCATCCGGCTTTCCTTTGAATGGATACGGGAGAAATCCTCTCGCAACGGTGCCTTCGACCGGACGTCGCATTCCGATGCCGTCTGTGAACAGGTCACTCGGTCGTTGGGCTTTCAGTTTTGCTTGTGCGCTCATCCATGAAAACGGTTCCATGTACAGAAGCTTATTGAAAGTGAAGTACGTCCCTCCGGAAACGAGGATCGCCGTCAGAGCGAGCACGCCGATAAACTTCGGATCGAATATGTGCTGTCCGTGATCGAGATCCTCCAGGTCGAAAAATACCGGCCCAATCTCCTTCCCTCCGACCTTTGCGAGAAACTCCTCGACAGCCTTCTGGTTGAATGTTGGATCATCGGCCTGGATGCAAATCCCGAACTTGTTGGAAGACACTTTCTTCATGTAGGGAGTGTCATGAAGCGGATGGCTGTTGTTCGGAAACTTGAAATACAGAACAATCATTGTCACGACGGATAGCACCGAGGCCAGGAGCACGGTAATTTCGAACGCCACCGGTACAAACGCCGGCCATGACCAGAACGGTTTTCCGCCGATGACCAGCGGGTAGTCGATCAGCGTCACCCATGTCATGAACAACACAGAGGAAGTTGCGCCAAGAAGTCCAAACACCAGAGCGAAGACGCCGAGCCGTGATTGCTTCAGTCCCATCGCCTTATCCATGCCGTGGACCGGATAAGGAGTGTTGATGTCGAAGCGGGTATATCCGGCACTCGTGGTTTCATGCGCGGCGTGAATGATCTCGTCGGGAGTATCAAACAGTGCTGTTACGGCAAAGAGATGCTTTTCATTCATACATGCTGCTCAGCGTCTAATGTTTCGATGGCTGGCCACCTTCGATGACCGCTTTCAGTTCGCTGATGGAGACGACGGGCAAAACCCGCACAAAAATCAGAATCAGCGTGAAGAACAATCCGAAGCTCCCAAGAAGAATGCCGACGTCATAAAAAGTCGGGGTATAGTGTCCCCAGCTCGAAGGCAGAAAATCACGCGAGAGCGACGTGACAATAATAACGAATCGCTCGAACCACATGCCGATGTTCACCGTGATACCGATGATGAACATCGCGGGAATCGATCGCCGGATCTTCTTGAACCAGAATAATTGCGGGAAGATCACATTGCAGCTCACCATCGTCCAATACGCCCAGGCATACGGTCCGAGAGCCCTGTTGAGGAATACGAAGCGTTCGAACTGATTACCGCCGTACCACGCAATGAACATCTCCATGGCGTAGGCATATCCCACCATCGAGCCTGTGAGGATCATGACCTTGTTCATCTTCTCGAGATGATCAAGGGTGATGATGTGCTTCAAATTGAAGGCCTGCCGAACGAAGATCAGTACATTCTGGACCATCGCAAATCCCGAGAACACGGCTCCGGCAACGAAGTACGGCGGGAAAATGGTGGTATGCCAGCCGGGAATGACAGACACGGCGAAGTCAAAGCTCACGATCGTGTGAACAGAGAGCACCAATGGTGTCGCAAAGCCTGCCAGAATCAAGTATGCTCGCTCATAATGCTGCCAATGCCTGTTGGAATGTCTCCAACCGAGGCTGAAGAGCGAGTAGATGACCTTTTTGATCTTGTTCGTCGTCCGGTCCCTCAGGGTCGCCAGATCAGGGATCAGCCCGACGTACCAGAAAACGAGAGAGACTGTGAAGTATGTCGACACCGCGAAAACGTCCCAGAGTAATGGCGACGTGAAATTCACCCAGAGACCGTGTTGATTGGGGTACGGCGAAAGATACATCGGGAGCCATTCGCGCCCGGTGTGCAGGAGTGGAAACAAGCCTGCGCACATGACAGCGAAAATGGTCATTGCTTCGGCGAACCGGGCGATGCCTGTCCGCCATCGTTGCCTCAGAAGGAAGAGGATTGCGGAGATCAGTGTTCCGGCATGACCAATTCCGACCCAGAAGACGAAATTGACGATATCAAATCCCCAACTCACAGGCTGATTCACGCCCCAGAGGCCGAGACCTTTGTAGAGCGTCATCCCGATGCAGAACACGCCGATAGAAAAGAACGAGAGCGCGATGCTGAAGATGATCCACCACATGCGGGACGGAAACTGGTCGAGCGGAGCAGCGATGGTCGCGTCGACCTCGGCGGCCGTGGGGCTTCCCTCAACGACGGGGAGTTCGCGTGTATAGTCCAATGCAGCAGTGCTCACGTGAGATTCTCCGAGTGTATGTTGCGAAGTTTCGCGAGGTACGTCACGTTCGGTCGTGCGTTCGTATCTTCCAGCACATGATAGCCAAGGTCGTGAGCACGATAGAGTGAGATATCCGATTTCGGATCATTCATGTCACCGAATACGATCGCCGTAGCCGGACAAGCTTCCTGGCAGGCGGTTTTCACATCACTCCCTTTCAACGGCCGCCCTTGTTCAGTCGCATGCTGGCGCGCATCGGCGATCCGCTGCACGCAGAATGTGCACTTCTCCATGACGCCGCGCGAGCGGACAGTCACTTCAGGATTGTGCATGAGACTGATCGGTTCCTGTTCATAGTATCCTTCAGCAAGATTGTCCCTCCAGTTGAAGAAATTGAATCGACGCACTTTGTAAGGACAATTGTTCGAGCAGTACTTGGTACCCACACACCGGTTGTACACCATTTGATTCAATCCGTCCGGGCTGTGGTTCGTCGCAACCACGGGACACACGTTCTCGCATGGCGCGTTGTCACAATGCTGGCAGAGCATCGGCTGGTGGCTGAGTGACGGATTGTCGGGCGTGCCGGCATAGTACCGATCGAGACGAATCCATTGCATTTCCCTTCCCCGCTGCACCTGCTCTTTGCCGACCACCGGGATATTGTTCTCAACATTGCATCCGGCAACGCAGGCATTGCATCCGGTGCATTTGTTCAGATCAATCGACATCGCCCATTTGACGCCGTTATACTCAACGTCATGGGCAATATTGAAGAGCTCTTTCTTCTCGTGATGGAGAAATGTTGGATCTTTCTCGTACTGCCGCAGCGTCCCTTCGCGGATAATCTCGCGTTTCAAATGCAATTCTTTGACGAAAGTATCATCGAGGGAGTGGTGTTCCTGTGTCGTCACCAATTCATATTGCCCGGAGGCTTTGACGATCTTGGCGCCGGGGACAACTCGCGCCCCCGCAATGGAAGCCTTCGAGAGCAGTCCCCCCACATCCACACCAACATCGGAGCCGATCGGACCGGCATTTGTCCGGCCGTATCCCATTTCAATAGAGACATATCCGTCTGCCTGACCAGGTTGGATAAACACAGGCACCGTTTGTTTTCCATGGGGTAACGAGATCTCTACTCGATCATTGTTGTCCACCCCGAGTTCTTTGGCTGTCCTGGTCGAAATCGAAGCGTAGTTGTCCCAAACGACTTTCGAAATCGGATGCGGCAACTCCTGCAGCCAGCCGTTGTTGGCAAATGTCCCGTCGCTGATATAGAAATTCCGGGTGAGACCTATGACGTATCCGTCTGTTGCCACGGGGATTGCCGTGCTCAGCGAATCGCTCTTGAATCGAGAAGGTTCGGTGCTATGGTCACTTGCTGCAACGACTCCGTCATGCAACGAAGCGTACCAGAAGGACTTAAAATCCACACTTCTGTTCAGCGTTGGGAAAATCGTCTTTTCCCAATGCGTCATGAGATATTCATGATAAAGTGTCTCATGAAACGAGTCCTTTCCCTGAATCCAGGAGAGAAGCACCGCTTCTTTTTGCCGTGTGTCATAGAGTGGGGCAATCACAGGCTGCTGGAACGAATAGACACCAGTCCGGACGTTGAAATCACCCCAGGATTCAAGCGCGTGATTTGCCGGCAAAACGTACGCGCAGAAGCGTGAGGTTTCGTCAGTGCTTTCAACGAGACTTATGCTGACCGCGACACGCTTGAGAGCCTCCTCATAGCCGAACTCTTTGGGCAACTGGAACACGGGATTTGTTCCGACGTGAACAACTACCCCAACCTGTCCCGACTTCATTCGGGCCACAAGAGACTCGAGTTGTGAAGGCGTGGAATGATCCGAATAGGAAACGGACTTCTTTTCTTCGTAGAGCGCTGAGTTCCCGAGCATCTCATTGAGGTAGTTCACTGCGACGTGAACTTCGACAGGAAGGACATCACCAGCTAAGACAATCGAACGTCCGACATTCGCTGAGAGATCGTCGGCGAGATGGTTCAGTACCTCAACCGGAAGCGAGTGCTGGTTCGCGAATTGCAGAAGGCTCGCTCCGCTCGCCTGAACAGGAATCGTTCCCTTCAAGGAACCCTTCTTGCGTACCAATCCAATCTCATTGATCAGTGCGAGGAGGAGTCCCAGCTGCTGACTGGGATTGAGCCTCAACCGATAGTCGGCGTTGGCACCGGTCAGACTCATCGCGCCCTCAATACAATAGAGCCGGTTGAAATCTTTCGACTTCATGATGTCGCGGCCATTCGTGAACCGGCGAACCTGCTCAATCGTCATCCCTTCGGTGCCGAGAAAATCCGATTCAAGCGCCAGAACAATTTTTGCCTTTTCCCAGCTGATGGAAGGAATCTCCGTCGATCCATAACTGAGTTGCCACGCGCGTCGACGGTTCGCGTCGTTGAACAGATCATACACATAGAGTCGCGTCGTGGGATACTTTGCGCTGACATCTGACAACACCTTGGCTGCCGTTGGCGAGTGAACGGAGTGAAGCACGAGCGCAATCTCTTTTGTAGTCTTCGCACACTCATCCAGCAAGCGCGTGATGTCTGCATCTGCCTGCTTCCACGTCAGCGTACCCGATTTTCCCGAGGAACTGCCATATTCGGGACCCCGCAGACGATTGGGATCATAGAGATTGAGAACACTTCCCTGCCCTGTCGCACAAATCTTTCCCTGGTTGATGGGATGATCCGGGTTGCCGTCGAGTTTGATCGGTCTTCCCTCACGAGTCTTGACAAGAATTCCGCATGACTGTTCGCATCCTGTGCAGGTAGACGCATAGAAGTTTGGTACTCCCGGCGTAACTTCTTCCGGTTTCCTCGTGTACGGAACGATCTCGCCGCGGTCACGGTAATTGCTGCATCCCGCGGCGGCGAAAGCGGCGGATGCGGTCAGGAGCGCGAGGAACTGTTTCCGCGACATGCCGGAGAGCTCAGACATTTTGAAATCGTCCGTCACACCGTCCATAAACTCATGCGCCTTCAACTCACCGACAGCGTCTTTGTCATGCAACTCCCGTAAACTTTTCCAGTATTTTGATTCATTCGACATTCGACTTGGAGCCTTCCTTTGTTCTCGGAACTGCCATCGGATGTGCTGTCATGCTCACCGGTTGATCCCGGCTGAATGCTCGTTTGTTCGATCCCAGGAGACTGCGAAGAAAACCTCCGGCGAGAATACCGCCCCCCACGGTCGCAAAGAGTTGACCAAAGAATGCGCGACGTTGGGGACGTTCTGCGTCTTTCTCTTTCACTTTCTTGTTCATAAGAATTTCCATTCCAAAAGGTCTAGCGGTGACAGGCGCTGCAATACTCAGGCCCCTTTTTGATTCCAGGGACATTGCTCAGTGTCTCCGGTGCGGAGCGATGGCATTTGAGACACGCTCCCATCGTAAATTCCGAGACCTGATTGACGACATCCATCGCTTCGATCTGTCCGTGACAGTTTGCACAGTCGATTCCACGATTCACATGCGAACTATGATTGAAGTACGCGTAGTCAGGCACCTTATGTACCCGCTTCCACGGAAGAGCGATCCCCTCTTCGTAGTACTTCGTGAGCTTGATAATCTCTGGTTTGTTCTTTCGGGCGACTGAGTGGCAATTCATACATATGGAAACCGCAGGAACGGACGCGCTGGGAGAAGTGGTGACTGCCGTGTGACAATATTTACAATCGATACGCATCGTTCCTGCATGCAGTTTGTGGGAAAATGCAACGGGTTGAACTGGCGCATAGCCAACGCCATCGCGTTCCGCACGCGACAGATAGTACGTAGCAATGAAGGAGACTGCCGCGACAAACACGACGAGAGGAAGACGAACGCGCAACGTGTAGTCAAGCAGTGATTTTTTCATGCATTGGCTCGCGAAACACTCTTTGATAGGCCGGTAGGTAACGTCAGAAGGCCTCAGTTTATTGGGTAAACTCGATCCTCAACTTCTCAGGAAAGCCTTCACGCAGCAGAAAACACTTAAAATGTTAAGAAAAGTTCCGGTTCGATGCAAATAGTTTAACTGGTTGACGCATTTTGGCAAGAGTCAGCCCCCCCTCGAGGTCGTCCAGAGATACTCTGCAATGACTCATCCAAGCCTCCCCGGCCATACCATGAAAGGGCAACGATGACTGCACTTCAATACCGTCGTGTTGAACTTGCTGTCCGAGATTGGTAATATACGGCGTAGATTAGCTAAAGTTGAATTTCTATACAGATGCTCCCCACCAGATGACGACTGCACCGATTCTCGAGGTCACCTTCCAATGCTATCATTGCGGTACTCCGACTGGCAGATCACCCGTCGAATACGATGGGAAGCTCTTCTGCTGTACCGGCTGCAAGGCCGTGTACCAGATACTCGCTCAGAGTGAGCTCTGCCGATATTACGAGTTCGAACAATCTCCCGGCAATACGCCGTCCCTCAGACCGGCTCCCCGATTTGAGTTTCTCGACGACCCCGCCGTTCTCCAACAGCTCCTCGACTACTCCGAAGAAAACACCAGCCTCCTGACGCTCCATATTCCACAGGTGCACTGCAGTTCATGCATCTGGCTTCTCGAGAACCTGCACCGTCTGGACGAAGGAGTGCAATTCTCCCGCGTCGATTTTCTGAAGAAGACCCTTCTCCTCCGATTTTCGAATGCAAAGACTTCCCTGCGAAAGATCGTCGTGCTTCTTGCATCATTGGGATATGAGCCAGAACTCAACCTCGGCAGCAGCTCAAAGAAATCGACACCGCATTCCAATCGCGCACTCTATCTCAAGCTCGGCGTTGCAGCCTTCTGTTTTGGGAACATCATGTTGTTCAGTCTTCCGGAGTATCTGGCGGGTTCAAGGGCAGACTTTTCCTCGCGTAGCCTGTTTGGGTATCTTAACCTCCTGCTCGCCCTTCCGGTTGCATTCTACAGCAGTTCCCTTTTCTATGTTTCTGCATTTCAGGGACTTCGGAAACACGTCATTAACATCGACGTTCCGATAGCACTTGGCATCGCCGTGGTGTTTCTCCGCAGTGCTGTGGAAATCCTCGCTGGAACCGGGCCCGGATATTTTGATTCGCTCACCGGGCTCGTCTTTTTTCTTCTCATCGGGCGCGTATTCCAGAACAAAACGTACGAAGGATTGAATTTCGACCGACAGTACCAATCGTATTTCCCCCTTGCGGCTGCTGTGAGGAAGAACGGCACGGAGACCACGATCCCTATCACCTCTCTCCGACCTGGAGACCGGATAGTCATTCGCAACAACGAGATCATACCGGCAGATGCCGTGGTCATGCAAGGGCTCGCGAGGATTGACTACAGTTTCGTGACGGGCGAATCTCAACCAAAGCTGAAGGCAGTCGGAGATCTCGTGTTTGCCGGGGGTAAGCAGATAGGATCGACCTTGGAACTGGAGGCGATCAAAGAAGTATCTCAGAGCAAGCTTGTGCAATTGTGGGACGATTTCGGTTCATCGGAAAAATCCAAATCCCGACTGCTCACCTTGTCAACGACCATCGGAAAACAGTTCACTCTGGGCATTCTCATTCTTGCCACGCTCACGGGACTGGTTTGGCTTTTCCTGGATCCGACCCGTCTTCTCAACGCGGTGACAGCAATTCTCATTGTTGCGTGTCCTTGCGCCCTTTCCCTGGCAGCGCCATTCGCATTCGGAACCACGATGCGGATTTTCGGTACGAGAGGCATGTATCTGAAGAACCCGGGCGTCGTGGAAGCTCTCGCGAAGATTGATGCCATCATTTTCGACAAAACCGGAACGATTACGCAGGCGCAATCAGCTTCCATTCGATTTGTCGGTGACCTCACGAGCGCAACAGATCGACGGATCATCTCGACTCTTGCCCGAAGTTCCACCCACCCATTGAGCCGCGCAATTGTTGAGTCTCTCAACGTGTGGGAGTCAAGTGAAATTGAAGATTTCGAGGAAATCGAAGGGGAAGGCATTCGGGGGTCGGTCGACGGCCGGCGCGTGCAACTTGGTTCCGCAGGGTTCGTGAATTCAGTTTCCTCAGCCACGGACCTGGGGACAAACCAAACGCGTGTCTATGCTTCTCTCGACGGCCGCGTTCTCGGCTGGTTTGAATTCGAGAACAAGTATCGTGAAGGCTTGCGGGATGTGCTCATGCAACTGGGATCACACCGTTCGATCATCGTTCTCTCCGGCGATAGCGACAGTGAAGAGATCCGTTTGAAGGAACTCTATCCGGGCTTCGCGGAACTGCGTTTCAACCAGAAACCAGCTGATAAGCTGGAATTTGTTCGCGAGCTCCAGGCAGCCGGTCGCAGCGTCATGATGATCGGCGACGGACTGAACGATGCGGGAGCACTGTGGCAGAGTGACGTGGCGATCGCTGTAACGGAAGAAATCAACACATTCTCTCCAGCCTGTGATGCGATTTTCAACGCCACGCAGTTTGGAATGCTCGATCGCTTTGTAGGGTTCGCTTCGACAAGCATGAGGGTCGTCTATGGGAGCATCGCTCTCTCCATCGTCTACAATTTTGTAGGATTGACATTCGCCGTTCAGGGGAATCTCTCCCCTCTTCTTGCTGCAATCCTCATGCCTCTGAGTTCAATTAGCGTGGTCGTTTTTTCAACAGCAACGACGCGGATTCTCGCCAAGCGCAAAGGACTTCTCTGATGTCAGTAATCTGGGTTCTTGTCGGATTCAGCATTATCGTCGCCCTTGGATTTCTTGTGGCGTTCATCTGGGCTGTCCGCTCCGGACAGTACGATGACAAGTACACACCGTCGGTGAGAATTCTCTTTGAGGAAGACGATAAATCTAGTACTTTCAACCACGAAATCAGGAAAACACCGGAAGGACCAGGCACCGATGGAGATGGTAACGATCAAGTACGATAATCGAATCGTACGCAACTTCGCTGTCGCGACGATGGTGTGGGGGGTAGTGGGAATGCTCGTCGGACTGCTCATCGCGATCGAGATGTTCGAGCCGGCGATGAACGCCAAGCTTCAGTTCCTCACGTTTGGGCGCGTGCGACCGCTTCACACGAATGCCGTCATCTTCGCGTTCGTCGGAAACGGCATATTCATGGGAGTCTACTACTCCTTGCAGAGACTCTGCAAAGCACGCATGTTCAATGATTTGCTTAGCAATATCCATTTTTGGGGATGGCAGTTCATCATCGTATGCGCGGCCTTGACGCTGCCACTGGGATTCACGACGGGCAAAGAGTACGCGGAACTCGAATGGCCCATCGACATCCTGATCACGCTCATCTGGGTGGTATTTGCGGTCAATTTCATCGGGACCGTCATCAAGAGACGCGAGAAGCACATGTACGTGGCGATTTGGTTCTACCTGGCCACCCTTGTGACGATCGCTGTCTTGCATATTGTCAACTCCATCGAGCTCCCAGTTTCGTATCTCAAGAGTTATCCGGTCTATGCCGGAGTGCAGGATGCTCTCGTGCAATGGTGGTATGGCCACAACGCCGTAGCGTTTTTTCTGACAACTCCCTATTTAGGCCTGATGTACTATTTCTTGCCCAAGGCGGCTGACCGGCCAATCTACTCGTACCGTTTGTCCATCGTGCATTTCTGGTCCCTCATCTTCCTGTATATCTGGGCGGGTCCACACCACCTACTCTACACGGCACTTCCCGATTGGGCACAATCCCTCGGCACGGTGTTCTCCGTGATGCTCCTTGCGCCGTCGTGGGGGGGCGCCATCAACGGACTCCTTACACTCCGAGGCGCGTGGGACAAGGTTCGCGAAGACCCTGTGTTGAAGTTCATGGTCGTCGCAATAACCGCTTACGGCATGGCGACATTTGAAGGACCGATGTTATCTCTGAAGAACGTCAACGCGATATCGCACTACACGGATTGGACAATTGCCCACGTTCACATCGGTGCACTCGGATGGAACGGATTCCTCACGTTTGGAATTCTCTACTGGTTGATACCGAAGATGTGGAAGACAGAATTGTATTCCCGCAAACTTGCCAATCTCCATTTCTGGCTTGGAACGCTGGGCATCGTATTCTATGCAATATCTTTGTACTGGGCGGGGATCACGCAGTCGCTCATGTGGAAACAATTCACCCCCTTCGGAGTTTTGCAGTATCCGAATTTTCTTGAGACGGTCCTTCAGATCCTCCCCTTCTACATGATTCGCGCACTCGGAGGAGCGATGTACCTCATCGGAGCGCTCATCATGGGATACAACCTGAGCCGCACGATGAAGCAAGGGAAACTTGTCCCCGACGAAGAGGCCACCGTTCCTGCACACTGGGACGAAGCACACGCGGTCAAGTTGAACAAGCACCGCTGGATCGAGAGACGCCCGATCCAATTCGCTCTCCTCGCCACCGCGGTGGTTTCCATCGGCGGCCTGGTCGAACTCGTGCCAACGTTTCTCGTGAAGACGAACATACCCACCATTGCTTCGGTCAAACCCTATACTCCGCTCGAATTGCAGGGGCGCGACATCTACGTACGTGAGGGCTGCTATACCTGTCATTCCCAGATGATCAGGCCATTCCGTTCAGAGACGGAACGCTATGGAGACTATTCGAAGGCAGGGGAGTTTGTGTACGACCATCCGTTCCAATGGGGTTCGAAGCGAACCGGACCGGACCTCCATCGCATCGGGAAGAAATACAATAACCTGTGGCACTTCATGCATATGGAAGATCCGCGGTCTGTCTCACCGGGTTCTATCATGCCGGCATATCCATGGCTCTACACCCAGAGCATCGACACAGCGATTGTGGGATCGAAGATCCGCGCGATGCAGAAGCTCGGGGTACCATATCCAAAGGAATACGACAAACAGGCAGTCGGTGACTTGAAGGCGCAAGCGACGCTGATCGCTGAAGACCTTCAGCAGCAGAATGCCCCCGGCGATCCCGACAAGGAAATCGTCGCGTTGATTGCATACCTGCAACGACTCGGTACGGACATTTCCGCGCAACGCTGAGGAGAAAAGGCCATGGTTTCGAACATTCTCGAAGCGATCGAAGGAATCGGAATCTACTCATTAGCGTCCATGTTTGTTTTTGTTCCTTTCTTCATTGGTGTCCTCGTCTATGTCGTCCGGTTGAAAAAGGAAGACTCCGACAAGATGAGTCAATTACCACTGAACTGATGCAGTCTAAAACAGCACAATAGGTGTAATCGTGAACAGGGATCGACTTCATCGCATGACGCGCCGTTTGATCTATCCAAGACTCCGCACAGGACACATCCTCATGATTTCGCTTCTGCTCCTTTTCTGCAGCGGGGTCATGATGGCTCAGACGCAGGCGGCCGACCGAGGAACCGAGGCGGCACTGATTTTCACGGGTCTCCTCACTGCGTCGTTCATCATACTCACGTTCTTTATCATCTTCGTCCTCGATGGCGACGTTGAGCCGATTCTTCGCATCATTCGAACTCTTTACCACGCCGTTACCCCGAAAGGCGGACCGACCGTTATTCCCCAGGACGAAGACTTTGACGGGATCAAGGAGCTTAACAACCGAGTTCCGCCGTGGTTCAACTATCTTTTCGGCGGAACAATTCTCTTTGGGGTTGTCTACATGCTGAACTATCATGTCTGGCAATCGAGCCCTCTTCCTCGCGCTGAATATGCCGAAGAAGTTTCCGCTGCCGATCTGTCGCGTCGCATCCGGATGGTTGCCGAAGGAACCATCAACGAAGACGAACTGGTGGCTCTGAGAGACGACGCCGCGTTGAAGGCAGGACAGGAGCGGTTTCTCAAGAATTGCGTCACCTGCCATGGTTTACACGGGGAAGGAATCGTCGGGCCCAATCTCACCGATCCATACTGGATCCATGGCGGTGGGATCAAGAACGTCTACGCGACGATCAAGAACGGCGTTCCCGAAAAAGGCATGATCAGTTGGAAGCTTGTATTCACTCCCAAAGAAATCCAGCAAATCGCGAGCTTTGTTTTGTCACTACAAGGAACAAACCCTCCAAACGGAAAGAGGCCTGAGGGCTCGATGTACGTGGAACCCACGCCCCAGGTGAAGGACATCAGCAAATCAGTCGGGCGATAGAAGAACCCGGAGAGGTGAGAGGCACATGTCGAGCGCTCCGACCGAGCAATCATTTCGCGATCATCTCGGAATCGTATCGGAAGAAGGCAAACGCAAATGGATCTACCCCAAAGCCCCCGGGGGAAGGTTCCATTCGGCCCGACTGATCGTCAGCTGGATCCTGCTTGCGGTGTTGTTCGTAAGTCCCTTCCTGCGCGTCAACGGACATCCCTTCATGCTGTTCGATATCACCGAGCGAAAGTTCGTCATCCTGGGACAGATCTTCGGGCCGCATGATTTTTTCCTTCTCGCACTCGCAATGATCACGACGGTGGTTTTCATATTCCTCTTTACGGTAGTGTTCGGACGCTTGTTCTGCGGCTGGATCTGTCCGCAAACGGTTTTCCTCGAGATGGTGTTCCGTAAAATAGACTACTGGCTCGAGGGGAGTCCCCGTGAACAACTAAGGCTGAATGAATCTCCCTGGACAGGCAAGAAGCTGCGCGTCAAGGGACTGAAGCACGCCATTTACTTCGTCCTCTCCTTTCTCATCGCAAACACGCTTCTCGCTTGGGTGATCGGCACCGACAAACTCTTTCACATCATGAGTGATCCTCCGATAGAGCATCTCGGCGGCCTCTCAGCGATCGTCATTTTTTCGGGAGGATTTCACTGGTTGTTTGCGTGGTTTCGCGAGCAGGCCTGTATCCTGGTATGCCCTTACGGACGACTGCAGGGTGTCCTCCTCGACAGGAATTCGATCGTCATCGCTTATGATCACGTTCGCGGTGAGCCCCGCGGCAAGTTGAGGAAAAGCGAACCTCGCAAGCTGGGAGACTGCATCGATTGCCATCAGTGCGTGGATGTGTGTCCGACCGGCATCGACATCCGGAATGGGACACAGCTGGAATGTGTTAACTGCACGGCGTGCATCGACGCTTGCGATACCATCATGGATACCATCGACAAACCCCGGGGACTGATCCGCTATGATTCGTTTGATGGTATCGAGAAGAAAGTCCGATCATTATTCACCTCCAGAAGCATCGGCTACAGTGTCGTCCTCCTGATCCTTGTCTCGGTTCTTTCGTACTTCCTGGCGACTCGCTTGGATATTGATGTCACCATTCTTCGCACGCCGGGAATGTACTTTCAGGAGCAGCCGGACAACTTCATCAGCAATCTCTACGACATGAAAGCAGTCAACAAGACATTTGTGAATCTCCCTCTTTCCTTCCGACTGAAGGGCGTCGATGGGACAATCCGTGTTCTGGGTGACTCGCTGATTCTGAAGAGCCAGGACGCTGCTTCTGCCAAGCTGTTCGTGCTGATGAAACGGGATCAGATCAAGTTGATGAACACACCGCTCACCATCGAAGTTTATGGCAGAAATGGCCTTGCCAACACGATTCAGACATCATTTCTTGGACCAGTTCAGAAGAAGGCGGAGTGAGAGATGAAAATTCACTGGGGAGTGGGTCTCGCCGTTGTGTTCGTGCTCTTTGCGATCGGGATTCTGATCATGGTGCGCATATCGATGAACCGGGAAGTCGATCTGGTCTCCGATGACTACTACCTTCAGGAATTGCGTCATCAGGATCAAATCGACAGCCAGAAGCGCTCGAACAGCCTGTCCGAGCGTCCAAGCATCGCAGTGTCTGCTTTCTCAGTGTCCGTGAAACTCCCGATGACGTTTTCACCCGCAAACACCTCGGGCACGCTCACATTTTATCGCCCGGCTGATCTTCATAAGGATTTCATTGTAGCGCTGAAACTCGATTCCACCAACACTCAGTTCATTCCGACAACCTCCCTTCAGAAAGGGCTTTGGAGGGTAAAAGTCCGCTGGAAACAAGATCAGCAGAATTACTACCACGAAGAACCAATCGTGATTCCATAAGACCCGCCGTGGAAATACTAGCAGGATTTGCGTTCGGTTTTGTGGGAAGCTTGCATTGCATCGGCATGTGCGGGCCGATTGTGCTCGCCATGCCCGTCGGGAACCACCGGTGGACAACGTTCGCTCTTGCGAGACTTCTCTACAATCTCGGTCGCGTGCTCACGTACACGCTCATGGGAGGAGCTGTCGGTTGGATTGGTGCCGGGATCTTGCTTCCGATTTTTCAGCAGAACCTGTCGATCATCGCAGGGACGGTCATCATTCTCTCCGTTGCGGCAAGGCGACTCATCAGTCTCTCCTTTCCCATACCATCGTTCCTCTCAAGCACGCTTCAAAGGCTTCAGGCGAAGATCGCAGCTCTTCTCAAGGCGCAGTCTATTCCCGCGATGTTTCTGTTAGGTATGCTGAACGGGCTACTTCCATGCGGATTTGTCTACGTGGCGATGACTGCAGCGGCAGTAAGCGCCCACGTTTTGAGTGGCATGATCTTCATGGCGGGGTTTGGATTCGGGACAATCCCTGCTATGGCGGGCCTTGCGCTTTCTCCACGAATCCTCTCAGCGAACTTCCGGGCAAGATTAGTGAAAATATTGCCTGCATTCACGATTCTCGTCGGCATCCTGCTCATTGTCCGGGGATTGAATCTGGGGATTCCATTTATCAGCCCGAAACTCGGAGCATCCACGTCGGATCAAATGATGCAGCAGCATCACTGATCTTCCGCCTCAGGTACGCAAAGGAGCCTTTTCAAGGTCTCGCGAGAACAATGACATCTTGAAAAGGCTCTATGAGGCTATGGTTTCCACTCAGACTATTCTTCGAGCGTAGACAAATCTCCTTCGGATATTCCCAAAGCCCGCGCTTTCAGCACTCGCCTCATGATCTTTCCGCTTCGCGTCTTCGGCAATGATTTGACGAATTCGATTTTCTCCGGTTTCGCAATTGGGCCCATCTCGTGTGCGACGTGCGCCCTCAACTCATCCATCAAATGCTCTCCCGCATCGTGTCCGGCCTTGAGAATCACGTACGCATGAATCGCGACTCCCTTGATCTCGTGCGGCAGACCGATGACGGCCGCTTCGGCGACAGCCGGGTGACTCACGAAGGCAGATTCTAACTCGGCGGTCCCAAGCCGATATCCGCTTACCTTAATGACATCGTCTACCCTGCCGATGACCCAGAAGTATCCGTCTTCGTCCTTGCGCGCCGAATCTCCGGCGAAGTACATACCGGGGAATTTGGTCCAGTACGTCTGCACGTATCGATCAGGATCATTGTAGATCGTTCTCATCATCGAAGGCCACGGCCGCTTGATGACAAGGTATCCTTCTTCGCCGGGCTTGACGGATTTTCCATGCTCATCAACAACATCCGCCTCCACGCCGGGATATGGTCGTGCCGCAGAGCCGGGCTTGGTGGGGAGAGCCGGCAAAGGAGTGATCATGAAAGCTCCCGTTTCCGTCTGCCACCACGTATCCATAATGGGGCATTTCTCTTTGCCGATGTTCTTGTGAAACCACCGCCATGCTTCCGGATTGATCGGCTCACCAACGCTTCCGAGCAATCGAAGCGAAGAGAGGTCGTGGCGGTTCGGCCACGCTTCACCGAATCTCATCAAGCCCCGGATCGCCGTCGGCGTTGAGTAGAAGACCGAAATGCCGTATTTGGCTATCATCGACCACCAACGGTCGGGAAATGGATAGGTCGGAGCTCCTTCGTAGGCGAAGGTCGTAGCACCGGCAATGAGCGGCCCATAGATGATATACGAATGTCCTGTTATCCAACCCGGATCTGCGGTGCACCACCACCGATCTTCTTCTTTCAGGTCAAACACATCTTTCAGCGTTGCATAGACACCCAGCTGATAACCGCCGTGAGTGTGAAGCACTGCCTTCGGCTTGCCTGTTGTACCGGAAGTATAAAGGATGAAGAGTGGATCCTCGGAATCCATTACTTCGGTTTCACACTTGTTTGAATTCTTGGTCAGCGGAAGATTCATCAGCTCGTGATACCAAAAATCTCTTCCGGCCTCCATGTTCACTTCGTTGCCAATGCGTTTGACGACGACCACGTTTTCCGGAATCGCCGTGCGCGTCAATGCCTCGTCAACGATTTTCTTGAGTTCGACAATCTTCCCACCCATATAGCCGCCGTCAGCGGTGATGATGAGTTTCGACCCGCTGTCCTCGATTCTGCCATGCAAGGCTTCAACGGAAAATCCACCATAGACCACAGAATGGACTGCACCGATCTTGGCACATGCGAGGATGGCGATCCACGCCTCGGGAATCCGGGGCATATAGATCGTCACACGATCCCCCTTCGTGATACCCATGCTCCTGAGAACGATAGAGAATTTGCACAACTCCCGGTTCAGAGCATGATAGGAAAACGTCCGCAATTCACCGTTCTCCCCTTCCCAGATGAGTGCAAGTTTGTTCCTGCGCCACGTCTTGACATGTCGATCGATGGCATTGAGAACGATGTTCGTTTTCCCGCCGACGAACCATTTGTAAAAGGGTTTCTCGCTGTCGTCAAGGACCTTGTCCCATTTCTTGTACCACTCGAGTTCGCCCGCCCTCCTCGCCCAATATCCCTCCAGGTCATTCTGCGCTTCCTTGTAGACAGCTTCAGGATCAGGCACGTTAGCCTGCGCGACAAACTCTGGCGCCGGACGGTAGACTTCGCCGTGGAGATCCTGGCCTTGCGGAGAGGTTGGAGTACTCATTGCCTATTCCCTTCCATGAGGATGGAGGATGTCATTGAAAATTTGATGACCACAGAATTCGTTGGATGCAGCCGGAATGGAAGGCCTTTGTCAGAAGGGCCCTGTTTTATTTATAACCATCACGCGTCGGAAATAATTCCAGGGATGATGGCCTTTCCGAAGAAAACCCTGCTTAGCCGGGAGACAGGCAGGCAGCCGATCGCCTACCGATCCTGCACGCTGTAAACGAACGTCAGTTCGTTCTTGTTATGCTTAGGATTGAGTCTGTAGAAAACAACGTCAAGAAAGCTCGGTTCAATCGATTTTTCGAGGCTCAGCTTCAAGCTTAACTCGGTTTCGATCTGCTGCACCCGTTGATCGAGCTCCTCCTCGCCGAAGAAGATGGCATGGCTGAATCGCACGGGAGTCGTGCGAAGCTCCGCTTTCATCTCCCGGAGGTCCTGATCGTTGTTCACTTCGAAGAAAGGAACAGGATATGTTCCGGCATAGAAGAATGGTGGTTGCGATGTCCCCACTTTGCCCCCCGCGAGAATCAGTCCCGACACCGGCTTCCCGTACAGAGAATACATCGCCTCAACTCTTGACTTTTTTCCATAGAACGTCGAAAACGGAAGCAAGAGAATGAGGTTGAGAGCCCAGAAGGAGATCCAGAGCCCCTTGACTGATTTACGATGTTTCGACCAGAAGTCAGAGCTGTTGACGACCTCCTCCCAGCCGACCACACCGAGAAGCAGGATGGCGGGGATAACAGGAAGAATGAACCGTTCCTGCTTATTGGGAAAATAGGAATGAAGAACAAAGAAGACCAGGACAGGAAGGACGATGAGAATCGTCTTTCTCCAGTTCCTCAGGAACCCGTAGAGAATCAGAAAACTCATTGGAGGGATCAGCGCCCCCGACACAAGCAATATATAATTGTACCAGGGTCCGGTCGTGTAATCTTCACCGTGAGCCATGTTGTACCGCACATATTCGATGAACGAGGCGAAGGGATATCCCCAGGCGAGAAGATCTGCGGTGCCTTGGATCAGGGTTGCCAACAGCAGGAATCCTGCCGCGAACCAAAGCATTTCCCTGAATTCTTTTCTGAAGAGGAAAACAAACCCAACCGTCCCGGAGATGAGAAGCGTTTGATACCGAAACGCAAAAGCAAGTCCGAACCACAGTCCTGCGATGAAAGCGTTTCGTAGATTTACACGCGACTTCAATGCGAAATAGAAGCCACCCATCAGCGGCGGGATGCAAACCACTTCGATCAAGTTACGAACGCTGAGAAACGGAAGAACCCAGAACAAAGCCAGAACGAGGCCGGCTTTCTTTGCCGCTTCCCTGCTACTCACCACTTCTGCTATCTTGAATCCAAAGGCGACAACAAGCAGCGAGTAGAACGCGTGCAGCACTCGGATCAACAGCATCTGCGTCTGCGGATCACGGAGACCTGCCGATTGGAAAAGATTCAGAAGAGCGTATTGAATCGACGGGTAGACGATACTATGACCATGCGGTATGACCCGGCCGGTCCAGTAGGTGAAGTATTGCATGATGATAAACGGTTGTTCGATCGGTCCGAAGTGATCATCATGCATCCCATAGCCTTTGGAGAACACGGCAGCAATAAGCCGTGGAACGAGCGCAATCAGGATGATTGCGGTCAAGGGGCGATCGTTCCAGAGCCGTTTGAGTGTGTCGATCATTGTCGGTTTTCTATCGAGGCCAAGCTCACTTTTTCTTGAAGGTCCAGAGGTCGTTGATGAGGTAGTTGGAAAACGTTCCCACCGCGATGCCAACGAGGTTCGAGATCATGTAGTGCATCCCGAAGAATTCCGTCAAAGCGATCATGATAAGGTAGTTTCCCAGAAACGCCGTTGCCCCGGCACCGATGTGATAGCGAACAATCTGTTTCCAGAGAGTGCCTTCCTTTGACCTGTCACGCCATGTCCAGAGGAAATTGATGGTGAAATTGGAAATGATGGAGAGTTCGATGGCGATGAGACTGGCAATGAAGTACGGAATCCGGGCAAATTCAGTAAAGAGGTAGAGACAGCCGACGTTGACAACCGTTCCGCTCGCGCCGACAATGCCAAACTTAATCAGACGGGGGCTGAAGACGCCGGTTTTCAGATAGGAAAAGAGCCCGCTCTCTGAGCTATTCTTTCCACTGTCATTCATAGTTCACTTTTGGGAGAGAATTCGGATGGAGGGCAACGTACTGAAACAGGCGGGCAAAATCAATCAAAAGACACTGTGTTTGAGACTCGCGTCTCATGAGCCCGGCGTTTGCACCGGGCTCCAACTCGCTGCTATCGTTGATCGGTTGGTTTTTGAACGTACCTCGGGTCTGGAGTTGATCCCGACCATGTGAGCTTTGCCGTTCCGGACGAATCACTCCAGGGGGGCAAAACAAATCCGGGTTTGACGGGCACATCGATGCTACCTAGTCCACCCAAGTTTATTGTGGCGGGCTGGGCTCCGCTCTGCTTGGTAAAGAGACTGTAAGGTGCACTGAGCGACAAGATGAGCTGTGCCTCACTTCCCACACTGTCGACCATTCCCAGCACGGAGAACCCCGTGGTCAATGATGGAAATATCCCGGCCGGTATGCTCCCTCCGCCGGTCCACGATTCCAGCACCTCGTGTGTCGTCGGGTCCCGGTATTCTCCAGAGGCGACATACGATCCCGACGATTTCGGAGAGACGAAGATCCCTCGGAGGCCGCCCCAGTAATCATTGTCTGCCCAAATCTGATCTGCTCCGGAGACGGATCGATAGCGATGCACATCGGCAATAAAGACCAGATTCAGCGTCACCGTTTGCTCCAGGGTTCCTCTACCCGTGTACGTATAGGTGATGGTGCCATCCCACTCGGTAAGTGGTATCTTGTTGCTCGCCAGTCCGTTGACTTCGACCCAGAGCAATCCACCCGTTGGAGGGCTAACCATCGATAACGTTGAACTTTTCCATGGATCGATGGTGAGGGGACTGCCGTTGAACTTGACGACCCCGGGGATCTTTCCAAAGGTCCCATCGATATAGAGTTTCGTTTGGTCCGTGATGGCGCTGAGTTGAATGGTCGGGAGGAATATCGCGAAATCGTCCTTCATCTGATTGAAAGAGAGAGTGGCCGAATACGTTTTCCCCTTCACGACTGCCGTGGTCTTGTCAATCCCCCGGTACTGCATGTCCTCATGAACGAGGTAGTATTCAAACGGTCGTTGAGGGGGATTAGGGGTGGGTTTCACCCTGTTCATGCCCAAGGCGCGGTCAAAGAAGAAGCGTGCCGCATAGAACGCACCCTGACCTTGAACGTACGTTGACCAACCTGCATACACAGAAGCACCCCTGCTTCCAAAAGCGGCAACCATTAGATTTGATTCGGGTGACCCGCTAAAACAGGCGGTGATGTACACCAAACTGTTGAGCCCAAAGTGCATGTGATTCAGAACGAAATTGGGAGTGATTGCATAATGCACCTCATCTTTTACCCCGAAGAGACTTGCGGTGTTCGGAGCTTTCAGATAGCACAATTCCTCAGCGTCGAACTCAGGTTGGAACTTCGCATCGAGTTCAGGAGATCGCTGATCGGATGTCCAAATGCAATAATATCGAACGCTGTCTTTGTCATTGAAGAGTACCGTAACCTCTTCACCGTGTGCTGTCATGTGGAACACGGCGTCGTCCCCGTTCACTTGTTTCAATCCGTTGACTGATGCATCATTGCCCGGCCGCACCGAGTATCCAGCGCTCGTGAGGAAATCACCGATGTCCTTTCGGGTTTGTTCGGCTCCATAGTACCCGGCATCGGACTTCTCGAATGCAGTTCCGAGGGCGTTCAGGACAGTAGCTGTTTTCGTTGTGGGAAGATTGTCCGTGACTTTTCTCAATGATGTCGACGTTTGAGCCTGTGCAATGGACAATGCGTTTGGAATTAATGTTGTATTTTCAAAGGAAGAGGTCTTGATGAATACCCTTCGATCAGTAAATGTTGCCCATACGGCTCCGCCAGGCGATATCCCGGCCTTAGCAATTTCGGGCATCGACCGAAGCAGATTCAGGAGCTTTTGGTTCGCCGTATTCGGATCAAGACCCGACAACGAATTGTCGAGTGCCGAGAGCGTGTCCAATATCTGAGTTCGACGCTCCACCGTTACTGGCGTACCGGGAGCATTAGGTGTAGTATCGGATGGACCTGCGACTGTGTCCGCCTTCTTCGCGCAACTCGAAAGCGTGAGGAGAATCAATGCCAAAGCGAGAGATGTACGAAGAGCGATGGAATTCAACGATGCCCCCTGTGTGTGATGGATATTATCGCAATGCGGACCGAACGGAGTGCGTGCCAACTCTGCTGTCTCAGCGTCGAACCGCGCCTTGGACTTCGTGGAAAATATATTTGTGCTCCGTGGAGAACGCATCAGGACTCTTCGCCCCCCCGGGTACCTGTAGAACAATGCTAGAGTTCAGAAGTTCCGATGTGGATTCACTCAACATTCTAGGAATCTCTGCAGGTGAGGTGTTTTTTTGGAGCAGAGGGATGGAACAGGCCGCTTGCAGACTTGCACATTGCCCCTTCATTGCCTACTTTCTGACAGTAATCAATCCGTTCATTGCAGCCATATCACCGTGTTCAAGATAAAGAGACAACATAACTTTCTGAGATCGCTCACAACGGTCGTTGTCCTCCTTATCCTTCTCCCTGCAGTTATCTTTACAGCCTTTGAGATAAGTTCCCTATCACAGAGCGAGAAGCTTGTCGAGCGCACGTATCGCCAACAACTTGACGCGGCTCTCTTTTCGGTCAACCAATACGCCTGGGACATAGCAGATGGATGGGCACGAGAGATCAATCGAATCATGGAGCCCGGTCATGCTCCCGCAATACATCCATCCGCAGCGAATTTCAAGTCGTTCCTTTCATCCAACAGCGGGATCCGGGCACTGTTTCTTGCCGACACTGCCGGCAATGCGGTAACGCTCTCGGTTTCAAGACACGATGATACTACCTCAATCATCGTACGCCAGTCGGATATCCTGAAGTTGATTCGGTCCAGCCAACCCCTCATCACGCAATTGAGCCACCTTGAAGAAACCGGATACAGAAAAATAAGCGGTGTTGCGGTAGTGAATTCGAAGGGTGAAAAGTCTACCGGCCTTGTCTTCATGACGCGGACCTCGGTGAACGTGAAAGCGATCGCCGTCCTCATTCTTGATCCTGAACTGTTCGTCCTGAATTCTCTGCGACAGAAACTTGATGAAACGGCGGCCGGCGAGTTCATCCTCTCCGTAGTGCGCAACGCCGACGGTGGACAACTCTATGCAACCGAGCCGCTTAACCCCGGCGATGAACGTCAGACGAAAGATCTGTGGCTCTTCCCCGGGTACACCCTCGGGATCCGGATGCATGGGAGGACCATCGAAGAGCTCGCCCGGGGCACCTTCAACACCAACGTGGCCCATTTTGTGATTCTTGATTTGATGATTCTGCTTGGAGCCTGGTTTTTGTACCGCACCGTGCGCCGCGAAATGCAACTTACCCGCATGCAGTCCGATTTTGTCTCGAATGTTTCCCATGAGCTGCGCACTCCGCTCGCACTCATCCGCATGTTCGGTGAGACTCTTGAGATGGGCCGCGTGCCCACCGAGGAGAAAAAACAGGAGTACTACTCAACGATCGTCCGGGAGACCGAACGGCTCACGGGACTGATCAATAACGTTCTCAGTTTTTCCCGGATAGAGTCCGGAAAAAAAGCCTATCACCTCTCCCCTGTCGATATCAACTCCGTGGTCACTCTGGTTCTCGCATCCTATCAATCTCAATTTGATCACATGGGATATACGGTCGAGAAGGAATTTGTCGAACCGCTCCCGGAGATCAGTGCAGACAGTGAAGCGATCTCTGAGGCGTTGCTGAACATCATTGACAACGCAATGAAATATGCCGGAAGCCAGAAGTGGATCAGGATCAGCACAGGCAAGACGCCACAGAGCGTCTTCGTTGATGTCCACGATCACGGCATAGGCATTGCAGAGCAGGATCAGGCGAAAATCTTTGAAAAGTTTTACCGTGTCTCGACCGGACTGACGCATGAAGTGCGCGGCAGCGGACTTGGACTGACCCTGGTTAGGCACATCATGGACGCACATCACGGCGAAGTCACGGTCGATAGTCGCCCGGGGACGGGAAGCACGTTCAGGCTCTCCTTCCCCATCGTCGCAGACAGAACGTAATTCACCATTTGAGAGATTCAATGTCGAATATACTGGTTGTTGAAGATGAACGTGAGATGCTGCGTGGACTGAGGGATAATCTGGAGTTCGAGAACTATCACGTCGATGCCGCGACCGACGGAGAGAGTGCGCTCAAGAAGATCGTCGAAGGATCGTATGACCTCATTATTCTTGACGTGATGCTCCCGCGGCTCTCGGGTCTGGACGTCTGCAAACGGGCGCGCCAACGAGGGATTACCACTCCTATCATCATGCTGACGGCGCGGGGCGAAGAGATCGACAAGGTCCTTGGCCTCGAGCTCGGAGCCGACGATTATATCACAAAGCCCTTCAGTGTGCGCGAGCTCATGGCCCGCATCAAGGCCGTGCTAAGGAGAGCCGAGGGAATCGCCGCAGTTCCCTCAGAGCGGATGGTCGTTGATGACCTGGTTCTGGATTTTGCGTCCTTCACTGCAACGCGGGACGGCCAGTCCCTCACCCTGAGCCCAAGAGAATTTGAGATCATGAAGCACCTGTGGATCCACCGGAACAAGACCGTCACGCGCGACGAACTTCTCACACAGGTGTGGGGATATGACGACTCGATCAGCACACGGACGGTCGACAATTTCATGCTCAAGCTCCGACAGAAAATTGAGGAAGATCCCGGATCGCCGAAGCGCATCATCACGATCCATGGCATAGGCTACAAACTCGTTGTACAGTGAGTGATTTCAGCCACTCTGGAAGGCCGCAATACGGCGGAGACATCTTTTTACAATATTGAAACACGAATGAGACACCTCCCGGAAAATTGAACCGTAACTTTCTTGTGTAGCACATAGTTCACAGGCCAGTTACACCACGTATCGGGAGAATGTCATGAAAACGTATATGAGCGCCGCAGTCGTCTTGGTCATGATGGCCACTGCATCAGCAAAGCCCCAGGAATCTCAGGTGCCGCAGCAGGAACAAACACCGGTCCCACAGAGTCAGCAACACATGAACCTGCCGCGGATAGTCACGAACTACCAGCGATGCCTGGACTCCGACGTGCCGGGAGTTGTCGAAGCCGCGCTCGGTCACCTCACCTACATGCGCATAGCGTATCCGAGGCTGGATCTCAGCACGATCCACGCCAAATTGGAAGAACTTGCCGTACGGGGATCGACCCGGGAGATACGCTACAAGGCATTCACAGCTCTGGAAGTATTCGGGGAACCGACGACGTTCCAGAGTTTTGTTGAACACAGGGATGGCAATGGCGACGGAATCCTTGAAGAGATCGCACCAAAGCTTCTGCCACGCACCAATCTGGTTGTGCGGTGACACTCAACAGCGATGATAGTTGGAGTGTCGCCTGTCCGTTCACCCCGACGCGGATGAACGATCATCTGCCGCGGCATGTAGAAGAACACCGAGGAATCATGCGCAACAACATTTTCGCAGTTATCATTTGCTCGCTGTGTGCGCTCAGTCTCTCACCAGGCCAGACCCTCGACCTGAGACAGGTGCTCGATCTGAGTGGGCGCTGGAAATTCGAGCTCGGAGACAATGCGGAGTGGTCTCAGTATGAATTTGATGACTCACGATGGGATAATATCCGGGTCCCGTCTCCGTGGGAAGAGCAGGGATATCCGGGCTATGATGGTTACGCCTGGTACAGGAAGCACTTCAGCGTGAGGAGCCGTTTTCATGACAAACCATTATATCTGAAGCTGGGTCACATTGACGACGCGGGTGAGATCTTCTTGAATGGGAAGATGATTGGTTACGATGGGATCTTCCCCCCGAACTTCTACAGCGCATATGGCATCGATTTCCGATGTCCGGTCCCGCAGGATTATTTGTTCGACGACAGGGACAACGTCATCGCTGTTCGGGTGTACGACTACAAGCAAGCCGGGGGATTGACGCACGGCAGTGTGGGATTCTACCAGTCGATGAATTCTCCCGAGCCGGACCTCGATCTGTCGGGTCAATGGAAGTTCAAAGTCGGCGATAACAAAGCCTGGGCTGAGAGCTCATTCGATGATTCACGATGGCAACTTCTGAAAGTACCTCTTCTCTGGGACGTTCAGGGCTACAAGGACTATGACGGCTACGCCTGGTACAGGATGAAATTCAAGCTCCCCCAGGACCTTGTTGGCAGGAGATTGATCCTGCTGATGGGAAAGATCGACGACTATGATCAGACGTATGTGAATGGTCAGCTTATTGGTACGACCGGCGACATGAAGCACCGGATCGGCGCGGACGGATACACAAAAGATTATCAACAGCTGCGGGCGTACACAATTCCAGCTTCATTACTGCTTCCGGATAAAGAGAATACGATCGCAGTGCGGGTTCTTGACGTCTGGATGCACGGCGGCATTTACGAAGGACCGATCGGACTGATACAAAAGAGCCACTACACCTATCCCCGGCAGCGGCCAAACTCGTTCTGGGATGCACTCCGCAATTTCCTTGAATAGCAGCGAGAGGAACGGCCAGGTAGCTTCAATGCATTGAAGCAGCTTGTTCGCTTCGCCCGCCATTTCATCCTCATCAGTAGATCCGATCTACCGCTCCACTTCAGTGAAATGCAGCGATTCTGAATTCAGGCAGTAGCGCAGGCCCGTCGGCCGCGGTCCGTCATCGAACACATGCCCCAGATGTGCATCGCATCGGGCGCAGTTAATCTCTGTCCGCATCATTCCCCAGCTTTTATCGCTCACTTCCGAGATGTGGTCTTTCCGAACAGGCTGGAAGAAACTCGGCCATCCGGTTCCAGAATGGAACTTTGCATCCGACGAGAAAAGAGGTAATCCGCAGCAGATGCAGGAGTAGATTCCCGGTCGTTTCTCATCATTCAGCAACCCACAGAACGGGCGCTCTGTCCCCTGATCACGGGCAATATGGTATTGTTCCGGTGTGAGAAGGGCTCTCCATTCGGCCTCGCTCTTCACAACTTTGGGCTGAGTTTTGGAGTAGGTGTCGTGCAGTGCAGCGGCGAAAAAAGAACTCTCGCGCATTGTCGTCATCGCAATCATTTGCTGTTTCTGTAAAGGCTCTTCTTCACTCTCAGAACAACTGGATACGAAAAACAGTTGCATCGATCGCTAGAGAAAAGCAATGCCACGTTAATGGGCGAATGGGACAAAAAATGCGAATCCGGCTTCCCGAATCCGCATTTTGATGTTTGCAGCTCTATGAAGCTGTATGTCAATTGATTCGCTATCTACATGATAGCAGAACCATCCAAATTTATAAATCGGAAATCATAAATGCCTTTGTGGGCGCTACTGGGATCCCCGC
>PMZI01000047.1 GCA_003170475.1 Ignavibacteriota bacterium | reverse complement strand
TGTTGAGATAGGTATATCAGAACACTAAAATGAAAACAAAAACACAACATACTAACCTGGAGTCAACAATGAAAAAGTCAATCCTCATTCTCTCCGCAGCCTTCATGAGTCTCGCCATTGTGCAGAGCGCATCAGCTCAGACCGCCACGCAGGGACTCAGCCTTTCCGTGATCAAGGTTTATAGAATCGCCATCACGGGTGGTACCATCACCCTCGGAATCAACACGGGCGTAGCCGGAACAAACGCTTTGACGGCGGTCAGTGATGCATCATCGACCTATGCGATCACACAGAACAACAGCGCTGCCACCCACCTTACTGCCAATCTGGATGCAATCATGCCGAAGGGCAAATTGCAGATTGCACTTGCCAGCGTTTTGGGAACGTCCTCTGGAACCGTCGACATTTCGAATGCAATTGCTGCCAGTGCTGCGACTGTCGTAACAGCCATCGCAATGGGTGCCGAGGCAGGAAAGTCGATTACTTACACCTTCAGCGCGAATGCATCAGAAGGCCTCCTCACAGCGACGAGCAAGACCGTTACACTGACTGTGGTTGACTAAGTTCAGAACAAAGCTCCATCCTCCGAAAGATCTGAGAAGGGCCGTCAATGTGGGAGTTGACGGCCCTTTTCTCTTCCTACCCCTGCTACCCATTGAAGATTACCCTGTTTGAGTCGATTACGAAATCATCCACCTGAGAATCCAAGAGTTCGACTATCGGAGTAAATCGCCATTGAGCTTCTGGAGACAAGGGATCTTCCGTTCAACTCCTCCGCCAATCACATTTTCTCCGAATGAGACTGCCAGCTACTTGAACCAATGCCAATCGTTGATGGCGAAAGGCCATGAAACTGAAGTGGGAAATTCGCCCTTCAAGCGATGATACCAAATGTCCTAATATGATACGCCAGTCTTAATATGAGACAGCTATTCACACAAAGCACCATGGAATCTATTGAAAATGCATGCATTTGACTTTGGCACGGGTGTTGAGATAGGTATGTCAGAACTCAAATGAAAACAAAAACACAACATACTAACCTGGAGTCAACAATGAAAAAGTCAATCCTCATCCTCTCCGCAGCCTTCATGAGTCTCTCCATTGTGCAGAGCACATCAGCCCAGACTGCAACTCAGGCATTGAGCCTCTCCGTGAGCAAGGTTTATAGAATAGCGATCACTGGTGCAGCCACGATCAACATGACAGTTAATGCTGGCGTAGCCGGAACAGACGCACTGACACCAGTCACTGATGCAACGACGACGTATGCAATCACTCAGAACAACAGTGCCTCAACGAAGGTCACAGCCAACCTGGATGCAGCGATGCCCAAAGGTCATCTGAAGATAGCATTGGTCAGCGGCTTAGGCACGACAGCGGGCACGGTTGATATCACGAGTGCGACGAGTGGCAGTGCATTAAACGTAGTGTCAGGCATTGCGTTGGGAGCAGAAGCAGGAAAGTCGATCACCTACACGTTCAGTGCGAATGCATCAGAAGGTCTCTTTGCCGCAAGCAAGACCGTCACTTTGACCGTGATTGACTAGGTTTGCTGGGTTGTCTTGATTGCCTCCAGGCAATTATGCGAGGGGTCGTCAGCGTGGGAGCTGACGACCCCTTCGTGTTTTTTGTTCGTGCAATCCGTTTGCAGATCGAGGATGATGAGCACCGGAGGTCCCTCGAGGCGAGTTGGAGCTTTCATCTCAGGACATGGTTTTGCAGGGTGCTATGGCAGTTGGTTCATTATTCTGAAGTCTTCAGTCTCAATGTGGATCTGAGTATCATTATGGAGCAATCACGGTGAGTTGATGCCGTGAAATCAGTATAAATACGTGTATTTGTGTCTGGCACAAATCTTGAGACAGGTATATCAGAACTTGAACATGAAACAAACAATGAAACAAGCGAATTCGGAGTCAACAATGAAAAAGTCAATCCTGGTCCTCGGCGTAGCAATCATGAGTTTAGCACTGATGCAAGACGCATCAGCTCAGACTGCGGCGCAAGCAGTCAGTCTTTCCGTCAGCAAGGTGTACAGGTTAGCAATAACCGGTGTGCCCACCATCAGCCTCGCAATCAATGCGGGTGTGGCAGGAACAAACGCTCTCACGTCTGTGAGCGATGCCTCTTCGACGTATGCCATAACCCAGAACAACAGCACTGCTACGAAAATCACCGCGAATTTGGATGCAACCATGCCAAAAGGAAAGCTGAATATCCTCGTGGCTAGCACCAAGGGAACATCGGCCGGAACAGTCGATATCTCGGCTGCAACCAGCGCCAGTGCAGTGAATGTCGTAACTGCCATCGGACTCGGAGCAGAATCGGGAAAGTCGATCACCTACACATTCAGTGCGAATGCGTCGGAAGGGACCTTCTCGGCGAGCAAGACTGTTACCCTGACTGTCATCGACTAGGTTCAAAACAAAGCTTTAGTCCTCCGAAAAACCTGAAGAGGGCCGTCAATGTGGGAGTTGACGGCCCTCTGCTGTTTCTACCACCGCTCGGATTCAGCACTGCCTGATCGTTGCCAACTTCGAAGATCCCGCCATCTTGCCCCCTCGTCGTGAGCGGCTTGGCAGAACTGGTCGAACGCCAGCATGCCAATGAAGTGGATTATCAGGGTTCGACCCTCCGAAACCAGTTCCCTTTTTGAGATGGCTAGCACCCAGACAGATCCACATTTAGTCGGCGGCGGTGACCAGCTGTGCAACTGGACTGTCAGATTCCGCGATCGTGCGGGGATGCCAGATGATCCCAGTATGATACGCGAGTCTTAATATGATACAGCGACTCACACAAGGGACCATGGAATCTACTGGAAATGCATGTATTTGACTTTGGCACGGGTGTTGAGATAGGTATATCAGAACTTTAAAATGAAAACAAAAACACAACATACTAACCTGGAGTCAACAATGAAAAAGTCAATCCTCATCCTCTCCGCAGCCTTCATGAGTCTCGCCATTGTGCAGAGCGCATCAGCTCAGACCGCCACACAGGCACTGAGCCTTTCCGTGAGCAAGGTCTACAGAATTGCAATCACAGGTGGTACCATCACCCTCGGAATCAACACGGGCGTAGCCGGAACAGACGCTTTGACACCCGTGAGCGATGCAACATCGACCTATGCGATCACACAGAACAACAGTGCTGCAACCCATGTTACCGCCAATCTCGACGCAGTCATGCCGAAGGGCAAATTGCAGATTGCACTTGCCAGCGTTTTGGGAACGTCCTCCGGAACCGTCGACATTTCGAATGCAATTGCTGCCAATGCTGCCACTGTCGTAACTGCCATCCATATGGGAGCAGAAGCCGGAAAGTCGATCACCTACACGTTCAGTGCGAACGCATCAGAAGGTCTTCTCACATCGACGAGCAAGACCGTTACACTGACTGTCGTCGACTAAGTTTTCTGGGGCGTCTCATCGCCTCCAGGTATTACGCAAGGAGTCGTCAGCGTGGGAGCTGACGGCTCCTTCGTGTTTTTGTTCGATTCGATACGCCAGTTTTGCCAGCGTGGTCTCTGGAGTGCTTTCGGAAAAGAGCTTTGTCATGCATCCAAGATACGATCCTCAGTCCATGCCATCCATTTCAGAGGAGTTTCGAGTCTCACTTTGTAATCGGAGTATCATAATGGGGCATACATGGCAAATCAATACAGTGAAATCAATATGAAAATGGTGTATTGGTCTTTGGCACGGGTGTTGAGATAGGTATGTCAGAACTCAAATGAAAACAAAAACACAACATACTAACCTGGAGTCAACAATGAAAAAGTCAATCCTCATCCTCTCCGCAGCCTTCATGAGTCTCGCGATTGTGCAGAGCGCATCAGCTCAGACCGCCACACAGGCAGTCAGCCTGACCGTGAGCAAAGTTTACAGAATAGCGATCACTGGTGCAGCCACGATCAACATGACGGTCAATGCTGGCGTAGCCGGAACAGACGCACTGACACCAGTCACTGATGCAACGACGACGTATGCGATCACGCAGAACAATAGTGCCGCAACGAAGGTCACAGCCAACCTGGATGCAACGATGCCCAAAGGTCACCTGAAGATAGCGTTAGTCAGCGGATTAGGCACAACAGCTGGCACGGTTGATATTACGAGTGCGACGAGTGGTAGTGCGTTGAACGTGGTGTCAGGGATAGCGATGGGAGCAGAAGCAGGAAAGTCGATCACCTACACGTTCAGTGCGAATGCATCGGAAGGTCTCTTTGTCGCAAGCAAGACTGTTACCTTGACTGTCATCGACTAAGTTGTAAGGCGTTGGAAGAATTCGAGGCCGGCCACAATGGCTGGCCTCGCCTTACAAAACGAAATCAGAGGAATGGAAGTCATGAAACGAGTCAGATTACATACGGCCTGGGAGATGTGGGGAGCGGCTGCCCTGGTTTTGCTGACTCTGTCATCTGCTGTTGCTCAAGAGCAGGCAAACACGAGTCAGATCCTGACACTCCAAGTGGTAGAAACGAACAGAATAGATATAAGCCAGAAGTCATTGACATTGGTAATCAATCAAGCCTCTCTCGAGAGCGGATCGCCTGTCGAAGCCGTGAATGAGGACGGAATGCTTGTTTGGCTGACAAACGGCGAAAACAAGAAAGTCACTGTGGCGAGCAATAATCCTTCACCCCGATTCCTTGTGAAGATGCGGGCATTGGACATTACAGGTGGTTCGGGAAGTGCGGCTGCTGACGCCATCCTGAACGACAATACCACAAAGGATCTCATCACAGGCATTTCAAAGAGCTTTGGGAGATCGAAAGTTCACATGGCTGCATCAGCCACGGTGAGTAACGGAGTGGGAACGGAAACGTACACAATCACTTACACGATCACAGGCGGCTAGACCTGCAGTCTCCGCCTGAGACGAGCTTGAATCTCATTTTGATTGACCCTATATTAGATTCAGTGAATACGACCACGATGCACATATTCGCCAACCTTCGGAACTCCTTGCGCTGCCAATCAGTGGTTTTGCTTCCTATCTCCCTGATCTTTTTGCTCCTCATGCCGTCGTGCCTCTTCGCTCAGGCATCACACGCCGCCAAAGTCACGGTACCAAATTTGGCTGTTGTCAGCGTGAGTTCGGGAGTCGTGAGCTTAGCAATTAACGGAACTGGTGTCGTGGCAGGTGTAGATCCGATGACTGTGACAAGTCAGGCGACCACCTTGTCGTGGGGGGCAAATACTTCGACCGCGAAGATTGCCGTCAAAACATCGCTCGCGCTTCAGAAGTATACACTGACCGTGCAAGCAATCAACATCAACGGTGTTCCAACTTCGACTGGCATTTCGGCTCCGGTCGTAACACTCACTACGACGAGCCAAGACTTCATGACTGGCATTGGATTGAAACGGGGGACATGCACTCTTCTCTATACGGGCATAGCGCCTGCTTCAAAGGGTACTGGAACTGACACTCACACCACAATAACTTTCACCATTACGAATTGAAAGTCGTGAGACCGATCTCGAGCATTCTTGAACAATTCCAAAGAAAGAGCCTTCTGGCTCTTCTGCTGATCTGTTTCGGATTGATGATCACGTCGGTGCCTGGTGTGCATGCGCAGACTCTCACCGGAACTGCACCGACGATCAACATCGCAACCGCGGTGGCAGGGTCGGAGCCGACTCCTGTTACCAATACCGGCAGCAATGTGAAATACAGCGGCAAAACATTTCTCAGCAAGATTACAGTGAAGACCGTGTGTGCGAATCAGAAGTTCGATCTGAGCGTTGTCGCCGGGAGCATCACAGCCGGAAGAGGTACTGCTGCTGCGGCAGTGGTATTGCTTAACGGGATGCTCGACACGGACTTCATCGTAAGTATTCCGGCGAATGTCGGTTCAACGACTGTCTCCCTTCGGTATACCGCCGCACCTCAGTTCTCGGACGGTACAGGAACGGACACTCACACTGTAACGTACACACAAGTGGCTAACTAGGTACTCTATGGCACGAATCATTTCCTCTCTCTTTGTTACGATCGCTCTGTGTTGGACCGTCGCAATCTCTCAAGTGTCAGTTATCGGCGACCTCAGTAATGACAAAGAAGCGAAGCCGGGTGAACGCTATGACGGCGTCATCACAGTGAAGAACGATTCCGATGACCCGCAAGAAGTGAAAGTATATCAGTCCGACTACTTGTTCGCTTGTGACGGAACAAACAACTACGCCGATCCCGGTACGCTGGCACGCTCGAATGCAAACTGGGTGACGTTTACTCCGTCCTTCTTCACGGTGCCTCCGCGATCCACAGCAACGGTGAATTACACCGTGCAGGTGCCTGTGGATTCTGCGACCAAGAAACTCATTGGCTCCTATTGGAGCATCCTGATGGTCGAGGGGATAGCGAAAGGCTCGGCAGAATCGGGCGCTCAGAAGGACAACAAGAAGCCCCAGATGGGTATCCGGCAGACCATACGCTACGGGATCCAGGTCGCAACGCATATCGCTCAGACCGGGACAAAGAAAATCGATTTTCTCGATGCCAAGCTGGTCACAAAAGACGACGGCAAGAAGCTCCTGCAAGTGGACATCGGAAATTCCGGTGAGGTGTGGGTGCGTCCGACGATGTACGTTGAGTTATTTGATGACAAAGGTGTGTCGAAAGGCAAGTTCCCCGGCGTAGCGTATCGCCTTTATCCGGGGACGTCTGTACGGCAAATGATCGATCTGAGTTCGATCCAGAAGGGTTCCTATAAAGCGCTGGTGGTTGTCGACGCGGGGGGTGAAGACGCTTATGGTGCCGAATATAATCTGAAATTTTGAGTCTCAAACGTGAAGCGACTGAAAGACATATATCCGGTTTTCCGAAACCGGATTTTTTTTCTCCTCCTGCTGAGTGCCTGCTATGTGCCCGCGCTGCTTGCGTTTCAATCGCGGACTGCCGACGTTGTGGCGACGAGTGGAACAAGTGTTGAAGCTCAGGCAGGGAAACTCCTGACGCTGAGTTTTAGAGTCACGAACAACTCCGCTTCGAAAAAGCGATTCGAATCGACTTTGAATGCTCCTGCCGGCTGGCGACGCTTGGCAAAGGATTTTCCGTTCGATCTCGAGGCAGGCGCGAGCGACATCAAGCTTCTCAGCATTTCCGTACCAAGCGAGACTCCTGCCGGAGAGTATACAGTGCGATTTGGAATTCGGGATGCTTCGAATTCGTCTGACTTCTCCGAAGCGTCGGTCACCGTGGTTATTACTCCTCTCAAAGATCAAACGCTCAAACTTGTCGAGTCTCCCCGGATGGCCATCGCCGGAGAAACCTACGTCGCAACGTTTCTCCTCACGAACAAAGGAAACGTTTCGACGCCCGTGCGACTGTCGGCACAATCGAGCAACAGGTTCAAGGCATCCATCGATTCGGCCACGATTCATCTAAGTCCCGGAGAATCGCGTTCCATCAGCGTGAAGGTTCAGACGGACGCAAAGATCCCATCCAGGGTGCAGGATATTCTCGATTTCTCCGCTGAGCTCGATTCCGCAAATACGGCACACGCAAACAGTTTTGTTGAGGTCGTTCCGCGAATCACGGGTGAGGAAGATCAGTTCATTGAATTTCCTGTTGAGGCGACACTCAGAGCTGCCGGTCAGCAGGGGAAAAACGGAGCGCAGATTGAACTGGGTGGTGCCGGATCCCTGAGTGAAAATCGTACTGATCACCTTGAAGTCCTTATCCGCACTCCAGACATTCAATCCAAATCAGTTCTTGGACAGCGGGATGAATACCGAATAGGGTACACTACGAAGTCGTTCGATGTGTTTCTGGGAGACAGAGATTTCAGCCTCTCACCGCTCACCGAGTTCAGCCGGTTTGCGTTCGGCGCAGGTGGCAGCGCTGTGTTTAAGGATTTTACGGCAGGAGCATTCTACAACAAGATGCGGTTTGGAGCGCCTGATCAACAAGAGTGGGCTGGGTTTCTCACGTACCACGTGCATGAAAATGCAAACATTACCCTGAACTATCTTGGAAAGCAAGGCCAGACCCGGAGCGACATTTTTTCGGTTCGAAGTCTCCTGCACCCCTATCCGATGAATGAGGTGGACCTGGAGTATGGAGCCGGGGGGAGTGGCGATCAGGCGGATCGGTCGTATGCTGTGCGTTGGAGCTCGCGTGAAAGCTGGATCTCTTCTGATGTCCAATATCTGCATGCCGGACCGTTGTACAAGGGCTATTATCGGGATGTTGACTTCAAGAATATCAGTGTCAATTTCATGCCGCTCAAGGATCTCAGAATTGAAGGATATTATAGGGACGAAGACCGCAACCTGAAC
>PMZI01000014.1 GCA_003170475.1 Ignavibacteriota bacterium | reverse complement strand
TCGGTCATCAATGAATCAGAGATCGTTCTCGAATCTCTCGTCTATCAGCAGAACAACCAGATTGCCGCCAGAGTACATCTCAACTACGAAATGCTGGATCGAGACTTTGTCAAGGATCACCTCACGGAGTCACAAGCTCGGGAGCGCGTGAAGAGTTTGTTGGAGAGTCTCCGGAGGCTGGTCAATACGCGCCTTTCCTCATTTTCCCGCATTCATCAGCTTATCGAGCAGCGAGAGCCGTTCGAAAAGACGCCGACGCAGAAGATCAAGCGACATCTCTACGTGTGAAATGGCCCCTCCGACCCGTCAGTGCTCGCTGCTTGTTGGCTCATAAATGCTGCGCACCCACTGGGCAAAGAACTCCAGGCCGTGACTTCTCCATCGGTTGACAGGATTCTCGATATCGAGGTTTGCAGGAGGCGGAACATCTGACCTGCCAAGCGACACATCTCTTCGATATTCCTCAACCAGCCTATGGGCTTCGTATTCCGGGTGGCCGAGGTGCATGAGAAAGCGCTGGTCCGCGCTTTCGAAGATCGTATAGCCGCCGTTTTCTGAATGCGCCAGCAAGTTCACATTCCCGCGGTCCCGCTCAGATTCGAGCACGTGGTCAGAGATTCCCGAGTGGCGGCTCTGGACGCACCAGAACATATCGTCTAACTCTCCCGTTACCGGATGCAGCCGGTTGAGGTTGCGGGTTTCGTACGCTCCGAAAAGTTTCTTCGCGAACATCTCCTTCTCAATTCCTATCATTTTCGCTAGCGCCATGCCTCCCCAGCAAATCCCAAACGTCGAAGTAACGTTTTGTCGTGCAAAGGTCAGAATGGTCGTAATCTCATTCCAGTAACTCACCTGTTCATACTCGATCTCCTCCACGGGCGCACCGGTGACAATGAGGCCGTCGAGGGGAGCTTTGGTGATTGCATTTTCAAAGTAGTCGTAGTATAACCCCAGATGATCCTGGTCCGTGGTCTTGTACGTGTGCGAGTGCAGCCTGATCCAGACGGGTTCGATCTGGATGATCGTGCGGCTCAGCGGATACAGGAGGTAGGGCTCGTAGGTTTCACCTTTTGGCATGATGTTCAAGATGCCGACGCGCAACGGCCGTATATCCGCACGATTGGCTTCGTGTTCTGAAATGCAGAGCACGCCCCGTTTTTCTAACTCCCCCCGATGTCGATGCTCATTGGGCAGTACGACGCTCATGGTCTGAACTCCTCGCTGGTTGAGTGAGAGATGTAGACGATATCATTGAAAAGGCCGGATGCCGTGAGCTTTGCGCCGGCACCGCCTCCGCGAACAACGAACGGCTGTTGGTAAAGGCTGCGGGTTGTCAGGGCCACAATGTTGTCATTGCCGGAGAGGTGATAGAACGGGTGCTGAGGGCTCACCTCTTCCACGCCAATCTTCGCCCGTCCATGTTCGAAGCGGGCAAGGAACATGAGCGAGCATCCGCGCTGCTGAGCATCAAATCTTCTCTCCTCGAGCCCCGCGTCAGCATCGGCAATAGATGATTCAACGTCGCTGAAGGCGAGGACGCTCTGAGGAAGATACTTCTCAATCTCAATGTCTTCGAGTTCCATTGCAAACCCGGCCTCACGGACCAGGATAAGAACCTTTCGGGCGACATCGATTCCCGAAAGATCGACACGAGGATCAGGTTCGGTAAATCCGCGCTTCATTGCCTCCCTGACTGCCTCACTGAAGAGTTTGCCGGCATTGACACTGTTGAAAATGAAGCTCATCGTTCCTGACAGCACCGCCTCAATCTTTTCGACGGCGTCTCCATTCTGGATAATGTTCTTGATTGAATCAATGATGGGAAGAGCCGCGCCCACATTCGTACTATAGCGGAACTGGGCACCATGTTCGGAGGCTGTCAACCGCAATTGATGATAGAAGTCCTGATGAAGCGTGTTGGCGATTTTGCTTGATGTGACAACTGAAACGCTCGAGCGCAGAAGGTCGAGGTACACCTGAACGGCAGACTCCGATCCGGTACAATCAACGACAATGGAGTTTGGCGCATTGAATTGCCGCACTCTGTTTGCGAATTCAAACAAGTCCGTGGATTGATCGGCGGCAGCGATCTGAGATCTCCATGTGCTTAAATCGATGCCGCGTTCGTCAAAAAGCATCTTTCGGCGATTGGCGATGCCCACCACTTTGAACCGTGTTCGGAGCGCTGAGCGGGCAAACTCTTCCTGGTCCTTCAGAAGTTCGAGGAGTGTGCCACCCACGAGACCAGGGCCGAGGAGAAACAAGTTGATCGTCTTTTGTCTCGATAGGAAAAGATGGTCGTGCAGTGCGTTCATCGCCTTCTGCAGGTCGCTTTGGCGCAACACGAGTGTCAGGTTCCGTTCCGAGGAGCCATGGGCGATGGCTCTTGGCGTGATGCCATTGCGGCCCAGCGCCTGGAACACCTTGCCCGTGACGCCGGGAATGTTCTGAACACGTTCCCCCACGATCGCGACAATCGAACAATCGTTCTCCACCGTAATGGGTGAGATCTGCCCATGGTGAAGTTCAATGCGGAATTCCAATTCAATGACTTCTCTCGCCGTTCGACTGTGATCCGTAGCGATGGCAAGACAGATGCTATGCTCGGAAGATGACTGCGTGATGAGATTCACCTCAATGTTCTTCCTGGCCAGAGCTGCAAAGATCCTTGAGGCGATTCCCACAGTCTGAAGGATGCCCTCCCCGGTGACTTTCAGCACGCTGATGCGATCGATGCAGGCAATTCCTTTGACCGGGGTGTCATCGGCTGTTTGCACTCGCTCACAAATAAGTGTGCCGGGGAAGTCAGGATTGAAGGTGTTGCGGATCCGGATCGGTATCCGCTTCTGAAGCGCCGGCAACATGGTGGGAGGGTGAATGACCTTCGCACCAAAGTGGGAGAGCTCCATGGCTTCCTCAAAGGAAAGCGTTTCGAGTGAAAATGCCTCGGAGACTCGCCGTGGGTCCGCGGTCATGACGCCGTCTACATCAGTCCAGATTTCAATTTCATCGGCGTCGAGGGCAGCACCCAAGATTGAGGCGGTATAGTCGGATCCTCCTCTGCCCAACGTCGTCGTTTCGTTTTCCGGCCCGCACGCGATGTATCCCGTTATGACCTGGATATTTGTCCTGTTCTTAAAATGGTTCAGGATGTTCCAGTTCGTGAGGTCGGTGTTGACCTGTGCAGCTCCGTACGAAAGGTCTGTTTGAATGAGGCGCCGGCTGTCAACATAGTCAGCCGGTGCCCCAACGTGCTTCAAGGCTTCAGCGATGAGCGTGCACGAAAGCTGCTCTCCGTAACTCATGACGAAGTCAAGTGTGCGATTCGTGATTTCGCCGAGGATCCAGATGCCATGCACAAACTCCCGCAGTTCAAGAAACGCTTGCGCAATGAACTGGTGGGCAGGCGAGCCATCCGAAGTTCCGAGGAGTTCCCCTGCAACAGATTGATGCCGGGCTTCGAGGTCGTTGAGGAGTTGCCCGTAACTTCGATCGCCCCGAAACGCCTGCTGGCCAGCATCGATGAGTTGATTGGTCACGTCCTGCATTGCCGACGCCACCACCACGATCTCTCCATGCGTTTTTCGGGATTGGATGATGATGTTAATGACGGCTTGAATGCGCTTGGCGTCACCGATTGAAGAGCCCCCGAATTTGAGAACTTTCATGCAACCTCCGATGAGTAATACATCTACTTTGCTGCGCTAATCGCGCGAAACGCTTGTTCAAAGTCAGCAATGATATCGTCGATGTGTTCTAATCCGACGGAAACGCGTATCATCTCCGGTGCAACTCCGGCTGCACGTTGCTCGCTTTCCGACAGCTGCTGATGGGTTGTCGATGCGGGGTGGATGACGAGGGTCTTCGCATCTCCAACATTGGCGAGGTGACTGGTGAGTTTCAGCGCATTGATGACTTTCTTCCCTTCGACAATGCCTCCCTTGATTCCAAACGTAACGACACCACCGAAATGTCCAGGCCGCAGATATTTCTTGGCATTTGCGGAGGAAGCATGGTCCTCAAGACCGGGGTACCACACCCAGTTTACGAAGGGGGACTGTTTGAGCCAGCGAGCGAAGGCAAGAGCGTTTTGGCAATGACGTTCGGCGCGGAGTGAGAGAGTCTCCAATCCTTGCAGGAACAGGAATGCGTTGAAAGGAGCGAGGCATGCGCCCAGATCTCTGAGCTGTTCTACACGAGCCCTTATGATGAAAGCAATGTTTCCGAACGGGCCCTTTGTGCCAAATGTCTCTGAGAACTTCATGCCGTGATAGCCGGGGCTTGGTTCTGTGAAAATCGGGAATTTGCCATTGTCCCAGGCGAATTTCCCAGAATCGACAATCACTCCTCCGATGGATGTCCCATGGCCGCCAATCCACTTCGTCGCCGAGTGGACGACAATATCGGCTCCGAAATCGATGGGGCGGCAGACATAGCCTCCCATGCCAAAGGTGTTGTCAACTATCAAAGGGATTCCTTCAGAATGCGCTAGATCAGCGAGAGCCCGGAAATCCGGAATGTCCAACCTCGGATTTCCTATGGTCTCGACGTAGAGGGCTTTTGTCTTGTTATTGATCAGATTCTTGAAATCTGCCGGTTCATCCGTGGGAGCGAAGTGCACGTCGATACCGAGCCGTTTGAACGTGACTTTGAATTGGTTGAATGTACCTCCGTAGAGGTGACTTGATGAGACGATGTTCTCTCCGGCCTGAACCAGGGTCGTCAAGGCAAGCGCCTGCGCTGCATGGCCCGATGCTGCAGCGAGCGCTCCAACGCCGCCTTCGAGTGCCGCGATTCTTTCTTCGAAAACACCGACGGTCGGGTTCATGATGCGGCTGTAAATGTTTCCAAATTCCTCGAGGTTGAACAAGCGGGCCGCATGTTCGGAACTGTCAAACACATACGAGGTCGTTTGATAGATCGGCACAGCCCGCGACTTTGTTGTGGGATCAGTCTGCTGGCCTGCGTGGAGTTGAAGCGTCTCGAATCTATATGATGGTGCTTGTGAATTGGACATGGGATGCTCCTGATGGTTATTGTTTGATTGTTTCACGCTCATGAAAAGCAGAAAGCCTCTCCGGGAATGATAACCCGAAGAGGCTTTGCTAAAAGCTTCTTCTCTTATCTTTCCCTCGTCCGATTGTTCGTCGGGGGCAGGATGGAGCACCAGCATCACACACGAGGTGTGACCGGTTGCTAAGGCTTCGCAGGGCCTGTACCCTCAGCCTTTCTTAATAAGAGGCGTATGTAATTCTATTTTCTTGTTCTGCTGTCTGGCTCCAAAGTGTTTGCGGTAAAATCCTTCTTCTGCTTCAATATACGACACCGCATGTAGCTTGTCAAGTAAAGAACGAAGGGAGGGAGGAAACAGTTCCCAACAGTATTTCACGACGTCATATTATAGAGTGCAAACGACATTGCGAACTCGGTCAGGTGTCGGATATTCACAGTGAGTTGCGTTTTTGCTCATGTTTTCCCGCCTGGCTCAGAAAAATATTGCACGTTTTGTGTGTTATCTCTTGACAACCCCAAAATAAATGCTATATTGTAAAGGCAAGCACTTTACCTTAATCAAGTGGAAATCCTCCAACATATCGCTGCAATTCGTTTGGTCAACACCGGCCTCGGTGAAGTCCGACCATTCAGAGCGATTTCCCTGCTTAGCATCCTCCTTATTCTCGTTAGCCTACTGGTTCTCGGGCTTTTTATTATTGCCTAGAAGACGCCAGAGGCCAACCGAGCATACCAAACTCTTAACACCCTGTAACACAACCTGGTAAAGCTGGTTCACCTCTGGCGAACAGAATGTTTTGTTCTAATTGCGAAAGGTGAACGATGCGAAGTGATCTTATCAAAAAAGGGATCGAACGAACCCCCAATCGCGCAATGCTGCGCGCTGTTGGCTTCAACGATGAAGATTTTTTAAAGCCTATCATCGGGGTTGCAAACGGCTACAGCAATCTGACTCCCTGCAACATCGGGCTGAACGATCTTGCTGAAAAGGCGATGGAAGCCCTTCGGGCTGCCAACACGATGCCGCAAGTCTTCGGAACCATCACTGTCAGTGACGGCATTTCGATGGGAACGGAGGGGATGAAATATTCTCTTGTCTCAAGGGAGGTCATCGCTGATTCAATCGAAACGGTTTGCAACGCACAAGCGATGGATGGCCTCATCGCCATCGGCGGATGTGACAAGAACATGCCGGGTGCGATGATCGCGATGGCCAGGATGAATATCCCATCGATATTTGTCTACGGTGGAACGAGCAAACCCGGGAACCTGCACGGCAAAGACCTCACGATTGTGAGCGCTTTCGAGGCCGTTGGGCAACACAGTGCAGGAAAGGCCACAGAAGCTGAGGTTCGTGAAATTGAATGCCACGCCTGCCCGGGGGTGGGTTCCTGTGGTGGAATGTTCACGGCCAATACGATGTCGTCGGCGATTGAAGCGATGGGAATGAGTCTCATGTATTCATCCACCATGGCGGCAGAGGATTTGGAGAAAGGTGAGAGTACGGCCAAGTCTGCAGAAGTCCTCGCACACGCTGTACAAGACCAAATCCTGCCGCGCCAGCTCCTTACCCGCAAAGCGTTTGAAAATGCCATCGCTGTTGTCATGGCTGTGGGTGGGTCAACAAACGCTGTCCTCCACCTTCTCGCAATTGCGCATTCAGCCGACGTTCCTTTGACGATCGATGATTTCGAGGACATACGCACTCGCGTCCCCGTCATCTGCGATCTGAAACCCTCAGGCAAGTACGTCATCACCGATTTGCATAAGGCTGGAGGAATTCCCCAGGTCATGAAGATTCTTTTGGCACATGGCGTTCTCCACGGCGATGCCTTGACAATCACCGGCAAAACCATTGAGCAAGCGCTCGCCGATATTCCTGCAGAACCTCGAAGCGATCAGGACGTCATTCGCCCGTGGAACAAACCGCTGTACGCGCAAGGTCACCTCGCAATCCTCAAAGGTAATCTCGCAACCGAAGGCGCCGTCGCAAAAATCTCGGGTGTTAAAAATCCGAAGATCACAGGGCCGGCTCGGGTATTCGATTCCGAGGAGGCATGCCTGGAGGCAGTTCTCGCGGGTCACATCAAGGCTGGAGATGTACTAGTGATTCGATTCGAAGGTCCAAAGGGGGGGCCGGGCATGCGCGAAATGCTTGCTCCGACGTCTGCCATCATCGGTGCTGGACTCGGCGACTCGGTTGGCCTGATCACCGATGGCCGGTTCTCTGGGGGAACCTATGGAATGGTTGTTGGCCACGTTGCCCCGGAGGCGGCTGTTGGCGGAACAATTGCATTCGTTAAGGAAGGCGATAGCGTTACCATTGATGCTGAACAACGGTTGCTGCAGCTCAACATTTCCGATCAGGAACTCGAGCAACGCCGATCGGCATGGCGGTCGCCTGCGCCCAGATACTCCAGAGGTGCACTGGTAAAGTACGCCAGGCTGGTTTCCAGTAGCAGTCTTGGTGCTGTGACAGATCTGTCTACGAACGAACAGAAATCTCATTGAATGGGCCATCCGCAAAACATGCGGATCGGATCGTCCCGCTGTCACCAGAACGGCGGGACGCTTCAATGAGATCGAATATGAGATTTCGAAATTGTGAATTGGGTCTCATCCAACAACAAGAGGATCATTTATGTCAACGCAAAAGGCGACGGGTACACAGAAACAGGGCAGGATGATGACGGGGGCGGAAATCTTCGTCCGCAGCCTTGTTGCAGAAGGAGTAGAGGTGGTGTTTGGTTATCCCGGCGGTGCGACGATCGGTATCTATGATGCTCTTGTCGACCTTTCGGACATCAAGCATGTGCTTGTTCGGCATGAACAAGGAGCAACCCATGCCGCCGAAGGATATGCCAAAGCGACGGGAAAGCCCGGAGTAGTTCTCGTGACTTCTGGTCCGGGTGCGACGAACACCGTCACTGGAATTGCCGATGCATTCATGGATTCCATCCCGATTGTCGTCTTCACGGGACAGGTGTCGCTTCCGCTCATTGGGAACGATGCCTTTCAGGAGGCGGACATTGTGGGAATTACCCGACCAATCACCAAACACAACTATCTTGTGCGCGACGTGAAGGAACTTGCAAAAACAGTGAAGGAGGCGTTCTATATCGCGTCAACAGGGAGGCCGGGACCAGTTCTGGTGGATTTGCCGAAAGACGTCATGGCGCACAAAACGACATTCCATTATCCGGAGTCGGTCGAAGTTCGAAGCTACAAGCCGGTGGTTGAAGGGCATCCAAAGCAGATCAAGAAGGCTGCAGAAGTGATCAGCACTGCAAAACGTCCCGTGCTCTACGTCGGTGGAGGAGCTATTCAATCGAACGCAGCTCCGGAACTTCGCAAACTCGCTGAGACGTTGCAGTGTCCGGTGACAACGACGCTGCACGGACTCGGAGCTTTTCCTGAGAACAGCCCGCTTGCCATGGGGATGCTGGGAATGCACGGCACATGGTACTCGAATGTGGCGGTCAGCTATTGCGACGTGCTGATTGCTGTGGGTGCACGTTTTGACGATCGCGTTACGGGCAAAGTGGAAGCATTCGCTGCCGAGGCGCAGAAAATCCACATCGACATCGATCCATCCGCCATAAGCAAGAACGTGAAAGTCGACGTTCCGATCGTTGGTGATGTGAAACGTGTTTTGAAACAGCTCAATGAAATGGTGCAGCGGCTCGATACAAAGGACTGGCTCGCCACAATTCAGCAATGGAAAAAGGAACATCCGCTGCGCTATAGGAGTGGTGACGCCATCCGTGCCCAGTATGTGATCCAGAAACTCGGCGAGATTACTGGCGGCGATGCTATCGTTGTCACGGATGTCGGTCAGCATCAAATGTGGACAGCTCAGTTCTTCAAGTGGATCCATCCGCGATCCCACATCACTTCCGGCGGTTTAGGAACAATGGGATTCTCCCTTCCGGCGGCAATGGGCGCCAGCTTTGGACGCAAGGATCTTCCCGTCATCTCGATCAGCGGCGACGGAGGCTTTCAAATGAACAGCCAGGAGATGGCGACGGTCGTCGAACATAAACTTCCGATGAAGATCTTTGTCATCAACAATGGGTTCCTCGGTATGGTGCGCCAGTGGCAGGAGTTGTTCTGGCGGAGGCGATACTCACACGTTGGGCTTTCGAATCCAAATTTCGTCAAGCTCGCTGAGGCATATGGATGTACCGCATACAGAGTGGAGCATTCGTCCGATGTGGAGGACGTGATCAGGAAGGCGCTTGCGCACAAGGATGGACCGGTATTCGTTGAATTCGTTGTCGAGCAAGAGGACAATGTCTATCCTATGATTCCGTCGGGACAGACCGTCAATGAGATCCTCGATATGCCTGATCCGGTGTTGAAGCCGTCGAACGGTGTGCCGGAAGAATCACTGATGACAGTCGTCAAAGGATAGTTCACGCATTCAACAAGAGGGCAAAAGCATGTCACATATAGAACATCCTCCAAAGAGCGGCTCCGAGCCAAAGGAGACCGAACATTATAAGCGGCACACGATCTCCATTCTCGTAGAGAACAAATTTGGTGCGTTCAACCGCATCGCGGGCATGTTCGCCGCGAAGGGATACAACATCGATAGTCTTTCTGTCGGACCAACGGAAGAAGAAGATGTCTCCCGCATGACGATCGTGACGCGGGGAGACGATCAAATCATCGAACAGATTACAAAGCAATTGAACAAATTGATCGACACGCTCAAGGTGGTCGACCTGACATTTGAGAATTTTGTCGACCGTGAGCTTGTTCTTGTGAAGGTGCAAACCACGCAGTCCACCAGACCGGAGATCATGCAGATTGCTGAGATTTTCAGGGCGAAAATCGTCGACATCAGTCCGCGATCGGTGACCCTGGAATCTACAGGGAGTCAGCAGAAAGTGGATGCCATCATCAAGATGCTGAAGCCGTTCGGCATTAAGGAACTGGCCCGGACAGGGCGTGTTGCTTTGAAACGCGAATTTCAGGGCGAAGTGTAAACAGGATTGCAGAGACTTGAATCGCTTCCCACTATATGACCCCCGCTTCGAGCACGATGCCTGCGGAACCGGCTTCGTGGCGAGCATCGCCGGTGAAAAAAGGCACGAGATTGTCCAACAGGCAATCCGGTCGGTGTGCAATTTGACGCACCGCGGCGCGGTTGCCGCTGACACACAGACCGGCGACGGCGCCGGTATCTTGGTTCAGCTTCCTGCCCGTTTCTTTGCCGATCAGGTGTCCGGCCTGTCGGAGCGAATCGATGATAGCGCTGATCTTGGTGTGGGGATGCTCTTCATGCCTCAGGACGAGGACTCCTACGCATTGTGCAAGGCGCTCGTGGAGCATGCCGTGTCACGGAGAGGGCTGGGCGTTCTTGGCTGGCGAAGGGTCCCACTCGATGTCTCCGTTATTGGAGAAAGCGCTGCGTTGACTTCTCCGAGAGTACAGCAGATACTCGTCAAGAAACCAAGACATGTGTCAGGGATGGAGTTCGAGCGTCAACTCTATCTCGTCCGAAAGGAAATTGAAAAGCATCTTCTGAAGACAGACATAAGAGATTTCTACATTTGCTCATTCTCCAGTCGGACGATTGTCTACAAGGGTCTCATGATCGCCACGGCCTTGGATCGGTTCTATCCTGATCTTCAGCATGAGCTGTTTGAATCAGCATTTGCCATCTATCACCAGCGCTATAGCACCAACACATTCCCGACGTGGAATCTGGCGCAGCCGTTTCGGATGCTGGCACACAATGGAGAGATCAATACCATTCAGGGAAATCGCATCTGGAGTGCCGCGCGCGAAGCGGATATCGCCTCTGACTACTGGGGTGAGGATGTAAAGATGCTCAAACCGCTCATTCAGCCGGGAGGGAGCGATTCTGCTAATCTGGATAACGCCCTTGAGGCGTTGACTCTGTCCGGGAGAAATGTGCTGCACTCGATGATGATGCTCGTCCCGGAGGCGTGGCGATCCCGCGATGACATCAATCAGCAGGTTAAGGACTTCTATGAGTATAACGAGTGTTTCAGCGAACCCTGGGATGGACCTGCGGCGTTGGTCTTCAGCGATGGAAACATTGTTGCTGCGACGCTCGACCGAAATGGATTACGTCCGGCACGGTACAAGATCACATCGACTGGGCTTATCGCGCTGAGCTCTGAAGCCGGCGCGCTCGAGCTGGATGACGCGCTTGTTGTTGAGAAGGGTCGGTTGGGTCCCGGTCAAATGATCGCCGTAGACACTGTGCGGGGAATCTTGATGAGGGATCTTGACATCAAGAACGAAATCGCAGCGCAGAAGCCTTATTCTCAGTGGGTCCGAAACATCACAAAGCTTCCTTCATTGAGCGGAAACGTTCAAAATGATCGAAGCCCCTTGGACCGGGATACTTTGGTCCGAGTTCAGCTTTGCTACGGTTACAGCACAGAGGAACTCGCGACTATTGTTAAGCCGATGATGCACGGAGCAAAGGAACCTATTGCTTCGATGGGAGACGACGCGCCGCTGGCAATTCTCTCGAAGATCCCGAAACTTCTCCCGTCATATTTCAGACAGCAATTTGCTCAGGTGACGAATCCGCCGATTGATCCGATCCGTGAACGCCTGATGATGTCCTTAACGACGAAACTTGGCCCTCGGCGCAACTGGTTCGGAGAAACTGAGGAACACTCCCGGCAAGTGGAACTCGAGAGCCCGATGCTCTTCAATGCCGAGTTGGAGCGATTGCGCTCTCTCGAAGATCCAGGGTATCAAAGTGCGACTCTGAGTGTGCTGTTCCGCTCTTCTGAGGGAGAAGATGGGATGCACCGCGCACTGGATGACTTGTGCTCAGCGGCTGAAAGATCGGCTGATGAGGGTAAGTTTCTCATCATCTTGAGCGATCGCGGCGTGGATGCTGCACATGCGCCAATGCCAATTCTTCTGGCCGTTGGAGCAGTGCACAATCATCTGTTGCGACGCAACAAACGTCTCAAGCTCAGTGTCGTAGCAGAAACTGGCGAACCACGCGACGTGCATCATTTTGCGACGCTTCTTGGATACGGGGCGAATGCGGTGAACCCATATCTCGCATTTGAAAGCATTCGCTCACTGGTTGCTCATGAAACAGGTTCCGATCTTTCCTTTGACCAGGCCTGCGCGAACTTCTGCACGGCCATCGATGAAGGGCTTCTCAAGGTCATGTCGAAAATGGGCATCTCGTTGCTCGGCTCATACCGCGGTGCGCAGATTTTTGAGGCGATCGGCATCGCAGAGGAAGTCGTTGAGAAGTATTTCACTGGGACTCCGACGCGCATCGGAGGCCTGCGGTTGCGTGAAATTGCGCGGGAAGCCCTCGAACGTCATACTCGTGCCTTTCAGTCGGAGAAGCCGGAACTTCGCGACGACGGTCAGTATCGTTTTCGCAAGCATGGTGAGCGTCATGCTTGGTCTCCTGAAGCCCTACGAGCGATGCAGAACCTCTCAGCAAAAGGAGCTCAGGAGGAATTCGATCATCTCAAGAAAGCCCTGGGAGATACGAGTCCAATCGGAATCAAGGACTTGATTGAGTTTAAGAAAATGAATTCTGCGATTCCCATGGCGGACGTGGAACCGATTGAGGAAATCCGGAAGCGATTCACAACTGCAGCAATGTCGCTCGGCTCTCTGTCGCCCGAAGCTCACGAAACGATTGCCATTGCAATGAATCGGATTGGAGGCAAGAGCAATAGCGGTGAAGGGGGTGAAGATCCCAAACGTTTTCGTGTCCAGCCCAATGGTGATTCGTCGAACAGCGCCATCAAGCAAGTCGCCTCCGCGCGATTTGGCGTGACGGCTGAGTATCTGGCGAGTGCCAAGGAACTCGAAATAAAGATGGCGCAGGGCTCAAAACCTGGTGAAGGCGGACAAATTCCGGCCAATAAGGTTTCCCCGTTGATCGCCCGATTGCGGAAAGCGGTTCCCGGCATAGCATTGATTTCACCTCCGCCGCATCACGATATCTACAGCATTGAAGATCTGGCCCAACTCATCTACGATTTGAAGCAGGCAAATCCCCGGGCACGAGTCTGTGTCAAGCTCGTGTCGGAGGCGGGAGTGGGCACGATCGCCGCCGGAGTCGCGAAGGCATACGCTGATGTCATTCTGATCAGTGGACATGAGGGAGGGACCGGAGCTTCACCTCTGAGTTCGATCAAGAACGTCGGTGGTCCGTGGGAGCTGGGACTGGCAGAGGCGCAGCAAGTGCTCGTGATGAACGGGTTGAGGGAAAGGGTGACCATTCGGGTTGATGGAGGATTGAAGACGGGTCGGGACATTGTCATCGCTGCCATGCTTGGCGCGGAAGAATTCAATTTTGGAACTGCTGCTCTGATTGCGCTCGGCTGTCGCTACGTTCGCCAATGTCATCTCAATACATGCCCCGTTGGCATCGCGACACAGGATGAAAAACTGCGAGCCCGATTCGGGGGAAAGCCTGAAATGTTGATTCGTTATCTGGATGCCGTCGCCGAGGACGTGAGAGCGATTCTTGCTGAGTTGGGATTCCGTTCTTTGAATGAAATCGTAGGGCGGACCGATCTCTTGAAGCAGCGGGCGATTACGGATCACTCCAAGGCGAATACCGTCGATCTGAGCCGCGTGCTCGCTCGGCGCGATTATGAGAGAGACCAGCGTCTTCGAGTCTGGTATCGAAATGACAAACCTGACAAGCCATTAGATGACACCATTCTCCAGGATGTGAAAGACGCGCTTCGGGACAAAACACCGCTCGTGCGAAGTTATCGAATTCGCAATATCCATCGCTCCATTGGAACGAAACTCTCGGGCGAAATCGCATATCTCTATGGTGATCTCGGTCTGCCTCCCAACACGATTGAGTTGCGGTTTGCGGGCAGCGCCGGGCAGAGCTTTGGTGCGTTCCTCGTTCGTGGGGTAAGGCTTATTCTTACAGGTGAAGCCAACGATTATGTCGGCAAGGGGATGAGTGGTGGTGAGATTGTCGTCATGCCTCTGCGTCAACGAGCCGATTCTACCTACGATGTTGTTGTGGGAAACACGGTGCTCTATGGTGCGACGGGGGGAACACTCTATGCTTGCGGTCGGGCGGGAGAGCGGTTCGCCGTTCGCAACAGCGGGGCTCTGGCGGTCGTCGAGGGAGTTGGTGATCATGGCTGCGAGTACATGACGAATGGAACTGTGGTTGTTCTCGGCACCGTCGGCAGAAACTTTGGAGCAGGGATGACAGGTGGAAGGGCATATGTTCTGGACTTCCTTGGCGATTTTTCCAGGCGGTGCAATACAGAGCTTGTTCAGTACGATCGTCTCGTTGACGGCGAAGACGTCCGCGTGCTCCAATCAATCATCTATCAGTATGTCGAAAGCACCTCGAGCGAGCGCGCTCAGAAGATCTTGCTGAATTGGACAGAATATCAGCCTATGTTTTGGAAAGTCGTCCCAAAACTTCAAAACCTTTCATTATCTCCACCAGGTGTGGTGGTCGGGTCGGCTGTCGGAGTACGATCTTGAAATCGGAATTGTTCTCTCTAACTCATCATTAAAGGAATGACAAAGGCTATGGAAGAGCGGATCGCTGTATTTGATACGACATTGCGCGATGGCGAGCAATCACCGGGTTGCAGCCTGAACCTGGAAGAAAAAGTGCGCATGGCTCGTCAACTTGAGTTGCTCCGGGTAGATGTGATCGAGGCGGGATTTCCGATTGCCTCTGTCGGTGACTTTGAGGCCGTCCATTTGATCGCCCGAACCCTCGAGTACTGCACGGTTGCCGCCCTCTGCCGGACGGTGAAACGAGACATCGACCGGGCTTGGGAGGCGATTCAATATGCGAAGAAGCCCCGTATCCACACGTTCATTGCGACGTCAGACATCCATCTGGCTCATAAGCTCAAGAAGACCCGCCAGCAAGCCTTGGATGACGCTGTCGGGGCGATTCAACATGCCAAATCGCTCTGCAATGAGGTGGAGTTCTCCTGCGAAGACGCTTCGCGCAGCAATATAGAATATCTCTGTGAGATCGTTGGTGCGGCGATTGCAGCGGGTGCGACCATCATCAACCTGCCTGATACCGTCGGCTATGCGATTCCGGAAGAATATGGCGCCATGTTCCGGATCGTGCGAGAACGCGTTCCTCATGCGAAGAACATTGTCTTCAGTTCTCACTGTCACAACGATTTCGGACTGGCCGTGGCAAACTCCCTGGCCGCGATTCGCAACGGAGCCAGGCAGATTGAATGCACGATCAATGGCATCGGAGAGCGTGCAGGCAATGCAGCTCTGGAAGAGATCGTCATGGCGATCAGGACCCGCAAAGAAACGCTTGGGCTTGATACCAATGTCAACACCGAAGAGATCTACAAATCCAGCAAACTCCTTACGACGTTGACCGGCATGATGGTGCAGCGAAATAAGGCGATCGTCGGCGCGAACGCTTTCGCGCATGAAGCTGGAATTCATCAGGATGGAATGTTAAAGAGTCGGATCACCTATGAGATTATGACTCCGCAGTCCGTCGGCATCAAGCACAGTACGCTCGTACTTGGAAAGCACTCGGGTCGCCACGCTTTGAAGCAGCGATACGCAGAACTCGGATATGAACTCTCCGATCAGGAACTGGAACAAGCCTATCAGACTTTTTGCACGATTGCTGATCAGAAGAAGGACATCTTCGATGAAGATTTGATAGCGATTGTTGAAGACCGTGAGAGTTCCGCTGATGAATTCTACCACCTTGAGAACCTGCAGATCTTCAGCGGCACGAACCTGCGACCCACGGCGACCATTGAGTTGCGACTACGCGATGAACGCTTCGTTGACTCCGCAACAGGGGATGGCCCTGTCGACGCCGCCTACAAAGCGATCGAACGAATTACCGGAGAAATCGGGAAACTAACGGAGTATTCGATCAAATCTGTCACATTTGGACACGATGCCATCGGCGAGGTCTTTGTTCGTGTTGATTTCGATGGGGTGATGTTCAATGGTCGCGCGGTGAGCACCGACGTCATCACCGGAAGTGCGAAGGCCTATCTCGAGGCTCTGAATCGTGCAATGAGCGCGAAGAAACGTCGTGATGTGCAGCAAAACGGAGCAAAGGAGAAAGCGGTCGCCGTGTAAAAGCAGGCGACTGAATTCATCGATTGAATATCGCAAAGAAGACAAATGACAAAGACTACGCCGCTCACATTGTTCGATAAAGTCTGGAATTCACACGTCGTTGCACAGGAATCTGGATCTCCAGCCGTGTTGTACATCGACCTGCACCTCCTGCATGAAGTGACGTCACCTCAAGCATTTTCCGGACTCCGGGAGCGCAAACTGAAGGTGCGACGTCAGGACAAGTCATTTGCGACCATAGATCACAGCGTGCCGACATCTGATCCGTCGTTACCCATGGTCGATCTCGTTGCTGGGAAGCAGATCGAGCAAATGGAGGTGAACTGCAGGGAGTTCGGAATCCGGCTTTGCGGGATGAAGAGTCCGCAGCGCGGAATTGTTCATGTCATCAGTCCGGAACTTGGGTTGACCCAGCCGGGAATGACGATCGTCTGTGGTGACAGCCATACGGCAACGCACGGTGCCTTTGGGGCGCTGGCCTTCGGTATCGGCACGAGTGAGGTCGAACACGTCCTCGCTTCCCAATGCCTGCTTCAGCGAAAGCCAAACACCTATGAAGTCAGAGTCGAAGGTAAACTGGTTGATGGAGTGACAGCAAAAGATGTCATTCTCGCTCTCCTTGCAAGAATCGGTATCGGAGGCGGGACTGGTCACGTCTTTGAATACACAGGAAGCGCGATTCGGGCGCTCACGATGGAGGAGCGGATGACCATCTGCAACATGTCGATCGAAGGCGGGGCAAGAGCGGGCATGATCGCACCGGACGAAATCACATTTCAATATCTGTCTGAGAGAGAATTCGCGCCAAAGGGTCAAGAATGGGATAAGCGATTGTCGCAATGGCGTCAGTTGCCGACAGATGAAGGGGCGCGCTATGATAAGAGCCTCACGATCGACGCGGGCACACTGGGTCCGATGATTACGTACGGAACAAATCCGGGGATGGGTATGTCAGTGACGGAGTCAATCCCGGATCCGTCAGATGTCGCAGATGCATCTGAACGGGCGGCGCTGGAAAAATCGCTGAAGTACATGGGGCTTGAACCCGGCCAGCCTCTCCTCGGGAAGGTTGTTGACGTTGTCTTCATTGGCAGTTGCACCAATTCGCGAATATCGGACCTGAGACAGGCTGCAGCTATTATGAAGGGAAGGCGCGTTGCACCGAATGTCCGGGCGCTCGTAGTACCGGGATCTCAGGCAGTCAAGCTCCAGGCTGAATCCGAAGGTATTGACAAGGTTTTCAAACAGGCAGGAGCCGAATGGCGCGAATCAGGATGCTCGATGTGCATTGCTATGAACGGAGACCAGCTTGAACCCGGCCAATATGCCGTCTCAACGAGTAATCGGAATTTCGAAGGACGCCAGGGAAAAGGCGGACGAACGTTTCTGGCTTCTCCGCTGACAGCCGCTGCTGCTGCCGTTGCCGGAGCGATAACTGATGTGCGAACGATGATCTCTCACTAATCGGTAATGACGATGAACCATTTTCCCTCCTTTTCATCACGGGTGGCACCTTTGCTCGCCGATGACATAGACACCGACCAGATTATCCCGGCGCGCTTCCTCAAGGTCACCGACAAATCTGGACTCGGTGCGAACCTGTTTTCCGACTGGAGGTACCATGCGGATGGATCTCCAAAGAAGGACTTCGTACTGAATCTCCCGGAATACCAAGGCGCCGCGATTCTGCTCGCCGGAAACAACTTCGGCTGCGGGTCATCTCGGGAACACGCTCCATGGGCGCTCAAAGGCCAGGGTATTCGGGCCGTCATAAGCACTTCGTTCGCTGATATTTTCAAGAACAATGCCCTGAAGAACGGGGTTCTTCCGGTGGTGGTGGGGAAGGACGTTCACCGGGAATTGTGTGATCTCCTTGCAGCTCATCCCACGGCCGAATTTACAATCGACCTCAAGACACAATCTATTCTTCTGCCAGGAGGTGGTGTGAGAGAATTTCCCATCGACAGTTTCTCCAAGACCTGCCTTCTGGAGGGCACGGATGAGTTGGGGTACCTGCTGCGATTTGAAAAACAAATCACAGCGTATGAGTCGAGGCAATAGGACGGGTGGACAATGAAAATCGAAATCTATGACACTACACTTCGAGACGGGACACAGCGTGAAGGTATCTCTCTCTCCTGTGACGACAAGCTTGCGATTGCCCGCAAGCTCGACGAAATTGGAGTAGACTTCTTTGAGGGAGGATGGCCGGGATCGAATCCAAAGGATGCGGAATTCTTCCGCCGGGTACGCCAAATTCCCCTTCGCCATTCCGTCATTACAGCTTTTGGATCAACTTGCAGAGTTGGGGGAGAACCGTCGACCGACTCGAACATCCGTGCTCTGCTTGACGCAGAAACCAGCGTCTGCACGGTCGTCGGAAAAACTTCGTTGATGCACGTATCCGATGTGCTCCAGACAACTCCAGAAGAGAATCTTCGGATCATCCAGGAAAGCGTGGCATTCTTGGTCTCTTCGGGGCGAAGGGTCATCTATGACGCAGAGCATTTCTTTGATGGGTACAGTCTGGATGCGGACTACGCGCTTGCCACCGTTCAGGCGGCGTCTGCGGGCGGTGCGGAAACAGTAGTTCTGTGCGACACGAACGGCGGGACCATGCCATGGGATATCGCGTCTGTTGTTCGTTTGGTGAAGAGCAAGACGTCGACCCCACTCGGAATTCACACGCACAACGATGCGGAGTGCGCCGTGGCGAATTCGCTCGCAGCGATTACGGAAGGATGTGCCCAGGTTCAGGGAACGATAAACGGGTACGGTGAACGATGTGGAAATGCGAACCTGGTGTCTATCGTCGCCAACCTCGAATTGAAACTTGGTATGCACTGTCTCCCCGAGGGGAATCTGCAGAAGTTGACGGAACTCTCTCATTTCGTCGCTGAAGTCGCCAACCTGTCCCCGGACGAACATTTGGCATATGTGGGGAAGTCGGCTTTCGCGCACAAAGGGGGAATTCACGTTGCAGCCATCAGGCGAAATGAGAAATCGTACCAGCACATCGATCCGGCTCTCGTGGGAAACCACCTTCGAGTGGTCGTCTCCGAACTCTCCGGACGTGGCAATCTTTTAAGCAAGGCCGAAGAGTATGGTCTTGACGCACCCGCGGGATCAGGAGTGTCGGAAGTCCTGAATACGATCAAGACTCTTGAGGCAAAAGGATTCTCCTTTGAAGCTGCGGAAGCATCGGTGGCGATGCTTTTGAAACGGCAGCAACCGGAATATAGGGCGCCGTTTGAATTGATCGATTTCGCGGTGAATGTGGAGCATCGCCAGGGACGAGGATTGTTTGCAGAGGCCTCCATCAAGGTCAGAGTGGGGAAGGAGATTCTTCACACCGTGGCGGATGGGAGCGGTCCCGTGAACGCTCTCGATGCTGCTATTCGCAAGGCACTGTCCCCCGTGTATCCATCGCTGAATGATTTTCACCTTGCGGATTACAAGGTCAGGATTCTTGACGGCGAAAATGGGACCGCTGCGGTGACGCGGGTTCTTATCGATACACAAAACGGCGTCAAGCGTTGGAGTACGGTCGGAGCGAGCGCAAATATCATTGAAGCCAGCTGGCAGGCGCTCGCTGACAGTGTTGAATATGGACTGCTTCTGGCATAGGCTCGAACTAGAAATCTAAGGGAGAATTGTGAAAGCGAATCTTGTAGTACTTCCCGGAGACGGAATCGGACCCGAAGTAACCTCATCCGCGGTGCGCGTGCTGCAGAGTATTGCGAAAAGGGGCGGGCACCAATTCACTTTCACCGAGCATCCGATAGGAGGTTGCTCGATCGAAAAACACGGCGCCGCGCTTACAGAGGAGACGTTGCAGGCATGCCTGGCATCAGATGCAGTGCTCCTCGGAGCAGTCGGAGGACCCAAGTGGGACAATCCGAACGCTCCCGTACGCCCTGAACAAGGACTGCTGGCAATTCGGAAGGGACTGGGATTGTATGCGAACTTGCGACCCGTTCGCTCGCATCCAGCTCTCCTCGATTCGTCACCGGTCAAGCCGGACCGACTCGCAGGAGTCGATATGATCGTGGTCCGAGAACTTACCGGGGGACTCTATTTTGGAGAACCGAAAGGTCGCACCAGGGATCAATCGGGGGAGCGCGCGGTTGACTCTATGGTGTATCATGACTACGAGATTGTTCGCATTGTCGAACTGGCTTTTCGGCTTGCGAAGTCACGGAGAAAGAAGGTGAGTTCGGTCGACAAAGCAAATGTCCTGGAAACCTCGCGCCTTTGGCGCCAGATTGCATCGGAAATCGCTGTGCGGAATCCCGGGGTCGCCATTGAACATATGCTGGTCGATACGGCTGCGATGCGGCTCATTACCTCCCCGGCCATGTTCGACGTTATTGTCACGGAAAACACTTTCGGGGACATCCTCACAGACGAAGCATCTGTCCTTGCTGGATCGATGGGTATGCTCCCCTCGGCATCGCTTGGCGAAAAGGGTCCCGGCCTCTATGAGCCGATTCATGGGTCCGCCCCCGACATCGCCGGAAGAGGGATCGCCAACCCTGTCGGTTCTATTCTGAGCGCCGCGATGTTGTTGCGGTACAGCCTTGGACTTGAGCAAGAAGCGCTGGCAATCGAAACAGCAACGGATCGGGCTGTCACAGATGGATGCAGGACTGCCGACCTCGCCGGGAAGTTGACAACACTTGAGATGACAGATGCGATCATTGACAGACTTTCGGCAAAGGTGTAGGCGTCGATGATTCGGAAACTGTCAGCTCCCCCTCAATGAATTAGAAACCACGATTGTGTACATTAAGTATAACAAGGAGAAATAGATCATATGGCTTCCATCAATTTTGGCGGTGTTACGGAAGAAATCACTACTCGCGAGGAATTTTCACTTTCGATGGCCAGAGAGAAATTGCGAACTGAAGTCGTCGCGGTAATCGGGTATGGTCCTCAGGGGCATGGTCAGTCCCTGAACATGCGAGACAACGGCATTGCCGTCATCGTCGGTCAGCGCAAGGGGGGAAGGGGATGGAATGATGCAGTCCGCGACGGATGGGTTGAAGGAAAGAACCTCTTCTCAGACGTTGAAGAGGCGGTCAGGAAGGCAACGGTGGTACAGTATCTTCTCTCAGACGCCGGCCAGAAGGAACAGTGGCCCATCATCAAAAGGAATTTGAAGAAAGGGCAGGCTCTGTTCTTCTCCCACGGATTTTCCATCGTCTTCAAGGAACAAACCGGGGTCGTTCCACCGTTGGATGTTGATGTGATCCTCGTCGCCCCAAAGGGTTCGGGAAGAACGGTGCGGACCAACTTCCTCGCAGGGAGCGGCATCAATGCGAGCTATGCGGTACATCAGGATGCTACGGGACGGGCGAAGGAACGCGTACTGGCACTTGGAATCGCTATCGGTTCCGGATACCTGTTCCCGACAACATTTGAGAAGGAAGTGTACAGCGACTTGGCTGGCGAGCGTGGAGTTCTGATGGGAGCTATCGCAGGCCTGATGAAAGCGCAATATGATACACTCAGAGCGATGGGACACTCACCGAGCGAAGCGTTCAATGAAACGGTGGAAGAGGCGACGCAAAGCCTCTATCCGCTCATTGGCAATCACGGCATGGACTGGATGTTCGGTGCCTGCAGTACCACGGCTCAACGCGGTGCGCTCGACTGGTCGAAACGATTTGAGGCAGCGACCAAGCCATTGTTCGAACTGCTCTATCGTGACGTACTCCAGGGTGTCGAGACCCGGCGGGTTCTTGACACGTGCGGTGCTCCAGATTATCGGGAGAAGCTTCAGGTGGAACTGGATGAATGGAAAAACTCTGAAATGTGGCAAGCAGGTGCGAAGGTTCGCGCGCTTCGCCCAGAAAATGCCCCAAAAAAGTAACAGAAGGAATTCATGGGCAACAGACGGCAACCTCCGGGAGGTCTGGGGTCAGTTCTCATAGAGTGCAGCGTGGAGTTTGAATGATCATCGTAATGAAAGCAGGCGCAAACCAGCAACAGGTCGATCATGTCTTTGAAAGAGTGCGAGACCTTGGATATCAAGTACATCCGATTTTCGGAGAGCAGCGCACGGTCATCGCGTGTGTTGGAGATGAAAGGGGAAAATCACGGCTGCAGGCGCTCGATTCGTTGGATGGTGTCGAGAGTGTGTTTCCGATCCTCAAGCCGTTCAAGCTTGCCGGAAAGGAATGGAAGGATGCGCGAACGCAGATCTCATTTCCGGGCGCCTCGGGAAGCGAGCCAATGATCGTTGGAAACAACCATTTTGTGGTCATGGCCGGTCCATGCTCAGTAGAATCGAGGGAACAAATCATTCTTTCGGCAGAACTGGTGAAAGCGGCGGGCGCCAAGATTCTGCGTGGGGGGGCATTCAAGCCAAGGACATCCCCCTATAGTTTTCAGGGGCTGGAAGAGGAAGGCCTGAAACTGCTTGCTGAGGCGCGTGACAAAACAGGACTGAAAGTCATCACGGAGGTTATCGCTCCGGGCGATGTTTCGATGGTAGCTGACTATGCCGATATTCTGCAGATCGGAGCCCGCAATATGCAGAACTTTGCATTGCTAAAAGAGGTGGGCAAATCACGCCGACCAGTGATGCTGAAGCGAGGCATGTCGAGCACGTTGAAAGAGCTCTTGATGTCAGCAGAGTACATTCTCTCCCAGGGAAACTACGAAGTGATGCTGTGTGAGCGAGGAATCCGAACGTTTGAAGACTACACTCGCAATACATGCGACCTGTCGGCGGTCCCTGCGTTGAAGGAGATGAGTCACCTGCCAGTTATCGTCGATCCCAGCCACGGAACGGGTGTCCGAAGTCTCGTGACTCCAATTGCGAAGGCTGCCGTCGCCGTCGGTGCAGATGGATTGATCGTGGAGGTCCACCCAAATCCTGAAGAGGCATTCTCTGACGGTGCACAATCGCTGCTCCCGGAGCAATTCGGGGAAATGATGGACTGGGTGAGAAAGCTTGTTGCGCTCGAAGGACGGAAGTTGTAACGAGAATAGAGACGGAGAGTGGGAATTTCACGTATAAAACACGATTTCTTATGCGGAAATCCAGGCTTCCGCGAGGTTTGTCTTCTCTCAGTTGCCTTTTATCACAATCTGCTGTAGTTTCTCCATAATTCTTAACGTTCCGTTAGACTATCCCTCACCTCACTGATTCCTCGAATGAACCTTCGTCAGCGCGGGAAAATCCGTGCCGAAGAAAGAGGTCAAGAACTTGATGATCATCGCAGACCTAAAGAGCATTGAAGGTCGCGTATACCCTGCACGGCGCCGAACACAGAATCTCATCGGAGGCGCTTCGCCCATCCAGGCGAAGAACTTTGCCATGGGGTACGTGACTCTGGAACCGCGAGGTGGACAAGTGCCCTGGCATAACCAGGAACAGGAGGAGATCTACTTCATCGTCGACGGAATTGGGGAAATGTGTCTTGGTGAAGAGCGACGAACAATATCCGCCGGACAGGCGGCGTACATTCCAAGTGGAATATTTCATCAGCTAACCAATACCGGCGATACGCCGATGCACATGATTTATTGCTACAGTCCCACGGGGGAGGTCGCTCACTGGCGCCAGGAACTTGCCGGAACATTGCCGAAGGCAGGAATTGATGTCCCGCCGTTGCCACAAGGTGCCAGCCTTCAAATCACAGAGAAACCGAAAGAGCTATAATCGAAATGGAAAATCAAAAGGTCCGGAACATTGGCATCATCATGAATGGTGTGACAGGGCGGATGGGGACTCGCCAACATCTTGAGCGCTCCATCTTCGCGATTCGTCAACAGGGGGGCGTGAAAACGAAATCCGGTATGGTGATTCTGCCGGATCCGATCCTCGTCGGCCGCAACGAAGAAAAGTTGAAGGCGCTTGCACAGACCTACGGGCTTCAACGCTATACCACTGATCTCAATGCTTGCCTTGCCGATCCGTACAATGAGATCTATTTTGATGCACAGACGACGAACAACCGGGCGAAATCTGTGCTCAAGGCTGTGGCTGCCGGGAAGGCAATTTACAGCGAGAAGCCGGTCGCGTCAAATCTTGAGGAAGCGCTCACCCTGTGCCGAGCGATCAAGGCGGCAGGAATCAAGAATGGGGTCGTGCAGGACAAGCTCTGGCTGCCCGGCATTCTAAAACTCAAGCATTTGATTGACTCAGGGGCGCTCGGAAAGGTATTGTCCGTCCGCGGGGAATTCGGCTACTGGGTTTTTGATGGAAAGTCCCAGCCCTGTCAACGGCCTTCGTGGAATTATCGAAAAGAGGACGGTGGCGGAATCATCGCTGACATGCTTTGCCACTGGCGCTATGTTGTGGATAATATTTTTGGCAAAGTGAGATCTGTTTCGTGTCTTGGCGCGACGCACGTCGAAACCAGGATCGACGAAGCGGGAAAGGAATACCGGTGTACAGCGGAGGACGCTGCGTATGCGACATTTCTTTGCGATGAAGGCATTGTATGCCATTTCAACTCTTCGTGGGCAGTTCGGGTTCGCCGGGATGATTTGCTGACCCTCCAGGTCGATGGCACCAATGGGACGGCGGTCGCCGGTCTGCAGAAATGTTTCTACCAGAATACAGGCGCCACGCCCACGTGCGTTTGGGATCCCGATGCGGACAATCCGGCAAACTACTTCGAGGGATGGCAGGAAGTTCAGGCGGGTCAGAAATTCGACAACGCATTCCGAATCGAGTGGGAATTCTTCCTCAAGCATGTTGTCGAGAACGAGCCCTTCCCATGGACTTTCGTCGAAGGTGCCAAGGGGATCCAACTCGCGGATCTTGCGCTCAAGAGTTGGGCGGAACGCAAATGGATCGATCTCGCTGATCTGACAGTCTAGCCCGATATCCCTGTCCGCCGGCTGTTCGGAGGACTGAGGAAAGAGGAATTGCAGCTATTTGAGCGATGAGAGCTTCTTGCCGAACTCTATGAGGAAAGTGTCGCGGTTTCTTCCAGCCTCTGTGCTAACCACTCCGAATATGTAATTGCCCTTCAGAACGATCTGTATCGACCCGTTGTTCGGGTCCTCTATTTCTTGTTTCCAGCTTTTCACTCTCTTGATTGCGCTTTTTGGCAAGGCTTCGATGAAGCTCTTGAGGATGTGCTTCGCTTCCTCGGGACCCTCGGATCTGATGGCGAACGCCCTGAATGATGAGCCATCATCGTAGCTTCCGACAAACGCACGGTTCAGAGGACTGTAGCCGAGGAAATTCTTCGCAACGTATTGTTCTGAATATGGTTTTTTCTTTTCTGCGGGAAAAGCCGCAAGCACGGCCGGCCACTCCTCGCTTTGCTGAAGTCGTTTGTGCACGGCTTTTGCAACGAGCAACATCGCCTGTTGAGCTGCAGCGCCTTCCTGAATGGTCGAGATCTTGACGTAGAATACACCCGAAAGAAAGTTCAGTGCCCCTTTTTCTAAATAGCCCTGAACTCCGAGATCAATGAAGTGATAGTCTGCGAACCGCTCCTGTGAGAAAATGCCAAATGCATCCACGGCGGATCCGTGCTTATACAGCTCAACCTTGATTTCAAGGGTGTCTCTTGAATACCGGCCAATGTGGAGATCGACGAAATCGTATTCCAGGTAGAGGTCAGCTGCTCCGTCGATGACGTCGAAAAGGTTGTTGGGGTTATAGGCTGTTTCTTCTTGCGACAGTTTCCAACCCTCAAGCCGAGGGAATACCAATTCCTGAGCGGAAGCGCTTTGAGGTCGAACGAAGACCATCATCACTGCAACAAGCAACGGTACAAGAAGTTTTACCATCACTCTGCCTCAGGAGAGGAATTCGACTGGGACTCTCGTCAGCCTGGATACGTCCTTGATTCTATCAGAAATGTCGAAACCGTTGACACAGTTGGCGCCGCACTGGGAACAGTCCGAACATGGATGCTCCGGGAGATCGAGACTCGAAAGAAGCGAGTGTGCCATCTCCGGTTCACGATATCCGTATGTGTACATGTAGGCCCGCATGATTTCCGGAATTGGCAGGCCTTTCGGGCAGTTGGGAACGCAATGCTCGCATCCCTGGCAGTACAAGCTGCCCTGAGTTTGTCCAAGCAGGAGATCCCCTTTTTCGTCGTCGGTCAACTTTAGATCCGTGTTGACGCTCATGTTGATGTTCAAGTGATCGAAGTTGGTGTTCCCCGGAATTGCTGTAGTGACGTTTTCGTCTTGAAGCACGAACTTGAGCGCTGCCTTGCAGTTGATCGGCTGCTTCCGCTCTTTGTCGTGAAATCCTCCGGCCATCGTTTTCATAGCAACAATGCCGATTCCCGCCCTTGCTGCGTTTGCGATGGTTTCTTTGAGTCTTGGATAATAGTCCTGCTTGAAGTTGATCGCGCTCAACACGACTTCATAAACCCCGCTCTCGATAGCCGCCTGGATCACCTCGGGCTCGTTCTTGTGCGTCGACAAACCTACGTGCCTGGTCTTGCCAGACTTCTTCGCCGACTGAACTGCATCGAGGAGAGCGGGAAACAGCGCTCCGTCTTTTGAAGATATGCCATGGACGTACAGGATGTCGACATAGTCGAGTTTCAATCTCTTGAGACTGATATCCAATTTGTCGAGAAATGCCCTGGCGGTTGAGCCTGCTTTCACCTCTCCTGTCCGATTATCCATCTCCTCCGGCGGGACTTTGGTAGCGAGCACGAACGAATCGCGCGGTCGATCCTTCAACACTTCTCCCAGCATCTCTTCGTTCTTGCCGCGCTGGTAGCCGTGGGCTGTGTCAAACATGACGATTCCAGCATCGAGTGCCGCCTTGACCAGAGCCGGATTGTCTGCACGCATGACACCAAAGCTGACAATGGGGACTTCAATCCCCGTCTTCCCGAGCTTTCTTGTGATAAACTTCTTCTCGTTTTTCGTCGGATCAATGCTTGGGGACTCACCGTGAGCCAATGCGGGCAGAGAAAGGAGCGCGCCAGAAGTGCCAAGGAGTGTTGATTTCAAGAATTGACGGCGGTCGTATCCGTTCATCGTAGGTATCCTTTACCGCAAAAATGTGGGAGGGGACGGTGCGAAAGTATGGTCTGATGGTAAGCAAAATGACTCTGAAAATCCACCGACTTGCCGCGCATTTCCACCCGCACGCTCACTTGTCTTTCGGAGATTGGTTTTGTACTTTGACTTGGCGATTCGTCGTCGTCGCCGGGGCCTGAATCAAGCCGGCAACTCATTCCACACTACACTACTTCTGATGAAAAAAGCACTTCCTGTTGTCCTTGTGACCGGCGCGAGCCGGGGACTGGGACGTGGAATCGCCGTTGAATTAGCAGCGCGCGGCTTCTCAGTAGCCATCAACTATTCCCAAAACCGCAAAGCCGCCGAAGAGACTGTAGCCCTCTGCGGTGCTCTCCGTCCTGACAAGTCACAGCATTTCGTGGCGATTCAGGCGGACATTGGTGATTCGAAGCAACGCGAAGACCTCGTGACAAACACGCTGGAAGAACTCGGGCGAATTGATGCCTTGGTCAATAACGCAGGGGTTGCGCCAAAAGTCCGTCATGACATAACGGAGATGACGGAACAGTCATATGATGAGGTGATGGACACGAATCTCAAAGGTCCGTTCTTCCTGACGCAGCGCGTTGCGAACTACTGGCTGAAGAAGAAACCGCGGCCTCTTCTTCGAAGCGGGTTTAAAGTTGTCTTTGTTTCATCGATCTCGGCTGTCGCTGTGTCCCTCAATCGGGGAGAATACTGCATATCGAAGGCCGGTCTCTCCATGGTAAATCATCTGTGGGCTGTTCGTTTGGCTGAACACGGTGTGCAGGTCTACGATCTCAGACCCGGCGTTATGGCAACGGACATGACGAGCGGTGTCAAAGAGAAGTACGACATGCGCCTGGCCGACGGATTGGTTCCGATGAAACGATGGGGAACTGCTGAGGATGTGGGCCATGCAGTGGGCTCACTGGTCACAGGTGAATTTCCATTCTCCACCGGCGATGTTATCTATGTCGACGGTGGCTTGCACATCCAACAACTCTGATTCCTATGCTCCGGATCGACTATCAGCTTCAGCCTTCTCAACTTATTCCTCTCGTCGATCGGCTCTTCAGTCTTTCGAGTGAGAAGATTTCGAATCTCCAACGACGCTGGGATCCCCAAAAAGGATCGCCCGTGTTTACGGTGGAGGGTTCCTACACCTCTCGCGGATGGACTGAATGGACGCAAGGATTCCAGTTCGGATCCGCAATTCTCCAGTATGATGTTAGCGGCGACAAAGAATTCCTGGTGATCGGACGTGAAGGAACGTTGCGGGAAATGCCGCGTCACATCAGCCACGTTGGCGTACATGACCACGGATTCAATACGATCAGCACGTGCGGGAACCTCCTGCGATTGGTTCATGAACAGAAGATCCCATTTGATCAATGGGAACGAAACTTCTATGAGCTTGCCATCAAAGTGAGCGGGGCTGTGCAAGCTGCTCGCTGGACAGATCTTGGCGAAGATGGGGGCTTCATCTATTCGTTCAACGGTCCGCACTCACTCTTCGCAGATACCATCCGCTCATTGCGCGTTCTCGCTGTCGCCCATCAACTTGGACATGTTCTGATGGGGGAGAAGGATCGTAAAATCAATCTGCTGGAAAGGCTCCTCCAACATGCAGAGACAACAGCGCGATACAATGTCTATTACGGACAAGGACGGGATTCATATGATGTTTCTGGCCGGGTCGCGCATGAATCGATTTTCAATGTCAATGACGGATCATATCGTTGTCCAAGCACACAACAGGGCTATTCACCATTCTCGACATGGACGAGAGGTCTTGCTTGGATTCTTCTGGGGTACGCGGAAGAGATAGAGTTTCTCGACACTCGTTCGGAGGAGGAGCTATCTCCATTCGGCGGAAGTGAGAGAATCCGAAACGCCTTTTACGTTGTCGCTGAGGCAGTGGCTGACTTCTACATCAAGGACGCCCCCACTGATGGAATTCCGTATTGGGATACCGCCGCTCCCGGATTGGCAAGGATGGGCAATTTCCTTGAGCGTCCTGCAGAGCCGTTTAATGATTTTGAGCCGGTGGACAGTTCGGCAGCCGCGATTGCCGCTCAGGGTCTCGTGCGACTTGGCAACTGCCTGACGAAAGCGGGACACGCCGATAGAGGCAAGTCATACCTGCAGGCCGGACTGACCGTGGCATCGAAGCTTTTTCAGGAGCCTTATCTCTCAGCAAATCCTGAACACGAGGGCTTGATTCTGCACTCTGTCTATCACCGTCCCAATGGATGGGATCACATTCCGTCCGGGAGAAAAGTACCGTGCGGTGAGTCCTCCATGTGGGGCGACTATCATGCACGTGAGTTGGCGCTCCTGCTCCGTCGGATGGCCCAAAACGAACCATACTACACTTTCTTTGTGAACAAGTAAAATGAACAAGAACGAAGTAGTTGCCCGCATCATGGATTCAGGCGTGGTCGCCGTGATTCGCATGAAGGATACAAACCGACTTTTGAAAGTCATTGAAGCTGTGCGAAGCGGGGGTATCAAATGCATCGAGATCACGATGACCGTCCCGGGGGCAGTTGACATGATTCGCCAGCTGTCGTCAGCCGTGCCGTCAGATGTGCTCATTGGTGCAGGAACGGTCGTCGATCAGGAGACCGCTGAGAAGGTCATAGAGGCCGGTGCGACTTTCGTTGTTGGCCCGGTGCTCAATCTCGGCGTTGTGTCCCTTTGCGTCAAACGAGGCATCGCAGTTATGCCCGGATGTTATACGCCAACGGAGATTCTTGCGGGTTGGAAGGCCGGAGCGGATATCATCAAGGTGTTTCCGGCAACGTCGCTAAGGCCGAAGTATTTCAAGGACCTGAGGGGGCCGTTCCCCGATATCCGTCTCATGCCCACTGGTGGAGTCACCATAGACAACGTGGGAGAGTGGATCACAGCTGGAGCGTGCGCGGTGGGTATAGGGAGCGATTTGCTTGACAAAAAAGCGATCGAAGAAGAGCGCTACGAAGTCCTGACAGATCGTGCCGCCAGGATGGTGCAGAATGTGAAGGCGGCGAAAGCGAAATAGAGCCGCAGCTTCAGCGTCTTGATTTGAGTCTCACTCCGTATGAAGCCCTAAACGTTCCACCCGGCTTCAAAACAATCAAACCCAGTTTGTTATTGGCTGCGTTTGGCGCGCACGTCCAAGGTTCAATTGCCACTGACGTGCCTGATGGCGGCCGATAAACGACCAGATACCTGTATTTCCCTGCTCCTGCTTCTTGCCAGAGATGGAGTTCAACTCCACTTTTCGGATTGATGAGCTTCGTCGTCACCCGCCGCCTCTTCTCTCCAAGGTCAAACACTGAGTCTAACTTCTTCCGGCGAAGTGCAATCGTGCTCATTTTCCGGTTCGGCCTCACAAGTCTGCCGGTAGGTACCTTTTGTCCGGTCAATTCGACAACGGAATGGGGGGGAAGAGAAAGGAGTAGTCGATTGGATCTTCCGGCTGTTGTGAAGTACGGATGCCATCCGTCTCCCATGGGGATTGCGCACTTGTCGAGGTTGCGCACAAAGGTTGTGCAGCTGAAGGATCTGCTGCCGAGTGTGTAGGTGAGGCGCATAGAGAATTTGAACGGATAGCCTTTTGTGCCTCCTTGATGGATGTATTCAAGGATCACGGAAGCCCGGCGATTACTGACGGTGGTTCGAACGATTCGAAATGGCTTCTTGCACACAAAGCCGTGGATGGAGGACCTTCTGTCGTTCGTGTTCGGCTTAAGAGTATAGTTTTTCCCGCCAAACTGGTATCTCCCTCGAGGAGTCCTCCCCGGAAACGGCATCAGCTTTGCGCCGTGGAAGTGCTTGTTCTCGATGATATCCTTGGATGACCCGGGTGCTTCGAGGATGGAGTGGAGGTTCTTCCCCGACCTGAGGACGACCTCAAGTACCGTCGCTCCGAAATTGGGCATAATCGTGGCCACCTCTCCCGACTTGAAATTAACGAGCCTGATGGATCGAACCAGGTCATGTTCCTCGGAATGGTGATTGTGCTTCGGTTGCTTGATCGTCTGGCGGATCGTCATAGGATATTCTCAGGAGAAAGTGACAGTGGATCTTGATGTTGAGTGCCAATAAAATAGGCAATCTCCGGATAGATAGCACGCTCAGTCTCAAGAAAACTGGTATCTTGCCAGCCCGTGGCGTGTGAACTCCCCTCATGAAGAAACGATTGGCATTTCTGAGAAATCCGTAATATTGCGGAGGTGGGGCGAGAAAACTCTTGACTTGTACATGGAGAAAGATTACTATGGCGGCATCTTCGTGCTTGTAGAAGGAGCGGTTTGTCATTGAAATGAAAACATTCGTCACAATATTTTATTTATGGATTGTGCTGATGGGTCTCATCGTCGCCGGTGCCCTTTCTAATCCATCTGAAGAATGGGGTCATCTGGTGAACATAGCATCTCTGGGATCAAGCGCGTTGCTAGGGTTGACTTCGTGCTTCTTGTACGTGTATGAGATGTCTATTGGAACACGTTTTGTATTCTTGAATTGCGCGGTTTTTTTTGGCGGTAATGGTATTGCCACCCCTTTGTTCCAACTTGCTATACTCGTGTTCGTGCCAAAAAATGAGTGGGCACGGTTCTATTTCTATGAATACAATTTGCTCACCTACATCGTTCTCTTACAGATAGTCGTAGTGTTTGTCGTGTTCAACTATGTTTTTCGGAATTGGACCGCATGGCGAAAATATGGTGCAACACTGATATTAGTTGGAGGCGTGACGATGGTGCTATTCGGTTCATTCCTCAAGGATCCGATGTATTTAACCACCTTGCCTCAGTTGAAAAACCTGAAGGCAGTTCACATTAGTGTCGAACGAATGCGGCAGGAGGGCAACCTGCATCCCAGCGTCGAACAAATCGCGTCGCATGCAAATCTACAATCTCCAGGAATTGGGAAGGAAGAGATGGACTTATCACAGGAACAAAGAATAGCGTTTGTGCAAGAGGTATTGCCCTACAATCACGGTGATGATGCGTATATGTTGTTTTATAGACCACTCTGGCGGTCTTGTGTGAAGATGAGTCTGATAACCCTATTTGCGCTAGTCATACTTGTCATCTGCAGGTACTTGGTAGACTCACCAGAAGGAGCCTATATGGAAAAGATAGCTTGGTGTCTTTTACCTTACTCCTGCTTTGAAGTTCTTCACTACTACGGTTACGCACAGACTCAGTCATACGACAGGTACATGAATTTTGTGGCAATTGGCGGCTACGTATCGATGTCATTCATGTGGCTCCTCTGTGTCCTCTTTGCTCTGCGCCTTCATTTCATCAAATCAGTAGAAGGAGGCTACTATGAACGTCGATTGATCGAGGGGCCTGAGGGCATAACCCGATGGCGTGATGCCTTCGATAACTGGGTCGTTCGACAGTTCATGAATCAGGGAGAGCTCGAGCGGCGGTTTCTCATTCAGCGCAATTCAAATAAAGGAATCGATGGTTAGTTAAAAAGATCAGACGATCGTTGAAACAGATGAAAGGTGAGGCATGCAAATAATCGGTACCAGTCAGGAAACGAACCGTAATCGAGAAGAAGTGCAAAGGTTTTCTCGCTCAAGACGGAACATCGTCATCGCGGGTGAGATTGGTGTCGGGAAAGGCCATCTCGCTGAAGCGATTCATCGGGAGAGTAGAGATTCCCGGAAACCGTGCGTGCGGCTCAATGTGGCTACGACGGATCCAACGCATTTGCGAAAACTGGTTGAGCTCGCGATCGAGAAGGGGGAGTTTCACAACCCCATCTCTCCTGATCACGGCACGTTTAAGCTCGTCGAGGGGACAACACTGATCCTGGAAGACATAGACAAGGCGGGGCTTGCCGCTCAGAAGGCTGTTTGTGACTTGCTTGCTTTTTGCCGGAAAAAGAGGTGTGAGATCCGATTCATCGTATTGTCGGAATTCCCTGTCATGCAGTATGTGAAGACGGGATCGGTTCTTCCTTGCATTCTTGATGAGACAAAGCACTGGGGGGTAGTAAAAATCCAGCCGCTTCGGGATAGGCCAGCGGATATCCCGGACCTCGTTGAGTATTTCGTCAAGCAGATTACAGGTGAGTTAGGGATGGAGGACATGGTGATCGATGCGAACGCCATCGGTGTGCTGGTTCGTCAGGAATGGAAGGAGAATGTCCAGGAGCTCAAGCGGATGGTTGAACGCAGCATTGTCCTCTCACGAGATAAGGATGTCTTCAGACTTCCCGCAGGTATCGTGAATGAACAGGCCGAGCTTTCACGCATACTAGACCGTATAGAGGCAGGCACAGACTTCGCTTTGGACAACTCCTTGGAGATTATTGAGAAGGGAATCCTCCTGAGGACTCTCGAGAAATCTGGATTCAATCAAAGCAAGGCTGCTCGCTTTCTCAGGATCACGGAAGATACACTTCGTTATAGGATGCGCAGGCTGGGAATTCCGACGGCAAGAAAACCTTAACTGTTCAAATTGCAAATTGAAAGTGACTGTGATTCCGCAAAATAGCGGAAACATTCCGAGATTTTACTTGACTTTGTCCTCCCAGTTGTTTATCATCACTCCGTAGTCAAACACCTCGTTCTCTCATGCACTGAAATATTGCGTTACCACACTGTCTCGCTTTCGTGGAGCTCCCGGAGATTGTGACCATGGATCGACGCGTTATCCAAATCCCACCTCACCTACCACCCCCACCACAGGAGGAATGTCTCATGGCTCTGGACATCACACTCATCAAATCCTTCGTTGAAACCAATCTTGGGCACGTTCACAAGACTCAGCACGTCGCTGATCAACTGAATTGCCCGTTGGACAAGCTGAAGAAGTCATTCTATCGTTCGGAGAAATTGACTTTGAGCCGATTCATTCGGGAATCACGCATTGCAAGGATGAAAGAACAACTGGCCCAATCAGATTCACTTTGCAAAGTTATCTGCATCGATCTTGGCATCCGTGAAGATGTCGGTGCGCGCCTGTTCAGAAACGCCACTGGTATGACGATGGAAGAATTTCGGAAGATGTACAGACGGTCGATCTCAGGCATCTGGCGTAGAGAAGCAAGAAACCAGGCAAACATGGATTCGGGGCCGCATTTGGTGCTAACGGCAAAAGCAGTACAGCACGCCATCACTTCCACTCGACGCGGGTCCTCGAAGCCATCAGCGACTCAGCTTGAAGGAATCACGATCCAGGGGCACGCGAATTGACCTCCCTTCCCGCCACGGGTAGCCACAGTGTGTACTGTGATAATTCTTCTCCCTCCGAATGATACCGCGCGTGTGAAACACGTTGTGGCTACCAAGGGGTTTGCTTCAAGATTCTAACGGCTTGATGTCTGAGATCCTCCGCCAGGGTCTCTTCGCTGATCTTCCTCCTCCCTTTGTTTTTCTCCTCATCGCATCAGATCCTCACATTGCATTGCCTGAACCTTTGTTTGCTCCAGGGAAATGCTGCTCGGCGCGTGAATTCCAGCGAGCCATAGAATGTCGTTTGCTTCCAGCATCACGCTCATTGTGAGTAATCGTGAGATTTCCTGAAATTGCGAGAGATATCCATGCAGAGCAGTGAATTTCTTCGCAGTTTTGCAACTCATACGTGGTGCATTTGCCGCAGTCAAACGGAACTTGCTGAGATCGGCATCTCTATGGTCAGATCCCGTGGAGAACCATGCTGGGTTGAGTCAGCTCAATGGTGGTGCGACAGAGCGTACGACGTCGGCGTCACATGAAGCCAGAGAATGGTCTACCAATGTTCCTCCGAGGGTGTCAAGGAGGGCGAGATCAACTCCCCCGGCCCTTCCACGACACGATTGAACGCTGATTCGGCATCACAACGCTTTGTTCTTGAACTTGTGCAAGTGATTTGGTAGTTTAATTGCAGCAAAGGAAGTGCCCTCCTTCTCCGAATGAATGCCGCCCCGGCTCCTGTAACTTCCCGTCAGGGCATACGTGTGACTAAATTGATAATTCATACTTTAAGCAGAATTGAAATGACCTACTTACAATTGAACGAAAAACAGATAGCTCAGCTTACTCTGCAGGGTTGTGCAGCCGCTGACTGGCGGCAGGTGATGATCGTCCCCAACCTTGATCTCGCTCGGATCCAAAACGCACATTTCTTTGGGAGCGTTCGCATTGGTGACGTGTCTGGCAGCCATACTGTCGACGGCGTGGAACTCCACAGCGGGGTCTACGGAGCTTCTATTGCGAATTGCGACATTGGCGACAGCGTCCGTGTCGCCAATATCGGCTCAGTCCTCTCCAACTACATCATCGAGAAGAACGTTTTGATTGAGGATGTTGCAGCCCTAACTGCTGACTCGAACGCGACATTCGGCAATGGCGTGGAGCTTGAAACGGTCAACGAGGGTGGGGGGAGGGGAGTCAGGATCATCAATGATCTCACCTCTCAGACAGCATATGTGCAAGCGATGTTGAAGCATAATGCGGCATTCACCAAACAAGTTGAGCGACTCATCGAGGTGAAAGCATCTGAGGCGAAGGCGGAACGGGGTCGAGTCGGTGATGGAGCACGTTTGGTGCACTGCGGCACAATTCACAACGTCGCCATCGGATCGCATGCGTTTATTCATGGAGCGCAGTTCCTTCAGAACGGAACGGTGAACAGCTGCATTGAGCATCCTACGGAAATTGGAGAGGGTGTGCAGGCAAAGTCGTTCATTCTTGCCGAAGGGGCACGTGTTGAAAGCGGAGCAATCCTCGACAAAGTGTTCGTGGGCCAGAATGCAAAAATGGGAAAACAGTATTCCGCGGAAAATTCACTCTTCTTTGCAAACTGCGAAGCATTTCACGGAGAGGCGGTATCGCTTTTTGCCGGGCCCTACACGGTGACACATCACAAGTCAACCTTGCTGATTGCTGGATTGTTCTCATTCTACAACGCTGGAAGTGGTTCCAACCAAAGCAATCACATGTACAAGCTTGGTCCGGTGCACCAAGGCGTGCTTGAGCGCGGCTCAAAGACAGGATCTTTCTCGTATTTGCTCTTTGAGGCTCACATCGGGGCATTCGGTGTTGTGATCGGCAAGCACTATTCAAATCTCGATGTGCCAAATCTTCCGTTCTCCTACATCTTTGAGGAGGGCGGAGCATCAAAGATCGTTCCCGCAATGAATCTTGTTTCTGTCGGAACGGTGCGTGATGGTGAGAAATGGCCCAAACGCGACGGCAGAAAAGCGCCCAAGAAAAGAGATCTCATCGTATTTGATGTCTTCTCCCCGTACACGGTCGAGAAAATGCGTTGCGGACGCGATGAGTTGCTAGCGTTGAGCGCCAGAGAACCAAAGGACAAAATGACCTTGAGCGTTGGTGGGGCACAGGTCAGCAGACAGTCCCTCGAGAAAGGGGTGAAACGCTATTCACTCGCGGTCAAACGGTACCTGAATCAGAAAGTAATGGAAAAGGTCCGGGATTCTGCCGCACAGCACTCAAATTGGAGCTCTCTCATCAAATCTCTGAAGCCAGAGTCCACATTGCAGCGGTCATCGGAATGGAGCGATGTGGCTGGATTGTTGGCTCCACGTGAACGGCTTGCCGATTTGGAATCAAGGGTGACAAATGGATCGGTCAAATCGTATGATGAACTGTTGGCGGAATTTCAGAAGATGTTCGAGGGATATCGGGCGTTCGAATGGCAGTATGTATTCGAGACGTACCAGAAGGAAAATGGTATTCAGCTAACAGAAATAACGAAGACTCAACTTCTGGGAGCAGCTGATGATTGGGAGGGATCCGCGAGTTCCCTCCATGGGATGATCCTGGAGGACTCAAAGAAGGAATTCGGGGCTTTTGCCCGCATTGGATATGGATTGGACCAGACCGAAGAGGATCAAAAGAAGGACTTTGAAGCGGTTCGCGGCACCAGCGATACTAACTCTGTCGTGCAGAAACTTACGGTTGAAGCGACTGCAATCAAACAGACAAAAGACCAATTCAAGGCGCTGATAGCGTCAATTTCCTCGTGACGAGAATGTATCGAACGATGGGAACAGAGGATCTGATTGCTTTTCTTTGGGTAGTGGGTTGATTGGAAGGGGATCGCATGCACCCTTGGTCGACCCTAAATTGTATCAGACATGAAATTCATTTCACGGAAAACCATAACAAACGTACGAAGAACTAACGAAACCAGGAGAATGCGATGAGAGTTATCATTCAATCGAACTACGATCTCGTAAGCAAATGGGTTGCCTCTTATGTGGTGAGACAAATCCGCGACTTCAAGCCGACGCCGGAAAGACCGTTTATCCTCGGGCTTCCGACGGGCTCTTCACCGCTCGGCACGTACAAAGAGCTGGTGGCAATGCATAAGGCTGGAAAAGTGTCCTTCCAGAATGTGGTGACCTTCAACATGGATGAGTATATCGCGATTCCGAAAGATCATCCGGAAAGCTATCATTCCTTCATGTGGAACAATTTCTTTAAACACATCGACATCAAGAAGGAAAATGTCAACATCCTTAACGGAAATGCTCCGGATCTTGAGAAAGAATGCTCTGGGTACGAAGAGAGAATCAAGAAGTACGGCGGAATTCACTTGTTCCTTGGCGGGATCGGACCTGATGGCCACATCGCATTCAACGAGCCCGGCTCATCGCTCACATCGCGGACGCGAGTCAAAACGTTGACTTATGACACCATACTCGCCAACGCCCGTTTCTTTGACAATGATATCACGAAAGTTCCGAAGACGGCATTGACAGTTGGTGTCGGAACGGTACTGGATTCCAAAGAGGTACTGATCATCATCAACGGCTACAAGAAAGCTCGCGCTCTGGCGAACGTGGTGGAAAGCGGCGTGAACCATATGTGGACCGTGAGCGCTCTGCAGCTTCATCCACACGGTATCATCGTGTGTGATGACGAAGCGACGCTCGAGCTGAAGGTTGGTACGGTAAAGTACTTCAAGGATATCGAAGCTCCCAATCTGGATCCGGCGACGCTTCTCCGATAACCCAACCATGAAATGCAAAAAAGAAAAACGGGCGAGAGGATCTCGCCCGTTTCTTTTTGTGCTTATGCCTTAGACGTTCATCGCCTGGAGGTGGCGACATATACCGACGACTTTGCGCTGTCAGTCAGACCTCATGGTTGTCCCGGGAGCTTCGATTTCGAGAGCATGCTGATCACAAGCATCGCTATCCAGAACACAAGACTTACGAGCAATGAAAAGAACAGGAATCGGCGAACGAAATAGGTGTGACTGCCTTCCGTTGGATAAAGCGAATAGGCGAGCTGTGGCTTGAAAAGATAGCGCTCGAGATTTCCGAAAAGAAATGTCCGATCACTGAAAAAGCCAGTGTAATCTTCTCGCACATCTTCAACATTGGGTGGCCGGCGATATTTGAGAATCGAGTGAGGCGTGAACTCGTCGCGCACGAGTGCGTTACAGAGTGCGAAAGGAACCGACACAAGTGTGTCGGTTGCCGGAATGCCGGGATGATTCTTCCAGATCCAGTCCGCGTAAAGCCTCACATTGGTACTATCGAACGCGTTGTGCTGATTGAGCTGGAATAACTCCGCCGTGTTGAGCACCTGGCCTTTCTTGTCCGTGATGTAGAGCTCGCCCTGCGTTAGGTCGACAAAAGCCCATCGATGTTGTTCACGAATATAGGATTCCGCCCAGGAATGCCCTGTATATACGATGCTGTTGTCTTGCGTCCGGGCACCAAACACGAATCTTGTCGGAATCCCCGCCCTGTTGGCCCAGAAGACATAAACTTGGGCATGCTGCGTGCACCAGCCTTTCCCCGTTCCGGCCGCCATTTCGTTATACAACCGAAATGGATTCATCCACCGCTCGTCATCCTTCGGCACACCGCCTGCACCTCTGAGCGTTTTGCGCAGGTAGGGAACGAGTTTCTCCATTCGCGTAAACGTAGCATCTGAGTCGCTTATTCCCACTTCGTCGCGCAAAATGCGGCTCGTCTGAGCGAGAGATGCTTCACCTACATACCGATAATCGTCGACCCAGTCGCTGACGGAATATTGCTCAAATTCACCGCATGGCACATTTGATCGAACGACGTAGACATCTGCGTGCTTCATCCCTTGAGACGCATAGAATTCTTTGCTGTAGAAACGGACGGAGATTTCGATCGACTGGACTGATTCACGGGAAACGGGAACGAGCGTATAGGTGTGGAGCTCACTAAACGTCGTGTCGATTCGAAACGACGGTTTCATCCCCATAGCGGTCTGCTCTTTGCCGCCATCGGTGAGGACTCTCCAGTCGGAGATATCGTTTGTACAAGCGAGGTTCAACTGGATTCGATTGCGCTCCACGAGCTTCCATTCGCGGATGGTCGGGACATCGAGAGGATAATAGAGGGTCGCATAGGATGTCGGGGAGAAAGAAGATTCCCACTCGCGGGAAAAGAAGACGTAGAGGTTCAGGACCAAAAGAAAGAAGAAGAGAAAGACGGTTCCTCGAAGGATCCATCGCCGTTTCGTCATAGGGTGACCTTTCAGAAAAACTTGGGTGTGCTCTGAGACAACCGCCTACGTATTTGTTGTCCCGGGCCATTGCGCTCGACGGGCCGCTCTGCTTTCTCGCTTTCGGCGATCGTCGGCCTCCTGAGCTGGTCAGAAGAGAAACGGGCGAGGAGCCCTCGCCCGCCTTTGTTCAATAGTGTCAGGCAGGCTCTGTGCGTCTTTAGGCCTGCACGCGCCGCGGCTACTTCTTCGTTTTGAACTTCACCTTGAGAGTTTTGATCTCAAAGGGTGAAAACTTCAGCGGAATCTTCGATTTGACGACTTTCAGCGGAGCAATGTCCTGCTCCAGCAAATCGCACTCGGAGGCGGAATCTGCCCGCACGCCAAACGTCAATGTCGTTTTCAGCGACTGTCCAAAAGCTTCGTGGAGTCGAATGATCGTTTCATCTGAGTCTTCAGCTTTCTTGACGCTGTCAACGATGACACTCGGATTGGAGATGGTGAACAGCGACGGAATCGAAGCCGCCGTGCCAGGGAGGACGACTACAGGTTGGTTTAGCTCACGTGCCCGTTGAACGCTTCCTCCGTTGCGCCAATCTCCGGCATGGGGGAACAGGCTGTACGTGAATTGGTGTTCGCCCTGGTCCGTCACGCGCTCATCCGTCAATCGCAGTGGATCGATCGGATGGGGATAGTGGGGTGACCGGAGGAGCGTAAGTCGAAGTGTGGTGTCTGACGCATCATGGCCGTACTTGCTGTCGTTGAGCAAGCTAACGCCGAATTTCTGCTCGGAGAGGTCTGCCCACTGTTGGGCGGGCACTTCGTATTTAGCTTTCTCCCGCGACTCAGCGGGCTTGGTGGTTCGCTGCAGGGCTCCGAACTGAATTTCGTATGTTGCAGTATGCGTCTTCACATTGAGAGGAAAGGCGACCTTCAACAGTGTCTGTTTCTCTTTCCAAGTCACCACCGTCTTGAAGTCGATACGGCGTGACTTGTGGTACAGAAAAAGGTCCTGCGCAATTTTTGATCCATCCTCGGTTCGAAATTCAAACCGCACTTGGGCTCGGAGCGGTCCTTGTTCGATGACCCGCAGTCTTTCGAAACGCAGAAGGTCAAGATGCTTGTGAGGATAGTCCGGATCAATGTCCCACGCATCCCACTGTTTTGGCTGATCCTTGAAGGCCTGAAATTGATTGGCTCGACCGCCTTTGGCGATCAATTCGCGTCGAAGAGCCTTGTCGTGGAGTGAGGAAAGCTGGCCCTTTGAGTCGAACCGGATCCTGTACAACGGGCTCTCCACAACATGGTTTGTCATTTTCCAGGGGGCAGGTACGTTTGGCTTGCTCTCTGACGAGGTGATGACAATCTGCTTGAAAGAGAAGGGTGGAATGCTCTCCACGTAGCAAAGGAGCAGGGTCAATCCCTTTCTCCGGCTGACGAGCTGATGTTCCACCGTATTTCCATTTCCATCTGTGACCACAAAGTCCTTCGCTTGTGACTTCACTTCGAAAGTTACGTACTCGTTTCGTTCCCAGGCCAAAGAATTAAAGACAGAATACCGGAACTCCGTTGGCGCCTGTTTCCTGGCTTCCTTTTCCACGAATCCGGAAAGCGCATGCTGTTGAATATAGCCGCAAGACGATTGCAGACTCGCAAAATCCTTTTTGACATCATCGTACGCTTCAGGAATTGCGGAGCCGGGGAGGATGTCATGAAACTGGTTGAGGAGAAGGAGTTTCCACGCACGCTCAAGTTGCTGCTGAGGATAACGACGTGAAGTAGATGATTTGCCCAGGAGCATTCCGAGGGATGCGAGAAGCTCTGTCGTGTAAAGCAGTGCCTCTGATTGCCTGTTCGCCTTCTTCACCCATCCGTGGGTTGTGTACGTCCCCCGGTGTTTTTCCAGATAAAGCTCGTCGTTCCATGTCTCAAACTCCTTCGCCTGTTCCTCGATCGTCTTAAAGAACTGTGATGCAGTCGAAAGAACAGAGGGGGGCATGCCGACGATCGTTCCGAGAACGCGCGAGGCCTCGACCTGCTCGGTTGTCACTCCGCCGCCGCCATCTCCGTACCCAAACGTCTGCATGGCATGGGGCGTCTTTTCTTTCTCGTGAAAACTCTCCCAGGTCTTCTTCAGATCTTTAGGAGAGATTGTTCCTTCGAGTCCGACTTGAGGACAATGTGCCAGGACTTTGCTTCCGTCGATACCGCGCCACCAGAAGATGGTGTGCTCAAACGGATTGGTATCATTCCAGGCAAGCTTAGTGGTGAAGAAGTACTTGATGCCCGACTTCTTCATAATCTGCGGAAGCGCTCCGCTATATCCAAACGTGTCGGGAAGCCAAAGGATGTCCGAGTCAATCCCGAATTCACTTCTGAAGAATCTTTTGCCATGAAGAATTTGTCGCACAAGGGATTCGCCATTCGGGATGTTGCAATCAGGCTCAACCCACATCGACCCAACCGGATGCCAGCGGCCCTCCGTGACTCTTGCTTTGATTTCCTTGTAGAGATCCGGGTAACGTTCCTTTGTCATCTGGTACAGCAACGCCTGACTTTGCGTGAAATTGAATTCAGGGAATTCTTCCATCAAGCGCAACGCTGTTGAAAACGTTCGTCCGCATTTCTTTCTCGTCTCTTGCAATCTCCACAACCAGACAACATCGATGTGTGATTGCGCTACGAGGTGAATGGTGCTTGCGATGCTTGATTTGAACTCAGTTTGCAGGACGCGGGTAAGGAAATTTTGAGCTCTCCCAATGGCATTAGGATACTCCTCGCCGTCCGGCTTGAAATATTTGAGGAAAATCAAAGTCTGGCGGATCAGCTCCTTAACCTCTTTTGCTTCGCTGGAATTCGGCCCCAGAATCTTCTCGAGATCGTGGAGCGCGTTCAGGGAGTTGTATAACGCGCGTGCGACGGGATTGATGACAACGAGGTGAGCGGAATTGAACGTGCTGAGATCGCGCTTCCGTCCGCTGTAAGCTTCGAGAGCGATCAGGAACGACTGATTCGAGCGCGCCTTTGTCGTCAGCAACACTTCCTGATGATGTTTGTCGATGCCTTGATGAGGCTTTCCATTCACATAGAGGAGCGCTTCGTTAAGATCCAATGCCAGTCCCACGCATTTGCCTGAGAGCTGCTCCGGAATCGTGAATCGCTTTCGAAACCAGACGGTTTTGTCGTATCCACCCCATGGAGCTGGGATTGTGTAATTCCACCACGTCGTATCATTGAGAGACGGGGAAGCACCGTTGGCGATATCGCCCTCCTTAAGTTTCCATTCTGACAAAGGCAAGGATTCAGAATGGATGTGGCTCTTGATGAAAGGAAGGGTTTGGTTCAAAAGATCGGTGTGCATGAGACGTTTCGTTTCCTTAAGAATTCGCTGTCAATAGCATGATTTTTGCGAAGGCAGGTGGAAAATAGGGATTGTTGAGCGCCTTGTCAAGGCTGTTTCGTCTCAATGAATTGAGCCCATTGTATAAGACTTTTCTTCACAGTGTAGCCAATTTCGCTAATGTTAACAAGCCGGAATCGCGATTCCGGCGAACAAGCAAATTCGCAGTAATCCTGTGCGTGCAATTCCGAAAATGGACAAGACAGATCCCGCTGGGTTGCAGGCATGAGAGTGTCAAACCCAATCTCAAGGATGGTGAGGAATTCTGGATAGCCTCTTCCTGAAAGGCATCACTCGGCACTTCAAACTGTTGGGACATCATGATACAGAGCAATCGGATCTTCAGAAGCCGTGCTGCTTGTTCGACAGGCAGGGGTTACTGAATCGAACGCGGCCAATTGATCGCTCCGTTCTGAAAAGGCGGGGGGAGTTTTTGTTTGCTATTCGCTCCCTAAGGCGCTAAATTGCCTTCCACATGCCGAATTCTCTATTAGCTAGAGAGAAGGCCATTCACTCCTCCGACCGACACCGTTGCAGCGATTTCAAAGTCACATCGATTGGCAGTCGCCAACGCCCCGTGTCTCGCGATGAATCGTTGCTCCGAATGAAGAAACCCTTAACGCGCTCAACCATCAATTAAACAAACTATGAATACTCAATTGGCGTGGTTCATTCTCCTCGTTGTCTGTGCAGCGCTTTGCACATATCTATTCTTTCGAACTGTTCCGGAACAAGCTGATGTTATTTATGTCAATGGCCGCATTTACACGATGGACGCAACCGAGTCTGTCGCAGAAGCGCTTGCTGTCCGGGGCGGCCGGATAGTTGCCATCGGCTCCCGGGATGAACTTGGAAAGAAAATTCGGGCGAAAGACACCGTGGATTTGGCGGGCAAAACAGTGTTCCCGGGATTTACGGATGCGCATGGCCATCTCATGAGCCTCGGTGTGGCAATGCTCACGGTCGATCTGGTAGGAATTCAATCTGATGCGCAGGCCGCGACGCTTGTCGCCGAAAGAGTTCAGAAGAGCGAATCCGGACAATGGGTGAGAGGGCGAGGGTGGGATCAGAATCTTTGGGCCTCGAAACGTTTCCCGGCGCATGAAATTCTCGACCGTGTTTCGCTGAACAATCCCGTGTATCTAGCTCGCATAGATGGGCATGCGGCGTGGGTGAACAAGAGAGCGATGGAAATTGCAGGCATTTCGAAGCAGACTCCGGATACCACGGGAGGCAGGATCGTACGCGATGCGTCCGGCAATCCCACTGGCGTTTTTGTCGATAATGCCATGTCGCTGGTGAGTAGGTTCCTTCCGCCTCCTTCTGTGAAAGAGACAGAAGAAGCGATCACCCTGGCAATTCACGAATGCCTGAGCCATGGGATGACGGGAATGCATGATATGGGAGTGGATAAGAACGAAATTGATGTCTACAAAAGTCTCATTGAGAAGAAGGAGTTTCCGTTCAGAGTTTACGCCGCCATCGATGGAGCAGGGGAGACGTGGGATGCGTTCATCGGAAGGGACTCGTTGAAGCCGGCGATTGGGCCGATCATTGGCTATGGTGACAATCGATTGTGGGTTCGGTCGGTAAAGTTGTATGTTGATGGCGCGCTTGGCTCAAGAGGTGCTGCTCTCCTGGAACCGTATAGCGACGATCCGGCAAACAGAGGACTGACAGTGACAGATGAAGCTTCGTTGAGGAAAACAGTTGATGAAGCATTGGTGAATGGATTTCAGGTGTGCACTCACGCTATCGGTGATCGGGCCAACAACATTATTCTCAATGTGTACGAGGCGGCACTCAAAACGCATCCCGGCGCGGACCGTCGACTGAGAATTGAACATGCGCAAGTCTTGTCACTGAATGATATTCCAAGGTTCAAACAACTCGGGGTTATTCCCAGCATGCAGCCGACACATTGCACTTCGGACATGCACTGGGCAGGGGCACGGCTTGGGCCAATTAGAGTTCGCGGAGCCTATGCCTGGCGTTCACTGTTGAACACTGGCGTGATCATTCCCGGCGGCTCGGATTTCCCGGTGGAACAACCCATTCCTTTATTGGGCATTTATGCCGCCGTGACACGCCGCGATCTTCAAGGGAGACCCAGAAATGCTCAGGAAGTGAGGGCTTTCTTCGAACTATCGGCCGACGGGATCGGGGACACGACAGATTTCGACAATGGTTGGTATGCTTCCCAAAAGATGACTCGAGAGGAAGCCATACGGAGTTTTACGAGCTGGGCGGCATTCGCAGGATTTCAGGAACATTTGCTTGGCTCATTGGAAAAAGGGAAACTGGCGGATTTTGTGGTCTTGTCTCGCGACCTCATGAAGATTGTTCCAGAGGACATTCCGTCGACTGTCGTCGAAAAGACGATCGTCGGTGGCAAGGAAGTGTATGTCCGTACTCAGGATGCTCAGAAATAACGAGCAGCAGCGTTGCACGGTGGTTGTTTTTGCGTTTAAAAAGTTGTACGTTCCGTCCAATTCCGAACGCAAATTGTGAAGGAACCAGCAGAAGATGTCTTATAAGGTTCTGGTTGCAGACGATGACGAAGGACAGCGCCGATCCCATGGGTTTGCGCTCGAAGTCTGTACGGCCATCCTTGAAGACGAGATCACAATTGTCGAGACGGCCACGAGCATCGAAACATGGGAAAAGCTTCGCACCGAAGTCTTTAACCTTGTCATACTCGACAACGACTTTAAGGATACCCATCTAAAGGGCCATCTTCCGGGAATTGCTTTGCTGCAACTTGCTCGGCGCGAAGGTGTCAACCGTGGTTCGCCGATTTTTTTCTGCAGTGCGGACGCATACGATACTTTGAAATCCATGGTGGAGAAATACGGCGGGATCTATATGCCCAAGGTTGGATACGACATCGAGAAGGCGGCGCAACTTTTCGCCGACAAGATGAAAAAGAGATAGATCGGTTCAGATGGCATTAGAATGTGTTCAGAGGGTTGCCCACCGGGGACCCTCTTCCTTTTTCTATCCCTTCACAAGATCACAACTCTCGTTCGTCTCAGAATGCCGAGCGAAGAGAGCTTGTACTGCAAACTCCGCGGCTTGCGCTTTCCTCCAAATAGCTTTACCTTTTCACCAGTCCTTGCTGCCTGTTTGAACCCCGGAGGTGTTTGTGTACGAGCGCTGTCTCAACGAAGCTGAACGGATCCTTGCCTCAGACAAAGACGTCGTCGTCCCCGTCAAGAAAATTTGGGAAGCTGTTGAGAAGCAGGGGAAGTCTCAGGGATTTGAGATTCCCGTGCTACCAGATTTCACTGCGCTCCTCGAAGGAGATACTCGGTTCGAGTTCCTTGCTTCGCTGGATGAAAATGGCGAGCCGTTGGAGGATCTCCCGCGCGATGGGTCACAGCAGGAAGAAGACCTCGAAAGCCTGGGATTCTATTCCGGCGATCGGGTGAAGCTTCGCAGCGTGGAACTAACCCCGGAAGTGATCGGCGGCCTTATTCGGAAGAAAGTTGATATGACGATGGACGCTCTCGCTCGAGCCTGGGAACGAAGACCTGAAGGAGATCCGGACACGGAAGATCAGTTGCTCGACATCCTGGCGCGCACGCAGAAGCTTCAACGCGAAGTCAAGCACACGTTTTCTGATGAGCGTATGAAAGAGCTGGGTCAGTTGCTCAAGAAGACGGATCGCCATAACGGGTCTGCCAAAAAAACTTCACGGTCAGCCACGAAGAAAACGCCTGTCGCAAAGAAAAAGGCGGCAGCGCCCAAGAAAAAGCTCCAACCTGCCAAGAAAAGCAGCATGAAGAAACCTTCCAGTCCTTCCCGATCGAAACGATCCAGGCGCTCATAATGCTCGAGCAGCAGAATCAAGTCTGGACGATCCGGGACTTGATGAAGTTCACCATTGATCATCTCCAGGGACGCGGATTCGACGAAGCACGACTGACTGTCGAACTCCTCCTTTCCCACGCGCTGCAATGCCAAAGAATCGAACTCTATACGCATTTCGACAAGCCCCTCAGTGACGAAGAACGGAAGGCATTCCGCGGACTCTACGAACGTCGTCTTGCGCACGAGCCGGTTCAGTATATCGTAGGAACGACAAGCTTCATGGGGCTTCAATTCGCAGTCGACAAAAGGGTTTTTATCCCCCGACCGGAGACAGAGACTCTCGTTGAGCAGTTAATGATGAAATGCAATCAACGGGAAGCGGAGGAGGAGACTCGCATTCTTGATGTTGGCACCGGAAGTGGGAATATAGCGGTTTCATTGGCGAAGCTCATCAAAAGGTCCAGGATTACCAGCGTGGACAGAAGCTTGGAAGCACTCGAGGTGGCACGCACAAACGCGCGGGCCCATGGCGTCGCTGAGAGTATCGCATTTGAAAACGCGGATTTCTTCGCGCCATTAGAATCGCGCTTCCCACATCAATTTGATTTCCTTGTTGGCAATCCACCGTATGTCTCGATTCAAGAATGGCAGACGCTTGATCCGGAGGTCCGTCAGTTTGAACCCAAGCATGCGGTCAGCGATCAAAATGACGGCTATGAGTTCTATCGCCGCATCGGAGAAGTGGCGGCGCAGCTCGTCCGAAAAAGCGGGTGGGTTCTCGTTGAGGTGGGGCATGGACAGGCGGAGCGTGTCAGCGATTTATTCCGCACAGCTGCATTTGAAGAGATCAGCGTCGTAAACGACCTGCAGGACATTCCCCGCGTAGTCATGGGACGCTGTTCGTGAAATGAGTCTTGAGAGCAATCCTATATCCCGAGGATCCTCGTTGAAAGAAGATGGGGTGAGCGACTCGATGGAATTGCCCGGGCTCGCCGCTTCTATGATATTCGTCAGTTGTCGTTGCAGATATTGATTGTTCCTCCAAAAGGTGAATGTTCTCATTATCGGGAAGGTGATGAAGGCTCTCATTCAACGTGTTCATCGCTGTTCGGTGGCCATCGACGGGGTCGAGCATAGCTCGACTGGTCACGGTATGCTCATTCTCCTCGGTGTGAAGCGGGAAGACAGAGAAGAAGACTCAGCCTATCTTGCAGAACGCTGTGCCTCCCTGCGGATCTTTGAAGATCCGCAAGGCAAAATGAATCTCTCGGTGAGGGATGTCGGTGGCGCGGCTATGGTCGTCTCTCAATTCACGCTTTACGGCGATACCACGAGAGGGAACAGACCGAGCTATAGTACTGCTGCTCCCCCGGAGGTGGCCGAGGGGTTGTATGAATCGTTTGTTAGACATCTAAGAACACTTCTCGGCGATGAAAAGGTTGCTACAGGTGTCTTTCGTGCGATGATGGATGTGAACCTTGTCAATGATGGTCCGGTGACTGTCATGGTGGAAAGCAAAACGGCGTGACGATTTCCCAAAGTGGAGTTAAACTGTGCGCGTGATATTTCTGTTTCTTGACGGTGTAGGGTTGGGAAAGGCGGACCCAGCAGTCAATCCTCTGTTCACGGCACGGCTACCTCATTTTAGGTCATTGTTGGGCGGAAAAATCCCCTACCTGGGCCTCCGAAGGTTCTCGTCGGACCGTGCGGAGGTTGTGCCATTGAACGCCACACTCCGAGTGGCTGGACTTCCTCAGAGTGGCACAGGGCAGGCAGCGCTCTTCACGGGAGTAAATGCATCGAAGCTCATCGGCCGACATTTTGGTCCCTACCCGCCGTCGACTCTCCATTCTTTGATTCGTGAACAGAACATTTTCAAACAATTAAAGGCAAAGGGGCGTTCGGTTTGTTTCTCGAACGCGTTCCCTAAACAGTTCTTCGATTACGTCGCCTCAGGCAAACGGCGTCTCAGCGTCACAACACTCTCTTGTCAGAACGCAGGTGTCGAGATTTTGGATGCAGAGGCGTTGGGACGCGACGAAGCGGTGTCCGCAGACATTACGCGCGGTCGGTGGCCGGAACTTGGATACCCTGATCTTCCCGTCATCACTCCTCGCGACGCAGGTAGGCATCTCTGGAATATCTCGCAGAAACACGCTTTCACACTCTTTGAATACTGGCTTACCGACTATGCAGGCCACGGCAGGGGAGTAACAACCGCGGTTGAAGTGCTTGAACGATTTGACGGCATGCTCGGTGGTCTGCTCGAGGATTTCGCTCCAAAGGAATGCACTCTCATCCTCACCAGTGATCACGGAAACATCGAAGATCTCTCAACAAAATCCCACACTCGCAATCCTGTCCCCTGTATCATCTCTGGGAGAAAACGCCAGGAACTCAGTGCTATTCTGAGAAGCCTGACGGACGTTACCCCGGCTCTCGTATCTCTTCTTTGAGTTCTCATGGAAGCATCGTGGTGGAGTCGTAGACCAGCAGCGAGACTTGCGCTGTTGTTCATCCTTGGTATCGTACTCGCAAGCGGCGCGGGAGGAAATCCGCGCCTTCTCTTGCTTGTCGTCATCGCTACTGCAACCCTCGTACTGATCCTTCGTGTCGGCACGCTCGATGCATCACCGTGGTTGACGCTTGCTTTCCACGTCCTCGTCGTTGTGCTCGGGTGGTACGCCGGATCTGACCGAATTTCTCAGCTCGAAGCGGACGTTCTCAGTCCAAGATTTTATGGAGAGCGGGTGAGGATCGAAGGAAGAATCGAATCTGAACCGGTGCGAAAAGGCACGCGCTCGGAAATGGTTGTCCACGCTGAGGAGATTCACAGGCAGACGAACAGTCAACACGTCAGTCGACGGTTGCTGGTCCATGTGGTGAAGTCTGCCCGATGGGTGAATGGAGACTCACTGGAAATCGGAGATGCCGTCCGATTCTCTGGCACGCTCGAGCCGTTGCCGGGGGCGCGCAACCCCGGTGAATTTGACTATGGAAGGTATCTCGCTTTGAATGGCATCCAGGGATTCATCTCTGTTCGGGACTCCAACGCGATTGCCCTGATCGCACGCTCGAAAGGTCCGACACCCTCCGGCATCATCGGTCGCGCACAGAACGGGATCTATGGAGTCTTCGACCGCTATCACAAGACGGAGGAAGCCGGATATCTCAAAGGGGTCGTCTTTGGTTATCGCGCCGATCTCTCAGCTGATCTGAAGCAGTCTTTCATGAACACCGGAACAATTCATATCCTCGCCGTTTCCGGTTCAAATGTTGTCGTGGTCGCGTTGATTTTTTCTTCTCTCGTCGGGTTTCTTCGTGTCTCCCGGAAGATTGCGACACTTCTCACGCTCATCGGCCTCCTCTGGTATATGGTGATCACCGGTCTCAGCCCGTCCGTTATTCGGGCAACGATCATGGGGAGCGCGATTCTCGGAGGGTCGCTCCTGGGGCGAAAAGGAGACGTCTACAATTCACTTGGCTTCTCGGCTCTCGTCATGCTCATGTGGGATCCTCTGTACCTGTTGGATGTCGGCTTCCAGCTCTCATTTGCGGCGGTGATCTCGATCGTCTATTATTATCCGAAGTTGGAGCCTCTCATCGGGATGATCCCAGGCAAGTTTGTGCAGATCGGTCTTGTCAAGTCCGGACTCCAACTCTTCGTTGTTTCGCTCGCGGCACAGATTGGAACGCTGCCCTTCACGGCATTCTACTTTGGCCGAGTCTCTCTCGTCGCCGTCATTGCCAATCTGATTGTCGTCCCGGTGAGCGGAATAAATGTCTTGCTCGGTTTTGCGACGGTGGCCTTTTCATTTGTCTCCAACTGGATTGCCGCAGGCTATGCGGCTTTGGACGATCTTCTCACATCTGTGCTTTTGAAATTTGTCATGTGGTGTTCGAAGGTGCCGTTCGCCTATGCAGAAACGATGAGGGTGGGGGGGACATTTACGGTGTTCTACTATACAGTCGTGACCTTACTCTTCAGTCTGCGAAAGCCGAGAGCGCTTGCCTGGTCAGTAGTGGCATTGCTCGTCATCAGCAACCTCATTGTCTATAGACAGGTCCTCGCTGACTCCGTTCCGGTTCTCTGTGCAACCGTCATCGATGTCGGGCAGGGAGATGCTATTCTTCTGGAGCTTCCGAACAGGCACGCGATCCTCGTCGACACTGGTCCTAAAGTAATGACGAACGATTCAGGCGAGCGGATGATTGCCCCTCTTTTGAAAAGAAAGGGAATCGAGGATCTCGATGCGATCGTCCTTACTCATCCACATGACGACCATATTGGTGGCTGCAGGTATCTGATGGACAACTTCAAGATTCGGCGGCTGATACTGTCGGATTCGTCATGTCCAAGCCGGCCGTTCGCCGAGACGCTCACCCGGGCACGAGGGATGGGAATTCCTATTCTTCTCGTTCGTGCGGGAGAATCCTTGCAATTTGACTCAACGACACGCATCTTTGTACTGCATGCTGCTCCCGCAATCCGTCCGCGTGACCTGAATGATGAGTCTATCGTGCTCAAAGTTGCTTACGGTCGATCGACGCTGCTTCTCACGGGGGATGCAAGTACGCGGGTCGAAGACGAACTTCTTGATGGCGGCGCCGCGGTTCTCACAAGCGATGTGATCAAAGTGGCACACCACGGCTCAGCTACTGCCTCGGGCGCCGACTTCCTGAGAACTGTGAAGCCGAAACTAGCGTTGATCTCCGTCGGGCGCGAGAACAAGTTCAAGCATCCGGCACCTGTGACACTTTCCAGATACGAATCGTTGGAAATTGAAACGAGGAGAACTGATCTCCAGGGCGCTCTCGTGATCACAAGCGATGGAGATCACTTCCGAAGTGAAGCCTGGCGGAACAGCCATCTGATATCCTTTTTCTAGAACAACGCTATCGACAAACGAAAAAGAGCAACATAGGTAACGATACACAATTACATAGTGGGTGCTGGGAGAATATGATGAAGAGCCCGATCAAGAAACAATTCGAGCGTTGGCAAGAAGAACGGGTGAAGCCGTCTCTTGTGAAGTCTCCGGAACGAAAGACTCCCTTCTCAACAGATTCTGGGATGACGGTCGAACGATTGTATCTACCGCCCGAGTCTGAGTATGAAACGCAGTCGGGATTTCCCGGAGAGTATCCCTTCACGCGTGGAATCTACCCCTCGATGTATCGGAACCGTTTGTGGACGATGCGTCAATATGCAGGCTTTGGGACGGCAGAGGAATCGAACAAACGCTATCACTATCTCATCGATCAGGGGACAACTGGATTGTCAGTTGCATTCGATCTCCCAACGCAAATCGGTTACGACTCGGATCATCCGTTGGCGGAGGGAGAGGTAGGAAAGGTCGGTGTCGCAATCGACACTCTGGCGGATATGGAAACCTTATTTGACGGGATTCGTCTTGATCAAGTGACCACGTCCATGACTATTAATGCCACCGCGGCGACACTCTTGTGTATGTATGTCGCCGTGGCGAGAAAGCAGGGAGCTAACCTCGCAACGATTTCCGGGACAATTCAGAACGATATCCTGAAGGAATACATTGCTCGAGGAACGCACATTTTTCCTCCTCAGCCTTCGATGCGATTGGTGACGGATATCTTTGAATGGTGCAGTGATCATCTGCCGCGATGGAACACGATCTCCATCAGTGGATACCACATTCGTGAGGCCGGCGCGACTGCCGTTCAGGAGCTGGCTTTCACATTGACGAATGCGATCGCATACGTCCAGGCTGCTGTTGATCGCGGGCTCGACGTTGACAGATTCGGTGGACAGCTTTCCTTTTTCTTTAATGCCCATAACAATTTCTTTGAGGAGATTGCAAAGTTTCGGGCTGCACGCAGAATCTGGGCGAAGATCATGAAAGAGCGGTTTGGCGCAAAGCAGGAAGAGACCATGAGGTTGCGGTTTCATGCTCAAACAGGAGGATCTACCCTTACGGCCCAGCAGATCGAAAACAATGTGGTCCGGGTGACTCTGCAGGCACTTGCAGCGGTGCTCGGAGGTTGTCAGTCACTTCACACAAATTCCCGCGACGAGGCACTCGCCCTCCCTACCGAAGACTCTGTCCGACTTGCTCTGCGAACCCAGCAGATTATCGGCCACGAATCCGGGGTTGCCGATTCCATCGACCCTATCGGAGGATCGTATCTCGTGGAATCGATGACCGACGAGATCGAGCAGAGAGTCTGGGACTACATTGCCAAGGTGGATGACCTTGGTGGAGCCGTTCAGGCGATCGAAAAGCAGTTCTATCAATCGGAGATCGCGGAGAGCGCATACAAATATCAAATGGCAATTGAACGGAAGGAGAAAGTCATCGTTGGGGTGAACGATTTCCGGCTCGAGGGAGAGCAGAGGCCGGACACACTCCGCATCGACGAAGAAATGCGGACGAAACAAATCAGGAAACTTCAGGCGACCAAAGCAACGAGAGACCGTACTAAAGTGGAGGCGAAGCTGAAGAAAATCCAAACCGACGCTGGTGGTAACGACAATCTCATCCCATCGATTCTTGCCGCTGTGGAAGCATATGCGACCATCGGCGAGATTTCCGATGCCTTGAGAAATGTTTGGGGAGAATACGAAAAGTAGCCTGTCGACATTGCAACGGAACATGACGTTCAACGATCGTATTTTTTGTCTCTTGTGGCCATTTTCTCTATATTGAGCACATGCGCATCACCAAAAACGAAATCAAGCTTGTTCGATCTTTGTCGCAGAAGAAGAACCGTCAAGCGGAACAGAAGTTCGTTCTTGAAGGGTGGCGGGCACTCAAGGAAGTCCTGAATTCCTCGTCAAAAGTGGACATCGTTGGCGTTCTCTCACGTTACCTCGATGATCCTGACTATCAAGGGATCCTTTCGCAACTCGAAGAACGGGGAGCCGCGATACGGGAGCTTGGGGAGAAGGAGCTCGACTCCCTTGCAGACACCGTCCATGCGCAGGGTGTAATCGCTGTGGTCCAACAGAAGAGCAATTCGCTTGCCCCTGAGCTCCTCAAGAAGGCTTCGGTGATTGTCGTGGCAGATTCGGTGAGTGATCCCGGCAATCTTGGCTCGATTATTCGATCTTCAGATTGGTTCAATGTTGATGCGCTCCTCTTGGGAAAAGGGTGCGTCGATCTTTACAACGATAAGGTCATTCGATCAACAGTGGGTTCGATCTTTCATCTACCTATCATCGAGTGTGTTGAACTCCCCTCTGCTCTACTGATGCTCAAGGACCTCGGTTTCTCTGTGATTGCTCTCTCGGGAGATGGGAAGCAATCCTACGATGAAAAACCGATGTCAGGGAAACTCGCGATTATTTTGGGGAGCGAGGCCCATGGTGTTGCTGGCGAGATCCGTGCTTTAGCGGACGAAGTCGTCCGAATCCCCAAATACGGAAAAGCAGAATCGCTGAATGTGGGAGTCGCGTGCGGGATCGTGCTGTCACGCATTCGAAGCCTTCAAGAAAAGAAGAAAGGGGCGTAGGACCGCATGCTGACGGCGGTACCAGGATTTAAGGTTGGTCACTTCACGGAAACGAAAGCGATGACAGGCTGCACGGTCATCCTCTGTCCGCCGAACACGCGGGCGAGCTGTGAGGTGAGGGGAAATTCCCCCGGCAGCAGGGAGCTTGCTCTTCTGGCCCCCGAGAAATCGGCTCAGGAAATCCACGCTGTCTTGCTCACAGGCGGCAGTGCGTTCGGACTCGCCGCTGCCGACGGAGTCATGCGTTGGTTGGAGGAGCACAATATAGGATATCCGACACCGTGGGCCAGAGTCCCGATCGTACCCACAGCAGTAGTTTTCGATCTGAATGCGGGCAGCAGTACGGTTCGTCCGGATGCTCTGAGCGGATATCGGGCATGTGAGACTGCATTCTCAGGACCGTTCGACGAAGGCAATATCGGAGCGGGAACAGGAACAACCGTGGGGAAGTGGAAGGGGACTGAATTCTGGATGAAAGGCGGGTTGGGGAGTGTCTCTGTTGAACAGTCAGGACTCATCGTCGGAGCACTTGCTGTCGTCAACGCAGTGGGTGACATCATTGCCGAAAATGGAACCATCCTTGCCGGAGCTCGTCGTCCGGATGGTCAGTTTCTTGGTGCAACAGAACCATATCGTCCGCTTGCGCGGGGCAAGGTGTTGGAACAATCCAACACGACGCTCGTCGTTGTGGCGACGAATGCGAAATTGTCGAAACTGGAATTGCATCGGGTCTCGCAGCGGATGCACGATGGAATGGCGCGAGCCGTTGTGCCGGTCCACACGTCGTACGACGGCGATGTATCGTTTGCTCTTGCCTGCGGCGATATGAAAGCCGATCTTGATCTTGTGTCTGAGATTGCTTCTCAGTTGACCGCCGAAGCGATCCGGCGGGCCGTGAAGGCCGCCAAAACCACAGCGGGAATACCGGGCCTCAACGCGTAGTTGTCCGACAGCGCTTCCTTGGATTCCACTCGATTTTGCTTTATCTTTTTCCGGCTCGAGAAACAAGTGTGTGTTCGAGCTGATCACCATCGCTGTGCGATAAGGATGAAATGAAAACCTCTCACGCTCCCGGCAGGGTCTCGCTTCCACGTGCAATCTCAAAGTTGGGATTCGCGTCTCGCTCTCAGGCAAACCGGCTGATTGCAGAGGGAAACGTGCGCGTAAACAACAAGGTCGAGTTGAATCCTCATCGCTGGGTGGACATCGATAACGACCGAATCGAGATTCAGAGCCAGACGCTCAAGCGTGAAGCGTTCCGCTATGTCGTGCTTCATAAGCCCAGTGGAGTTGTGACAACGAGCTCGGACGAGCACGGGGGCCGAACGGTGTTTGACGTCCTCGGCGAGGAGGGCAAAGGCCTCAAACCGGTCGGAAGGTTGGACAAGGAAACTACTGGCCTCCTGTTTTTCACCAATGATCATCAACTAGCGAATCGCGTAACAAGTCCGGATGTTGGTTTGTCAAAGACGTACGTTGTAGGCATTGATCGCCCGATCCGGGACCAGGACCTTCAGGCGTTGTCAGAGGGAATGGAAATTCGAACAGAAGGGAAGTTTGTGGTTACCAAGCCAGCACGAGTTTCCGTGAGGCAGCCGCTGGAAGTCGAGATGTCTATTACTGAAGGCAGGAACCGTCAAGTCCGAAAGATGCTGGAGGAATTGGGATATGAGGTGATAAGCCTTCGGAGGACTGCGGTCGGTCCGCTTCTCCTGCGGGACTTGGTAGCAGGAGAGAGCCGTGAACTGAGTCCTGAAGAACTGAACTCTCTGAAAAGTGCTCTCGGCTCGAAGGAATCCAAGACACCGCACGCAAAGCCCTACGTTCGATTCGAGAAGAAGAAAGCTGATGACAGCAAGAGTGCTCCTGGTTCGAGAGATTCCAGAGTTGGGCATCAAAAGTTCCACACTCGATTTCAGAAGAAGAGATCCGGCGGCAGCAAGAGTACTGACGGGTCGAAAGAAACAAGAGGAGCGCATCCAAAGTCCCACTCTCGATTTCAGAAGAAGAAATCTGGCGGCAGCAAGAGTACTGACGGGCCGAGAGAAACAAGAGGAGCGTATCCAGAGTCCCACTCTCGATTCCAGAGGAAGAAAACCGGTGGCAGCCATCGTAAGCCGAGTCGTTGAGGCGTGTGTTTTCAAGATTGCTCAAGGAAAGCCGGCGTACCTGCTTCTCAAGCGATCGGAAAAGGACAACCTCTATCCTGGTATGTGGCAATTGGTCACGGGATCGATGCACGATGGAGAGCGTGCTCTCGATGCGGCGTTGAGGGAATTCCGGGAAGAAACCGGGATGACGGCAAAACGGTTTTGGGTGGTTCCATTTGTGAATTCTTTCTATGTTCCCGTAACGGACGCCGTCCATCTATGTCCGGTTTTTGCTATGGAAGTGGGGGAGGAAACCGTCGTAACGTTGTCGCACGAACATCAGGCATATTGTTGGTGTTCGTTTGAGGAGGCAAAACAACAACTCGTGTGGCCGGGACAACGATATGCGGTTGAATTGGTTCATGAGTACATTGTCGGTGGGCAGGAAGCTGCACGGCTCCTGTCACTCCAAGTGTAGCACATTTCACCAAGGAGAATTCATTGGGTCTGCTTGTCGTTGGTTCTGTGGCGTTTGATTCGGTTGAAACGCCGTTCGGCAGTGTAAAAGAGGCACTCGGTGGTTCAGCGATCTACATCTCTGTCGCCGCCAGCTACTTCACCGCGCCCGTGCGATTCGTCGCCGTGGTAGGGGGAGATTTTCCGAAGGAACATATTCGCTTCCTTGAAGAGCGGAACATCGATCTCGACGGTCTTCAGATCGTTCAAGAGGGGAAAACATTCCGATGGGGCGGGAGATATCACTATGACCTCAACATGCGGGATTCTCTCTATACAGAACTGAACGTATTTGAGAAATTCAATCCGGTCATCCCGGGAAGCTTCAAGAACAGTGCATATGTCTGTTTGGGAAATATCGATCCGATCCTTCAACGGCAGGTTCTTGAACGCGTTGCCAAGCCGAGACTTGTCGTCGGAGACACGATGAATTACTGGATTGAGAGCAAGCCGAAAGAACTTGCGGAGACGATGAAGGCGATGGACGTCATTGTGGTCAACGAATCGGAGGCGCGTCTGTTGACCAACGAACCCAACCTTGTAAAAGCTGCGAAGCGCATCATGAAATTGGGTCCAAAAATCGTCATCATCAAGAAGGGGGAACATGGTGCGACCTTGGTCACCGAAGACACGATCTTTTCTGCTCCGGCGTATCCCCTCGAGAACATCAATGATCCTACAGGTGCTGGTGACGCATTTGCCGGCGGCTTCGTCGGTTGGTTGGCGCGAACCGATGATTTGTCGGCCGAAAATCTCAAACGTGCTGTTGTCTACGGCAGCACGCTTGCCTCCTTCTGTGTCGAAAAATTTAGCGTCGACGGACTCAAAGACCTTACGTACCTTCAAATACAGGACCGGTATCGCTCCTTTGTGCAGCTATCGCGGTTTGATGAACGGTGATCCCGATGCGATCGATTGCGTGGCAGGACGGGTTTGTCATTTTTCTTGACCAAACGAAACTCCCGCTCGAAGAAGTCTACGTCGAAACGGATGACGAGAATGTCCTTGCCCAAGCAATCAAATCTCTGGCAATCCGGGGCGCACCTCTTCTGGGGATAGCAGCCGCGTATGGATTCGCCCTCTCCTTCAACAAACTTAAGGCAGTCGATGCTCGTTCTCTTACCGCGTGCATCGAGCGGACGACCAACCTTTTCACTTCTACCCGACCGACGGCCACGAATCTCTTTTGGGCTGTCAACGCGATGCGTCACGTCGCCATCGATTCAGCCGGACAACCGGCGGAGACGATTCAAGCAAACATTCTCTCTGCAGCAAAAGCTCTCCATGCTCAAGACGAGGAAAACTGCCGGTTGATTGGTGAATTGGGTGCGGCGATCCTGCCCAACGCTGCGAGCGTATTGACTCACTGCAACACCGGAAGTCTGGCAACCGGAGGGGACGGAACTGCTCAGGGTATCTTGAAGGCTGCATGGGAGCTGCACACATTGAAACATGTGTACATCGATGAAACCCGCCCGCTCCTCCAGGGTTCTCGCCTGACGGCTTGGGAACTCAAGAAATTGCAGATTCCTTCGACACTCATCACCGACAGCACAGCGGCGTTTCTGCTTCAACAAGGGAAAGTGAATGCCATCATCGTTGGTGCAGATCGAATAACCTTGAATGGAGATGTGGCGAACAAGGTCGGCACGTACGGTCTGGCGGTGCTGGCACAATATCATAACGTTCCGTTCTATGTCGCGGCTCCGACGAGCACGATCGACTTCGAAATGCTCACAGGTCATGAGATCCCGATCGAACAACGAAGTGGAACAGAAGTGACATCGTTTGGAGGACGTCAGGTTGCCCCCGAGGGCGTCGATGTCTACTCGCCCGCATTTGATATTACACCGAACGAACTGATCACGGCGATCATCACAGAGAAGGGGGTCCTGCGCAGTCCGTATAGGACCGCGATGGACGACCTGAAGAAAAAGGACCTTTCGTCAATGGTCCGGAGAGCTGTTTTTCACTAGATGATCTGATGATCACCAGGACCGACGCTGTTGTGTTGAAATCGATGAAGTACCGTGACAGCAGCAAGATTGTCACGTTCTATTCCCGCCGCTTTGGTAAAGTGAAGGGGATTGCCAAAGGTGCCCGCCAGATGAAAAGCAAGTTCGGCGGCTCATTGGAACCTCTCTCTACCGTATCCCTCATTCTCTACAAGAAAGATCAACGGGAACTGCAGCTTATCTCCCAGTCTGATGTTCTCAAGACGTACAAGAACATTCACAGCGAGTTGGAGCGAATGGCTGTAGGACTCGCCATCATCGAGTTGATCAACCAGTTGACTCATGACGAAGAAGGAAATGATGCATTGTACACACTTCTTGTGAAGTCGTTGGACGAGCTGGAATGTGCTCACAAGCACTTCATGAATTTCTTTCTTGCATTCGAATTGAGGTGTGCATCCGTGCTGGGGTATATGCCTTCCCTCGACGCCTGCAAAGGGTGCGGCAGAAAGCTTGATGATCTGGTCGCCGAAGATTCTGCGGTTTTTCAGACAGGCAAGGGCGCCGTTCTGTGCAATCGATGTTGGCAACCAGAGACTGTCCCAAGGCAGGGGGTAGTACAAACGGTCAGATCTGGAGGCTCGGGAACTTCTTCCGACGAAGGGAACATTCGCGTTTCCATCGGAGCGTTGAAAGGCCTTCAAAGATTGCTTCATGACCCTCTGGAATCCATAGGCTCGCTTGACTTGGGTTCGGTCCTGGGGAACGAAATCGATGGAACTTTACGTTTATATCTGCGTCAACACTTTGAAGACCTTAAGCCTATAAAGTCTTTTGACATGCTTAAACGCTTCAAAAGGCCACCGGCGTAGGGCAGGGGTGTATCTTGTACGCCCAAAACAACAAAATTAATAACTATTAAAGGAACCATCACGTGTTGAGGAGAATGTTCATGTCGACGAAGTCTGTCATTGTTGCAGTCCTACTCATTGGCTTGGGAATTGTGTTTGGTGTGACGCTCGTTTCGTCCTTCAAGGGGGTCGAGTTCTCCTTTGCAGGCCAGGATGTGAAACTGGGAGCACAATCGAAGTCGTCAACTCCAAACCCTGCCTTGCAGGCATTGAATGATGCGTACCATGCCATTGCCAAGGACGTCACCCCGACGGTCGTGTACATTGTGGTGAAATCACAGCCACACGCCGATCGAAATAACCAAGCTCCATTTTTCCATTTCTTCGGACCGGATATGCAGATGCCGCGCCAGCAACCTGAACTTGGTGCGGGATCGGGAGTCATCCTCACCAGCGATGGATACATCCTGACGAATAATCACGTCGTCGAGGGTGCAACCTCCGATGGCATTGAGGTCACACTGTGGGACAATAGAGTATTCAAGAAAGCAAAGTTGATCGGGACAGACAAGTTTACAGATCTGGCAGTTATCAAGGTCGATGCACAGGATCTTCCAATTCCTCGCTTGGGAAATTCCGACGATGTCGAGGTGGGTCACGTTGTTTTTGCATTTGGAAACCCGCTTGCGTTGACGTCGACCATGACGCAGGGAATTGTCAGCGCCCTGGGACGTAATCTTGGAATCATACAAGAAGGGACGGCGAGCGGCGGCAATTTGGGAATCGAAGATTTCATCCAGACGGATGCGGCAGTGAATCCCGGAAACAGCGGAGGAGCATTGGTGGACATCCGTGGCGATGTCATCGGAATCAACGCAGCTATTGCAACCACAAACGCGAGATACCAGGGATACAGTTTTGCAATTCCCATCAACATGGCGAAAAAGGTTGCGACTGATATCATTCGATTCGGGAAAGTGCGCCGAGGGTACATGGGCGTGAAGATTCAAAACGTGGATGCGACTATGGCGAAGGCGAATGGCCTGAGCAAACCCATGGGCGTCTTTGTGCAAGAGGTGACGCACGGGAGCGCAGGTGAATCCGCCGGAGTCAAAGACGGAGACATCATTCTCACGATCGATGGAAAGGAAGTGAACACTTCCAACATGTTGCAGACCATCATCGCCTCGAAGAATCCGGGAGAATCGGTGACACTCAAGATCTTCCGAAGTGGCAAGAGCATCGAAAAGAAGGTTGTGCTGAAGCCGCGTGATGAGGCGGAAGAAGCCATCGCGTCGAATGAACAGAAAGATGAAACCGACGAGCCTTCGGCAACCAATTCGAAAACAACGCTCGAGCTCGGCAATCTTGGCATGACGGTGAGGAACCTTGACGCGAAGACGAAAAAGGACTACGGCGTTGAGAACGGAATTATCGTCGCCGCCGTTGAGCCGCTGAGCGAAGCAAACAAACGCAATATTCTGGCGAGCGATGTTATTGTCAGTGTGGGCGATCAGCCGGTCACATCCATCACACAGTTTGAGAAACTGATCAAAGCAAAGAAAGCTGGTGATGCTTTACTGATGAGGGTGAAGGGAGCCGACAAATCGATGAAGTTTGTTGCGATCGAGGTTCCCGAGAAGTAGAATCTTGACAATGGATTGAAGCGGAAAGCGCAAGCATTCTTTGCCTCGGCGGAGATGTGCTTGCGCTTTTTCGTTTGGAGGATTTGATAATCCTCTCAAAAATGACTTAATTATGCTCATGCTGTTCTCTCACATGGAAAGAGTAAGGAGTATGTTGTGATCAGATATCTCACTGCCGGCGAATCTCATGGTCAGGCGCTTGTTGGAATCATAGAGGGAATTCCAGCGGGACTCCCGATTTCCACTGAATATATCGATCATCAGCTGCGACGCCGACAGCAAGGATATGGGCGTGGCGGGAGAATGAAGATCGAGTCGGACACCGTGACAATTCTCTCGGGGATTCGGCATGGAAAAACGCTTGGCTCGCCCATAGCTCTTCTCGTGAAGAACAAGGACTCGCAGAATTGGTCCGAAAAAATGGCAATTGAGGGCACAGGTGTAGGAATTGAGAAGATCTCAATTCCTCGTCCGGGGCATGTCGACTATGCGGGTACCATAAAGTACGGATTTGACGACATTCGCAACACCATCGAGCGAGGCAGTGCAAGAGAAACCGCAATGCGCGTGGCGTGCTGCACATTTGCCCGAAAGCTCCTCGAGGAGGTCGGGATTTTTGTCGGCAGTCATGTCTTGTCGATTGGATCGGTGAGCGTTTCAGACCGCAGGCAGATTGATCGACTGATTGCCCGGCGGACAAAGGCATCGTGTGGTGCCTACAAAATCACAGAGGAAGCCGACAAGTCGGAAGTGCGAATCCTTGACGCGGCGACGGAGAGAAAAGCGATCGCGATGATCAAGCGCGCCAAGAAACAAGGAGATACGCTGGGAGGGATTTTTGAGGTGATAGTCACTGGCGCACCGGTGGGTTTGGGAAGTTATGTTCAATTCGACAGAAAGCTCGACGGTCTTCTGGCACAAGCCTTGATGTCCATTCACGCAGTCAAGGGGGTCGAGATTGGGGCAGGATTTGCGAATGCGGAACAAAATGGATCAGAGGTTCATGACGCATTCCAAGTTCGTGACGGCAAGATTCGCCGAACAACGAATAGGGCAGGAGGACTCGAAGGTGGTGTGACGAATGGAGAAATGATCGTTCTTCACGCGGCAATGAAGCCCATCGCCACGCTTGCGCATCCTCTGAAATCCATCGATCTGAAATCGGGCAAGCTTGTGGACGCTCGCTACGAGCGTTCGGACGTTTGTGCTCTGCCCGCATGCTCAGTTATCGGGGAGGCGGCGATCGCGCCGGTTTTGGCAAATGCGTTTTTGGAGAAATTTGGAGGAGATTCGCTTCAGGAGATTTGCTTGAGGTATTCTAAACCTGAGTAGTTGAGATGGGGAGTTTTCCTTTTGGCGCCGAAGGCTCTCCTTCATGGACTAGCAAGAAACTTGCCTTTTTGGAAACCCACCGCCACAGCCTGTTCACACGTTGCTGAAACCCGCGTAGAATCTGACCTTTTCGCAGCAACACAACATTTCCATCCTTGACTCTCTCTCTTGATTATACTATATTTTGCAAGGCGTAATTGTTCATCCTTCAAGCAACTGTTCACCTAAGGCCCATATTTGCCGACGTAAGGAGGTGCTTGAGACTTCAGCGCAGCAGAACTTGCAATAAGTCCAACAGGAAAGTTGAACAGGAAAGTGCTCGTTTTGAATCACAATTACGAGCCCTTGAGCGTCTGCAACGTCAAGAAAGCGGTCATTCTTCTGTTTTTGGGGAAAGCCGAGTTGATCGAAGCCACTGACGGCAGGTTCCTGCATTCCGTTTCGATGACGGTGCCGTTTCCAAGCATCGTTCGCCTCTCTATCTACGTCCGAATTCCCTTCAAAAAGATTGTGTTGTCGAGGAAGAACATCCTTCGGCGCGATGGTCATCGCTGCCAATATTGCGGCCGCGTGGATGTTCCACTGACTGTTGATCATGTGATTCCACGTGCTCGAGGGGGCGAGGATGCGTGGGAGAATCTTGTAGCGGCATGTGTTCGATGCAATAACAAGAAGGGGGATCGCCTTCCCGGTGAATCCATGATGAATCTGTTGAGGAAACCGATCCGCCCGAACCATGTGATGTTCATCCGTGACTTCGTTGGGAGTGTTGACGATCGGTGGAAGCCCTATCTGTTCATGAACTGAGGAGATGGATGCGATTCACTTTGAAAGGAGTTCGTAAAGCGTTTTGAGCCAGAGTAAGAAGATCATCCTGAGCGGCATGCGCCCTACAGGAAAACTGCATTTGGGGCATCTTGTCGGTGCTTTGGAAAACTGGGTTTCGCTTCAGGGTGAATATCAGAACTATCATCTTATTGCGGATTATCACGCGCTGACGACGAATCCCGATTCGTCGGAGATCTATAAGAACTCGATCGACATGCTCATCGATTGGCTGTCTGCAGGACTGGATCCGAAGAAAAGCCCTATGTTTCGTCAATCGAGGATCAAAGAGCACGCGGAGCTTCACCTGATTTTTTCGATGCTCATCACGACCTCGAGGCTGGAGCGAAATCCGACGCTGAAGGAGCAGGTTCGGGACCTGGAAATGGAAACGATGGCGTATGGCCATCTCGGATACCCTGTGCTTCAGGCTGCGGATATTCTTCTTTACAAGGGTCAGGTTGTCCCCGTGGGAGAAGACCAGATGCCTCACATAGAGATCACTCGGGAAATTGCTCGACGATTCAACGCTCTCTATGCACCGGCGCATCCTGTTTTTCCCGAGCCGGAAGGGAAGCTCACAAAATTTGCGCGGCTCCCCGGTCTTGACGGACGTCGCATGAGCAAGTCCATTGGGAATACCATTCTGCTCTCAGACTCAGCGGATGAGATCAAGAAGAAAATGAAGGGGGCGGTGACCGATCCCCAGAAATTGCGCAAGGGCGATCCCGGGCATCCCGATATTTGTCTGGTCTTCGCGTATCACAACAAGTTCAGTCCGCTCGAAATTGGCGAGATCAGAACGGGTTGTGAGAGCGGTGCACTCGGGTGTGTGGACTGCAAGATGCGGTGCGCAGACAAAATTGCGACTGCACTTGAACCACATCGGGAGAGACGATCGCACTACGAGTCTCATCTCGATGAAGTGAAAGCCATCCTTCATGACGGCGAGGAGAAAGCGAAATCCATCGCGCATCAGACGATGGAGGAAGTTCACGCCGCGATGAAGATGGGGTAGGCATTGCAAAAAGGCACAATGTGAAATGAAAAAGTATGTGAAGCAGCGTGGGGCATCGTGAAGGAAGATAGCACCTTTGGTTTTGCTTTTTTCATCTTTACTTTCTAATTGAGCGTATGTATACAATCAAACTCCTGGAATTTGAAGGGCCGCTCGACCTGCTCCTGTTCTTTATCAGACGGGACGAGTTGGATATTTACAATATTCCGATCTCTCGCATCACAAAGGAGTTTCTTGAGTACATCCATTACATGGAGACACTCGATCTGGAGGTGGCCGGAGAGTTTCTGGTGATGGCGGCGGACTTGATGCAGATTAAGGTCAAGATGCTCTTGCCGCCTGAGCCCGGAGAAGAAGAGGAGCAGGACCCGCGAGCGAACCTTGTGAAACGGCTCGTAGAGTACAAACGCTTCAAAGAGGCGGCTGTGGGAATGGGAGTTCAGGAAGAGGCACAGCGGAAGATATGCTATCGGTCGTATTTTGATGCTGATCCTCGGGTCACGACCGAGGCGGAGGAAGATGAGTCACTTCGTGATGTATCGCTGTTCGATCTTATTTCCTCCTTTAAGTTTGCGATCGAACGAATGCCGAAGAAGTTTGTGCATGAGATCGTGCGATTGAATGTGACGCTGGAAGAGCAGATTGATTTCGTTCTGGATTTCTTCTCCCGGAGATCGGAAGCGACTTTCTTCGAGCTTGTGAAGGATATGACGGAGAGAATTCGGGTGGTGGTGACATTCATAGCGTTGCTTGAACTGATTCGGTCGCAAAGGATCGTCGTTCGGCAAGCAGAGCCGTATGGTGAAGTATCCATTATGCGTAACGTAGCGTGAGCGAGAATGGCTGAGACGAACACAACAAATGCCCCGGTCGTATTGCAGGTGCCGACATCGGTGAAGGCGCTCATTGAGGCTCTCATCTTTGGCGCGCGGGAGCCGCTGTCGGTTCGACAAATCCAGGCTTTGTATGAGGATCAAGGAGCAAATGGGGGAGAACCTCGCAAGATTGACTACGAGGAAATCAACCGATCTGTCGAGGACCTGAATACGGAGTATGCCTCTGCCGATCGCCCCTACCGGATCATCCAGATTGCCGGAGGGTACCAGTTTGCCACTCTGCCCTTGTATGCCGAGTGGCTCGGAAAGCTCTATAAGGAGCAAACTCGCCGGAAACTCTCTCAGTCTTCCATTGAAACACTGGCGATTGTCGCCTACAAGCAGCCGATCACGAAACCTGAGATTGAGTCTATCCGTGGAGTGAATTGCGACTACGTTTTGAGCACCCTGCTGGAGAAAGACCTTGCGACCATTGTTGGTCGGGCTCCGACGGTTGGGCGGCCTCTGTTGTATGGAACATCCAACGAGTTCCTCAGGCACTTTGGCCTGAACGATCTCAATGACCTGCCGCGGCCCCGGGAAATCCAGGAGATTCTGGGAGACAGCCAGTTTGAGACTGAGCGAAGGATGCTTGAGGCACAGCAAGGGGTTGAGGAGAAAAAAGAAGAAGATTTCAAGTCACGTTTGCCCCATATTCCAAAGCGAAAAGCCGGTCTCGACAATGAGGTAAAGATCCTGGATAAGAAGCGCGTTCGGGACATCAAGGTACTGCCTCCGGAAGAAGCGATAATCGAGAAGACGGAAGAACCGGTTGAGAATGAGATTGAAACCCCTGTGGAACCTATCGTTGATCATAAGGAAGGGGAGATCCTCGCTGCAGAGCCTTCGATTGTTCAGGATATTCTTATAACCGAGAATGTTGTTTCGGAGGTTGTCACAGCGGAAATCACTGAACCTTTGGACAAAGCCGATGTACCTGAAATGGCTGACCCGTTGAAGTTTTTCGAAATGACATCGCCATCTCCCGACGAAGCTACAGTCGAAGATGTGCTCCCGGCGGAGAATGTTGACCTCGTTTCGCCAGAGAGGGACGTCGTAGGTGCCGAAGAATCGACACCATTGCCAGAACTCGAAAAGCCCTCTGAGTCTCCTCTGATGTCATCGATTCAAGATGAGCAAGAGAGCGTGAAGATCAATGATCAAGCGGAATTGCAGGATCCAGAAGAACAAATTGTTCAGGAATTAGAAGTAGTGGTTCCGCCCGCAGTAGAAAAGATTGTGATCGAGCAAATCCCTCAAGCAGTTGCCCCAACCATCGAGAAGCACGAAGAGTTTGTGTTTGAAGGCGAGCCCGATATGCTCGCTGAGGAGGCACATGCTCATACCGATGCTTCTCACCCCAAGACCCGGTGGAAATCGTGGAAAGAGAAGATACAAGGGTTCATCAAGAAGCTATTCGGCTGAACAGGTATCTCGCACTCGCAGGTGTAGGCTCCCGTCGCAAGAATGATGAACTGATACTTTCCGGTGCCGTCAAAGTCAACGGAAAAATCGTGCGCGAGCTGGGAGTTAAAGTTGACCCATACTCGGACCGGGTGTCGGTCAACGGTCAGCGTGTCGAGGTTCAGCGAAAGGTGTACTACATACTGTTCAACAAGCCAAAAGACTGTATCACGACGCTGAGCGATGAGAAGGGTCGCACGACAGTCATGGACTATGTCAAGATCTACGACCGGATCTATCCGATCGGACGTCTGGACAGAAACACCACCGGGGTTCTTCTCCTTACGAATGATGGTGAGTTCGCGAATGCTATGATGCATCCAAAGAACAAGATAGAAAGGATGTACCGAGTGAGGCTTGAAAGCGGACTGCCGGATGATGATTTGAAAAAGCTCAAACGCGGCGTTCGGTTGGAGGACGGGATCGCAAAACCACAACAGGTGGGGGTCATCCCCGGAACAAAACGATCAGAGATCTTCATTTCCCTTCTTGAGGGTCGCAATCGTGAAGTACGCAGGATATTTGAGGCCCTTGGACATACCGTCAAAGGGCTCGACAGGATCTCCTTTGCAGGTTTGACGATCGAGGGTGTTCCGCGTGGCAAATGGAGGCATCTGAGTCGGCCAGAAGTGCGATATGTCAGAGAACAAGCAGGATTGGATAACAAAGAGTATGCGTTTTCCTCGTAGTAGCGGTATTCTTCTTCACCCGATGTCCCTTCCGGGTCCACATGGGTGTGGCGATTTCGGAACTGTGGCGCGACACTTCATCGAATGGATGGTTGTCGCAGGGCAATCGATTTGGCAAGTGCTGCCGTTGGAACCAACGGGGTACGGCAACTCGCCCTACATGGCCCTCTCTGCGTTCGCCGGAAATCCTCTCCTCATCGGATTGGAAGGCCTTCTCGAAAAAGGCTGGGTGAACCAGGGCGATCTTTCACCGATCCCCGCATTCTCGGTTCGCAAGATCGATTTTGCTGCCGTGATTCCGTTTCGTATGCGAGTCTTGCGCCGTGCTGCAGTGAACTTCTTCGCTCAACACCAGGGAAAAGATGCTGCCGATTTTGGATCCTTCTGCGATGAACAGAAGTTGTGGCTGGACGATTTCGCCGTCTTCAAATCTCTTGATGAACACTTCGGAAATCTGGAATGGCCGGACTGGGATCGGGATCTCGCCCAACGAAAGCCAAAGTCGGTGGAATCCGCGATGCTCGCGCTTTCCGATGAAATCAGGTTTTGGAAATTTACTCAATGGCAGTTTTATCGCCAGTGGGCAGATGTGAAGAAGTATGCCAACGATCGCGGAATAAAGATCGTCGGTGACATCCCCATTTTCGTTGCGCATCACAGTGCTGATGTGTGGTCGCACCCAGAGTTCTTCTTCCTCGACAAGCACGGCCGTCCAAAGGTCGTCGCTGGCGTTCCCCCGGACTATTTCAGTGAGACGGGACAGCGTTGGGGCAATCCGTTGTACCGTTGGGAGATCATGGAGAAGGATAACTTCCGATGGTGGGTGGAGCGATTCCGCCGCACGTTTCTCCTCGTGGATATCGCCCGCCTGGATCACTTCCGCGGTTTTGTTGAATACTGGGAAATTCCCGCGACGGAGAAGACCGCAGTCAAAGGTCGATGGGTGAAGGGACCGCAAGAGAAACTTTTCAAAGCAGTCCAAAGAAGACTCGGCAAACTTCCCATCATCGCGGAAGACTTGGGTGTCATCACGCCGGAAGTCACATCACTTCGCGAACAATTTGAGTTTCCAGGAATGAAAGTCCTTCAATTTGCATTTGCCGGTAATCCGGACAATCCATTCCTGCCACACCGTTACGAGCACAACAGCGTTGTGTACACGGGAACGCATGATAACGACACGACCCGCGGCTGGTTCGAAAGCGCAACAGAGAGAGAAAAATCATTTGCCAAGAGATATTGCGGATCAAACGACCAGACGATTTGCGATGACTTGATTCGGTGTGCCTCTCGTTCTGTCGCGGACCTCGCAATTGTTCCGTTTCAAGATGTTCTCGGTCTCGGTTCTGAAGGGCGCATGAACTTCCCGGGAAAGACTCTTGGAAACTGGAATTGGCGATTCGTATGGGACCAGGTGGGACCCGAGCACGCGCTGAAAATGTACGACATCGCAGCGCTCAGCCAGCGCACGACGCCCGACCGGTTGAATCTGCCACCTCTTCCCGAAGGGAAACGAAAATAGGTGTGCTCTTCTTTCCCGCAACTTCACGCGGACACTTGATTGAATCGACGCAGATTATGAATGAATCCAGCGAACAAAAAGGCAAGCACATGGAAGTCACAGGATCCGAACACGAAGATCTGAACGTCCTCATGCAGCGGCGGCGGGAAGAACTCGACAATCTGAAAAAGTCGGGCATCAACCCATATCCGTACGAGTTTGATCGTACGGATTTTTCGAAGGAAATATTGGAAAGCCACAAGGACGATGCTCCGCAGCGGACAGTCTCCGTTGCGGGTCGTATCATGTCGCTTCGCCGGATGGGGAAGGCTTCGTTCTGTCACATTCAGGATTCGAAAGGGAGGATCCAGATCTATCTTCGGAAGGAAGATCTGGGGGCGCCGTACGATGCATTCAAGTTGATGGATATCGGCGATGTGATCGGGGTGAAGGGCTACGTTTTTCGAACGAAGATGGGAGAGATCTCCGTTCACGCTCAGAGCCTGGCCTTGCTGGCAAAGTCTCTTCGACCCTTGCCCATCGTGAAGGAGAAGGTCGACGAGGCGGGAAACAAGGTCATCTACGACCCATTCTCAGACAAAGAACTGCGGTACCGGCAACGCTATGTTGACCTGATTGTGAATCCGGATGTGCGTGAAGTCTTGACGAAGCGGGCCAGGATCGTCAGCGCCATCCGCAAGTTTTACGATGAACGCGGCTACCTGGAAGTCGAAACACCCGTGTTGCAGCCCATCTACGGTGGTGCATCGGCGCGTCCCTTTAAGACACATCACAATGCACTCGACATCGACTTGTATCTTCGGATTGCTGACGAACTCTATTTGAAGCGGCTCATCGTCGGCGGGTTCGATGGTGTCTACGAGATCTCCAAAGATTTCCGGAACGAAGGAATGGACCGGACGCACAATCCCGAGTTCACGATGCTCGAGCTGTATGTTGCCTTCAAAGATTATCGCTGGATGATGGAATTGACTGAACAGATGATCTACCAGGTTGCGATGGCAGTCAACGGGACCCCTGTTGCCAGCGTGGGCGGGCACGAGATCAATTTCACTCCGCCGTGGAAGCGCATCACGATGTTCGATGTCATTCACGAATTCACGGGAAAGGATCTCCGCGGCAAATCAGAAACGGAGTTGCGCTCCATTGCAAAGGAGCTCCACGTTGACATCGAGCCCTCTGCCGGTTTGGGCGCAATCATCGACGAAATATTTAGTGCGAAAGCGGAACCCTATCTCGTTCAGCCCACTTTCATCACAGACTATCCGGTGGAAATGTCACCTCTTGCGAAGAAGCACCGATCGGAAGCAGGCTTGGTGGAGCGGTTCGAAGGAATTGTCAATGGTCATGAGATCTGCAATGCGTTCTCCGAACTCAATGATCCTCTTGACCAGCGTTCCCGATTTGAGGAGCAAATGAAGCTTCGGGCTCGCGGAGACGAGGAAGCGCAAGTGCTCGATGAAGATTATCTCCGTGCGCTCGAGTATGGAATGCCGCCGACCGCCGGACTGGGAATCGGTGTCGATCGTCTGACGATGCTGTTGACCAACAAGGATTCGATCAGGGATGTAATCTTTTTTCCGCAAATGAAACCGGAGAAATAACCGAGAGTATTGAGAACACGCTCATGTCGATGTGATACGACAAGCATCGTACAATCGAGTATTCGTTCTCCGGTTTCTCGAGACCTTAAGTGATATCCCTCCGCAGCCTTGACGGTGAAGTATTAATTGTGTTAATTATCAGAAACCCACCTTACCGTTGTCACAAAACTCTACCATATCGACCACATTGCGTGGTTTCCATCGGATGGTGCGCTCTTTCGTGAGCGACCAAAGCCGCTTCAATGAGTTCTTCTCCATACCAGCGCTCTCTCCTCAAAATGGAATCAGAGCCGGCGCATTTCTTCTCACTCTTCTCATTACAGTTCTGTCTCTGTTCTACGAACCGACCGAGCTCCACGCCCAATTGGCAGCCTCGACCCAGAGACTCTCCGCGCCCGCGAATCCCGCTATTCAGTTTATGGTCAGTCAGGTGTCCAAGGACACTGCGATGGCATTCATCCGCAAACTCGAAAGTTATGGGACGCGTTATGAGCTTTCACCGCAACGTGACACTGCTGCGACGTACATCATCAATACGATGAAACGTTTTGGGGTGACGTACGAGTCTGACACATACACGTTCAGCCAGGCGGACTATTTCGATTTGGAGATGGTGGACCAGGCGAACGGCTGGTTGATTGGTCAGGACATGAGAGATCATAAGAATTTTGTGTTTCGGACATCGGATGGCGGATTGACGTGGGTGACCCAGCCGACCCCGAACGCCACGAGTTTGTCGGCCGTTGATTTTGTGAGTCCCAGCGTCGGTTGGATCGTAGGTTCAGGCGGCGGAGTGTTTAAGACGACTGACATCGGCTCCTCATGGCTGGCTCAAGCATCCGGAACAACGTCGCTGCTTCTGGACGTGAACTTTGCCAACAATCAACTCGGATTTGCCGTCGGTGAAGGAGGGACGCTCCTCCGGACGGCGAACGGAGGCATCACGTGGACGGCGATGGATGCAAAGGGAGCCGACGTCCTCAGAAAATGCAAGCTGCTTGACGCACAACGTGCGTGGATTGTTGGTGGGGGTGGGAAAATTCTTAGCACGCATGACGGAGGGCTTACGTGGGCAGCACAGAACTCCGGTGTTGCCAGCGATCTGGGCGGTGTGGATTTTGCCGACTCAGTGAATGGGTGGGCCGTCGGATCGTTCGGGGCACTGTTGAAGACAACGAATGGCGGGGGAAGCTGGTCGGCAGCGACAATTCCCTCGGGCATGCTGCGCGCCGCCCACGCGACAGACGTTGATATTGTGATGCTCTCAGTGAACTCCGTCATTGTCCTGATGGCCGGCGAGCTCTGGAAAAGTGATGACGGTGGTGGGACATGGAGACAATTGGCGAACCTTGGCACCAACCATCTTAAGGGGTTGGGCGGCCTCTCTGTCGCGTCGTACGGCGGATTGGGAGGAATCAACAAGAGCAAGGATGGCGGTGTAACATGGCAAGCATGGGACCAATCCAAAACATGGTCCCCCTATGCCACTTCCCGCAATTGTGTTGCAACACTTCCGGGCTCTATCACGCCCGAAAAGGAATACATCATCGTAGCACACTATGATGGACCTTTGGGAAATGTTCCGGGAGCGGACGACAATGGAAGCGGTGTGGGCGCCGCTCTGGAAGCGCTTCGGATTCTGAAGGACTACAAATTCGAATCGACGATTCGCGTTGTGCTGACGTCTGCCAAGGAAATTGGACTTCTCGGGAGCCGATGGTATGCAAATTCTGCGAGAGCAAAAGGGAGGGATATTCGCCTCGCCCTCAATCTCGACATGATCGGGTACCCGATCATCGATCCAACCCGGCTTGTGCTGGGGTCGTACCAACGATTGTCTCCCTTTGTGGATTCGATTCTTGCGTACAAGGACCGGTACGGAACGTTTCTGCGAATGGATCCGTATGCCGATTCGGTTGGTGAAGGAGATACCCATTCCTTCGCATTCTCCGGCTATGAGACTCTGCACATTTCGGAAGGAACTTCGGCCGAGATCCTCGCAGGAAATCCAAACTACTTGAGACCGACGGATACATCCGACAAGCTCAATCAGGAAATGATTCGGCGGACGAGTCAGTTGATTGTAGCCACTGCCGCTGAACTTGCGAGGCCGGTGGGTGTTCCGCAGAAGTCCTGGAGTTGGAAAATTCCTTTTGACCGCTGGAACAATCTCAGATCTCTCTCAGTCGTCGATTCGAATATTGCTTTCTCCTCCGGTGACTATGGAACGCTCGTCAGAACGACCAATGGCGGTCAGAAGTGGACCCAGATTGCAGTCGGGACTTCCATCACCCTCAGAGGCGTGTCATTTATCGACACCAGCAAGGGTGTCGTTGTGGGGGATCAAGGGACGATCATGATGACGACGAATGGGGGGAAAACTTGGACGAGCAAGTCGTATGATGTCGCGGTCACCTTCAGTGATGTTTGCCTTGTGGACAGGTATTTTGGAGTCGCGGTGGGTTCGAACGGCTCTCTCTATCAGACCTACGACGGGGGGATCACCTGGGCCCCCCAATACGCCACGCCGCTCATTACGCTCAATGCAGTGACGTTTATCGACAGGAACAATGGCATCTTTGTGGGTTCATCGGGCACAATTTTCCGGACGACAGATGGTGGAGTTCGTTGGAACAGGGCGCTCAGTAGCATCGAGGGCTACAACGCTCCTAACATCCTCGATGTGTGCATGGTCGACCTGAGTAACGGATATGCTGTTGGAGAATTTGGGTTGATGCTTCGCACATCCGATGGAGGGGCGAGCTGGTCTCTTCTACCGAGTGTAACAAGAGTCCACCTCCGCGGTGTGCATTTCGCAGATAGCAAGAGAGGCTTTGCGGTGGGTGATGGCGGATTGATTCTCGAGACGATCGACGGTGGCAGTACGTGGTCAACGGCATCGAATGGGAGCGCGTCATGGTTTTCAGCTGTCCGCTTTGCAACTCCAAACAAAGGGTACTCGGTTGGCTCCGACGGCATGCTCATACGCACGACCGACGGCGGAACCACCTGGACCTCTCAAACCGGCGGACCACGTGTGCCTCTCTATGCGGTGCGATTCACCGATGCTCTTAAAGGCGTCGTCGTTGGTTATCAGGGATCCATCTATCGCACGATCGACGGGGGAGTGTCGTGGGAGGCACAGGTCAGTGGAACGACCGAACAACTTCGGGGGATTGAATTTCCGACTGCGAGCACGGGCATCGTCGTGGGCGACAACGGTACGATCCTCAGGTCGACTGATGCCGGGATTACATGGCAGTACACCAAGATGGTTCGTGATTACCAGTCGTTCTGGTTCAAAAGCATTGCCTTCAGCAGCCCAACCACTGGCATCATCGTCGGAAGGCGGGATGACAATGCTGGCATGACTGTGAGCTACACCTGTATCATGCGAACGACTGATGGCGGATTGAATTGGGATGAGATCAAAGTCCCTGGCTCATGGAGAAGGGAACTGATGTCCGTCTCATTCGGCGGCCTGAGTACGGTACATGCAGTCGGAGATAGTGGTTTTGTCCTGAGTTCGACAAACGGAGGAGTGAACTGGTTTGTGCAGGGGCAGGTTGATCCTGAAACGGGAATCACGCCGCCAACGAAGATGAACCTCAAGAGTGTTTCGTTTGCAGGTCCGAGTTGGGGCTTTGCCGTCGGAGAATATGGGACTGTTCTCCGGACACTGGACGGTGGAACAACCTGGACGGTTCAGAAGGCAGCAACGCAATCGAACCTGATGGGAGTCTGGACGGTGAATGGGCTGAACATTCTTGCCGTCGGGCTGACGGGAGCGGTGCTTGTTTCCAATGATGCCGGAGCTACGTGGATCGGACAAGCCACGGAAACATCGAATGATCTGTATGCGGTTCATTTCACGGATGTTGACAGGGGGACCATTGTCGGAGATCGGGGCATCATTCTCCGGACCCTTCTCGCCAGCTCGCTCCCTTCGGGAGTGCTCGACGATCCGGCCCCATCTGTACCACGCGTCTTTTCCCTGGCCCAGAACTATCCGAATCCCTTCAACGGGATGACCACAATTGAATTTGATCTTGCCCGAACGAGTCCTGTGGTGCTCAAGCTTTATGATCTCCTCGGCCGCGAAATGGCTACGCTTGTCGATGAAGTCAAACCTGCCGGTGTCTATCGGCTGCGATGGGACTCAAGAAATCTTCCCAGCGGCGTATACTTCTACAGGCTCAGCGTCGGCGATTTGTTGGCAACGAAGAAGATGGTCCTTCTGAAATGATGGGAATCGAAGCATACCGAGCCTTTCGGAAACTGGAAGCCCGTGCGATCCTCGTGAGCGTACTGATCATTCCTGTGCTGGTGGCCGTGTGGATCGTGGGATGCAACGGTCCATTCGATCCGAGAGCGCCGCTCGAGCAGCAACTGGTGGTCTTCTCTGTCCTCTCAACCGATCGAAACGTCCAGTTCGTTCGGGTCAATTCCAATTACATGCCTGTGGGATTTGATCCCAACACGTATGACGCAGACAACTCAGTACGAGATGCCTCCGTCAGTCTGACCGGAGACGGGAAATTTCTGACCTTCCGCGATACCACGGTCGCGAGACCGGATACCAGTAGATACAATTTCCCCATGAGGATGTATACGCTTGGGAATTTTGTACCTCAGCGCGGCAAATCATACAATATGCTTGTGTCAACACCATCGCTCGGTGTTGCCAGCGCGTCAGTCTCCGTGCCGGCGAAATCGACGATCGTTCTTGATGATGCTTCGTGGATCCGATTGTCTGATCCCATCACACGCAAACCCGAAGAATCCATCCAGTTCAATGTGGATCTCTCGCCGATTGCGAAGGGATATGCCTACCACCTGTACATCTACTATGATGTACTCAAGAATGCGCGTTGGCAAGAAGAACGCTTCGAACTGCCTCTGACACCTTCACCTGAAGACACTTCGTACAGTCTTGGGAGTCCGGAGTACTTTCCATTGACTCAGTCACCGCAGTCCAACAAAGCGTTTGTTCAATTCAAGGTGGGCTATCTACAGACGATCATCAAGAAACTGACAAAAGTGCAATATTCCGACACCCATTTGATTTACAAATGGATCGTGTTGGTCGTTCTCCAGGCAGACCAGAATTTGTTTGGCTATTATAAGTCGCTCCGGACGTATCAGGATCCGCTCTCGATCCGTTTGGACCAACCGCTCTACTCCAAGATCGACGGAGGGATAGGATTGGTCGGAGCATATACGCTGGACTCGCTGACATTCATCTTGCCGGAAAACTTCAACGGGAACAGATAATGCGATTGTGTCATCCATATCGGCTTTCTGTTCTTCTGGTGATGGCTGTTGTGTTCGCGTCTGACGTCAGCGGCCAGACTTCGAACATCTACGGCGTCGTCGTTGACAGTGTGACGCGGCAACGCATTCCGTTTGCCAGCGTTTCCGTTGTCGGTACCGGCCGGGGAGCTGCGTCGAACAACGTGGGCTTCTACTATATCCCCAAACTGGCGCCAGGGACATATCAGATCGAGGCGAGGGTAATGGGGTACGTCAGCGTGATGAAGAAAGTGTCGATCAAGGACGATCAGGGTGTTGAACTCAATTTCGAAGTTCCACCGACAGAAATTGAAATCCAGGAAGTGCTCGTCAATGCTCCACGGAAGCGGCTCGATTTGGAGATGTCGACGAGCGTGCATGTCATTCAGAAACAGGATCTCAAAGCCGTGCCTGTGACGGCACAAGGGGATCTTCTCCAATCCCTGAAGATCCTGCCGGGCATTGTCTCGACCAGCGATGTCAGTTCAAGGTTCTATGTACGGGGTGGAGCGGGCGACCAGAATCTCTTCCTCTTCGACGGCATCAGGATTTACTATCCGTTTCACGCTCTGGGAATCTTCAGCACATTCAATCCGAACGTTGTTGATAACGTCGAAGTGTACACGGGTGCTTTTCCCCCGGGGCTTGGTGGAAGGCTCTCCTCGGTTGTCAGTGTGATGACCCGCGACGGCCGTGCCGACAAACTCTCAGGAAGCGCCAATGTCAATCTTCTTTCGACGGAAGTGGAACTCGAAGGTCCCGTCATCGGAAGCTCCTCGTTCCTGGTCGATGCCCGGAAATCGATATCGTCTCGGACGTTCAGCCGCATCGTCGGTCAGGATATTCCGATCTCTTTCTATGACGCAACCGTCAAGTTCTCAGCCCAATCTGAGGGGGTGAAGAAATTTGATCTGACGTTTCTCACCAGTGGGGATCAACTTCGATCCTCGTCTCCTGATCAGCCCGACTACTCATGGCGCAACAACGGATTCGCTGTCAACGGGTCGACGCTGCCGGGCGATCAACTCTTTCTCCAATGGCTGGTGTTCGGAAGCACCTATTCTGCTGAACGGGATGCAAAAGATTCGAAAGTGATAACCCCCGCCTCCTCATCGGTCAAGCACTACGGTTTGCGTACCTCCGCCACAGTCTATACGAGCCCGGAGGATCTGTACTACTTCGGTTTTGAGTTCGGTGCTCCATCACTGGACTACCGCTATGTCAATGCCCTCGGTCAGCCACAAGAAATCAGCAGCACGTTCATCGAGCCGTTGGCCTGGTTTCGGTACATGGCGAAATATGAGAATTTCGAGTTTGACGGTGGATTTCACATTGAAGTGGGCTCTCTGCTGGCGGGGGGGAACTTCGCTCACGAGGTGCAACCGCGGTTAAATGTGAGCGCTCTTCTTGTCGGGACATGGAGAGCGAAGCTCTCCTTCGGGCGATTTACCCAACGCATGTTGACGGTGGGGAATGAAGATGATGTGATATCGATCTTCGATGCATGGATTCGGGTGCCGGACAACATCCCTCCCGAGCAGGCCGATCATTACGTCGTCGGTCTCTCCGGAAACCTCTCCGAACAGACCTCGTTGAATCTGGAAGGATACATCAAGAACTATAATTCTCTTGTTGTGTTCAACCGCGATAAAGTGGACCCGACCGATCCCGATTATGTGCAGGGGACCGGGAAATCGTCAGGCGTTGAATTGATGCTACGATCCAAGGTCGATTGGATTGATCTGTATCTCGCATATTCGCTCAGTTGGGCGCGGGTGGACAATCAAGGTCTCACGTACTATCCCCGATATGACCGGCGGCACCATCTGAATCTGATGGCGATCGGACGGCTGGCGAAAGGCCTGAGCGTTACGCTTCGATGGGAGTACGGATCAGGCTTCCCGTTCTCACAAACGGTTGGCTACTTCGACCAATTGTCCCTTGGCAACGCACTGCCGGGTCAGTTCGAGGTTGAAAACGGGTCACCGTATCTGATGCTCGGTGCGAAGAATGCAGCCCGACTCCCGGCGTACCATCGCCTCGATGCGGATCTGGCCTATGACGTCACGATCATGGGATTCAACGCATCGCTCGGCATCGATATCCTGAACGTCTATGACAACAAGAACTTCTTCTATTTCGATCGAAAGATCGGCCAAAGTATTAACATGCTTCCGTTCTATCCTTCCGCGTCGCTGACCATTAAGTACTGAAACGTCTTAAGACGGAGATGTTCAGATGTCTTCTTCGTCAATCTCAAGATGTCCAGGCAATTTACCTCGTTCTGGAAAATCGCTGCCACCTCACCATCTCTCTGGATGTACGGAACCTGCTCAACAACTTGAATGTTCGATGGATGAACTACGGCGGAAAGCTCCGCGGGGAAGTCGGTCATCCATCTGTGTCCCGTGCTTTTCGTCGCGTCTGACTCTCTGCATGACTTGGGTTTTGATCGCCTCAAGCCTCTGAAAACTCCTCCTTTGTAATCAGAATTCACGGTTTGGGGCTTTCTGATTGCTTTTGAGGCAAATATCGCTAATTTAGACTAAACTGAAGGGGTTCAAAGGCTCATTTTTGGGCCTCTCTTTAAATAGGCGAGAAAATGAAGAGCAAAATCTCTATCTGGACAGGGTTTGTTTTAATCGCAGTGAGCCTCTTCGCAGGAATGGAAATCCGGCAACTGGTTTCGAAGGACAGTGTCGACGAGCAATCCGACAAGTTCCGCGAGGTCTTGAGTCTGACCGACAAATATTATGTTGATACCGTGAATGCGAAGAAACTCACAGAAGCTGCTGTTGAGGGGCTTCTCGACAAGCTCGATCCCCACTCAGTCTATATCGCCCCGACAGCTCTGGAACAGGTGACAGAGGAATTCAAAGGAGAGTTTGAAGGCGTTGGCATCCGATTCACCATCCGCAATGATTCTATTTTCGTCGTTGAGCCCATTGGTGGGGGACCGTCTGCAAGGCTGGGAATTCAATCGAACGATCGCATCGTACGGATCAACGACACCTCCGCCATCGGTTACAAAGATGATCAGGTTCGTTCACGTCTCAGAGGACCGAAAGGGACAAGGGTCAAAGTCGTTATTTATCGCCCCGGTGAGAAGGAACTGCTGGACTACGAAATTGTGCGTGACAAGATAGCTCTCACCAGCGTTGATGTCTCTCTGATGGTTAATAGCGAGGTTGGTTATGTCAGCGTGAACAGGTTCAGCGACAAGACAAATGTCGAAGTGTCTCAGGCTCTTGCCGGATTGAAACAACAAGGCATGAAGAGGCTCATTCTGGATCTCCGGACGAACCCGGGAGGGCTGCTGGAACAGGCGTTTGAGATGGCGGATCTTTTCCTTGATGGCGGAACTGAGAAGGAACCGCACAAGATCGTTTATACAAAGGCTCGGCAGAAGGAATTCGACGAAGTATTCTATGCAAAGTCAGGACAACCGTTTGAGAATCTTCCCTTAATCATTTTGTTGAGCAACTACTCGGCAAGTGCTAGTGAAATCGTCGCGGGAGCCATTCAAGATTGGGATAGGGGTCTCATCGTCGGCGAAACAAGTTTCGGCAAAGGCCTCGTCCAACGTCAGTGGAGGCTCACGGATGGGTCGGGGCTACGGTTGACGATTGCGCGGTACTACACGCCAAGCGGAAGGTTGATCCAGCGGGATTACGAGGGGAAGGAAAAAGCAGCCTATGAGAAAGAGGCGTTCGATCGTCAGGAGAAAGAGGGGGAGAACTTCGAGCATAAGGCTGAAGGGGATTCTACACGGCCCGTCTTCAAGACTCATGCAGGCAGGATTGTCTACGGCGGCGGAGGTATCACTCCCGACTATGTCGTGAAATCTCCTGCGCCTACCGCATTGACGCTGAACATCCTTCGGCGTGGCTTGACCGATCAGTTTGTCACCGCCTATATGGATGGGAAGGGTCTCAGAATTCGCACAGAGTACGCGAAGGATTGGAACCGGTTCAAGAAATCATTCATCATCTCCGGCGAACTCGTGGACGAATACCGTGCTTTCCTCACAAAGCATGAGGTCAAGATCGACGAGAAAGAATTCGAAAAAGATCGTCCATTCATTGAAACGAGACTCAAGGCAACGTTTGCGAGGAGTCTCTGGGGGAACGAGGGTTGGTATCCTATTATACAGCAGGTCGATACTCAATTCCAGAAGGCGCTCAGCCTGTTTCCGGAAGCAGAGAAGATTGCCAAGCTGAATTAGTGCAGGAATGAGCGTGAGAAAACATATTCGTTGGAAGATGACATCGACCGTTTTGGGTGCCATCATCGTAAGCGGGTTCTTCCTGCTGGGACTTAACTTCTTCCCGGGGGACCGACCGAAGCTGCCGGCGATTTCAGACCCCCAGCAAAGCAAAATGCTCGAAGTTGGTGAAGAGCTCGAGTACAAAGTCAGCTATTCATTCTTCAACATTGGCACCATTCGGATGAAAGTGTTGGGGAAGGACGAGCGCGACGGCAGGACGTTCTACAAAACGAGCGCTCTCATCGATTCAAATCCGGGCCTGGACTGGTTGGTGACATTGCACATCCGTTTTTATAGCGAAATGGACGGGACAGTGTACTCGTACAAGTGGATAGAAGACGACAGCACGAAGAAGGAGACGCACTACAAGATTTTCCGATTCGATTATGAGAGCAAGAAGGCGTATCTCGAAAGCGGAAAGGTGCTTCCTTCGGGGGAAAGAAAGCCGGAATCTTCCGACACCATTGCCGTCGATGCCAACTGTCAGGATGGACTATCGTTGTTCTATTATGCGCGAGAACATGTCCATCAGAAGAACCAGGAAAGCGTACCAACGCTCATCGAAAAGAAGCAGGAACGGACGCTCATCAACTTCAGGAACAAAAGAACTGATGCGGATGCAGATGCCGTCGACTACGCGGTGGATGTCATCGAATTTGACGGCAAGGCGGACTACGTCGGCATTTTCGGACTGACCGGTGGATTTCGAGGGTGGTTCAGCAACGACGAAGCTTCCGTTCCAATTTTGGCACGGATGAACGTTCTCTTGGGAAGCATCAAGATTCAGTTGGTGCGATGGAATCGTCCGGGGTGGCAACCTCCGAAATACGTGGAGAGTTCGCAGAGATGATTCACACCTATCGGGGGATCAAACCCAGGATTCATCCGTCTGTGTATGTAGCGGAGGGTGCGCAGATTGTTGGAGATGTGGAGATCGGAAAAGACAGCAGCGTTTGGTTTAATGCCGTCATTCGTGGTGATGTCCACTTCATCCGCATCGGCGAGCGCACAAATATTCAAGACAATTCCGTTCTCCACGTCACTCACGAAAAGTTTCCGCTCGTGATCGGTTCTGATGTGACGATCGGTCATGGTGCGATTGTCCACGCTGCGACATTGAAGGATTGCTGCCTGATTGGCATGGGAGCAAAGGTGCTTGACGATGCAACCGTTGGCCCTTATTCACTCGTTGCGGCCGGAGCGTTGGTCCTTGAGCATTTCGAAGTGCCAGAAGGGGCACTGGTGGCCGGAGTGCCGGCCCGCGTGAAGAGAATGCTGACGCAAGAGGAGCGGGAGCAGATTGCTCAGTCAGCGCACAACTACGTGGAATATGTCAGGACATATCGTGAATAGATCCTCATGGGTGAACCTATGAAGCTGAAGTTTTGGGGCGTTCGTGGCTCGATTCCCTCGCCGGGAAAGCACACCGTTCGCTACGGAGGAAACACTCCCTGTATCGAGGTTCGGCTCGATGATGACGAACTGGTGATTATCGATGCAGGTACAGGCATCCGGAATTTCGGGGACGATCTGATCAACAAAGGGGAGTCGCTCAAAGCGCACCTCCTGATCACGCATCCGCATTGGGATCACATTCAGGGATTTCCGTTTTTCAAACCGGCCTTCATCTCGGGGAACGAGCTTACGATTATCGGAACAGACCGGCCTGACAAATCTTTGAGCGAAATCATCTCCGAGCAGATGAACAGGATCTATTTTCCTGTCCAACTCCATGAACTGAAAGCAAAGCTCACCTTCCTCCCGATTCGCGAGGAAGGCGAAATGAAGATCCATGATTGCATCTTGAGGACACTCTATCTGAACCATCCGGGATTCACCGTTGCCTTCCGTTTGGAGTACAAGGACAAGGTGCTTGTGTACATGAGCGACAATGAACCGTACGACCGCGAAGTTGCGGCGTATCTTTCCAACTTCGAGACAAGTGTCAAGCAGAAGTACGAAGCTATTGTGGGTGATCCGAATCAGCGGATGTTTGATTTCTGCAAGGGAGCTGACGTGTTGATCCATGATGCGACGTATACTCCCGAAGAGTACATCGATCGGGTGGGTTGGGGGCATTCACACTATCTCTTTGCACTTCGTGTTGCTGCAGAAGGAGAAGTAAAACAACTGTATCTCTTTCATCACGACCCGTCGCATAGCGATGAAAAAGTGGACGACATACTCCGGAAGTGCAAGAAGGAAGTCAGGACACGGGGCTACAAATTCGAAGTCGAAGCCGCCGCGGAGAATACCGTCATCACCATCTAACTTGACAATCGCTCATGCCTTACTTATATTCAGGACGAACAGCAGACCGTTGTTCCACCGGGCGTGAACGCGAGATCGGTAAACGGGACTATCGAGCAGAAGCTGAGTTGAACATACGAATTCATCCTATTCACGTCAAAGCCCCATGTCTTTCGGTGACGGAAGACTCATCGGGGCTTTACCTTCTTTGATGGATATGCCAGGACGACCATTGACAGAACTTGAATTCAAAGATACCGACATCAAGAAGATCGGACAGATCCTTGGTGTGTCAGCCAAGCACCGAGGCAGCAACTACCGGTACGAACTTGAAAACAAGAGCCTGAATCGAAAGCTGGCTCTCGAAATCTATCCAAACATCCACATCGGTCAGCGCAAAGGGAACCTCATCTCGGTCTACACTCCGACGGCGCATTTGCAACTGCATTTTTGCACCGGCTTTGTCGTGAGCAAACTCCTGGGAGAGATTACCTTTGTTGCGGAAGTCGACGGGAAGCTCTCGGGACTTACGGTGGAGCGGGAAGGGGGCTGCTCGCTCTATGCAAACGTGGACCGGGAAATCCTGTCGGGGGACTTCACGGCACTCGGACCGGAGGTTATGCTCTCCGGCATTGCACTGTCATTGACCGAAAATATCCTTCCTCAAGCTGTCTCCCTGGGCTCGGAGGTGAAGGGCGGTCGGAAAAGCACAGAGAAGTCCAAACGGAAACATCAGAATAAGGTTGGATGATTTTCACAACGAACAATCACCCATCTCTTCGTTTTCCGAAGCGGGAAACTCTGCGGGCCATTCAAAGCGTGTTCAAGAATGAATCTCAGCAATCATTTCGGCTGTCGGTGGTTTTCGTGGGGAGCCGTGCGATTCGCAGGATCAATTGTCGGTTTCTTGGCCATGACTACGTGACGGATGTGATCGCTTTTCCGCTCGGAGGTCAGGATGAGCCAGGTGCACAGGCTGAACTTTACGTCAATCTTGACAGGGCGAAGAGTCAGGCGCGGGAGTACGGCGTGACATTCGCCGAAGAAACGCGACGGCTCCTGATTCATGGGACGCTGCACCTTGTGGGGTACTCCGATGCGAGTCCCGGACAGAAGGCACGGATGACACGGCAGGAAGATTTCTATCTTTCCCGTCTCTCGAAATCAAAAAAGTGAGTGTGAAATGCAGGAACGGATTGTAGAGATTATCCTCTTTCTGGTGAGTGAGCTGAAATCCAATAAGCAGCTGAACGACGTCGATGTTTCTCTGCTGACGGAAAACGGATATACGCAGAGCGAGATCTCAACGGCGTTTTCATGGCTCTTTGAACGAATGTCCGTCGGGCAGGAGCTCGTTGCGAAGGACCAGGATACCCGGTTGTCCCATCGAGTCCTTCACGAAGCGGAGAAAATGGTCATCACTCCGGAAGGATTCGGATACCTGCTTCAATGCCGGCAGCTCGGATTGCTTTCGAACGCCGACATTGAGACCATCATCGAACGGATTATGGGTGCAGGGTTCTCCAGCGCAGGCATGCCGGAGATGAAGAGCTTTGTTGCCGGTATGTTGTTGGACAGTGACGGTCCCACCGGCATGAACGGGCGAATTTCGCTGAATAGCGACGACACGATTCACTAATAGTACATCATGGAAAAATCACTCATCATTGTTGAATCACCTTCAAAAGCGAAGACCATCAACAAGTATCTCGGGAAGGAGTACGTTGTTGAGGCGTCCGTAGGCCACATCAAGAATCTCCCCAAGAGCAAACTGGGCGTTGATGTTGAGAATGAATTCGAAGTCACCTACGAGAATATCGTAGGCAAGGACGAGGTCATTGAAAAGCTGCGGAATCGGGCAGCGAAAGCAAAAACGATCTTTCTTGCGACTGACCCTGATCGCGAGGGTGAAGCCATCGCTGCGCATCTTGCGAGTGAGATTCGAGGGATCAACAAGAACATTAAGCGAGTATTGTTTCACGAAATCACGGCAGAAGGCGTGCAGGAAGGCATGCGCCATCCCAAGAAAATTGATGCACACCTGGTGATGTCGCAACAGGCTCGCCGCGCGATGGATCGTATCGTCGGTTACAAGGTGACTCCATTTATCTGGAAGACGATGTACTACGGGTTGTCAGCCGGTCGTGTTCAATCCGTGGCCCTGCGTCTCATTTGCGAGCGCGAAGAACAGATTCGCGCCTTCGTGCCTGAAGAGTATTGGTCCATCACCGGGGAGTTCCAGACTTCGCAAAGCGAGCCGTTTCTGGCGAAGCTGCAGAAGGTGGCCGGTGCAGAGCCTCGCATCCCTGATGAGACAACGATGCGCGGCTATCTGGAGGACATTCAGAAGCAGAAGTTTGAGATCAAGAACGTTGAACGGAAACCGGTAAAAAGGAATGCCCCCGCACCGTTCATCACGAGCACACTTCAGCAGGAGGCAGCCCGGCGCCTCCGGATGTCTGCAAAGCGTGCCATGATGCTCGCACAGAAATTGTACGAAGGTGTCGAAGTGGGCGAAGATGGTCCCACAGGACTGATCACCTATATGCGAACAGACTCCACACGATTAAGTGCGGAGGCAGTGGCGCATGTTCGGGAGTACATTTACGATAATTACGGCAAGGAATACCTGCCCAAAGAGCCGCGCCTCTTCAAAAAAGGGAAGTCATCGCAGGACGCTCACGAGGCCATCCGCCCCACATCGATGAAGTATTCGCCCAAGATGGTGAAGAAGCATCTTGACAAGGATATTTATGCGTTGTACGAGCTTATCTGGAATCGATTTGTCGCATGTCAGATGACCCCGGCAGAGTTCGAACAACTTTCTGTTGATGTCGTCGGTGGCGACTATCTGTTCCGGGCGACGGATCAGCGCCCGGTCTTTCGTGGCTTCCTGCAGGTCTATGATGATGTTGCAGAGGAGAACGGAGGCGAGAAAGAAGAGGAAGATCCGGTCTCGAAGCTGCCGGAGAACCTTGCGTCGGGTCAACTTGCCATGCTCAAGAATCTTATTGATCGTCAGCATTTCACGAAACCGCCGGCCCGCTACTCGGAAAGCAGCCTGGTGAAGGAGCTGGAGTCTCTTGGCATTGGGCGCCCAAGCACGTATGCAATGATTGTCAGCACGGTTATTGCCAGGACGTATGTCGAGCAAAAGGACCGCAAGCTGTTTGCGAACGAGCTGGGCATGCAAGTGAACAAGCTTCTTGTTCAGTATTTTCCGGATATCGTCAATGTGAAATTCACAGCGCTGATGGAAGCAGAACTGGACACCATAGCCTCAGGGAAGCAAACGTACATCAAAGTCATGAAGGACTTCTACGACCCGTTCATTCGGGCGCTGGAAAAGGTCGACAAGAACGCTCAGAAGATCAAGAAGTCGCTCCAGCAAGAGACTGAGGAAATTTGTGAAGTATGCGGCCGCAAAATGATCATCAAATGGGGACGGAATGGCCGATTCATGGCCTGCGTCGGTTACCCGGCCTGCAAGAACACTAAGCCTCTGGCTGAGGATGCCGCGAAGCATGAGCATCTGGTTGGGATGAAATGCGAACTGTGCGGCGGGGATATGGTCGTCAAGGCAGGGCGGTTCGGTACCTTCCTCGGATGCTCGAACTATCCGACGTGCAAGAACACGAAGCCCATCTCCATGGGTATCCCATGTCCGAAATGCAAGACCGGCGACCTGGTGGAGCGAAAGACGAAGAAAGGGAAGCGCGTTTTCTACGGTTGCAATCGATATCCTGAATGTGATTTTGCTTCCTGGGACAAGCCGGTCAACCAACCTTGCTCCAACTGCGGATCGACCTATATCGTGAACAAATACACACAAACCAGAGGAGAGTATCTCAAGTGTCCTGAATGCGGTGAGGAGTTTGAGAAAGAACAAATGGCTGTTGGGGCGTAAATCGCCTATCGATTGTTCATGCCCATCCTAAAGGGTTCTGGTGGTATGCAGAAAAGCGTCCGCAGTTTTCTCGAGTACCTGGAAGTCGAGCGAAACTATTCACCAAACACCCTCCGATCGTACGATTCTGATCTCCGACATTTTGTTTCCTATCTTTTGTCCAATGAAATTCGTTCCCTCGAAGAGGTTCGGAAGAACCTGCTCCGGGCGTATCTCGGTGGGCTGCTCGATGAGGGACTGACCAAAAAGAGCGTGGCGAGGAAAATTGCCTCTCTGCGCTCATTTTTCCGCTACGCGAAACGTCACAAGATCGTTACGACGAACCCTACGCTCACGCTTATTTCTCCGAAGTTGGAAAAACGATTGCCATCGTTCCTGGACGAGCCAGCCATCAAGCGCCTCTTCGACTCGGTTGATAGTTCGACTGAACACGGGCGTCGAGATGCGGCAATTCTGGAGTTGTTCTATTCGACGGGAATGAGGCTCAATGAACTCATCCAACTGAATGTCGATGACGTCGATTTCTCCCAGGGAGTCGTGAAAGTCACCGGGAAAGGCTCGAAGCAGCGCATCATCCCTGTCGGTCGGCGTGCGTTGCAGGCGATGCGCGCCTACATCGCCGACAGAGGGAGGCTGGTGCTCGATCAGAAGCAGGGGAAGGAACAACTTCCGCTGTTCCTCACACCGAAAGGTGATCGTTTTTATCCGCAAGCGGTGATCCGGATGGTGAAGAGCACCATAGGCAAAGTCTCTGAACTTCAAAAGAGATCTCCGCACGTTCTCCGGCATACGTTTGCAACGCATTTGTTGAATCGAGGTGCGGACCTGAGAGCTGTCAAGGAACTGCTCGGGCATGAGAGCTTGTCGACGACGCAGGTCTATACACACGTTTCGACGGAACAAATGAAGAAGGTCTATCGTCAATCTCATCCAAAGGGGTAAGAAGACCGGGTGAGCAACGCTCGATCACGCGTTATGAAAGGAGCTTGTATGAAGACGACTGTAACGGCCCGACATTTCAAAGCACATGAAACATTGGTGGAGTACGCAGAGACGGCGGTTGAAAAACTCGAGCACTACTATGACGGCATACTCAAATGTGAGGTCAAGCTGAGTTTCGAGAAAGCCCAGAACAGCGTGAAGGTGGCAGAAATCATCCTTTCGGTCTACAAATCAAAAATCACCTCGTTACAGACTTCTGATGACTTCAACAAGTCCATCGATGGAGCCGTCGTGAAAGTGCTCGCGCAACTGAAGAAATACAAGGAGAAATTGCATGAGAAAGATCGCAAGCAGGTCCGGCGTGTGCAGGCGAAGGTGTAGGAAGGACAGGACGACCTTATGACACTCGATAATTTCAAAGAGACCCGTCGCGAAAACATCACCGTCGGTTATTTCTTCGAGAGCACCAAGGAGCGGCTGAAGATGACTTGCGCCAACGGTGACGTGGGCTTTGAGAAAGTGATCCGCGACAGGAGCATCCACCGACCCGGATTGGCCCTGGCCGGATATGTTGAGTTGTTCACGTACGATCGGGTACAGGTCGTCGGGAATACGGAAGTCCGCTATCTCCGGCATCTCAGTCTCTCCGAGCGCATTCATGCCGCCGAAACGCTTTTTCAGTTCGACATCCCGTGCATCATCATCACCAATGGCAACAAGCTTGATCCGGAAATCCTCGCTCTTGCAACGCAGCGGGGAATCTCCGTTTTCGAGACTCCACTCGAGACAACAAAACTTGTCTATTTCGTCAGTGATATTCTGGATGATCAATTCTCACCGCAGACCGTCGTCCATGGATCGTTCATGGATGTGTATGGCATCGGCGTGATTCTGGCGGGGAGATCGGCAATCGGGAAGAGCGAGATTGCCCTCGACCTCGTAGAACGAGGTCATCGTCTCGTGGCAGATGATGTCATCATGGTCACGCGCAAAGGAGAGGGAATCCTCATCGGCGCCGGCACGGATGTCGTGAAGCACTTCATGGAAATAAGAGGTTTGGGGTTGATCGATATTCGCTCCATCTTCGGCATCCGTTCAATTCGATTTCAGAAGCGAGTTGAAATCTTCGTTGAGTTGCAGGAATGGAAAAATGACATCGAATACACCAGAACGGGCCTCGATCAAGAGACCATTTCGATCCTTGGTGTGGACATTCCACATGTGAAACTCCCTATTTTCCCCGGAAAGAACATTACCGTTATTGTCGAGGTCATCGCGTTGAATTATCTGCTGAAACACTACGGATATGACTCGGCAAAGGAGTTTGCCAGTCGATTGGACGCGGCAATTGCGGAGAAAACGAAGGGGAGGAGAGCCATTGACTACTTCGAGCACGATTTCGAGTAGTCGGTACAAAATGGCTTGACAAACCCTCAAATATTCTATAACTTCGGGCAGCTTTTTTACGGCTTCCATTGTACGCCGTTTTTTGAGAATTCGCCTCATCTTCCACGTTGTTATCATTGGGTACTGGATGAGTAGATTCAAACTCTACTATTTTTCATCAAAGTCTCTCAGGTTTGTCGAAGCNNGCAGGACTTGAGACGAACCGGTTCTTTGATGATTATCTGGGGCTGGGAATTCAGAAGAATAAGGCATTGGTCGCGGAGAACGATATTCTTCGTGATCAATTGCGCGTCTTTGCCGGTCGTATGGACGGTTTGCGCAGCAAGCTGACGACACTCAGCGATGAGGGGAATCATCTTCGCTTGCTCGTTGACCTTCCGAAACTCGATCTGGACACTCGTGAAGCGGGAACGGGGGGAACGGACGACCGTGTCGATTTCGGCGTCACCGGAAGCATCAATCGGATGCTGAACGAACTTCGGATGAATGTGACGAAAGCTGAAAAAGAAATGCAGCTTCAGCAGACAAGTTATCGCGAAGCTGTTTCCAAATATGATGAGAACAAGGAAATGTATCCGTGTATTCCGGCTATCAAACCGATGGTAGGCTTCTATTCCATGAACGGATACGGCATGCGGTACCATCCGGTATACCATCAAATGCTCTTTCATGAAGGGCTCGACATTTCCAACGAAGTCGGAACTCCGGTGTACGCGACGGGAGACGGTGTCGTCGAAAACTCCGGTCGGACATCAGCGGGACTAGGGATCATGGTCGTGATCAATCATGGCTTCGGCTACACAACCGTGTATGGACACCTTGACCGGGTGTTGGTGCGACCTGGTGAGCATGTCAAACGCGGAGCCCTCATTGCACGTTCAGGCCGAACAGGAGTTGTTACGGGTCCGCATCTTCACTACGAAGTTCGGTTGCACGGAGTCCTGCAAAATCCCGTCGATTACTTTTTCGACGACGTTGACTATCAGAAGATTAAAGAGCAGCTCGCTTCCTCACGATAAGAATGGAATTGGCTGGCGACATGCTCGCGGGCAGAGATATGCTCTCGGAGGAGTTTTTGCACAATGATTTGGACACTCGAACTGGCCTCGTATCTGGATGATGCACCGTGGCCTGCGACAAAAGAGGAATTAATCGACTATGCTGTTAGGACGGGCGCTCCGCTTGAGGTTCTCCAGAATCTCGAAGAACTGGAAGACAGCGACGAGCCATACGAAAGCATGGAGGAGATTTGGCCCGATTACCCGACGGACGAAGACTTTTTCTTTGAGGACGACAAGGAATATTGACACCTCAGTGGTTTTTCTCTGAGGCTGCTCTCGTTGAGGACGGAAAGGGCCAGTATTGAACCCAGCGTTTCGTGGCTGGGTTTTTTTGTGAATATCTCATGAGACGGCGAATCTGTGAAATAGNNAAATCGCCGACCTCCGTTTCCAGGGGAATGAGACGTTTCGCGATGATGTTCTCCTGTCGGTGATGCGCACCAAAGAGACGCCCGCAGGCTTCTGGCAATTCCTCTACAAGATCAGTGAAAAGCTTGGAGACAAACCGGAGTTCTTTGACCCCCTGGCGTTCGATCAGGACTATGCCCGCCTTCGCGAGTTTTACCAGAACGAAGGATTCTACAAGACGCATATCGACACTTCGATCAAAATTCGGAGCGATCGGATGACGATCGAGCTTTCCATTGTCATTCAAGAGGGACCGCGATCGCTCATCGACACAATCCAGTACATCGGATTTGACGACGTTCCGTCAGATCTTCAGGAAGAAATCAAGTCTCGCCCGTTGATTCGGGTCGGTGATCCGTTCGTTNNGATAGCGTCGTCGGGCATCGCTATACCTCCTCAAACAACTTCACCCTGATCGTTGCCGTCTCTCGTGGAAAACGCTACGTATTCGGTGACATTAGCGTCCGTCAGGACACAGCAGTGAGTTGGAATGTCGACAGCGACGTTATCCGGCAGCATCTGGATTTCAAACAGGGGGATTTCTATAGCGAAGCCAGGCGAAGGGACAGTGAGCGGAACCTGAACCGACTCGGAGTCTTTGAGGCATCGCGCATCGAGCCGATCGTTGGGTTGAAATCGGACAGCGGACAGGCAATACCGATGCAGGTCTTCGTGCGGCCGCGCCCATTTCAGGAAATCGTGCCAGAAGTGGGTGTCAATGACGAGAACAACGCCTTTAACGTTCTTCTCGGTTTGGGGTACAACCATCGAAATTTTTCTGGTGGCGCCCGATATTTCGAAGCAAAATTGCAGGTCCAGATCCAGTCGATCCAGGATGTGGAGTTTTCACGAGTGTTTCATGGGACCGGGTTGAGGGACAGCAGCGTCATTGGAAATGCGGAGCTTTCGTTTCAAGTCAACCAGCCGTTTTTCCTCAACAACAAGACATCACTTACGCCGTCTCTGTCGTTCATCGTTGACAAGCGGAACAAGTACTATTTCAACCCCATTATACGCGGACGGATTGGAGTGACATCCCAGACGGCCGAGTACACGACGGTCTTTCTCGATTGGAGCCTGGAGCGCATCGGCTACGAACCGATCAATGCCCAAATCGGCGCTCTTTACTTCGATTCGCTCAGCATTGATCGGCGTCCGCAGTTTAACTCTATTATCTCGGGGACGCTGCAGAGGGACAAGCGCAATGATGCCTTCTATCCCTCCGGCGGATTTTTCCATTCCATTACTTTTGAAGAGGCCGGGATCATTCCTTCCGTATTCGGCGGCCTGTTCGGGATCGATCTGCCATATTCGAAATACGTCAAGCTCGCCGGTCGAGGCAACTGGTATTGGGATCCGTCCGGAGTCCAGGATGCTATTCTTGCATTGCGTCTCTATGGCGGTGTTTCGGTTCTGTACGGAAATTCTCCAGCCCCTGTTCCGATCACCCGCAGGTTCTTCGGAGGAGGAAGCGGCAGCGTTCGGGGATGGAGGGCGCGGGAACTGTCTGCCTCGAGATTTCCCGAGGAGGGGGGAAATACGGTGTTTGAAGCGAGTGTGGAAGAGCGATGGAACCTTCTCAAGAACGCCGGAAGAGTTGGGTTTATTGAATTGAACAAATTCTCACTCGTCTTCTTCTATGATGTCGGAAACGTCTGGCCAACGGTAGATCAGATGCGCGTCACCGACTTCGCAATGGCCTCGGGGATGGGAGTGCGCTACGCAACCATCGCCGGACCCGTCAGAGTTGACTTTGGATTTAGGGTGTATGACCCGGCGGACGTCGCAGGGCATCAGTGGATCACGCAAAAACAGTTCTACAAGGAAACGCTTGGGAACTTCGTTCTTCATTTTGGTATCGGTCATGCCTTCTAGGGACTCTTGAATGGGATGGGAGCGCGTCATAGGTCAACACCGAGTCAAAGAGCTTCTCCGACGGGTGATTTCGTCGGGGACCATTGCTCACGCGCATCTGTTCTGGGGTGGGGAAGGGGTCGGTAAAGATGCGATGGCGATCGAATTTGCCCGCGCGCTGAACTGCCTGGAGAACAAGCTCGAACCGTGCGGGACATGTGCAAGCTGCAGAAAGATCGACCTGCTTCAGCATCCGAACCTGGATCTTGTGTTCGCTCTGCCGATCGGGAAAAATGAGCAGTCGGGGGATGATCCCGTCGGGTCGTTGTCCGAAGACCAGCTCAACTCTGTCAAGGAACAGTTGCGGCTGAAGGCAGAGAATCCCTATCATCGCATTGAAGTTCCGAAGGCGAACTTCATCAAGATTAACAGCGTGCGCAATGTCCGGCGTGAGGCGGCCCTCTCGGCATTTGAAGGGGGAAAACGCGTCTTCATTATTTCGAACGCCGAAGAAATGAATGCGGAAGCGAGCAACTCCCTTTTGAAAACCCTTGAAGAACCTTCTTCGGATTCCATTTTTATTCTGACAACTGCCCAGAAAGAACAGTTGCTTCCAACGATCATCTCACGGTGTCAGCTTCTCCAGTTTGATCCTTTGAGCGAGGAAGAGTTGCAGGAAGCCTTGATTTCACGAAATGGCGTCGAAAAAAACCAGGCAGCGTTGATTGCCCGTCTGGCCCACGGAAGTTACACATCGGCACTTGAGCTTCTCTCCGTGGATATGGTCGAACAACGTCAGGAGGCGGTACAGTTTCTTCGCCTGCTTCTGGGCGCGCACAAGATCCCCCTTGCCCAGGAGATTGAACGCATCGCGGGACTCGGAGATCGGTCTGCCGTCGAACGATGGATGAAACTGCTCGGTGTCTGGCTGCGTGATGCTTTGGTTCTGCGCGAACAGGGAGAAGAAGGACTCCTGAATCTCGACCATCTTAAAGATCTCACAAGCTTCAATCAGAAATTTCCGCGCGCGAAGCTCGCACAGGCTCTGGAGCGGGTCGAAGCGAGCATTGCTCTTGTTGGCAAAAATGGCTACCTTCCTCTTGTTGTCACTGGTCTTGCAATCGACTTGAAACGATCTCTCGCATCATAATCTCAGCAAAGCAGTGAAATCCCAACCTCAAAGAATTCTTGTTACAGCGGCATTGCCGTACGCAAATGGTCCACTCCATCTTGGCCATCTTGCGGGCGCGTATCTTCCGGCGGACATGTATGTCCGTTATCAGCGGGCACAAAAACGCGATGTCCTGTTCATCTGCGGATCGGATGAACACGGTGTGGCCATTACTGTAACAGCGGAAAAGGAGAAAATCACTCCTCAGGCTGTGGTTGACCGCTACCACGCGATGAACAAAGAGGCGTTCAAAAACGTGGGGATAAGTTTCGACAACTATTCTAGAACTTCACTTCCCCTTCATCACAAGACTGCGCAGGAGTTTTTTGCCGAATTCCACCGACGAGGAATCCTGCGTGAGAAACAAGAACTGCAGCTGTACTGCGAGAAGGACAAGATGTTCCTTGCCGATCGTTATGTCGAAGGGACATGTCCGAGCTGCAAATACACCCAGGCCCGTGGCGACCAGTGTGAGAATTGCGGGACATGGCTGAATCAAGCAGAGCTCATCGACCCGAAATGCAAACTGTGCGGGACAACCCCAATTGTTCGCACGACGTCGCATTGGTACTTCCCTCTGGGTGACTTCCAAACCCGACTGGAAGCGTATATCAAGGAGCGGTCTGCGCGGGATGGATGGAAGGAGAATGTCCTTCGATATTGTGAAAGTTGGTTCAAGGAAGGATTGAAGGATAGGGCGGTGACACGGGACCTGAGTTGGGGTGTTCCTGTGCCTGTTCCGGGATATGAATCAAAGGTCTTGTATGTCTGGTTCGATGCCGTTCTCGGCTACATCTCTTCTGCAAAGGAGTGGGCTGCCGGGATCGGGAAACCGGACAAATGGAAAGAGTACTGGCTCGGCACTGACACGAAATACGTCGCGTTCATCGGAAAAGACAATGTGGTCTTTCACTGCATAGTCTTTCCCTCCATGCTGATGGCATGGAACGACGCCGGCAGAGAACAGTATGTCTTGCCTGAGAATGTTCCAGCGAATGAGTTCTTGAATTTTGAAGGACAAAAGTTCTCCAAGAGCAGGGGTTGGGGTATTGACCTTCAGGATTTCCTCAAGCATTTCTCGGCCGATTCACTTCGCTATACGCTTGCGATCAACTTGCCGGAATCGCGGGACAGCGATTTCTATCTGAAGGACTTTCAGGCGAGAACGAACAACGAACTCGCTGATATTTTCGGTAATTTTGTGAACAGGACGCTTGCATTCACCGAGAAGACATTCAATGGTGTCGTGCCGTCTTCCGGATCGATCGGACCTCTGGAGAAGGAGATGATTGCAGTACTGGCCGACGCGCCGACGAAAATCGGCGATCTCTACGATCGCTACAAGTTTCGGGAGGCGGTGATCGAATCTATGAATGTCGCCAGGGCGGCAAACAAATATTTTAACGACGGTCAGCCCTGGAAGACATCAAAGTCCAACCTGGAACAGTGCGCAATGACACTGAACACCTGCTTGCAGGTGGTTCGCTCGCTTGCCATATTGATGGAACCTGTTGTTCCCGTTATGGCTCAGAAGATCTGGGCGACGCTGAATCTCGAGGGCACGCCTTCAGCAGCAGGGTGGGAAAGTGCCGGCGAATTGAAATTGCAGGCCGGACATTCATTGAAGAAGGCAGAAATACTCGTAACGAAAATTGAGGACAAGCAAATCGAAGACATCATAGAGGCACTGAACAATCCGGCCGCTCCTGAGCAGCCGAAGCCCGCGATCGAGGCGAAGCCAAAGATATCGATCGACGATTTCAAGAAAGTGGAGTTGCGACTCGCACTCGTGATAAGCGCTGAGCGCGTCCCAAAATCCGAAAAACTTCTGAAAATTCAAGTGGAGATAGGCTCAGAACGGCGTCAGATCGTTGCCGGCATCGCCCAGCACTACAAACCGGAAGATCTTGTCGGAAAGCGGATTGCAGTTGTCTCCAACCTTCAGCCTGCAAAGCTGATGGGGCAGGAATCGAATGGGATGCTGCTTGCCGCCAGCGACAGTACGGGGAAACTCGAGCTCTTGACAGTCAACGGTGATCTCGAGAGTGGAAGCCTCATCAAGTAAAAAGATCACGCAATACGTTAAGTAATCCAGGAACAAGAACCTTTGCGTTCTTTGCGACTCTGCGGGAGACAATACTGCGCAAAATGCCATCGAATTTGATGGCATTTGCTTTTTCAGGGCTGATTTGCATTTCTTGATTGGCTAAACAAATTCCGTTATATTGAAGGAAAATCACGGCCAACACGCAAGGTAGCTCGTTGCATCAATTTCAGAAGATTGTCCGATTCGTCAAGATTGAACATACCCTCTTTTCTCTTCCGCTCATCTACAGCGGTGTATTTCTGGCAGCAAAAGAACCTCCGACGTTGGCTCTCCTGGGTCTGGTTCTGGCTGCCGCCACCGGTGCGCGGACAGCAGCGTTGTCGCTGAATCGACTGATCGACAGGGAAATCGATAGGCGCAACCCACGTACATCGGTACGTGAAATACCGAGCGGTCGAATGAGTGTCCTGGAAGGCGGGCTGGTTCTTTTGGCCGGTATCGCCCTCTATGTGGGAGCAGCGGCTCTTATTTCGCCATTCTGCTTGATGATGTCACCTCTGCCGCTTCTCGTCTTCACTGTCTACCCTTACATGAAGAGGTTCACAGCATTGGCACACTTTGGTGTGGGATTAGGACTCGCCATGGGTCCTCTTGGAGGGTGGTTTGCAGTGCAGCAATCGCTCTCGAATCTCCTTCCTGGCGCTTTGCTCGCACTTTTCACACTCTGCTGGGTGACAGGATTCGACATCATCTATTCGACTCTCGACGAAATGTTTGATCGTCGGGAGCAGCTGTATTCCTTCACGTCTCGCTACGGGAGACGGACGGCTCTGCGAATTTCAGCGAGTCTCCATTTTTTGTCGTTCATTGCATTGGCGTTGTTGTTCATCTTGTACATCAGAGCAATCGCGGCATTGCCGCTTCTGGTGCTCTCGGGCTTCTTGCTCTACCTTGAGCACAAGAAGGCAGAGGATGTCGAAATGGCTTTTTTTAAGATCAACGCAGTGCTTGGGTTTGTGATCCTGGGAATGATCGTCGTCGGGGTGTATTTCCCATGAGAATTGTCATCGGCATAACGGGATCGTCGGGTGCGATCTATGCGCGGGAGTTCCTCAAGCGGTGCGATGCGGAGAAGTACCTCGTCGTGAGCAAATGGGGGAAAGTGCTTCTGAAGGACGAGCTGGGCATTGGTGTGAAGGACCTGCTGCCGGACGTTAAGAGAGAGTTTTCCGATGACGATCTGTCAGCGCCAATTGCTTCCGGCTCAAATGACATTGACGCTGTTGTCGTTTTCCCTTGCTCAACTTCCACATTGGGCAAAATTGCCTCGGGCATCGGCGATACCCTGATTACCCGGGCAGCCCAGGTTGCTCTCAAGGAGCGATTCAAACTGGTCCTGTGCATCCGGGAGACTCCGTTATCAACCATTACGCTTGAACAATGCGCACGATTGTCTCGCGACGGAGCAATCATCATGCCGATTTCGCCTCCGATGTACCATGTGCCGAAATCAGTCGATGAGTTTGTCCAGGCCTACGTGGAAAAAGTCCTTGGCGTTGTTGGTCTCCGTCAGTCACAGGGCTGGAGAGCCGAGGAGCTTGAGTAAACAATCGTCATGAGAAACGACCCTCTATGAAATTCCCCTCCTTGAGTGATTATCTTCGCTACCTGGAATCCATTGGCGAGCTCCGAAGAATCAGCGTTGAAGTCGATCCGTATCTCGAGCTCACTGAGATTGCGATTCGGGGACTTCGCGAGAACAAACCGGCCATCCTCTTTGAGAATGTCAAAGGCTCAAGATTCCCGCTTGCGATCAATGTCTACGGGAGCGAGAGACGCATCGAGCATGCGCTTGGCAGGCATCCGGGTGACATCGGCAGAGAGCTCCTCAGCTTCGCCGAGTCGATGATGCCGCCGCGTCCTGGAACGTTTTGGAAGCAGCGCACGATGGTCTTCAAAGCTCTCTCGTCGCGCGGTAGGGGTGTAGCCTTCGCAGATTCGCAGCGTGTGGTCGCCGAGCCAAATCTGGATGCTCTGCCAATTCAGACGTGCTGGCCCGGAGATGGCGGCCGGTTTCTGACCCTCGGCCAGGTCATGACATACGATCCTGTCGACGGCAAGCGAAACGTCGGGATCTATCGGCTTCACGTGTATGATGCAAAGACAACCGGCATGCACTGGCAGATTCAAAAGGGGGGAGGATTCCATTATCATCGCGCTGAACAACTCGGTAAGGATCTTCCGGTTGCTGTTGCATTAGGAACGGATCCGGCGTTGTTGCTTGCTTCCGTTGCAGCACTTCCGGAGGGAATGGATGAAGTCGCTTTCGCAGCATTCCTTCGGGGAGCGTCGATCGGCATGACACTCGGAAAGAGCATCCCGATACAAGTCCCCGCGAATGCAGAGTTCATTCTTGAGGGCGTCGTTCACCAGAAAGAACGAAGACGCGAGGGACCATTCGGTGACCACTTTGGTCATTACTCGCACTCAGCTGATTTTCCTGTCTTTCGGCTGACGGCCATGACGCATCGCAGGAACCCGGTATATCCCGCAACTGTTGTAGGGATACCGCCGATGGAAGACAAATTCCTTGGAGATGCGACACAGGAGATTCTTGGACCTCTTGCCCGAATGCTGCACACGGAAGTTCGGGATGTGTGGGCATATTATGAATCGGGCTTTCACAATCTCCTGGTCGTTTCGGTCGATGCGCGGTACAAGAAAGAGGCGATGAAAGCGGCGCTGGGCTTGCTGGGAACCGGCCAGCTTTCGTTGACGAAGTGCCTGGTTCTTGTTTCAGCGGGTGTTGATGTTCGAGACTGGAGCGTGGTTCTGAAAGAGATTGGTCAGAATTTCGATCCGCATTTTGACTTTGTTCTTCTTCCGAGGGTTCCGCTCGACACGCTCGATTTTACAAGCTTCAGAATGGAACTCGGCAGCAAGATGATTCTCGATGCCACTCGAAAGCAGCGTCCTGAGAGTGAGACAAAATCCAAACTGAAGTCGACTTCCCGTGCGCGGTTGTCCGACATACGCGCCATGGATCGAAGAATTCTCGATGCGTATGTCTGGGATAATTGCCTTCTGCTCGTCAAGGTGGCGGAGAAGGGAAGGGCAGTGGTTGAGAAACTGGTCAAGCGCAAAGAACTTCAACACCTTACGATGATCACTGCGGTGAGCGAAGATGTGGATATTCGGGATCGTGAGAACACTATCTGGGGCGTCTTTACGAGATTCGACTGCGAACGGGATGTCATATTCTCCGAGCAGAGTTTGATGGGCATTTCTCCTATCTACAAAGGTCTCATGGGGATCGATGCAACGTGGAAAACGGGGTATCCCGAGGCGCTGAAGATGCCGGAAGATATTGTCAAAAAGGTTGACAGTCGTTGGAAAGAGTACTGGACGTAGGGCAAAGGAAGAATGGGACAGACAATACATTTTATGGACACGAGCCTGATTCCGATCTGGGAGAAGGTGCAGCGTGGAGAAAGGCTCTCGTTTGACGATGGCCTGACGATGTTCCGGACGATCGATGTCATCTCTTTAGGCAAGATGGCTCACTTCGTTCAGAAGGCGCGTAGCGGAGATGCAGTCTACTTTGTGCTGAATCAGAAGATTGAACCGACGAACATCTGCGTTCTGGCGTGCAAGTTCTGTGACTTTGCGACCAAAGCCGGTCAGCCGGACGCGTACGAGATGACCATCCACGAGATTCTGCATAAGCTTACGCCAGACATTCATGAAGTGCATATCACCGGAGGCTTACATCCGGATTGGAAATGGGATTACTATCTCGAAATGCTTCGGCAGATCAAGCAGCAATTCCCCGATGCCGACATCAAAGCATTCACAGCGGTGGAGATCGACTTCTTCCACAAAAAGTTCAAACTCCCCATCGAGGAAGTCCTGAAGCAGTTGAAAGATGCAGGCATGCGCACCATGCCCGGAGGCGGTGCAGAAGTGTTTTCAGAACGTGTGAGAAAGCGGCTCTTTAGTTCAAAGATAGGCGCCAAGGTATGGCTGGATATCCATCGTGCAGCGCATCGCATGGGGATCCCCACGAACAGCACGATTCTCTACGGGCATATCGAAACCCTTGAGGAACGCGTCGATCACCTGATCAAGCTGCGCTCTTTGCAGGACGAAACCCGCGGTTTCCTTACCTTCATACCACTCGCGTTCCAACCCGGAGATACCGGCATCAAGCCGACGCATCGGTTCACCTCGGCGATTGATGACCTGAAGATGATCGCTGTATCCCGACTCATGCTCGACAATTTCCCGCATATCAAGGCGTATTGGGTGATGCTGACTGAGGAAGTTGCTTCCGTCGCTCTGAACTTCGGAGCGGATGATTTGGATGGAACCGTCGGCGGCGAGAAGATCGCTCACGACGCAGGCGCGATCACTCCGATGCAGTTAACGAAGGAAAAGATCATCAAGATCATTCGGGATGCCGGCAAGGTCCCTGTTGAGCGGGATGTCTTCTATAATCCCTTGAATGTGTTTTCGCCGAACGTCATCGGCCAAATTCCTTATCTCAATTCTGTTCCGTTCTATCATCATTTTGAAAAACGGAAGTTCAAACTACTTCCAGTTTCTCCGCGCAGGATGGGCGATCTCTCGCGGAACAATCAGATTGATGCCGGATTGTTCTCGCTGGCGGACTACCTCAGCCAGAAGGACATCCTCACACCGCTGCCGTATTGCATTGCTACCAGGGATCAAGTGAAGAGCGTCATGCTCTTCAGTAACCACGGCTGGCAGGAGTTGAATAACAAAGTCATTGGCATCATTGATGACACGGCCACCTCTGTTCGCCTTCTCCGGGTGTTGCTGGAAAAGAAGCATGGCGTCAAGGCTGAGTTGAAACGTCTTCATTCGGGCGTCAACGACTACGAGGGCTTCGATGCGGTTCTTCTGATCGGAGACGAGGCGCTCAGGCGACAGAAATTCGGATTGGAGAAGTTTGAACTTGTGTATGACCTCGCAACGGAGTGGTATGACTGGCAGAAACTGCCGTTCGTGTTTGCAGTGTGGGCAGTCAGAAAAGCACTGCCGCTGGCGTCGCGAGATGAGCTGGCTTCACTTATTCAAGATGCACTTGAAAAGGGGGAACTCGAGCTCGAGCGGATCAGTCAGATGCACGCCGGACGTATCGGATTGAATCCTATGGAAGCAACAGAATACCTGCAGGGATTTAATTATCGGATGGGAGAAAGAGAGTGGCGGGCGATAGAGGTGTTTGAGAATCTGCTGGCATCTGTTGAAACGGAAGTGGAACAAAAATGAACAACTCCTTAGCTGCGCTCGTGGCGCTCTTTGCGGTAAATGATAACCGCCAAGCCGCACAGCGACGCAAAGAAAGCCTGTTGCTTAGCACCGTCTATGTCTGAGAATCTGCTCCAAAGATTTGAAAAACTTGTGGAAGAAGGAACGAAGCTGTCCCCTCTCGGTGGCTTCGATTTCTCGGGATACAATGCGCGTATGCAGGACAAATATCTGGCGTGGCGCAAAGCATGCCTGGAATCTCTAGAGGTGGTGGGACCAATTGGAGTTCCGTACAAGAACAAGATCGTCGGTGACTCCAACGGTGGATTCTTCTATCAGGCGTCCGCGTACTTGACACTCTCGAGTATCAGGGAGCTCGTTGAGAAGTTGAAAGCGTCGCCTGAGCTTGCTGTCGAACCTGTACCGGTCCAGAGGCCGCACGTTCAAGAGCAGCCTGCAGTAGCTCAGACTGAGTCTACAAGTGGTGTCCGAACGCTGAAGCCCCCCCCCAAGCCGGGTGGTGTCCCTGCTGCGGCTCCTCAGCCGGTTACTGTTGCTGCATCCGCACCAGTAGCTCCAAAGTCGGCATATGTCGTGGGGGAGATCAATGATCCGTTGCGTCAGCAGCTGGCTGCTTTTCTGGATGATATCGGCGTCTCCGAGATTCCTCTCGACCGGATCAGAGGCGAGATGCTTGCGCTCGATTCCATTCCGGATGATCCGGATGCACGATTCGCGTTCTTCATCTTCAATTCCGATGATACGGCGTACGCGATGTTTGAACTGGGGCATTTTGTCGGAAAGCTTGGCAGGGGACACGTGGTTGTGCTGCACATGTCGGATGTAGAAGTACCAAAGAATATTCCCGGCGTTCTCACCAAGCCGATCGTCGTCAAGCTCGAAGAAGCAAGCTTAAGCATCATGAAGGAGCTCAAAGGAGCAGGTTACGTCATATCATTATAAGAGAGAGTCATGACGGTTGAAGGGTTGCAAGAAAAGGTAAGAAAAGGAAATCGGATCACGCAGGAGGAAGGGCTCCTTTTGCTTCGGCATCTGGAGCTGCTCGATCTGGGAGCCCTCGCCAATGAGATTCGCTTTCATAAGAATCCTGATCGATCGGTAACATACTTGATCGACACGAATCCGAACTATTCGAATGTCTGCAACATCGATTGCATCTTCTGCGCGTTCTATCGGCATCCTGGTGAGAAGGGGGAGTATACCTACACCGTCGATCAGATGATCCAGAATTTCAAGGCGGCTGCGGCTCAGGGTGTTACAACAGTTCTGCTGCAAGGTGGTGTGCATCCCTCGCTGACCTTTGACTACTACCTCGAGATGGTCCGTAGGACAGTTGCAGAGGTTCCGCAAATCTATCCACATTTCTTTTCAACCTCAGAGATCATTGGAATGTCGCAGATTTCAGGGTTCACAATAAATGAGGTCCTCCAACAGCTTTGGGACGCCGGACTGAGGTCAATTCCCGGCGGCGGAGCGGAGATTTTGGCGGATCGTGTAAAGAAGAAAATCAGCAGCAAAAAGGGGACTTCAGCCGATTGGCTCGACGTGATGCGCGAAGCTCACAAGATTGGATTCAAGTCTACGGCGACGATGATGTACGGGCATCTCGAAACAGATGAAGACGTCCTCGAGCATCTGGAAAGCATCCGCAAGCTTCAGGATGAGACCGGTGGTTTCACGGCGTTTGTTCCGTGGTCATTCAAGCCCGGGAACACTCCGCTCGAGAAGATTATTCCTCACTATGCCAGTTCGACGCGATATCTTCAGATGATCGCTTTCTCCCGAATCTACCTCGACAACTTCCCCCACATACAGGCATCGTGGTTTTCCGAAGGGAAGAAGACCGGCCAGATTGCTCTGCATTTCGGTGCTGACGATTTTGGCGGAACCCTGTTGGAAGAAAACGTCCATGCCGCCGCGAACTTCGTCAACAAGACGAACGTCGATGAGTGCATTCAGCTGATTCACGAATCCGGGTTTGCTGCCGCACAACGCACAACGTTGTACGAGATTCTCGGTGTAACGCAGCCGACCGAAGTCGCACCGTAGCAAAAAGCATCAGTCACTCTGAGCAAGGTAAAAGGATGATACCCGTGCTCCCTGTTCGCATTGCTCTGGGCTTCATAGTTCCAATCCTGGTTCTCCTGGGATTCCTGGGATGCAAATCCGAAACACAGCGCGAGGCCGAGCTGAAGGTGAACAGATTGGAACGGGTTTGGAGTGCAGGGGCGATCGATTCCCTGAAGGGGATGCACCGCCGTGCATTACTGGGCGCACTCGGGGATCCGGAGAAAGAAAACTGGTATGGTCCGGAATATGGAACTCTTGTGTACGACAGTTTGCAGCTGAAGCTCGATCCCGGCAGCCGCGCAAAGAGGCAATCGATCATGATCACTATTCGAGACAACCACGTCGCAGATGTTGACACGCTGTATTGAAGTGTCACATCGTCATTCCGCATCTGGTGTCCAGAATCCGAAACCACCTCCTCGTCTTGCGACGGGGTAAACTCTGTCGAAGGATGTACCTGCTCAGCAATCCGCAGCCGCGTGAATCGCAGTCTTGACCCGTAATCGCAACCTTTAGGTTGCGTGACGCTCCAGCCTTCGTCCGTCGCCGTTCGTTACAAACGAACGGCTTGGTCTGAGGTCCAAACCCTTCGGGTTACGATCTTGGCTCGCTCCCACGCTCTGCGTGGAAAGGGCAAAGTCAAGAAGACCGTCACAGTAGTAGTGAATCATCTCCCTTCCCGTCCCCTTCAGGGGACGGAGAGACACCCACACAATACAAACAGACTTTAGTCCAGATCGTGTGAGGTAACGCCCACACGCCACGCATCATGTCCCGAACCGCCTTTGCCGTTTTTGGCAGTTCCATTTTCCCCGCCTTCGGTCACGATTTGCGCTTCAACATTCTTCGAGGTACCTTTCAACACTGACATCCCCGCCGCACCGTCCTGCCATCGAAGGGAGATCCGTCATGAAGACTTTCCGTCTGCTCACGTACTCATTTTTCTGCCTTTGTATCTTCCTCTCAACAGCCTATCCACAGTGGCTACAGCTTGGTTCCCGTCTGAGATACCAGCACGTCTATGCCATGACGAAGTCCCGGGATAGTACAAATGGGACTGACATCTTCGCTGGCTGTTCCGGTGGAGGAGTGTTTTCTTCAACGGACAATGGATCTCACTGGACATTGCTTGGCCTGAACGACATCGATGTGGTTTCGCTTGCAGTCTTTGGATCACATATTGTCGCAGGCACGAATGGCAGCGGAATCTATGTTTCGGGTGACAAAGGCAAAACATGGAAACAAGCCGAAATCTCCCTGGCGAGACCAAATATCTTTGCGTTTGCCGTCATTCCCGGATCTGACGGCAGTGTGATGATGTATGCGGGAACCTACTACGATGGCGTGTATTGCTCGACAGACTTCGGATCACATTGGGTAAGCACGAATGCAGAGAAGTACCCGCAGGAGATTTGGTGCTTGGCTTCAAGAGATTCATATCTGTATGCTGGAACTATCGGCCCTGTTTATTTCTCCTCGGATGGTGGCAAACAATGGAAGGAGGCCAAAGGGGTTCGCGACGTTCACGCTTTTACAGTCTGCCCGGCTCGTGGTGGCGGACATGATCTTTTTGCCGGTTCGATCATTGGCACTGGCGCTTGGTTGTCTGGGAACGATGTCTGGGAACACATCAGCTCTGGACTCAAGAATCTGTATGTCTGGTCTCTTGGAAGTACCTTAGAGAAGAACGGCAAATCGATTCTCTTCGCAGGGACAGAAGGCGGGGTGTACTACTCGCCCAATGGCGGAAAGAAGTGGACTCCGGCAAGCGGTGGATTGACGAACATGAACATACGCTCGATCGCAGTGACGGACAAATATGTTTTCGTCGGAACCTGGGGAGATGGCGTGTGGAGAAGGTCGCTGTCGGATTTCAGACCTGTGCGGCGACGAAGCCGTTGAGGTGACGCCGTACTATTTGCGTAGAAGTCCGTCATCTTTCCGTGAATTCTCGAGTAGAAGACGGGCTTCTTTTTGGATACGCAGAATGCACCCCCATCAGAAAATCCGCACCATTCCCGTCCGCTTCAGCGGACGGCACGAATCCATCGCAACAAGCATGGCTTCTAGTCCAGCCCACACCGCGTGGCAGCCATCACCACAATGAGCGTCGAAACCTCCGAAATCTTACTGCAAACACTACTTTCCGATTTCTGACCATTCGCATAATACCCAGTTCAAGCCCTTGCGCATCAGAGCGCATCAACGTAACGTACATCTGGGTGTTGTGACGCGATGAGGGCGATTTGCTCACTTCTGCAGCGATGTTAACCCGCTATCAGTGCAGCGGACACAAATTATGGGGGGGGGCAGCTCGATGCAGAAGACCGGGCACAACGAAAATTCAATCACTCTCGTAGTTCGACGCATGATAGCACGGTGCATTTCGAAACCCCGGCTTCTCCTGTTGATCCTCATCATCGCTCATCTCGCATCAACTGCCACGGCGCAATGGGTTCAGTTGGCTGGGATGAGTGAAAATGTAGTATGTCTTGGGTCCTACGGCTCAAAGTTATACGCAGGAGTCGATTTTGGAGGACCATACCGATCGACAGACAATGGGTCGACGTGGTTTCTGCTACCGCAAGGCCTCCCCTACGAGGACTACTTCCAGCGCCACTTCTTCTACCCCACGGTCTACAGTCTGACTCCTTCCGGCCCGAAACTCTATGCCGGAACATTTCGCGGTGTTTTCGTATCCACGGATTCCGGGGCAACCTGGATAAAGAAATCAAGCGGGATCACGAGTGAAACTATCAAGGGGATAATTGATTTCGGAACAACCCTGTGTGCTGCGACCGATGGCGGTGGTGTTTTTGTCTCCACAAACGCCGGTGAATCCTGGACGGCATACAATGTTGGCCTCACAAACGCAACGGTCAGAACAATAATCCGATCGGGTTCGGACCTGTTTGCAGGGACCGGGAGCCGGGGCTACCCATCTCTTTCTGCCGGAGTCTTTCGCTCGCACGACCAGGGCACAACCTGGAGCTCAGTCAGTAACGGCCTTGGTTCATCGACGAATGTTGTCAATTGTCTCGTTCTTTCAGGAACCACACTTTTTGCCGGGACGGATGGATCGGGCGTGTACGTGTCAACGAACAATGGGGATGAATGGCACGCGGCTTCCAACGGCGTCACCGATCCATACGTGTACTCGATTGCTGCGTACGGTACTACCGTCTTCGCCGGCACAAGTGGAGGTGGATTCTACTACACGAACGATTTTGGCACAACCTGGATACGGGACAATACAGGGCTGACAAGCACGGAAATAGATGCACTCATGGTGGTGGGCCCGTATATCTACGCGGGAACTTCTGGCCTCTACGGCAGTCCGGGTGGAAAAGTATTTCGCCGAGCGCTCTCCGAGCTGGTGACGTCGGTCGAAGGAGTCGTTGCAGACGTTCCGCATGGCTTCACCCTGCATCAGAATTACCCCAATCCCTTCAATCCATCCACCTCCATTTCATTTGATCTGCCAAGGAGGTCGATTGTTTCTCTGAAGGTGTTTGATGCTTTGGGAAGGGAAGTGGCTGTGCTGGTTACAAAGGAATTGGCTGCGGGAACATATTCGCGGCAATGGAACGCGGCGGGATTGCCGAGCGGAGTTTATTTCTATCAGATACAAGCCGGGGCATTTGTAGAAACGAGGAAACTGATCCTACAGAAGTGATGGGGGATTTGCAGGAGGGAGCAACTCAGGATTGAGCCAACGCAGCCGCGTTTTCGTAGAAGATCTTCTTTGCGTCACCGAGGGGAATCCTCATCTCCTGCACAAGCTTCGTCTGATTGTCGACGATGTCATAGCGGTAACCGCGAGGGAAAAGACCGGAATCTGAACCGAAGAGGATCCGGCCAGGACCAAAGACAGCCAGAGTTTTTTGAAATACGGTGCGCAGATCGGGTTTTGCAGGGTGTTCATTCGTCCATGAATTCGATCCCGCCGTGTCCACGTACACGTTCGGACACATTTTCCCCACTTCCAGTGTCTCCTCAAACCTCCCAGCTCCAAAATTCGGAATCACAAATCGAATCCCCGGATACTTCTTCGCAACCGGAATGAGGTCTTTCGGGTTCGTAAACTCTTCGTTCGGTGTGGTCGGTATTCCGACATATTCGCGCGGCCTGATCGTCAGTCTACCGAATTGGGTGAAGACAACCGCCTTCACTTCTTCACAGAGCTTGAACAGTGGATCAAGCCACGGATCTGCAACGCTGATATGATATAAAGAAGGGTAGAGGAAGATGCCGCGCAATTTGTCCTGCTTCAACCTCTTCTCAGCAGTTGGCATGAGGAGGTTGGAGTTCGGATCAACCGCGAAGAAACCGGTGAAACGGGTCGGATAGGCCTGAACCGCCTTGACAACGGCATCCTCATCACCGGGGATGCTGCTGATGAGGGACATCCGCTCGATTTTCCATTTGTCGATGACTTCAATCCATCGCTTCGCGAGAAGCACAGGATCTTCGCCCGGGATCTCTATTCGCCCTTTTGCGGAAAGGTTCTTGAGCTCTGCATTGATATCGAGCCGGTTCGTCTTCTGCCGGACAAGAAAGCGGAAGTACGAATTGGAATAGAAATGGACGTGGACATCGAATATTTTGAAAAGCCCGATCATGAAATAGATGCCGGGTTAGTATAAGTCGATACTCGGAATTGCCGGGATCACACCCCGCTCAGCACCCAGCTTGAACAGCAGTTCCAGGGCTTTTCTTCCGCCCTCTCCCATATCGATCGTGAGTTCGCTGACATACATCTTTACGAATCGAGAACCGAGATCTTCGCTGATCCCCCGGCCGTACTGCAGCGCGTACGGGATAGCATCTTTCTGGTGGGTGTAGCCGAAGTGGATGCTCTGCCGAAGTCCAATCGACAGCTTCCGCGCCAGTTCCTCACCGAGATCCTTGCGTACGACGTCAAGTCCGAGCGGGAGGGGGAGACTGTACAATCGCTGCCACAATTCTCCGAAATCAAGGATCTTGTTGAAACCCTCATTTTGGTACGTGATCTGGCCTTCGTGGATCAACAACCCTGCGTCAAATTCGCCGCTGGTGACCCGGTCCATGATCTGATCGAAAGGTATGTCAACATGGTCGATCCCTTCGGTGAATATCGTGAAGAGGAGGGTCGCTGTTGTGAGCTTGCCCGGAGTTGCAACCTTCTTCCCCTTAAGTTCGTCGAGCGTTCGGTACTTCTTCGAGACGATCACGGGACCGTATCCCTCGCCCATGCTAGCCCCCGTTCTCATAATCCAATACTTGTCGGCAACGTGTGCAAAGGCATGGGCGGAAATGGCGGTGACTTCAAGTTCTCCTCGCGATGCCCGCTCATTCAGGGTCTGAATATCCTCGAGTTGATGTTGAATCGTAATCCCTTCGAGCTTGACTTTCCCGCTCGAGAGGCCGTAAAACATGAATGCATCATCCGGATCCGGACTGTGTCCAACGCGTATAATTCGTTCCATCATCGTTTTCGTTATGGTTGAGTAGGTTTTTCTGCAACATACACCGTGGCGATTCCCAACGTGAGGGGGTAATGATGTGACCTGACAAAGCCAATGGAGTGGAGAATGTCGAGAAGTCGTTCGCCGTCTGGAAATGTTTGCACGGTGCTGGGAAGATACTGGTAAGCCTCGGGACTTTTCGAAATCATCCCGCCGAGCCGGGGAAGTATTCTGGCAAAATAGAATGCATAGAGCTGCTTGAAGGGAGTGCGCCTCGGTTTCGAGAACTCCAGGATCATGGCCGCACCGCCGGGCCGAATGACTCGGAGCATCTCCCGAAGTCCTTCGTTGAGGTTCGAAAAATTCCGAATGCCAAATGCCACCATGACGGCGTCGAACCGGTTGTCCGGAAATCGAAGACATTCTGCCGATCCTTCTTCAACAACAATGCGTGGTTTCAGGCCGCGCCGGAGAATTTTCTTTTGAGCGAATTTCAACATTTCCGGGGAAAGGTCGACACCGCAGATGTGTTCTACCGGGAGTTTGGAGGCTTCAATCGCAAGATCGCCGGTCCCAGTGGCGATGTCGAGGATCGATTTTGGGTGATGCTCGCTGAGAAGTCGGATCGCTTTTCGCCGCCAAAGGATATCGAATCCGAGGCTGAGGAAATGGTTCAAAAAGTCGTAGTGCGGGGCAATCTTGTCGAACAGTGACCTGACATACGAATGTTCGTACGTTTGGCGTTCCGTTGAGAGTGGTTCCTGCACAGAGAGCTCCAAAACTCTTCCCTTTGATGGCTGATCGGTCCGACTGACTCACAAACGCAAAATATACGCAAGACTGCCAAGATTTCCAACCCTGAAAACCGGCGCTGCGAGAAACAAATTAGCGCGTTTTGTTGTTGGCAGTTTAAACCACCTCCGTTGCTTTTGAATGGTGCTATCGGTACTTTCCTTCAGATCATGAAGAGCTTATCGCTTCTGATTATTGCCATGTTCCTTGTGTCGTGTGATCACGGTTTGGCGCCGCCACCAAGCGTCGAGCCGGGGTTCGGCGGGACTCTCTATTTTGAAAAAGGGACCTGGCCTTCGCCCGACAGCCTGAACTCACTCTGGTTGTTCGCCTCGCAGGTGTATCCGCTGGACTCTGTCAAAGTGGTGCAGGGGCTGATTTCCAATCCCCCAACCATCTATCTCTATCCGGCATCCGACAAGAGTCTTCCCTTCAATGTCGATTCTGTTTCATATTCTTTCAGTCCTCCCGTAGCGACGTACAAATACGTGGGAGTCATTCAGCGGTTCGCGAATGATATCAATGTGCACAGCCTGAGGGTCGTTGGAGTCTACGCGACGAACGACACCCCACCGCTTCCCATCCCTGTGATTGTGAATGAAGGAGTGTTCACTCCGGGGATCAGCTTCCGGGTCAACTTCTACAAACCGCCTCCGCAGCCATTTTGAAAGCCCTCACAATTAATATCGCCCTGTGTCTCGTGTGGTGCTCTGCATTGGTTTGCCAGCCGGCGCATGGAACGTTGAAAGGGTCCATCAAAGACGCGGAAACGGGTCAAGCTGTTGTCGGCGCGAATGTTACTCTTCAGGGGACTTTCCTCGGAGCTGCGACTGATGCGAACGGAAAGTTTAGCATCGCCCGCGTTCCCGTCGGATCCTATGCATTGACGGTGTCTATGATCGGTTATGAGCGAATCAGGCTGGATGGTGTGAAGTCCGTCGCAGACGAAGCGACGACGCTTGACATACAGATCCACTCATCGCCGATTCAGTCTGAACCCGTCATCGTCACGGCGAACAGGAGGGAGCAGAGCTTTCAGGAAGTTCCGGTCAGCGTTGCCACGGTAAGCGCAAAAATGATTGCCGATCGAAACAACGTGACGCTGGATGATGCGTTGCGTTATGTCCCGGGTGTCAACATGATGTCGGATCAAGTAAATATTCGCGGCTCGACCGGATACAACCGGGGTGTCGGAAGCAGGGTCCTGGTGCTCCTCGATGGCCTGCCGTACATCACCGGCGACACCGGCGAGATCAACTGGGAGACGATTCCGATGTTCGAGGTTGAGCGCATCGAGATCGTCAAGGGCGCGGGTTCTGCTCTCTATGGCTCGAGTGCGCTCGGAGGTGTCATCAATGTCATCACACGAGAGACGCCCGCTCAACCGGAGTTTCGCTTCAGGGCATTTTCGGGTCTCTATGATAAGCCTCAGTATCCGGAATGGCAATGGACGACAAAGCCGAGGTTCAACAGCGGAGTCATCGGAAGCTACGCGGGCGGAACAGGATCGCTGAAGTATTTGGTGAGTGTCGGCCGGACTGTCGACGAGAGTTTCAGGGAAAATGACACCTACCAGCGTTGGAGCCTGTTCGCAAAAGCGAAATACGATCTTTCGAGTTCTCAGAGCCTGACGATCGCCGGTAACTATCTCTATCGAACGCACGGAAATTTCTTCTGGTGGAATAGCCTTCAGGAGCCGCTCCGGCCTGCCGAAAGTCAGCGCAATGGACTGGTCACATCCGATCGGGGAAACATCAGCGTGGCCTATAAGGAATTTGTCTCCGATAAATTGTTCTATACGGTGAAAGGGATCTACTTCGGCAATTTCTGGCGGGATGACAGCTCCGGCAGAGTAAACAATGTCTCTACTTCGCATTTGTTCAGTGTCGATGCACAGGCGACGTATGACATGAACTCGTCTCACACACTGACATTCGGTTTCGCGAGCAATTATGATCGTGTTGAAGCGAATCTGTTCGGCACACATCCCGGCGTGGGGGCAGCCGTGTATGCACAGGATGAAATGGGCGTCACGGGGGAACTCAAGCTGACGGCGGGTCTGCGTTTCGACTGGGAGAGAGTTTCAGTCCTGAAAGCAACTGCTCAGCTCAATCCAAAGGTTGGACTTGTCTATATGCCTGACAAGGAGACGAGTATCCGAGCCTCGTTCGGTTCGGGGTTTCGATACCCCGCGATTGGTGAGCTCTATATCGAAAGTTCGACGAACGTCTCGGCAGTCGCTGTTCTGCCAAACCCGGATCTCAAGGTTGAATCAAGCCTCTCCTACGAAGTCGGAATCAATCGGTCGATTGGGTCGATGATCGTGGTGGATGTTGCAGCGTTCCGCAATGATTTCAAAGACCTGATCGAACCCAGCGTGCAGATCAAGCAATATCGTCCTAACCCGTCGAGCACGTACGAAGTCGAAGGGCCGGTGATTCAGTTCGATAACGTCACAAAAGCAATGATCGAAGGGGTGGAGGCAGACGTTCGCGTCGAATGGTGGAAAAAGTGGTTCTCCACGGAAATCGGCTACACATACACGTGGCCGTGGGATGTTGGCGACAACGTAATCCTGAAGTTTCGTCCGCGGCACATTCTGTATGCGGGGGGTCTGCTCTCGTGGAATCGCGTTCGGGCCTCCGTCGATTTCCGGTTTCTGTCCAGAATTGAACGTATTGACGAGAACCTGGTCCGTCTTGCACCGATTGTGGACGGAGACGCTCGAGTTGCGATCAAGATCGTCGATGTGCGAGCTTCCTACGATTTGATTGACCTCGGCTATCCGCTTCGCATCGGATTCAACATCAACAATCTCCTCAACTACAGCTACGTTGAGCTCCTCGGCAATCTGGGCCCCGTTCGCACATATTACTTGACAGTCGAAGGGCTGTTCTAGACTCACCTTCGAGAATTCTTGCCACAAAGGCAGCAAGAATCGAGCGTGAATTTGCTTCTCTTCCACTGTCGTCCCGAAATAATCCTGAGCGAGGCGGGCGTTGTTCAACTCGCTGAGTCGAAGGATGTTCGGGTCTTCAGTGTTAGGCTCCGGTAGAAGTCCCGCCTCTTAGGATTTCGCTAATAAGCGGGATTAACAGAGCGGAACAACTCGGGGTGACACAAATGCCCTGGTGCCAATGTGACTATTGCTTCTGGGAGCTACGTCTCCACAGTATGCCTGATCCTTTCTTGCAACACACCGGACTTGTCACTATTTTGAACGCCGTTCGGTCTTCGTGAGAGACTCTTACCAAAGTGAGAATGATGTTCATTGATTCGCATGCGCACCTGAATTCGGAAGATTTTAAGCCCGATCTCGAGCAAGTCCTTGACCGGGCCAGAGGTGCAGGTGTTGAGACCATCATTGTCCCCGGGACAACGGTCGAATCGAGCCTCGAAGCGATTGCGCTTTCCGATAAATATCCGAACGTCTACGCCTGTGTGGGAATTCATCCGCACGATGCATCGAAAGCTTCGGCTGACGCTCTCGGGAAAATCGAGCGAATGACGGAACACAAGAAAGTGGTCGCAGTCGGCGAGATTGGGTTGGACTACCACTACGATTTCTCGCCACGGGGCATTCAGCAGGAGGTATTTAGAAAACAGATCCAGATAGCGATCCGACATAATCTCCCGATTGTCGTGCATACACGTGAGTCGCAAGACGATGCAATCGCAGCCGTCGATGAGGCGGTCACAGCCAATTCACAATGGCGTGCTGCGGAGTCGAACGTCCATACGCGAGTGCCGGCCCGACGGGGCGTGTTTCATTGCTTTCCGGGAAGTCCTGACGAGGCGAATGTGCTGATGGAGCTGGGGTTCCTGGTTTCCTATCCAGGTATTGTGACATTCAAGAATTCGCCGGTCATCGAAACTCTGAAAAGCGTTGGGTATGATCACATTCTGCTTGAAACCGATTCCCCGTATCTCTCGCCGGTGCCACTCCGGGGAAAGAGGAATGAGCCTGCCAATGTCGTTCTTGTCGCCCAGAAGATTGCAGATGTCTTCGGGGCGTCTCTTGAGGATGTCGCCCGTGCTGCTCGGTTCAATACACAGAGACTCTTCAATATCGGTCCCATGGACCCTCCGCGGATTGCTTACAAGCTGAAGAATTCGCTCTACCTCAATATCACGATACGATGCAATGCTGACTGCATTTTCTGCGATCGGAAGGGGGAAGCGATTGTCAAAGGACATAATCTGAGGATCGAGAAAGAACCGAGTGCCGGAGAGGTCCTCGAAGCGATCGGTGATCCGAAGAATTATGAAGAGATAGTGTTTTGCGGCTACGGCGAGCCGACAATTCGCCTTGATGTTATCAAGGAAGTGGCGAGGTCGGTGAAGGACAAGGGAGGAAGGGTGCGGCTCAACACGGATGGTCACGGAAACGTCATCAACCATCGGAATATTGTGCCGGAATTGGTCGGACTCATCGACAGTGTTTCTATCAGTTTGAATTCCATTGACCCAAAACAGTATGGTGAGCTTATGCGGCTGGATGGAGAAAAGTATCACCATGCCATGGTTGAATTCGCACGGGAATGTGTTCAGCACCTCCCTGAAGTCGTCATGACGGTCGTTGGAATGCCGGAAATCGATATTCCGTCTGCAGAAGAGTTTGTAGAGAAAAACATTGGTGCCCATTTCCGCTTACGGCCCTATTTCTAGGATGCAATGGGTACCCGGTAGGTCAGACATTCCTGTCTGACCGAAAACGGACAAACAAGAATGTTTGTCCTGCTTACGGCAACATGGTAGGTCAGACATTCCTGTCTGACCAAAAGGGGACAAACAAGAATGTCTGTCCTACGGAAAACGTATGGTAGGTCAGACATTTGGCGAAGCCATCTCCCGAAGGGATCCCCTTGGGACCTTCGGGACCAGTCTGACCACACAGGCAAACACTCGCGTTAAACTGTACGCAAAGGAAATTCAGAAATGAAAATGAAATGGTTGTTGTTTGCCCTCGCTTTCGCTCCGATGCTTTCTTTCGGACAGAAACTTTCGGAGGCCGAGAGGGAAATCCTCATGCTTCAGGATCAGCGGTCGCTGGGGAATGGATTGTTGACCAAGTATCTGGCGAACCAAAATCCGCAGCTTCGTTCGCGGGCACTCATTGCTTTTGCGAACATACAGGATTCCACGACTCTACCCTCGATTGCGGGGCTTCTGAGTGATTCCGATCGAATTGTTCGAGCGTCGGCGGCTTTTGCACTCGGTCAGATCGGGTCGAACAAAGCTCAGACGGATATTCTCACTCGATTGAAGCTCGAAGATGATTCGATGGCGGCGGGAAGAATGTTCGAGGCATTGGGAAGGATCGGAGATGAGAAAGCGCTTGACGAAGTTGTCACGGATTCACTGCATGGCGCCAATGCATTCATCAATGCGGAACGGGTCATGTCAGTCGCCCGTTTTGCGTTGCGAGGGATAAAAAACGAGCGGTCGATTTGGTTTTGTTTCGAGCAAACGACCCATGCATCCTCTGAGGTTCGATGGAGGGCATTGTTCGCGTTGTGGCGTGCCGCCCCCCACGGACTGATAGACGTAGAGATCGCAAAACGACAGGAGGAACTCACGCGCCTCGCTCAGGACCAGGATGTTGATGTGCGCGTGAATCTTGTTACACTTGTGGGTCGTTCCAAGTCGAGCTCTGCCGTGGATCTTCTCAGGGCTGCGCAGGAAGCCGATGAGAAAAATCCAAACTGGCTGGTCGAAGTACAACTTGTCCGTACCATTGCAGCGCTCTCGGCCTCGCAGCCTGAACTTGTGAACGATTTGGTTGAGTGCCTCGGTTCTTTGAATGATCATGTCAAAATCGCCGCTCTCCAATCATTGAACAACATGGCGAAGCCTGAGGTCATGACGTCGGCGGATACGATGAAATTGCAGGAGATGCTGATAACACTGTCTACGACGAGGAATCCGGCGGCCGAATTGACCCGCGGCGAGGCCTTCATCGCACTGGCGAGATTCTTTCCGGAGGAGTTTACTCAGAGAAACTTTCTTGCGGAGAAGAATCTCTCCGTCCGAGAACAGACGAAAGTCCTGGAAGCGCTGACCTATATACCAACCGGGCGCAGTCTCTCGATCATGCTGAGAGTTCTCGACGACCCCAATGTGAGGATCGCAATGGCTGCGTGGGATTTCATCCATCGGCTGCTGACCCCCGCCTTGATCATGACGAAGATCCGAACGGGAGATCCCGATTGGATCGATGCCCGGCCGACGTTGTTTCGGAAGACACTTAATTCCTTGAAGCGGAAGGACATGGCCATCACGCATCTGGTGTCCACTGCGCTGGCTGATACGACTTTCTTAGGGATCTTCAAGGATGGACACCTTGCCGATTCAATCGCCCTCGCGCTGAAGAGCGCGTTCGAAAAACTCTCATCTCCGGACGACGTTGAGCCCATGCAAGCCGCCGCGGCTGCCATGGGGGTCATCAAAGACAAGCGGTTTGTTCCGACGCTTGAAAAGGCTCTCGATGATCCTGACAAGACTGTCGCTGTCGCCGCTGCCGAGGCATTGCGTCAAATCACTGGCAAAGATTACAGCGCCAGGATTCCAAAATCGACCAAGGCACTCCACACAGACTACGATTGGGCCCTCCTGGAGTCTCTGAACGCTTCATCGAAAGTGGTGATTGAAACGAACAAAGGGACGATCACTTTGCAGCTTCTCAAAGATGATGCGCCCTTCACGGCCATGAGTTTTGTGAAGCTGGCGAGAAAACATTTCTACGATGGACTCTTGTTTCATCGGGTTGTTCCGAACTTCGTTATTCAGGGGGGCGACCCACGGGGTGATGGGTGGGGAGGGCCTGGATATGCGATTCGATCTGAGTTTTCGTTCGCTGGTTTTGGCCGCGGGACAGCAGGAATAGCAAGTGCGGGAAAGGACACAGAGGGATGCCAATTCTTCATTACTCACATCCCGACTCCGCATCTTGACGGCCGGTACACGATCTTCGCCCGTGTCATCAGCGGCCAGGATGTCGTCGATCGCATCCAGATTGGCGACACGATGAAGAAGGTTACAATCGAGTAGCTCGGCAGGAAGGACTTCTATCGCCTTCGATAGGTATCGTACGTTCCTTGGTGAGCAGGATCCGCAATAATGAGGCGGTCGTAGACACTCCGGTCGGGCCACGCGAGGAAGGTTTCGGCGATCTCGAGATACTTCGAGTCAAAGAATGTCTTTACCAGAATGCTGCGGGGATTCTGCTTCTGGCGCAAATCTGCGATGGACTCGATCGCTTTGAGCATATTGTCCATACCCTTCTTGGGGTCTGTGGACAGGAGGTCGAGGCCGTCGAAATGATAGACGTTGAAGGCTTCGCGAAACTGCTGGGACTTCATGTTCGTAATCTCATCGACGAACGTAAATCTGCTGTACGAACCTCCCGTGGCAGCCTGCCATCCGCTCGAAAACGCCGAAGCGGTTGCGGCATTGCAAAGATTGAGTCCCTTCTGCAGATAGCGCGAGCCCGAAAGCTCGATGTACGTCTCAAGGTCGAAACTGATGATCATGTAGGCGTAGAAATCGAGAAACGAAGTCAGCGCATCGAATCGGTAATCGTCCTTGTTCATCGGTTGATTGGGGATGTACGTGAACTCCCACTTTTCGTCAAGAATTCTGATCACCTGCGTGTTTTTGCCTGACTTGTCGTTCCCCTTGTAGACCGGTCGCTGGCTGACGATGATCACCTGCGCCGCGTAACGGTAGTCGGTCGTCCCCGTGAGGAAAAACACCGTCATTGCACAATCGATTTTCTCTCCGCCGAGGTCCTCATCTGTGTAACGGTTGTTGTTGAGGTACTTTCGAATATCCGCTTCAAACGTCCTCAAATTGTCGCGTAACGCTGACGAAATATTGTCAGTGTTCACCGTTATTTCGCAATTCAATTCCTGTGCGACCAATCCGCAATTCAACAGAAGAATTGAGCCAACCAGAACCAACGCTCGTCGCAGTGTCATAAACCCCCACTCTAATAGTCGTCCATGATCAATATAGGCATTTTCTCAAGTTCTCACAAGGTGAGAACCGACATGGCGAGGATTCTCCTTCTGCTCGCAGCCTTCCCCATTGCAGCACATTCGGGTTTCGAAAGGAATGGTTGGGGAACGAGAGCGATCGGTCTCGCAAATTCGTATGTCGCGATTGCAGACGATCCGTGGGCCGTTTGTTACAATCCGGCCGGGCTTGCGTGGGTCTCGTCGTTTCGGGGGGCTGCGTTTTTTTCGCCGGCACAGTTTGGGATGAACGAGCTGCGCAAGGTCAGCGTCGGCGCAGCGATGCCATTTGCGTTCTGCACTGCCGGTATTGTTATTGAACATTTTGGCTACAACCTCTACAACGAAACGAACGCAGCCCTTGCTTTCGGTGCGAAAGTGAATGAGTGGGTTTCTCTGGGCGCAACAACGCATCTCCATCGTCTCGCTATCGAACGATATGGGTCCTCTTCACAATTCATCCTTGACGCCGGAGGAATCGCAGCAGTCACGGAAGACATTCGCGCGGGTTGGTGTTGGACCAACATCACTCAGGCGAGCATAGGAATACAACCAGAGCAACTACCGCAAATCTTCAGCATGGGGGTGTGTTATGAAATCACAGGAAACTCCAGGCTCACCGCTGAGCTGGAGAAAGATATACGCTTTCCTATCATCAAGAAATTCGGCTATGAACAGCAGCTTCTGGATATGCTTTCTCTCCAGCTCGGGATTTCCGACAATCCCGATAAATTTTCGTGTGGATTTGGCATCAGGGCGAATGGGTTCGAATTCTCCTACGCGGGATGCAGCCATCCTCAACTCGGGTGGACACATCAGGTTGAACTATCCGTCACGATATCGCCGTAGGGCTACGCCGGACTTTATCGTGATGCTCATTCTCATTCTGCTCGTGAGGGCTCAACTTTGTAGAGGGGGAGGATGGCAGGAGTCGCGTGACACGCTGAGAATTCCTGGAGTGGAAATGAGCACCCGCATCGTGGAGCCCGCATCGGAGACGATCGATGTCATGCCGTATCTCGACAATCTTCGGCAGTTGGAGGAGGATCCTTTGGATATTTCGCACGCGAATGCTGCCGAGTTGCAGCAAATTCCCGGAATGAGTGCTCAGGCGGCCTATCGCATTGTGACTTACCGCAAAAGTCATCCGATTGAATCCAAAAAAGACCTGCACAATATCGAGGGTCTTGAGCCGGAAGTGATCGAGGCAATTGGGCCATATGTCACGTTCATGGGCAAGACGTCTCGCCGAAACTCTCGCCCGGTTCTGAATGTGCGATTGCGGATGGATCGGAAGCTCTCGGAAGACCCTGCATCTGATGGCGTCCGATACCTGGGCGCGCCCGATAAGGTCTACACAAGAATTGCAGGACGATTCAGCCTTTCGCCGGAATCACGCAAATCGAAGGGGAACGATGAATGGCTGACGGGCTCATCGCTGTCGTTCGGACTTCTGACATCAAAGGACCCCGGTGAGAAGAACTATGCCGATCTTTTCAGATGGCAAATCGAGGCCAACATTCCTGCATGTTCCACGCGACTGGTGCTGGGAGACTATCTGGTTGATGGTGGCCAGGGATTGGTGTTTTGGAGGCCTTCAGGTTTCTCCAAGGGAGGTGAGGCGACATCCGGCGTCGCGAGAAATGGGATGGGAGTGTGGCCGTCTCTCTCGACAGGGCAGTCCATGACGTTTCGAGGAATCGGAGTGAACACTCAACAGCGAGGATTCGGTCTCCATTTGTTCTACTCGAACAAACTGTCTGACGCGATCACGGACAGTGCAGGCGCGATCACTCATCTTGCATCAGATGATCTGCATCGGACGGACACTGAACTCGCGAAGCGGGATCGGCTTCGGGAAAAGACTTTCGGCGCCCGGGCGACGATCGATCTGGGAATAGGGATAAAACTGGGGGTGTCGGGGTTCAGTTCACGATTTGATGAAAGCGTGAGATTGTCCGGGCCGTTTGGTTTTCAGGGGAATCTCGCCTCCGCATATGGTGTGGACGGCCTGTACACGGACGGATCCACGAGTGTGTTCGCGGAAATTGCTCATGACCGTTCGAGAGCGCCCGCGGCGATCGCTGGATTCTCAGCGAATCTTCTCTCGAACCTGAGCGTCGCCTTCCTGTTCAGATCATATTCAAGAAGTTACAACAACTTCCATAGTTCGGGATTCAGCGAATCCGAAAATGGATGCAAGAACGAATCAGGGATCTATACCGGACTCACAATCCTTCCGGCCGCCTGGTTGAGAATTACAGCCTATGTCGATCAATTCACCTTCCCGTGGCGAACATTCAGCTCGCTGATGACTTCACAAGGACATGAATACTCCGTCGAAGCCGATCTCAGAATCCGTGGCAATCTGGGGATCGGGATCCAATTTCGACAGAAGGACAAAACGGAATCAAATGATCTCTTGAATGTCGTCGATATCCTTCAGTCTGGCAGCGAGAGCAAGGGGCGAACGACATTTCGGGCGACCCTTCGCATCGACCCCATCGGATCGCTTCGTTGGCAAAACTGCGTCGAAATTGTCTCCACAGGACTGGAACACGAATCCGCACAGGAGCGTGGCATGCTCTTCTTCCAGGATCTGACCGATGATATCGGCGCTGATCTCTCGGTGAGTGCGAGAATTGTTGCATTTCAGACTGAGTCTTATGAATCACGAGTATATGAATATGAAGCCGATCTGCCGGGAGCATATTCCACTCCTGCGTTGTTCGGGAGCGGCTTTCGGTGTTACATTCTCGGTCATTACCGGTGGGGACAGATTCTGGCGCTTGCTGTGAAGTATTCGCTGACAAAGAGTGAGAAATCGAATGCGGGGAGCGCGGGCGAAAACAAGCACGTCAGTGTGCAGTTGGATTTTGCACTCTGAGGGAGTTTGATTTCCCGGCCTCATTTCTTTAAATTTCGGAAGATTTCGAGTGAGATGTCAAGGCAGTGCGACGAGGGAACCAGTCGGCTCTCTCTGCCGTTGAGTTGTACGGGAGCGGGAGCCCCCGTTTTCCCGAATGCAAGTTCTCTCATCATCGAAAGGAACTGGTTATGGCGAGGAAGCTTTTCATTGTCTTGACTGCAGTCGTGCTGCTTTCTTCAGTTCTCCGGGCAGAGGACACGAAGAAAAAGGTGAGCGATTTTACTCTTGAGGACTACAACGGCGCAAAGCACTCTCTGGCTGACTACAAATCATCCAAAGCAATTGTTGTGATGTTTATTGCGACTCAGTGTCCTGTCTCCAATGGCTACAACGGGAGAATGGTCGAACTTTACAAGGACTACAGTTCGAAAGGCGTTGCGTTCATTGGCATCAATTCAAATAAAGAGGAAAATGCGGAAGAGGTTCGGAATCACTCGAATGAACATGGATTCAAATTCCCGGTGCTGAAAGACTGGAACAACGTCATTGCAGACAAGCTAGAAGCCTCTGTTACACCGGAAATCTATGTCCTGAATTCGAAGCTGGAGGTTCTCTATCATGGCAGGATCGACGATTCACAACGGGAAAACCGTGTCACCTCCAAAGATCTCCGCACTGCGTTGGACCGAATTCTTGAAGGCAAATCCGTCGAAGTAACTGAGACTAAAGCGTTTGGATGTTCCATTAAGCGAATCAAGTGATGGAGAAGCTCGTTTTCTGCACAGTCCTGGTTGTTGCCCTGCTCACAGGCCTTGCCTGTCGCAGCAGGAATGACAGTGGCCCACACGCCATGAAGGATCGAGCGCAGACCAGCTCACAAACCGATTTCTTTGTTGAGCCGATTGATGAAGCAGGCCTCAAGAAATTGATCGGCGAAAGAAACGGTCGGATTCTCGTTTTGAACATCTGGGCGACCTGGTGTGCACCGTGCGTCGCGGAATTCCCTGATCTGGTGAAGCTTTCGCATGCCTACGACACGACGGCGGTAGAGGTTGTTGCCATCAGTGCTGACTATCCCGACGAAGTTGACACCAAGATCATCCCATTTCTGCGGAAGACCAACGTTTCATTCCGCGTCTACGTTGCTCAGTTCCAGCATCAGGAGGATTTCATTAACGCTCTGAATCGATCCTGGAGTGGAGCCCTTCCCGCGTCATTGATCTACGACTCACACGGGAAGGAACAGTTCTTTCATGTCGGTCAGCAATCGTACGCCGATTTCAAGAAAGAGGTTGACAAGATGAAGGGAGACTTATGAACTCGCACACATGGATGAGCGGCTCGGGGAAAGGGCAACCTGCCCGCTGGGCAGTGATTGTCGGTTTGGCCATCCTCCTCTTTGGATCCTTTACATATTCTGCGGATGATCCTTTGAAGGGGCAATTTGCACAACGGGTGCGCACCATTGCCGAGACTTCCGATGCCGTGGTAGGGGTAGCGATCAAGAATTTGGCAACCGGGGAGAAGTTCTCGATCAATGAGAACGAAATCTTTCCTCAGGCGAGTTCCATCAAGATTCATATTCTGGCTGAACTCTATCATCAGGCTGACGAACACAAAATCCGATTGAGTGACATTGTGCAACTCCCATCTTCAGTCCGGGTTGCCGGTAGCGGTATTCTGAACGAGCTTGGCGAGTCCAGCGTCTCGATGAGCATCAGAGACTACGCGGTGCTGATGATTGTGTTGAGCGACAATACCGCAACCAACTTGCTTATTAGGCAGGTTGGCATGGAGAACGTGAACAAGTTCCTTAGGTCTCAAGGTGCCGTCAAGACCAAGTTGCAGCGCATGATGATGGACATGAAGGCAGCCACCGAAGGGCGGGAGAACATTGGAACGCCCAAGGAAGTGTTGATGATCCTGGAGAAACTCTATCATGGAGAAATCGTCAACAAGAAGGCGAGCGATGAAATGCTCTCGATTCTTCAGAAGCCGAAGGACGGTCCAATCAGGTCCGGGACTCCGGCTGAGATCATCGTCGCGAACAAAGAAGGGGACGTCGAAGGAGTTCGTTGTGACGTTGGGATTGTCTATCTGCCGAAGGCCCCGTACGCCATCTGCGTTATGACGAAGTTGTTGGCACGCGAATCAGACGGTCCACGGATCATCGAGGAGATATCACGATTGACCTATCAGTACTTTGAGCGAAAAGCGAACTCCAACCAGTTTGGCAGGAGGATTCCGAAATAGCGTGGTGTAGAGACAGGTGCAGAGTTCGCAGGTGCTTTTGACGGAGCAATGAGCGCAGAAGAATCGTGTGTCTTCTGCGTTTTTTATTTGCTATTTTTGAGTTGTATGGCAGAAAAGAACAATACGACGGTTGTGGTGGCGATGAGCGGTGGCGTTGATTCCTCTGTTGCCGCAGCTTTGTTGAAGGAACAGGGTTACAACGTTATCGGTGTGACCATGAAGACCTACGACTTCGACGAGGTCGGGGGGAATGTGGCCAATGAGACCAGTTGTTGCGGGCTCGGTGCCATGAGTGATGCACGCGCGGTCGCCGCACAAATCGGAATCCCGCACTACGTCGTTGATTTTCGGGAGGCTTTTAGCCAACGGGTGATCGGAAATTTCGTCGATGAGTATCTTCAGGGTCGTACGCCAAACCCATGCATTATCTGCAATCGGGAAATCAAGTGGGGTGAGCTGCTGCGAAAAGCCGAGGCGCTGGGCGGGCAATTCCTTGCCACCGGCCACTATGCGAGAGTACGCTTCGATACGACGCGCCAACGTTATGTTGTATCGAAGGCTGTCAACGATGCGAAGGATCAATCGTACGCCCTCTGGGGTTTGTCCCAGGCTGCGCTGAGCAAGACTATGTTTCCCCTCGGAAACATGGCCAAGACAGAAGTGCGGGATCTTGCACGCCGCTTCGGACTGCGGACCGCGAACAAAGCGGAAAGTTTCGAAATCTGTTTTGTGGCTGACAACAGCTACGAACGATTTCTCAAGGAACGCGTTCCGGATCTGGAATCACGGGTATCGTCCGGGGAAATCAAGATGGGAGATCAAGTTGTCGGTAAGCACCGGGGCTATCCGTTTTACACGATCGGGCAACGGCGCGGAATCGGTTCATTCGGGAAACCCGTCTATGTGACCGAAATCGAAAAGAAATCCAATACTGTGCATATTGGTTCGCAGGAGGAGTTGATGCGAAACGGACTCACGGCTTGTCAAATTAACATGGTGAGCTTGTCGACCGTTCCAGAGGGGATGTCGGTTCAGGTAAAGGTTCGGTACAAGGATGAAGCTTCTGCCGCGACGGTCTATTCCGAGGAGGGATCTGGAATTCGTGTGGTGTTCGAAAGGGCAAAAAGGGCGATTACTCCTGGCCAATCTGTGGTCCTCTACGATGGCGATGATGTGGTTTGCGGAGGCGTGATCGAGACGGTCCTTTCCTGCTAACCTCTTGAAATTGTTGAAGGTAGGGAGAGCGCGAGCCCAAGAGACACAATGTCGGGTATTCCTACTTCTGAAGAGCTTTACAGGAATGCGGTTTTGGAGCTCCAGTTGTGGTTGTTTGTCAACGATGGCGAGAAACTTTACTATTCGATAACCGTTTATCATCCAGTCAAGCGTGGAACACCAAGTTGACGATTTCAAGCTCATCGAAGCCTTCCGCAATGGAGATCAGAAGGCATTCGAAGAGATTGTGAGGCGATATCACCGCCAGGTGGCGAACATCATTTATCTGACCCTTGGTAACCGGGAAGAAGTAGATGATTTGAGCCAAGAGGTGTTTGTACGAGTGTTCCGGTCGCTTGAGCGCTTTGCGTATGATTCATCTTTGTACTCTTGGATTTATCGGATAGCAGTGAATCTGTGTATCGACGAAATCCGGAGAAAGAAAATCAGAAAGCTGATTCCTCTGGATTTTTTGACAGAAAAGAAGCTCGAAGGGGAGAAGAAGTCAAAGGTGATTGTTACTGCCTCTGACGAGTTGTTGCAGAAGGAAAAAGAGGAAGTCATCCGGGGCGCTCTTGGTAAATTATCGCCTCTTCACCGAACGGTTATTCTTCTGCGTGAATATCAGGATCTCTCGTATGGGGAGATCGCGAAAACGCTTCGGATTTCACAACAAGCGGTCAAATCACGGATTTTCCGCGCACGGGAAGAGTTGAGAGAATTGCTGAAAGACTACTTTCAGGAGAGAACATGAATCACAAATCCTTTGAACGTCAGGTGTCGGCCTACGTCGACAACGAGCTGAGTGAGCGTGAAGTGAAGTCGTTTCAGGCGCACGTTGAAGGATGTGCTGTGTGCCAGCAAAGGGTGCAGGTACTGAGAGCTATCCGGGCATCGATTCGGGATGCTGCGTCAGTTGTTTTGCCGGAATCGTTCGTGTACTCCGTTCAACGGGCAGTGAGGCAACAGGAGCAGGAATATGTGATATGGTTGGGCCCGGAACGGTTTGCCAGAAACGTCGTTGTTGCTCTCTGCGTAATCGTTTTCGCCCTGGTTGCCGTAGGGAGTTATCTCACGCCGCAACCGGTGGTGGGAGAAGAACGATATTTCAGCGGCGAGTCGTCGGACTCTGCTGCTCATGCAGTCATTGGAAGTCAGCATGAGCTTTCAAAAGACGATGTGATGATAGCAGCTCTTACTCGATAGGGTGCATGGCCATGGGATTAAAAACTAAGACGTTTATTTTCGTGCTGCTGAGTTTCCTGCTGGGCCTTGTTGCGGGTGGGTATATCGGAAGGACATACTTCGCGGGTCAGGGGGGAAGCCATCGACCGACGCGGGCCGCAATACAGAAGCAATTTGCCGAACGGCTGCACCTCAACGCTTCGCAGGCGGTGAAAGTGGATTCCATCCTTGAGGCTTTCCGTCAGAGTTTCGGTCAAGTGCAGAACGGATACTGGCAGACATTTCACTTGAAGCGCGATACTCTCAGGTTGTCGATTAGAGTATTGCTGGCGCCAGAGCAGAACAAGCTTTTCGATGATTATATCAAAGAAATGGACGAGCGGGAAGCGAAGCGGCGGGAGAACCCGGATCGATAGCTTCCGAAGAGAAGGATGCGTTCGAGGCATCATTCCATAGGCCCGGGAAGAGATTCCTGGGCCTCGCTATTTGCATTGCGCCAATGAACAGGTGAATGCTCGTCGAAGGGGCGCGAGGACGCGGCTTGCTGATGGACACCGTCTTCCTTCCCCACAAGAAAGGAAAGCAGTCTGCCCGGAGAATCTCGATCTTTTTCTCGATGGATGGAGTTTTGAGGAGATCGGGAAGTTTGTGCAACATCGATCATCCGAATCTGAGTGAGAGTGTCAGGGTCCACGCTCAATCCCCGAATTCATTGATTGTTCGCAGGAATTGTGCTATCTTAGGTTGTTGAAAGAACTCAACTTCTCCATTTGGGGGCTGATGAAGCGATATCTTTTAGGTTTGCTGTGTCTTCTCGTCGTCAGTTGCTCCTCTGAGCGTTCAACCAGAGGTGAAGCGGCTCTCGCCCGTATGGAGAAAATCGCGAAACAATCAGCATCTTCAAGAGATTCAATCCCTCCAAGCCCATCCGGGTCACAGAACACTCCATTCAACGAACCGATTGCTCTTACTGACACCCAGATTGTCTCAAACGGGATCGCGGATACCGTGGAAACGGAATCGGTTTTGATTTCGCGTGGTATGGAAGCGGCTCGTCAACACTACGTCGCTGCATTGGCCGCAGAAGAGGCAGGGGATTCGACAATGGTCGTTCCCGAATTCGAGAACGCCAACAGAATATTGGAACAGCTTCAATACTATGATGTCGAGGCGAACAAGGACTTCATCGACCTTGACAAAAGCGTTAAGGATGACTACAAGAAGTACATTAAGAGCCACAGAGACCTTGGCAAATCTGCGTCGGATCAAGCTTTGCTTGTACAATTGGACAATGACATCGAGTCCTCTGTACCTACCAAAATCGAAGTCCCGAAGAATGATATCGCCGGCACGATGGTGCCTCTTCCTTATAATGAGTATGTCGAGCGTGCGATTAGCTTCTTCATGAACAGGGGAAGGGATCACTTCGAACGATGGCTGTACCTCGGAGGCAAGTACTTCCCTACGATGCGGAAAGTTTTCGCTGAAGAAGGGGTCCCCGAAGAACTCATTTATCTTTCGATGGCAGAAAGCGGATTGCGTGCCGACGCACAGTCCTGGGCCAAAGCTGTGGGGCTCTGGCAGTTTATTCGGGCGACAGGAAGTCTCTACGGCTTGAAAGTATCGTTTTGGTATGACGAGCGCCGCGATTTCGAGAAATCCACGCGGGCAGCTGCGCGTCACATGAAGGACCTCTACGCCGATCTCGGTGATTGGAACCTCGTTCTTGCCTCCTACAACGCTGGTGCAGGCCGCATCTATCGGGGTATTCGGCGAAGTGGAAAGCTGGATTTCTGGGAAATGCGCAAGTATCTCCCCCGGCAGACACGAAACTACATCCCTCAATATATCGCTGTCGCCAGGATGGCGATGGAACCGGAAAAATATGGGTTCAACGTGAAACCCGCTGATCCACTGATGTTTGATGTGGTCACGATAGATGATTGTGTCGATTTAAGGGTACTCGCCAAATGTGTCGAGTGCGACGTTGAGACACTACAGGAATTGAATCCCGAACTTCTCAGATTGTACACGCCAGCCGGCGTGACCGGATATCGCCTCCGAATTCCTCTCGGCAGCAAGGACAATTTCCTCAAGAACTACGCACAGGTCCCTGCGGATCAAAAAAAGGCATGGGTGATGCACAAGGTGCAAAAGGGCCAGACCCTCGCAAAAATTGCGACAAAATACGGGGTGACCGCGTCTGTTCTGCGGGACATCAACAACATCAAAACAAATCGGCCGCTGAAAGTCGGTTCTTCACTGGCAATTCCCGTGTCGCTCGAAGAGATTGAACTGGCGAAAGTCCCGTTCGAATACGACAAAAAGGTCGACAAGGTGACCTTTGGAAAAGGTAAGCAGGCTGCACTGGCTGCGGCAAAACCTGAAGTTGTTCGTAGTTCGAGATCAACGAAGACATCGCTTAAGGCGCCCAAAGGAAAAGAGCAACTCGCATACACTGTCAAGCGGGGTGACACCATTGGGCACATTGCAGAGTGGTATGGCGTCAGGGCAAGTGATCTGCGTAATTGGAATAACATCGGCTACGGTAGCACGATCCAGGCCGGCGAGCAGTTGGTCGTTTGGGTAGAGGGGGCGAAGGCAGAGCGACTCAGGAAAGTCGATGAAATGTCGTTTGCCGAGAAACGGGATCTTTCAAGAAAAGAAGTTGGAACCTCCAACGAGGTGGTTGCCTCGAACACCCCTTCGAAGGACTCCGAAAACGGCCGTGGATGGGTTCAATATACCGTGCAGCCCGGAGATGCTCTGGAGAAAATTGCGAAGGAGTTTGGCGTCAGCGTCAGCGATCTCAGGACCTGGAATGGACTAAAAGGGAACAAGATCGTCGCGGGACAGAGCGTGGATATCTACAATGAACCAGAAGAGCGAACGAAGATCATCGAAACGCAAGCACCGGTTCAGAAGGCGGAAGTGAAACCCGCAAACCCGGTGGCGAAAGAAAGAGCTGTGGAGCAGAAGCACAAAGTGAAGAGGGGGGAGACGCTTTCGAAAATCGCTCTGAAATACGGCACAACTCCAAAAGAGCTCATGCGCTATAACAATCTTCACTCGTCAAAGATCAAGGTCAATCAACTCCTCAAGATTCCAGGCTCGTCAAGAGCCTCGGCAAACGGTGCACTCTAGAAGTATCCCCATACCATCCGTAGTACTCATCGATTCGCCAGTCGTTCCAACCTGAGAGGCAGGGGAAGTTTCAACCCAGCTTTGCGCAAAGAACCTCCCTGGTCAAGCAAATCCTCCGGACTTCCGAAGAAAATGTTCGTTCCACCGCTGAGCACAAGAACCTGTGACGCATGCCGTAGGAAGAGTCCGAGGTCGTGTGAGACGACCACGAATCCTCGCCCATCGCGTTTCAACTCTTGTAGAAGCCTCTCAAGGACTATGCGCTCAATCTGGGACAATCCGGCGCTCGGTTCGTCAAAGGCGAGATACGGAGCTCCTGAGGCTATCGCGCTTGCGATCGTCAGGAGCCTTCGCTGTGGAGAAGGTAAATCGTAGGGATGTTTGGTGCGAACGGTGTCAAGTGAACAGAGCGAGAGCGCGCGGGAGACGAGTTCGTCAATGTCCGGGCGTTTGAGATTCCGCGGCGCGAATTCAACTTCCTTCTGGACGCTCGGGGCGAAGATCTGGTCGGCGGGATTTTGAAATGTCACGCAGATCTTGGCGGCAAGGCGCGATGTTGGGTGCTTCGTTGTGTCAAGCCCTCCTACGAGGACCTTGCCGGAGGTGGGCTTGAGAATGCCATTCATGAGCTTGAGCAAGGTGCTCTTGCCGACGCCGTTCTGCCCGATGACGAGCAGGAAAGCGCCGGGTTCAACAACGAACGACAAGTTGCTCAAAACCTGATGCTCATCCTGATATCGGAAATTAACGTTTATGAATTCAATTGTCATTGCAGGCCGAGTGCTTTGGAGATCAACTTCTGGTGTCCGGAAGATGTCTGGAGCGATGTGAGAAACGACTGAGTCGCGAGCCAGCTTTCCACCGGGATAATGGAGGAATATTCACGTGCCCGCGAGAGCAAAGCACTTGGGCTTCCCGCGAACACGATGGTTCCATGGTCAAGCAGGAGAATCTGATCTGCAATGGCGAGTGCAAAATCGATCTGAGTGTCGCTCATCATGACAGTGGTAGTGCCGCGCAGTGAACGCAAAATCGCACGCAGTTTGTCCTGCGCATTTGAATCGAGCGCCGAGGTGGGTTCATCCAGCAAGAGGATAGACGGCTGAGCGACTAAGATTGCCGCAAGGGCAACACGTTGAGTTTCTCCCCCGGAAAGCGACGTGGGCTTCCGGTTCGCGAGATGATCGATCCCAAGCCTCTGAAGAAGTGGCATGATGATCTTTCTCGGGTTCTGTGGCGCGGCGCCGAGGTTTTCCAGGGTGAAGAGGATTTCCTCGAACACTGTATCTCTGACGCCGGAGATCTGAACATAGGGATCCTGGAGCACGAGAGCCGCAACGGGGAAGAGAATGTGGTCAGGCAGTCCCTCGAATCGGGTTTCTCCAAGCTGAAGACGACCCGAAGCCACCGACTCGGGATGTTGTCTGTGCATCGTGCCCGCAAGGCAATGGAGCAAGGTTGATTTTCCGGCTCCTGTGGGACCAATGATGGCGCAGCACGAACCGGCCGGAACGTCGACTGACAGCGACGAAAGCGCCTTTGGCTCAGACGACGAATACTGTAGCGATAGATTTTCAATGATCAGGCGATGAGCCATCGATAGATCGAGTATAATAAGATTGCGAGCGACAGGAAATAAAAGCAGATCCCAAGAAGGTTATCCTGCTTGCCGATTTGCGCAGGTATTCGGTCTGCTGCAGGTCGGCTCAGAAAGCCCCGAAGTTCGAGTGCCGTGCCGCGTTCAATGCTCTCGACGATTGAAGCCAAAACCAGTGGGGAGAGAATCGACAAGAGCGCTTTCGTTCTTGAAATAACTCCGGCGTCCACGGGAGCTCCTCTGGCCTGTTGGGCCAGAAAGATCTGATGAATTCTCCTCGGTAATTGATCGAGGAAGTGAAGCGTCAGCAGCAAAACTAAAACGAGGGAGGGGGGAAGCCCCTTTTCCTGTAGATAGCCGATGAGGACCGGCAGTGGCGTCGAAATGAAGAACATCAAAACGGAGAATGATAAGAGAATGAGCCGGGATGCGGTTTTGAGACCGAAGAGAAGGCCATCCTCGTAAAACGAAAAGCCCAGCACCGTGGCAATCGTGCCGCCGGTCTTGATAAACAAGGCGTTCAGGCACACGACAAGGAGCGCGACGCTGATACTATAGACAATGAACTTCGAGAACGCCGTTGCTGACCTTGGAGACAACGGTCGAAACGCCGGAATGGCGAATCGTGCGATGACAAGCAGCAGGCAGAGGCTGACTTGAAAGGTCCACGACAGAGTGAACGCGCATACCCAAAGAAGGAACACCAGGGCGAGCTTAGACGGCAAATCGAGATACGCTCTCACGGGCATTTTCTTATCCTACGTTTGCAGCTCCACGCAGCCGACTGAGGAGACGTTGGGGGAGATTCTTTGTGAGAAAGAAGACAATGAGAAAACTGACGAGCTTGTCTGCCGGGTCCGAGGCGAGTCCTTGATAGAAGACACTGTTAAGCAACGTATTGCCGACGGATCGAAAATAGAGCACAAGGAAGTCCGTTCCGGCCATCATGACTCCGCCGAAAACATATGCTGAGATCGGAGCTGAAATGCACGCTGCCAGCACGCCCTGCAAGATCCCCCCAATGACAACCAGGTACCATTTTCGGAACCAACCCTTCTTGGCCAGGAACCCTGAAAACGCACCAATGACGACAACTACGGGGATAAAGAAAATCATCGTTGGGTTGCCAAATGCCGCTGCGAGCAAATTTGCCGTGCTTCCACAGATGACCGCTGACCATGGGCCAACGAGGACTGCCACGAGAATGGTGCCAATGGAATCAAGATAGAGAGGAATTTTCAAAGCCGCGGTGATCTGTCCGGCGGTGAGGTTCAGCGCAATACAAAATGCGAGAAACGGAAGCGCCGCTCCTGTCATTTCTTCTGCAATTCTCTGGCGAATCGACTTCGGCATAGTATCGTCTCACATCGAAAAAAGAACCCGACACGAAGCCGGGCTCTTTCGGTAAACATTCTTGCTCGAACGAGTTCCCTAGAGAACGAGTGATGCCGGATTTTCGAGAATCTTTTTGAAATCCTGCATGAATCGAGCGGCGACCACGCCATCAATAATACGGTGATCGGAGGAAAGCGTCACTTTCATGGTGTGGCCGATGACGATTTCTCCATTTCTGACAACTGGTTTCTCAATAATCCCTCCCACGGCGAGAATCGCTCCCTCGGGGGGATTTACGATGGCTGCGAATTCCTCAACGCCAAACATTCCGAGATTGCTTATAGTGAACGTGGCTCCAAGATACTCGTCCGGCTTGAGTTTCCTGGTGCGTGCCCGTTCCACGAGGTCGCGGAGCTCGGCATTAATCTGATCGAGACGCTTCTGCTCGCAGTTGCGTACGATCGGTGTCACCAATCCCTCTTCCAAGGCCACGGCAACGCCAATGTGTGTATAGTGATACTGCCGCATCTTGTCGCCAAGATAAGTGGCATTGACCTGAGGATGTTTCATCAGAGCTTCCGAGGTGGCCTTGATGATAATGTCTGTGAACGAGAGCTTGATTTCCTTGACGGCGTTGATCTGATCCCGGAAGGTCATCGCCGGATCCATATCAACTTCAACAGTAACATAGAAATGCGGCGCTGTCGTTTTGCTCTCTGTCATACGTTTTGCAATTGTTTTCCGGATAGGAGAGAGTTCAACATCCTCTGCTGTTCCAGGAATGATCGGTCGAGAAACCGGCGTAGCGCCGGCGGGTTTACCGGAGATCATGCCTTCGAGGTCTCTCTTGATCACTCTTCCCTGAGGACCGGTGCCTGAGACGGCTGTTAGGTCTATCCTGTTTTCTCTAGCCAGTCTGCGGGCCAGGGGAGAGGCCTTTCCCTTGCTGTCGAGTAGCTCAGCCGTTGTAGATGCCTGGGACGTGGGAGAGAGCGTTGGATTGGCTTGTGCTCCCGCTTTTGACGCTGACACGGTGGGAGAGCCCGAGAGGACAGCGGAAATGTCTTCCTCAGGCGCACCGATAATCGCGATCAATCCTCCGATCGGAGCTTTTCCACCTTCAGGGACGAAGATCTTGCGGACAACACCGGAATCATAGGCTTCGAGCTCCATGTCCGCCTTGTCAGACTGAATCTCTACAAGGATATCCCCTTGCTTGATCTTTTCGCCTTCTTTGCGAAGCCACTTGAGAATGACACCCTCTTCCATCGTGTCACTCAGCTTCGGCATTTTGATCAATGTCGCCATGGAGTTGCCTTTTTCATTCAGTCGAGATAGAGGACTTTTTTCACCGCTGACCGGATCTTGTCAAGGTTTGGCAGGGAGCGCGCCTCAAGGGCGTGAGCGTAAGGAAGCGGCACGTCTTCCTGTGTGACTCTTTCCACAGGCGCATCCAGATGATCAAATGCTCTTGCAGCAACTTCATGAGAGATCTGGGCGCCAACTCCCGCAAATGGCCAGCCTTCCTCAACTATTACCAGACGGTTCGTCTTCTTGACAGACGACACGATGAGGTCGTAGTCCATGGGTCGAATGGTTCGGGGGTCGATCACTTCGATGCTGATGTTCAATTCTTCCTGGAGAACGTCGACAGCGCTCAAAACAACATGCGCCAGCACTTTTGACCAAGAAACGATGGTGACATCTTTCCCTTCTTTTTTCACTTCCCCTACGCCGATGGGGATGGTGTATTCGCCGTCAGGAATTTCGCCTTTGTCACCATACATTACTTCGCTTTCGATGAAGACGATCGGGTTGTCGTCACGGATTGCGCTCTTGAGAAGGCCCTTCGCATCCTTGCAGTTTGAAGGCATGACGACCTTCAACCCCGGAAAATGACTGTAGATAGATTCCAATGCTTGCGAGTGGGTGGCCCCGAGTCCATGGGCAGCCCCGCCCGGACCCCGGAAGACAATCGGAACGCTGAAATTGCCACCGGACATGGAGAGCATTTTTGCGGCGTTATTGACAATCTGATCGTATGCCACCAGAGAAAAATTCCAGGTCATGAATTCGACGATGGGACGAAGCCCAAGCATCGCCGATCCTATCCCAAGGCCGGCGAATCCGGCTTCTGCGATGGGTGTATCGAGTATTCGCTTCGGACCCCACTTCTGGAGCAATCCCTGACTGACTTTGTATGCGCCTTGATAATTCGCGACTTCTTCGCCCATCATATACACACGCTCGTCGCGGGTCATTTCTTCATCAATAGCCTGATTGAGCGCCTCACGCAAACTGACGATCGCCATCGCTATTCTCCGCTCCTTTCGATGGTGACATCTTTCCAAAGTTCATCGATTGGGGGTTCAGGACTATTTTCCGCGAACTCAACACACTCCTGTACGATTTTCTTGACCCGTTCTTCAGCTTCGTCGAGGTACTGATCCGTTATCATCCCCTCTTCCTTAAGGGTTTCAGCAAGATGGATGATCGGATCGGATTTCTTGAGTCGTTCGACTTCTTCTTTCGATCGGTAATGGCCGCTCACGGGATCAGACATCGAATGGCCTCGGAATCGGTATGTCTCAATCTCGAGGAGCGTGGGTTCATAGATTTCGCGCGCGCGGTCGGCCGCCGCTTTCACTTTCTGGTAGACGTCGAGAACATCCATGCCATCGACGACTTCGCTGCGGATATTATAGGCGTAGGCTTTCTTGTACAAATCTTCGACAGCAGAGGCGCGTTCCACGGACGTTCCCATGCCGTACTTGTTGTTCTCGATGATATAAATGACAGGGAGTTTCCACAGTCCGGCAAGATTAAGGCCTTCGTGAAATGCTCCGATGTTTGTTGCTCCATCACCCATGAAGCAGAGGCACACTTTCTTTTCTCCTCGGTACTTGATCGCGAATGCTACTCCCGCGGCGATGGGGATGTGACCGCCAACGATCGCATGGCCGCCAAGAAAATTTTTGGCGCGATCGAAGATGTGCATCGATCCGCCTTTTCCTTTTGTTGTGCCGGTATATTTGCCGAGCAGTTCTGCGAGGATAGCTTTCGGATCAACTCCCTTGGAAATCGCCTGGCCGTGGTCTCGGTATGCCGTGATGACGTAGTCGTCCGGATTGATTGCCCCCCTGATGGCTCCGGTGGAGACAGCTTCCTGGCCGTTGTAGAGATGGCAGAAGCCCATGATCATGCCCATCCCATACAGCTGAGCGCATTTCTCCTCGAATCTCCGGACGAGGAGCATGTCTTCATACCAAATGAGGAGAGTCTCGCGGGGAAGTCCCAAAAGTCGGGAGTTGCTTTGCTTCGGAGGAGCTACAGGAGCAGTACTGTTCATTCTACCTTTATTCACTTCAGTTTGACGGTGCCGGATTCCCTTTGCAGCAACCGTAAATATACGAAGAAGTTAGGGAAAATCAAAAATGAGAATTGATGGATGCCGACCGCAATCAGTTGGATGGATCGGAAACGATCGTGCAGTTATCGACGATATCGGGAGATGAATTCCTCGACTTCCGGGATGCCTCCCTGAAAAACGAGATAGCCATTGCTTGGCTCACGCTCTGTGATTTCGCCGGCGACGGGCGTCATCATGATTTGGCGCACTTTCACCAGATCATCCGTTTGGCCCAATGCCCAGCCAAGCTTCATGTAGGCGACTTCGGGCAGCATATTTGCCGACGGCACCACACCGAGTTCCATCATGTCTCTTCCAGTGTCATAGACGTACATCTGAACATATCCCCACAGGGTCTGGACGGTCATGTAGACGGCAATGTTCTTCTCATGCGCTCGCTTGAGGGCGGGGTAGAGAGGTTTGTTGACATGCCCAAGACCGGTCCCGGCGATGATGATTCCCCGGTAATTGTTGTCGATGAGGGAGTCGATGATGTCCGGTTTCATGTTCGGATAGTAGTAGACAATGCTGACCTTTTCTTCGAACGCCGTATTGATGACGACGTCCTGGTCCTTGCGACGCCGTTTGTAGTCCTGCCGCAGGGGAGTGATCTTCTCTCGACTGACCATCGCAATCGGAATATCCCCAATCGTTCGAAAGGTCGAGCGGTAGCTGGAGTGCATCTTTCGGACCCGCGTGCCTCGATGGAGCAGTCCGTACTGATCGGAAGTCGGACCAAACATGCAAACCATGACTTCAGCAATGTCGCTTTCGGCTGCGGTCTTGACGCTATGCATGAGGTTGAGTGCGGCATCGGAGGAGGGACGATCGCTCGATCGTTGCGAACCGACCATGACGATCGGCACCGGAGAATTCTGCACCATGAACGAAAGAATGGCAGCCGTATGGTGCATGGTATCAGTACCGTGGCCAATCACAATTCCCTGCACGCCTTTCGCGATCTCGCGGCCTATGGCTTGTGCTGTGCCGATCCACTGTTCCGGCCCCATGTTCTCGCTAAAGACGCCGTACAGTTTTTCAGTCTCAAGATTGCAGATATCCGCCAACTCCGGGACCGAGCCGTAGAGTTCACCGGGAGAAAACGCAGGGATGACTGCACCAGTCCTGTAGTCGAGCCTGCTGGCAATAGTCCCGCCAGTGCCGAGAAGCTTTACCCGTGGCTTGGCAGGGTCGAAAGGGAATGCCTTCTCGGGGATTTTGTAATGGGCCTCTTTCCGTCCGTTCACCGCGATCGCGCGTACACTCTCCGCCGCCACGCCGATGTTGTAGCCGCTTCGAAGCTTCAAGACGATATGCAGAGGATCGGCTGTTTCCGAACGAGGTAGAACGATGCCCGTGAAGGAGCCTGCGTCGGTCGTGATCTCGACATCGCTCCAAACCATCGCATCGAACGATTTCAGAGTCTCCAGCGCTTTGCCGCGATAGCCTCTGTAGCTGTCTGGAACGGTCATGGCCGAACCTCCGCAGATATGCTGGCAATCCTGGTTGCAACGACGTGACCTTCGATACGGCCACGGAGATCATTCATGATAAGTCCCATCAACACTTCCGATTTCTTTTCGGGGCGCCGGATCTTTGTTCTGGAGATCACCGAGAGTGATTTATTGAGCGCCTCGACGAATTCTTCTTCGGAGCAAAGAGGAGGGAGAGAATCGCGCGTGAACTCCCGGCCTGATGCAATCTCCCGTAATGCGGGAAGGATGCCTTCTCGCGTCAGAGTATGATCCTTCAGCGCAAGGAGGAGTTCTTTCATGGAATGTGCAGGGAATGTCACGCAACGTCCGAGTGCGCGGGCAATGCGCTTTGGAAATTGAATCAATGCGACTGACGCAAGTGTCGGCTGAACATTCCAGCGTTTCACAGCAGACTCGAAGAGGGCCGAGTACGGCGAAATGCTCAGGGGATCTTTGACATCATTGGGAATGCCGAGCTCGTTGTACCAACGAATGTTTTCGTAGAACGGGCGTGGGACTTTGGCGCTTATATCTTTCAGATGTTCCCGCGTGATACGTCGGGGTGGAAGGTCCGTGTCGGGATACATCCGATCGGGGCCGGGAAGAATTCGTTCAAATCCGTTTGTCCCGTCGCGGAGCGCCTGCCGGGTTTCAGACGGGACTCCGAGGGTAGCTTCCTTCGCCCTGACCGCGATCTCCGAGGCCCCTGATGTAGCGTCGATCGTATTGCCCCAAACGAGAACAAGCGTGTCATCTTCGGTCGCGCTCAAGGCTTTCTTGAGAACCCGCCATTCGGAGGAGGCGAGGGTCTCGCTGGGGCTGTCGGAATGAATGATGTTTGGAAGCGTCGTCAGGCAGGCGATGACTCTCACGCGGTCAGAGATTTCTCGCGAGAAATAGGTATCTGTTTGGGTTTCCCACCGAAGCAGTCCTTTGAAGCCCTTCAACAAAACGCACTGCGCCATCATTCCTTCTGCGATCGCATTTTTCACCGGCATGTAATGGGTCTTTCGGAGAAGCTTTGTCACTTCTTCGGCTCGGGATTCAAAGGTGTCCATCGTGATATCGCGCTGATGCAATTCATCGCGCAGGCGTAGGAGATTGAACTGACGCATTGCTTCATTGTACGTCAGTAATGGAATGTTTGGAATTCTTGGAACGCCTTTGATTTCAACACGCGTCCCGCCTGTGATGCTGACATTGACGTCCTGCCGGGCAGCTCCCGGTCCTGTGCGAACTTTTCCGGTACTCCGAACGAGCTTGCGAAGGATGTCTCCCACTTCGGCAACTTCTTGCGGTGTGCGCATGTCGGGGGCTGTCACCGTTTCGATGAGTGGCATCCCGAGACGATCTGTGAGGTAGACCCGCCGGTGCTCGACATCGCTCACCTCGCGACAAGCGTCTTCTTCCAGTCCGAGCTGGACGATCGTGATTTTTCGGTCTTTGTACGGGATACTGCCCTGTACGCCGACGATCGTCGTACGCTGGAACCCCGTCGGAATGCTGCCGTCAAGGTATTGTTTTCGGGCGATGTGAATCTCGTCGACCATGTTGCAGCCGTAGAGCAGTCCGATTTCCAGCGCGATGTCCAAGGCCTGATCATTCAACTCAAAAGGAGGTGTATCGTCCATCTCATAGGTGCAGACAGTGCTGTGGTTGATCTGATAGATGATTTCCTTCTTTGTTTTGAACTCCATGAGGGCGGTCCCATCGTACTCACCGAGTTCGGAGAGGGTAGGCCGCATATGGCGAAGAATTTCCGCGTTGAAGGAGTCGCTGTAGAGGCCGGCAGGGCAACGGCAGAAGAGCTTCTTTTCCGTCAAGAGTTGTTGATGAATTTCCAATCCAGACTTGAAGCCGATAGCGGCATAGTCGCTGTCGGTCATTTCGCTGAAAGGTTTAAACGTCATAGTGTCGCGCTTCCCGACGGAAAAACATAGGCTCGCAAGTCCTCAGACATCAGATCGGATTGAATTTACGAAACAAATGTGCAAAATCAACAAGTGAGGAATTGCTGATGGCGTCCCTCTTCTTCGCCTTGAGGCGACAAGCAGGAGCTCCAATCCCAGGCAAGCATGAGGTGGTTGCTTGTGATGAATGTTCCAACTTTTCACCAGCAGATGCTTGAATCTCTGTATTCGCGGTCCTATATTGTCAACAGGTTGTTTTGCGGAACGCATCGTCCGCACCCATGCACCATCGCTATTCCATCCAGCACCGCTGTCGCCTGCTCATGATGAAAGGAACCCACCCTATGTTTCGTCTGCGTTCAACCGCCTTATTGTTCGCTGCGCTAGTTCTCCTTGTTTCCAAGGGATTCGCCCAGGAGGACGAGCCAGGGACGAAAGATCCTGCTCTATTCAACCGTATGACCGGTTACTATATCACAAACGTTGATACAAAGGAATTCGATGCGTTTAAATTCTTCAATGGGAAAGCGTTGGTGACATTGGAAGGGAAAGTGACCACGGTAACCTATCGACCAAAGGAGTCGCTTAAGCCGGTGCCCAGCGAGCTGCAGATCCGGCGCAACTACTCCAATGCAATAAAGAAAATCGGCGGAAAGATACTCTTTGAGGGAAGATCGGAGTCCTACGAAGACAACCGATACAATCGCGAGGTCCTCACGGCATGCATCACTCGAGAGAATGTAGAAATATGGACCGATATTTGGAGCATGGGCGATGACTATACTGTGACAGTGTTGGAGAAGCAACTCATGCGTCAGGATATTGCCGCCTCCGACATGCTTGATGCAATCAATAAGAACGGGTTCATTGCTCTTGACATTCACTTTGATACGGGAAAATCCATGATCAAACCCGAATCTGAGTCCATCGTCGAACAAATCGTGCAGCTGCTCAAGACCAACGCCGACTTGAAACTCAGCGTAGAGGGACACACGGACAATGTTGGCGACGCCAAAAGTAATTTGAAGCTGTCGGAAGAAAGAGCCAAATCAGTCGTCGCTGCGCTGGTAAAGGCAGGCATACAGACGTCACGGCTCAGCTCAGCAGGATTTGGGCAAGATCGACCGGTTGCCGATAACCGAAGCGAAGAAGGACGGGCAAAGAATCGTCGCGTCGAATTAGTGAAGAAGTAAGTCAGTGGATATCCGGGTCAGACGATTCGGAGAAACAAGTTTTGGAAAAGAGAGCCCCGAAATCGGGGCTCTTTCTTTTTCCGGACGAAGTCAATGACATCCTCTTCAGCCGAAGAGGGGTGCGGGAAGGATCCCTGTGCGATACGTGAGGATGTCTGCAATCGAATTGCGAGCCGTCGCAATCCACTGCAAGCAAAAGCCCCGCGTCGCGTGGGGCTCTCTACTCACTTTGAATCTGCCGGTCTCCTGAAGAGCTCATTGAGACTGGATGATATCCCGAACCTTCTCCGTAATCGTTCTGAAATCTATCTTCCCGCTCCCCGTCTTTGGCATCTCCGGCATGACGACGAATCTGCTTGGCATCGCAATGCTTGGGAGCTGTTCTGCCATTTTTTTCAGCGTCCCTTTTTCATCTATTGGACGCGTAACGGTGGCAATGATCCTGGATCCTCGAATTGGGTCCGGCACCTCGACGACACAGCATTCGACATCCGGAGGGAGAAGTTTCTCCAGGACGTCCTCGACTCTGATCAGTGATACCATCTCGCCGCCGACTTTCAGGAAGCGCTTCAGTCTACCCACGTGCCATAAGTAACCATCTGCATCGAGGTAGCCCATGTCTCCCGTGTCGTACCATCCATGTCGGATACTCAGAGACGTTTGCTCGAAGTCGTCAAAGTATCCTTTCATAACGTTGTCTCCCTTCACGAGGATCTTCCCGATAGTTCCCACAGCACATGGTTCGCCTGATTCGTAGTTCTCGACCCTTACCTGGACACCTTCGATCGGTCGCCCAACGCTACCTGGCCGATTGTTCTCAAGGGTGTTTACGGTAATAGCAGGACTGGTCTCTGTTGTTCCATATGCCTCGAGTAAAACCTTTCCATGTTTCTCCATCATTCCTTTGCGGAGCGCATCGGGGCACTTGTCTGCGCCCGAGAGAAGGATCCGGGCCGTGGAGAAGTCTCCCGGCTTCGAATTTCTCAGATACCCCCAGAAGAACGTCGGAGTTCCTGCCATCAATGTCACTTTCTCTTCCCGAACAATATCGCAAATCGTTTTGAAGTCGAGAGGATTGGCATAGGTTACAATCGTCATTCCTTCCGCAAGAGGAACCCAGAGATTTGCGGTTTGCCCGAAGACGTGAAAGTAAGGGAGATTTGCGAGGAAAGTATCTTCAGCCGAGAAAATAATGGCCTTTTTCAGGGCAACGTAGTTTGAAGAAATATTTCTGTGAGTAAGCTGAACACCCTTTGGCTCCTTCTCGCTGCCGCTCGTGAACAATATGAGCAGGGTGTCATCTTCGTCCCCTTGGTGGATGCTCTTGAGAATGCGCTCGACAGGGAGCCCAGCCTTGAAGGCAGCCTTGATCTTGTCAAGGAAGCCCACTGATTTCATAATGTCTTCAAGAAAGACCATCCCGTCGACTTTGCGGCAATTAATCTTTTCACACAAAGTTCTGGAGGTTATGATTGTCTTGAAGGCACATTTCTTCTGCGCAAAATCACAATTTGCAGCTGCTCCGGTGGAGTAGTTGATCATGACAGGGACACGACCACTCATCAGAGTGGCCAGAATTGCCAACACGGAGCCGGCAGAGTTTGGCAGCATGATACCCAGGAATCCCGGACTGTAGCTCTCGAATTTCTTCATGAGCATCAGGGAACCTATCAAAGCTTTCTTGTATGTCAGCCGCCGGTTCAGAGTCCGGTCAATGACGGCAATCTTGGACTCGTACGTCTTTGCCGTCCGCACAAATTGGTGATGCAGAAGCATAGTGTTTTCCCATTGGTATTGATGCCGGATACGGCGTTTGAAGGCCTGCAAAAGTAAGAACCTTTGGATTCAAGGGCAAGGAGAATTGTAAGCAACGAGGGCCCATTCGCAAACACTCGCTTTCAGCCGGTTTTGCAGATGAGTTCAGCGACCGGTGGGACACTGAGCATGCCAGAAGTTTTTACCAACTTCACTTTAAGACCAACATCCTTTTCGTTTCGAGCCGGCTGTCCGCTTCCAGCCGATAGAAGTAGACTCCGCTCGGAATGTGGTTTGAACTCCAACTCACCGAGTGATGTCCGGCACTCTGTCGTGCGTCTATCAACTTGTCGATGCCCTGGCCAAGCGTGTTGAAAATTCTGAGCACAACAAAGGCATCACTCGGAAGATCGTACCGGATAGTTGTGGAGGGATTGAAGGGATTGGGGAAGTTCTGATAGAGGGCAAATGCCGTCGGTATTGTCTCCGCATGCCCGACAGCAGAAATGGTCCCGAAGAAGTTCAGGACCCTGCTCAAAAGTTGCGTGCGCAGGCTTTGTGGGTAGACCGTCTCGAACGGGAACCCAAGGACGATGGACATCCCCGGTCTGGTTCCTGAAGGGAAATATCCCTGATACGAAACGCCGCTGTAACCCGACGAAGTGTCAAGGTTAGCATATTTCGCGATTCCGACGGCTCCCGGCATGGGACTGATGACATCGGGCCATTGGACGTCGATGGTACCGTGCGTTCCATTGTCGAATGAGATATTCGGGAATCCGCCGAAGAGAGTTCCGCTGATCCCCTCGGCCTGATATGTCGACCCGGGGGATCCATCGGGGGCGTCATTGATATACTTCACCTTGAGAAAATTGTTGAGAAAGTCCTTGTCAGAAGGTGTCCCCTTGAAACCGAGATCCCACGCCAGCTCAGAGCCGGAGACAAAGAGCTTTCCCCCATTTTGCAGGAAGGTTTTGACTTTGACTTGCTCTGCAGCGCTGAATGTTTCGTCCACATAGCTCTCATCTCCCAGGATGTAGTCCACCACTGTGTAGTCCGTCAGCGAAAACAGTCCGTCAACGATGGCGTCATTCGTGGCAGAAGAGAGAGATACCCGGTTGGCCATGAAGGCAGAACCATGTTGTCTGATGAAGTCGTGCGTATTTCCTGCTGACGCGTGGTCAAATCCGTTGACGATGAGTGCTTGAGGCTGGACTACCGCAGGAACGCCGGCAAGGACTTCCGATGGCACCGAGGAGCCGATTTGATTGAATGCTACCATCTTGACGAAATATAAAGAGTCTCTCAGGAGATTAGTGAGCACGAGGTTGTTAGGGGTGGTTACCAATGAGTCAGTGAAACTGACCCCATCTTTGCTGACGAGAATCACATAGCCAGTCACCGTTGAGTCCGGTTGGACGATGATCCGAAGCGAGTTCCCGGATTCGGTTCGGACACCAAAGGATTTCGGCACAGCCGGAGGGAAGTTGTTTTTCAAGTAGCTGGGTTGACTCATCACACCGGATTCATTGCTGAGGATTTTGTAGAGAGTAGGATTGGTCAGGACCTGGCTCGCCGACATGACAACACTGTCGACGAGCATGTCCTTGTTGATCCATCGAATGCCGTGGCTGTAATCAACGTATGAGTTGATATGGCCGCTAAAGACCGGCTGGATGGGGACGCCATTGAGCTGGTGCCAGCCATAGATCACGACATGGTTTGCATTGACGGAGTCGGAGATCTTGTTGCTGAGGACAACATCTTTCTTGATCCCACCGACGAGTGCCCCGAGAGACTGTCCGGCGGCAACACGCTGTGCCTCTATGGCCGTATTGTGCTCGACGAACTTTGAAACCAATTCATTCTGGCTGCCCACAGGAGTATATGTGACAGGAGCGAGTTTCACATCAGCTTTTGAGTAGATATCGTCAACGAGTTTCGGTGTAGGCATGGACGCGTTGAAGAGGTTTGCCAGTTTCTGAGCCGTGATCGGTCCCATCGGAACGCGGCAGAAGTCTTCATCTGATCCAATGCTGAGGTAGTCGGGCGTCACTTCGTAGATAATGGTGTGCGAGATTCCGTTCGCATCCTGGAAAGACGACTGAATCTTTTTGAAGCCCCGCATGAAATCAGGGACGTTTCCTTGAGAAATCTGTTTGTAGATTTCAGTCTCGCGCTGATCAAACGTCATCGACGCCACGGAATTCATGAACTGTGAACCCGTCATCGCCCCGGCAGGGCGCGGTGGAAACTGAACAGGATTGGGGACAGGGTTCGAGGTTTGAATGTATTGTGAATAGGCTCGAGGCCCATAATAGACATATCCTGATCCTTCGAGTGGTGTTCCGGAGAGTATTGTTTGGATGAAACCGTTCAGTTCCACCTGAACTGTGTGGAGGACAGCTTGGGTCGGATTCTGTTTGAGTATGATCTTTATTCTTCCGTTGAGAGCTGTGCACGAGATGAAGTTCGAGTCTTCGGTGGTAGTAAGAGGATAGTAGTTATAAAAGTACGCAATCATCATGCGCGTTCTGTACCATGTTCCACCCGTTGCGCTCACGAAAGGCAGTCCGTTGAGGAGAGCGATGCTGTCATTGTAGGCCAGGACGCTCAGGAAGTGATCCGGGGCGGCATCGAGCCAACTCCGCAATTTGAGTCCATAAGTGTTGTCGTAATTGTAATCGCTGTCGAGGAACGCAATCCGCTTCACCTCAGCAGGAATGCTGCTGGCGCTATTCAAGTAATCGAATACGAATGAGCCACCACCGCTGTGACTCGAAATCACAACGTAGGGATGATAACCACTGAACATCGACTTCATAGAATCGATCAAGCCCTTGACAAGAGCCGCATTGTTAGAGAACCGGCTGCTCCAGGTTGTCCAGGCGAGGGAGCCGCTGGCGGCGTTTGCCTCGAGGTAGATGATGACGACGTTGGTGTCCTTGATCTTCGTGCGCAGGAATCGCGTCTGAGCGCCAATGTGTTGGATGTCGTAGTGCCAATCGTCGTTGGGCCCGACCTGTTTGCCAACGGTCATCTCGATGGTATTGCCGTTCGGGAGAGCGAAAAATACGAGCGCCGTCGGCTTCGTCGCATCGAACGAATTGATCGGCGGTGCGTTGATATGGATCCGGACCTCAGGATTGTAGAGGAATGTGGCTACTTGCTCGCCGAAATACGGACTGATGGAGAAGCCGGGAATCACTTTTGTCGCGTGCTGCCCTTCGGCGTGGAGTGCTGCAAGAATCGGAAAAAGCAGGACGAGAAAAATCAAAGCGGAAGTTCTTTTCATCGTATGGCCTTCATTCTCCGATATGTTTGAAACGGAATCTATGCAGGCATGCGTAAAATGATAGAGCTATTCTGTTTCTAGTGCAAGCCGTACCAGGTGTGGAGAGTTAGGAGAAGGGAAGCGGGGACGATCCGGATCAGTCAATAGACTATCGGGACAAGAGTCCGACGCATGTAACGTCAAACAAAAAATCCCCGTGAAGGGGATTTTTTGTTTCAGGCGGGGCCGAAGGGACTCGAACCCTCGACCTCCTGCGTGACAGGCAGGCGCTCTAACCAAACTGAGCTACGACCCCATGTGCTTTTGTGTCCCTGAGGAGGACGTCCTGAGCGAGGACGCCTTTATTTGGCGGCCGAGTCGAAGGACTACGACCCCGTGAACGATGTTAGAGAAATATCTGAGATTGCCCTGAGCGAAGCCCCGTTGCTTGGGGCGGAGTCAAAGAGCTATGACTCCGTGGAGCAAATCAAACCAATTTACACGAAACATTGAGAAATTGCAAGAGTTTTCTGCCGGAAGGCTTGACTCTCTCCTCACCATCCAATACTTTTTGCGCAGATCGCTTATCGGACAATTCACCGGCACGCTCTTCACCTTTATTCCTGGGCGCCTTCTTCATGAATTCTGAACTCGAATATACCATCAGACCATTGCGAGAGGACTCGGAGTACACCGAGTTCGAGTCTCTCCAACGCGAAACGTGGGGGGCTGACATTGAAGAGATCGTGACAGGTCCATTGGCGAAAATAGTTCAGAAAATTGGGGGAATTGCTGCGGGGGCGTTTGACAGACAGGATGCATTGATCGGGACTGTGTTTGGCTTTACGGGGGTTCGTGACGGTATCCCCGTTCACTGGTCGCACATGCTCGCGGTGAAGGACGGCAACAGAAACAAAGGCATTGGTACTAAGCTTAAACTGTACCAAAGAACTACTCTCCTTCGCATGGGCGTGCCTGTCGTCTACTGGACGTACGATCCCCTCGTCGCCAAGAACGCACAAATGAACTTCAACATCCTCGGTGCCGGGGTTCTTGAATACTCCACAAACATGTATGGATCAGGGGATGACAGCAAACTGTTTCGTGGAATCGGGACAGACAGGTTTGTGGTGATCTGGCAGATTGATTCAGAGCGTATAGTCGAGATACTGGATGAGAAGCATCGCTTTGACCATGAGCCCTTCGTCACGGCCCCGATGGCGGTGTACCGGACAGTTGAAAACGATCGCGCATCAAGCCCTGCTATCAATCTGGCAATTCTCGAGTCTAAAGCGCGGGTGGAAATTCCCGAGGACATACACGAACTCATGAGTCATGCTCTCGCATGTGCCGCCGATTGGAGATTCAACACGCGCGAAGCATTTCAATATCTCTTGATGAGGGGGTACCGAGTGAAGGGATTCTATCGGGACGCGGAATCAGGAAGATGCTTCTATTGCCTGGAGAAACTAGATTAGAACCCATCTGTTGACAGGGGGTTCACCGTGAGTTCGCACACCGGTTCTCCGACGCGGGGTCAAACATAGGCGTAAACGATGTTTCACCAGGACTTCGCACCGTTCAGCGAGAGCCTGCTAGAGCGAGGTCAGTCCTTCCCGCCTGATTCCATCAAGCTCCTCAGCTTTAAGCACTCCGGATTGATACAACAGCAAGTATTCCTGCGAGACACTCTGACCGAAGATCATGAGGTCGTCGGTGTTAATGGTGACCTTCACACCGTTGTCGACGAGAGTCCTGATGGGGTGATGGGCTATATCGCGCACGACACCGAGTGCTACGTTGCTGCTCGGACAAACGTTCAATCGAATTCCTTCCCGATGCAGTCGCCGCATCAGCCGTTGTGAAGTTGCTGAGCCAATGCCATGCTGGATTTCGTCCACCTGAAGAATATCCATCGTTTTCGCGACATATTCCGGACCGGAGAATTCGCCCGCATGTGCCTTGAGTTTGAGCCCTGACTTCCGAGCCTCAGAGTAGATCTCCCGATATGCATCCGGCGGTTGCGCTGTTTCATTGCCATACAAGTCAATGGATCGGAATATCCCGGACTGCACGCAGAGCGATGCCTGGCGCAACTGCTCAGGGCCGAAACGATCTTTTGACATGCCAATCTCGGGGCGGAAATCGATATGGGCTTTGTTCGCGTCGATAAGATGAGCAACAAAGGTAAAGAACTTGTCCGGACCGTTCTGGAACATGGACATAAAACGTACATCGAGACTCATTTCGAGAGCAGTCACACCGTCGGCGACAGCGTCATCAATAGCAGACTGAGCAGTGAATTGAAAGCCTGCGAGCGTGTCGGTGTGTGGATAAAGGACGTCATGAGCATACTTGATCATTTCGTCCAGTGATGACATCTGTGCAGGGGGGTGGGGAAGCAGATTGTTCAGCCACGACTCAACGCGCTCAATCCTTGTTCCAAGTATGGAATGATTGTGGAACTCGCCTTTTGGGGTTCTTTGAAGGTCGGGGAGATAGCCCGTTTGGAGCGCTTTTACAAAGTTCTGGCTGTCTGTGATGGACTGCGAGATCATATCCGAGAGCCCATTGGTTACCCTGCCGACTGACGGAGAATAAAAAAAGCCGCCTCCCGAAAGAGAGGCGGCTCCTATCTTTCTAACAGATGTTAGTTGAAATAGTACTTGATGCCAAGCTGGAAGCTGTACACATCCGACAGGGCACTATTCTTGTCGAAGGTGTGGTCCATCAAGGCACCATTCACAACGCGCATTAGGAACTGAGGTTGTCCAGCACTCGCGCCAGTCGTCACGACGGGACCGCCTTGTGCTGTACTGGGCACACTCAGAGGCTGTAGGTTGACGAAATGCTGGGCCTGGCCCCACTGCTTGTTGATCAGGTTCCCAACGTTCAGGATATCAAACCTGATGTCGAGTGAATGATGCAGTGTGAACATGTCGGTGAAGACGGATTGCACAATGCTCAGGTCAGCCCTGGCGACCATAGGCAGGAATGCGCCACCGCGTTCTGCATATTGGCCGCGACGTGAGTTCAGGTAACTGTCTTGATTGATGTATGCATCCCATGCAGCAGCCTGCATAGCTGGTGTGTACGTAACACCACCGGATGCGAATTGCACAAAGTTCATCTCAGATGTGCTCTTCGGGATGTAGATCAGGTCGTTGCTGGTGTTTCCATCGCCATTGAGGTCGCCTGCATACGTGTAGCTTCCGTTGCCGTATGTATACGTATCCCAGAACAACGAAACAGTCGTCGCACCGAAATTGAAGTACTCTGCACGATAGGAGAGTGACGCAAAGAGTCTACTTCCCGGAGAAGTCGGCGAGTATCCGACTGGAGCATTGTTGGCGTTTCCGGGCACCTGATTGCCACTCCACGATCCGAATGCAATCGAACCGGGGTCAACAGTGTTCTTCGCGATGCCGTAGTTGTATGCAACCTTTCCGTAGAAGCCATCAGCTAGTGGACGCTCCAACGCAGCGGAAAACGTGTAGTTGTATCCGCTGTTTTCGTTCTTTATGACCACTGCATCTTGGACGTTTGCATTGATACGGTTTGTGGTCGTCCATCGTGGTCGATTGTCCGGTCCAACGAAGGCTGTATTAGGAGCCGTCTGGTTGGCATTGATATAGTAGACGCCATTGATCTCACGGCCGTAGATGAACTCGGCTGTGCCAATAAGACCCAGAGGAAGTTTCTGGTCAACGGCGATGTTAGAACGCCACTGTTGTGGGAACTTGAAATTGGGATCCGTCAAAGCCAACTCATAGGTTGAAGCGGGGGCTCCCGTTACATTCGTCGGCTTGTAGGCATCGGGATTCGGATTGAACGGATATGCCGTCGTGTTTGTCACAGACAGGAAACCCGTCAACACACCGGTGTTGCCGATCTGGTTGGAAATCCAAACGTACGCCGGCTTGCCCGTGAAGACGCCCGTTCCGCCACGAACCTGTGTGGAGCGATCGCCAAGGACATCCCAGTTGAATCCAACGCGTGGGGAGAACAGAATGGTTGGATCCGGCAGCTTTCCTGAATTGTACTTTACCGGACTGCCATTCTCGTCCATGAAGGTCAGAGCATCAGCATTCGGGTTATCAAAGCCAGTGGCTCCAAAACTCGGAATGTCAAACCGCAATCCAAGTGTCAATCTCAATCCCTTCACGACCTGCCACTCATCCTGAGCATACGCACCCCAATAATAAACATCGAGGGGCTGGGTAGGCTTCACCATGCCGGGAATGTTGATATAACGAACCTGGAACATCTTTGCTGTGACAGGTGAGACTGTCCGGTTTGGGTTGGCCAAGTAGCCATTCGCATCAGTATAGAAATCCTGCAGCGAATTGTAGACATACGCGCTCTGCTTGCCGGGGAAGAAGACATTTTCGGAGTGATACTTCTCACCCGAGAATCCAAACGTCAGAACGTGATCGCCAAGGTCCCACGTGAAGTTGTCCTGTAACTGATAGCTCCAGTACCGGAGCTCGTTGTTGGGCGTGAACGGCTCAGATCCGAACGAGGTGTACACCAGGTTCGAATTCAGAATGTCGACAAACGGGAACAAGGTGCCAACATCACCGCGGCTCTCATCGCTGAAGCTGTAACCAAAAATCATGTTGTTCGCCATGTTGTTGCTCACGACGGAGTTCCATTCGGCGACGACCGAACGATCGTTTTCAAGGATAGTGTAGTTCGATCCAGCGAAGTTCAGGCCATTATTGTTTGAACGTCGCGTGCCCCAACCGAGCGAAGAAGAGTTTGATAGGAGGACGTCTGTTTGTGAATCGAGCCTATTGTACCGAACGACAATCTTGTTGTTTTGGTCGAGGTTGAAGTCGACTTTGGCCAAATAGCGTTTACCGGGAGTCTCGAAATTGTACCCTTGATAAGCCCCGGGGTTGTATCCAAATTTTGTAGTGAGGAAACTGGACAAGGCGTCGAGATCACTCGCGAGAACCCTCGTCATGTTGCCAACTGCGGTCGCGCCGCCCGGGTTAGCAGTGTACGTCGTTCCCGGCTGCGTGGTCTTGTCCCCTTCGTAGTTGACGAAGAAGAACAACTTGTTCTTGATAATCGGGCCGCCGAGGCTGAGTGTGATCTTGTTGTAGTCAAAGGTGCCAGGATTGTAGGTATTGTCACCGGCGTGCGTGCCGACCCAACCCTGGTTACGGGTTCCGTAGGCAACTGTACCGAAGAAATTATTCTGGCCGCTCTTTGTGACCGTATTCATCGCCGCGCCAGTAAAGTTTCCCTGGCGAACATCGTACGGTGCAATGTTGACCTGCACCTGCTCGATTGCGTCCAGCGAGATTGGCGCAACGCCCGTACGTTCACCGGGCTGACCCATCAGTCCAAACGAGTTGTTGAAGTATGCGCCGTCGATTGTGGTGTTGTTGTATCGACTGTCCTGGCCAATGAAGGAGTCTCCACCGTAACCAGTGTTCCCGCGGGATTCAGGAGTAAGGCGGATGAAGTCCTGAATCTTTCCGGAAATCGTAGGAAGAGTTGCAAGGGTGAGTTTGTCGAGGTTCGTGGAGGATCCGGTTCGTCCGGCGCTCATCACCGTGTTGCGTTGACCGGTGATGACGACTTCGGCAGCTTGTATAGCTTCCTCAACGAGGGTAAAGTTCAAATCGATCGTCTGCGACAATGTCGTGTAGACATTTTCCTCAACAGCTTTCTTGTAACCGACAAATGACACGGTCACTGTGTACGGGCCACCGGCGCGGACGTTTGGGATGTTGAACCGGCCGTTGGGACGCGAACTCGTGCCATACGTCGTGCCGCTTGCAGTGTGTACAGCAATGATATTTGCTCCAGGGAGTGCCTCGCCGGTTGTGCTCACAACCTTGCCGCCGATAGCGGCAGTTGTAATACCTTGAGCCAACAGCGAAGAGGTTCCAACACAGAGCAAAGCGAGTAAAGCAACTGCGAACCATTTTGTAATGGTTGGCTTCATACTAGCCTCCTTAGTGGGTGGTGAATTGAAAAGATAAGCATGCAGACGGTGCATCGTGCAAGCGAATCTTCATGATGCGTTGAGTTTGAGATGTTCAAAAATGGGAGTGGAATCAAAGTGAAAGCGGAATGATGACACAAAAACAGAACATGTTGCGAATAATTTTAACGCTGCAAACCTACCGAACAAAAGGAAGAAACACAAGAGAAAAAAGTGTTACGGCAAAGTTATCAAATGTGAGTCTTGCGTTTGGTTCGCCGGTGAAAAGCAATTCGTTTTTGCTCGAGCGTACTCCAGCACGGAGCAGAATACGAGAAGCGCGATAATTGAGGGTGCTCTCCGAAGAGTGCCACGAGATGAGACATTGAATTCATGGATGCAGTGTGGTCCTCAGTAACCCCAGTGTTGATCCCGCAACTCCATTTCGAAGTTGAGAATCTCATCCCAGAAAAACTCTGATCGAAATTCGGTGCGCACGACGAAGATCAACGATTCGCCGCGAGCTTCAGAGACTTGACTAGCAGGTTGAACAAATCCGCCGCTCGACGACAATAAGAGCTTTGGCTCTCCGTGACTGATTTCATTGGGGTTTTTGCGCGGCTGTAACCGCATTGGTTTGAATGGTTTGTGGGCGAAGTCGCAGCCGCAAGGCACAGTGGAAAATGATGCCCGTAAACATTGAACTATTTTCATTTTCTTATTGACATTGGTTTTGAAAACCTTATATTTGCTAGGGAATTTGGTGGTAGACAGCAGCGTAAGGAACTACAGGTTTTTGTTTCAAGTGTGCTTTAACTAATCACAATACTCTCCACAAATCTATAAGAGAGGATTTATATATGGGAAAGCCGATGTCAAAGAGCCAAGTTGCAGCGCATCTCGCCAGCAAGTTTGAGCTCAAGAAAAAAACAGCCGTGGCAATTCTCGAGGAAATGGCGCATCTGGCATATCGCGAAGCCCAAAATTCCTTTACATTGCCAGGCATCGGAAAGCTTGTGCTGGTTGCGCGCAAGGCCAGAATAGGCCGAAATCCTGCGACTGGCGAGCAGATTCAGATCCCAGCAAAAACAGTAGTGAAATTCAGAGTCGCAAAAGCAGCGAAAGAAGCTGTGCTGGGAATAAAGAAATAACCTCAGTTTAACTGGGAGTTTTTGAGGGCCGGCTGGCGAAAACAGCTGGCCCTTTTTTTTCGCGTTTTTCTTAGTATTCCTGCAGTTTTTTCGCGTCACAATCGCTCTGCAATTGTTCACCGAAATGATTCTCCAAATCTGGAAGTACGATCTCACAGATTTGCCCGTATTCACGACTCTGCTACCCGCATGTTTCGGCATAATATTAGTTTTGCTTCCCCTGTGCAGGAATGAAAGGCTCAATCATTGACGTTTGCAGCCAGCGATCCTGTTGACAGATTCTAAGTCAAAGGACCTGCGTATTCGATTCGACTATCTCTTCCAGTCTCATGTGATCATTCTCAGACCCGCGACGTCAGAGTGAAGAGAGAATGTTAGAGGCAACCAGAGATTGCAGGCGGTGAATCTGCGATTCGTTCTCGCGGTGCATCAGAAACACTGAGAGTCCTGCCGGATATTCAAGCCAACGAATCGAGTTGATCGACTTCTGTGCTGACGGAGGCGAGGTTTAGTGTTGCGTATTGGGTTTTTTCTTTGACTCCACAGCATTTATGTCTAGATTTGTGGAAATCCTCCCATCGTAGCCGTATCTTGCCCCTGAAAGTGCACGAGATCGTCAACGCCATTGTTGTCACGTCCATTTCATGGAAAACCGGAATGAAGAAAAGCGTTAAACCGAGGATGCTCTTGCTGTCGTTGACGGTCGCTATAGGCTTTGTTGGCGGTTGCTCCCGGAAAGAAGAATTCGCAATGCCACTGAATGAACATTGGGTGTTCAAGGCAGATTCTACGGAAAGGGGCATCGAGGAGCAATGGTTCCGGAAAGACTTTGATCGCTCTCATTGGCAGCCTACGGAAATTAGTCGCGAGCGTATACTCACAGGACCACCAGCGCCCTCAGGCGCCCGTTGGTTCGCGACAACATTCACGGTCGATACTACATCAAAACCTCTGGCCCTCTTCTTTGGGGCGATTGAGGATGAGGTGGATGTTTGGCTGGATGGAAAGAAGATTGGGAGCGCGGTGTGTCACGGCGATCCGTTTTGGGTTGATCTTTCTGCCGAAAATGTCCCGGGCAAAAAGGAACTTGTTGTGCGCGTGTCAGACCACGGGGCGATGGGAGAACTCTACAGGCCTGTGAGCCTTGTTCCAAAGGACCATCTCCTGGATGTATACAGAACAGATCTTTCGAGCAAACCGGCACGTTCGAGCGAAGAATGGGTTCGCGATGCCGTCATTTATGAAGTCTATCTGCGTTCGTTTTCCCACCAGGGGGGATTCAGGACGCTTGAACAAAGACTCCCGGAGTTGAAAGCTCTCGGTGTAGGGGTTATCTGGCTCATGCCGATTCATCCCGTTGGTGAATTGAACAGGAAGGGGACCCTTGGAAGTCCGTACTCGGTTCAGGACTACTACGCTATCAACCCCGAATATGGCTCGCTGGACGAATTTAAATCCCTCGTAGACTCCGTCCACTCAAGAGGGATGAAAATCATCATCGATCTGGTCGCCGGGCACACGGCATGGGACAGCAAAATGTTCATGGAGCAGTCCGAGTGGTACGTGAAGAATGAGGAGGGAGCAATCACCTCTCCGAATCCGATTTGGAGTGATGTTGCCAAGTTGAACTATGGACACCACGAATTGCGCAAGTACATGATCGAGATGATGAAGTACTGGGTGCGCGATGTCGGGATTGACGGATTTCGATGTGACGGTGCGAAAGATGTCCCTACAGATTTCTGGCAGCACGCACGTTCCGAACTCGACAAGATCAAGCCGGTGATGATGTTATCGGAAGGCACATTGCCGGAGCACCACGTAGAAGCGTTTGATGTGTCGTACTCCTGGGCTGCCTACGATGATCTGTCAAGAGTGATCGATGGCAGTGCGCCAACGCAAGTATTTGATGAAATCTTAAGGATCGAGGGAGTTCAATTTCCAAAGGGTTCGTTACGACTGCGATTCAACACAAATCAGGACGAGAATGCTTGGGACGCTCCCGCAGTGATGAAATACTCGCCGAAGGGGGCAAAGACTACTGCTGTGTTGTCGTTTACGTATCCCGGGATCCCTCTTATCTACAACGGGGAGGAAGCCGGCAACGAAAAGAGGCTGAGTCTCTTTGACAAGGTCGAAATTGACTGGACGAAGAACATCGAATTTCGTGCGTTCTATCAGGCCCTTGCGGAACTGCGGTCGTCGCACATTGCGCTTCGAAGAGGCGAGTACGTGCCTGTCGCCAACTCAAGCAGTGGCAAGGTCCTCTCGTTTGTGAGGGAGCTGGGAAATGACCGGGTCCTGGTTGTGCTGAACATGTCACACGATCAACGCACCTGTGATGTTGAAGTGCCGACGTTCAAAACCAATGGCTTCATGGAGTATTTCACGAAAACGCCCGTCACCTCGGCAAACGGACGCCTTTCTATAGAGATGAAACCTCTCGATTACATGGTCTTTTTGCCATCGACAACTGCCGAACGGGGCAAATAATGAAATCATGTACAGAATACCTCTGGTTCAACACCAAGAAGCACCGTGAATACGTTAACATCACCTCGGAGATCGAGAAAATCCTCGACAAGAGCGGAATCAAAGAAGGCATGATCCTTGTTTCGGCGATGCATATCACGGCTGCCGTATATGTGAACGACGCAGAATCCGGACTGATACAGGATATCGACCAGTGGCTGGAACAACTTGCACCCTTCAATCCCGACTACAGACATCATAGAACGGGGGAGTCAAACGGGGACTCTCACCTCAAAAGCCTCTTGATGCATCATGAAGTGGTTATTCCCGTGACGGACGGGAAACTTGATTTCGGTCCGTGGCAGCAGGTCTACTATGCTGAATTCGATGGACAACGAAGAAAACGAGTGGTTGTGAAGGTCATGGGGGAGTAAGTGGAGAGAAAACCCCTGAGATCCATGACGAAGTAACTAGAACTCATCTCAAAAATAC
>PMZI01000006.1 GCA_003170475.1 Ignavibacteriota bacterium | reverse complement strand
CTTCGATATGTGCTTTGCTTGTGTTTCCATTGATTCATGACTCTTCGTGTCTATCGAATCAAGATTCAATTATTTCTTGATTTCTTTAAAGCGTGATACCGCTTCTTGTTCATCTTTATAAATTTCATAAAGAATTGGAAAGCCTAAAAGATCGAAAACGTTGTAGACTTTCGGCGACATGTTGGTCAGTTTAATGTCTCCCATATTCTTGCGGATATCTTCCACATACGCCATAAAAACACCCAGCCCGGCACTGCTGATATAAGAAAGATCTCGGCAATTGACAACAACATTATACTTCTTCTCAGTTAATAACTTCTGAAAAGCGGTCTCGAGATCGGGTGCAGTATGGGCATCAAGATATCCCTTGATCTCAATAACACTGACACCGTCTCCATCTCGATGGTGGATTTTAAAATCAGTCATGGTGGTCTCCTTCTTGTAACTCTCTCTTTACAGTTTCTTGCATCTCCGTCCTCTTTATTCTTTAGAATTTCCAAGCCATTTCACCACAACGAGCGTCACATCATCAGTATACGCTCCTTGTCCTATAAAAGTTCGAACGCTTTGCAAAATCTTGTCCTTCATCACTTCCGCTGAACAGTCCCTGCATTCCCCAGCAACTTGGACTAAACGCTCATAGCCATATTCTTCCATTTCCGCATTTCGTGCTTCGGTGATACCGTCGGTGTAAAAAATACAAATGTCTCCGTGTTTCAGCTTGATTTCGCGCTCTTCTGTCGCCTGCGCAAATTGAGAACCATTCGTTAACCCCAGCCCAATTCCCGATGGTCTCACTAATTCTGAAGAGTCACCGGAGATAAGAATCACCGGACAGTGTCCAGCACGCGCCATGGTGAGCGATGCATGGGGAACATCCAGTACAGCATAGACAGCACTAATAAACGCATTCTTTTCCAGACTTTCCATGAGTGTATCATTGGCGCGCAACAATAATTCCCGTGGTGTTGAACAAATTTTACTCAACGATAAAACAATCCCTTTCAACTCCGCCATATAAAATGCGGCAGAGACACCTTTCCCGGATACATCCCCGATAACAATTCCTATGCGTTCATCCGGAAGATTGATGACATCATAATAATCGCCGCCGACTTCGAATGAGGATTCGGACACAGCGGCAAATTCCACCGAGGGTATGTCCGGCAACCGCTGAGGAAGGAGACGCTTCTGCATCCGCTGAGCCACCATCATTTCTTGATGGAGACGTTCACGCTCAATCGATTTAGCGATGAGCCGAGAATTTTCAATAGCAATACTGACATGATCTGCAAACGTTGTCATCACATCAATATCGTCCTGATCAAAAGCGTTTTGATATTCTTTTGTTGCATGAAGAACGCCGATGAGCTTTCCATGTGAAAGGAGCGGAATGGCAAGAAGTGATCCGCGCGCGAAACCCTTCTCCTTGAGATATTTTGTCCGCCGATCAGACCAGATATCCTCAATGAGCAATACTTTTTGTGAATCTAAAAGATAACGCCTCAATTGGGTTCCATCATCGGCACCGATAAGATCAATTTCCTGCTGCGTGATGTTTTTCTTCGAAACCACATCGACAGACATCTCACCGGTCTCGACATTCACGGAGAATAATTCCAACCAGACACTGCGTGCATCGCAAACCTCCGAAGTCATCTGTGTTACCGTATTGACCAGATCATTGAAATCAAACACCTGCGTCACCAATCGGCTCAGATTATGCAGCGAGTTGAGCTCCGATTGTTTCCTTTCAAACACTTCCGCTGTTGGCAAGTGAAAGAGCGTACTAATAAATGTAACGCCGAAATAGATCGTTCCGAAGATGGCATTCAACTGAATGAACGTATGTAATGGCCGGCTATAGGAAATGATTGCATTGTTGCCCCCCGAACCACTAGCGAGATAAACATCCAGCACCGTGAGAACGATAAACATCAGAATTGAATAAACAATGGAATATATCTTTTCGCGCTTAGAAAGATAGACAATCCAATTCTGCTTGAATGAATTCACAACAATGAACACTATCGCGAAAGAGAAGAATATCGGAGGCAAGAATGTATCTTCCAGATGGAAGAATGGGAGCTCAGTACCGCATGCGGCAAAGAGAAAAACAAGGTACGCGAGATAATAGCGCCATGTTGATTTTCGACGTTTGAAAAGAATCATATCGTGGAGAGTAAACAAAACATACAACGAAACAACTCCAAGCACGAGAGCAATCAGTGTCGAAATAAACATGAAAAGCGCTGAATGATACATATTCATCGTTTCCCGTCCAGAAAATTCTGGCGGTTGGAAAATCATAGCTAAACCGACAACAAGCAATGAAATTACAACTGCAAAGAAAACACGTCCGATCTCTTTTGGTCCGTTGCGCGATAAAGCTTTACGGCGATTTTCTATAAACAAACCGATAAGAGTGAACGAGATAATCACAAAGATTTCGCGGAACAGAGTGAGACCGGCGATTTCAAATTTTACAGCAGCACGTACCACATCGTACGCGTATACAACAGGCAAAAAGACTGCGGGAATTACCAAGAGTGCTATTCGCTTCAATCTCGACACGATTTACCTATTTTGTTTTCCAGAAATGAATTGCATAGATAAGACCAGCATATATCTTGATGATACGAACAATGATATTTTGACAATTTCCATTCTATGTTTCATCCGCCAGAAGATGGTTTTGAACTTTCTCTATCTATTTCGATAGATCCGTAAAAAAGTTACAAAAAGAATGAACAAGAGTGAAGAACTATTAAACGGTGAGAGGAATGGAAATCTAAAGAATACGATTTGAATGCGTTTTTCTCTTGTAGGAGCGACATATTGTCACTCATCAATGGGAATTTGAGTAGAAAATGCAGGAAAGATGCCAATGACTCCTTTTTGACGTCGGCGATAGGCATTGGCAATCTTCGCTAAGTGTAACAATTCAATTATGAACTATACTCCGCGATGAAACGATCCACTTCCCGGGCATAGGTGGATGTAGGAAACTCCTTCTTCAGTGTTTGAAGAAGTTCGACAGCTTTTTCCTTCTTCCCTACAGCGGCATAGTTGACAGCCGATCTCTGCAAGTTTTCCGGCGCTTGCATAAGCGTCATATTCTTCGATGCAGCTTTCTCAAAATAGGAAGCTGCTTTGCTCAAATCACCTTTCGCTTCATAACAAGCCGCTGCACCTGCGAGAGCTGAAGCCGAGACCAACTTATCGCTCACGCTGATATCATTGTAGTATTCAAGAGCTTTGTCGTAATTTTTTAAGGCATAATAGGAACTTGCTAAATACAATTTCGCAAGCTGGCCTGTTTTGGTACTGCCATGCTCATCTACAATAGCCTGTAAACCCTGTGTGCCTTCTTGAGGAACACCGTTGATTGCCGGATCGTATTTGCCTTCATCGTAGTATGGTATAACCTTTGCCAACATCGTTGTTGCTTTATCATTAGAGTCAGCTCTGTTTTTAGTCCAGAGAAAACCAATGACTGCAACACCTACCAACCCGATTGCAACGTAAGAAAGAATCTTCGTGTTTTGTTCTATCCAACCGCGTGTTTCAAAATAAGCGGTGACGAGTTTGTCTTCTTTGATTTCTCTCCGAGAGACTTTTTTCTGCGGTTTAAGCATAAGAGTTCCTGATTCAATGAATAAGTAATTTGTATGTACGCCCGAGGCGATTCGAACGCCTGACCTACAGCTTCGGAGGCTGTCGCTCTATCCAGCTGAGCTACGGGCGCGGTGAAATTGCAAAATAACGTTTTTCGACTGCCGATAGTTGAGTCAGCAATCTACGTTCTGCCGGCTCCATACTCCCCCCTCCTTCACGCCTCGGTCAAAAGATACGAAAGAAACGCACGCAGCGCAAGGATTTCGGCAGGATCATCAGAGTATGCAGGAGAGAGCGGATGAGCGTTCTGAGGAGAAGAAGGGCCTGGAAGTGCATTTGCACCGCGGATCGTGCCACCAACACTCTAAGGATTCGCATGTCCTCTGTTTCAGGGGAGTGAGCGCTACAGTTCACTCGGAACTGATACCGATTTCCGAAAGAGGTATCCCGAAATGATGCGATCTCTCAGGTCATCGCTGCCCGGCTTTGGTCTACTTGCCCGCCTTCGCGTTCTCAGAAGTGGGTGAGATCAAAAGCTCGAAGGACGCCGAGCCATCAAAAAAAACAGCACCCCGCAACCGCAGGATGCTGATCTCGTTCAAAAACATTCCCCAAAGAAAACTACGTCTGTGGCAGCACTTTTTTCACCAACCCGACCAATTCGTCAAGATCGAAGGGCTTGCTAATATATGCCGCCGCGCCGAGTTTGGCGGCTTGTTGCTGACCGATGCGATCATCCATCGCGGTAAGAAAAATCACCGGGACGTTGTTGAAACCCTTCATCGTCTTCATCTTCTCGAGCATCTCGAATCCGTCCATCTGTTGCATCCGGACGTCGGAAATGACGAGGTCGGGCTTGTCTTGAGTGATCTTCCCGAGGGCTTCTTCCGCACTGAGCCGTGTGCTAACGTCGAATCCTTCTTCTTGCAAAACGCTGGCAATGTAATTTATGAGGTCTCCCTCATCATCGACAAGCAGGATCTTTTTCATAAACCATCGTGGGAGTTGTTTTTCTCTGCTGTCGCGGGGAAATAGGTCCCGTCGCTTGATTCCAAAGTAATTGCGAATATGCACAATTGCTATGACGCGGAGCACATTTTCAACATCTGCAGACTTCCGGACCCAACATACTGGCTTCTGTATTGTGCCTGTCCATGTCAACAAAAAAGGCCCGGCAGAATGCCAGGCCTTTTTCTCTTTTCTGGCACTCCAAGGAGATTCACCTATTTGGCGACAGGAGCCTTAGGAATCTCGCCTTTTGCTGGCTCAGTCGCCGCCTTTTTGAGGGATTCCAATTCGAGCTTCTTCGCATTGGCGAATTCGGGTATGCCTGGTGTCGAACCGCATGTCCGAATGATTTTCTGGACAATTTCGAGCGCCTTGTCATACTCATCAAGCCCCTGATAGGCTTGAAGCAAGATCGCCAACGGATGATATTGCGAGAATTGTTCAGTGAAGCCTGAGTCTGCAGTGGGGCCCAATTCGTCCGCCAATTCTCTCAGGAATTCCTTCTGTCTAACTTTGTTTCCCGCCAAGCCATAAAACACCGCCATGTCCGCCTTCAGTCGGAAGTCCATCGGATGGAGCCGTCGAGGAACCACTTGGTCCATCCGATCGAGAACTGCGCTCATCTCTTCCGGTTTGTTCTTCACATTGGCCAGGTACAAAGCCAAAGTGTAGAAAGGCTGCCTGTAGCTGCTGATCATTCGCCGCTGGTTCTCGTCGAAATTGACGGTGGAATCCTGGAGTCCACGCCAGAGACATCCGTAAGCCTGTTCCTTTGAGGGCTGCTTCACGTCGGTGAACAGATGGGCTCTTGTTCTTTCTTCATTGACTGCCGCCCAGTATGCCTGCCGCTTATGGGGAACAAGTCTGTAGGCCAATCCTTCGAGCTCGAGATAGTCCCGCAAACCGATTTTGCTTTCGTCTCCACCGGCGGTGATAGCAAAATACACCGGACGTTCCCACAGCATGGATCGAACGATGTCGAATACCAGAATATCCTGAACACGAAGAGCCCCGGTATTCCCATAATGCAGCGTCGCGGGCATAACGAATTTCATAGTGTCGACGATAGCCTTGTCGTCTTGAGCCGCTGCCCCTGAAGCCCCCCCTTCCATTGCCACCCTCGGAGACGACCGCCCTTCAGCCGCGAACTTCGGGATCGGTATCCGGATCATCTGCGTTTGGTAGGCCATCGGCTGGATACCCTCGATCTGGTCATCGGGAAGACTAATAGGCACCGGCTTCGCACCGTAGGGCCGAGCATGCTTAAGCTGGAGGATGTAGTAATCCATATTCCCGAGACTGAGATTCACGATGCGCACATCGCGCCGAACACCTTCCACATCCTGAAGGTACCAAAGCGGAAACGTGTCATTGTCCCCCGCCGTTATCAAGATGGCGTCCTTCTCCACGCTTTGGAGAAGATTGTAGGAATAGTCCCAGGCAAGATAATGCCCGGAGCGATTCATGGGCTTGTAATTAGTCCGGAGCATGTTGCCGGGGACAAGAACCACTATCAACGCAAATGCGCCATAGGCCACGGCAGTCATGTTGCCGGCTGTGATTCGCTCGCGCACAAAATCGATGATGGCAAGCGTACCGATTCCAATCCAAAAACAAAACCCGAAGACGGAGTACACAAAGAAGTAATCGCGTTCTCTCGGCTGGGACTCCTGCATGTTGAAGTAGATCGCCAAAGCAAGTCCCGTAAGAATGAAGAACACCGACATGATAAACGCCATCTTCTGGTGCTTCTTCCAATGGTAGTAGAAGCCAATAAGTCCGACGAGAAATGGGATGCCATACAACTGTGAGAACCTCCACCCGGCATCTTGAATATCACTTTCCTTGCCGATAAAATTCCAGGCGATGTACCGCAAGTACATGTGCTTGATTTGATAGTTCCACGTATAGTCCCAATCGCTCGTGTACTTTTTGAAGTTCTCCTGCTTATCAGGCTCCATGGAAAAGCGCCTGTTCATCAAGGGGGTTTCACCATATTGTTCGCGCTCGAGATAAGCAACCAGTCGTCTAAGCGTGCTCGGGTCGTTCTGGTCCATCGGAGTCCCCGCGTTCGCCCTGATGACAATCGTCACGTAGGTAGAATATCCGAGCAGGATGAAGAGAAATGCCAGAGCTCCAATGTTCAGGAGTCTGTTGTTTTTCTTGGTTGAATACCACACGAAGTAAAGAGCGGCAACCACGATCCCAATTGCGACGCCGATCCACAAGGACGAATGAACTCCAAAAACGTCACTGTCCAGCATCGACGGAAACCACTTGACAACACCGGGATACGCTACCATGAAAATAAGAACGGCTACGATACCAAACTTCATGACGTCGGTCGAGAAGAGAAACTCCCTGAGCGTTTTCGGATAGAACCGCATGTAGACGAGAAGGATCGCTACTACAAATCCAAGCAATCCATGGATATGGATTCCGGCGGTGAGCCCTACCAGGAAGGTGATCATCAGCAGATAGAGATCGCTGTGTTTGTCTTCTGCTTTTTCGTACCAGATGAGGACCAGCCAGATGATCAGCGCAGTGAAAAGAAGACTCGTGTTGCGGGTTTCGACTTCGATCGTATTGAACCAGAAGGTGGTGCTGAAGGCAAGCGCCAGTGCTCCTACGGCCGCGGCGCCATAAACAGAGATCGCATCGATCGGTGTCGCCGGCACGGAACGCCACATCAGTATGCAACGGACGGTGATAAGATAGAGCAAAACGATGACTGCACAACTCGCAAACACGTTAAAGAGAATCATCCGAACGCCGATATCTGGCGACAACGGGAGCATGGATGCAATCCGGAGTACCAAGGTCAGGAGCGGAGATCCCGGCGGATGTTGCACTTGCAGGAAGTAGGAGGCCGTGCAGTGTTCGCTCACGTCCCAGAAAACAATGGTTGGCGGAAGCGTCTTCAGGTACGCTGCAATGGAAGCGAGAAAAACGCCAAACGCTACGAGTCGGTTCAGTTTCTTGTGGTCCATGCTCATGGAATGTCGATGTCCGATGACTGTGATCGAAGTGGTTGTCGATTAATTTAGCAAAATGTTTGGTCTCGTGGAAGAAGAAAAGCGCACAACCTCTGGGGTTGCGCGTTCGTTGCGCCTCTCTCCTTCTCGGAATCTCCCCTAGGGTGCCACCCGGCCAGATTGCGACGCTTTCGTCAGGACGTCCATCACCTTTTGGTAGACATGCTCGTACGAGATGTTCTTCATGCAATCAAAGGTCTTTATGGGGCACGTTTCCCCTCCGTGAATGGAACACGGGCGGCATTTCAACCCTTGTGTCTCCACCACAAGATCCCTCGGACCGGACGGTCCAAATCCGAACGCGGGCACTGTTGCGCCGAAGACAGCCACGACGGGCGTTCCCACCGCTGCAGCCATATGCATCGGTGCGCTGTCATTACAGATAAGAATTCTGCAACGCCGGATGAGCTCGACCGATTGCAGAAGATTGAGCATGCCTGCAGTATTATAGACGTGCGAAGACCCGCTCAGGGTCCGTATTTCATTGCAAAGGGTCTGGTCCTCCCGGCCTCCAAGAAGAACGATCTCCAATCCTGCCTCATCGAGATTCACTGCCAGCGATGAAAAGCGCTCCTTGAGCCAACGCTTGGTATTCCATATCGTTCCCGGAGCGACGGCAACAAGTTGATCAGGCCTGGCGATCTCCAGTTCCACGAGCAGTCGATCGATTCTCTTCTGGTCCGCCTCGGCAGGATAGAGCCGCGGCAATTCGCGAGCTGCGGGCGTGTCGATAATGGGATCGAGAAGAGAGAGATTGCGATCGATTTCATGAATCGTGCGGTTGTATTGCACGGTGCCCGTGAGGAGCATTCTTCCGGCGCTGCGATTGAATCCGATTCGGGTCGGAATTCTCGACAGAGCGACCAGTGCGGCACTACGCAAAGACCGGTGGGGAACGAGTGCGAGATCGTAGGTGCGTGACCGGAGAGATCTGGACAAACGGAGCAATCCCGCCAATCCGGCGTCGGAGCCTCGCTTGTCATAAGCGATCGCTTCCCGAATATCGCGGTGGTTCGCGCACAATTCCCTCGCGAGCGGAGTGACCACAACATCGATCGCCGCGTCAGGAAACAGTTTCTTGCAGACCTGAACCAGAGGAAGAGTGAGGATAACGTCACCAAGGAAAGCCGTCTGGACCACCACGATGTTTTTGAAGGCCTTCATCGTGCGCCGGTCCCCTGAAGATCCTTCAGCAACGGAACATGCTTCCATCTCTTGTGCTGCCAGAGCCACTGATCAGGATACTTTCTGATAATATCTTCCGTGATCTTGACATGACGTCTGGTCAGCTCGTTCACGTTTTCTTCGCTGTCCCCCTTCAGGTCTTCTGATGGAACCTCCCGGACAATCGCATCATAGGATCCGTCTGGACGACGAACGGAAAAAACAGAGACCATGGGGCAGAGCAGCTTGAGGCACAGTGTTGAAGGTCCTTGATGCGTGGGCACCATGGTGCCGAAGAACTCAATCGGGACATTTTCTTTCGGAGCTGCCTGATCTGCTACAAGTCCCACAGCTTCACCGTTGCGAAGAGCCCTCAGGACTTCCCGCAACGAGGTTTCCATTTGAATAACTCTGTTCCCGACACGAGTCCTTCGCTTGTTGATACTCCGATTGACAAACGGGTTCGATTGCGTCTTCGCAAGGCCGTTCACCGGAAATCCGAATATCACAACGAAGCTTTGTCCCATCAGCTCCCAATTCCCAAAGTGCGCGGTGAGGATGATCAACCCCTTTCCTTTGTTGTAGGCATTCTGAACGACATCAGGTTTGTCAAAATGTATCATTCTCCCCAACTGTTCGCGGCTCATTTTGGGAAACCACGCAAGCTCCAGGAGTGAGATTCCGATGTTTTCGTATGCGCCCCGGGCAATCGCCGCGATCTCGGCGTCGGATTTCTCCGGAAATGCTCTCCGAAGATTGCCGAGCGTGACGGCCTTACGATATCCAAGCGGACGATAGACAAATTTGCCGAGCTTCCGTCCAACCCATTGGGCTCCTGAGATAGGCATGAGCTGCACCATAAACGCGACGATCTGGAAGGCGACATACTCGACGATGTGAACAGGTTTCACTAGTCAGTCTTCTCTTTCTTCGAAGCTAACTCAAAAATGGATGTCACTCCCGTCCCGAAGGGATCCCTTCGGGAAATGCTTCCGTCGGGAGTCCAGATGAGAGCATAATATTTGCCCAAAGCCGCTACAATCTATGTTCTGGATTCCCCGCCTGCCCCGCGAGAACTTTAGAGGCGGGCAGGCCGCCTAAGACATGCGGGAATGACAACCCATCCTTTGGGGGTATTTTTGAGATGAGTTCTAGT
>PMZI01000036.1 GCA_003170475.1 Ignavibacteriota bacterium | reverse complement strand
GCCCAGGATGGCGCGGTCCACGACTATCGGCAATTGATCAATTCCGCTCATTCTAACGGTTCGCTGGTCATCGTAGCTTCGGATCTCCTCAGCCTCGCGTTGTTGACTCCGCCGGGAGAATTCGGCGCTGATGTTGTCGTTGGCAACTCGCAGCGATTCGGAGTCCCCATGGGATACGGCGGCCCGCATGCGGGATTCTTTNNCTTTGCAACGACGAACGAACACCTCCGGACAATGCCGGGGAGAATCATCGGCGTCTCCATCGATGCGCAGAACAACCAGGCGTATCGGATGACGCTGCAGACTCGTGAGCAGCACATCCGTCGGGAAAAAGCGACGTCGAACATTTGCACAGCGCAGGCATTGCTTGCTATCATGGCAGGGATGTATGCCATTTATCACGGACCGGAAGGTGTCAAACGCATTGCCGGTCGGGTTCATGCGTATGCGAAAATCCTCGACAATGAAATCCAGTCGCTCGGATTCTCGCAGCTCAACAAGGTTTATTTTGACACTCTCAAAATCGCTGCACCGGACGCGTCAACGGCGAAGAAGATCCATCAATCTGCGGTCGAAGCCGGCTACAACCTCCGGGTGATCGATGAAAAACACATTGGCATTTCACTCGATGAGACGACAGGTGCTGGGGATATCGAAGTCCTGAAGGCGATCTTCGCTCGTGCGAAGGGGGTGGACGCCCCGAAGGTCGAAGTCACCAAGCGATACGGTTCCATTGACCTCAGATTTCCTGATCCATTCCAGCGGACGAGCGCATACCTGACGCACCCCGTGTTCAGCATGTACCACTCGGAAACGGAGATGATGCGGTACATTAAAGGTCTGGAGACCAAGGACCTGTCTCTTGCGTACTCCATGATTCCTCTCGGTTCGTGTACGATGAAACTCAACGCAGCCACCGAACTGATACCCGTTAGCTGGCCTGAGTTCGGGCAGCTTCATCCCTTCATTCCCGCTGATCAGGCAGAAGGTTACCATCACATCTTCCGCGAACTTGAAAGAGATCTCTGCACGATGACGGGGTTCTCCGCAGCGTCCCTGCAGCCGAACTCCGGCGCTCAGGGCGAATTCACGGGTTTGATGGTGATCAGAGCGTATCATCTGGACAAAGGAAACGGACAACGTACAGTGGCGCTGATTCCTTCATCCGCCCACGGCACGAATCCCGCGAGCGCAGTCATGGCCGGGTTCAAAGTTGTCGTGGTGGCGTGCGACGACCACGGAAATATCGATCTCGGTGATCTGCGGGCGAAAGCCACAGCCAACAAAGACACGCTCGGTGCTTTGATGGTGACGTATCCATCCACGCACGGCGTCTTCGAAGAAGAGATCAGGGAAATCTGCGCGATCATTCACCAGAACGGCGGCCTGGTGTATATGGATGGCGCCAATCTCAATGCGCAGGTCGGTCTCACCAGCCCCGGCGTTATTGGTGCTGACGTCTGTCATATCAACCTCCACAAAACGTTTGGAATCCCGCATGGTGGCGGGGGCCCCGGGATGGGTCCCATCTGCGTCGCTCCGCACCTTGCGCCATTTCTTCCAGGCCATCCGGTTGTCAACGTCGGAGGGAACAAATCCATTGAGGCGGTTTCTTCCGCCCCCTGGGGAAGCCCGAGCATTCTTCTCATTTCGTACGCCTATATTAAAATGCTGGGGACGTCCGGTGTGAAGAAGGCAACGGAGTTCGCGATTCTCAATGCGAACTATCTGAAAGCCCGTCTTGAAAAGCAATACCCGGTGCTCTACGAGGGGAAGAATGGGAGAGTGGGGCATGAGTTCATTCTGAACATGAAGCACTTCAAGGAACAGGCTGGTGTCGACGTCGAGGATATCGCCAAGCGGCTGATGGACTATGGCTTCCATGCACCGACGGTTTCTTTTCCGGTTCACGATACAATGATGATTGAACCGACGGAGAGCGAGTCGAAGGCTGAGCTGGATCGGTTCGCGGACGCCCTCATCTCCATCAAGAACGAGATCCAGGAAATTATCGTTGGGAACGCAGACCGCGCTGACAACGTTTTGAAGAATGCGCCGCATACAGCGCAAGCGATCGCTGCCGATGAGTGGAAGCATCCGTATGCACGCACGAAGGCGGCATATCCTGTGTCCTCGCTCGTGACGCGGAAGTTCTGGCCCGCTGTCGGGCGCATCAACAACACCTATGGTGACAGGAACATCATCTGTTCGTGTCCGCCCATCGCAGAATATTTTAAAGCCGAATAGCAGTGGGAGCTCAGGCGAGGACTTGGTTTTTGCCATGAGAGCACGAAAGCAACTGTGTCACCCCGAGGAGCTTCCGCTCTGGGTCAAAAAAAGAGGTCCCGAACCAAAACGTTTCGGGACGACATGTTGGTTGGTACGTCACCCCGACATGCTGCTGGTCGGGTTCTGAAGCGAGGTCCCGACCAGAGTCATGTCGGGACGACATGGAATCCAACGTCATCCCGAAACGCTTCTTGTTCGGGATCTCCGACCGAGGGCTCGAACTGAGATGTGTTAGGGTGACACGAATTCGGGACGACATGTCGTTTGTCCCTCAATATGTTGAGCATGTTATGCCAATCGAAGACGATAAAACGATTGAGACGATTCTGCGCGGAGCCCGGACCATTGCCGTCGTTGGGGCTTCGCCCAAGCCATGGCGAGACAGCGGGACAATTGCGTCGTTCCTCGCAGCGAGGGGGTATACAGTCATTCCGGTGAATCCCGCGTATCAGGATGTTCTCGGCATGAAGTGCTATCCGGACCTTGTCTCGATCGGTTCGCCGGTAGATATTGTCGATATTTTCCGCAATCCCGACGAGGTTCTGCCGGTTATTGATGAAGCGATTGCGATCGGGGCAAAAACGGTGTGGATGCAGCTCGGCGTGGTCAATGCCGAAGCAGCGAAGAAGGCAGAACAGGCCGGTCTTCAACTCATCATGGATCGTTGCATAGCGGTCGATTATCGGAGATTGGTGCGGTGACTGACTCTCAGCATGGGCAAAACCCTTTCCGCCTCGTCGGGAAGGGTTTTTGGTGTACTCACAGTCAAACAAGGAGAGTTTGTCCTACGCTGCACCGCTCGGAAGAATGATCACAAACGGCAGAAAATACATTGTCCCATTCCTGCTGATCGGAGGGGCCGTCTTTCCGTGTCTTCACGCCTCGCCGCGTGCGGATTCTTCCTTGACGGTGACGAAGATTGTGATCGTGGGAAATGAGACGACCAAAGAGCAAGTCATTCTGCGGGAAATGAGCAACAAAGTTGGATCACCCCTGGATGTCGCTGCGCTCGAACGGGACCAGAAAAGGATTTACAGTCTCCAGCTCTTCAACAAGGTTGATGTTAGCAACACTGCAGAAGGACGGGAGGCGACCATCGTCGTCGTGGTTTCCGAGCGATGGTACATTTTTCCGTTTCCCATCATCGGATTCAAATACCACGACATCAAGAATGTCTTCTACGGTGCAGGGCTGATTCATCAAAACTTCAGGGGCCGCAACGAAAAACTCATGGCTGCGGGCGCATTGGGATTTGACCCCTGGCTCAACCTTTCGTATCAGAATCCGACGCTGACTGATGACGATGATCTCTTCCTCCGTGTACAACTCAGCTTCAGTCACATGCGGAATCAAAACACTTCTCAAGGGGAATACGATCAACAGATCCTGTCGGGTAACGCATCGTTCGGGAAGCGGTTTGGACTTTTCACCACGCTTACCGGACTCGTCGGCTATGAAGAGTGGAAGGTGGACGACACGCAGCTGGGACGAACGTTGTCGCCGGACGGCAAGGACCACTATGTCGTGATGAGCGGAGGTCTGGTGTATGACAAGCGAGACCTTCGTGAATACCCGCTCGACGGGGAATTCTTCTCCTTCTACGCCACCAAGTACGGACTTGGTGAATCGAATGTCGATCTCTTTCGCTATCAAGTTGACATGAGAGAATATCAGCCTCTCGGTAGTGACATCTCCGTAGGAGTAAGAGGATTCGGGAGCTTTCTCAGCGGAGGGCTCTCCCCTTCGTACCTGCATTCCTATTTCGGCTATTTCGACCGGATCCGAGGATATTATTCCACGGTCCTTGAAGGGGAAGACCAGCTTGGCGGGAGTGCTGAGCTGCGATTGGCTGTCTTTAAACCACGGTATCTGACGGTTTCGCTGCCAGGTCTGCCGCCCGAGTTCAGCGTGTGGCGCTATGGACTTTATGCGGCTGTTTTTGCCGATGCCGGGACAACATGGTACCGAACCGACTCGTTTGCCAACATCCCATGGTACACGGGCTACGGAGCGGGACTGCACTTTCTTCTTCCGTACAGCTTCGTTCTTCGCACAGAGTACGCATTTAATCAACATGGACTCGGCGAGTTCATTTTCGGCTTTCACGCATCGTTCTGACCTATGGACTACTTCTACGTTGACCCGAAAGACGTTCACGACCGCGTTGCACTGATACGCGGAGAAGAATTCAGGCACCTCTCTCGCGTAGTGAGAAAGAAAGCGGGAGAGCATGTGATGCTGGTGGATGGCGCTGATACATCATATGAAGCCGTCATCCGCCTCATCGATCGGATCCACGCGGAATGCGAGATTCTCAGCACACACCATCGCGCGAACGAACCCCGCATCGACATAACACTTGCCGTTTCGCTTCTCCGCAATCCTGCCCGGTTTGATGTGCTCGTGGAGAAAGCGACCGAGTTGGGTGTTCGCTCCATTGTCCCATTGCTCTGCGAGCGAACCGTACCGAAAAGTGACAAGCACGGGCGTTTGGAGAAGATCGCTCTCTCTGCGCTCAAGCAATGCGGACGGTCTTTTCTGCCGCGCATACGCCCGTTAACCTCTTTTGAATCATTGCTGGAGGAAGCTCTCGAGTACTCTCTGCGACTCATCCCGCACGAAAAAACCGAACAATCACAATTCATAGGCTCGGTGCTCCAGCATCATCCTGATCTGAAATCCGTTCTCATCGTGATTGGACCTGAAGGCGGATTCACTGACGAAGAAGTGGTTCTCTCGGGTGTGAAGGGGTTCATTCCGATCTCACTCGGTCCACGGCGGCTGCGGGCAGAAACGGCAGCGATATCCGCTGTAAGTTGGGTGGTGGGAGGGTGGTGAGGGGGAGGATAGCTGGACCGGTGGAGGAAGAAGCCATCTCAAAAATGTCACGCCCGCCTGCCTCAGAGAATTTCACGAGG
>PMZI01000037.1 GCA_003170475.1 Ignavibacteriota bacterium | reverse complement strand
ACTACCGGCTCAATGCCCGTTCAAAGAACCCCTTCATTCGTTCAATACTCAGCTCAATTAAGAATTCGTTGACCGATGATGAGCAGGTAACGAATGACGCCAAGAAGGTTCGCTCAGTTGACAGAAACAAGATTTGTGGCATATGAGAGCCAATGAAAGGGAGAGGATATGCAAATCAAAGTATTGGGTTCGGGCTGTGCAAACTGCAAGACGCTGGAACGGCGAACGCTGGAAGCTGTGCAGGAATTGAACATCCAGGCTTCGGTTGAGAAGGTGGAGGATTATCAGAAGATCGCATCCTACGGAATCATGAGAACGCCGGGATTAGTGATCGATGAAAAGGTCGCCATATCTGGAGTGGTGCCAACTGTAGAGAAGATCAAAGAGCTGCTCCTTTCCCATCAGAGTGCGTGATGAAGGAGATTTTTGCCAAGCACCCGCTAGGAGCGGCAATTGCTCTCTTGCCCGTCTGGATATTCCTCTATCTGATACTTCAGCATATTGCGGATGGCCTCGTCGCCTTGTCTGGTCTCATGCAAGGAGAGCGATTCACCGAAGCGCTCCGGTTCTTCATTTTTGAAGTCCCCAAAGTCCTCCTGCTTCTCACACTGATAGTTTTCATTGTGGGTATTATCCGCAGCTATTTCTCTCCCGAGCGAACACGGAAAATGCTTGGAGGCAAGAAACTCTTTGCCGGCAATGTCCTGGCTAGCTTGCTTGGCGTGGTAACACCCTTCTGTTCTTGCTCGGCAATTCCGCTGTTTCTTGGATTTGTGGAAAGCGGCATTCCTCTTGGAGTTACGTTCTCATTCCTTATCGCAGCTCCGATGATCAACGAAGTCGCCTTGGTTCTGCTCTTTGGCCTGTTCGGATGGCAGACAGCTCTTCTCTATATGTCGACAGGTCTGATCATTGCGATGGTTTCCGGCTACATCATTGGCATCCTGAAACTGGAAAAGCATGTCGAACCGTGGGTATACGAAGTGAAAGCCGGACATTTGGAGATGGGGGAAGATAAAATTCAATTTGCTCAGAGAATTTCTGCCGGTGTGGACGCTGTTCGTGAAATTGTCTCGAAGGTCTGGATATATATTGTCATAGGAATTGCGGTGGGTGCAGGTATACACGGATACGTTCCCGAGAACTTCATGGCGGGGATCATGGGCAAAGGTGCCTGGTGGTCGGTTCCGGTCGCTGTTCTCATAGGTGTTCCGATGTATTCCAATGCAGCGGGAATAATCCCGGTTGTGCAGGCATTGTTAGAGAAGGGAGCTTCACTCGGCACGGTGCTTGCTTTTATGATGAGTGTGATTGGTCTTTCACTTCCTGAAACAATCATTCTGAGGAAAGTTCTGAAGCTGCGACTGATATTCATTTTTGTTGGAATTGTCGCTACCGGCATCATCATTGTTGGTTACATATTCAATGCTGTCTATTAGGAAATTGCGAGGATGCAATCGAAAAAGGTAATTCTGGAATTGCAGTACTTCGATGGATGTCCAAACCATGGAAAAATGAGAGAGCACCTGGCTCGGGCAATTCAAGGGATGGAGAGCGCGGTACAGGTCATTGAAATACCTGGTGTGGATGAGGAGACCGCCACTAAGACACAGTTCAGAGGTTCGCCAACCCTCTTGATCAATGGTGCAGATCTGGAAGAGATGCCTCCTCCCAGTATGCCAACTCTTGCATGCAGATTCTATCCCAATGGAATCCCACAAGCGGAATTCATTCGAGCGAAAATTGAAGCTGAATACGCGAAAGGTTGAACTATGATGTCAGTCAAGATCCTTGGTTCGGGTTGTAGTAAATGCAAAACGCTCGAGCAACGTGTGCGGCAGTTGGCCGAACAGCACAAGTTGCCGATTGAAATAGAGAAGGTGTCTGATTTGCAGGAGATCATGAAGTATGGGATCATGATGACTCCTGGGCTAGTTGTTAATGGCGTAGTAAAAAGCGTTGGCTCCATTCCAAAGGATGAACAGCTACTGGCCTGGATGGAAGGAACGTCCTTATGAGCAGGCTACTCAAATGGGTACTTCTGTTTAGTATTATACTTGGAATGATGGCACCGGCTCAATCGAAGAAGACAACAAAGAATCAGGTCCCTGTCGCCAAGAAAGACACAGTCGCTGTGGCAGCTAAGCCACTTATGACATTTGTAGAACTTGGGTCGGTAACTTGTATTCCGTGCAAGGCCATGCAGCCGATAATGAAGGCAGTTGAAAGCAAATATGGTGCTCAAATCAAAGTGGTGTTCTACGATGTGCGGACGAAAGAAGAGGAGCATTATGGGCAGCAATACAATATTCGATTGATACCTACGCAGGTGTTCCTCGATGCAAAAGGAAAAGAACTCATGCGTCACGAAGGCTTCTTCCCGGAAAAGGAGATTGATGCATTCCTCCGATCGAAGGGTTTGAAACCTAAGACGACCGGGAACAGTTAGGCATGGATTCCTTACTCACCGCTCTGACGGAAGCACTCTATGGGAATTTTGGGCTGGCGCTTCTCGCTTCGGTTGCCTGGGGCATTGCGAGTATTCTGCTCAGTCCTTGCCATCTCTCAAGTATTCCCCTAATCATCGGATATCTTACGTCTACAAAAGAGAAGAAGACTTCAAGAGCCATTCTTCTCTCATTTGTATTCGCCCTCGGCATACTTTTGACAATCGCAATAGTCGGAGCAATAACGGCAGCACTAGGCCGCATGATGGGGGATGTCGGCCTCTACGGCAGATATGCAGTCGCTATCGTGTTCGTTGTTGTGGGGCTCTATTTGATGGATGTTATTCGGCTACCGGATACAGGAGTTCGCCTGCAAACCAGTAAGAGTCGGTCCTTCGTCTGGTCCGCTTTCATCCTTGGTTTGGTATTTGGGATCGCACTCGGTCCGTGCACATTTGCGTTTATGGCGCCCGTGCTCGGAGTGGTTTTCCAGATTTCAAACACGAATGTTGCAGCAGCCGGAGGACTTCTCTTGGCTTTCGGACTCGGACATTGCAGCGTGATCGTCGTTGCGGGTGGGCTGGCTTCACCTGTTCAGACATATCTCGATTGGACGAATAGATCGAATGCTGTGCTGTGGACGAAGCGCGTTGCCGGGGCGCTCGTCATTCTTGGCGGGATCTATACGATTTACACGTCATGACAAAGAAGGAGTAATGTCGATGCCTGGTTCTTGCTGCGGTAAGCCAATCGTGACAATCATCAAGGTCGGTAGTTCAGAAGCGGGCATCCTCGGTTTGGAGGAATCGCTTCATAACGTCTATGTCACCGGAATCACGGATGAAGAGCAGATCAAGAGCGACCTCTTGAACCAGATAAGGAAGTTTGGGAACTATGTGGCCACGAGTTCTGAGAGTGACTACAAGAAGACGCTCTTGAATGAATACCGGCGATATGTCGAGCATATGAAAAATGAGTCCAGTGATCGTCAAGTCAACACCCGTGTAGAGGCGGCTGCCGCGGCTGAACATACACAGAGAAGATGGTTCCGGCTCAAAGGAAGCTGAACATCGAAAAGAAATGGAAATGAATATGAGTCCCAACGGTGGCATCCCGAGAGAAAAAATCCCCTGGTTTCCGACGATCAACAAAGATCTTTGCACCAACTGCAACGTGTGCATAGATTATTGCAGGAACGGCTGCTATGCAATGGACAACGCCGAGACGAAGGTGGTGGCTCCATACAATTATGTTGTTGGGTGCAGCTCCTGCGAATACGAATGTGCTGAACATGCTATCAGCTTTCCCGCTATGGAAGAGTTCATGCTGGCTCTGGGGGAATTGCGCCTGCAATATGAAGCATGAAGGCAGCATCTCAGTCTGCCCACTGTAAACACATTCATGGAGTTTGAATGATTATTTGTAGCAAATCATTTGGCATACAATCTATAAGGAGAATCTATGACGAAGGATCGAGTTCTGTTCGTTTGTGTCCACAACAGTGCCAGGAGTCAGATGGCGGCAGCCTTCTTGAATCAACTGGCCGGAGAAAGGTACGAAGCTGAAAGTGCCGGACTTGAACCTGGTGTCTTGAACCCTCTCGTTGTAGACGCAATGAAATTGATCAATATCGATATCTCCAGGAACAAGACACAGAGTGTCTTTGACGTCTACAAGAGCAACCGTCTTTTTGCATATGTGGTTACTGTATGCGATGAAGCAAGCGGCGAAAGATGCCCGATCTTTCCAGGGGTTACCAAACGCATGCATTGGAGTTTTCCCGATCCTTCGAAATTACAGGGATCTCATGAAGAGAAATTGAAACAAGCTGTGGTCATTCGGGATCAGATCAAGTCTCGAATCGAAGAATGGTTGCGAGAACTGGCTCATCCAACAAAAGAGTAACAGAGGTTTTATGCCCACTCAGTTGAAAAGCTTGTCCTTCCTCGACCGTTTTCTGACGCTCTGGATATTCCTCGCAATGGCCATTGGAGTGGGCTTAGGCCACTTCATCCCAGGCTCCGCCGGATTCGTCAATCGCTTTCAGAGTGGAACGACGAATATCCCGATCGCCATCGGCCT
>PMZI01000065.1 GCA_003170475.1 Ignavibacteriota bacterium | reverse complement strand
CTGGAGCGCGAACGCGGAATCACAATCCTGGCCAAAAACACGGCCGTTTTCTTCACTCCAAAGGGCGGCAAACTTACCAAGATCAATATTGTCGACACGCCAGGCCACTCCGATTTTGCCGGAGAGGTCGAGCGGACATTGAAAATGGTCGACGGCGTTCTGTTGCTTGTCGATGCTGCCGAAGGACCGCTGCCTGGCACACGGTTCGTTCTGAAGAAATCGCTGGAACTCAACCTTCAACCAATTGTCGTTATCAACAAGATCGACCGCAAAGACGCCAGGCCGCACGAAGTCCTGGATGAAGTCTTCGAACTGTTTCTCTCGCTCGGCGCACACGACCACCAGCTTGATTTTCCTACCATCTACGCTGTAGCGAAGCAAGGCATAGCCAAGCGCGAGCTTGACGACCCGAGCACCAACCTGCAGCCGTTGTTTGAGGCGATCATAGCCAAGGTGCCACCCCCTCCGGGTGAGATCGACCTTCCGTTCCAGATGCTTGTGACGACGATCGATTACAACGATTATCTGGGAAGACTCGGAATCGGCCGCATTAACCGGGGAACCATCAAGCTCGGATCTCCGATGAAGATCGTTCATCGGGATGCTTCCGTCGAAGATGCCCGCGTGACGAGAATCTATGTCTTCGAAGGCCTGAAGCGTGTCGAAGTAAACGAGGCGAGCGCCGGCGAAATCGTGGCACTTGCGGGGATGGAGGATGTCGACATCGGTGAGACGATCGCCGATGCGAGTGATCCTGCCCCGCTCCCGTTCGTGTCGATAGAAGAGCCGACGCTGTCGATGAATTTCGTGGTCAACAACTCGCCCTTCGCAGGGCTCGAAGGGAAATATGTCACCACCCGGCATCTCGGAGAACGGCTGGCGAAGGAGATTCGCTCAAACGTAAGCCTGAGGGTTGAGCTGACCGATTCGCCTGATATCTTCAAGGTAAGCGGCCGGGGTGAACTCCACCTGGCCATTTTGATTGAGACGATGCGCAGGGAAGGGTACGAATTCCAGGTCTCGCGGCCCGAAGTCATCTTTAAGTCGATCGCAGACGTCTTGTGCGAACCGATGGAGCATGTGATCATCGATGTCCCGGATGAGTTTGTCGGCGTGACGATTGAGAATATGGGGCAGCGGAAGGGGGAGATGAAGAACATGATTCAGGTGCAGGGAAGTACCCGCCTTGAATTCATCGTTCCCGCGCGTGGGCTGCTTGGATTTCGTTCCGAATACATGACGCAAACCAAAGGCACCGGCATCCTGCATCATAATTTCCACAGCTACGAACCCTACAAGGGCGATCTTTCCCATCGCACCCGCGGAGCATTGATAGCGCTCGAAGACGGCATATCCGTTGCCTACGGCATGTTCAAAGTTCAGGAGCGCTCGACGTTTTTCATTGAACCCGGCATCAAAGTCTATCGCGGCATGATCGTTGGTGAAAACGCGCGCGAGCACGACATGGTGATCAACGTCTGCAAAACAAAGCACTTAACGAATATGCGGGCCTCCGGCTCCGACGAAGCGATTCGCCTGGAACAGCCGCATATTATGACGCTCGAGCAGGCCATCGAATGGATCGGAGAAGATGAGTACGTCGAAGTGACGCCACATTCCATCCGACTTCGCAAGAGGTACCTCGATCACAACGAGCGGAACCGGATGTCAAAGAAGAAAGCTGAAATCGTAGAATAGCAGCGGCGATGCATGGCTCTGCCGCTGCCATCCCCCACCAGACCCTCAGACGCATGTTTTCAACACGCACAGATTGGGATTTACGACCCTCTCCGTTGTACTCTCTCCTTCAGCAAAAGCGTGCACGCGGGGAAGAAGTACTCGATCTCACCGAATCCAATCCTACGAAGTGCGGCTTCATCCATTCTTCTTCGGCCCTCATCGATTCCGGATCGCTTCAGCGTTCAGTGCTCTATGAACCGGACCCTCAAGGGCTTCTCTCGGCTCGTCAGGCAATTGCCGATTGGTACAAACACCAGAGCATCAACGTAGACCCCGGCCGTATCGTCCTTGCCTCGAGCACAAGCGAAGCGTACTCATTCCTGTTCAGACTTCTGTGCAATGTCGGTGACGTCGTTGCCGTTCCGAAGCCGAGCTATCCTCTCTTTGAATACCTGGCCCATCTGAATGATATTCTCTGCCAGCAGTATCGCCTGGCCTATGATGGTGAGTGGCACATCGACCTTTCGTCCGTTGACGACGCCCTTTCGTCGAATGCGGAAACGCTGATTCTTGTTCATCCCAACAATCCCACAGGCTCATTCGTGAAGAAGGATGAAAGGGATCGGGTTGTGTCTGAAGCGTTGGCCCGGAACATTCCCATCATCGTAGACGAAGTCTTCAGTGCCTTTTCGTTCTTGGACGATGCACGATGTGCGGAAAGTTTCGCCGGGACAAGTTCCACGCTGACGTTCACCATCAACGGTTTGTCGAAACTTCTCGGACTTCCTCAGATGAAATTGGCCTGGATCGTCGTCTCGGGTCCGGATGAGGAATGTGAAAAAGCAGTTCAGCGCCTCGAGGTCATCGCGGACACCTATCTTTCCGTCGGCACCCTCGTCCAGCAAGCACTCTCTCGCCTCCTGAATGACACCGAAGCGATGACGGGAAAAATTCTTGCCCGAACGAAAAACAATTATGAATTTCTGAGAACGGCATGCACGGCCGGATCGTCGGCCACGCTCTTTCGGTGTGAAGGGGCATGGAACGCAATTCTTCGATTGCCGGAGAAAAAGTCGGATGAGGAATGGGCTCGCGAGATACTGCAGAGCGCCGGGGTTCTCACGCACCCCGGGCACCTGTTCGACATTGAAATGAAATCGTGCATCGTTCTGAGTCTGCTGCCGGAACAGAGAGTGTTTTCCGAGGGAGTGACGAAGATCTTGACCCTTATCGGACAAGCTGGAGAGAATGTAACCGGTGACAGGCTTTCATCAGGCTGAAAAAAACATTATCTTTTAGAGCCAGATGCTCCCGACTTCGTCGGGACGGAGGTCGTAGGTTGACTCAGCATCGGTCTTTGAAGCGGAATCTTTACCGCTCAAGCGGTTCAGATTCGCACCTCTGGTTGACGAGAATATTCTTCCAAATCATAGATCGGAAATCAGAAATCGCAAATTCGTACACGTAATCATGCGGGACGCTTAGCTCCCGCCAAAAGGAAAAGCACGGCGGGTAAACAGCTGGTTCAGAGCGCCGCTCCCGACTTCGTCGGGACGGAGGTCGTAGGTTGACTAAGCATCGGTCTTCGAAGCGGAATCTTTGCCACTCAAGCGGTTCAGATTCGCGCCTCTGGTTGACGAGAATGTTCTTCCAAATCATAGATCGGAAATCAGAAATCGCAAATTCGTACGCGTAATCATGCGGGACGCTTAGCTCAGCTGGTTCAGAGCGCCGCCCTTACAAGATTCAAAAGGATTTCTCTGCAACGAAAATTTCCTCAGTAGTCGCGGTACATTTCTTTCTTCTCCCACCACTGGTTACACCTCTGGTCACCACTCATCCCTACATGAGGGATGAACCATGTTTCTGTCGAAGCGAGGAGGGGTGTACTATCTCTGGTATACCGATAATCTCGGCAAACGTCAGAAGATTTCCACCAAATCGAGATTGAAGTCAGAAGCTCTGGTATTCGTGAGGGAGTTCAGAGCAGAAACGGATCCTGCCCGCAAGAAGTCGCTCTCCTTTTCCGCATTTGTCCTGGAGTTTCAGGCCTACGCAAAATCAACGTATCAAGCCGGCACATGTGATCTGTACCGCCTTGCGTTCGAGGCTTTTCTCCAGATCATCGGTGATTGCACTCTTCGCAGCATTACGGCATATGAGATTGATCGATTCAAATCCGTTCTCGCTACCAGGATCAACCCAGTAACGGTCAATATTCGCCTGGCGAAACTGAAAGCTTCACTTAACACAGCAAAGCGGTGGGGCCTGCTGGATAAAAATCCTTTCGAGGGAGTGAGGATGGTGAGCGTTCCCGAGGCCATTCCTATTCACCTGACAGAAGGCGAATTTCGGACACTCTATTTGAGCATAGAGGAGGAATGGCTGCGTGACGTCGTGCTGTTTGCGGTGTTGACTGGCATGAGACGGGGAGAGATCGTCAACCTTCACTGGAAAGATGTGGATGTGATTCGGAAGACGATTGCAATCCAGAGTTCACCTACTTATCGGACCAAGCTAGGGCGCAAGAGAGTAATCCCGATGAACGATCAGGTCTATGCATTGCTGGAATCAAAGAAAGAGCATTGTTCAGATCCGAATGGCTTGGTGTTCACACTGAATGGAGACAAGATCTTCGAAGACTGGATCACACACAAGTTCAAAGCGTATGTAAGAGCATTGCTGCCGGGGAACGCGGGCGTTCATTTTCACTCATTGCGCTCAACCTTCGCAACGTGGCTCGTCCAGAAATCCGTAAGCATCTATGAAGTGCAAAAGCTGTTAGGCCACAGCTCAATTGCCGTAACGCAAATCTACTCTCATCTGGCACCGAATGAACTGCATAACACTGTGAACAAGATTGGCGTGGTGCTGTAATAGGACCTTGCCACCGTCACTCCGCCAAAACCCCGCACATTCTGTGGCGATGTCGAACCGAGGTTTGCCACATTGCCAATTGACACGATTTCTGTGGAAGTGGCGAAATGGCGATGTCCTTTGCCATTGTCAGTCTGCCAGATCCCCATAGTATTCGTGGCAATGTCGAAGTGGGGTTTGCCATATAGTCAGGTTTGCCAAAGTTGTGTCAAAGTGGCGAAGTGTCGAACCTCCCATCACTTTGCCGCCTTGCCAAAGTCTATAGGGATTGGTGGCAGTGGCGAACCATGTGGTAACCACCAGAGCTTTGCCATTGCCAGGATGTATGTATGGTGTTTGGCGAAGGCAAAGTGGCGAAGCTTACCACAAGGACCTCAGCTGCTCGATGTCGACAGGGACCGCCTCAGCGGATTCATCTTTCTGGAACTCTTGAATGCGATCCTCATCGATCTGCTTGGTGAACTTGACCGTCCCGTCTGAAGAGCTGAACAGGACCTGGTATCCCAGGCCATCCCCCAGCTTCTTGATGGTGCTCCGGTGGACTGTGTTGCCCTCCTTGCGATTTTTTCGGTACAGGATTGCCCATAACGTCGTATGGCTCAGTCCGGCCTTTCGGGACATCTGAAACAACGACATGCCTTCCATATCAGTCAGGTTTACTATCAATTTGCGCACACCTTCGAGATCGTAGCGATCTGTTACTTCCCATTCGCTTCTCATAACAATTACTCCTTCTGATCTATTGTATTCATTTGCGCATTTCGGATCAATAGGTGTGATTGTTTTGTGTTGACAGCTGTTGACGATTCAATTTGGCAGGATCCGACACGATAGGCTGGAAAGAATTTCACGGTCGATTAATGTCCAGAATGATTCACTTTGGTTGCTTTCCGTGCACTTCCTACAAGCTCACGATCAGCAGGATTGTACCGTAAATATTGAGGATCAGGGCGAACGGTAAATTGCTACGGGGCACTCATGATCATCGCAAAGGGATTAATTCCCTTTTCGTCCCTTCGGACTATTACGTCTCACTATATTCAGTGGTATAGTACTTCAGATTCCAGGGAGGATTTCCTGCGCAGGTAGCGTATGGGGACTTCCAACTCACTAACAAGGGCACATGAGAATCCTATTGAGAACGGTTTCCCGAACGAAACCGCCCCGAATAGTACTTAAGTCCGAATGTTTTGCTGACCAGCAAGCAGGACTCTATCGACATTGGCAGGGAATTATGAGAGTGAAAATTCTTTTGGCAATGTTGTGTGTGATCACACAATTTGTATTTGGGCAACTAACATCCGATACAGTGAGGACAAAATCTCAGGCCCAATGGGGATTCGAGATTAGTTCGGTCGCGGACGGCGTCGATTTCCTTGGAAATTATCGAAGGGATTTCGCTTACGATCCAAATTTATCGGCTGGAGTTCATCTTCATACATCAACCGCGGTTTCTGCGCAGCTTGCTTTTGAGTATCATGCCTACAGGCGAACATCAGATGAGCACAACAATGGCATGGCCCTCTTCACGGGCGGTGTGAGTTTCATTTTGTTCAAGACTCTCGTTCTCGGCTCCGGAATCTATCATTTCAAGTCCAACGAAGTAATACAACGTCCGTCAGATTTCATCGTACGGGGATTCTATGATGGCGGCGGTCGGACAGGGGCTTATTACCTCGTCGGATTGAGAGCTGCAATACCTATAAATGAAGATTATTATGTACCAATTGGATACTACTTCATGTTTGGTTCTGCGGATGGTGGTGATGGAGCCTGGTGGTACCATGGTTTCCGCTTTGGCATGGGCATGAAGTTTTAATTCATATGAATAATCATGGAAGGGAGGTATTCAATCATGGCCGAGTACTGTGAAGATGGACGGTTCAAGATAACGCGTCGTGTCTGGGTAGATCAAAACGAGTATAGATACGTAACTAATGCTCCGAGGATTGGGTGGGGTGGCGCAATTGATGGAACAGAAATCAATTGCATTCAAAAGTACGGTTGCACCACAGTGATTTGCGATATCGGTTCTGTAGACTATCTCCTTTCGCTTGGTTATCATCCCTTCAATATCATTGTCGGCTTTTCCGACTACAACTATCAAAGTGCCTTCAATAGCGCTATTGCGAAAGGCATATCCCTGTTCTATTTGGACGAACCTGTGTTAAAGAGTCTGACGGACTTGCTGTTTGAAGCGACGGCATACGCACAATCGATTGGGGGGCAGGTTCTGACATCTGAATCTGCAGGGCAAGAAGAGTGGCTCGACTATCCCAGCAGGGTTCATAGCTTGGCTCAATCAGTAAAGATCAGAAGCCCGAAGCCGTTGGTAGGGAACCACACCTATTTTCATCAGGGTGCATTGCTGGGTGCGGATCCGCGCGTCCAGTGGGATTATTTGCGCCAAGAGTTAGGAGATCTCTTCAATTTCGCGTGGATTAGATTGACCACCGCACAGAGCTACAATGAACTTGGTCTGTTGCTTGGCCATGCGCGAAACCTCGGAGGTGTTCACAGAATGATCGGTGGAACATGGGTGGGGGAGCCCCCAGGGTATCCCACCGACCCCGATCACCGCACGGAGGATTTGGCAAGACAGGCATGGGCAGTTGGGCATTTGCAGATGCTGCAGAATGAATATTTGGATATATACTGTTGTCCAACTCAGACGTTTAACCCTGATCTCTGTGAACTTGACCGGCGAGAACTCGGCAGTTTGCAGCAATACGTTCCAGATCCCCCAAATCCTCCAGAACTCCTAGCGGCACCAACTGGACTCGTTCCAAATGGGACCCAAGTAACAGGCGGAAGATCTCTTCTTCATTGGGACAGTCTAGCGGGGATGGAGTATTATTGGGTGATCTATGCTGACAATCCTAACTTCGTAAATGGACTATCAACCCATGTCTACGGGAACGATGAATTGGCAGATACGCTCAATTCTAACACAACTTATTATTGGTCAGTTCAGGGGGTCAAAAGCAACGGAATCAGAAGCGGAATCGCGACCGCTTCATTCTATTCACTTTGAGATCTCATGCTAATTCACCCAAGCCCCGGCAGAGCCCGGGGTTTGGGGTTTTTGGGACTCCTCCTTAACCAAGTTTCAACGCATTGGTTTGTCATTTGCCCTTCCTGATTATTGATGAAAGGCCCACGAGAATCCCGTTGAGCACAGCGAGGATCACCTTGATGTGTTTTGATTTCATGCTACCCTCCGTGGCTTCAGTCCCTCCATTATGGTATCGCCAATAATGCGCATTGCCCGCCAGATTCGTTTCCAGTTGATTGCGTGCATACGGCTTCTCCTTTCATGAATGAGTAGATCGTGACATCACAAGGTTCTTATACCGCGGAATTCTCTCCGCTTTTGTGGAATAAGAATGGGTTACGAACGACTCTATCATTTCACGATCGGGGAGAAAGCAATGAGCAATCAGGAATACAACGACCTGTGGCATTACAGCGAACAGTTCACACGGGACAAGCTGCAGCGCTCAGAACTCGTTACGATGGCGTGGAGGGAAGGTGAAAAGCTAGGACCTCGATGCAACATGAAACTCATGAAATCAGCAATGCATTTCCGGTCGAGGGAGCTGAACAAGCGGTCAGCATTCCCTGTGAATGAAGTAGGCAAACGCAAAAACGATGTGTGGAATCATGAACGTGTGTATCTGGATGCGCCGGTCGATCAGGGTAGTTCGCTTTGTGACTTCCTCCTGCGATTCAATGTGACACCGTTGAACTACACAATCACGAATGAATTCCTAGAAAGTCTGTCCGACCCAGAAGCCGACATCATCAACGATCTTTCAGCTGGATATTCCCATCAAGAAATTCGCACACGTCGGCAGCTCAACAATCCGCAACTCCAATCCCTCCGACAATCCATCCAAGAAAAGGCTGTCGCCTACCTCTGACAGCGGTGAAGAGTGCGATTCTTGCGCTCTTCTTTTACTCCAACGAGTGAAAATAATGGGTCCCATCAGAAAGTACTGTTACAGGAGATCCTGGGAGATGCTTCTACTCGATGTAAAGCCTGGTCGGCATCGCAGATTCTGGATGGCTGACGTGCTTTCTGTGATTTTTTTCTGGATTTTTTTGGTAAATCCTACTGGCGAGGGGTGCTTTGTGGTGTCTTTTCGATCCCAACGCGGCGTTTTTTGTGCTTTTCGTGCAGTTTGCAGGCTGGATC
>PMZI01000073.1 GCA_003170475.1 Ignavibacteriota bacterium | reverse complement strand
CCGCATGACGGCTAACGTGTGCAGTAGCAACGCAGTGTGCCGCCAAACTACTAATGAGCAATTTTCTGTGAAGGCGGCACATTGAGTGACCACAACTGGCTTCTATAGTAAAGGGAGCGTCGTTGCTACCGCTGTTAGCCGCAACCGCCTCGGGGTTCTTTGCTTGTGTCATTTATTGAAGTCGGGCAAACTTCATGCTATATAGGTACGGGCGATGACTTCGAATATTGCTGGTACCTCAAATTAGAATCCCTGGAGGTGATATATCTTCTCCCAAGTTTGGTACACTGAAAAATAGACGTCTTTTGATCTGAGAGAATACACCACCGACCATGTCGTACCTTTCTGAGAGACATTCCGGAGCATTTGCATTCCGGCTCGCCAATCAATGTGTCCATTGTTCAATTCAAGTGTTTCCGATAAGCTCTTGTAACGTGAGCATTCTTGCCGCAGTTTCGCGTCCGGAACACCATACACGATGTTATTGGTCATCACCTGCCACGATTTTTCCGGATAAATCTTCTGCCATCCGTTCTTCGTGTATTCTAGGATGACAGATCTGCCTGAAGCATCAGCAAGGTAAAAATGACAGTCTAACGAGTTCTTATCGAGATCAAACGGTATGTACTTCTCTACGAATCGCACAGCTTCCTCGACGGACTCGGTCTGATCCAGAATCTTACGTACCAAGAAACTGATGAAGATCGACTCTTTCCCATTGATGGAATTGACTTTGACCTGATCTATGCCGGTCACAGAAGCAACCATACCACGATCGTTTATCCCATCATAGGCATAGAAGGGGGCTAAGAGAAGCTTGCTGCCCATTGGCGTCGATCTCATATCTTCTATATCAACATTCATGGGAAAACCCATATCGATTGCTCTGGAAAAAGAGATCGAGGAATGTCCGTTCTGAGGTTTGTACAGGCTAACGATAATCGACCCGACATTTTGATTGTCCCAGTTCCTGCCCATGAAGACGGAGTCTCCGCTCCTTGTCGAGAACATGCTGCAATATCGCCAAGATTCGTTGATCATCGGATAATCGATAGCTTTCTGGTTTTCCCTTTGAAACAAATCCTCGTAGTTGCCGCACTGTGTCAAGAGATAAAGACCCCCTGTGGCATACTGTTCACTAATACGGCGCACTCTTACGAGACTCTCCAATGACTTTGATGCGCTCGTATCCGTACAGGAAGGCTTTTTGAATTGTAATTCAATGATCTTTTCCTGAGTCAAGGCAGACTCTGAGAAAAGAAGAATTAAGCACATTGTGAGACTACAGCAGTTGATGGCTGACATTTTTGAATACTCCTTTCTTAGAATCCTGTATTGCTTCTTCCGCTCCGCCTCATATTGCCCCTTTCGGAAGGCGGTGTCGCCTAACGTCTAGGCAAACCGCCGTTGCGAGCCGCCGCTTTCAAATAACTCGTTCCCTGTGGCGGCGAGCAATGGAGCGAGCACTTTACATTTATCCAACTTTCGTTTCACCATGGCCTATCCAGTTTGCGAGCGCCGGTTTGTCTGAGTCCTAGGCGGCGTTGTGCTCGTCATTGGAACCAATTGCCTGTCAGTTGTTTGAATCACCGGATTGATTATCAGTTAAGTATTTTAAGCCTTGGAAGAACTTTGAACAATTTGGCATATAGAATCGTCGATAGTGTAGGAGAAAAGTCAAAAGGTAGAGATAATGTGATGATTGAGAAACTGCATTGACGCGGATGAAGTCGTCTGGGTGTTGACTAGAGAGAGTCAACCAGTCGGCTTTGCCATTGAAGCAGCTGACGTCGATCGATCCTTCGGAGGCGACCGAAAGAATCGCGGATTGATCTTTGACCAGGTTGTAAAACGCGGCGCTGTTATGGACAGGACAGAGATACGAGTCCATGGCGGCGATGAAAAGGCCAACAATGTCAACGGCGTTGACAGCGGTTTGATAAGATGGTCTCTCGTATTTGTGTTCCAAAGCATTTCGGGTCTCGTTCACCTTGAACAGGATTCTATTTGGAACAAGACCGAGGCCGCCGACAACTTGGATTTTCTTACCGGCCTGCCACTTCTTGTTCTCAGCCAGTTTGTCTAGACCGTAGGCGATAAAGAAGTGGTCAAGCTGAGAATCGAGTGCCCGTTTCGAGTTGGCAAGAGAGTTCGAAGTCGCTTGTGGCAACTCGGTCTTGAGGTCAAGCTCAGCAGACTCGATGAACTCCTGAGGTGTTGTCGGAAATGGATATTCTTTGGTAGTGATCTCGACGATTTGGGAGTCGATGTTATCAAGGTCACGAAAGAATTCGCGCATTCTTGTCATTTGGAGCGCCCTCTTGTAATTGCCTCGAGCACAATGCCGTCTAACGATTTCTATGTTGAGTGATAGAGTTGGCGGGGTAGTCCCACAAAACTTGCGACGAGGAGGTTTTCCGTTGTACAGCCTACCACACTTCTCTCTACCTCTTCTTACCTTTCTCTTTCAATATAGGTTCTGGTTAGCTGCCGTTTGCGTCACTCGCACTTTTGGACCACTAGCTCGATGTGAATCGTTCTTTGATGAGTTCCCACACTTGGTCGTAGAGCACAATGAAATGGTAGGAGGTGTGAAATTGAAAAACCAAAAGAGTATGCAGGTCTTTCGGCGTTAGAGTATTTGATGGCCCGCTCCTACCTTTTCTAAGGCTGTCACCTCGCCCGCTTAGGATGAAGGCGAAGGCATTCGGATGACAGAATTCAGATAGGAACTCATAGTCAGTCCTGAACAGAGGCATTTTGGTCGACGAATTGCGTTTGATGAACTTGTCAACCTCGTCGATATAGGTTAGTACACTCGGAATCCGAGGAACCCGTTCTGGTGCTGGAAAGGCTTTTGAGATCTCGCGCATTCCGAGGGTCATCGCGCGGACCGAGTGGTAAAGTTGTTGGTTATCGTACTCATTGTTTTTGAATTTCGTCAGCTCCCTGAGAAAGTAGGCGACTGCTCCAGTGGTTTCAAAGTGCGCTCGAACCAATAGAAAACCAGGGAGAGCGTTTTTTGCCTTGAGCGTGGTCGCCAACCCGTCGAACAATGATCTGGCGCGATGAACGGTGCCACGTAAGAAATAAAGACATGCTCGATCCAGTGGTGTGGGCAGATCAGCGCGGACTGCTGAGAGCGAAGACAATCGGGTAAGGAGCTGCTCGTAAGTGTCTTCGAGCCTGTCAAATCGAGAACGCTCAATGGAATACGAACTCTTGATTGAGTTATTGATCCACATGCCACAGGCCTCCTTGTCGCAAGTGGCAGCTAACGTCTAGCATAACTGCGAACTCCGTCTCTCCTGCCAATACAGGAGCATGGACGCAGTACTGCGTCTTTCTGTCTTATGAATGCAAAAGCCGCACTGAAACGTTACCTCGACGCAACGAAAACCACAATACCGGAAATCCGGTATTTTTTAGCCTCGGCTCACAAATGGGAAAAGTGGATTCCGATGATCAAAGAAAGGCATAACTTCTCCACGCAGTCGTGGAAGGATGCAAACGGTGCTGGATGTAAAACTACGCTTGCCTTAAACCAAAAGCAAACGACAGTCGAGTTCGAGGGAAAAGATGGGGTATGATTACAGATTTCCCGAACAAAACAAAGAATCCCCGCCCGCCATCGTGGATGCAAACGGGTCGGGTGGGTCCGCCCGGCCTTCTTGGACCAAGATGGGCGGACGGGTCCGCCGATTTACCCCGATTGCTTATTGATCGGGGCTTGCCCCGATGTTCTTGATCTGGGTCTTCACCGATGAGCCTGCAACCTGTATTATGTATTAGACGATTGTTTCGAACTAAACTGAATAGCGGAAGCGAACAGGAGAAGAGTAAATGCTCAATTCAACGATCCACCATCTGACATTAGCTGGCGAGGAATCACCTCGTAAGTGTTGCGAGCTTGTCAACGATCAGTATCATCCCCTCGGTATCCAACGCACAATAGGTTTCCAAAGCCTGTCTGACTTTTTTCCGCTCCTTCTCATCCACTTCACCGAACGTGACTCTCAGATACTCCAGGCTCGCTGTCCCCCCTTCGGCAATCTCCAATCCTTCATAGCTCTTCCCCGTCAGCGCTGGCAGCACCGCTTTGATTGAAGCACTTCCGCATTGATCCGGATGATAGTAAGAGAACGATTTGAATGGAGCGAGCAGGTCGACAAACCGAGGCTCAATTGCTTCGTACCACTTCGCATACTTTTTGAAGACAACGGATGCCTTGCTCAGTTTGTCCTTCTCAAAGGAGTGATTGTAGGCTACAATTGATCCTTCATTGCCAAGGAGTTTCTTGAGTCTTTCCAGGATCTCCGGTCTGGGATCACTCTTGCCATCGGCAAGGAAACTCTCATGTTTTGGCTCCTTCCCTTCTGCTTCCACGATGTGCAGTGAAAACTGAAACGGGATTTGCTCGTAGGGCTTGACATCGTCGAACAACGGAATAGCCGTCCCAAATGTCTCAAAGTCGAGGAAGTACAGCGGATACTTCAGTCCCTCCAGGAAATCACGCAGGCCTTCTTTGTCTACGTGAGGCTTTCCACTCTGTAGAGCCTCGACCTGGATCTGTTGTCTGTCACTCAGTGACACAGATGGCGGCAGCTGTCTTATCTCAAGATGGCCTTCATGGATAAGCTCAAAGGCCTTTTCCTTTTTGAAACGGTAGAGCGTGAGCGGATTGTGCTCAGGCAGGAACTTCCAGCAGAGTTCCTGAAGCGGACATCCATACGGATCGTTGCAGTGCGTGCCAATCTCAACATCCGGCTGACGCTTCTGACGTATCACATCAGCCATCGTTTCCAGGTTCGGACGAACCGTCTTCATTAAAGCCTGGATTTCTTTCGTCACCTCTGTTTTTGTGAAGAGCTTCTTCGGCTCAACTTCGCCTTTCCGAACATACTCATTGTTGATATGAAGGATGAAGCACTTCGTGATCGAAAGTCCGACTCCCTCATACGCATATCGCTGCAAGGCAAGGTCGTGCAGATTGACGTCCTTGACCTCCGTCGAGCTCTTGACCTCGATGATTTCCCAATCGCTCCTGCCGACAGGGTTCAAGATGTCTGCACGGGCAAAGGCATTTCCCGACTTGAATGCCGCTTCAAACAGAGGTTTGCGCTGCCTGAGCGCCTCCTTTGATAGTTCGAGGATCTTTCCAAAATCATTCGCCGCCCCGGCTATTTCGATCCCGCCCGGATAGAGCTTCTTGGCCAGCCCGCCGACAAGATGGCCCTGATCGAAGATCGCTTGAGTCTGAGCATCAACCGCGGGGATCTGGTCTTTGGCGTTGTAGTAGAACCAAAGAAGCTTATAGCACTGGAGGCCACTGAGATATTTCGATTTCGAGATGAAGGGAGTGAATGGTTTCAATGGATACTCTCTTTCAAGTTCAGGGGAAAAGATGTCCTACTTCAAAGATAGAACTTGGTTGAAGATATTTCAAGCGAACGGGGTTCTCCACAATATACCTTTGAATTCTCCGCAAATCTCTCTCGTCCCGAATGATATGTTCGTAGTGGTTTCTCTGCCATACACGCGCTCCGGGTGTTCCACGCTGTTCATTGATGCGTTTCGTCGAAGCCCCTTTCAATCCTCGCACGATTGCTCCGATTGTTCTCGAGGGGAAACGAAACGGCGTTACCCGTTGGGGCGGATAGCTCTCTATCCTAAGGTCACATTTTGTGACCTTAGACCGAGAAGGTGATGGCGGACGGCCTGTTGAATCATAGCAAGGAGTCCCCTTTCAGGTCTTCGGACCAGAAACGATATTTCCTTTGACCTCAAAGCCGACGCGATGTTTGGGTTTTTGTTCTGGCGCCATAAGCTGTCGGATCGCCTCGAAGATGGCATGGATTTGCTTGTCGTGCGTCTCATATCCTCGCTCGAGATCTTCAAGTTTACGGGCAAGTTCTTTGTGTGCTGCGAAGGTCTCGCGCAATCGGACAAAAGCACGCATGATGGCAATGTTTACCTTGACGGCCTGCCCGCTATTCAAGACACCGGAAAGCATTGCGACGCCCTGCTCAGTGAAAGCATACGGCAAGTACTTGGAATGCTGGCCTCGCTTTATGGTGCCAAATTGGTACCTTAGAGTTGAGTACTCATTCGATGTGAGAACGAACATAAAATCGTCCGGGAATCGATTTCTTTTCCGACGCACCGCTCGTTTTAGTGCCTTCGTCTCCACCCCATAAAGCTCTGCCAGATCCTCGTCCAGCATGATTTTCTGGCCGCGTATGAGAAGAATTCGCTTTTCGATTTGTTGAAGTGCAAGGGCCGTTTTTCTGGACATTCGCTCCTCCTTTCGGTCAGAGTCGTCACATGCCCCAGCAATGAGCAGAGGCAACGACGGAGAAGCAAACGAATTCCCTTGGCCAAAAAAGAACACCCGCACTGATTCAACTTACACTTCTGAATTCTGGCTTCTGACCCTTCGACTCGCTTCGCTCGCTCAGGGCAGGCCTTTCACCACTCACCAATTAACCATTCACTATTCATCCCACCCTGACCCTACCGCTGTATCCCGACAAAGCTCCAGCTCAGCATCACGCTCATCACAAGGACGCCTGCAAAAAATACGATGACCGTCCATTTGTTGTTGTTGGCGATCTTCCCAGCCCTGAACAGCAAATATCCGATCACCAGATTCAACATCGCCCAAAGCACATTTACTGTCGGAGATGAGAGGCCCTTACCTGGCGGATTGGCAAAGGGGGTGGGAAAAGGCATGCTCGTGACGCCCTGAACAAAGTGGGGAACGGCGTTTGCCAGAAACATTCCGGCAAAGAAACAGGCAATGTAGTGGTACCATTTCATATTCTTATCCTCGCTTTCGAATTTGTGTCAAATGAGAAATCTCCACCCGTACTTATTGCCGCTTTCTTTCGGAAAGTCCCGCTGTCTGGATACCGCCAATGTGCGGGATCCCAGAAGGCGGGAAAAGCGGCAGAAAGAAACATAGGTGCGACATTTAACGCACCGAGAGCCGTCCCACCCACCTGCCGAAACTACCGGACAGGCGAAGAGACTTTACTCATTATGAAAAACGTCAGGTAGTTGAACCCACGTGATTAAGCCACCGCCCCACAACCCGAAATGTCGCACCGCGCAGATTGGTGCTTCCAAGATGTCTGACTCCAGTAGTTGAGAGTCGACAACTATCTAGGGTTGGATACTCCTGGATGCGTGGCTGCGTCATCATCCAAGCTCCCGAAATCGTCGGCTGAGTGCGTTGGGCGGATAGAACGTGCGTTTACTTTCCGTGCAATTGTGATGTTGTTGGAGATTTAACTCTTCCTACCGCACGGAAAGTACGGCATGTGCGTTGGGCAGCTCTCCACGAGGGCTACGATTTCGGGAAGATTTCTTTGGTTACTTTCTTTCTCGGAAAGAAAGTAACGACAATTATGCTGGCGTTCTTTTCTCAATCGTCGATGGATTCGGCGGCAGGACCCAATGCAGGAATCCGCAGCGTGCACAGACAAACACATCAGCGGTGTTTGCGAGCCAATCGGTCTCGAAGAATGTCAGCACCTTCGTGTTCAGCAATGCGTTGCGAGTATTAAAACGATCGTGACCGCAATGCTTGCATAAAAGCTTGACACCTGCCAACATGATTTCAGATTCTTTTTCCATGGCTGTGACGTTCTCCTGAGGACTGTTGCGCAGTTTAGTGAGAACTTCTTTCAGAAATCATCGGACAAAAGAAATAGGTCTCACACAAATAGACCCGCTCCCGGCAACGACACTTGGCTTCGAATCCCTGACATTCGTTGAAACGCCAGTCCCGCTCTTGGATTCCGCTACGATGCGGGATTCTCAGAAGCGGAACCCGACAGACTCGGTCTGGCGGGCAGGCAGAACGTGAACGATATCGGCCAGGTGCAGGTGTATGGCTCGGGTCTGGATTCCCGATAGAAGCATTCGGGAATGACACGGTTTTGGTTAAGATTGCCACGTCGCCCCGTCGAAGCACCGAGACTCTTCGCAATGATTTGGTTGTGCGCGGTTGCTTCGAAACAGTCCCACGCTCGTACAAATCAATATACGCTTGCTTCCAAACAGTTTCCGGTTGTTTTGGATCAGTCATCGGTTGCGCGAGATTGGTTCCACGCTCGTTCAAATGAGTCCGCGGTTGGTCGGGAGAAGTCATACGTTGGTTCAAATCAATCCGCGGGTCCGCGCGAACAGTTCTACGCAAGTTTGAGACACTCATACGTTGTTTCGGACGAGTCATATGGTCCTTCGGCACGGTCTGCGGGTCGCCGGGATCGTCCCCCGGAATGACGGTGTCGGTTCGTTCATCAAAACAGCTCGATCCCACCCACTCATTCCTCGACATACAGACAAGTCGATTCCCGATTCTGAGAATGTTCCCTACTCTCAGGACTTTTTGGCCTGACAGTGACAAATCATGCTCAAAGTCCGCGCGAGTGAGGCTGTCTAAAAAGTGCCTTTGTCATTTTCCCAAGGGTCCAAAGGACTCCTTCGGAGGATCACTTCGTGACGATCCCGCTGCTTCGCACTGTCATTTCGACCCCGATGCTTTCCAATCGGGAGAGAAATCCTATCCCAGTTCACAAAGATTTCTCGTCTCCCGACAAGTCGGGATCCTCGAAATGACAACCGTGACTTATGAGACAGCCTCCCCAATCGAAGGATGCAACGAGTATGCAATTTAGTGCCAGATTTACAGTGAAACTCTGAGCTTTTCTATTCGTAGATTTTCGCGCAGGACTAAAAAACTGATCCATCCAGCTTTCAGGGAGGCTTCCATGTCAACCACAGTCGATGTAGCAATCCAGGAGGCACAGGCGCTCTTGGCAGCCGTAAACACGCACGCAGCCGAGCTTGCGGAGCGAGGTTATGATGGAACGAGAGTGGCAGAATTTCAGTCGGCGCTCGAGACGGCGCTCAAGAGAGACTCGGGGCAGAAGGGTGCTTTGGCGACGCTGAATCAGAGGACGGAGGCGCAGGACATCGCGATGAAGCAGGCGAATGAGCTGCTGGCGATGGTGCGGAACGCGGCGAAGTCGGCATTCGGGAAGGATAAGAAGATCCTGAAGGAATTCAGGGTGGGGATGCAACGGCCGACAACCGTGCGGCAGATGATGACCGTGATGGAGTACATGACGGGAGTGGTGCAGAAGCACTCGTCGGAGCTTCTTCTGAACGGGATGAGCCAGGCGGACATCGACGGCGTTGCGACCGCGTACGCCGAGCTTGTAACGGCCGATGCACTGCAGGAGAATTCGAAGAAGCTGCGGAATGCCGCCACGGAGACCAGGCAGGATGCGCTTACCGCGTTGCAGCGGGAGATTTACAGGCTGCGGAAATTCGCACAGGCGCGATTTGCGAGCCAGCCGGCCATTCTGCAGGAGTTCAAGCGCCTGCCGAAGGCGGGAGGCAAGAGACCTTCACCCCAACCGGCGAAGACCTCGCCGGCCTCAGCGGCAGCGGGTGCGTGATACAAAGTCCGACGACTGTGGGGGCGAATGCCATTCGCCCCCACGGGAGGCTATGGGGACGGTCAAAGGTGGGATGTGGAAAAGAGAAAATCCCAGTCACCCTGAGCGAGGCGAACGCTGTGTGTGAGCTGAGTCCCCGCCCGCCTTTTATGTAAGCAAT
>PMZI01000069.1 GCA_003170475.1 Ignavibacteriota bacterium | reverse complement strand
TCGAATCCGACTTTCTGAAAATCAGCGTCGAGTTCGACTCCGACCTTCCTCAGATCGTAGCTTGCCGTATTCCGGTACATATACATGATATATCCATGACCAAGCCGGGAGTAGTCGAGCGCCCCGAGCCGGACGTAGAAAGGATCATACTTGTTGCCATAGCGGATATAGCGTATCAACTGCAGATAGCTGTACGCATCCCTGAAATCCTCAGTTCTCACCTTGCCGTCTTCACCGATGCGGACATTCACGTCGAGTCCGATCCCGATTTTCCCGAACGAGAGCTCCGGAAACAAATGCAGAAGATAGTAGGGTTTCCCGTCGATGAACGTCATCCCCACGCCCCCCGTGATCACCTGCTGACCCGTCAGCATGGAAAGCTTCGACGGTTGCTGCTGCATCATCTGAGCAAGAAGAACGCCCGGAGAGAGCAGGACAACCGATAAGACAACACTCACGCAGAATTGCTTTTTCGAAATCTTCACATCACACTCCAAAGAGTATTCGGCAGATGAACACGGCTCCCAACATCCCAAACAGGTCGGCGATCAATCCGGCCGGAACCGCATGCCGTGTGTTCTTAATTTGCACCGACCCGAAATAGACCGCCAGCACGTAAAAAGTCGTTTCGGAACTTCCATACATGGTTGATGCGAGGACGCCGATGAACGAGTCAGGACCGTGAACCTTCATCAGTTCTGTCATGATGCCGAGCGACCCACTTCCGGAGAGTGGACGCATCAACGCCATCGGGAGAGTCTCGGGGGGCATTCCAATGAGATTCGTGACAGGAGCCAGCACCGTCGTCAGCAGCTCCAGGGCACCGCTCGCACGGAAGATTCCGATGGCGCAGAGCATTGCCACCAAATACGGAATGATTCGGATTGCCGTCGTGAATCCCTCCTTCGCCCCTTCCACAAACACTTCATAGACCCGGACCTTCTTGAGAATTCCGTATCCCAGAAAGAGAATCAGGAGAAGCGGAATCGCAACGATGGAGACTGCATTTATGAGCGCGCGAAAGAGATCACCCATGGGATGCCTCCTTCCCGACTTCAGGCTCAAGATCTTTTTTGTAGCGGGGAAGCCTCTGAAGGATTCGAGCTGCAACTACGCCTGCAACCGTTGCACACCCTGCGCCGAAGATAGACGTCCCGATGATAATCCCGGGATTTGCCGATCCGGCGGATGCGCGAACAGCGATTGCAGTCGCCGGTATCAAGATCAGCCCACCGGTATTGATGCAGAGGAACGTGACCATTGCATTCGTCGCAGTTCCCACTTTCGGATTGAGTTTATTCAGCTCCTCCATCGCTTTCAATCCCAACGGAGTTGCCGCATTACTGAGGCCAAGCATGTTTGCAGCAATGTTCATGATCATCGCTCCTATTGCCGGATGATCTGTCGGCACATCGGGGAACAGCCGCTTGGTGACAGGCGTCAGCATCCGTGTCACAATCCGAAGCAATCCAGCCTCTTCAGCGACCTTCATGACGCCAAGCCAGAGAGCCATGATGCCGATGAGCCCCAACGCGATCGTCACCGCCGTCGTCGCATAATCGAGAGCCGCCTGAGTCACAGCCTTGGTCTTCATGAATCGAATCGGTTCGATGACGATCTGGAGACGGGCCGTCCGTTGATCGGGCGCCAAGGTCATCGAACGCACTGCACCGACCAGCTTCTCCTTGCTCGTGGCTGCCTTCGCCATTTCTTTCCAAAGATCGGGACTGGCTGATCCAAGCGGTAGAGAAGCTTCCGGTTCACCCGTCGTTACCATATTGATGACGATGGGTTGATGGATTTCCACCTTCACCGTCTTGATGCCGTAGAAAGAATTGAAAGCCTCGGCATTCACGATGAGGTCTCCCTCCCATGTCTGCCGCAGGGAGGTCGGAGACTTTTGGATTGCGACGGTCGCCTCAATGGGAATGCCATTGCGATAGGAATTCTGCACCTCGTCGCGCACATCGTTGCCCACGGCAACGAGGATACCGATGGCGATAAGAGATATCCAGATGTAATTGAGCATGGTCGGATCGGTTGTTGGGATGGAAACCAGGATTTATTCGTTGCGAGTAAAGCTACTTCTTTTCGTTCCAAAATCAAGGAGAAAGTCCCGGAAGCGCCGGAGGGTCAAGCGGAATCCGACGCTGCATGTTTTGTATCACACCGTTGTGGCCAACAAGGGGCAACTAGAGGACTAGCATCAAGACCCATGCAGTCACGGCCCCCACCAGTGAACAAACCAGATTTACGGCGTCGTTGTTGATGCACGAAACACCGGCGACGCGCGTCGTGGAGCTATCGCAGTGCATTGCGCGTTCTGTCGGCTTGCCGCAAATGACACACCGAAATTGCCCCTGCAGCGTCGCCCCAATGACGCTGTCGGCGAAACTACCAACCATGCCTGCCACGATGACGATGATTCCTGTTTTCAAATCCGAATACCACGCGTAGCCTGACAAAGCAATGACAATTGCGCCGACGGCGCCGGCCATGGTACCGCTCTCCGAAATACCGCCACTTGTTCCGGGGGACACAGACTGCATCGACAGTATTGATAAAGTTCTTCCCTTGGTCAGAACTCCGATTTCCGTCCCCCACGTGTCAGCGGTGACAGCCGCCAGTGCGCCGAGATAGATTGGGTAAAAGTCATAGATGGGGAACGATGCGGAGAGCAGGACCAGCATTCCCGCGAGAGACCCGTTCGAAGCGACCTGGCCCCAATCGCGAGTATGGGATTTTTCGAAGAGCGAATCAAATTGTTCTTTCCTGGAGCGGCGATCCTTCGACAGCAGACTTGAGAGCAGAAAGAACATCAGCAGGGGAATAGCCCACTGCCATCCGCCGATGCCAAACACGACAACGCCGAGGAGAAATGCAGCGATCGCCCCACTAAACGTGAGAAAACGAAAAACGAATGAACCGGCTGAGATGATGAATGCGAAGATCGAACCGACAAGAAGCAGGGGTGGCATATGCTATGCGGGAACGCGGGGAGAATCGACACCGGAACTGATGAGAGAGAGAACAAGCAAATCAAGAACTAACCGCTGGTCGCGCGAGGTTGATTTCAGCACCGTATCTGCCTCGAGCAACAACTTGAAGTTTTCCTCAATTTGTTGAATGTCGAAATTCGATCGGAATTCAATAATTTGCTTCACAAAATAAGGCGAGACTCCGATTTCCCGGGCAATTTCAGTCTCTGGAAGCCGACGGGCGCGTAGGTCGGTAAGTTTCCACAGTTGCGTGAAGAACCGGGTGAGCATGACGATGATCATTTGCGGCGACTGTCCGGCCTCCAGCATTCTTTCAAGAATCTTGATCGCCTCTTTTGGATCCTTCCGACCGATCGCGTTCTGAAGCTCAAAGATTGTAAAGCCTTTTGTCGCCCCAACTACGGCTGCAATGTCTTCCAGCGCGATCTTTTTGCGATCACCCATGAAGATATACAGCTTGTCGAGCTCATTCTGCAGAGAGCGCAGAGAATTCCCGACGTACGCTTGAATCAGCCTGCACGCTTCTGTACTCGCCTCCCTGCCCTGAAGTCGAATTCTATCGGCGATCCAAACGGGGACCTGGTTGTCGTACAGCGGCTTGCATTCAACGAGTTCCGCCCTCTTTTTCAGATCGGTGAAGGGCTTTTTTCTGAAATCCGGCGCGAGAGAAACAAGGATGAGGATTGTTGAATCGAGGGGTTTGTTGACGTACGCCGAGACGATTTCTTTCTCTGTGTCGGTCCCGGCCAGTTTCTCAAATTCTTTCACCACCACGACACGCTTCTTCCCCATCATGGGAAAAGACGAGGCATGACCCACGACATCTTTCGCCTCTGCCTTACTCCCATAGACGACGTCGAGGTTGAATCCTTTCGATCCTTCATCCAACGTTTTATCGACAATCAGTTGGATGCCCTCGTCGATCAGGAAATCCTCCTCCCCATGAAAGAGATAGATCGGCGCGAACCGATTGCCTTTGACAGACTGTAGAAATTCGACGTACGTCATTATGATTCAAATAGTCTGGTCATCGGGTCATTTGAAGATGGCGGAGGACATTGAACCAATGGGTTAATCGACAAATGTCCCGATGATTCAATGACCCGATGGATAGATTGACATGAACCTACTTTGCCACAATCACTTTCTTCATCACCACATCGACCTTCGGCTTGCCATCGTTCGGACCCATCTGCGGCACAATCTCTACCGCCCCGATGGAATCGACGACATCCAGACCCTTCACAACCTTTCCAAAAATTGTGTAGTTCTTCGGCATTCCGGGAACATCGCGAAGCATGATGAAAAACTGGCTCGTGTTCGTGTTCGGACCGCGATTGGCCATGGCAAGAGTCCCTTTGACATACCCGGCCTGATACGACGGCGTCGAGGTGTTGAGCTCATCCTCGAATTCTTTCCCGTAGATGCTCTTCCCGCCTGTTCCGTTGCCGCTGGGATCTCCCCCCTGAATCACAAAACCCTTTGCTATGCGATGGAAAATCAGGCCGTCGAAGAATCCTTTTTCGGCCAGGCCAACAAAGTTGGCGACAGTTTTTGGGGCATCCGATTCATACAGCTCGACTTCAATCGTGCCCTTGGAGGTTTCAATCGTGGCGTTCACTGGTTTCCTTTGGCATCCTATAATGGTGGTGAGAAAAAACGAAGCGATCAGAATCATGATCGTGGTTTTCATGGTGACTCCCTTTTGAAGACGTGTCGCAAGAACATAGTCGTCCCGAAAAGCTCCTGAGCGAGGCGGGCGTTGTTCAGCCCGCAGAGTCCCCGCCCGCCTGACCGCAGGCGGTCGGGCGGGGAAGGATGTTCGGGACCTCATGTTTAGACTCCGAGCGGAGGCGTCTCGGGGTGACTTGATTGCTTTATGAATGTGATCAACAGGCTGAGTTTTCGTCCCCGCCCTCAGATCAGTATAATTCCGGCTATACCCACGGCAAAACAGTAGAAAGCAAACCAACTGAAGCGACCGCGCTCGATGATTCGGAGAAGGAGCTTGATTGCAAAGTATCCGGTGATCGCGGCAGCGACCATCCCCACCAGAAATGGCCCGTATCCCATCTCCATCCCCTGGCGGACAAGCGTCTTGGATTCCAGCAACGCAGCGCCGGCAATGACGGGGATCGAAAGCAGAAAGGAAAAACGTGCAGCCATTGCAGGAGAGAGCCGGAGGAAAAGACCTGCGCTGATAGTTGATCCGGACCTCGAAATGCCGGGGAGAATAGCAGCGGCCTGGGCCAACCCTACAAGGAATCCGGAGACCATGCCGAGTCGTTTCGGCGTCACGCCCCGTGTGAACCTTGTAAGAAAGAGAATGAGGCCTGTCACGATCAAGTCGACAGCCACAAGTTTCGGGTCCCGAAATGCTTCGGCAATCTGGTCGTGGAATTTGAGGCCGATGATCCCGGCCGGGATGGTTCCCACGATAACCGCCAAACCGAGTCGGACATATTCATCCGTCTCGTAGGCGGATCGGAGAGATTTCGTCCGCAAAGCATGCAACAAAGAAAGGACGATTTTTCCAATATCTTTCCGGAAGATGATGCACACCGAAATGAGCGTTCCAAAATGAACATAGACATCGAACGAGAGCATGTCCGGATTCTGGACGTTCAGGAGATGTTGGCCGAGAACGAGATGACCCGAGCTGCTGACAGGCAGGAACTCCGTCAATCCCTGGAGGATGCCGAGGATAAGCGCTTGAAGAAGTGACATAGAGAATGAGTGTTCGGTGATTAGTTGAGTTGGAAAGTGACGCCGAATTTGAGTCCGGCACTAAAGAAATTCATTTTCGGAAGTTGGACGCTGGCAGCGGTTCCGGAAGGAACACCGGGACTCTCTTTAAGAGCACCCTCAAAATCCCAGCGAAGATCAACCCCTATGCTCCCATAAAATGTCTCGTCGAACTTGGTGTTGCCGATTGCGTCGAGTTTGAAAGCAAGGCCCGTTGCCGAAAATGTCTCCTCGCTTCCGATAGTCGGGAAACTCTGCGTGAAGCTTGCAAGATGATAACCGAGACCTCCCCCCAACTTCACTCTGTATCCTTCGCCAAGAAGGAGTCGATGCACAAGAAGTGTCGGCATATGAACCTGATAGGAAAACTCTGATCGGGAGAAGCCCGACCGATCGTCGATCGCGTAGGACTTGATCAAAAGACTATACTCAATTCCAACACTCCAATCGCGCGACACCTGTAATTCGGGAACAGCGTAGAACTCGACAGCCGATGAGAATTCATTCACTTTCTCATCAAGCCTCGGTTGTCCTTTAAGATTGATGTAACTGACAATGGAGGTCGCCGAGTGCATATCAATACCCATCCCCGCGGTAAAGTCGATAAATCGATGAGACGCCGAGTCTCCTGCAACCTGGGCTATCGACTTCGTCGAGACGAAGGTACTGACGAAAACGAGCAAAACTATTGGAGCTGCGTATGCGTGTCTCAAAGCTCTACGGGCACTCCCACCTGGAGCGACTCGACCACTTTCAAGGTCGCCAGGGTCGTTGTCACCAGGCTGTCGAATGGAATGGGAGAGGCCTTTCCTTCCTGGACGGCTGCGAGGAACGTGCGCACCTCTTCGCGGTGTCCTTTGTCTATGGTGGAGAGCTTGAATTCCCGTTTCTTTCCGTTCTGATACAGAGAGAGCCGCTGAAAATTGTCTATCACCGCAGATCGGCCGGTCGAAGAGATTTCCACTCTTTCCTTCGGCAAACCGGCGTCACCATTTGCAAAATAGCTGATCGTGCCGACTGAGCCATCGAGGAATTTGACCGTAATGATGACAGAGTCATCGTCCGCAGAAGCGCCCGCGCCTCCTGACACCGGTTCAGCATACACCTTCACAGGTTGGGAGGCAGTCAGGTATTGCATCAGGTCGATGAAGTGACAGACCTCTCCGATAATCCTTCCACCGCCTTCGAGAGGATCCCGTGTCCAATGGGTTTTCGGAACCGCTCCTGCGCTGACGCGATATTGAATAACATACGGGCCGACGGCATTTTCGAAAAAGCGCTTCGCATGCTGAACATGCGGCGCAAATCGACGATTGAATCCAACCATCAAGATCGGCGGCCGATCGGTCGTTGAAACCGACTTGCAAGCCTTCTGGATTTCCTTGAGTTGGTCAGCATTCATCGCGAGCGGCTTTTCGACGAACACGCTCTTCCCCGCCTTCAGTGCTTCGACGGCGAGTGGAGCATGGAGGTTATGTCTCGTGGCGATGAACACCGTGTTGATCGATTCGTTCCCGATAACCTCCGACGGATCGCTCGTCGCGAACTCAAATCCAAACGTCCGGGCAGCATTTGTTGCGCTAAGGCCGTTTGCGTTACAGACACCAACAAGCGAAGTGATGCGAGACCGCTCAATGTTGGGGATGAGGAAAGCTTGCGCAAAATTCCCTGCACCGATGAAACCGATCTTCACAGAGACCGATGCTGAGACATCCTGTTTTGTCGCGATCTTCACCGTTCGCGGCATTTCATCTAAGGACTCGGATTCGCGATCGCCATAATCAAGAAGAACGCCGACATAATGTTCACGTCTTTTCGATTTGCTCCCGGTGATCATGGCGTAGGCTGCCGGCGCTTCATCGACGGTGAACCGGTGGGTCGTCAGCTTCTGCAGATCGACCTGATGCGTTCCAACCAATCGGAGGAACTCCTGCATGTTGCGGTTTTCGGACCACCGGACATATCCGGCGGGATAGTCCTTGCCGCGCTCTTCATATTCCGGATCGTAGCGGCCGGGTCCAAGGGAGCGCGATAACCTGAAGTCGAGTTCTTTCACATAGTATGGAGGTCGCGGTAGATTCAAACCGACATCTCCGACAAGAACAACGCGGCCCTTCTCGCGGCAGAGCTCTCCCGCAAGCTCAACAGGGTCATTGCTCGGAGTTGCCGCCGTGATGATCACAGCATCAGCGCCGAGCCCCCTCGTGGCCGCCCGAATAACATTTTTGATATCTCCCGTATCCCGGCGAACCGCAATGTCTGCTCCGGATTCCCGGGCCAGTTGCAGGGTCGTCTCGTCCAGATCAACTCCGATCACGATACAGCCGCTCGCTTTCAGCAATTGGATCGTGAGCTGGCCCAGGAGCCCCAACCCGATGACGACAACTGACTCGCCGAGCGTGGGTTCAACCTGCCGCACACCCTGAAGCGCGATTGCTCCTAGGGTTGTGTACGCCGCTTCTTCAGAAGTGACCGTCTTCGGAATTTTCGCGCAGAGATGGAGCGGGACCACAACATATTCCGCATGATTGGCATACGTCGCTCCGGCACAAGCCACCCGATCACCGGCTTTGACGGAGACGTCCTTGCCTCCGACCGCGATAACTGTCCCGGAAACACTGTAACCGATGGGAGCTGTGGACTCCAGCTTGTTCATGACGCGGCGATAAGTTGTAATCAGCCCGTACTGTTTCACCTGTTCCAGGACCTTGAGGACCATGTCGGGTTGAGATTTCGCGCGGGCAAGGAGCGAAGCTCGCCGCTGTGTAATCGACGTCCGCTCAGTTCCGGCACTGATCAGAGTGTAACGGGTTTTCACAAGAACGAACCCCGGCTTCAAAGCAGGGAGAGGAACCTGCTCCACCTGCACTGAACCTGTCTTGTTGTGCTGTGTCACTTGCTTCATAAGTCAAACCGCCTTGCTGTCATTTGAGACATTCACCACATCAGAAAACCGTATGTGGTCCTTGATGAAATAATACAATCCCACCACCGTCGTGATGATGTAACCAGCTTCGTGGGTGATGATGGCAAAACTCAAAGCAGTCACTGGATCGACTCCATACAATCGGATAAGTGCCGCGGTAAGAAAGGAATGGTAGGTCCCTAAGGCCCCGGGAGCAGGCAATGCGAATGCTATCGTTGAGATCGTGAGGAGAATGACCGACGCTCCAAAATCAAGATTATGACCTGCCAATGCAGCAAACGCGAAGAACGGCACATACAAACTCAGTGCGTAGAAAAAGTAGATCAGCAGACTCAAGACAACGATCCTCAGGATCTGGCTCCGCATCTTCGTCACGGCGAAACCGGTGAGAAATGAATCCACAAGCTGCTGATAGCGGGACTCGAACCGTTTCGGTACAATGTGTTTCAGAACGCTGAGGAGCTGAAACAGCGATTCGCCCTTGAAGAACATCAGAACGAATATTCCCAGGAACAGGACCGAGCCGACGAAGAACAACGGCCTCACGGCATCGACGTTGTCGAAAAACGGATCCAACGAATGAGGTGAGAGAAAAAGGGCGATACAAAGGATGAACAGAAAAGTGACCATGTCGATGATGCGTTCAACGACAACGGTCCCGAACGCGGAACTCTTAGAAATTCCTTCCGACCTTCCAATAGCAAACGGACGGGTAAACTCTCCGACACGTGGAAGGACATTGTTGACCATGAACCCAATCATCACCGCCGAGAAGAGATTTCGCGTGGGGATATTTGGTTTCACCGGGGCAAGGAGATACGCCCATCGGACGGCCCGCAACCAGTGGCTGATGAGCACAATAGGAATGAGGAGAGCAACCCAAAGATAATTGACATCCTGGAGGGAAGCCCAGAGATCCTTCAGACTGACGCCGCGAAACGCCAGGTACATAAACAATGCTGCGATCAGAAATCCGATCAACGTCTGGAGAATCTTCTTGAGTCGTGGTGGCATGGAGTGGCGTCTCTGATTAGCGCAAGTCTACGACTTCTGTCCCTGCCGGTGCGGTAAACGTAAATGTTCCGTTGTTCAGACCCGTGTTGATCTTGATCTCCTGAACGGTGTACGATTTCTCAGTGTCGTTGACGTCGAGCATCTCAACTTTGCGGACAACCCAGGATCCCTCCTCCACCCACACTTTCATCGACTTGATGAATGACTGATCGTCTTTCGGGACAAGCTTCAGAGCGATCCACGTGGCTTCGCCTTTCTTCTCCTGGTTGACAAGGGTTGCATAGAAGTTTGCGGGGAGGTTGAGCAGGAGCTGCTCAGGGGCGAATGAATCGGACGTCTCCTTGAAATGGTCGATGAGAACCTGCTTGTTGACGGGCGAGTACGACCATACGGTGGTCCCATCCGTCACGAGGGTCTGATACTCCGTTTCGACGCGATATTTGTTCGGCCTCTTCATCCTGAGTGTTCCGGAGAAATTCTGCTCGATCTTCGAGAATCCGAACTTTACGTGCTGTGTGAAATGCGCCGTCGCATCCTGCAGAGAGTCGTACTTCTTCTGGAGCTTGTCCGTGATTTCTTTGACGGTGTATTCACGTTGCTGGCCGAATGCCAATGTGCTGCTCAGCAACAACAGGATGGTCCAAAGCTTACGCATTAGAGATTCCTCAGAATTGCATCGAGCTCAGCGTCGGTTTCCACAAGCACTTCCCGCGCTTTGCTTCCGTCAAATGGTCCTACAATGCCGGCCGCCTCGAGTTCATCAATGAGACGGGCAGCCCGCGAATATCCAACTTTGAGCCTGCGCTGAAGAAGCGAAACAGATCCCTGCTGATGACGAACCACAGTTTTCGCTGCCTCCTCGAAAAGCTCGTCGGTCGACACGCCGCCGGACGCCCCACCCCCCTTTTTCTTCTCGAACACGGAGGGAAGGATCGTAGGATGGCTATATCCTTTTTGTTTCGAAACGTGGTTGACAACGCGCTCCACTTCGTCCGTCGAGATGAATGCGTTCTGAATACGGACTGGTTTGGGAGTTCCGGCTGCGAGATACAACATGTCCCCATTCCCGAGCAGCTGATCGGCACCGTTCATGTCGAGGATTGTCCTGGAGTCGATTTTCGACGCGACCTGATACGCGATGCGCGCAGAGAAATTCGCTTTGATCACGCCGGTGATCACATCGACCGACGGACGCTGCGTTGCCAGGACAAGATGTATTCCGACGGCGCGGGCGAGCTGCGCCAGTCGTGCGATCGGCTCCTCGACCTCGCGCGCGGCCGTAATCATCAGATCCGCAAGTTCGTCAATCACGATGACGAGGTACGGGAGCTTACGATGTTTTATCGTTTCTGTGTCGTGGAGACGGCCGCTCTTGACCCTGTCGTTATAGTCGGCAATGTTCCGCACACCCGCCGCAGCAAGACGGTCATATCGCCTCTCCATCTCAATTTCCACGCTCTTGAGGACGAGCACCGCATTGTTCGGTGTCGTAATGATCTCTTCCTCAATGTCGGGCGAGACAGCAAGATAATGATTGCGCAGTTTCCCGTATTGTGAAAGCTCGATCTTCTTCGGATCAATAATAACGAACTTCACGTCGCTCGGATGCAATCGATAGATAAGACTCGTGAGGATCGTGTTGATGCCCACGCTCTTTCCTGATCCCGTTGCGCCTGCGATGAGAAGATGCGGCATCTTGGCAAGGTCGTCAACGCATGCTTCTCCGGTGATCGTCTTTCCCATTGCCAGAGGCAGCAACCCTTTGAAATCGCGAAACCTGGATGAATTGATGATTCCTCGCAACGTAACAAGCGCCGGGTTGTGATTCGGGATTTCAACGCCAACGGTCCCCTTCCCCGGTATCGGCGCGATGATCCGGATTCCCTTCGCCTTCAATGCGAGCGCGATATCGTCCTGGAGACTCTCAATCCTGCTGATCTTCACTCCCGTCGCCGGAACAATTTCGTAGAGCGTCACCACCGGTCCGGGAGTCACTGAAACACTTTCTATTTCGACGCCGAAATCAGCCAGCTTTGAACGGAGGAGTTCGGCGTTCGCCTTCAATTCGTCCTCGTTGACCTCTTCCGAGCCGCGGGCGACATCGAGAAGTTCGACGGATGGGAAAATGTAATCGATCTCTTCTTCCACATCTTCCGGAGTCTCACGCTCATCAAAATTCACTTCCTCTTCTTTCACTGGAGCGTTGATATCCAGCGGAACATCGCCTTCGAGCTCAGGGATCGCCGGAGCCTCTTCGTGCAGTATCGGAGGTTCGGCCGGGGGTTTGTCCTCTCGGTTGAGAATCCTCTTGGGCACAGGAGGAGGCGGAACATGCTCCTGCGGATCGCGCTTGATCTCAACAGTACGCCGTGGAAGCGGATATTCCTCTTCCTTCTTCACTTCGATTTTCGAACCGGCTCGTTTCTTCTGAACCCAAGCCCAAATCCTGGCGAGCCATTCTTGCAGGCGTTCGTAGCTCTGCTGAATGTCGAGATCGACCAACAACGTCAGGACGACCGTCAGGAGTCCGAGGAGGAAAATGAAGCTCCCAACTAATCCGATCAGTTTATACAACGTGTTGGCAGCAAAATCGCCGACCGTCCCGCTCCATTCCATCGGTAGCATCGGCACTCCGCCGATGAGACGAATGGATCCCATGAGCGCGGAAAACAAAAGAGCGATTGCGACGACGTAGTTCGTCGCGAGGATAAGTTTGCGGAGATCTTTCTTGCGGAGGATGTACCACGACCACGCGAGCCCGAGGAATGGCAAAATGATGATTGCGTAGCCGATGGTCGAATTGATAAACCAATTGGAGATGATAGCGCCCAGGAGGCCGAGCAGGTTTTGCGTCCGGTCGGCTTTCGCCTGCAATGCTTCATCAGGCGTGACGACCTTCCAGAGATCCAGAACCCGCACTTGTCCGTTCGCCTGATCAGCAGGTGTGTACGAAACGAGACTCAACAGAAGCATGAACGAAAAAACGATACCCATGAACGACCAGATCTGTCGACGACGATCAGGGTTCTTTTTCTTCTGCGAATCTTTGGCTGGATTTTGTTCGGGCATCGGATTCGCGGGCAGTTAGCCGTTCCCCTTGGATGGCGCTGATTCGTTTTCTGCAGGTTTTATCTCTTCACGCCGGAGCTTGATGACATTGCCGTTTAACACCGGCAACACCGGATAGGAATCGATCGCGGCGGCTACCTTGATATCCTCAACGAATCCGATTTCGACGAGATACCGTCCATGCTCAGTGTTTTTCATTAACTTCAGAAGCGCCTTGCCGTAGGTTTTGTAGAGTGCCTGCGATGCCAGCGACGAGTCAGTGAGTTCAAGCTTGATTTCTTTGTCAGCTGAGAGCTTTTGAACAATCATGCCTGCGCACACTGTGTCTTCGAGGCTGAAATTGCTGACGGTGTTCGCCCTCCCGGCACAAATGATGAGGAAATCCGATTGGATCTCCTTGATGAAGTCGATGACCATGGTGATATTCACGAAGGAGCCGATGGCAAGATTCTGAGCAAAACGGCTCTTGTACATAGCCACCGAACCGTTTGTCGTGCAGAAGATGATCGACTTACCCTTCACCGTCGCTTCCGTGTATTCCAGCGGCGAATTCCCAAGGTTGAAGCCCTGGATGATTTTTCCGTTGCGTTCACCGCCGCGCAGCGTCACATCGCCGAAAAGACTTCCGGAGATCTTGACGGCATTCTCAATGCTTTCGACGGGGATGATTTCGCGCGCACCGTTGTTCAGAGCGACGGCGATCGTGGTGCTCGAACGGAGCACATCGATGACAATGATGTTCTTGCCGCGCAATTCCAGCTCGTCGAGTTCAAAAGGATCAAAGCAAATGTCAATTTTCATGCGTGAACAACCTGCCCCAGTTTACGATTTGTTCAAAAAGGGTATCTTCACAATAGTTGCCGGAACCTCTTTGCCGCGAATTCCCACGGTGATGGTGTTCCCCTCACGGTCATTTCCGGTTGACACATAGCCGAGTCCGATGGCCCGTTCGAGTGAGGGAGAAAACGTGCCGCTCGTAACGTGACCGACTTCGCTTCCGTTGGCCATCAACGGATAGCCGTGCCGGGCGACAGCTTTTTCGGACAGCGTGAACCCGACGAGACTTCTTCGAAGGCCTTCCGCTTTCGCCTTCGCCATGACACTCTTCCCCACAAAATCGCCCTTGTTCATTTTCGTGATCCAGGCAAGTCCGGCTTCGAGGGGATGTGTTGTCTGATCAATGTCATTGCCATACAGGCAGTATCCCATTTCGAGCCGAAGGGTGTCACGGGCTCCGAGTCCGATCGGAGTAATCCCTAATTCTTTCCCAGCAGCAAAGATAGCATCCCATACCTTTTTTGCAGCAACATCGTCCCACCGAAAATACAACTCGAACCCCAGCTCTCCGGTGTAGCCTGTCCGGGAGATGATCATCTCTTCACCCGCCAACCGTCCGGTCTTGAAGTGATAATACTCCATCGCGGACAGGTCGACATCAGTAATCTTTTTCAGCGTGGCGAGTGACTGCGGCCCTTGGACCGCGAGAAGCGAGAATTCGTCACTCCGGTCGGTCAATGTCACATCTCCTTCGAGATGTGACGTGAGCCAGTCGAAATCCTTCTTGGCGTTCGACGCATTGACCACCAACATGTAGTGATCTCCGCAGTGGTAGATCAAGAGATCGTCTACGATCCCTGCATTGTCGTAGCACATAGCGGAATACTGTACGCGTCCTTCGTACAACTTCGACACATCATTGACGGTCATCTTCTGAAGAAAAGCAGCTGCATCTTTTCCGCGAACAATAAACTCTCCCATGTGAGTAACGTCAAAAACGCCAACCCTGTTTCGAACTGCGAGATGCTCATCGATAATGCCGCTGTACTGAACCGGCATCTCGAACCCCGCAAACTCCACGAGCTTCGCTCCCAGGGAGCGATGGATTTCCGTAAACGGTGTCTTCTTCATGGCTATTTCTTCTGGCTCTTGTTCCAATCCTCCAGGAACTTCTGGAGTCCGATGTCTGTGAGTGGGTGCTTGATGAGTTGTTCAATAACTTTGAACGGAATCGTGCAGACATCAGCACCGATCATTGCCGCCTCCACAACATGCAGCGGGTGCCGCACGCTCGCAACCAGTACCTGAGTATCGTACTTGTAGTTCCGATAGATCGTAACGATCTGGCGGATAAGTTCCATACCGTTGGTGCTTACATCATCGAGCCGTCCGATGAAGGGGCTGATAAAGTACGCCCCTGCTTTCGCCGCAACCAATGCCTGCGTCGGTGAGAAGCAGAGAGTGACATTGGTGCGAATTCCCTCAGACTTCAGGGCCTTGACCGCCTTGAGTCCCTCTTTAATCAAGGGCACTTTGACGACAATGTTCCTGTGGATCTTCGAGAGATCCCGGCCCTCTTTCATAATCCCGTCGAAGTCCGTGGAGATCACCTCGGCGCTGATGGGTCCGTCCACAATCGCGCATATTTCTTCAAGCAGCTTGCGGAAGTCTTTGCCCTCTTTCGCGACAAGGCTCGGATTGGTCGTAACCCCGTCGAGCACTCCCATGCTCGCCGCTTCTTTGATTTCTGCGATGTTCGCGGTATCGATGAAGAACTTCATGGCAGCACCCTCACGAAAGAATTACAGCCGGTATTGTTCGGTAATGTCTTTATCCTGTTTGACCGAGATGAACCGGAACTCGTCCATCGCCATGGTCTGATCCGGCACCACTTTGACTTTAACGAAGAACTTGAACATGATTTTCGTCAGCCTGCTGATGGTACCCTGAGTGAGATACGACCCGGTGTTCGGGTTGACTTTCAGCTGTAGACGAAATTCTCTCGATTCGGATTTGAACCGCTTAATCCAGCGTTCAATCTGATTCAAGGTGGTCGTTTTCGATTGAACCATTCCGGTCCCACCGCATGTGGGGCACGCATCGCTGAAGCTCATCTGAACATTCTGACGAATACGCTGGCGGGTGATCTGCATCAGTCCGAATTCCGTCATGGGGAGGACCGTTGCTTTCGCGCGATCGCGTTTGAGTTCCTTCTTCACTTCATCGTAGACTTTCTTCCTGTTCTTCTCATCGTCAAGATCGATGAAATCGATGACGATGATTCCCCCGATGTCCCTGAGCCGAAGCTGGCGGGTAATTTCGCGCGATGCCTCGAGATCCGTCCTGAGGGAATTCAATTCCTGCTCTTTTTTTGCTGCGTAACGTCCGCTGTTGACGTCGATGACCGTCATCGCCTCGGTTTTCTCAAGGAAGATATATCCTCCGCTCTTGAGCCAGACCTTTTTGCTCATCAGCGTCTGAATATCCTTTTCCACACCGTACTTGTCGAAGATGGGCTCTTTTCCTTTATAGTGCTCCAGACGATCGAGCATATCAGGAGACATCCACTGCACATAGGCCTTGATCTCTTTGAAGAGTTTCCTGTCGTCAACGGCAACGCGTTCCACGCGATCTCCAAACAAGTCGCGAATGACACTGGATGTGGTGGTCATATCCTTGTATACGAGGGCAGGCGGCTTCTCTGCCTTCACCGCTTTCTGTATGTTTGACCAGACCCGGATCAGTTCTTCAAGATCCTGGCGAATCAGGCTGTCTTCCTTCCCTTCTGCCACGGTCCGGATAATTGCGCCGAATCCCGCCGGGAGAATGGAACGGACGACCTTGCGCAGACGGCGCTTCTCCTTAAAGTCGGTAAGTTTCTTTGACACTCCGACTTTTCCATCGAAGGGAAGCAGAACGAGGAAGCGGCCGGGCAAGGAAATCTCGGAGGTAACCCGGACGCCCTTTTTTCCGACAGGCTCCTTGGTGATTTGGACAATAATTTCCTGCCCTTTTTGGAGGTTCACATCCCTCGCAGACCTCTCCGATCCTCCGTTGTGCGGTCCTCCCCTTCTGGATTCATGTTGATGAGGCGCAGTTACGGTCTGAGGGGGGGCAACAACGCCGCCCTCCGTAGCCGGTGGCGCGGATTCCGAAGCTGGGGATTCCTCCTCGTCGTCATCCTCGTCGTCGAACAGCGCGTTATACTCGGAGAGCGAAGATCCTACATCGGAGAAGTGGAGAAAGGCGTCTTGCTGGAGGCCAATATCGATGAACGCAGCGCGAATGCCGGGCATGACTTTGGCAATTTTGCCAAAGTAAATATCCCCAACCATTCGTTCTTTACCCGGGGTTTCAACAAAAAGCTCGGCAAGCTTGCCGTCTTCAAGAATGGCGATACGGTGTTCGTTCGCCGTGGAGTTGATAACAATTTCTTTTTTCATAAAGGAGCTCTGACCACCTCAGACCCCACTCGATAGAGACGAAATGCAACGCAACAGACGATGATGGACGAAGCCCCATTTGGCGCGGCGAACAGCCGCAGGGAAAAAACTGTGTATGCAACCGTCCAGATCGACCATATCGTTGAGCCCGAAAGGATGTAGTCGGGCCGGCCCGCCGGTTGGAAACATACGGCGAGGCCACCCTGTCCGCCCAGAGAGCGCGACGGGGCATTGTCCACACAAGTGCAAGACTAGTGGTGACGATGAAAGTGAGTAGTTGGAATGAAATAAGTACCATGGATTATGGGGCCTGGTTTCTATTCACCCTTCGGATGGAGGCGAAAAGCCAACGAGGCGGGCTGTACGTTCTGAAGCAATCGGTTCCACCGACCGCAACAAATATAAAGAGGTCAAGCACCCCTGTGTCACACAAAACTCTTTGCCGACCGTTGCTTCCTTCCGGACCTGGCGGGGTTGAGCAACGCCTTGTTGCACAGGACTTGACCTCAAGACTCGAAGAAAAGACAAACGAGATGCTCCGAATTTGTAAAGTTCTGGTTAATTAGTGAGTAGGTAATTGGTTAATTGGAAACCTGATTCACGTGGATCATTGTCTCCATTTAACTAATTAACCATTCACCAATTCACTAGCTCGTGGAGCTGATCGGGATCGAACCGACGACCTCTTCGTTGCGAACGAAGCGCTCTCCCAAACTGAGCTACAGCCCCAAGTATAAGTAAGATAACACCCTGGGCCCAAACTGAGTCCCCTCTTCGACGGTTCTGCTTTTCCCGCCACAACAATCATTCAGAAGAGGCGGGATCCCAGACATCGGGACAGGAGCAGGAGATCCTCGAAGATGCAGCCGCTCACTGCGCTCCTATGTGCCAAAGTGTCCTTCGGGACGCAGGCAGGCGTAGGCAACTCTGGGACTACAGCCCCGAATCCGCTAAAAAAGATAAGCAGAAAGCGCCAAAAAAACAACGGCTCTTTTCTCTCCAATCAGATCAGGGAGCCGCCCCCCAATTCGACTTGATCCGCCCAAGCATCCGAACTCAACGAACGTTGATTATCCTCCCCCTTTTCCTTATGATTCAACGCCAAGAAGGAGAAGCCATTGAAGAAAGCGAACAAAAGTATCGAAACCCTCATTTCCGAATATGTCGCCGTGGTTCGAAGACTTCGGAAGGAATGTCCGTGGGACCGGGAACAAACCCATCAGTCAATCCGCCACAGCCTCATCGAGGAGGCCTATGAAGTTGTCGAGGCCATTGACCAGAGCGATCTTGAGGAACTGAAAATGGAGCTCGGAGACTTGCTCCTCCACGTCGTGCTCCATTCCGTGATGGCCGAGGAAGAGAAGGCGTTTACGATCAACGACGTTGTCTCAGCATCGAGCGCAAAACTCATTCGCCGTCATCCTCACGTTTTTGGCGACACCAAGGTCAAATCCTCAGACGATGTCAAAAACAATTGGGAGAAAATTAAACTGACGGAAGGTCGAACTTCATTGATGGATGGCGTCCCCAAGAAAATGCCTTCGCTCCTCCGGGCGCACAGACTGCAGGAAAAGGCATCGAAGGTCGGATTCGATTGGAAACGGAAGGCGGATGTTTGGGAAAAGGTTGTCGAAGAAATTGATGAACTTCATGAAGCGGAAGCCAAACATTCACACGACCACCTGGAGGAGGAATTCGGCGATCTGCTGTTCGCCCTTGTCAACTATGCGCGGTTCCTCAAGGTCAATCCTGAAAGTGCATTGAACGCATCGACGCGAAAGTTCTCGAAGCGATTTCAGAACATCGAAGACGAGATCCGCAAACGAGGGAAGAAACTCGAGCACTCGACGCTCGAGGAAATGGATGCCATTTGGAATGAGGGAAAGAAGCTGGAGAAGAAGCCGAAATCGCGCTGACGGCTATTTGGGAGTTCTCGGAAGAGACGCTGGCTCTGCACTCTTTGTTCCGCCGTTGCTTCCCGCCTTGAACCTGTCATACGCGTCAATAATATCTTTCACCAGCCTGTGACGAACCACATCGTTCCGATCAAAGTAGGCAAATCCCACGCCTTGGATCGACTTCAGAATTTCCTGAATCTGCACCAATCCTGAAACGGTCGAACTCGGCAGGTCTATTTGCGTGACGTCCCCTGTAACAACTGCCCTGGAGTGAGCCCCCAATCGAGTCAGGAACATCTTCATTTGCATCGCAGTGGCATTTTGAGCCTCGTCGAGGATGACAAAAGCATTGTGGAGAGTCCGGCCTCGCATGTAGGCCAACGGAACTATTTCGATGATGCGCTTCTCCATGTAGCTCTTCATCTTTTCGGCGGAAAGCATGTCATCGAGCGCATCATACAGAGGTCGAAGATAGGGATCGACCTTGTCCTGCAGGTCGCCCGGAAGAAATCCAAGATTCTCCCCTGCCTCGACAGCCGGGCGGGCGAGAACGACTTTGGTGACGTCCCGGTTCTTCAGCGCAGCAACGGCCATCGCAACTGCCAGATATGTTTTTCCGGTACCGGCGGGTCCGATCCCAAAGACGATATCATTGCGACGAATTTGCTGAACGTAATTCTTCTGCCCGGGAGTTCGGGGCTTGATGATGCCGACCTTGGTGTAGAGGATCGCGTAGTCGGAGTCTTCCGTCGCGACTTCCCCCGTTGTCTCCGGCGATGAACCGTTGACCGTCACCAGATCGATGACCGTGTCGACGTCATTCGGGGCGAGATTCCCGTTTTTGTTAAGAATGTAGATAAGTTCTTTGAAGACCTTCTCAATCTTTCGTGTATCATTTTCCGAACCGCGAACGGTGAGCAGATCTCCTCGCACCGTGATCGTCGCACCAAATCGATCCTCAATGATTTGAAGATTTGCATCATTGAATCCGAGCAACTGTACAGCATCGACACCTGCCAGTAGGACTTTCCGTTCAGCCAATGGTCACGCCTCCTTCGTCACACGCTTCAGAAAAAACGAAACGCCCTCACAGCCGCACAGCGTGCGGTGAGGGCGTGTCGATAGATATACTCTTGGATGATCAACAATCTTCGGAGTAAGATCTCCCTATTACTTCTTCGCTGGGGCGGTAGGTTCCGCTGCAGCGCTCTTTTTGTTCCAGTATGATCGTGCAGCTGATTTTTCTTCCTTCGACAAATCTGCCTTCGGAGGAATAGTCAGTACTTGTCCCTTCTTGATCACATCCGGATTCTTGATCTTGTCCTTGTTGCCCTGCCAGATCTTTGGCCACAGGAATGCATTGTCATAGATCTTCGGCTTCTTCGCAATATTCCAGAGGCAATCACGATCCTTCGCCCACGTGCCGACCGTATAGGTCATCTGCATCTGAGCGGATTCGAGTGTCTTGCGAAGTGCATCGATCCTGTTCTGCTCTTCCTTGATACGATCGTAGTACTTCGGCAGAACACTCATCTTGTTCTTCTTCACTTCGTCCAGAGCCTTCTGAACACCATCGACTTCACCCTTGCGAGCCCAGAGATCCTGGTTTGAGAGCCGGGAAAGCTCATTGATCTTCGCGTCGATCTCATCCAGTTTGGCTGCAAACGCGCGCTCCGAAGCTGCGTCGGCCCCAACGAGCGCCATGATGTCATCATTGCATTTCTTGAGCGCTGCTGCTTTGTCGGCATCTTCTTGCTTCAGCTTGTCGATTCCAGTCTGCAGGGCGGTCAGCTTTGCTTTCAAATCATTGCGAGTCGCAGTCAGCTCCGTCATCTGCTTCTGCCACTCTTCTTTGGTCATCTCCTGTGCGGCGGCATAGGAAGAAACATACAGCGCTAAGGCCGCCACGAGGATTACACGATTCAGAACTTTCATTGTCATTCTCCTTGGTATTGGGCCTTAGACTACATGCCTTTCAAACGCTCTTGAACCAGCGCTTTTTCTTTCTCGCATTGGGCGAGTTGTGCCGCTTTGTCGGCGATAGCTTGCATCAGAGCAGCCTTCTCCGACTCCTTTGCCGCGATCTCGCGCTGTAATGACGATACCTCAGCCTTCAGGTCCTCCAGCTGCTTGAGTTCCGCGGCACTGGGTTTACTCGCGCAGCCGGTTGCCATCATAGCGAGCAACGCACCTGCAACAAATAGACCAGCAAATGATTTCTTCATGAGAACCTCTCCTATGGTTTCAATGCAACGTCTGGCATTCAGCAATCACAATCCTTAGAATGATACAGATTACAGCCGCAAAAGTCAAGAAAAACCCTAGGTGTTAACTATTTTCGGGACTACTTACTTGACCCACCCATGAAACGAAGGCTAAAGGCATGAATTTCACTAAGACGTTTTTAGGTCACTTCTTCAGTGGTGGTGGCACGCGGACGATCCGGAGCATTGCCTCTTGGAAGCTCATTTCGAGTTTTGGGGGTTTCTCGCGCTTGGTCGTTATGGTGGCAATGGGTTTGATCTTCTTCATTTCAATCTCCGCATTCTGGGCATCGCATTGCTATGGCTCTGGAGGAAACGTAAAGTTGTTCAATACGCTAAAATATCGGCGGATGATGGGTTTTGGTCTGCATAGTCTTCCAGCTTCATCCTTGTATTCCATGACACACCACAGGACGATGGAGTATTCTTCGTTGGATACCGCCCTGAGTAGCTCGGGTGTTACTCTGCTTGGGGGGTATCCGACACCCGCGGCGATTGATTGTTTTGGTAGGAGGTCCACGGGAGCGCTTACAAAGCGGTATTTCTTAGGAACAACATCTTTCAGTTCTGCTCTTGATAGGATTGCCAAATGAACATCACACTTGAAATCGAGTGCGGCTGCGTCTCCAAAATTGTATATCATGATTTCGACATGAAATTCTTTTCCTTCTGAGAGCGGCATGGTGACATCTAAGCTCTTAAAGCCGGGATAAGCCTTTGCGATTCTCTCGGGTTGTCTTCGTTCGACTGAAGGGATGGAGTCATGTCTATTTATCGGGGAATCTTTGGTTGGAAGGTTTGGCACTATTCTCATTGGTGAATTTTGTGGTGCTACAATGGTTTCGTTCTTAGGCTGGAAGAGATAACCGAATAACAAGACCAGTCCAATGAGTGGAGTTACAAACCAAGTTGGCTTTTCGACGTGTTCATCAAGTTCGACATGGACTGCGAATAGGAAAAGAATCACACCAATGACGAGAAAGATTGTAGCGAGGATACCATGAATAAAGACGCCAGCAACAACGGCCAAGACGCCAGCAACCCCGGTCAGCGTATTATAAAGACCGTAGAACTTACTCAGAACGGACTTATCCGACTTCTTACTCTTCTTTTCGGACTCGGGTTCGCTGTCGGCGTTCTTTTGGTTCGCGTTATTATGATCCGATGAGTTGTTCATGAGTCAATCTGCCTTGACAGATGTTCAGCATCAATCCGAATCTTCGGGCATCTGCAACATGCTTAGAGTTACACCTAAACTCAAATTCGTCAACGTACTTATCTAAATGCTTTGGGCTGACATGATGATAGATACCGTAAATACCGCGCTTGAGCATCGACCAGAAGGATTCGATTGTGTTCGTGTGAACATCGCCGCGAGCGTATTCGCCTCTATTGTGGTTGACGTGCTGATGCGATTTGAAACGCCGACCAAGTTTCTGGTATGCCTTCCATTCGTCTGTCATTATCGTCGAATCAGAATCAACGCGTTCATTCAATATTGGTACCAGCGTTTCCATGTTTACTCGCGTGACGGCTTGTGCCTCAACATCCCCGCCACGTTGTGCCATTCCGAATACGGGAGTTTTGGCCTCAGAACCGCGTCCGGCTTTATGCCCGTGTCCGCCGACATAGGTTTCATCTGCCTCAATTGTACCAGAGAGTTTCTTGTTGAACGTCTTGGTTCTGACGGCGTATCGAATCCGATGAAGCATGAACCAAGCGGTCTTTTGAGTTACGCCAATATCCTTACCAAGCTGCACAGAGGAAATGCCCTTCTTGTGTGCTGTCAAAAGATAGATCGCCATGAACCACTTTTGCAGGGGAAGAGCGGAGTCCTCGAAGATCGTTCCAACGCGAACTGTGAACTGCTTCCGACACTTGGCGCACTTGTAGAGTTTGCCGTCATTGATGCGATAGATTTTCTCCGTGTATCCGCAGTGAACGCAAATAGGCAGATCGCCCCATCGCGCATAAGCAAGATATTCGCGACAAGATTTCTCGTCCGGGAATCGCTTGACGACATCAAGGAGAGAATTGAAGGGTTTTTCCGAGGTCTTTTTCATGGTGAACTCCGTTGTCTTTGTTCACCAGTAATATACAAAATAAACGTGGGTTTGTCAAGTATATAATTCCGACTATTTTTTAACGACGGATTTCAGAGCAAGCCGCGCTGAGCAAAACTGACAAATTGCGCGCCGCCGACCACGATATGATCGTACACCGGTATCCCGAGTATCTTCCCCGCCTCCGTCAACTGCCTCGTGATCGAAAGATCCTCCTGACTTGGCTCAGGATTCCCGCTGGGATGGTTGTGAACAAAAATCACGCTGGCTGCCTTCTCTTTCAGAGCCTCCGAGAAGCATTCTCGGGGATGAACAAGAGATGAGTTCAGCGTGCCACTGGTGATCCGGATCTCACGAATCAACTGGTTTGACGTTGAGAGCAGCAATACCCAGAACTCCTCGTGCTGGAGGTCCCGAAGCTTCGGAAGAAAAACGATGGTGACATCTTCAGGTGCGCGAAAGGTCGGCCGCTCTGATCCTCCGCTCGCGGGCATCCTCCTGCAGAGTTCAAAGGCGGCAACGATGGCAGCCGAGCGCACCCGGCCGATTCCTAGCTGGCCAAGGTCCACCACCGACATTCGTGCCAGGTCCCGAAGCGTCCGCCGTTCGGAAAGTAGCTTCTTTGCAAGATCGACCGCTGTCGCACCCCTCGATCCGGTTCGAATGAGAATGGCGAGGAGCTCGGCATCCGTCAGCGCCGCAGAACCATGCTTCATCATCTTTTCGCGCGGTCGCTCCCCTTCAGGCCATTGTTTGATGGTCGTATGGTAGTGCGATGGCTCAAAAACACCACGGAGGTTTCGCTGTTGGGATTTCACCGCTGCTCGTCGGTGCCGATGATCGTCTTTCGACTCACATCAATCTCACCGATTTTCTTGATGGACCTGTTCTTGAACTGGAGGATGGTAAGACAGGAATTGACTCTGCTTGAGCCAAGAGAAATCTTCGAGTGAATGCCTTGAAAAGTCTGGGAGCTGCCAAGCATGGAAGCAATTTCTTCGCGCCTCCTCGCACCCTGACGGATTGCATTCAAGAGAAGCTTCATCGAATCATATCCGATCATGGAATTCTTGGTAGGATCTTTTGAGAACTTGAGTCGAAATTGCTTTGTGAACTGTTGATACTGCTGGTTGATCTCATCCCAGTAGGTATCTGCCGTGAAGATGATCCCATTACAGTACTGCCGTTGCTGCTCGAGTTCGTTGGGCTCGTACCAGTTGCCATTTCCAAGGAGTTGCGCCTGGAAATTGAAGTACCTCAACTGCGAAGTAACGATGCCAATTTCCTCCAGGGATGAGATGGGAAGAAAAATCGCATCAAACGCGGCGACCGGCATTCCAAGACTGTCGTATTTTGCCCTGATGCGTTGGGTCGGGATCTTCATCGAATCAGCGACGCGCCTCCCGTTGTTTCCAAAGAGAGATTCAACCGTTGCCACACTGTTCGATGTCACCAGAGAATCGATGACATACTGAGGGACACCCCAGTTTGCCACCTTCTTAAGATCCGCGGGTCGAGCCTTCGCGCCGAAATTGATGACAATCGGTTCGGTGAGCTCCAACCCTCGTTGCCGCATTGCTGTCAGCTCGTCCCGAAGGTCGGTCTGACCCGGTTTGTAGTACTGCACGTCGACAATCTGTCCGCCGAGATCCAGCACCTCCCGGATGAACGCTTCCGTCGTCGAACGGTCCGCACTGTCAGATGCAGCAAGAATCGCAAATCGATGAGCACCTCTCTCAAGCGTCGCATACTGCGCCATCGCGCGTCCGCGAGTCACAAAATCTGGATTTGCCTGGAACACATATTTTCCGATGGATGCAATACCCGTCGCGGTGGCCGTCGGCGTCAGGAGAGGAGCCCCTCTCCTGTTCGCGATCTCTGCTGCTGCTATCGCTTCATTACTGAATACCGGACCGAGAATAGCGAGAATCTGACTATCAGAGCTGAGCTCTGATACTTGACGCGCCGCCACTCCTGCATCACGTTCGGAATCGCGAAGTTCGATGTTCACTTTTGGCATCGACTCTGCGTTATACTCGTCCGTCGCGAGACGGATACCATCCAACAACTCCTCACCAACTCCGTGAACAAGCGATTCGTCCGATTTCGCCGTCAGCGGCAAGACGACTCCAATCCTCACAACGCCGCTCTGGTCGATTTTCTTCATCAACTGACGGGCTTCCACCACGGCCGAGAGCGTATCCGGTAATCCCAGGATGGTGCTCAGGAGTTCACGTGTCCCGCGGGCATCGCCTGTCTGCAGAACTTTTTGCGCCAGGCGGACGGTGAGCAGGGCTTTCGTCTCTGTCTGATTCGCTTCAGCCAGAAGCTCGCGCACTTCTTCACTGTCGAGATTCTCTTGTGCGACAAGACCCAGCATCTTTACTGCCCGGGCAGCGAGAAGCGGATCGGGAGACGTCTGCCGAACCTTGAGGAATGCTCGCGCGGATTCCCGATACTGTTCGAGCTGATAGTAGTCCAGGGCAAGAGTGTATTGAGCATCGTCCAGATACTCGGAGCGCTCGAAGCGTTCAAGAAATGCCTGCAGCAGTACAACAGACGCGGCGTATTCGCCCTGATGATACCGGGACTTTGCCGCCATCAAAAACGAAGCGCTCGTACGGTGATTGGTCCCCGGCAGGTCGACGATTTGTTCGAACAATGCGCGAGCTTCAGCGTAGCGCGTGCCTCGAAAGAGGTTCAATGCTTGCTGGAAACTGCGTTCGACTGCAGGCTTGTAGAGCACGCTGTCATCAACGGCCGTCGCTGCTGTTGCAGGTGTCGTTGACGCGAAGAACAGAAGAGCGACCAGAAAGGAAACAACGAAGAAATTGCGCACGATCATTCTTTGTTCATGATTGCGGATTCTGAGTGAGCTTCAATTCACGAGTTCCCTGAAGAGCTCTCGAGTGATGAGGTTCCAGCTGCAGCGCCTGCTCAAAGAACTCACGGGCACGCTGAGCGTCTCCACGGCGAAGGAAAAGAAAGCCGAAGTCGACAACGGCATCCGTCAATTGTGGATTCAGCTCGAGCGCCTTGCGAAGGTATCGTTCTGCTTCGTCAAGCTTATGAAGAGCAAGCAGGGATTCTCCGCACATCATCCAGGCCCGAGGTTCATTGGGATCCATCTCAACGGCGAGGACAAATTCGTCGTGGGCCCGTCGCCAATCATACATCTTGGCATAGGCAGTGCCGAGCATGTAGTGCCCGATCCAGCTGTACTGTTCATGGGCTACGGCGTCCTTCAGACATTCGGCAGCCTCAGCGAGAGCTCCACGCCTCAGGAGCAGCTCACCCAACGACTCGTTGATTTTCGGAAATCGCGGATCGATTCTGCGGGTAGCCCGAAAGTGGATCTCCGCCAGCCGAATGTTGTCTCGATAATAATACGCCAACGCTGTGTTGAAATTCAGGTGAGCACGCAAATCCTTCGTCAACGATTGTTGCTCTCCCAGAAGTTTCTTGTAGAACGTGAGCGCCTTGGGATACTGACCGAGCTTGAGGTAAAGATTTCCGACGAGGAAGAGAATCTCCTGCGGTTGTTCGCTCGTCGAGACAGCTTTGAGCAGGGTCTTTTCCGCAGCGGGATACTGTTTGAGTTCGTACTGAACGTAGGCGAGCTCAACCCATGCAATGTCGAGCGACGGTGAGGCGGCGGTTATCTTGTAATACAACTGCAGCGCATGGAGAAATTTCTGCTCCTCAACCAGCGTTCGAGCCTGATCCAGCCACTGGGAGAGTGTCGGTTCGTCAATCATACTGGCAGAAGATAGAAATTGACGCGCTGAATAGCAATCAAAAATCCCTTTGCAGAGAACGATACCCGACCACGAGTGCGAAAGCGCTGAGACCTGCCGAGAGCATCGCCAGCGTCGTACCGGGAGCGACGATGATGCTCATGTCGAATGGCAGGAATTGGAACAATGACTGGAAATAGTCGCGCAGGGGAATGATAACAATGGAGACGAGACTGACGAGATAGACGAGGGAGACCAAGAACGTGAGCGTTGCTCCCTGGGAGGAGGCCACTCGGATGGGGTTCTTCTCCTGGTAGTTTGCAAAAAATCCTCCCAACCCAAGATTGAGTGATACGAGTGTCAGGGTAACCCAAAACGCACTGTACACGCCAAAATACATGAGCAGCGGACGACGCTCCGTCATTTTCACAAACGGGATGTTGGAAAACACTGCCGTGAGAAGTGCGGGCAGGAGTACAAGGACGATCCCGATCGCCAACTTGAGAAAAAAGATCTTCCTGAGCTTGATCGGGGCGCTCAACTGAGTCCAGAATGTTTTCCCCTCCATGCTGATTGAGGGGAAGACAAACCGCAACGCCAGAGAACAGCTGAGGAATCCCGCGAACGCATAGAGAATGAGATAGCCTACTGTCTGAATCTCCGTCACGCGAAGAGTCACATTGAGATTCCGGATGCTGATCGCAAAGACGAAAACGAGAACGAGAAGGAGCGCCAGATGCAACCACTGACTTGTTTCCCGGAAAAACTGGAAGTACTCCTTCTTCACGAGCACCTCCAATTGCGATGGCAATCGGGATGGCTTCCGAAAATCAAAAAACTTCACCTTTTGCCCGGACTTCACCGTGTTGCTTTTTGCCTGAAATTCAAACGTCATGAGCCAGGTTCGATAGTAGAAACGCTTCCCGACGTAGAGAACGACAGTAAACATCATCGCCGTCATCAGAAGCATGAGCGCCGTTTCGCTGAAGGCGAGAAAAGGGCTCTTTTTCGAAATGTAGTATAGAACATTCGAAGCGATGTTGTTCGGCAGCAATGACATGATTCCACCGCCGCCACTTCCAGACGAAGCGAGAGAACCCGGGCGGAATTTTGCGGCCCCCTCCAGCATCGTGATCGGATTCGAAAACTTGAAGAAGAGAGCGACGATCACAATATACAAAAGCGCCAGTCCGGTGACGACCTTTCTGAAGCCGAATTGACTTGCGACTTTGACCAACGACATCAGGATGAGAACACCGATGCACGCCGAGAGAAAGAGCATCGGCATGAAGACGAAAAACATCACCGCGAGATCGGTGTACAAGGCATAATGAAAGTACGTCCCGTAGCCCAACAAGGCCATGAACACCAGAAGGAAAAATGTCGAAGAACTGTAGAGAAAGTTGTCCAGAAATTTCAAGATGAAGATCTGGGTGAAGGAGACGGGCTTCGTGAAGAGGTATCCCACTTCGGACGACTTGTACAACGTCGCGTAGGAGACGATAATGTTGCCCATATTGACGGAAACAAACAGGACGAAAAACGTCATGGAAACGATGCGATGAAACACTTCGAGGCCAACCTGCGGCTCGACGAACCGTGTGATGGCAAACGAAAGGGCGAATGCGGCGACCGCAAACGTCCCGAACACGATGAGCGAACCGATGCCCCGGACAGCCGAGACCATCTTTCGATCGAATGTCGCTTTCACGAACGAAAGCAGTTTGTACTTCAGGATGTGAAAAAACGTCGACATCGAGAGCAAGACCCTCTATTTGGTGAGCTCGAGGAAGAGCGATTCAAACTTGCCGTCAAACTTCTGCTTGTACGTCTGGAGACTCTCCTGGGTTCCCAGAAACACAAGCCGTCCGTCTTTTATGAATCCGACCCGGTCACAGAGTTCCTCGGCGGTGGGAAGGCTGTGGGTTGACATGAAGATGCTTACCCCCTGGCGTGCCATCATCTTGAGAGTTTCACGGACAATTTTGGCACTCTTCGGATCCAGTCCCACCATCGGTTCGTCAATGATAAAGGCTTTCGGCTCATGGACGAGAGCCGCAGCAATGGTCACCCGTTGGCGCATTCCCTGCGAGTAATCTTCCGTTCTCTTGTCGACCCATTCGCCGATGTCAAAGTGTTCGATGACCTCTTCGATCTTTTTCGCGATTGCCTTTTTGTCCATTTTGTACAACCCACCGATGAAATAGAGGAACTCCCGACCCGTCAACTTGTCGTACAAAAAGGGTTGATCGGGAACGTACGATGTAAACGACTTCGCCTCGATCGGATTCTTCACCACGTCGTATCCATTCATGAGGATCTGTCCGCTGGTGGGAGCAAAAAGGCCCGCCATCATTTTGATGGTCGTCGTCTTCCCCGCGCCATTCGGCCCCAGGAATCCAAAAAATTCTCCAGCCGGAACGACAAGCGAGATGTTATCAACAGCCGTGAAGCTGCCGAATTTCTTTGTGACGTTTCGAAGTTCTATCATGGATGACGAACAATGGTGTTAGGGTTTTGGGGTGGCCGATCAAACGACAACGGCTCACTCCCATTCGATGGTAGCAGGAGGCTTAGAACTGATATCATAAACCACACGGTTGATCCCGCGCAATTCGTTGGTGATACGATTGGAAACTGTTGCCAGAAAATCCGATGGGACTCGGGCCCAGTCGGCGGTCATCCCATCGACACTGGTGACGGCGCGGAGAGCGACTGTGTACTCATAAGTTCTTCCATCACCCATCACTCCGACAGAACGAACGGGCAACAGGGCGACAAACGCTTGCCAGATGTCGTTGTACAAACCGAAACGCTTGATTTCGTCAATGAAGATGTGATCGGCATTGCGCAAAAGGTCGAGCTTCTCTTTCGTGATATCTCCGAGAATCCTGACAGCGAGACCGGGGCCTGGGAATGGATGCCGTTCGATAAACGGTTCCGGGAGGCCAAGCTTTCTCCCTACCTCGCGCACTTCATCCTTGAATAATTCCCGAAACGGCTCCAGGAGTTTGAAATTCATTTTCTCGGGCAAGCCGCCGACGTTGTGATGCGTCTTGATCGTCACTGACGGACCTTTGAAAGACGTCGATTCAATAACGTCCGGATACAGTGTCCCCTGCGCAAGATATTCGAACGCGCCTCCGGCGCCGGTAATTTTCTTGGCCTCCGTCTCGAACACTTCAATAAATGTGTTCCCAATGATGCGGCGCTTCTTCTCCGGGTCCGTCACCCCCTCAAGCCTGGCCAGAAAAATGTCCGTCGCGTCAACGTAAGTCAGCTCGAAGCGATAGTTCTGCCGAAACGTCTCAACAACCTGTTCACTTTCTCCCTTCCGCATCAACCCGTTGTTGATGTGTATACAGTGCAGCTGATCACCGATTGCTTGATGGAGGAGAACAGCCAGGACTGAAGAATCAACGCCTCCGCTCAGGGCACAAAGGACTTTTGATGATCCGACTTTCGTTCGAATCTCTTCAATGGACTTCTGGATGAAATGCTCGGGAGTCCAATCGCCCTTGAGACCGCAAATTCTGAAGAGGAAGTTCGAGAGGATGATTTTCCCCTGAGGTGTGTGTGCCACTTCAGGATGAAACTGAACGCCAAAGATCTTCTTCGCGACATTCCGGATAGCGCAAATGGGGGCGTTGTCCGTGTGAGCAATCGGTTCAAATCCCATCGGCATCTGGCTGAGAGAATCACCATGGCTCATCCAGACTTGTGTCGAGCCATCGAGTCCCTCAAGAAGCCCGTCATTTTTATCGACACGAAGCGTGGCCTTGCCGAATTCTCTTCTGGCAAACGGATCGACTTTGCCGCCCAATTGTTCGGCAATCACCTGAAGACCGTAGCAAATCCCAAGCACTGGGATTCCGAGCTCCAAAACCTGTGGAGAGGACTTCGGAGCTCCCTGTTCGTAGACGCTGGAGGGTCCGCCGGAAAGTATGATTCCATCGGGCTCCAAGTCACGAATCTTGTCGGGAGAGATGTTGAATGGATGGATTTCCGAGTAGACGCCGAGTTCACGCACACGACGTGCGATAAGCTGTGTGTATTGAGAGCCGAAATCAAGGACGAGAATCAACTCGGAGTGTTTCATGTGCAAATATAAGAAAGATCTCCGACAATCGAAAGGCAGCAATTCGACGCCCAGAAGGATCGCGAGAGGCCAGAAGTTCTCCTGAGCGTAACCCGGCGATCAGGGAGAACTCGATCGATGGGAATTGGCGAAGCAGAACGATTTTTACTGCGCGCTGGTATCTTCGGTCTGGGCAAATAAGCCGCAGGCACCGCAAGAGAAGTTCCTCGTGAGCACCTCGGCAGTTCGTCCCCGAGCATTTTTCTCCAACGTTTTCTTCTGTACGTAGAGAGCGCGGACGAACATAGTTCATGAGATTACCTGTGCGATTGTGCCAGCGGTTTGCGGATGTCTTCCCTGAAAGATCAGCCAGCTGCTCGCTTTGAGCGAACTGAAAACGAATGGACTTTGCGTGGACGCACTCCACCTAGGCTCGAGCGGTCGGAACTCTGAAGACTGCATATTGCAGAGATGTTTTTTCGGACCAGGAATCAAGCATTTCCCGCTAATCGCCGAATGTGTGCTAACCGGCATACGGTTTGGCCTCTCATTAGGACATTCTCCTCATTTAAAACCCCCATTTTTGCCTTAATGCCTCATGAATGCGATGGCATACGCCTTGATTTACATTCTGCACCAAAGGCTCAGAAGAAAGTGAGGTGGGTTATGAAGAACTTGATGATGGCATTGATTCTGGTCGGGTTCGCAAATGCGGCAGCCTTCTCTGCTCCCCCCGCGCCGCAGGATCCGCCGACAGAAGTCTCTACTCCTCCTGCACCACAGGGTACTCAAGCAGAAACCCCTGCTTCGTTCGGAGAAGCCGATCAATTCTACGATGCATTGTCTCCCTACGGAGAATGGCTTGAACTTGAAACTGGCTTCCAAGTATGGCGGCCGACACATGTAGAATATGGCTGGCGTCCCTACCTTCACGGGCGTTGGGCCTGGACCGATTATGGATGGTATTGGAATTCGAATGAACCTTTCGGCTGGGCGACATATCATTATGGCCGATGGTATTGCGACGATAATTATGGTTGGGTATGGGTACCAGATCGGACCTGGGGTCCTGCGTGGGTCGAGTGGCGATACAACGATGACTACCTCGGATGGGCTCCTCTCCCCCCATATGCAAGTTTTAGTATGAACATGGGAATTCGATTCACGACTCCTTGGTTCGCACCATATCACTACTGGAATTTCGTTCGCTATAGTTTTATGAACTCTCCATATCTCTATCGGAATGTGGTGCCTATCGAATTTGCCCGGAGACTTATGTCCGCAACCCGATCCGCAGGTCGATATGGCTTTGAAAACGGACGAATCATCAACAGGGGAGTCGAGAGGGAATTTGTCGAGCGACGAGGAGGATTCGGGCGAATGGACCAGTGGGAAGTGAGAGACTCGCGAATCATGGGAGAACGATCCGCCCGCGACCGCAACACGAATCGCATCGACGTCTACCGTCCGACCTTCAGCGCAGACGGGAGAACTCATGAACGGATTGATGCGCGGCGAATGGACCGCGGTTCATCTCTCGATCTGCAAAAAGTCGAGCGCGGACGCAGTGGCAACATTCAATCGACTCAACCGGGAGAATTTGATCGTGGTCGAAGGACGCAGGGGCTGGACACCCGGGCTCCCGGCATACCTTCTTCCGAACGAAAAGAAATCGAACGTCGCAAGGAAGATCGATATCCTTTCACCAAAAAAGACCAGGTTGACAAACCACGGAGCACTGAACAGAGGAATGTGGTACCAGAAAAACCGCGGCGGGAAAACCGACGAGATAGTGCCGGTCCGAGGATGAGGAACCAAGGATTCCGGCTGGCACCAGCAGTCAGGAAAGAGAGTCCCCGGGGAAGTGAGCAGGGACGAAGCGAACGCACGAGGCGGAGAGGCTGAGGAAGGGGACTCCCTATTACGCCAACGGCGTCCATGGAAATGGACGCCGTTGCTTTTTCTGCTCATGATGAAAGCGGCGCATTCCTACCCTCTGTGTCAGAGTCGGTCCAACACATCCTGCATGTCCGCGGGCAACTCAGAATCGAACTTGACAGCTTTCTTTGTCGAAGGATGGACAAATCCAATCGTTTTGGCGTGCAGTGCCTGGCGATCGATAAGTTTCAGAAGATTCTGGGCCTGCAGTGCTTTTTTCCCTTCCAACCCTCCCCAAGTATTGCTCCTTCCAGCGTAGGTCGGATCTCCAAAGACAGGATGCCCGATATGCGCCAAATGAACGCGGATCTGGTGCGTCCGCCCTGTGCGCAGCTTCAGTCTGACAAGCGACAGGAAATCGAATTCCTTCAGAACCTCGTAGTCTGTCACTGCGTTTTTCCCTTCAGCTGTGACCGCGACTTTTTTCCGATCCCTCTTGCTGCGCCCGAGCGTTGCATCGATCGTGCCCTTTAACTGCTTGAATTTCCCCCAGACGATGGCCCAGTACTCGCGATCGATCGTGCGCCGCGAGAACTGCTTTGCCAGAAGATGGTGGGCAACGTCGTTCTTCGCCACCACCATCAATCCCGTGGTGTCTTTGTCCAGGCGATGGACGATGCCGGGCCGCAATTCTGTGTTGATAGATGAAAGGGAGTTGCAATGATGCAGAAGGGCATTGACGAGAGTGCCGGTGTAGTTGCCGTACGCAGGATGCGTCACCATGCCGGCTGATTTGTTCACGATGAGAAGCTGATCGTCTTCGAATACAACTTCGAGAGGAATGTCTTCCGGTTTGGCTTCGATGCGCGGGGGGCGCTGGAACGTAATTTCGATGACTTCACCCGGGGCAACAGGGTGACTTGCTTTCACTTTCTTGCCATCGACGAGTACGCGGCCTTCATCAATCCCGGCCCGGACTTTGTTTCGAGTGGCGTTCTGAATATGATGCGTGAGGTAGACGTCGATTCGCTGCTTCGATTGCTTCGGAGGGACGACGATGCGGACTTTCTCGAATTGTTCGGAGCCCGGTGCGGATTTCGATTCAATATCTTTGGAGAGCGCCATGGGAGGAAGAAGGGTACTAGGAACCTTCTCTCCGGTTGTGCAAATCTGCACGGTCCGTCGATGGGATAACCGGAAGTTCCTGAGGTGCGCTGGGCGCCGGGTTCGTCTCCACGGCGATCGAGTTTACACCTTCCACAGCGGTGAATCGCTTGTGAAAGAGAAGCAACATCACCACTCCGAGGGAGACAGAAGAATCGGCGACATTGAACACGGGGAAACGATTGATATGATAGCCGAGGAAATCAATTTTGAAAAAATCGACGTCGATGAAATCGACAACCTTCCCATAGAAAAGAGAGCCTTCACCAAAGATCACACCGTAGAACACCCGGTCGATCAGGTTGCCGACGGCTCCGCCGAGGATCAGGGCGAGCGCCAATCGGATGACGAGCGCTTCCTGACGAATCCGGAAAAGATAAACGAAGATGCCGATGCTGGCGACGATGGAAAAGATGGTGAGAAAGAGCTTGCCACCCACATCGATACCGAAGGCCATCCCGGGGTTCTCGATGAACGTCATACGAAGGAAATCACCAACGATCGGGTAGCTCGCACCCAGAGGTATCCCCAGATGATACAGATGCAGGAACGGGATGTCGAATCCCTTGATGAACAGCTTTGCAGCCTGGTCGATGAGGACGATAATTCCCGTTAGGTACAGAACCCGCATTGTCGACAGCCTTCTCTGCAACTCGGTGAGGTGGGTGGTGATGGGCTATCGTCCGCGTTTGAGCTTACACTTAATGCAGAGTTGGGCGTGCGGAACGGCTTCAAGCCGCTCTTTGTCAATAAGACTCCCGCAATCGAGACAGAAACCATACTCCCCTTTTTCAATCCGTTTCAGCGCGTCATCGAGGTAGTTGAGAAATTTTCCTTCGCGAGAAGCGAACAAAAATGTCTTCTCCCGCTCCATCGTGTCAGTTCCCTGCTCCATATGCAAGGAGTACGTGGAATTCTCAGTGACATATTCGCCGGTCTGCACATCCATCATGCTTGCTTTGAGCGTCTCGAGTTCTTCGAGAATCTCTTTTCTCTTCTCGAGGATGAGATTCTTGAAGTGGACAAGTTCCGTCTTTGAAAATCCTTTGACAGCGACAACCGGTTTCACCGGTACGGGTTTTGCCTTTGCTACGACAGCCTTTGCCTTCACGGCCTTCGCCTTTGGGACAATCTTCGCTTTGCTCTTCGGTGCCGGTTTCACGGCCGCAGCTTTCTTCGCCGCAATTTTCTTCGCCATATCGAATCTCCTGCATTAAACGTTCTGTTGAGTCACCCTTCCCTATCGTGTGCGACGTCAACAGGGTATCACCTAGGACGTGCAAACTTGTAGAGTTTCTGCTTAAGAGTCAATACTCTTTTCTATGCCAATCGACGCTAGCTCTCCGTTAATGTCTGCCTCAACGAGAACCAATCCCTTCGGAAGATCCGAGGAGATACCGACAGCGAGTGTCTCCTGCATCACATACTTCGCAAGTTGGCCCAACGCTTTCGTGAGGCGTTCGCCTGATTTGTAGTAGATTTTGACGCGATCTGTGACTTCCAAACCGCTTTCCTTGCGCATATTCTGTATTCTGCTGACGAATTCCCGAGCAAGGCCCTCGTTGATGAGTTCCGCGTCCAGCTCGGTGTCGAGAGCCACGGTCAGGGTGCCGTCCGTCTCTACCATCCACCCTTCGATATCCTCATGAAGGACTTCGACATCCTCCCGGGTGATGGTGTATTCTGTCCCGTTCGCCGTGAGCGTCATCGTTCCCTCGCGCTCGAGCTGATTAACTTCCTGCGACGTCAACTCCTTGATCCGTGCCGCTACTGGCTGCACAGACTTGCCAAATTTCTGCCCCAACGAACGGAAATTGGGCTTTGCCTTCTTTCGCACGATGGCAGAATCGTCCGAGACATATTCGATCCGCTTCACGTTGATCTCTTCGAGAATCACATCTTCCATCTTCTGAATCGATGCACGGTCCTGTTCATTCGAGATCGGAAGGATGATCTTTTTTAGAGGCTGACGGACTTTCAGGTTTGATTTCATCCGCATCGCGCGCACGATGCCGGTAATCCTGATCGCGTGCTCCATTCTTCGTTCGAGCTCGGGGATAATCACGCTCTCGTCTGCCTTCGGCAGAGCGGCGAGGTGAACCGATTCAGACGTATCTCTTTTCCCTACGGCCTCGAGATTCTGATACAATTCTTCAGCCATGAACGGAGCAAACGGAGCCATGAGCTTCGCGACCGCAGCGAGGCACTCGTACAATGTCTGAAACGCCGCCGATTTGTCTTTGCCTTGTTCGCTCTTCCAGTAACGGCGGCGATTACACCGCACATACCAGTTGGAGAGCTGATCGATGGTGAAATCACTGACTGCCCGGGCAGCGCGCGTCACGTCGTAGTCATCCATCCACTGCATGTAGTTCTTGATCAACGAGTTCAACTCGGAGAGAATCCAGCGATCGAATTCAGGCCGTTCTGCAACCGGGATGCTCGCCTCCTTGTATTCAAACTGATCGATGTTGGCATACGTGGCGAAGAATTTGTAGGTGTTCACCAACGTGCTGAAAAATTTTCGCTGGACTTCCGCGATTCCCTCTTCATCAAAAAGCGTCGGTCGCCACACCGGACTGTTCGCGACGAGGTACCATCTCGTGGGATCTGCACCGTATTTCCTGATCAGTTCAAACGGGTCAACTGTGTTCTTCTTGGTTTTCGACATTTTCTGACCCTGCTTGTCCAGGATCAGCTCATTCACCAGAACATTTTTGAAAGCCGGCTTGTCAAAGAGAAACGTTCCAATCGAGTGCAACGTGTAGAACCATCCCCTCGTCTGGTCAATGCCCTCCGAGATATAGTCCGCAGGATATCGCTTTTCAAATATCTCCTTGTTCTCGAACGGATAGTGCCACTGGGCGAACGGCATGGAGCCGGAGTCAAACCAGACGTCGATGAGCTCTGGCGTTCGCTTCATGGTACCGCTGCAATCCTTGCAGACAAAGGTGACGTCGTCGACAAAGGGCTTGTGGAGGTCCAACGGGTCGGGGACATTGCTCCCCTGTTTGAACTCTTCTACCGATCCGACACATTTCAGTTTTCCGCATTGTTCGCAAATCCAGATCGGCAGAGGTGTCCCCCAGAACCGGTCGCGCGATAAGGCCCAATCCTTGTTCTCTCCAAGCCAGTTTCCAAAGCGTCCCGATCCGACCTCCGCAGGAATCCAACGAATAGTGTCGTTGAGCTCGATCATCCGCTGTGCGTAAGATGTCGTGCGGATATACCACGACTCCCTAGCGTAGTAGAGTAGCGGAGAGGAACAGCGCCAGCAATGAGGATAGCTGTGAAGATGGATCTCCTTCTTATAAAGAATATTGCGATGCTTGAGATCCGCGATGATCTCGGGGTCGGCATCCTTGACGAATTTGTGAGCGAACGCCGTCACTTCCGGACCGAACTCGCCTGACTTGTCTACAGGATGAATTGTGGGCAAGCCGTTCTTTTGGCTGACCTGATAGTCGTCCTCGCCGTACGCGGGAGCAATATGAACAATTCCAGATCCATCCTCCGTCGTAACGAAATCACCATGAATCACGTACCAACCACGTTCTTTCGGTTGGTGATAAGAGTACAGGCGTTCGTATTCCTTCCCCAGCAGAGTGGAGCCTTTGAACTTCTCTAGGACCGTGTACTCATCTCCCAGGACGCTCAGTCGTGCTTCGGCAAGGATAAGGTTCTCGCCGTGATGCTCGACCTTTACATAATCGATGTTCTTATGAACTGCGAGCGCGACGTTCGAAATAAGCGTCCACGGCGTGGTCGTCCACACGAGGAAGTAGGTGTTCTCTTCCCCTTTCAGTTTCAACTTAATATAAACCGACGGATCCTTGACATCTTTGTATCCGAGCGACACTTCGTGTGAGGAAAGAGGAGTCTCACAACGCGGGCAATACGGCTGAATCTTGTAGCCCTTGTAGATCATCCCTTTCTCAAAGTACTGCTTGAGCGCCCACCACACCGACTCTATATAGGTGTTCTCAAACGTGACGTAGGGATGTTTCAGGTCGACCCAGTATCCCATGATTCGGGTCATTTCTTCCCAGTCGACCTTGTACTTCCAGACAGACTTTTTGCATTCATCGTTGAACTTCGCGATTCCGTAGTCCAGGATCTGGTCCTTGTGCTTGAACCCGAGGGCCTTTTCGACTTCAATTTCAACCGGCAGTCCGTGCGTATCCCAACCAGCCTTGCGGTGCACCTGAAATCCCTGCATTGTTTTGTAGCGGCACACAAGATCCTTCAGGGAGCGGCTCATAACGTGATGTATTCCAGGGCGACCATTTGCTGTCGGAGGGCCTTCGTAGAACGTGAACTCAGGGCCGCCTTCTCGCGTCGTGATGCTTTTCTCAAAGATGTCCCGCTCGTCCCAGAATTTCAGGATTTCTGTTTCAAGGACGTGGTAGTTGACTTTATCTGTAAGCTGCTTGAACGGCATTCAATTAACCGCAATCGTTATTCGATCAAAAATAGAATCGTTGCTTGATGGAACAAAACACGAGCGCCAGAAACCTAACAATTCCAGATTCGCCCCGGCTCGAGAGGACCGGGAACGAGCATCGGTGTTTTCTGTTGTGATGTGGATGTCGCTGGGCAGTTTGTCCGGAAGAGGGATCTTTTTCGAAGAAGATCTGCACGAGCACAACTACCACACTGAACACTGTCAACGACACGAGCAACGCAACGGCAATGTCGACTCCCCTGAATTGCTCTCGCTCGACTCTGGCTCTCGATCCGGAGTCAACCAGCTTACTCCACTGTCACATTCGCGCGACCAACTCTTTCATGATCGCCGTCATCTTCGGCTCTGCCTTGTTGGCGATGGCGATAACTTCTTCGAGCGTTACAGGCCGCAATGTGTCCGGAAAGCACTCATCTGTAATGATCGATACTCCAAAGACTCTCATGCCCATGTGGATCGCGACAATGTCTTCCGGAACCGTTGACATGCCAACGGCGTCGGCTCCCACAGTCCGCAGAAACCGGTATTCCGATCTCGTTTCCAAATTCGGGCCCGGCATGGCAACGTAAACGCCTTTTTGCACACTGATGGAGAGATCCCGGGCGATTGCTTCGGCTGATGCCAGCAACTCTTTGCTGTACGGCTCCGACATGTCTGGAAAACGTGGACCAAGCGATTCGTCATTGGGCCCGATCAGCGGATTGTCTCCCAACAGGTTGATGTGATCCGTCATCAACATGATGTCGCCGCGTCTGAATTGCGGATGTAACGCACCGGCGGCATTGGAAATCAGCAGTGTCTGTACTCCAAGCAGTTTCATCACCCGGACCGGAAAGGTGATCTGCTTCATGGTGTAACCTTCGTAGAAATGAAACCGGCCCTGCATGGCCACGACTTGTTTGCCCGCGAGAGAGCCAAAAATCAACTTCCCCTTGTGCGATTCCACCGTTGAGACAGGGAAATGCGGAATCTCGCTGTAGTCAATCACTGTATCCTTGTGAATCTCCTGAACGAGCCCGCCGAGACCCGTGCCGAGGATGATTCCGACGGAAGGAGTCGCATTCGTCTTCGTCCGGATATACCGGAAAGCATCGTCCATGAGTGTTCGAAGTTCCGTTGCCATGCCTACAGTTTCTTTAGAATTTCGTCAATCTCAATATGACTCTTGCCGGTTCCCTTGGAGGTATCCTGCTGAGACGCGTCATCGTCTATTTCAAGAGCCTTGATCAGGTCAATCTCTGATGTCAAAAGGACTTTCAACCTACTGAGGATGCTTTGCTTGCGTGCTTTCAGGTTCGCAATTTCTTCCTTCATTCTCGAGAAATCACCTCTCGCCTTGTCCACGATCTGAGATGCCTTGAGTTCAGATTCCTGCACAATGAGCGTGGCTTCCTTGCGCGAGTTCGCGATTTCTTTCCCGCTCGTTTCCTGAGCCTGGAGAAGGGTCTGCTGCAGGGTCTTCTCCATGTTCTTGTAGTCCTTCAGTTGAGTCTCAAGTTCGATGATCTTGTCCTTGGACTCTTTGTGCTTTGTAACAACTTCCTCAAGCTCATGGGAGAGCATGTCAAGAAACGTGTCGACCTCCACAGGGTCGTACCCGCGCATGACCTTTTTGAACTGCTGCCGTTTGATCTCAAGCGGTGTAATCATCATCTCTGCCTTTCGTCTGTGACGTGAGAGATGGGGTGCCTCCTGTTAGGCGGCCTTCGACCGCTCCCCAAATACGCTGGTGCCAATACGCACGATCGTTGCACCTTCTTCAATCGCTACTTCAAAGTCGTGGCTCATCCCCATAGAGAGGTGGCGCATCTCAACGTTTTCGATAGCTTCCTTCGTGATCCGCCTCGCCAAGTCTGCCAGTTGCTGGAACGACGGCCTTGAATCATCCGGATCATCGGAAAACGGACCCATCGTCATCAATCCCTTCACCCTCACCCGATTGAACGCGGAAATGCGTTTGATGAGTTCGAACGTCTGGTCAGGCAGAACGCCAAATTTCGTCGCCTCGTCTGTGGTGTGGACTTCGACGAGGACGTCGATGGTGCGATTGACTCTGTCCGCCCGCTTTTGGAGTTCTTCGGCGACCCGATCATTATCCACCGAGTGAATCAGGTGGATGTAGTCAGCAATATATTTGACTTTGTTGGTCTGTAGGTGACCGATGAAATGCCACCGGACACGCTGATCGTTCAATTGGTTGTGTTTCTCTACGAGTTCCTGGGTGTAGTTTTCGCCGATATCAAAGAGACCCGCCGAAACCGCCTCCTGGATCTTATCAATGCCAAAGGTCTTCGAGACACCGAGGAGGAGAACATCTTCGGGTTTTCGACCGCATTGGAGACAAACCTCCCGGATGCGTTTCTTGATGATTTCTACGTTCTCCGCGACCATTTTGCCACATTTAAGGAATGAAATATACCCCAAGAACGTACGAAAATCAATCGGAAAAAGCCTCATCCGCGGTAATTGCGAAGAGCCAAGCACTCATCCCGCGGCATCCTTGACTGCCAGCCCATTTTTTGCTTAATTGATGTCAGGCTGTTTGTTCACTACTTCCACAAAGGCGCTCACTGGTATGGCGGGTTTCGACAACTTCGATGAGGACGAGCACCTTCCACGGCCCAATGACCGTTCGGACGATGATCTCCGCCGTTTTCGGGAACAGCTGAAGAACGGCGAGAAGGACATCAACAATACCGAGGCCCTCGAAGAGATCATTCAATTCTACTTCGATCATGCTCAATTCGAAGAAGCCCTTCATTTCGTTGACCGATTGATCTCTTTCGAGCCTTTCAGCGGTGATGCATGGCAGCGAAAAGGAATGATTCTGAACAATCTTTACCGGTACGATGAGGCCCTCACCTGCTATGAGAAGGCCCTTCAGCTCAATCCTACCGATCCTGAGGTTTTTGTCAACCGAGGGATCACTCTCGACAATCTCAACCGTGTTGAAGAGGCCCTTCAGTGCTTCAATTCCGGACTCGAACTCGAGCCGTTTTACGAGGATGCCTTGTTCCACAAAGGGGTGACTCTCGAGAAACAGGAGAAGTTTGATGAGGCGGTCGCCGTCTTTCGAATGATGCTCGACATGAACCCGGAACACCCGGACGCCTGGTATGAATTGGGATATTGCTATGATTTCCTCGAGAAACTTGAGGAATCTGCAAAATGCTACGACGAACACATCAATCGTGACCCGTACAACTACAACGCCTGGTACAATCGTGGGATTGTTCTGAATAGGCTTGGCCAGTATACGAAGTCGATCGAGAGTTACGACATGGCGCTGGCTATCAAGGAGGACTTTCCTTCAGCCTGGTACAACAAGGGGAACGCCTACGCTAACCTCGGCAAACTGCATGATGCCATTGATTGTTTCAAGATGACACTGCAGCACGAGCCGGAAGACATCCCTGCCTGGCACAATCTCGGCAACGCCTACGAGGAGTTGGGCCTCTATAAAGAAGCGATTGCGGCATTCACCACAGCCATCAAGCACGACGAGGCTCACTATGAGTCGTATTTTGGGCGCGGGAGTTGCTATGATTCAATGGAGCAGCCCAAGAAGGCTCTTCTCGATTATAAGAAGGCTATCTCGATCAACCCTGATTATCCGGAGCTTTGGCATGCGAAGGGAGACGCTGAATACAACCTTGACAAGGTCGAGGAGTGCCTCGAAAGTTATCGCATGGTCCTGAAGCTGGATGCGAACGACGCCGAGGCGTGGTTCGACTACGGCGACACCCTTTTCGAAATCGGAAAGATCCCTGAGGCGAGTGAGGCGTTGAACAGTTGTCTGAAGTCCGCTCCACAATTTGCACCGGCACACTATACGCTCGCCCGGATTCAGATCATGCTTCACGAGCACAAAGCTGCCGTCCAATCTCTGACGAAAGCATTTTCCCTTGAACCGGACCTGATGAAGCAGTTCAAGAAGGATTATCCGGACCTGAAGACTCATCACGATTTCGCCCCCCTTCTCAAGAAATAGTGCGGCGCATCCACGACGTGCTTCTTCCAGTCACACCATTCGACTTCTCACGATCACGATGAAACGCTTCGGAGTCATAGGTCATCCAGTTGCCCATTCTCTCTCTCCGCTGATGCACAATACGGCGTTCTCCCTCCTTGGACTCGACTGCACATACGATGCGTTCGACATCGCGCCGGAGTCGCTCTCCGGAGCTTTGAAGGATTTTGAAAACAAGGGCTTCTGCGGACTGAACGTGACCATCCCGCACAAAGAGCACGTCTTGGAGCAAATGCATGATCTCAGCGACGAGGCGAAAGCGGTTGGCGCCGTCAATACTATTCTCTTTGAAAACGGTCGGCTTCGCGGCGAGAACACTGATGTGTATGGAGTAGGAGCTTCGCTGGAACCCTCTCGGGAGTACTTTCATAAAGAGAGGGTGCTTCTTCTTGGGGCCGGAGGCACCTCACGGGCGATTATCTATGCCCTTTTGACGAAATTCCATCCGGCCGAAATTGTCATCGCCAACCGGAATCAGGCACGCGCTGACGAACTCGTCGTTCACTTCCAGCAATACGCAAAGAACGTCAAGCTCAAAGCCTCTGCGGCCGACGTGACCGCGCTGAGTCGATTCGCCAAAGATGCTCGGCTCATTATCAACGCGACTTCTATCGGCATGTCTCCTGAGACTGATGTATCTCCCTTTGGAGAGTGGGGAAGTTTTCATCCCAAACAGATTGTTTTCGATCTTGTTTACACGCCGTTGACGACCAAGCTCCTTGCCATTGCCGGACGAGGCGGTGCGAGAACTATCAGCGGACTGGAAATGTTCCTTCATCAAGGGGCTCGCTCGTTTGAACTCTGGCTTGGAACGAGGATGCCGGTCGACCAAATCCGAACGGTAGTGTACAACGAACTCAAGAATCGACAACGGAACCAAATCTCCTAGACATAGAATGATCGATCCGCAGCTACAATCAAAATACGAGCAGCTCCGCAGCATTCTCCGCGACCTGGAGAGCGTCGCCATCGGGTTCTCCGGAGGTATCGACAGCACCCTTCTGATACGCGTTGCTACCGAGGTGCTTGGCGACAAGGCTCTTGCTGTCATTGGTCGGTCGGAAACCTATCCAACCCGCGAATTTGAAGAAGCCATTCAAATGGCCGGATCCTTTGGATCGCGGTTCCGCGTTGTCAACACCGAAGAAACCGACAATCTCAAATTCCGCGAAAACCCTCCGGACCGATGCTACTTCTGCAAGACAGAACTTTTTGGCAAGCTGAAGTCGATTGCAGATGAGGAAGGAATTCAGTGGATCGCCGACGGCACCATTACAGATGATCTCGGAGATTTTCGGCCCGGAATGAAGGCCAAGGGCGAGCACAGCGTCCGATCGCCGCTCCTGGAAGCCGGATTCAGCAAAGCTGATGTGCGAGCGCTCGCCTTCGAACTGAACATCCCCACCTGGGACAAGCCTTCGTTTGCATGCCTTTCATCGCGGTTTCCGTACGGTCAAGGGATTACGAAAGAGAACTTGACAAAGGTTGACGCCGCAGAAACATTCATGCGCGATCTGGGATTTCGATTCTTCCGCGTTCGCCATCACGACGACAGAACTGCACGTCTTGAAATCGGACTACAAGAGATCCAACGCCTCTTTGATGCTGCTCTTCGCGACAAAATCGTGGCAAAGATGAAAGAACTGGGATTCGTCTATGTGACACTGGATCTCCAGGGCTTTCGAAGCGGCAGCATGAATGAAATCCTCACCGAAGTGGAAAAGAAGGAATACCTGAAGTAAGATTCACGATTTCCTCCCCGATATAGAGTTTGGTCCTTTCCCCTCTTGACAAATACGCGCGAATGTTCTTATATTAACGATTGAACATATGCTCAATCGTTCAGGAGTTCGTATGCCACATCATGACCATCAGCAAGCTATACGCGCTGCTCGGAAGACGGTGGCTGACCGGGAGACCATCGTCAGCCTGGCCGAGACATTCAAGGTTCTTAGCGACCAGACGCGTTTGAAAATCGTACTCGCCCTCAGCAAACAGGAGCTCTGCGTCCTGGATATTGCGGCGGTCCTTGGTGTCACGGAGTCGGCGGTGTCGCACCAAATGCGACTGCTCAAGACACTGCGACTCGTGAAGCAGCGGAAAGATGGAAAGATGGTATTCTACTCACTCGACGACAAGCACATTGAAGATCTTATCAGCGTCGCATTGCATCATACTTCGGAGTGAGCAAGAGGCTGAGACACCGATGAATGCACAAGTCCAAGAAACCACATTTCTGATACACGACCTCTGCTGTGCCACGGAAGAGCAGCTCATCCGCAAACGGTTACGGAATGAGCCCGGCGTGCAGGAGTTAGAATTCAACATCATCTCCCACAAGCTCAGAGTCAGGCACACGTGCAGTGAGGAAATGATTGAACGACGTCTGAAGGACATCGGACTCCCCGGCATCAACGAAGCACAAGGATCAGAGGCCCTGAACAAGACGTATCGGAAACTTCTTCTCTGGACAGGAACCTCCGCGGCACTTTTCTTGGGGGGGCTCCTCGCACCGCTTCTCTCCCAGGTGTCGTTGATCCCTCAGATCCTCTTCGCGGCATCGATGGTCACGGGGGGATGGCACATCGCTGCAAAAGCGTACAAAGCGGTTCGAACACGTTCTCTGGAAATGAACTCTCTGATGACGGTCGCCGCAATCGGAGCTGTCGCTGTCGGACAATATGCAGAAGGAGCCGCCGTCATGCTCCTTTTCTCCGTCTCCCTCCTGCTGGAATCCATGAGCACCGAAGGAACTCGGCAGGCGATCAGGTCACTCATGAAACTCTCCCCGCCGACGGCGGCAGTTCTCCGCAATGGTCTGGAGTTGATCATGCCGCTCGATCAGATCGCAGTCGGAGAAACAGTTTTGGTCCGCCCGGGGGAGCGAATTCCGTTCGATGGGCATGTTTCTGAGGGAGCGTCATCCGTCGATGAAGCGCCGATCACCGGAGAGCCCTTTCCAGCGTCGAAAAGCCCGGGTGACGCCGTCTATGCCGGATCCTTCAACCAGCTCGGATCGCTCTCCATTGAAATCGCCAGGCCTTCGACTGACTCGACCATTGCGAGAATCATCCACGTTGTGGAAGAAGCCCAGACCAAAAAGGCCCCAACGCAGACTGCGGTCGAACGATTCGCACACTATTATACACCATCAGTGTTCGGCCTTGCCATCGCGGTGGCCTTTCTCCCACCCTTGATTCTTGGAGCACCCTTTGCCGATTGGTTCTACCGCTCTCTCGTCCTTCTCGTTATCGCCTGTCCATGTGCGCTGGTCATTTCTACGCCGGTGACTCTGGCGTGTGCGATGACGAATGCAGCACGAAACGGTATCCTCATCAAGGGGGGGAAGCATCTCGAACTTCTTGCCCACGTGAAAGCAATTGCGTTCGACAAAACTGGCACATTGACGCTCGGTCGACCTATCGTAACCGACATCGTGGCCCTCGACTCCCTCACAGCTCCCGAAATCTTGCGCATCGCAGCTGCCGCTGAACTACACTCGGAACATCACGTCGCAGAAGCCCTGCTACGCAAAGCAAAGGAATCCGGCATTGCACTCACCGATCTCGTCACAGAAGATTTTTCCTCTATCACGGGTAAGGGAGTCCGCACAAGAGTCAACGGGACAACCTATATCGTGGGAAATCACCTGCTCATGGAGGAACTCGGGGTCTGTTCGCCGATCGTGGAGAAAGAACTCTTCGCGCTTGAACGCATGGGCAAGACGGTGGTAATCCTCTCCGACACCCGGCGAGTGCTCGGGCTCCTCGCGATTTCGGATGCGGTCCGCGCCGAGAGCAGGTCTGCCGTTGATGAACTCCATTCCGCGGGAGTCCATCACGTGGTTCTTCTCACCGGGGACAACGAGAAGACCGCCGACCTCATAGGAAAGGAACTCAAGCTGGACGAAGTGAGATCTGATCTTCTGCCGGAGGGGAAACTGCACGCCATCGAGTCTCTCAGAAATCAATATGGCGTCGTCGCAATGGTTGGAGACGGAATCAACGATGCTCCGGCACTCGCCGCCGCCGATGTGGGCATTGCCATGGGCGGAGTCGGATCAGATGTAGCGCTCGAAACCGGCACGATCATTCTGATGTCCGATAATGTCTCAAAGATTGCGCACGGAATACTCCTTGGGAAGAAGGCACTGCGGATCATCAAGCAAAATATTTTTCTGGCCCTTCTCACGAAAGGTGTGTTTCTTGCCCTCGGAGTGTTCGGATGGACGAGTCTCTGGCTCGCCATTCTCGCCGATGACGGAGCCACGTTGCTTGTGATCCTCAACGGCCTGAGAGCGTTACGGGGTCGATCGGATTCCCTGTTGTAAGCAATTCTAGACTCATCCGCCTTCATCGCCCAGAGCGCGAGACGATTTCTTTGTGATCCAGAAATTGATATTCCCTGAATGAATAACCTCGATACGTATATCCGACGGATGCCAAAGGTTGAGTTGCATGTTCACCTCGAGGGATCGGTGCAGCCCGAGACGCTTCTCAAACTTGCGCGGCGTCACCACATATCGCTGCCGGCAGAGAGTGTCGAAGGAATTCGCGAATGGTACACCTTTCACGATTTTGAGCACTTCGTGGAAATCTACATGACGATTTCCAGCTGCCTGCGTTCGGCGGATGACATCGAGCTCATCGCCCGCGAATTTCTGGCGGGCCAGGCACAGCAAAACATCCTCTACAGTGAAGTGACTTTCACCCCCTACAACCAGTTTGTGAACTGCCGACTCGGATTTCATGAACAGCTTGATGCGGTCAACCGCGCTCGTTCGTGGGCTGAGAAGGAACTTGGCGTTCGGATGGGAATGATCATTGACATTCCGCGAGAGCGCTCTCCGGAAATCGGTGAGCAGGTGGCAACGTGGGTCATTGATCGTTACGGTGACGGTGTCATAGCGCTTGGATTGGCTGGTCCGGAGCAGGGGAACCCTCCGCTGAAGTTCCGGGAGGCATTCAACCGTGTCCGAAACAAGGGAATTCCCCGCATCGTCCATGCGGGTGAAACAGTCGGACCATCCAGCATCTGGAACGCTCTTGAGGTTGCAGACCCTGCGAGAATTGGCCATGGCGTACGGGCAATCGAGGACCCAAACCTCATGGACTATCTGAAACGAACACAACTCCCTCTTGAAGTCTGCCCTACGAGCAACATCTGTCTGAGGGTTTTCCCGTCGCTCAAAGCACATTGTCTTCCAGAGCTGATGAAACAGGGGTTGCGAGTGAGCATCAACAGCGATGATCCACCCATGTTCAACACGACTCTTGTGGGTGAGTATCGGGCCGGGACAAAGACGTTTGGCTGGGACCGGGTCATCCTGCGAGATTTGGTTATCAATGCTGTCGATGTGACACTGCTACCCAATGCCGAGAGGCACGAGATGCTGGAGAAGTTCAACAAGGACTTCGCTGCTTTGGAATCAGGGCCCGAATGAGAAAGCGTTTTTTTCCTCACGAGAAGGGCAAAAAATGATTGACTTTCAGGCCCATTTTGGGTAGATTAACAGTCCTTGAAATAAAATCACTTGCACGGAATAGAGGTTACCATGTTCGCGGTCGTTGAAATTGCTGGCCAGCAGTACAAAGTCGCCAAAGCCGACAAGCTTTTTGTCCCTCTTCTGACAGAAAAAATCGGCTCAAAACTCAAATTCGAGAAGGTCTTGCTGGTTGGTGACGACAAGCAGACCAAGCTCGGAACTCCCTACATCTCCGGTGCGTCGATCGAGGCAAAAGTGCTTGGTCACGTGAAGGACGACAAAGTGGAAGTCTTTAAGAAGAAGAAGCGGAAAGGCTACAAGGTCCATCGTGGCCACCGGCAGCAATACACTGAAATTGAGATTACGAAAGTAGCATAGCTTTTTGTTTTGATCAGTCCAGTCTGGAGATAAGAGTATGGCTCATAAAAAAGGTGGTGGAAGTTCTCGTAACGGGCGCGATAGCAACTCTCAACGCCTCGGTGTCAAGCGATTCGGCGGACAGACCGTCTCCGCAGGCAGCATTCTCGTGCGTCAACGCGGAACCAAGATGCATCCGGGAAGCAATGTCGGGATTGGCAGTGACGACACGCTCTTCGCCATGATTGACGGCGTCGTGAAGTTCGAGCGCATGGGCAAGACGAAGCAACGCGTCAGCGTCTATCCACCCGTCGCCGCATAACGTTTATCTATCCAGGCCTCCCCGTTGAGGGGAGGCCTTGTTATTTTCTCGCCGGTCTTTCGGTTCCCAACTCACTTGTTCGGTGTTCAAAGTTCCTATTTCAGGAGGGGCGTATGAAGATTACGGTCATTGGCGCAGGAAACGTTGGAGCAACTGCTGCACAACGTATTGCCGACAAAGAGCTCGCAAATGAAGTCGTTCTGATCGACGTGGTCGAGGGCATGCCCCAAGGCAAAGGCCTCGATATGTATGAATCAGCACCCGTCGAGGGATCGGACACTCATGTCATCGGAGCCAATTCCTACGATGCAACGGCAAACTCGGACATCGTGGTCATCACTGCCGGTATCGCCCGCAAGCCCGGCATGAGCCGCGACGACCTCCAGGCAACGAATGCCGGTATCGTCAAGTCCGTGACGGAACAAGCCGCAGCGCATTCTCCGAATGCTATCCTGATCGTCGTCTCCAATCCTCTCGATGTCATGACGTACGTCGCATGGAAGGTGAGCAAATTCCCGCGCCATCGTGTCATGGGCATGGCGGGAGTTCTCGACTCGGCGAGATTCCGTGCGTTCATTTCCATGGAACTCAATGTCTCGGTTGAAGACATTACTGCCTTCGTCCTCGGCGGCCACGGTGATTCCATGGTTCCATTGCCGCGCTATTCGACGGTTGCGGGAATTCCACTTCCGGACCTCATGGATCAGGCAACCATCGACCGCCTGGTCAAACGCACTCGTGATGGCGGCATCGAAATCGTAAACTTCCTCAAGACCGGGAGCGCCTATTACGCTCCGTCTTCCTCTGCCGTACAAATGGTAGAAGCAATCGTCAAAGACAAGAAGCGCATCCTTCCCAGCGCCGTCATGCTTGGGGGCGAATACGGCATGAAAGACGTCGTCGTCGGCGTGCCGATCAAGATCGGCAAGAAGGGGATGGAGGAAATCATTCAGATCAAGTTGACGGCGGACGAGCAGGCAGCGTTGAATAAGTCAGCAACTGATGTAAAAGCAAGTATTGCGAAGCTCAATATCTGATATCACTGGCCGTTCTTGTGCACCAAGAAGTCCCGATATGACCATATCGGGACTTCGCATTTGTAAGTGCCCGTTTCCGGGGAAAATGGATGTTGCAATTGAGTTTCTGATTCTCTATTCTTAGAAAGTTCAAAATCGATCCTACCTAAATCACCGTGAAAACAATAACTTTTTTGAGGAAGGAGGAGAACTTGAGACGAGCGACGATTTTATTTGCGGCCGCCGCACTCTTGGTCTTGATCCCACTTACCGCTGCATTCAGCGGTGGCTTTCAACTCAACGAACACGGAGCGAGAGCCATGGGTCAGGGGGGCGCTTTTGCTGCCCGAGCTTCGGATCTCTCAGCGATGTACTTCAATCCCGCCGGTCTTGCGTACCAAGACGGCATACAGTTCTATGTTGGGGCGACAGTCATTTTGCCATCGACTTCATTTTACGGTCCTGTTCAACTGAATACGAATCAGCAGACCAAGATGGTGAGCCAGACCTTTACCCCCATCAACGTGTATGCGTCATGTCAAATCACGGACGACTTGGTCGCGGGCATAGGGGTGAACAATCCCTACGGCCTAGGCACTGAGTGGCCAGCAGATTGGTCCGGCAGGTTTATCAGCACAAAGGTTGATCTTCAGACCTTTTTCTTCACGCCAACGCTTGCCTACAAGCTCACCGACAAGTTCTCGATTGGCGTCGGGATGAACTATGCTACCGGCAAGGTCACTCTGAAGAGTGTTTTGAGCGATCCATTTGATCCTCATGCGAATGTCACCATCGAGGCAAACGGAACAGGGATGGGATGGAACGCCGGGGCTATGTATAAAGCCTCGCAGGATCTCTCGATCGGTGTTTCGTATCGCAGCCAGGTAAAGATCGATGCGAATGGTACCGCGACATTCGATCCGATGCGCAGCGTCTATCCCGCCGGCGATGTTTCCTCTTCCTTGACATTGCCAGCCACGGGATTCCTTGGCGTCGCTTACAGCCCTGTCAGGAATCTCACATTCGAAGGGGATTATCAGTATGTCGGATGGTCCTCCTACAAGGAGCTGGCTGTCACATTCAAGAAGGACAACTCGGTTGAGGTCTCGCCAAAGAACTACGTAGACACCTATATCATTCGGTTCGGGGCCGAGTATGCGATGGGGGACTGGCAGCTGCGTGCAGGGTATCTCTATGACCATACCCCGGCGCCCACGATGTATGTCGAACCTCTCCTTCCGGACGCGAGCAGAAACGAAGTCAGTGTCGGTCTCGGCTACAGCCTTACCAAGCACATCTCGGTCGACCTTGCATACATGTTTATCAAGTTTGACCAGCGTCAGGCTGTTGGCACTGCCATCAATTTTGACGGAACCTATAATTCCACAGCGAACTTGTTCGCTTTGGACTTCGGATACTCATTTTGATCTGACACTGAACGACAGACATTGCACGTAACTCAAGGAGCATATATGAAATTGATGATGAAATTCTTTCTGATCGCGGCCGGACTTGCAGCGATGAGCCTTGTCGGTTGCAGCGACTCGGCGCCGAACGGCCCGGTGGCTTCGCTCGGATCGCTCACGATCAAGAAGTACGTCGCAGTTGGCAACAGCCTGACTGCGGGATACCAATCCGCAGGGCTGTATCAATCATCCCAGATGTACAGCTATCCCATGCTCATCTCACAGCAATTGACGAAGGCCGGGGCTACCCTCGGCAGCTTTGAACAGCCGTACTATTCCGATCCCGGAACTCCGGATGCCACGGGCAAAGCTTCGCGCTACGAGATCATCAGCCTCGTCGGGCCTGTCATTGGCCCGAAGGGTCTGACAGCTGGTCAACCGACGAATCTCGCCTTGGCCAGACCGTACGACAATCTCGGAATTCCGGGGATACCTCTGGCCGGATTCATGGATGAGACGGGTACATATCAGTCCCCACCGTTAGGCCGGGATGCAATCCTTCGATGGACGAGCGTGTCGTCGTTCCCGAAGAGTGTCTACAAACAGGCTATCGCACTCCAACCCGACATCATGACATTCTGGCTCGGCGCAAATGATGTTCTCGGCTATGCGACCAGCGGCGGAGTGTCACCTGCGGCTCCAACTCCGACGGCGACATTCACGGCACTCTATACCCAGGCGCTCAGTTCGCTGAAGACGTCGCTTCCAAACGTGAAGATCGTTGTCGGAAATATCCCTGACGTCAGGGCGATTCCATTCTTTAATACCGTGGGACCGGCAGTCGCGGCAAAAATCGGGGCACTCGGCCTGCAGCTCTATTATCAGAAGGCAGGTGAATCGGGCGTTGCATCAGGTGTGACATCACTCACGGAAGCGAATCCGCCGTTGCTTACTTTGACAGGCATGACATACGCCGCCTATCTCGGCCAGCCGACCGGTCTCTGGTATCGTGCAAATGGGATTCCGTACGCCGCGGTCAAGGCACTGGGTATCGACACAACCAAGCCGTTTGGCCTGCACCCGCAGAATCCGTGGCCGAATGCGCTCGTCCTTGATGCGACCGAACAGACAAGCTGCGCCAATGCCACCGCCGCTTTCAATGCAACGATCGCCTCTGTTGCTAGCGCGAATGGCGCTGCCGTGGTTGATTTCTTCTCGTTTTTCAATGATATCGCCAGGAACGGTTATGCTATTGCTGGAGAGACTTATACGACCGCTTACATTTCCGGCGCGTTGTTCAGTCTCGACGGCGTGCATCCATCGTCCCGGGGATATGGAATTGTCGCCAATCAGTACATCAAGGCTATGAACTCGGCATTCGGAATGACCATCCCGTACGTCGATGTTTCTCAGCTTCCCGGCATTCCGGCTCCGCTTGGAAAGATTTCATCCCAGGACGGTCTGCCGATTCTGCCGGCCGATGCATTCAAGGATTTCCAGAGAATGTTCGGGACGACGGATCTCCGTTAGGATTCACGCGGTCCGATTCGGATCCATCAAACAAGAAACCCGGAGGCAACCACCCTCCGGGTTTTTTTATGCATGAAACTACAGACTTGACGTGTGAAAGAAGAACGATTGGGCATCACTCAGGAGAGCTTGGCATACTGAGTGAATCGACGACCACCCTGCGTTCTATCCATGGCCAAGGTGCTTCATGTCAATCACCAACTCAACTTCTGTCCCCTCGGACGTCAGTGTGAAATTGACCTTATCCATCAGAGACCGCATCAAAAAGATGCCCCGTCCACTTGTCTTCATGAGGTTCTTCTCCTCGAGTGGATCGGGTACTTCCTCCGGTTTGAATCCCCGTCCCTGATCTTTGACGCGAAAAATCAATTTGCGACTATCGACAGTGCAGGTCACACAGACCGACTTGTTCGGATCCGATTTGTTCCCATGGAGGATCCCGTTGTTGATGGCCTCAGTGCCTGCGACCAACAGACGATAAAACGTTCCATCATCCATTCTGGTCGCTTTGTTGATCTTCTGCAGAAAGGGTTCGACCTTCGCAATCTCTTTCGGGTCGCTCGTGCATTCAAATTTGAACTGCATACGCCCGAGGCGTTTGGGCGGACTTGTACTCTTCTTTTGGATTCTTTTCTTTGAGCTCGATTTCGCAGGCTTCTTCATCGGCCTCACATTGTGAAATTGACTTTCAAAGATACGTTAGGAATTGCGCGAGTCGCTTGTCCGTCTTGCCGTTGAGTCTCGTTCCACCCTTCCAGCAGAACATGCTGGAACCCTATCCCTCCCCATTCCAACGCTACCGTTGGTCCGGAAGTTGCAAGCTGGCGCTCGAGATTCTTTGTCCCGCCCTGATAACTGTACCTGTCCTGACCGAAATAGCGAAACCCAACTCCAAGGCGCAGATCCCGGGCTACATCATACGTCAGACGAGGCCAGTAGGATTGCTCAACAAAATAGTCCTGGGGCCGTTCCTTAAAATCGGACCATTGGAGAATGCCGCGCTCGTAGACTCTGACTTCTCCAACAAAACTGAAACCGAGAAGGTTCGTTACCTGAACGGCAGTCGAATCGACCCACGACGCCTGTCGAAACGAAAAGCTCTTCGTAAACGCAGCCTGGTCTTCAAAGTCGTACACCGTGTAGTTGCCGAGGACCTCGGCCTGATTCACTGTTCGGAACCTCTCACTGGGCATGAAGGTGACGGCAGGCGAGAACCGTATCACCCGATTCCAGTTGTTATTGGCGCTCTGCACGCTTTTCAAATACACAAGATGATTCAGGGTAACGTCCCCTGCGAAGCTCACACTGAGCTCATTGCTAAACTGATGAACCTCCTGAAACCCGACGGTGACGAGCAACTCATCGCGCTCATCGACGTTCGTGCTATCGGGCGTGTCGTAGCGTAAGATACTTGCTGATCCTGCAAAGTTCAACTGATCATGGTCAGAAAGTGTGGTCCGAATCTGGGACGAAATACTCGTTCGCTGCGCAATATTCTCCAAGCGTTGCTCGGATCGTTCCTGACGTTGAAGCACGGAAAGTGGAACCCCATCCTGTTCGGTCACGTTGTGGCGCTCTTCGCGTTCTCGGTACGTGAGATTCACATCCACACCTAACCAAGGGATGAGCTGAATCGTGGTTCCCGCCTCGCCATACAGCTGGAGTTCCTGGATACGGGTGTCGAGCAGCGGATTTGAAGTCCCGGTGAAGACTTTGTAGTTCATCCCGCGGTCGATCGTGCGGTTGAGAAGACCTCCCCGGAAAACAAACTGCATCTGATCAGAGGGACGATAGTAGAGCTGATCGGAAACCTCGAAGGTTGCTGCGTCACGGCGAAAGATGTTGTTGGCAATTTGATAGACTCGCTGGACATCCGGGTCGGCAGCAGTGTAGAATTCACGACGGAGTTGATCGTAGGAGATCAGAATGGTATTTCGCCCCTCCGCTCCGAACTCCCGAACGAGAGACACATCGAGTGAAGCGGACGCCGGACGGCGGCGCGTCAGCAGCGATTGTTCCCAGTGGCCATGCAACGTCCCGCGGAATTCTTCAAGCTGCATCTCCCGAACGTCGGCACCTGCTTGATAGGTAAATCCTTCGTCGCGTTCATCCTGCTGGGCGTCAATTTCGTAGCCTGCCATCCCCTGCAGCATGAGCCGAGGATACGGAGAGACTCGAACACCGAGCAGAAACTGGTGTTGAGCAAGCTTCGTCAAATCTATCGCGCGATTGTCCGAGACCAGCGATGACACTTGTTGAACAAATCCCTTCCAAGGGCCAACGATCGGAGCCGCGATGGTTAGACTGTCTCCATACTCGTCCTGAATCGAGAGCGGATCGGTGCGAATAAGTCGAGACCGAAGGATCTGACGCAGCTTGAATTCGATCCCGTTGAACTCCCGATCAAGGAAAAGGGTGCCATTCCATGTGAACGTATTCAGCGAGCGATCAAACCCGAACGAGGAAACGCGGAGGCTGTCCTCCAGGCGCACCGCAGATGGCCGGAGAGCTTCCTGAGCGGCAGCTTCAGAAGAGAAGGTGAAAAGAAGAATCACGACGTTAAAGAAACCCGCAACGCAACGAACAACCGGACGATTACGACCCGGCCCTTTCGTTCTACGTTCCAAGAATTTCTTCACTTCCATAAACGATCGTGGAAGAGTTTAAGAAAACGTTCGCGGTCGACGGCCACTGCGACGTCCACGGTGGTCTGAGAAGAGTCGAGATGTTCCTGCAGATCCGTCACCGTCATCCCCCGCGTATAGGTGCCTCTCGATTCAACGTCGACGTGTACGTTTCGAGTCTTCACGAGCCCGGGATTGATCGCAACACCGACGGCCATTGGATCATGAAGATATCCGCCGTTGAAGCCCAGGGTGTCAAGATGGTATTTCATGTATGCTTCGGTGAATTTCAGGATTGCGAGTGCCACACGACCGGTGCGGCGTCTTGCTCTATACTCCATCTCCTTCCTCATGACCACCGCTTGATGTGTCACATCGAGCGGAATCACCGTGACAGAAATACCGGAATTAAGAACCATGTGTGCCGCATCCGGATCGACGAAGTAGTTGAACTCTGCCACCGGGCCTGTGTTTCCCTGGACGCGGAGAGCACCACCCATGGTCACGATCCGCCCAACTTTTCGCATCACCCGCGGATTTTTCTTCCAGGCAAGAGCAAGGTTTGTCAATGGGCCAATGGCTACTATCGTGAGTCTGGATCCGTACAGATCACAACATCGCAGAATCGTCTCCACAGCCCGCGGATGTTTAGACTTTCGTGATCGCGGCAAATATTCCGGCACATCTCCAAGTCCGTCTTTTCCATGCACTTCAGACGCTCTCAACAATGGAAGCCGGAGGGGTCGCCGTGCACCCTCAGCAACAATCGGCCGATCCTGAACGTTGAGGAGATCAAGGATTCTCTCCACGTTTCGGGTGCATTTGGCTACATCGATATTCCCGGCCACTGTCGTGATCGCTTTGACCGAAAGTTCCGGCGAATTGAAAGCCAGAACCAATGCCATGGCATCGTCTACACCTGTGTCGGTATCAATCAGAATAGGCTTTGGCTTCATGATCGTGTTCTTTGATCCAGCAGTTTTAGGGGATGATATCCCGCCACGAATAGTGTGCTGAAAAACCAAATGCCTTTTTTGCTTTCTCGCAGGAGATGAGCGAGGCTCTTCCGGCAATCGACTCAGATATTTGGCCAGTCTCTGGGAAAAACCGGGCGACGAGTTCCCTGGATTCGACATCGACCCAGGTTTCCGGCGAACAGATGAAATACGAGTCGTGCTGCGGAAGTTCGGAAGATTCCACACACTGGCGAACCGCTTTCGCAACGTCAAACACATGAATGTAGGCCCAGAGGTTTTTGTACCACTTTGGATACTCGGTCCTGAGTTGCCGGTAGAAAGCAATTTCTTTCGGTTCCGGCGCCCACACCCAGGGCGGGCGAAGGCATATGGTCTGCATTCCGGTTCGACGGCTGAATCCATTACAAATTTGCTCGCACGTGACTTTACTCAGTCCGTAAGGATCCTGGGGCCGAAGAGAATGTCGTTCATCGATCGGCAGAAAATCCGGCCACATCCGGGTTGTCGAGAAAGCGAAGCCAAGAACCGATTCACTGGAGATGAAAACGAAACGCCGAATTCCATTGACCGCACAGGCCTCAAGCAGATTGTATGTGGCCTGAGTGTTGGTCCGAAAGACCTTTTCCGCGGGATCATTCAAAGGATGAGGAATTCCGGCAAGGTGAACAACGACATCAAACTCACGAACATGCTTTCTCGTTATCTCTTCGTCGAGCAAATCGACCGGATGGTAGGGCAACAGCGTGCGATCCGGTTTCCTGATATCCAGGATCTCGACGTGATGGGTCAATTTGAGTTCTTCCACCACGTAACGTCCGACCAAACCACTGCCGCCTGTTACCAGGATTCTCATCGAGGAAACTCCGCTGTGTCCCCTTTTGTGGGAATCGAGATGTTCCCAAATCCTGCCTCGGAGAGCTTCCGTGACAGTTCCTGAGCCTGCGCCGCTTCACCGTGAACCAGGAAGACCTTCCTAAGCTTTGTCTTGTTCATCGTCTGGGCATAGCTCACAAGTTCATCCTGCCCCGCGTGAGCAGAGAACGCATTGAGGATTGCGACTTCTGATTTCAGCTGAACCATGTCTCCGAAGATCTTCAATTCCGATTGCCGCTCGACGATTCTTCGGCCCAGCGTGTGTTCGGCCATGAAGCCCACAACCAGGACGGTATTACGCGGATCCTGAATGTTGTTCTTGAGATGATGAAGGATGCGCCCCGCCTCGCACATCCCGGACGACGCGATGATGATACAGGGCTCCTTCATGTCGTTCAGTTTCTTTGATTCGTCGACACTCTTGATGAATTTCAGGCGTCCAAACCCGAATGGATCTTCATTTGCCAGAATGATCTTGAGTGTCTCCTTGTCGAAACATTCCGGATGAGCTCGGAATACCTCAGTCGCGTTTACGGAAAGTGGACTATCCACAAAGATTGGAATCGCGGGCAGCCTTCCAGAATCATTGAGAGTGAACAAGACGTACAGGAGTTCCTGCGTTTTTCCAACGCTGAAAGCAGGGATGATGACCTTTCCACCCCGATCGATGGTCCGTTGCACCACTTCAAGCAGGCGTTGCTCCATCCCCGAAATCGGTTCGTGAATTCGGCCTCCGTAGGTGCTCTCAGAAATCCAAATATCTACATCCCCGATCGGCTCCGGGTCCTTCAGGATCGGCATGTTTTTCCGCCCGAGGTCACCCGAGAAGCCCAGGGTTGTGGTCTTCCCGTTTTCCCGGACTTCTATCAACGTCACGGCAGAGCCAAGAATGTGACCGGCATCCATAAACGTGATACTGATGCCTTCGGCCACTTCGATCTTCTGCCGATAGCGCACTCCCACGATCTGGGCCATGGTTTGCTCAACATCTTCCGGTGTGTAGATCGGCTGGATGGGCGGTTCTTTCCTCTTCGCGTGCTGCTTATTGACATATTCTGCATCACGCTCTTGTATGTACGCACTATCATAGAGCATAACGCCGCAAAGATCTCTTGTGGCACTCGTGGCAAAGATCGTTCCTTTGAAGCCATTTCGCACGAGATTCGGAAGATTGCCGGCATGATCGATGTGAGCATGTGAGAGGACGACGGCAGTTATTGCCGAAGCGTCGAATGGGAAATTGCGATTCCGCTCGAACGCTTCCGCCCTTCTCCCCTGGTAGAGACCGCAATCAAAGAGAACCCTGGTTCCGTTCGCTGTCAAAAGGTGCATTGATCCCGTAACTGTCTGGACTGCTCCCAGGAATTGAAGCGTCATGGTTGATCCGAGTAGTGAATACCGATGCGATTTTCGATAAAGTATGCAGAAGTGAAATGAGAAGCAATGAATCGGCCTTACAGTGACCCCTTGAAACGGCGA
>PMZI01000066.1 GCA_003170475.1 Ignavibacteriota bacterium | reverse complement strand
CTTTTCAGACGCAAACAAGAAGACCTCGTCACCCTGAGCGAAGACGAAGGGTGGCACGAGCAAGAATTCTTATCATCTTAAATCGCCAAGCGATCTTAATTGCAGCGAAGGCTCTCTGATTGCTACCTTACTCGACGATGGAGGGGCAATGTTCAAAGGCGCTTGGGTTTACATCTTATGCTGCTGTGATGGTTCCTACTACGTCGGCTGTACTACGGCGATCGAAAAGCGCTTGGTAGAACATAAGCTCGGGATCTTTCCAGGATACACGTCGGCACGCAGACCGGTCACGCTCGTCTGGTGTGAAGAGTTACCGGATATCTTTCAGGCCATTGTGGTTGAACGACAAATCAAAGGTTGGTCACGAAAGAAGAAGGAAGCCCTCATACGAGGGGAGGTTCATCTCTTGCATGAACTTGCAGCGTGCAAGAACAAGACGCACTTTTCGAATCGCCCGATGGGAGCCAGGAGAATTACGAAGGACAGTCTTCACCTCCGCTCAGACTGATGGGCTCTTTGTTGTTTTGTTCAATTGGCTTGTCCGCTCAACTTTCCAACCAAGTATCACTGCATCGGCGGATACGCCCCGACGTAAGATCCATCCATCTTTGACTGACCAAGCATCTTCTTAATATCTGCTGGAAGCTGAGCGCCGGATCGCGCGCCGGGGGCATTTGGCAGGAGCTGATAATTGCCCAATTCGATGCTTTTAAATATTGGGGTGCCGTCTGCATCGAACGCCAGACTGTTGCCATCGAATTGAGGATAGAGTTTGCGAAGATCGTTCAGGGTTTCAAATCCGGCCTGACCACCGCCACCGGGCGTGGGGCTCCATAAGATCACGGGAGTTGAGCCCTGCTCGATACCTCGCATATAGACGTTATGATCTGACTGCTTCAACAGGGAATGTGGAAGCCGTTGATTCATTGAGTCGGGCTGCCAGACAAAAAGGGCGGGACGGCGGTACATCGCGTCGCCTGACATGAGATTGTTCACAAAAATATGGCCTTCGCGCTTGTCGAAGTCCGGGCCAGTACTGGAATGCCATCCGAACATCCGGTCATTGGCTGCAGTTCTGGCGTTGCGGGCGATACACACGGTGCTATTGATCAACGTATTGTTGTAGATCTGCGCGTTTGAGCTGTTGAGCACAAAAATGCCCTGATCGCAGTTTACGAACACATTGCCCGCACAGACAACGCCCTTCGAGATCTCAAAGAAGAATCCATTCTGGCTCGGATATGGACGCTGGCTATCGAACACTCTGTCCATATCGCCCACCCCCTCGATCCAGTTGTTCAGAAATCGTCCGTCCACATTGCCGACATCGTACCAAATGCCGTTTGAGTACGGGAGATCAATCACCAGATTATCCTGACATGTCACACGGTAACTCTGGTTGAAGATTTTTACAGCGGCAGGATAATAACCGGTGTACCGCTCAATGTTGTTGCGGCTGAAAATGTTTTTTTCCAGCAGTACATCAGAGGAGCCGATGATATAGAGCCCTTCTGTGCTTGTATCGCTTACTTTGCATCGGCGTACTGTGAGCCGGTCTCCGCGGAGGTACGCCGCAACACGCGAACAAAACGTGATTGTGCAATCCTCAAGTGTTGTTCCTACGACATCTTTCCCATGCTCCGCCTCGGGGGAAACTCCTTCGGGCTCTTTTCCCTCCACTTCAAATGCGCGGTACGCATACTGTGTAAAGATGATACCCCGGATGATCAGGCCAATATGATCCGCTTTCATTCCATGTACTTCGCCGATGGTTCTCTTGAGCCCTAAATCAAATGCTGTGATCTCAACGAGATGATGCGCAGGATTTGCACCTATGTAGACCTGCCCGGCGTCGTAGTCGATATAGTATGAATTCTCATCAACCTCTCCTTCGCGGCTGACCGCATGCAGGAACCTGCCATCGATGAACACCATGTCGTTGTTGAAGAGGCAAAGAGGCGTATCTTTTCCAAAGCGGTCTCTCGACCACCAGCTATCCGGTTTTGCCGGGAACAAATGTGTCCACGCAGTTTTCCACAATCCGTTGCCGAGGTCTTTCCATTCCGTTGCAACGAATGTACCCTTGAGTATAGGCTGTTCATCTGTGTAGGGCTGAATTGTAATCCCCTGATTGGTAAGGAGATTGCCCGTGCGATATGTTCCGCCTCGCATGACGATGGCATCTCCGGTTTTTGCCCGATCGACGGCCGCCTCAAGCGTTGTCGGTTTGGCAAGCGATTCGCCGGTTTGATCTGCCTGCCCATCGACCGCGACGTAGAGTATTTTGCCGGAAACTTTGGGCAATTGATACTTTTGTGGAATCGGGCCATAGGGGCCGCCGGACGGTTGCGCTGTTGCGGATGTAATAGCTGAGCACAGAAAGGAGAGAACGCAAACAGCCAGAAGCAAGAGTGTAAATTGTGTCTTCATATTTAATAATCCTCGCAAGCTGTGAAGGAGCTCTGCTCCTGAACTCCATGTAGTGATCGTCGGGAGCGGAACTCCCTCCGAGCATGGCTATTTTTGTGTCACTTTCTTTCCGAGAAAGTCCCGCTCTTTGGATCCCGCAACCAGGCGGGATCCTGGAAAGCGGGAAAAGTAACCAAAGAAATCTTTCCGAAATCGTAACCCTCGTGGAGAGCCAGCCACCGCTCTTGCCATACTTTCCGTGCACAAAGCAGGACGAGATTTTGGCAGAAGTGCAATTGCACGGAAAGTAAACGCACATTCTGTCCGCCCAACGCACACCGCCGACGATTTCGGCAGCTCTGATCATGGGCATTACTCGGCATCTGAGTATTCTCTAATCTGAGACGCTCGTCGATTGTCATTCGCTTGAGCTAGATATCTTCGCAGCATCCATCCTCGCGTGCGACATTTCGGCCTGTGGGGGGACAGCAATACCACGTGCGTTAAATGTCGCACAATTGTTTCTTTCTGCCGCTTTCTTTGTCAAAGAAAGCGGCAACATATACAGGCGGTATCTAGTCAAACACAATGGTCTTTGTCCCGTGCACCAACACCCTGTGTTGTGCATGATAGAACAATGCACGTGCAAGGATGAGCCGTTCGAGGTCCCGTCCCTTTCGGACAAGATCTTTCACACCGTCCTTGTGAGAAATCCGGATGATGTCCTGCTCGATGATCGGTCCCTCATCAAGGTCCTTTGTTACATAATGGCTCGTTGCCCCGATGATTTTCACGCCCCGCTCATATGCTTTCGTGTAAGGATCCCGGCCGGCGAATGCGGGAAGGAAGGAATGATGGATATTAACGATCTGATTCGGATACTGGTCGACGAACTCCGGAGAAAGGACCTGCATGTACCTCGCCAGAATAATCGTGCTGATCCCGTGTTCCCGGAGCAACAACAGCTCTTTCTTTTCCTGCCCCGCGCGAGTGTCGTTTGTGATTGGAAAAACGTGGTAGGGGATTCCGTACTGGTTCGCCAGCGGCCGGAGATCTTCATGATTTGAAATAATAAGTGCGATATCGATATCGAATTCACCCAACCTCTGCCGCCAGAGAATTTCCTGTAAACAGTGATCGAGCTTGGAGACAAAGATCGCAACCCGCTGTTTCTGAGACGTGAAGCTGATTTGCCATGTTGCATCGAACTCCTTTGCCAGGGGAGTGAACGCAGCCCGAACTTCCGCTTCGGGGACCGAGAAATTCCGCATGTCCCAAGCGATGCGAATGAAAAAATTCTGACCATCAACGTGCTCGTCAAGATCGATGATGTTGCCGCCGCGTTCGAAGACAAAGTGTGAAATGCGGGATATCAAGCCCGTTCGGTCTTTGCACGAAAGAAGCAAAACGGCGGAGTGGACAGAATCACTGTTGAATGTTGTATCGGGCATCTGGAACTCCATCGATAAGGGAAATACTTACACGCTACTTCATCAGTACCATCTTTTTTGTATCGACAAATGTTCCGGCTTGAAGTCGATAGTAATAGACACCGCTTGGGAACGCGGAGGCGTCCCATCGTGCGGTGTATATGCCGGGCTGACGAGCTTCATTGACAAGCGTAGCAACGGTTCTGCCGAGCATATCGATCACGGTCAGGCGTACCAATTCGGAATTGACAATTCGATATTCGAAATTCGTGCTTGGATTGAACGGATTTGGATAGTTTTGGCTGAGGGCGAATGTGCCGGGCAAACTTCCGGTGGACGTCACGCCGCTAACGGTTTTCACAAGACCGTTCAGTGCATTATTCAGGCTGTCCTTTGCTGCGCTCAACGCGGTCGCCGCCGAAACCGATACTGAATAATTTTGGACTTTCGCTGTTTGCGCTGCAGACAAGGCCCCCGCGAGCGTTGTCCATGAACTGGCCGTAAACTTGTTCTGCTGAAGTGTTATGGAGTATTTGATCAGCGAATCAAGCGCGTTATAGTTTCTTCCTACGTCCACGACGGCGTAGAACGCCGGCTTGCATTGGTCCTTCGTGTCCCACAGAGAGGTGGCGTTGTTAGTAACGAACGTGTACTGATCGTTCAAGCCATCCTTGGAAACATTGATGATCTTACCGCGTCCTGATTTGTAGCTTCGTTCCACGAAACACTTGAACAACTGCCCATACTGATTCGCCTGCTGTGCCAGGATGGATGCCGATGGTGTATTTGTCCCGCTGTTGGTGTTGATGTCCAGTTCGGTGACGGCCATCTCAGTGCAAACCGTGTCATATTTATTGTAGGTAGCGATCCATTGATTAGCGGTGGGATACGAAAAAGCGTCATGCTCCTGCATGCCGAGGCCGTCGAGATTGCCGGCCCGGAAAATTGGCCCGACGACGCGTACGATCGCATCGGCTTTCGAGGCCACATAGGTATTATAGTCATTGTAGTAGAGCTTGATCTGCTTTTCGTTGTAGAACTGGGTGTATTTGCGGGCAAATTCAAACGCTTTCGCAATATAGGAATTGTCGCCGAAGGTGACATACCAATCGCTGTCCGTCCGGTCAGTGCCATTGTCGTTCATCGCCTCATTCACGACATCGTAGGCCGACAGCAATCCCGGCCAGCCTTCATGTATGGTGCGGATCATCTCCTTGATGTAGTTCTCCAGCCTGTCCGTCATCTTTGCCTTCGTCAGCCGATTGCCGGTCGCACTGTAGCCCGTGCAAAAGAACCCGGTACCAGGGGTCTGACTGTGCCATACGAGCGTATGGCCGCGAAACGTGAAGCCCTGCCGCCGAGCCCAATTAAGTTGGGCAATAATGTTTGCATTGAAGGTGATGATCGGTCTGACATCAATTGAGTCCTTCTGTGCCTGTGTGGCGGCGGCAGCATACGCCGCGGCGCTGCCGGCCAAGTCGACTGTGTAGATCGGTTTCATGTTATTGCCGGGCGACATCGAGTTCATGTGGTACTTGATCAGGGGGCCGCCATTGACATCCACGACGTTCGATTGCCCCAGTACCACAGTGTCCGTGGCGAACCCGACGTGAGTATACGAAAGGAGGCATCCGATATAGAAGTCTTTCGCGAAAACATCTTTCAATGCCGGAACGTTGGTTTGGATTTGAGCTGAGGCTTCTACGCTGAACCCCAGACTGAGGAGAAGAACAACCTGCCATTTTTTAGAACACAGTGCGCTGCGCATTGCATGTACTCCCTTGTGAATAGTTTCTTGCTGCGGTAGAAGTCCGACTTCCACCCCGATACTTCATGAAGAAGTCGGACTTCTTCAAAGAACTATTCTTGTCCCCTGCACGTTCTTCTCAATTCAGCACGAACGTGGTGACACTGAGAGGTTCCAGTGTATAGCTGAAGGTGCCGTTCTTAAAGGAAACGCCGCTCTGTTGTTCGCAATTCTTGCTGCTGGATGTAACGTAGGGTGTGAACGTTCCAACGGTTCCATTCCACAAAGTAAACAGTTGTGCAGCTGTCGATGATTTCCTGTTCACGGCAACGAGAACGATCTTTGAACCGTTCCGATACGCCGTAACGTCAACCTGCGATCGGAAACTGTTGTCTGTTGAAAACAATCTATAAGAACCGGGGCGGACAAAACGGGCAAACTGTGACATGACATAGCCGCGCTTGGTCACCACTCCGGACTCGTCAATAGGTCCATAATATCTCACAATATACCACCAGACGTACGCATTCATGCCAGCTTTCATACAATCGCTGATCTGTTTTCCAGTGTTGAGCACGCCAGCTGGCGGCGTGCTGGTCGCCCCGAGCCATGTTGTATCAAGATCGAGGTACTCCGTCATCCACAATTCCTTCCCCTTGGTGGTAGCCAGAGGGTAGGATGTAAGCCCGCCTCCATAAAGATGGCCGGCGATAATTGCGGTGTTTGATGCAGCGAGAGAATCGTTGAGCGTCGGATCCGATAACGCATGGACGAAGTTCTGCGATTCAGGCATCATGACTCTCGTTCCGATGGAACCTGCGTTATTCTTCGTGAAATTGAGAAACTGTGTGCCGTTCCAGCTGCACGACTCGTACGTAACAGTGGCGTCCGGCTCATTTTGAAGCGAGATTGCATAGAGGGGCGCGCCGTTCGCGGACATATAGTCGGCAAAGCTTTTCAAATAGGCGGCGTAATCTGCATATGAGCTTGCATTGAGAGTACCGCCGACAATATTGTTGTTGCTTTTCATCGCAGGTGGTGGAGTCCAGGGAGTTGCAAAGACGATTGCCCCAAGCGACTGAGCGAGTTTGGCAGTGGGAATTTGATTCCTAAACGGGTCCGATGTTGTATCTTTGTAAGGAACGCGAAGGCGAAGGATGGAGAACCCCAATTGACCCGGCCCGCTCCCAAATGCTTTTTGTACCTGGTCAGACGTCATATCGGGTCGCCATGGCAGAATATTTGCCGCCCCAAAACCCCTGATCAACTGCTGCGGATTGTCAGCATAAATCGTCGCTGCCGTAGGATCGGGGTATGTGCCATTGGCGCTAACCCCGAAATCCTGCGTCGAACTGCTCTGAACGGTTATATTATCGAATTGCTGCGCGATGACGGGAGGAAACGTGCTGTCTGTGTTCGCTATTCGTACGGAATAACTGCCCCCGAGGAGATCCGCGTTCGTTCCTCTTCTCGACTCAGCAATCTGTGGAACGAGAAATCCAGCGGACGAAACCGTCATTTCGTTTCCGCCGAAGCCATACAACATCTTTTTCACCCGCGTTTCGTTCTGGGCGCGCAACTGATAGAAATATATCCCCCTCGAGACGACAGCCCCGGCATTGTTCTTCCCATCCCACAACATCCCGTGTGTTCCGACCGCCTGATCTCCTACTGCGAATTTCCTTATTTCTCTTCCAAGAATATCGTAGACCGTGACGGTTACATCGGCCGGCTTGTCGAGTTGATAGGATATCGCCGTTGAAGAAGAGAACGGGTTCGGATAGTTTTGTTCCAGCCTGAATTCCGAAGGCGGGGCAGCGACTTGGCTCACAAACGTGACGAGATTGATGGAATATCTCCCGGCAGTATCTGTTAGGACAGAGGTCTTCTTCGTCGTATCCCCTTTGTCGACAAACGTCACGGAAGCAAACCGAGCGGCGCCCGAAGGTGTAGTCACGGCACCTCTGACGACAAGCGTCTGAGCAGATGCAGTCAAGGAAACCAGCGTCGAAAGCGTCAAAAGAGCAACGACCGCAGAAACAACGCGAACGGTGAGGTCTTTGTGGTCAGTGTTCATTTGTACCTGTAGAGTTGCACTTTCTGAATGCTGAATGTGTTCCCGTTGAGATTCAAGTGCCTCCCCTGATGACTTTGGTCTCCGTTCATACGGAGGCCGGGCGCCCACTTCCCGTCAACGAAGCGCCCTTCATCCATAGTGCCGATACCTGCGATGGAGCCGTCACCAGCAACGGTTTGAAATGTCACGATCACGCCGCGGCCGGCGATGTAGTACTCATTCGGAGAAACCATGATGATCATGCAACCGAATCGCGGTGTTTCTCCGTCGGCCCGCGTGGCATAAGGCCAGCTGTACTCATGGCTGACAGTGAATACGTAGTCGCCGAGTTTCAGTTCAGCTTTCTGGTTTGCGCTGTCGAGCAGCGCTCCGGTCATCGTTCCCTTTCCCTGATTGGCGAGGATCAGAGGGGTGAGCTGCTTCAGAACGTCATACGCTTTTGTGACCTGGTTGTTCTCCGGATGCTCCAATGATTCTATCGAAAACGGGCTGTAGCCCATAGCGTTCAACGGGCCGATCGCGTAGAACGCATTGGCCATGCTCTGAGCGTTGCTCGCCTCCGGGACGAAGAGCGGATTCCCCGGGCGGTCGTACTTGGTGACCCACTCGGCAAAATTTTTGAAATAGAGATCAGGGGAGAGAAAATCTATCGCAGGAGCTGCCGCTTTCCAGACATCGAATAGGTGGGGGAGTGGTCCGGCGCTCGGATATTGCCCGGGTTTGTAGCCGGGCCGTATCAGAGCTGCGTTGACGTACATAGGGAGCGTATACTCTTTCTTGCCGGCCTCGGCAACTGCATTTGTGTATTTTGCGAAATACCAGGCCATGAACAACTCATCCGTCAGTGGCCCCTTGTCAAATATCTCTTCCCACGTTCCCGAAGTCTTGAAACCCCGGTCGCCCCAGGCCTTTCGAAGTTCGGGGGTCAGTGACTCCTTGTTCTTCTCGAGGTACTGAAGCAATTCGGCCGAAACATTCGCGTTGAAGGCTCGATCTGCTTCCTTGCTATGATCCCGGGAATCCGGGATCATGCCGATCTCATTTTCCACCTGTACCATGACGACGGTATGATAGTCTGCATCGACCATGCGGATGTGCTTCATGAGCTCGGAAAAAACCTTCTTGTCAGCGTTCAGATTCTCGTTGTTGAACGGCGTCAGGATTTCCTGAGCCCGACCCTGTGCATCCCGGGCGCGCGGAAATTTCTCTTGATTTATTTTGACCCAAAACGGAGCGTAGCAGGACATACTGTTTTTCCATGTCCCGAACCAGAGGAATACCAGTTTGATGTTATGCTTCCTCGCACCGTTGATTGCACCGTCCACAAGTGTGAAATCAAATTTCCCTTCGCCCGGTTCGATCAATTCCCAGTACACCGGCACGAGCAAGCTATTGAGGTTCATCTTCTCGATCTTGGGCCAGATCTCATCCAGATACTTCAGGTCGGACGCGCTGGAATTTCCCGTCTCACCGGCGAGCATCAGCATCGGCTTGCCGTCAACGATGAGCTGAGTGGCAGTGCCATGTTTTTCCAGATGGGGAATAGTTGCAGGTTTGTTCGTCTGGGCCTTCAGAGAAAACCCGATGAGCACGAGCACAAGAAGGCACGTTCCTGTTCTCGACATACAATCTCCTTTCACATCGAAATGTCGTCCTGACATGGTTCTGGTCAGGACCTTGTCTTGAGACCCCGAACTGAAGTCCCGCCTCTCAGGATTCCGCTCACAGGCGGGATTCATAAAGCGGAACTTTTCGGGGTGACCTGATTGCCGAGGTTCCTTATTTCGCGAGAATCATCTTCTTTGTTTCCACGAATTCGCCAGCACGGAGGCGATAAAAGTACACGCCACTGGGCAGCCCCGAGGCGCTCCATCGAACCGAATATGTTCCCGGTTGTCGCTGTTCGTTTACGAGTGTCGCAACTTCTCTTCCCAGCACATCAAGCACCTTCACCGAAACAAACTCGGAACTCGCAACTCGCAACTCAAAATTTGTGCTTGGATTAAACGGATTTGGGTAATTTTGCGACAGACTGAAATCCTTCGGGACATCATTATTCGTTTCGACAGTTGAGATCAGATCTCCTGTAACAAATCCGGAGGCCGAATAGTCGCTTGCTCCATATTGATTCACGCCGCTTACGCGCCAATAGTATGTCGAATTTGCCGCCCGGGCACTAAGCCGAAGCGTTGTATCGGCAACCATTGTGTCGACAACCATGCCTACGAACACACTGTTGTCGGAAACCTGAACGTGATAAGATGTTGCAGTGGCAGAAGATTGCCAAACTAAAAGCGGATTGCGCACAATCCCTATTTGATTGATGGGTGAAATCAGAGATGGAGGTTGGGGACTCGAGACGTATGTCCGCAGCCATTGCATCGCGGGGCGTTCTCGTCCATCGGAGTACAGTAGATAGGTGTTGGGATACGAACTCCAAACATCGTTTTGGATATATCCCCAGAACGTAATGCCTTTGACCCCGGGATTGCTCCAGAGAATGGGGAAATAAATCTTGTACTGTGACACCTGGTTGGAATCAATCGGTTCATCAATATCAAACTCGGTAATGTAAACGGGAAGCCCGGTCGCCGTAAGTCTGTTGAGATTGGTTTTGATGTCGGTTAGACTGTAGTTGTAACCTGTGGTGCCGATATGGCTCCTGAACTCGAAATAATGTCCCTGTACACCGATGCCGTCGATCAGGCCGCGGTCTTTTAGGAGGTTGATGATCGTCAGATAGGTGTTTGCTGTTGGTGTGCTGCCGAGGATATTGTATTCGTTCACGAGGAGCTTGGCGTTGGGGCAGTACTTCCGCGCAAGTTGAAATGCGGTAATGACCCAGTCCCATCCGGTTGATCCGTTCCCCCCAAGCGCTGCAAGATAGGACGGAGGAGCGTGAATAGGCTCGTTTACAACGTCGACGAAATTCATCTTCGGATACTGTTGCCCGACACGACTGATCCAATCCTCGACCGCTGCTCTCACGGCAGCTGTATCGGGATAAAGGGCGCTCACCCATGCAGGCTGTTGACTACCCCACACCAGCGTGTGATGTTTGTAGAGGAGGCCGAGGTTCTTCGCATAGTTGTAGATCGCGTCCAGGTTTGACCAGTTATATTGTCCCCGTGCGAAGGAGACGGAACCCCATTTGCCATCGTTCCCCGGCGTCACCTGATTCCAATATTGATACATGTTTCTCTCAGGGGGAGAGCTCGTGCCTGCTCCGAGAAACTTCTCCTTGTTGCTGGACAGGGGTTGTGATGAAGCCCGTTCAGATAACAGCGTGAACGCCGTGAGAAATATCAAAACGATCGTTGTCAACCGCCGTCCATAGTGCGACCAAGTTCGCGTTGGTACAATAGGTGGTTGAAAATAATCGTCCCGAATTTCCGAGGGGTTGACGCACGAAATTCTGAGCAAGGAAAGCATAACAATCCTCTATCCTAAGAACATCGATTCAGTTCAATATGATCAAACGATGCCTGAAAACAAAAACAGCCCGCCCGAGAAACACGGACGGGCTGTCTGAACAATGAAGATGTTCTACTTCATCAGAATCAGCTTCTTCACAGAACTGAACGATCCCGAACCATCCACGTTTCGGGCATCGATCCGGTAGAGATACGTACCGCTGCTCAGTCCGGACGGGTTCCAGCGAACCACGTAGCTGCTCGCCGCATGTACTCCATCGACGAGCTGCGAGACCATCCGGCCCAGCACATCGTACACACGGATTGTCACATACGCGGGCTTCGCAACGTCGTAGCGGATCGTTGTCGAAGGATTGAACGGATTGGGATAGTTCTGTTCCATCGCGAATGTCGTTGGCGCCGTGGAGCTAGCTCCTTCAACGCTCGTCACACCGACAATCGAGGCGATGGGCACAGACGCGACATCGACATAGTCAACTTTCACGTTCGTCAGTTTCAGTCCGGTTACGGGAGAATCCCCGGAGATCGCGAAGTTGATGCTGTTGAATTTCGTGGCTGCCAGCGGCATATGGGAGTCGGTGAGTTTTCCTGTGATCGAATAGCCACCCCCCTGTTTCGCCAGCTTCCACCGGACATCATTCGATGTCGTAGACTTCGCATATGCTGTAATTGTGAAGTCGTAAACACCCGCCGGGAATGGTGAGTTCGCCGGTGTTTGAACATCGGTGCCCAGCGTGTAGTTGGTCGTCCATCCTGTTGCCGGATAGTCGGTATGCAGCCACGCTCCGTTGATGACACCGCCGGAGCTTGCACCCTGATTGACTCCCGCCCAGTTGAAGAGCCCTGTTGTACTGATTGGTGGGACGAACAAATATCCATTGGTATTGAATTCGGTTCCATCCCAGCGTGTGGAGTCTGGAAGTGTGGCTTTCGCAGTGTCCAGGATGACCTTTCCTGCCTGATCGCTATAGAAAGTACCAAAGCGGAATGTGCCGGGGTTAAAGAGCCCACCGCCGACAAATTCCACTGATCCTGTCAACACCATAGCCTTTGCCGCCGTGGGTGCAAGGGCCTCGAAACCGCCACGGATTGCAGCCCACTTGTCATTCGCCTTCGTTCCCGAAATGGTTGCATTACCGACGACATCGCCCTGCGTAAAGGTCCATCCGTACATCCTGCCGCCGATGAAACCCCAGTCCTTAACATAGTAAGCTTGCCATGGAGCAGTGGGAACTGTTATCGGCGTAGTTAAGTCGACTTTGACGTTCCTGATGTTAACCCGCTTCATTGTGGCGTCTACACCAGAACCATTGACGCCAAAACCAATGCTGTTAAACCCAGTTGCTACAGGCGTCGGATCAATGAAGGAGCCGCCCCACCAATAGTAATTGCTTGTACCTGCTGTGTGCTGTTGTATGAAATACCACCGCACTTCGCTTCCACCAGTAGCGAGCGGTTGAACGGATATCGCCCAATCATAGACGCCCGCGGAGGCTACTTGATTGGAAGGGGCTTGCAGTACAGTCGAAATAGCTCTGCCGCCATTGCTATTGGTGCTCGTCCAGGATTTTGAGTTAACAACATACCACTCAGTCCCCTGTTCGCCAACACCGCCACCACTGCCATTTGCTATGGTGCCTGCGCCTGATCTTGGATCAAACTCGTATCCCCAGGCGACGGTATCCTCGCTCCATGCAGCAGCAGGTGTATTCCTACCAGTCAGCGTACCTCTTTCATTGAATAAGGCATAACGAAGCCACGTGTAAGCAGAACCGTTGCCACCCCCAACAAACTCAAAAGTGCCGGTGATGACGAGGGCTTTGTCAACGGTTGGTTTAACAGTTTTTAGAGTTGAATCCTTTTCTCTAAAACCACCTTTAATCGTCATCCAATTACTTGGAGCAGCAGTACCACCCATACTGGCATCACCAATCAGATACGTTGAGTCATTGAGTATAGTCCAATCCTGGGTACCACGGGGTGTGCCACCCCAAGCGTCAACGTAAAATGACTGAAATGGGGCTGTCGGCACTGTGATCGGTGAACCAAGCGACACTTTGACATTCGTTAAATTAACCTGCTTCATTGTAGCGTCTACACCAGAACCGTTAACACCAAAACCGATGCTGTTGAACGAAGTTGTTACCGGTGTAGGATCAACGAACGAGCCGCCCCACCAATAGTAGTTCGTTGAACTTGCTGCATGCTGTTGTATAAAATACCAATTTACTTGGCTTCCACCAGTCGCGAGCGGTTGAACGGATATCGCCCAATCATAAACACCCGCCGTTGCTACTTGATTGTACGGGGCTTGCAGTACAGTCGAAATAGCTCTGCCGCCATTGCTGTTGGTACTGGTCCAGGATTTTGAGTTATTGATATACCACTCAGTACCCTGTTCACCAACACCACCACCACTGCCATTTGCTATGGTACCTGCGCCTGATCTTGGATCAAACTCGTATCCATAAGCGTTGGCATCCTCGCTCCAGGCAGCGGTAGGTGTATTCTGTCCGGTCAGCGTTCCGGCTTCATTAAATAAAGCAAAACGAAGCCACGTATAAGCAGCACCGTTGCCACCCCCAACAAACTCAAAAGTACCGGTGATGACAAAGGCCTGGGAGGTGGTTGGTGTCATGGGAGCAAAACCACCTTTGATCGACATCCATGCTGTTGGAGCTGCAGTACCACCCATAGAGGCATTACCAGCTGGTGTTGATGCTGTATTAAGAACAGTCCAATCAGAGGTACCGCGAGGCGTCGAACCCCATTGAGTAACGGCTGTCTGAGCCTGCAACATATTTCCCATCACGACAAGAAATATGGTTGCGAGAACAATTAACACGAAGAGTTTCTTCATGATATTCCTGCTCCTGTAAAGAGTTTGTGAATTGTGGATTAGTTGTTATTTCATGAGAATGAGTTTTTGTGTAATCGAAGCTGTTCCGGATTGCAGACGGTAGAAGTAAATACCGCTTGTTAATCCCTTGCCGTCGAATGTTGCAATGTACTTACCAGGATTTTGAAGCCCATCATAGAGTGTCGCCACTTCCTGGCCAAGCGCGTTGAACACCTTCAACGAAACGTAACCCGTCTTTGGAACAGAGTATTCGATGTGTGTTGTCGGGTTGAATGGATTCGGATAGTTCTGGCCAAGCATGTACTCCTGAGGAACGATGCCGCTCACCTTCTCTACGTCAGATGCCAGAGGATCCTTGCCGGTCGAGAGCCAGGTGTTGAGTCGTGTGTTTTCAGCGCTCGCCTGAGCCGCCCACGCCGTATACTGAGTCGGCCACCAGTGATACAAGTCTCCCAGGGGGTAATTTCCCATGGCTGCAGTCTTGAGCGTGGTGTTTGTGTATGACAGGTTTTCAACCAACGGCCACAGCTGACTAATGCTATTGTACGGCCTCCAGGCCCAGTTTGTATCCGAGTTGTCGTTCCATTTCCTGTAAAGGAAGTTTTTCACGAGCCCGGTGTCGGTCGGAGGTGCAATAAACGCTGGATTGACGCCATCGGTGAGGGCGAATCGGTTGATATACGGAAAGACTTTCTTTCCGTTTGCAACGCTATCAAAGAACGTGAGTGTCGTCCGCATGAGCATCGGCCTCGGCGCCGGGATCTGATCATCCTGCCGGTTGAGATGAAGATTCTTGCTGTACGGATTGCCATTCGGCCCCATCCAATCAACAATCCACTGATCGAGATAATTAGCACTATTCGAGAAGAGGATGCGCCGATCCTGCTCGGTCCACGGGACTGTATATGAAAAAGTGGCAACGCTGTCTATTGAAATAATGGCGCTACCCGGCGTGCCTTGCGCTGGAATATAGCCTTCCATCCAGCTATTCACGAAAAGGCAGTTTGTTACGGAGAGCTTGTACCACCGACCCTGTTCCAAAGCAAATTCCACAATGTCAAGGAACGTGCAATGGTTCATCTTGATGTAGTCCGCATACTCGTCCGCTTCTTGCATGACGACATAGCCCATGTTCGCAAAGGTGCAATTCTCGAAGGTGAGACTGTCGGAATGCCATCCGGTGGTGCTGTAGGGGTATGACACGGCCCGACCATAGTATTTGAGGTGCGAGTCCATGCAGTTCTTCCAGTAGCAGTTTTTGAAGTTTCCTCTGAAGTGCTTGCATGCGACATCCACGGATCCTGAAGCATCCCCCGGGCAGGGGGCGTAGTCGAAGATGACATTTTCGAACGTCCCTCTCTGTCCGTTGACCGCGAGCGGATCATCCTGGAAGGCAAGACTGGAGCCAACCTGAGCGCCGGTTGCGTTCGCGTACAAGAGCCAAACGTTCTTTAAGCTGAGGTTTCCGTTTACGGCAAAGTTGAATCTGGTATCAGGGGTGCCGCTGGCCGTCCAAACGATCTGCGGAGGGGCAGTGGCCTGTGTCGTTCCCGGTGTAGCCCCTTCGATGTTCAGTGTTTGTCCAGACGGAACGTTGATTGTGCCGGTCGAGATATAGTAGCCGTACGCCTCCAGCTTGAACAATGTTGTGGAGAGCTTATTGGCAGTGATGGCCGTCTGAATAGCTTTGTTGAGGTTTCCTTCGGTACCCCCCGTGATGTCACTGACCACATTCACAATGGTCTGGGCAAACCCCGATCCTGGTACCGCGATCAAGAGGGCCACAAGAAAAACTGTAAGAACCAGTCTCTTCATGATAATTCTCCTTGTTGATGATGTAGAGTGAGTTATAAGAACGAAACAAGACGATACTCTAGAATTCTCTTTCGTTTGTCGAGCGTCCCGACAAGACTCGATCGAGTTCGGGTTCACTCATGAGGTGCTACTGTCCTAGTTGATATCTCACGCCCAGATTTGCCGTCATTCCGTAGTTCTGCTCGATCGTGAATCCGCTGATCGATATTTGTCTGGAAACATTCATCCTATTATTAATATTCGTCAAGTCAAGAAACACTTGGAGGCCGGGCAAGGGGAGCACTTGCCTGAAAGAGGCATCAACCCTGAAGTAGTTGTCCGTGAAACCATCTGCTTCCGGGAACGCACCGATGTTGCTGACAGAATTTCCTTGGAATGCAAAGGTCACCTTGCCCGAAAAACCCTTGTAGTCGTACCCCACGAAAGCGTTTGCAATGTCATTCGGCTGGTACAGCAGCCGACCGGCTCGGGAACTGTCGATCTGAGTAATGACCTGATTGGGCGGTCTACCAGCCGTCTTCTCGTCTCTCAACGGATAGCGCGCTGAAGACGAGATGTGTGTGTAGTTGATACCCATCAGCAAGCCGTTGAATGGGAAGGGGAGATACCAGAATCTCGTCTGCAGATCGGCTTCGACACCCCGCACGTAAGCTTTGAAGGGATTGTTTATGTAAGTGTACAGCAACGCGCCGGATTTCGGAGGGACGCCGAGTGATGAGTACGTGCCGATCGAATCATATCCCGGTGGAATAATGGTTGTTACCCGGGTGATCGGATCGTAGTACTGGTGCAGTTTGTACTGTGTGTAGAAAGTAAAATTCTTCACTTCCTTGTAGAATCCACCGATCGACAGAAGACCCAATTCGTTACTGTGGAAGGTAAATATCAAATCGTGGTTGTAGGCTTGCGCGGGTTGCAGATGAGGGTTGCCTGCCCAGACGTTCGTCTGAGTGTAGTCCATCGTATAGTGCGGCGAAAGCTGATGATAGTCCGGCCGGGCAAGCGTTTGGGCGTACGAATACCGTGCGTCGACCCAATCGAAAATATCGACCTTCGTCTGCACCTGGGGGAGAACGAAATGATTCTCCGGATAAATGGCGGCGTCAAAGACTCTTTGAGTCGCTGGATTACGACCGTCCGCGAGATTGTAAGCCTGATAGATGCCTTTGATTTCTTCATACCGGACCCCGCCCACCACCATGACACTCGGGCCAAAGTTAATCTGCGACATCAAGTATGCCGCGTAGTATTTCTCGACGTACTGGTAGTCGTTCGTCAGCATCTGATATGCACCTTGAAACCATCCACCAGGGTTTACCGAGGTTGAATTAATCGCGTCGAATGCTGGCACATGACTGATGTAGTTCACGACCTGGTCTAACACCCCAGGATCATTAACCCAGTACATACTTCCGAAACTGTTGTTCAGAAATGGATCGTACAGTTTCGAATCGTGTGACGTAAAGTTGCTTGTCCGGAATCTTCCGGTTGCGTCGGTTACCAGGAAAGGAAATTGGGCTTTCACGCCGTCCATAATCTGTCGGTCTATAGTGGTCGCCCCGTTATTGCCCCCGCTTGCACCCCAATACGGCGTATTCTGATCATTGATATGATCGTTGCGGTTAAATTCTCCTCCGAACTTGAGGTGGCCGGAGATTGCTTCTCCAAGACTAAAGGGAACTTTGAAACTGCCTTTGAACACCGCATCCTTCTCGCGATATTCGGATGAGAACAGGCTTACGGACATCAGATACGCAGTGGTGTCGCTGACGTATCTCACATCGGATAACAGGTTCTCGGGAATCACATTTGATTGTTGAGAGGAAGAGCGTGCGCCGCCAGTCTGCTGGAACTGGTAGTACGGTGAGTTCGGCAAGTAATTCTTCGAGTAGGTGTACGCGCCCTCAAGGTCAACAGACATAAATCCGAAATCACTTTCAAATTGCAAAGAGTTGACCCCCGCATCAAGGGTCCCTTTTCCGGACCGATATCTGAAAAGGAGGTTGTTGTTCTGATAGTCGAGGACGGTGTTGTAGTCCCGATAATCCGAGTTCAACTCGCTGAACATATTCACCGACCTGAGTGTACCAAATGGCAGTCGATAGTCCAGGATAAGGTTGCCGCCATATCGTTTTCTTGTTTCCTTGTGTCGATTGAGTTGGACATTGTTGACCTGTACGTCGTTGTAGCCTGTGAGCGGGTTGATTCCAATCTGGGCGGTCGAGTAGGTGGCATTCATGTTGTCCGCATCGCGGTCGTATTGCTCTGCACTGCCGAGGAAATAGATGCCAAGAGCATCGTTGAAGAAACGATCGCTGACAGATCCAATTCCCCTGTAGTTGCCGTAATTGCCTGTCTTTTGTGTATAACCGGACTGCCACAGAACATCGGAGTGCATCGATGAAGGAGCTTCGCGCAGTTGCATATTGACAACCCCACCGATGGCATTTGCATTCATGTCGGGAGTGAGAGATTTGAAAACCTCGATGGACTTGATCATATAGGTGGTGATCATTGTCAAATCGACGCTTCTGTCGTCGTAAATAAACCCTGAAGTTCCGCCCTGAGAAGCTGTGCCGATCTGAGTACTTCCAGTTGATGCCATCGTGATGCCGCCCACCGATACCTGATTGTACTGAGGAGCCAACCCTCTGATGACAACCTTGTTTGCTTCGCCGGAACTCTGGAGCGTCGAGACACCCGGCAAACGACTCATGGCAGCCGCCGCGTTGAAGTCTGGGAGCTCCTGGATTCTTTCCTCCGACACCATGTTGGCTATCTTGTTGGAGGCCAGCTGCTGGTTGATCGCCTGCATCTGTCCCACAGCTTGTGCCGTGACGAGGACTTCCTGTCCCTGGATTACGGCCCCCGTGAGAGCGAAATCCGATACGACTACGCCATCATTGCTCACGCTTACAGTTGCGGTCTTTGGCAGGTACCCGACATAGGAGACCTGAAGGGTATATGTTCCAGGCGGCACGCTGGGGAGGGTGAACGCTCCATTCAGATCGGACGCCGTCCCTGTGCTTGTCCCTTTGATCGTGACGTTGGCGCCGGGGAGCCCTTCCTTGGTGTCCTTGTCAAACACTTTTCCCTTGATCGTTCCGTTCGCCATGAGAGAAGAAGCCGCGAAGAACAAGAGTAGTGCGATCGCTGCTGTTGTACGAACCAGTAAGTTTTTCACAACAGTGTCTCCTTTATGATGTTCTGGCCTTATGACGGTCGAAAAACGTGCACGCTTCGAGTGGTAATTCAACATATGGCCTTTATTCGCTTCGTGTGATGGTGAAGCTCAGTTTCGGTTTTTGTTGCCGAGGCTGACTTGAAAGTGTCAATGTCATTTCGATCCCGATGTTTTCCAATCGGGGGAGAAATCTTTCTTTTTGTTCAGATTTCTCAGTCGCTTCGCTCCTTCGAAATGACAAACATGACTTGTTGAACAACCTCGGAATGACAAAAACGAGTTCTAACGAAATATGTATGAGTTGAGAATATTCTCAAGCATTTCCTGCCGTCCGCTTGCAAGATCCGGCGCCCCCTCTTTGACAGCCCACTTCTCGAGATCGCTCAAACCGACTTTTCCGGACATGATCTTGGCGCCCATCCCCGAGTCAAAGCTCTTGTAGCGCTCTGCTACAAATTTTGAAAACACCTTCTCTTCCATAATCTCGTGAGCGATCAAGAGGCCGCGTGCAAATGCGTCCATGCCGCCGATGTGCGCGTAGAACAGATCACTCGGATCGATGGAGCTGCGGCGCACCTTCGCATCAAAATTGAGTCCGCCTTTTCCCAGACCGCCTTGTTTCAGAATGATGACCATCGCGAGCGTCGTTGAATAGACATCGGTCGGGAACTGATCCGTGTCCCATCCGAGCAAAAGATCTCCGCGGTTTGCATCCACACTTCCCAACTTTCCTGCTGCAGACGCAACAGCAAGTTCATGTTCAAACGTATGTCCGGCAAGCGTTGCGTGGTTTGCCTCGATGTTGAGCTTGAAGTCGTCGATGAGATCGAATTCTCTGAGGAAGGCGAGGGTGGTTGCAGCATCGGTATCGTATTGGTGCTTGGACGGTTCCGCGGGTTTTGGTTCAATGAGGAATTGTCCCTTGAAGCCGATCTTCTTCTTGTAATCGACCGCCATCTGGAAGAACCGAGCCATCTGCTCCTGCTCTCGTTTCAAATCCGTGCTGAGGAGCGTCTCGTATCCTTCCCGTCCGCCCCAAAACACGTAGTTCTCTCCGCCAAGTTCTTTGGTTGCCTCGAGAGCATTCTTGACCTGCGTCGCAGCATGAGCCATCACGAGAGCGTTTGGATTTGTTCCGGCTCCCTGGGAATAGATGGGATTGCTGAACAGGTTTGCCGTTCCCCACAACAGCTTGACGCCCGTCGCTTTCTGCTTCTGTTTGGCGATACCGATGATGGTTTGCAAATTTCTGATCGACTCGGTGACGGTGACGCCTTCAGGAGCGATGTCCCGATCGTGGAAGCAGTAGTAGTCGATCCCTAATTTCTGAAAGAACTCGAATGCCGCGTCCAGCGTCTCTTTCGCACGGTCCATCGGGTCGCTTGCCTGCCGCCAAGTGCGCTCGATGCTTGGGCCACCGAACCTGTCAGCGCCATTACCAAGCATGGTGTGCCAGTACGCAACAGAAAAGCGAAGATGTTCAGCCATCGTCTTCGAGCCGACCCGCTGATCTCTATCATAGTACTTGAAGGCGAGCGGATTCTTCGAATTCTTGCCTTCGAAGGGAATGGTGGTCGGGATGTTCGGAAAATACGTCTTGGACATTCTTCTTCTTTCAACTATTCATGACAGTTCTTGGGGCCTACAAACAACAACGGATACGCGAATATGGTCACGCCCCGTCTGGAATTCAAGCTGTCGGCGTGGCGGTTGAAAAACTCTTGCGCCGTTCGGCTAATTCGTCCTGAATTTGCAGGTTCAATTTCTTCGTAATTCCATAGAACAACAGCGCAATCACGCCGATCAGGAAGGTGATCGCCGGATAGACGCTTCCTGTGAGTCGGATGCCCAACAGCGCTGAGTCTGACTGCACGGCATTGGGCACATAGCCGTATGTCGCAAGCAGCCATCCACAGATGGCGCCGCCAAATCCTAGTCCTGCCTTCAAAGCAAAGACGATTCCCGCGAACACCACACCGGTAGCACGACGGTGTGTTCTCCACTCTGCAAAATCCGCAACGTCTGCCATCATTGCCCACAGCAATGGAATTGTTGGGCCGTACGCAAGAGACTTGAGGATGTTCAGAACAAATGTGAGTTCGACTGCTTCCGGCGGGACAATGATGAACGATAGTGTGAAGAGGGTCGTGAACGATAATCCGACGAGGAACACAAGGCGTTTACCGAACCTGATCGCCAGCCATTTAGAAGCCAGAACGCCGAGGATGGTAACCAGCTGGCCGCTCATGTTAAAGAGGCTGAAGGCGACCGACGTGACGTTGCTCCGATCCTCTTTGGCGACGAGTCCAAACGCATTGAGCAGATCGTGCCACCAGGAAGTGGTGACATGGGCGCTTTCGGCCGCAGTAACAAGCCCCCACGATTGCAGGAACGCGAACAGTTGGTCTTTGCCGAGATAGTACGTGAAGTAGTAGAACATCCCGCTTCCCCACAGCGCGAGCGTAATGAAGACGAAAAGCGTGAGCACAAACATGGAAATCCATGGTTTGTTCTTCAGGAGATCGGCAAAGTCCTGCTTGGGAGAAGATTTCTGATTCGGATCAGGGTGAATACGTTCGCGAACGCTGAAGAAGGTAATGACGAAGAAAACGACGCTCAGTGCGGCAAACAACCCGATTGTCAACGTCCATCCTGCGGCGGCATCTCCGTGTCCGAATTTTCCAACCAGCGGGAGCATCAATCCCTGAACAAGGAACGATGCAGACATGGCAAAGAAGAACCGGTAGGAGGAGAGACTGGTGCGCTCGTTGACATCGCCCGTGATGACTCCATTGAGAGCGGAGTAGGGGAGGTTGTTGACTGAATAGACCGTCATCAGAAGAATGTAGGTGATGTAGGCGTAGATCACCTTCCCGGTCATTCCAAAGTTCGGCGTCGTGAATGCGAGGACAAACATGACGGCGAACGGAATGGCAGACCACAGAACCCAGGGCCGGAACTTGCCCCATCGGGTATTTGTGCGGTCGGCAACGACGCCCATGAACGGATCAAAAATCGCGTCCCAGAATCGACCCACGAGAAGCAGCGTCCCCGCTGCAATTGCGGAAATGCCAAAGACGTCCGTGTAAAACCCAAGCTGAAAAATCAGCATCGTCTGGAATACAAAATTGGCAGCCGCATCGCCAAAGCCGTAGCCAATTTTTTCACCTACCGAAAGTTTCTCGTTAGTCGATGCCACAAGTCACCCGCGTATGAGTTTCTGGATGTGTTCGGTGGACTGCTGGACCATTGTTCGTCCTGGTCTGCTATTCTACGTGAAGAATCGTTTTGGTGAGGTCCTGATCGCGGGAAGAATTCCCGACCATGATCTCAAAATCTCCGTTTTCAACTCCGTACTCCATATCGATGTTGGTAAATGCCAGGTGTTCAGGCAAAATGTCCAGAGCGACCGTGATCGATTGACCGGGTTCCAGATAGATTTTCTTGAATCCTCGCAATTCCTTCACCGGTCGCGTGACAGAGCTGATGAGATCCCGGATATACATCTGAACAGTCTCACCGCCTGCGGTCTTACCGGTATTCTGAACATCCACGAGCACTCTGGTCGATTCGTTCTTGCGAATGGTCGACTTCTCCAGTCTCGCATGAGAAAAACTGAACGTTGTATAGCTCAGGCCAAAGCCAAAGGGGTACAACGCCGTAATGTCATCAAACAGATATCCCCGGCGCGCTGAGGGTTTGTGATTGTAGAAACAGGGAAGATGTCCAACAGACCGCGGAATCGAAATTGGCAGTTTCCCCGCAGGATTATGATCTCCGAACAGAACATCCGCTACAGCATGGCCGGTCTCTTGCCCCAAGTACCAGCATTCAACAATGGCCGGCACGTGTGGCTGGACGTAATTCATTGAATTCGGGCGACCATTAAAGAGAAGAACGACAATCGGCTTGCCGGTTTGGAGAACTGCTTTGACCAGATCGTTCTGCATGCCAACGAGATCGAGGGAAGCTCTGTCGCCGAGGTGAGTCTTGCTCCAGGCCTCTCTTGAAGTCTGCTCATTGTCGCCGAGGGCAAGAATGACGAGTGCGGCCTTCTTCGCCGTTTCCACGGCCCGATCGATGGCTTTCCGATCGTCCTCCGGATTTGACGGTGTTACGACATCTTCATCCCAGGAGCCGCCTACCGTTATCTTGCATCCTTCACTGTAAAGAACGTTGAAATTCATCCCGGCTCTCTCTTTGATACCTTGGAGAACCGAAGTGTAGTGTTTTGGCCTGCTGCTGTATCCTCCCAGAAGCTTACGATCTGCATTCGGACCAATAACTGCAATGGTATCACCTTCTTTCAAACGGAGAGGCAGCAGATCCCCTTCGTTTTTGAGCAAGGTGATGGTCTCGTGCGCAGCTCGAAGCGCGAGCTTTCGGTCCTTTTCAATCTTGATTTCCTGTTGAGGGACATCAAAATGAACAAATGGATCTTCGAACAATCCCAGCTGGAACTTGAATCGCAGCATGGGGGAGACCAGTTCATCGATGACAGATTCGTCGAGCCTGCCTCTTTGGACAAGCTGGATCAGGTTGGGATAGCAGTCTGCATCGGGCAATTCGATATTGACGCCCGCCTCCGCGGCGAGAAGTGCAGCTTCAACTTTGTCTTTGGCGAGAGAGAAGCTCGTTGCCTCATCTCGTTGGTTCAGTTCCGTGATCGCAAAATAGTCTGAAACAGCCATACCCCGGAAACCCCACTCGTTGCGAAGAATGTCCCGCAACAGCCACTTGTTGGCATGTGATGGGACCCCATCAATTTCATTGTACGAGGGCATGATGCTCAGGGCATTCGCCTTCTGAATGACTTCACGGAATGGATAGAAGAACGTATCGCGCAGGAGGCGTTCGGAGAAATTCCCCGGGCCGCAATTTGAACCGGATTCGGGCTGACCGTGGGCGGCAAAGTGCTTCAGCGTTGCAATGACTCGTTTCTTGTCCTTCATGCTTCCGTCACCTTGCAACCCTCGAACAGCAGCGATGCCCATTTGGGCGACGAGGAAGGGGTCTTCACCAAACGTCTCTTCGACGCGTCCCCAGCGTGGTTCGCGGGCAACGTCGACCACCGGGGTCAATGCCTGATGCGTTCCGCGCGAGCGCGCATCCTCTGCAATTGCTGTGTAGATTGTTTCGATGAGAGCGGGATCGAATGTGGATGCGAGTCCAATGGGTTGGGGGTAGCTTGTGGCATCGATGGCGACAAGCCCGTGGAGACATTCTTCGTGAAAGATCGCCGGGATGCCGAGACGAGTCTCTTCTAGAAAGAATCTCTGGAGAGTATTGGCAAGGTCCGCCATCTGCGGAGCGTTGAGGCCGCCGGACGTATCGCTGATGCGTGCCATTTGACCGACGCCGTTAGGGTAGCTTGCCTTGAGTCTGTTGAGATCGAGTTTTCCGTTTTCGTCGAAGAGCACAGTCTGCTTCTGTCGCCAGACACAGATCATCTGAGCGACCTTCTCTTCGATCGTCATACGCTTCAAAAGATCTGAGAGTCGATCATCGACTGTGAGTCTGCAGTTCTTATAGTCTGGTATGACTTCCTGGCTCAAGGTATCGGTGTGAACGGGTTTTTCCATCATTGTCATGTTCCGTGGCGAGAGCTGGGGCTGTCGATCGGGAGAAGATTGGATGATCGGCCCATATGACAGGTGATCCGGGAATTTATCTGCACAGACGCTGCAGTGTGGCGAAGGAACTGTAGGAGACCTCCGTCAATTTTCCCGGAACGCAACCACATCTTCCGCCGTGAACCCGGCCTTTCGAAGGAGAGAGAACCATCGGTCCTGTGGAATTGGCTGACGCGGAAGGTTGGAACTACGGTACTATTTAATGGGTTAAATAGTGATTGAACCGTTTCAATATTAAACAGGCGATTCGTAAAAGGCAAGGGAAAAAGCGATGCTCCGGATGTGAGAAACGGCCATTTTGAGCCAGAAATCGGCGATCTACTTTCTGTCTCCCTCTGCGATATTGGTCCCGATGCCACTTCAGGGCTGACGGGCGCATATCCGGAAGCTGCAATCCCAGAACCTCCACACTTTGCAGGGACAACATCTCCCGGGTCTCAGGATCTATGGTGCCCAAGCAGCATACTCAGAGAGAGGAACACATCGCTGACACGCAAGTTGAAGAAACTTCATGTTGAGAAAAAAATGCATATTGCCTCAAAGACGATGACCGAAAGAACATTTCAGAAGGACTAGCATCGATGACACTTGAACCCACATGGAGATGGTTCGGTCCGTCGGACCCCATCACACTGAAAGAAGTGCGGCAGACAGGCGCAACCGGCATCGTGACGGCTCTGCACCACATCCCGATTGGTGAGGTGTGGTCCGTCGATGAGATCATGAAGAGGAAGAGCGATATTGAATCAGAGGGGTTGCGTTGGTCTGTCGCGGAGAGTTTGCCGGTTCACGAAGAAATCAAGAAGCGTAAAGGCAATTACGGTCAACGTACGGAGAACTACAAAACCTCCCTGCGAAACCTCGGACATTGCGGTGTTGACACGGTCTGCTACAACTTCATGCCAGTTCTCGATTGGTCGCGCACAGCTCTGGAGGTGGAATTCAAAGACGGATCCATAACAACAAAATTCGAAGCCAAAGCGTTTGCAGCATTCGATCTCTTCATTCTGAATCGACCAAACGCAACAAGAGACTACAGCGACGAGCAGTATCGTCAGGCAAAGAAATACTGTGAAGGTCTCGATGAGGACCGAAAGGAACAACTCAGAGAAGCCGTGCTCCTTGGTTTTCCGGGATCAAAGGAAGCCTACACACTTGAGCAATTCAAGTTGGCACTGAGGGAATATGATGATGTCGGAGACGAGGGACTCCGCGAGAATCTGTATGGATTTCTTCGCGAGATCATTCCGGTCGCAGAAGAATTCGGAGTATCCATGGCAATCCACCCGGATGATCCTCCGTGGCCATTACTTGGTCTTCCGAGAGTCGTGAGCAACAAACATGATGTCGAACAGCTACTGCATGTCGTCAATTCGCCGTCGAACGGATTAACTTTGTGTACCGGCTCATTGGGAGCTGGCGGACAGAATGATTTGGTGGATATGGCGGACAGGTTCGCGAACAGGGTAAGCTTCATTCACTTGCGAAACGTCACGAAAAGCGGAGAGGGTGATTTTCTAGAAGACAATCATTTGGAAGGGGATGTGGACATGTATGGTGTGATCAAAGCCCTCATCCTCGAGCAGAAGCGACGTGAAGGCGAAGGACGAAGAGATACACGATTACCGATGCGACCGGACCACGGCCATCTCATGATAGCTGATCAAAAGAAGGCAAACATTTATCCCGGCTATTCCTTGTTCGGAAGAATGCGGGGATTGTCAGAGTTGCGAGGGATGGAACTCGGCATCAGGCGGTCGCTTGGATTGTGACGAAAGAAACCGGTCCCGAAGTGACGCGTTCGGGACCGGTGTTGTTCATCATGCGATCCACCTCATCGCGGTGCTCTTCCGTGAGATTTACTGAGGCATCGGGAATAGTGGGTTGATCATGTTACTCAAGCGGGATGCGGTTCTTGTTCAGACGTAACCACGCTTCAAAAGTCTGTAGCCCCGGATTCAATGATCGGGTAAATTCGAGATTGCGTGAACCACAATAGTCCTGCTCGAAATCGCGTTTAAACTGAAACATGTTGCCCATATCCTCAGCGCCCGGAAATCCAAAACCGCGATAGACATCTGGTGAAACCTCATTGTAACGCACGTCCCTTCCAAGCGCTTTGGTGAGTGAAGTCGCCATCTGTGCGCCTGTCAGGTGCTCGCCGGCAATGCCGACGGTCTTTCCGATGAACTCACGACCCTTCTTGAATATTCCGTAAGCACACTTGCCGATATCTTCGGAAGAAATTCCCGGGAGCTTCTTATCTCCCATCGGGAACGTGATGGCGAGTTTCCCGTCAGGGCCCTTCTTTGGACCTGAACCGAAATAGATGAGATTCTCCCAATAGAATGATGTAAGGAGAAACGTCGTCGGGACGCCAAGATCTGTGAAGACATGGTCCGCTTCGCTCTTCGCATCGAAGTGTGCCACCTTGTACTTGCCCAGGAGAGTCGGCATTCGGTTGTCACTAAGCGGTACCCACTTGCGAGTATCCTCGAATGTTGACCAGATCGCGTGCTGGATACCTGCATCCTTCGCTGCATGAGCCATCGCGATTGCCTGTGTAATCTCTTTTTCCGGCGAAAAGTCCGCCCAGAAGAACGTAACGCAATAGACTCCGTACGCACCCTTGAATGCTCGCTTCAGGCTTTCTGGGTCATCGACATTAGCTGAGACGACCTCAGCGCCCAACCTGGCGAGCTCTTTCGCCTTGTCAGAGTTGATGTTTCTCGTAATGGCTCGAGCCTGAAAGCCGCCATTGGGATCGTTGAGGATGGCTCGGACGAGACCGCCTCCCTGCGCCCCGGTCGCACCAACTACTGCTATGATTTTCTTTTCAGCCATACAATTCTCCTTGTCGAACTGGAATAGACCCTCGGACCTTTGAGGGTTTGAACAAAGCACGACACCGTGCTCACATCGGGAAAAGGAGCTTTCCTGTGCGGAAAATGGGCAATTCAGTGGCGGAAAAACGTATGCGTATGAAAAGAAGGACCCAATTCTCTCAGGATAACTCTAAGTAACTCCCCAACAGAATGAACATTGAACTCGTTCCAGCCGCTCGTCCACACCAAAAGAGACATGGCGTGGTTCTTCATACTGGTACTGTCGCCAGCCTGAATCGTCTGTTTGTACGCTATCAACTTCTGACCAATGTTTGCAAAGCAATCTGGACTTCTGGCGTCAAAGGATTCTTCCGGGTTCGAAACCTCTCACCGCCATTTTGTGTTGTATATAATACGCCTTTATGGCGCTCGGGAAGGAAGATTCCCTCAACTGGTTTGAAATAGCTCGATTATCGGCAAAACATCAACAGAAGAAGAAAAGTCAGCACAATGTCTAGAATGATATGCGTCATCTCTCTTGTTCTGGTTTCAGCACTACCGGCTTGGTCGCAGTCCTCACCCGACTCACTATTGCAGGAAGGGACGCTCCAGAACTGCGTTCGGTATGCACTGTTGCATCAACCGCTGGTGCAAGAGTCGCTGATCGATGAAGAAATTGCAGAGCGCACGATCCAGGGCAAACTCGCCGATTGGTTTCCGCAGTTGAGCGTGAATTTCAACGTACAACACAATCCCCAATTGCCGGTGGCGATTGTCCAGGGGGTTCCGATCAATCAGGGTCTCGCGAATTCTTCGAACATCCAGTTCACCGCGACGCAAACGCTGTTCAACAAAGACGTCTTGCTCGCCAGCAGCAGCGCCAGCGATGTCAGAGCTTTTGCGAGACAACGAACCTCGAGCACCAAAATCGATGTTGTGGTCAACGTGAGCAAGGCATACTACGCAACGCTGGTGACGAAGCAACAAATCGCGCTGCTTGATGAATCCGTTCTGCGGCTCGAACAAAGCTACAAGGATGCGTACACCAAATATCAGGGAGGCATCGTCGACAAAACAGACTACATGCGGGCCCTGATCGCGTTGAACAATGTGAAAGCCGACAGGAATCAAGCCCAAGAGTTGTTAAAGGCACGATATGCCGCTTTGAAGGAACAGATGGGTTATCCGACCGGCGCGAACCTGAATTTGGAATATAATGACTCACAAACTGCTCCCGAAGCGCTGGTCGACACAACGTACTTTGTTCACTACGACAACAGAATTGAGTTTCAGTTGCTACAAACACAGAAGCGCCTTCAAGAGGATAACCTCAACTACTCTAAGTGGAATTTCTTTCCATCGTTGAGCGCCTATGGGGGATACACCATCAACTACCAAAACAGTCTCGCGAATCCTCTCTTCAACCAGAGCTATCCCTACTCGTTCGTCGGTCTCCAACTCTCCTTCCCACTCTTTCAGGGGGGGAAAAGGCTCCAGCAGATCAGGCAAGCGAGTCTGCAGGTTGATCGATTTGATTATGATCTCTTCTCACTGACAAACAACATCAACACGCAGTATGCAGGGGCGTTGGCAAATTACAAAAGCAGCCTCAACAACTACAAAGTCCTGACAGAGAATCTCCAATTTGCCCAGGATGTCTATCAGACCATCCAGCTTCAGTACAAAGCCGGGACGAAATCATATCTCGAATTCATCACCGCCGAAACTGACCTGAGGACGGCACAGGTCAATCGGACCAACGCTCTTTATCAATTGCTGATCAGCAGACTGGACGTTCAAAAGGCGCTCGGGACAATTTCTTACTAACAATCGAATGGATCATTCAAGTATGAAACACTTCATCCTGGTGCTGGCACTCCTGCTGGTTGTCTCAGCACTGCTCTCTTCCTGCAGTGTCAACAAGGCAGCAGAACAAAAGGGACCTCCTCCGGTACAAGTTTCGGTGGTTGAGGTCAAAACCGGAAACGCGACATATCATGATGAGTTTCCCGCCACCGTTGTGGCCCTGAATCAAGTCGACCTTCGGGCCGAAGTGTCTGGGTACATTACCGACATCTCGGTACAGGATGGCCAACATGTTGTGAAGGGGATGAAGCTCTATTCGATTGATCGACAGCAATACGAAGCCGCCTACGATCAGGCCCGGGCGAATCTGAATGTCGCCAAATCCAATCTTGCCAAATCGCAGCAAGACGCTGACCGGTACGCGGATCTCGCGAAAAACGACGCCGTTGCGCGTCAGACGCTGGAGCATGCACAGGCGGATCTCGAATCGGCCAAGATGCAGGTCGCTGCAGCTGAAGCGACGGTCAAGAGCGTGGAGACAAACCTCCGGTATTCCGTTATCTACTCACCGTTTGACGGGACGATAGGAGGCTCACTCGTGAAATTGGGGTCAGCAGTGACAACGGGTCAGACCGTCCTGAACACGATTTCCTCCGATGATCCCATCGCAGTCGATTGCGCAGTTGACGAAAAACTGATCACCAGGTTCAACGCCTTGCTGCAAAGTTCTGCCAACGGCAAGGATTCGACGCTGATGATCACCCTCCCTGATCAATCCCTTTACCCGTACCTCGGTCACCTTAGTTTCCTTGACCGTTCCGTCGATTCGCAAACAGGGACCATCAGAATTAGGATCGTTTTCCCCAATCCCAAGAGACTCTTGAAAGCAGGGCTCACGTGCAATCTCCGTGTTCGCACGACCAGCGCGTCAGCAAGCATGCTGATTCCCTACAAAGCGGTCACAGAACAAATGGGGGAATACTTCGTGTTTGCAGTGAAAGAAAACAAGGCAATGCAGCGAAGAGTCATGCTCGGCATGAACATCGACGATATGGTCATTGTGAATAAAGGACTGCAACCCGGTGACCAGATTGTTGTGGAGGGGATGCAACGGTTAAGAGAGAACTCTCTCGTCCTGGTGACTCCTGCGGGGTCAAAACCGAGCGGCGACAATCGACATGGCATATAAGACTCCGACAAGAAAGCGATGATCGCAAACACATTTATCCATAGACCCGTCACAGCAATTGTTCTCTCCATCGTCATTGTTCTCGTCGGGCTCCTTTCGATTTTCAAGCTTCCCGTCAGCCAATATCCGGACATCACTCCGCCGACCGTCCAGATCACGGGATCGTTCAGCGGCGCAGACGCCCAGACGGTTGAGCAGACGGTCACCACTCCCATCGAGTCTCAGGTGAATGGCACACCCGGCATGGCGTATATGCAAGGGAATAGCACGAGCGACGGCCGGACGACGATCAACGTCACCTTGAGTGTCGGCACCAATCCGGATATTGCGGCGCTCGACATTCAGAACCGTGTCGGCATTGCGACGCCGCAGCTCCCGGATGATGTGAAGCGTCTCGGATTGACCACCAGGAAACGAAACCCGAGCATTTTGATGCTGGTGGCCATGTATTCACCCGAGGCGACACACGACGTCACCTTCATCGATAATTACGCGAACATCTTCGTCAGGGACGCATTGTTGCGTGTCAGTGGCGTCGGCGACGTGTTTACACGCGCCGATGATTTCAGCATGCGTGTCTGGTTGTCACCCGATCGGCTTGCACAGCGCGGCCTGACCGCCAGTGACGTTGTAAACGCTCTTGCCGAACAGAACCTGCAAATTGCTGCCGGCTCGGTCGGCGCTCCTCCGCAGAAAGATGTACAGGCTTTTGAATACACCGTGTTCACAAACAGCCGTCTCAAATCAGAAGAGCAGTTTGGAAACATCATCATCCGGTCGAATCCGCGGGAGGGCTCCGCGGTCCACCTGCATGATGTTGCCCGGGTCCAACTCGGCAAATTCAGTTATGCCAACAATTCGTTTGTCGACGGAAAGCGAGCCTCTTATTTGCTGGTATATCAGGCTCCCGGAAGCAACGCCCTCGATGTCGCTGAGGGAATATACAAGACCATGGAGACGCTCAAGAGGTCCTTCCCCAAAGACATCGACTACGTTGTGCCGTTCGAGGCGGTCTCTGTTGTGAAAGTGTCTATTGATGAAGTTGTAACAACCTTGCTCGAGGCGTTGGGGCTCGTCGTTCTCGTTGTGTTCCTGTTTCTTCAGAGTTGGCGCGCGACACTTATCCCGGTGCTCGCGATTCCCGTTTCGATCATCGGCACATTTGCGTTCTTCGTACCACTTGGTTTTACCATCAACACCCTGACGATGTTTGGTTTTGTGCTGGCCATCGGCATTGTGGTAGACGATGCGATCATTGTTGTGGAAGCGGCACAGCATTACATCGACCGGGAAAAACTCTCGCCAAAGGATGCGACGTTCAAAGCCATGCAGGATATTTCAGGGCCGGTGGTTGCAATTGCCCTCATCCTTGCGGCGGTCTTCATTCCGGTTGGTTTCATTCCCGGCATTGTTGGGAGATTGTACCAGCAATTTGCCATCACCATCGCGATCTCTGTTCTCATATCTGCGTTTGTTGCTCTGTCGTTAACGCCGGCTCTTTGCACGCTTCTTCTTAGGCCGTCACACTTCGACGAGACGTCGAAAGGTCTGAACAAGTTCTTCGCCCGTTTCAACACCTGGTTCGAGAAAACAACCAACTCGTATTCGAATGTCGTCAAAGTGTGGATACGCAGGGCTCGGTACGCCCTGATTATGCTGGCGGTCCTCTATGTGGCCACCGGGGTGCTTTTCAAGAACAAGCCCACGGGCTTCATACCGACCGAAGATGAGGGTCGTTTGTACGTCACCTTTGAACTACCCGAGGCGTCATCGACGACAAGGAGCCTCGAGGTGCTGAACAGCATGATGGATATCCTGAAAGACACGCCGGGGATTGGCCATTTTGCCGCACTGGGAGGGCTCAATGTTGTGACGTTTGCAACGAAGTCAAACAGCGGCACCATTTTTGTACAATTGAAGCACTGGGACGATCGGAAAGACCAGTCGCTTCAACTGAGTTCGCTGATTGCCACCTTGCAGCGGAAGTTCGCGGCGATCAAAAGCGCGAACGTCGTCGTCATCTCGCCTCCAGCTATCCCCGGCCTCGGACAGACGGGGGGCTTCACCTTCGAGCTCGAGCAGCATGAAAGCACGGATGACATCAAGCAGTTCGAGAAGACTGTACAGTCCTTCGTGATTGCGGCGAACAAGCGTCCGGAACTCAGTCGCGTGTTCTCGTTCTTCAGCGCGCACACACCGGGATACCAGGTAGATGTTGACAGAGAGAAGTGCAAGAAGCTCGGACTTTCCATTGCAGACGTCTATTCGACGCTGCAGACATTTCTCGGGAGCCGCTACGTAAACGATTTCACGATCTACGGCCGCAATTTCCGTGTCGTCGCTCAGGCCGACACCATGTACCGGACCAACATCCAGAACCTGGAGAAGTACTACGTTCGGAATGCATCAGGCCAGATGATTCCACTAGGGACACTCGTCACCACCAAGGTGATTGAAAATGCACCGCTCATCACGCATTATAACCTTTTCCGTACGGCAGAGATCAACGGCAATGCGGCGGAAGGATTCAGCAGCGGTCAGGCGATTCAGGCGCTGAGGGAAGTGGCAGCCGATGTGCTGCCGGCGGGCTACGGTTATGAGTTTTCGGGCCTCAGCAGGGAAGAGATCAACGCAGGAAGCAGCACACTCATGATCTTCGGATTGTCTGTTGTGTTCGTCTTCCTGTTCCTGACAGCGCTGTACGAAAGCTGGTCCGTTCCCTTCGCTGTTCTGCTGGCAGTGCCGATCGGCGCGTTTGGCGCCATTCTCACACTGACACTTCTCCCGAGACTGAGCAACAATATCTATGCGCAAATCGGTCTGATCACGTTGATCGGTCTGGCAGCGAAGAATGCCATCCTCATCGTGGAATTCGGCAAGGCGCGCGTCGACAAAGGTATGGAGCTGGTAGAAGCAACCATCGAGGCTGTGAAGCTGCGGCTTCGGCCGATTCTCATGACATCTCTCGCCTTCATCCTCGGAGTGTCGCCGCTGGCGTTCGCCACCGGGGCGGGTGCGCAGGCAAGAGCGACGATCGGTTGGACAGTGCTCGGGGGGATGTTAGCAGCAACCATGCTCGCGATTTTCATTGTCCCCGTTTTGTTCGTTACGATAACGCGAATTGCGTACAGCAAGGAAGAATTGGAGAAGTTGAAGAAGGAAGCCCAGGAGCGATCAGAGGTGACGCCTCACCTGGAGTGAGCGGAGAGCAGGAGATTCGCCATACCATTGAGAAATGAAAGCCGATCCGTGAATGGATCGGCTTTTTTTGTTCGATAGTGGGAGATTCTGCGAAACCCATCGCGATCATCGGATAATTACGGGTCCCTCGATTGAAACCCGAAAATGTTCCTTAGTTGACCGTGAAATTCGCCGTTGCGACGATTTTGTTTGTAGCTGACAGAATTCCTGTTGCACGATAACTTCCGGTCGTGCTCCACAGAAACGCTGACATCATAATGTGACCGTAGCTCTGAGGATTCGTGAATGGGAACGATCCTGCCGTAGTGTACGTCCCGCCGGAGTTCTTTTCGATCTTGATGGTAACGGCCGATCCAGCCATGTCGTCTGCGCTCTCCAGTCTCCAGTAAATCATGTTGTTCGGAGTTCCCACAAACGTCGATGTCTCTCCCGTGATCGTAAACGTGGATGCACTCATGCCGGTGCCAAGTTTCAGATTGTCGGTGAATTGGTCGCTGTTGGTGCTGGCGTCATCCTTTTTGCAGCCCGCCAAGAGTGAGATGAGCAGTACGGTGGTCAGGATCGAGAGAAATGATCTGATCATTGCTTGGTTTCCTTTCTTTTGCTTTGAAGCGAAGGTGAACGGTAGAGGAGTGTGTTCGAAACGGTTGCTCGCATGACATCATTGGACCTGGATCACAGATCCTTTTTCCGCTACACCGAACACGTTGGCCACATATTCTCCAGCAATTGAACAAAATGCAAGACGGCGGTGTGCTTTTTATTAACGAGGTGTTCTCTTGTTGACGACGGTCACAGAAAACTTGTTGCGGAAATCGGAATGGCGGGACGAAGAGGTGAGAACTCGACAGCGGAAACAATGGAGACAGGACGAGGGAGCCCGTTATGTCTCTCCTCGGTTGAGCGCTTCCGTTTCCTTCAGATAATTCCGCCAGGCAACAAAGGTCTCTGGTCTGTTGCAGGAATCGTACACCTTGCCCTAGGAAGTGAGTGGAATGTCACGATTGAAATGCGGCATCGCTTCGGGGATGGGAAGCGAGAGCTCAATAAACCCCGCGTACGCACCGTCCTGAAACCAGGGAGACTGGTAGATCAGTTTTTTGATTCCCCCTTTTTCAATCGTGTAGACATTGGGGGACCCGGTTTCGAGCATTTGTTTTACCTTCGTGCGTGAGGGTTCGGGGTGGCAATCGAGCAGGTTTGTCCCGATCAGTGCTTCGCCGCCGTCGGCTTCGAATGTGGCGCAAGCCTTATCGTTCATAGCGAGAAGCACTCCTTCCGCATCACAGACGGTGATTGCCGCGGGGAATTCACGCACCCATCGATCACTATTCATTGATCCATCCTCTTTCTTTTCAAAATCCCTTATGTATGAACTTCGGAGTTTGTTTGCGGAGCCAATCCGTCGACTGCCTCGAGAGGCACCGATCGCCACTCCGCGATCTGTGTCATGATCGCGTGTCGAACCTTATCCCTGAGTGCCGAAACATCATCCATAGTCATCGACGAGGTATCGACGGGGGGAAGAACTTTGATGCGGATGTCAGAGGACTTACCGAATTTCCAACTGTTCTTCGGGATGCAATCGCGCGATCCCTCGACAACAAGAGGAAGAACCGGGACCTTCGCCCTGATCGCAAGATGAAATGCCCCGTCAGAAAATGGGCGAACGCGGCCGTCGGTTGTTCGTGTGCCTTCAGGGAAAATAATCACAGAGCAGTGCTTTTCGAGATATCGTTGTGCTTTGATCAACGCCAGTGCGCCGCTGCGGGGATTTTTCCGGTCGACGGAGATATCTCCTGAGAGATGCATCATCCATCCTATGATGGGGAGCTTGAAGAGTTCCACTTTTCCCATCCACTTCATCTCCCAGGGAAGATTGCTGATCAGCGGAATGTCAGCGAGAGACTGATGGTTCGAAACCACCATGTAAGGATTTCGTGGATTGGTGATCGTTTCGCCGGAAATGTGCAGTCTCCACATAGGGTTCGCCCACAACATCGCGTTGCCGAGCTTGCGGAAGAGATACCCTGTCCGGTAAAGAACCGGATCGCGGTCAAAAAGACGGCTGATCACAAGCAGGGGAAGCCACAGGAGGATGAGCAACGAGGAAATGAGCCAGATGAAGGAAGATCGTATCATTGAGTTCTAGAGAAGCGGTCAGAAAAATCGTTCATTCACACAAAGATAGTAATTCGTCCCCGAAAATCCACGCTCTCAAATCAAGGTGATCCGTGAGAAGGTGGTGCATCGGCCTCATGCTTGTGGGAATGCAGTTTTCATTGAAGAAAAAGGTTTGAAGCATAAGATATAGCAAAACGAGCCTTTTCCAAAAAATAGCTGAATTCTCGGATATGACATCACCCACGAATGCTCCTGAGATTCCATGACTCTTGATCATCGGTTTGCGATCGGATTGGGGAATCTCAGCTGCAAGAGATTGACGTTGTTCGATGATTACGACGGAATACTGGTGGCGAAGATCTTTGAGTCCATTGGCACACATGTCATCAACGCCTCCCAGAGCGACGACATGATCGTTGCGTTCCTGAGGCGGCTGGTGTAATGGATGGGTTGTGTATCAGCGTGATGATGATGAAGGCGACGAAGGATGCATGGACGTCGTTCTACGATGGGGACCGGATGGCAAAGCGAACTGTCATTCACAACACTCACCGGCAGGGTGCCCCGAAGAAGTGCAAACGCCCTCGCTGGAAAACGAGGGCGTTCCATTTGCATCCTGTTGAATGAGTATCTTACAAGGGTGGGCCAGCCCTCCGCGTGGACCGGCCCTGTATGCCGACGACACCGAGTACTCTATTGTGGAATGGCGGCGGCAGCATCTTCAACGGCTTTTTTGAATTCGCCGATCGACTCACCGAAGACTCTCACCGTGGTGCGCTTCTTGTCTTCTCCGTCGATCTTGCTTTCACAAATGGAAAGGTATTTGTTTCCGTTCTTAGCTTCCTTGAGGTCAACAAAATAGGTCGTCCGGCCGGAGCGGACCATAGTGGAATAGAGCGAAGTGTTGTTTGTCATGACGTCCTCCGTGAGGTTGGTGGTTTGTGGTGGGCAATCCTTGGGCACAGTGCCTAGGAAAGCGGTGATTGCGGAACAGCATTGCGATGAGACGATCGAAAAATCCGGATTTCGAGATGAGGATCCAGCTCTTAGGGACTTAACAGCGCGTATGAAATGAGTGCGTTGCCGAGAATGCTACTTCGATCTTGGCCTCGGACGTGTGGCGTAGAAATGATGAATGGCGGCGACGATGTTCTCGCGCGAGACGGGGATAGGTTTCACTTTCTTGGTGCCGAGGAGAAACCGGACATCGATGAGAAGCTGCTTGGGAAACATTTCGGGAACCGCTACAATGACCACGCCGTTTTGCTGAGAGATAGGAAGAACCGACAACTCAAGAGCCGAGGTCTTCGGAATCATATCCAGAATCGCAGGGTCAATATGGAGCGTGTTGAGGTCTATCATTGTCAGGTTTCGATCATTCCTCTCAGGGAGAATCCGACACCCAAAATTGAACAAAAAGAGGGAGTCAGTCAAGCATTTTTTGCGAATATTCAGAATGGCCGGTCTTTTTGACCGAAAACTGTCCTTTTCGTCCAAATATGTGCTATTCTCATAGCCAGATTCGCTTTGCATCTGTTGCTACCGCGTTTGTGAGCGAATCTTGGACTGTTGCGTCAGAGGAAAAAGGACCCTCCTCGCGCCACTTTTGGTATCTTACTCCGTCTATTCATACACTTACCACCCGAAAATCCGATTGTAATCATCAATAACCCTCATTCACGTACAAACCCCTAATCAGGAGGAATCCATTCATGATGAAACGCATACTTGGTATTGTTGTGCTAACCGCCGTCTTCGTTTCGTTCGGTCTGGCGCAAATGGTGGCAGAGAAAGTCGATACGCTGGTGATGAACCAGATCAAGGAGGAAGGATTCAAGAGATCCCAGGTGATGGAGTTCATGAGTTACCTTTCCGACATCTACGGACCTCGACTGGCAGGATCTCCGGATTACAAAGAGGCGGGAGCCTGGGTGAGCCAGAAACTCACATCGATGGGACTGCAGAACGTACACTTTGAAAAGTCTGCACCCGTCGCGAAAGGTTGGCAGCTGAAGAAATTCTACGTGAACGCGATGCAGCCAAAGGCGTTTCCCATCACAGCGTATCCGAAGGCGTGGTCACCGGGAATCAAAGGTCCGGTTGTCGCGGATGTCGTCTTCCTCAATGCGAAGAACGAGGCGGAGTTGAATGCATACAAAGGTCAGTTGAAAGGGAAATTCGTTCTGGTGAGCGCCCTTCGTGATGTCACTGCTCACCTCGATGCAGAAGGCCGGCGGTACACGGATTCCGATCTTCTGAAGATGGCGAACTCAGGATTGCCAGAGGCTGGCGGGGGACGGCGCGGAAACTTCGGCCAGATGAATCCCGCAGCCCGTGATTCGATGATGCGCGTTATGATTAAACAAAGCAACCCCGATGCTGACGATGCAACGATTACGAAAATGGTCGCTGACAGAATCGATGCGCAGACCATTGGACCGAAGAAACTCGAGTTCTGTCAGAATGAAGGCGCTCTTGTGGTTCTTGATGTGAGCAGATTAGGTGACGGCGGAACAGTTTTCGTTCAACAGGCGACGGTTCCGCAACCAGCCAATACTCCACGGAACGAGATGATCAATGCATATGATGCGAAGGCGCCTCAAATTGTTCCGCAGGTTACGGTAGCGGCAGAGCAATACAATCGTCTTGTGCGGATGATCCAAAAGGGTCAGAAGGTGAAAATGGAAATGGCCTTCGATGTGGCATGGACACCTGCAGATTCTTCGTTCAATGTCATTGGAGAAATTTCCGGTAGTGATCTCAAAGATCAGGTTGTGATGATGGGCGGGCACCTTGATTCATGGCAGGGCGGCACGGGTGCAACAGATGACGGAACCGGTGTTGGGACAGTGGTGGAGGCAATGCGTATTCTCAAGGCACTCAACCTTCAACCGCGAAGAACCATTCGCGTAGCCTTGTGGGCTGCTGAAGAAGAAGGCTTGTTCGGCTCACGCTCATATGTGGCGCAACATTTCGGCGAGCGTGTCGGCGGAGGTGGAGGAATGGCGGCGATGATGGGCGGCGGTGGTGGAGAGCTGAAGCTGAAACCCGAGCACGAGAAGCTGTCCGTGTACTTCAACCATGACAACGGATCCGGGAAGCTCCGCGGTATTTACCTTCAAGGCAATGAGGCTGCAAGGCCGATCTTCCGAGCGTGGCTTGCTCCGTTTGCATCGCTGGGAGCTTCCACCGTCACGCTGCAGAACACAGGCGGAACAGACCACTTGTCATTCGACGGCGTGGGACTGCCCGGATTCCAGTTCATCCAGGATCCGTTGGAATATGAGACACGTACGCATCATTCAAATGCAGATGTGTACGAGCGCATTCAGGCTGATGATTTGAAACAGGCAGCAACGATCATGGCTGGGTTTGCATATCAGGCTGCGATGCGTGATGAGATGTTTCCCCGGAAACCATTACCGGCACCGCGTCCCCAGCGGGCTCCGGGCAGCAACTAACAGCTTTCTGTAAGAAACACAACGCTCCTGTTTGGGTCAGATTGATGACTCAGGCAGGAGCGTTTTCTTTACGCCGCCATGGATATCAAAACAACTATGGCCTTGAGGATTGGATGGAACCGCGCATCAGACGATTCCAAAGGTGAATAAGGGCAACAGAGGCAAGCAGGAGCACGACGAAATAGACGTTCATGATATTGCGGCCAGCGAGATAGAAGGGAGCGAGAGAAACAAGCGTGTAAAGATATGGGTAACAAACCACGAGAAGATCCTTCCACCGCTTTCTCGTGATCCAGATTCCTGCAAAGAAGAGTCCGGTCAGAACCCCATCGACGGCCAATAAGAACGCCTTTCCAAAAGAAACATTCATCGTTCCCGTGATGTGCTGCGGCAGCTGGGGCTGGAAGAACAGCTCGCGGCCGATCTTCGGAAAGACAAAAACAACAGCCCGCTTTGCCACCGATCCGACATACCAGAGAGGATGATCCCGAAGCAGTCTGACCGCTTCTTGCTTCAGCACTTGCTCGTAATGGTCTGTGTCGAGTTGTGCCGTTGAGTCAATGGACTGAGCGAATCGCACAACGGTTTCATCGTCATCACGAACATGGTATGGATTCGGAGTCTGTCCGATTCCTGCCCAGAAGGAATGCCAGAACGCTCCCCGCGTTGCCATGAATTTGTCGAAGACGACGTAATTGCGGACGATGAGTGGCGAGAAGGTCAGTACAAATCCGGCGAAGAGAACGAGTGAAAAGCGAAGCGCCGGATTCCTCTCACGCGTCATAAAGAGTATGGGAATCATGAGGATCACGTACAACAGGACGGTCGACCGCATCCAGGCGACAATGCCTGTTGCAACTCCTATGAACAGCATCCGCCACAACGCATTTCTGTTCTCTGTCAGGGACACGAGTTGATAGACGCTCGTGATGAAGAGAAAAGTGACCCAGATGTCCCGATGAGGCCGAACCACAAGCTCGATTCCGGGGATGAAGCAGGCGTACAACAGCGCAGCAAGCAGCCCAGACTTTTCTCCGAACAGTTTCTTCCCCGTTGCGTAGATGAGCCAACACATGATGAGATCGAGCATGATCTGGAGGATGCGGACGTACCACCATCGCTTGACGCCGGTCATCTTCCATATTGCCGCCAACAACAGGCCGTACCCTCCTTCATCATTATACAGCGGCGTCAGCTGTTCTTCTTTCGGCGGGGCGTAATCCTCCGGATCAATAAGCCGATGGGACTGCTGACAGGAGTCGACGTAATCGTGAAGATAGGCCCGGTTCTCCTGGAACCAGTGTCCGTTGAGAATGTTGCGGGCGACTTCCGCATGAATCATGAATGAAGGCGCGAAGTCGAGATTGTCCCAATTCTTATAGAGAAATCCGACCCTCATCACTGCGGCAAGCACGAGCACGCCGAGAATCCAGGTCCGCGATCGGTAGGAGGGGGTGAGATTCATCACTTCTTCCGGGCTACGACAAACATGATGTCGTACAAATTGACATACACGGAGAAACCGAACAGCGGCTTCAGCAGCGCGTAGATCTTTTTCCTCAGATCTGTCTCGCGGTTGAGGACTAACAGCGAATAGAGAATCTGCTGGACACTCCGTGAATAACCGCAGTGCTCGAAGCGAATGATCTCGAGCCCATTCTTCTGCATCAGCCGCTCTATCGACTTCCTGTCGAAATAGTACAAGTGCGTCGGAGGATGAATGAGGCGCCAACGATGTTTCCGCATCTTCGCCATGGCGCTGCCGATGTCGCCGGTGGTTGCACACAGTATGCCGCCGCGTTTCAGAAGCGTCGAAGCCTTTTGAACATAGAGATCCGGCCGGGCGAGATGTTCGATGGTGTCCCACATAGCAACGACGTCGTAGTGATCTTCCTTCAGCGGGAGGTGGAGGAAGTCGCCGCAGGTGACATTGTTTCCCTGGTGCCGTGCTTCGTCGCAGGCGGGAGCCGAGATGTCACATCCCTCCGTTTTCCAATAACGGTTTGCGAGTTCGAGGAAAAATCCGTAGGCACAACCGACTTCGAAGAGATTTCCTCCAGAAGAGTACTTCAACAGCGCGCGTATTCGAGTGCTGAAATTCTTCTGGAGCGCAGGTTTGTCCTCAAGGTAATTCAGGTACTCATTTCCGAAAAAATAATTGCGCTGGTACAGCTTCTGAAGATCGGCGGCAGAGAGCTTTGTATCTGCAAACACGAAACCGCAGAAAGGGCATTGGAGAATTCCGGGGTACAGGATGTGATCGCTCGCATCGTGTCCGCAGAGGATGCACAGTGGAGCAACCGGCGCAGCGTCCGGGATTGGGTTATTGTGGGATGTCAATGTTCAGGGTGTCTTTGATGATATACAGGGGCCGGCGTTTTGTTTCGTTGTACACGCGGAGAAGATACTCTCCAAGGAATCCAATGCTGATCAGCTGTACGCCCCCGAGAAACAAGATGGTCACGAGGAGTGATGTCCAGCCGGGGATCGTTCGCTCTGTAAAGAAATATGCGTAGAGAGAATATGCTCCGTAAGCGAAGCTCAGCGCAGAGACAATCAAACCCAGGAATGTCACGAGATGGAGCGGTGTGGCGGAAAAGGAAAGGATGCCATCGACAGCGAATTTGATCATCTTCCGCGTGCTGTACTTGCTGGTGCCCGCGGCGCGCGCATCTGCGGTGTACGGCACGCCTATCGCCGTGAAGCCCAACCAACCGATAAGCCCTCGCAGGAATCGGTCACGCTCTTCGAGTGTATTCAGACTTGCCACGACGGCGCGATCGAGAAGCCGAAAGTCGGCGCCGAACGGTTGAACGGGCGTCTTGGACGACGCGGCCATGATCCGGTAGAAGAGCTTTGATGTGAGCTTCTTGAACAATGACTCGTCGGCGGTCGATTCCCGGACCGTGAAGACAACCTGATTACCCTGCTGCCACTTCTCGATCAGGGTGGGAAGGAGTGACGGTGGGTGTTGAAGATCGCCATCCATCGTGATGACCGCGTCACCGGTTGAACACTGCAATCCCGCGGTGAGAGCGGCCTGGTGGCCGAAATTCCGCGAAAACGAAATCGCTTTGATCCGGTGGTCCTGCTGCTGCAGCTTCTGAATGGCGGCGTACGTTCCGTCGGTGCTGCCATCGTCTACAAAGATGATCTCAAAGATAAAGGGAAGTTTCTGCAGTACCGGTTTCAGATGATCATACAGGATTGGAACATTCTCCACCTCGTTGTAGACCGGGATCGCGATGGAGATTACCTGTGACTTCTTGCGGGCTGACGATTTCTTTTTGATAACTAGTGCCATGGTAATTCATCCTCCCGGTCACCCCGGGTATTTCGTATTCTTACTAGCTTGCAACTTCACGATGGATCATGATCTGGAACGCAGTTGGGAGCATGGTGTTCCATGCGACTTTCAGGGCCTTGTTCCGTTCCCTCACTCCATAACTTCCGGAATACGAAGTGTCGTGAAGTGAGAGCACGCCTGCGTTAACGGAGATAATATAACGCCCGTTTTCATTTCTTGCTATCGCTTTCTGGGGAGTTACAACTTCGACTGCGACGTGGGGAGCGAAGTGTAAAAAACTCTCGATGCGATGTGTTCCCGTCCCCTTCAACGTATCGGTGATGGTGAGGGAGAGCGGAAATTGGATGAGCTCAAATTGCCGGCGATGGATGATGCGAGATGGCATCGACATGTAGGCAGAGTGTTCTGTTTCGAGAACGCACCGATTGTCTTCCACAAGCCAGCGAACGACACGCGGCTGCGTCTCGTCGGCGCGGATAGACCAAAGGCCGGTGAAGTCAGCGAGTTCCTTTCCATCGACCATCAGCGTGTTATGTGCAGCTGTGCTGCGGAACTCATTTCGCAGCTTGACGTCCGCCGAGTAGGTGAATGTCCCGGAATCGACGATCAACGGACCTCCGTTGCACCAGAGCTCAAACCCAAACGTGTCATTGTGTCCGTGTCCGCCCCGGCCCTTCATCCCGATATCGCCTGCGTCGACAAAGAGATGCGATTCACTACCGCGCAGAACATAGAATCCACCCTGAGGAAACCCTTGTGATGCAACCGTTGGGGGGGGCGCTTCGAGTTTTTGGTGACGTTCGAATCCCTCTCCTCCGAAAAGCCAGAGAGCTTCCTGCGTGAATCCGCCACCTGCGGAGCGAAAATCCCCGCGATGGAAGAGAAGGGCTCCGATAGAAAGTGCATGTCGGTGGTCGTTGAAATCTTCTCGGGCGGAATACTGAAAGAGGCGGGCATCGTCCGCATCGCCAACAACGGGGGCTGATCCGTCCGGCCGGGTGTACGCGAGGGTGAAGTCAAACATCTTTTCCAGGCGTTTCATAAATAAGGTGTCGAGCGGAATCTTGTTGTACTGGCAAAGGAGCGTTGCCGTGTAGAAGAGCTCGAGGACGAGGCGGTGGTATCCGATGGACTTCTCGTAGTTCACGCCGTCCGGGTAGACTTGCGTTTCCATCTCCTCCTGAAGTGCGTCAACAGAGGATGATGTCCACTGCAGGCCAAAGGAAGCAGAACGGAAGAAGATGCCGATGAAGAGAAGGCCGACGATATCGGCAAGGAGATGGTTGCCGTTTCGCTTTGCATATTCGAGGTGATGCTCGATATAACGGCCGTGGACGAAGAGATTCTTGAAAAAGCGCTGCCAGAATTCGGCTGTGAGCGAGGGAGAGTCGCAGAAAAAGTAATAACCGGCGATCCAGTTGCACGCGCGGATCGACACCTCCATGGCAATACTCCAGTTCGGTCCGGTGCCTACCGGATTTTTCCCGATCCAATCATCGACGAGTTCTCCGAACTTGCGGGCGTAGTCCTCGTTGTGAGTGGCCCAATAGGCCTTCCCGAGCCACCAGACCTGATGAAAGCGATTGATCTCCCACGGAATCTTGATGTCAGACGAATGTTCAATGTCTAGAAGCTCGGCAGCGGAGAGGCGTTTCATAGGCCATTCCTTGCCGCTCTTGTAGTCCTTCTGCCAATTGATGGAATCGCCGAGGTGAATTTTTCCCGATCCGAAGGCCTCGAAGATATTTCCAAGCACATCCTGTGCGTCGCTGAGAACTTCCTCGTACGGTTGAGATTGCGTGAGCAGGTGAAGGAAGAAGTCTTTTCTGTTTCGGGGGTGGAAGAAGAATCTCAAACGCGCAGATTCGTAGAAGTCCTGGAGAAACCCATCAAGGTCTTGTCGAAAAGGAAAGAGCGAACGAAACTTGCCATCTGACAGCTGTTCTGCCTTTCCTTGGCCGTACAGGCGCCAAAGGGTAGGTTTGAGCAGTCGATGGATAACTCGCCTGGAATGGACCTTCATCATGTGGGATTGCGTATCGTTTGAAGTGCGACATCAAGATACGCAACTTGGTATGCGAAGGCAAGGGCGTGTTGGGGGGGCGAATGCAGGTGACCGTCACCTTCGAGGATGACGGTCACGCGTTCACTGCAAATTACTTGAGGAGAGTCATCTTCCTCATCTGAACAAAATCGCCGGCCTGAATGCGGCAGATGTACATTCCACTCGGATGAGCACTGGCGTCCCATTGCACTTCATAGGTTCCCGGTGTCCGATCTCCGTTGACAAGCACGGCCACTTCCCGGCCGAGAAGGTCCAGCACTCGTATTTGGACGTGAGTGGATTTTGGGACTGAGAACGTGATTCTCGTTGACGGATTGAAAGGATTGGGATAGTTTTGATAGAGGAAAAACTCATCGGGAATCGCTTCGCGGTCGATCGCATCTACGCCCGTCCTGCCGCTGGCGGCGTAACTCATCGCTCCTTCGAATCCCACGGCATCAACGGCGGAGACACGATAGAAATACGTCCTGCCGATTGGCAGGCCAAGATTCAGGTATGACGTCGCTGTCGTTGAGTCGAGGAGTGCGACGTTGGTTGAGTCAGTGCCACGGTAGATTCTGTAGCGAAGCAAGCCGATGCCCCCGCCGCCGTTGGTCCAGATGAGGCCAATACTCGTTCCGACCGTTGTCGCAACGAGTCCCGCCGGGGGAAGCTGAAGGTTGAATTCGTTTGGCTGGCACGCTTTGCTGGAAATTCGGACTTCGTCGATCACTCCATTGAAATAATTGCCCGGGTATGCCTGGCCAATTCTGTAGATTGTCGAGCTCCGGGGCTCCTGCGTTACAAGCTTCAGGAAATCGAAACGTCCGTCGACGTACAAAGTGATCGCGCTCCCAGAACGGACGCCCGCCACATGATGCCATCTGCCATCATTGATCCTGCGGCCGGTGGTGTTCACGGAAGGCGATCCTTGTCCGCCATTGATGTTCATGTCGAGAAAGCCGCCCCCTGTGCCACCGATGATCGAGAGATCTACGTTGTCATACATTCCCGTCGATGTGTTATGCGTCGTGAGGACTGCCTGGCCTGCAGTGGAAGTCGTGTTGATCCACGCCTCCATCGTGAAACTCTGACCGGCAAAGTTGAGATTGGGTGACGGCCCTTCAACAAAATCCGACGTTCCGTTGAAACTTCGAGCGTTGCCAAATCGCCCGAAGGTAATGCCGGTCCCGGTTGCAGTACCGTGGCTGTTGTAGCTCGTCGCATCGGAGACAACCGATCCGGAGGATTCGTTCATATGGAGCAGTAAAACAGTTGTCGCATCTGCCGAATACTCCCCGGAGAGCGCTGGTATCAACGCGCTGGCGGTGTAGCTCCTTATTCCTTCGAAGCCAAGCGAATCGACAGCCGAGACTCGGTAGTAATATGCTCTTCCCGGTGTAAGCCCTGTATTGGAGTACACCGTCGTCGCCGTCGAATCAAGGAGCGTAACATTGGTCGAGTCAGTTCCCCGATAGATTCTGTAGCGGAGCAATCCAATGGCCCCACCCCCGTTTTGCCAGACTAGACTGACAATATTGCCGCCAACGGTCGCTGCAATGTTCACCGGGGGAAGCTGCAGTTTGAACTCGCCGGGTTGGCGGGCGACGTTGGAGACGCGAAGCTCTTCAATGATGCCGCTGAAGGAATTACTCGTGTATGATTTGCCCACCCTGTACAGAATCGCGGGATTGGGCTCTTGTGTCACGGATTTCTGTGAATCGAAACGGCCATCGACATACAGTGTGACCGCAGAACCTTTGCGAACACCCGCCACATGGTGCCATGCCCCGTCGTTGATCTTACGGCCGTTCGAGCTTGAAGCCGAAGTGCCCTGGCCGTTGTTAATATCTATGTCGAGCGTGCCGCTTCCGGTGATGATGTAAAGGCCCGTGCTGCTATAAGATCCTGCCGGAGGGTTGTGCGTGGTGAAGACTGCCTGTGTCGAAATCGATGTGGTCTTGATCCATGCCTCAATCGTGAAATCCAGACCGGCGAGATTCATGTTGGTCGGGTATCCCTCGATGAAATCTGTCGTACCGTTGAAGCTTCGCGCATTGCCAAAACGTCCGGCCACTATGCTCGTTCCGGTTACTGAACCGTTGAGGGTAAAACGGGATGCGTCAGTCAGGACCGAACCAGTACCTTCATCCAAATGCAGAAGCAGAAGGGTGGCAAGGTCTGAGAAGTATTCCCCCGTGAGTGCAGGAGTGGTTGCGTTCACGGCATAACTTCTTGCTCCTTCGAATCCGGTCGCGTCGACCGCACTGATGCGATAGAAGTACGTCTTGCCGTTGGTGAGTCCGGCGTTAGAGTACGTCCCGGAAATCGTTGAGTCGATGGGCACCACCGCGGTGGAGTCTGTTCCCCGATAGATTTTATACCGAAGGAGTCCGTTGATTCCTCCGCCATTTGACCAACTGAGGTTGATCGCGTTGCTCACCGGCGTCGCGGATATGTTCACGGGGGGTAACTGCAAGTCAAACTCATTCGGCAACCGGGCTTTGTTGGATATCCGGATCTCATCAACGAGACCCTGGAAGAATCCGCCGGAGTTGTTCTGCGCAATCCTGTAGAGTGTCGATACGTTCGGCTCTTGCACGACGGTTTTCTGGAAATCGAGCTTGCCATCGACGTACAGCGAAAGAGTTGTCCCCAAACGTACTGCAGCGATATGATGCCATAGGCCGTCATTCACCTTGCGGCCGTTGACGTTGACGGCAGAAGTTCCCTGGCCGTTGTTGATGTCAACGTCGAGATAGCCGCCGCCGACTCCTCCTCCGAGAGAAAGCACTAGAATGCCGTATTTTCCTGCGCCGGGATTATGTGTCGAGAAAATCGCTCCGCCTGAATTCGAGAGAGTATTGATCCAGGCTTCGAACGTGAAGTTCTGCCCGGATGAAATGAGGTTGTTGGATGCTCCTTCGACATAGTCGGTGGTGCCGTTGAAGCTCCGTCCGTTGCCGAATCGTCCGGTGACGACGGTCGAACCTGTGGCTGTCCCTCCGGTGTTAAACGTGCTGGCATCGGGAACATCGGTGCCTCCGAATTCATCCATATGAACCAAGAGAACCGTATTTGCGTCCGACGTGTACTCTCCGGTTAACGAAAGCGCAACGGCGCTCGCAGCATATCCTTTTGCCCCATCGAACCCGGCCGCATCTGTTGCACAGACGCGGTAGTAGTACTTCCTGCCGGAAATCAGTCCTGCATCTGTGTAAAATGTGGAACTCGTTGAGTCGAGGAGCACGACGTTGGTCGAGTCGGCACCGCGATAAATCTTGTAGCGGAGAACAGGGATAGCTCCGCCGCCATTTTGCCATCCGAGATTGATGGAGTTTGCAACGGCAGTTGCTGTGAGATTCACGGGGGCGAGTTGTAGGTCGAACTGTGCCGGTTGACGGACAATATTGGAAATACGTACCTCATCGATCAAGCCGTTGAAGTAACTGCCGGAGTTTGATTGACCCACCCTGTAGAGGGTCGAGCCATACGGATATGATGAAAACAATTTGCTGAAATCCAACTTGCCGTCGACGTACACATAAAGCGAATTGGTGCTGCTGTTAAGAACTCCTGCAACGTGATGCCACTGTCCGTCGTTGACCTTTTTGCCGTTGACGTTTGATGTGCCGGAGCCATTGTCGATATCCATGTTGAGATAGCCCCCGTTTACTCCTCCAGCGATATAGAGGCCAGCATTGCTGTACTTGCTGGTCGGGGGACTGTGCGTTGTGAAAATTGCCTGAGCAGTGCTGGAGGTTGTATTGATCCATGCCTCCAGAGTGAAGCTGTTTATTCCAAAATTCATATTGCTCGTTGCGCCTTCAATGTAGTCTGATGTTCCGTTGAAGGATCTCGCGTTGCTGAATCGGCCTCCGACGATCGTTGTTCCGAACGCAGTGCCGCTGGTGTTGAAACTGCTCCCATCTGCAACAGCGGCTCCGAACGCCTCATCCATATGCAGCAGGAGGACGGTGTTGGCGTCTGGTGAATATTCTCCCAGGACTGCTATGACGGAGGCGCTCGCCGAGTAGCTCATCGCGGCTTCGAATCCCGTGGAATCAACGGCGCTGACGCGGAAGAAATACGTTTTGCCCCCTGCCAATCCTGAGTTCGAGTAAGAGGGCGATGTCGAAGAATCAATCAAGCTGACCGCTGTCGAGTCGAGGCCGCGGTAGATTCTGTACCGTTGAAGTGGAGCACCGCCGCCGCCGTTTTGCCAGGTGAGGTTCACCGAACTGCTCACCGTCGTTGCCGTAAGGTTCACCGGGGGGAGCTGAAGATTGAATTCGTTGGGTTGACGTGCTTTGCTTGAGATTCGCACTTCATCGATAGAACCGTTAAAGAAGCTCCCCGGATATGTCTGTCCGATTCTATACAGGGTCGATGAAAATGGGTCCTGCGTGATCGATTTTTGGAAGTCGAATCTTCCGTCGATATACAGGGCGATGGTGCCGACATTGCGCACTCCCGCAACGTGGTGCCATCGTCCGTCATTAATTTTCCTTCCGTTGACGTTCTGCGAAGGAGCTCCTGAGCCATTATTGATGTCCATATCAAAATACCCGCCGGCCCCGAGGTAGAGTCCGGTATTGCTGAACGAACTGGTTCCAGGATTGTGAGTCGTAATGATTGCCTGACCATTGCTCGAAAAGGTCTTTATCCACGCTTCAAGAGTGAAGTTCTGTCCGGCGGTCACAAGGTTGGAGGACGGCCCCTCGATGAAATCCGTTGTCCCGTTGAAGCCTCGCGCATTTCCAAATTTTCCAGCGACAATCGATGTGCCTATTGTCGTGCCGTCGGCGTGGTTAACGCTGGCATCGGCCGCGGTGGAACCACTGAATTCGTTCATGTGGACCAGAAGAAGCGTGCTGGCATCGGACGCGTATTCTCCCCAGGCAGGTGGATTCGATCCCCACCCATTCTCGTGAAACAGGGCGTCGATTTCGGATGTATTCAGTACGCGGTTGTAGATTCGAACATCATCTACACTTCCGGTGAACTGATTATTGGGAGAGCCGGGATTCCCTGGCACATGTCCTGCACCAATGGTGAGTTCTTGAGTGATATTTTCCGTTGACGTACCTAAGGTGCCGACTAATCGGATCAGTGAGCCCGCGACATTATCGACGTACATCCGGCTACGGCTTGAGTCGGGAAGCGATCCATCAAAAACAAAGACGAAATGGAACCACCGTCCAATCGGCAAGATGCCGCTGGTCTGATCGATGAACGCACTTGCGTCTGCCTTCGTTGCGAGTAGACCCTTCAGCTTATGATCGTTGTCCACGGAAACGCTCCACTGGTATGGGCCAATGCCTCCTGCGGATTTTGCGACAATCGCCCGTGCCAGAGGATAGGGGGGATAGCCATCGGAGTTGGCCCAACCCGACACCGTGAACTGCGCGACGGGAGCGCAGAAGACGGAATTAAGAATGTTGCCGAGTCGAATGTAATTCGTTGACCCATTAAATCGCAGCGCGTAATTGGGTCTCCCGAACCTGTCCATCGCCGGAGTTGCTCCAATGACCGTACCGTTGTACCCGCTGCTACTCTGGTCCACGGCGTTCCCGTTGAGCGGATAGTATGCCACCAATCCGTTCGTTGGAATCTGGGAGAATGTTGGGGACAGGCTGCAGAGATGAACCACCGAAAGGAAAAAGATCGAGCGAAAGAGTCCACGTTTCATGGCGAATCCCTCCATGGGACACGACGGAGCGGGATGAAACAACTTCACTCAAATTGGCGCATTAAGTGAAATCACAATTGGGTTGCAGAAAACCCAAAATGCCGGATTTTCAGGTCAGTTTGCGAGAGGGAGCGGTGCGACGGTATCAACTTAGCTGTGGAAGGGAAGAAAGTCAAGCGAGAGGTGTGACGGAGAATACGAGACTAGGAAGCACCTGATCAAGGCCACTGCAAGTCTGGGGTGCTGCTGCGGTTCAAGGGGTGATCATCAACATTTCAGCTGACGCGGAATTCTCTCATCCAGAATTCGAGATTCAGGAAGCGCCAGATGTCGCTGCTCGCGAGAGAGATGGATTTACGATCGAAATGATCGATGAACTTCTTCATGTCGGTAAACCGCGCGGAGCGAAATGCTTCCTGCCGGATGAGTTTGACGAAGTGTGAGCGCAGATCCTGAATCCATTTCTCTTCCGGTGTGACAAATCCCATCTTGTCCTTCCTCCACTGGATGTCCTTCGGCAAGAGACCTTCCATGGCGGTGCGGAGAAGATACTTGGACCAACCCTGGTGAATCTTATATACCGCGGGGACCTTCATGACAAATTCAATGAGGCGGTGTTCAATGAACGGAACGCGGGCTTCGATGGAGAACGCCATCGAATTACGATCTTCATAGTGTAGCAACTGCTGCATGTTGAACCGGGTTTCTTCTTCCCACAATCGCCGCTGAAGGTTGAAATCGCTCTTCTGCAGAGCGCCGGGAAGACGCGTACGCCCTGATGAAAAATCAGGACCGAAGTAGGTGGACACATCAAGCAGATTTCCTCGCAAAGCTTTGGGGACAAGGGACTTTGCAACTTTGAGCGCCACCGGCGTCACAAGATTCAACAGCGAAAGATCCGTCACATTCCGGGTTGCACAAAGCTCGCCGTACAAGTCTCTCAGCCGCAGTGCTTTCAAGAACTGTCCATGATAGACGGGGAAATGCCATCGGTACCCGCCCAGGAGTTCGTCACCTCCCTGGCCATCGAGCAACACCTTGATGTTGTGTTGAGACGCGAGCTTCATGACATTCCACTGGGCATACATCGAAGTCGAAATCACCGGTTCATCATGAGCGCGTACGAACGCCGGTAGATCAGCAAGTAAGCCTTCGCTTGTCGGCTCGATAAAGAACGGATTTGCGTGGGTTTGCTGGATAACGCTCTTGACGAACTGCTCCTCGCTGAATCGGGCGTCGCTCGAAGTTGCCGTAAATGTTTTCTGTCTATCTCCGACGATCGCCCTGCTCACGCCTTCCTTGCCGAAAATAAGTTGGTTGCTCGTGCACACGATGGAGGAAGAGTCCAATCCGCCGCTCAGGCAGCTCCCCAAGGTTACGTCGGTGCGAAGATGGAGGCGGATGGAATCCGTAAAACGTTCACGGAATTCATCTGCAAACCGGCGAGCTCCCTGTTCGTCGAAATGGCCAAGCTCGGGATTGTACTCCAGGGTATAGTATTCACGCGTCCTCAGGCCCGATGGGTCGAGTTGCAGGGAGTGACCCGGGCGAAGCTGAAGGATGGATTCGAAAAATGTCTGGTCAGTGTGGTCGAGGATCCGATGGGCGAGATAGTCGTACACCATCGCGCTGTTGGCTCTGCGTGGGATTTCATCGCACTCGAGCAACGCTTTGATTTCTGACGCAAAGCGAAACGTTGTGCCATCCCAGTGATAGTAAAACGGTTTGATGCCGAACCGGTCACGCGAACAAAACAAGCGTTTGTTGAGGACGTCATAGAGGGCGAAACTCCACATGCCGTTCAGGTACTGCACACAATCCTGACCCCAGGCCGTGTATGCGTGGAGAATGGCTTCCGTGTCAGATTGCGTTCGGAAAACGAATCCCTTCTCCGCCAATTCCTTGCGGAGTTCAATGTAGTTGTAGATCTCGCCGTTGAAAACCACCTGGATGCGGCCGTCTTCATTTCCCAGCGGCTGGCTTCCGCCGCTCAGGTCGATGATACTCAGCCGGCGATGCCCCAGCGCCACACGGTCGTCACAGAAGTAGCCCGCCGCATCCGGGCCGCGGTGCACCAACCGGTTGCACATCTCTTCCAGGCGCAGGAGGTTGGGTTCATTTCCGTAATGGGGTATATATCCGGCTATCCCACACATGCAAGAAGAGCCAAGTCTTCTGTTGTATTATAGCCTCTCCACCGGTTTTACGCGCTTCGCGGTTCGAGCCGGCCTGGCGGGCGCTTCACCCACTTTGCAGCACCATCTGCTTAGCCCACTTTCGGTAGTTTCCGCCGCCCAGACGGCACGAGACCATCGCACCCCGCAAACGGCCCAACTCGGACGGGGTACCCACTCTCGGAATGAGGTGCGGATCGGCGAAGTTGTCGACGGGGGCGTTGACCGTGCTGAAACCTAACTGGTACGTGGCCTTTACCAACTCGTAGGCCGTCTTCGAGATGTCGCGCTTCGTTCCATGCGGATAGGAGAAGTACCGGCACTCGCCCACATGTTCGACGATCAGTCTCTTGCTGGTTTCAATCTGGCGCCGGATTTCCTGGCGGTCTTGAAGCTTGTGCAAAATTGCGTGGGAGTGGCAATGGGACCCGATGGTCACGCCTTGTGCATGCAGCGCGCGCACGTCATCCCAGGTCATTACCGCGTCGGTGGAAAACATCTCGTTCAACTCCGACCATCGACTGTCTGGAATGTGCGCTCTCAGTTCGGCCAGCACAACTTTCAGTTTCATTTCGGACAGGTCCCGCATCTTATCGCCTATCAGTTCGATTGCCATCAGCCGCTCTTCAGAGGTGGGGATGTGAAGCTGGAGATTGAGGCTCGGTATCGTCAGCGTATCCATCTCCGTACACCAGATGGAAGCGCGCATCTGGTAGCCCGGATATCTCCATCCATTCTCCACCTGCTCCGTGCTGATGAAAACCGTGAAGGGCAAACCGTACGATCTTAACAGTGGCGCTACTACTGTCAGGTTGTTTTTAAATCCGTCGTCGAAGGTCAGGACCACCTGGGACGAGTGCAGCCGCCGCTTCTGCAGGGCTTCGCAAAACTCATCCATCGAGATGATGGTATGGTGCTTATGAAAGTACTGGATCTGTTCCTCGAATTCATTGACCGGCATGTGCAGCGCTTGCACGACAGGATCGAAAACACGCTCGGCTACCCCGTGGTAGTAGAGCACCATCGCACCGTTTTTTCGCTGCAGAATCCGGTTTCCTGCAAGCGTCAGAATGAACTGCTTAAAGCGACGAGGCATACGTTTGCCGCCGTGGCGCAAGGCAGCAAGTTATCCTGGAAATTATAGCACCCATTCCGTTTTCCGCGTTCAACCAGCGTGTGGATACCAATAAGAAAGTCAACCAGCACCGCACCATGACCTCGCGGGGTATCCTAAGAAAGGAGTAAGCAGGCATGATCACTGAGGCCTTCTGGTGGCTCTACGTTCGGCGAAACGGGTTGGAGGTGGCGTGGCGGGAATTGGACAGATTCGAAATGCTCTCTCCCGTCGAATCGCGGCGTGAGGTGGGCCGGAGACTATTAGCCCAGCTCCACTACTTCGGCAACCGCGCCGATGCTCTGCCGGAATGGCGTGAGGCCGCTTCCATCCAGGACGTCGAAGAGCTTTGGCGGGTGTGGCCTTCGCTCCCCATCCTCACCAAGAACGACCTGGTCACCCGATTCCATCCACGGGAAATGGCTCCTCGCTTTGGTCTGAAGGGGAAAATCAGCTCCAGCGGCGGCTCTACTGGCGAACCGACTTTTTTCTTCCACGATCAACCCATGATCGACGTGAGCGTGGCCACCTCTGTTTACTGCTGGCGGCGGATGGGCTGGCGCCCCGGCATGACCATGATTTGCGTCTGGGGATCCGATCGGGATATTGGCAAGATACAGCAGTCGCGAAGCCGTTGGCTGGCCTCGGCGCGAAATGAAGTGATCATACCCGGTTACGAGATCAACGACGCTACCGTGGACCGCGTCCTGGAGGAGATCCGAAGGCGTCGCCAGGTGGCGATCTACGGTTTCACCAGCCTGCTGGAGGCTGTGGCGCAGCGCGTGGTGGAGCGTCGAGCCGCGCCACCCTCGGGAAGGGTCCACACCGCTTGGAACGGTGGAGAGATGCTGTTTGAATCGCAGTCCGAAACCTTCCGCCGGGCCTTCGGAGTCCCGATTCTCAACTGCTATGGAGGCCGGGAATTGTCCGTAATGGCGTATCAGCCGATGAATTCCGCGAAACTACACCTGCTGCGGCCTTTTCTGTTTGCCGAAATCGTCGGTGAGGATGGGCGGCCGGCGGCGCCCGGCGAGAGCGGCCGCCTGCTCTGGACGAGCACCGTTTGCAAGGGGACCCCGTTCCTGCGATATGAAGTAGGGGATCTCGCTGCATATGCCGCCAAGGACCAGGACGAATCCGGTATCCGCGCCTTGGAGCAGATCCATGGCCGCATCGCCGGCCTCCTGCGCCTGCCTGGCGGAAAGACCATCAATTGCCTTTATTGGAACCATCTGTTCAAAGAGTGTCCTGAAGTGAAGCAGTTCCAGGTGGCCGTCCGGGGCGAAAGAGAGTTGTATATCCGTCTGCGCGGGACGCGCTTTTCCGCGGACCGGGAGGCCAGTGTGCTCCGTCTGATCCAGGATTTCACCGGGATGCCGGCCTCCATCGCCTGGGTGGATCGCATCCCGCTTACCCCTCAGGGCAAGCTCGTGCAGGTCGTCCATGAGTAGCAGGCGGGATCGCGCGTGAAACCGGCCAGGTGGGTATTGGCTGCGGCGCTGGCGACGGGGCTACACGCGCAAACGGTCCGCCCCTGGAGAGGTTGGGATCGATACCAGGTCATCATGTGGAGCGCCGGCGAATTTCCTGGCCCCTCCGCATTCCCCATCTGGATCCAGCGCCTGAAGGAGCTTGGATTTACCGCCGAACAGTGTCCCGCCAGCGATGACTCCCGCCTTTGGCCCGACCGCGGTTTCGGCTTTTATGTGGACAGCATGATCCCGGAGTTGGGGTTCCATTCCGCGCGGGCCGCTCTCTATAAGAGCGATTGGCAGGGCTACACCACCACCCGCGACAAGAAATTCCTCTCCCGCAGTCCTTCCTTCGAGGATCCGGCTTTCTGGGTACAGGCGAAGCAGAAAGTGCAGTCCATTGTGAGCCGGCACGCGGCTAACAAGCCGCTGCTCTATAATCTGCGCGATGAGCCCTCCCTCGGCTCGTTTACCTCACCCATGGACTACTCCTTCAACCCGTCAACTCTCGGCGCCTTTCGGCAGTGGCTACAGACCCAGTATGGTACCCTCGCCGGCCTAAACCGGGAATGGGAAACTTCCTTTGCGCGCTGGGACGACGTCACCCCGCTCACCACCTTTGAGATCAAAGACCGGGAACGCCTGCAACTTAACCGGAACCAGCGCGAGAACTATGCGCCATGGGCCGATCATCGCGCTTTCATGGATATCAGTTTTACCGGCGCCATCGACCGCTTGCGCTCCCTGGTTCACCAGTTCGACCCGGACACGCCGGTTGGCATAGCCGGATCGCAACTGCCCAGCGCTTGGGGCGGATATGACCTGTGGCGGCTGAGCCGGGCGGTCGACTGGTTGGAGCCATATGATGTCGGTGGCAGCCGCAAAATCCTCGCATCGTTCTTGCCGCCCGGTGCTCCCATGCTCGCCACCGTTTTCGGAAGTGATATTGCCCGAATCCGGCGCCAACTCTGGCGGCTGGCTCTGTACCAGGACCGCGGAGCGATCGTGTGGGACGATGCGGACAGCCGATGCATCCGCAAGGACGTCCCCGCCATGCCGGTTACGCCGCGCGGCATGGATCTGGCGCCGCTGTTCGCCGAACTGAAAACCGTCGCCCCAAAACTTTTCGCCCTGCGCCCGGAGCGCGACCGGATCGCCATTCATTACTCGCAGGCCAGCATTCGCGCGTACTGGATGCTCGACTCGCGCGAGGACGGCGACACCTGGTACCGCCGCCTGGCATCCTACGAGCAAACCCACTCCCGGCTAGCCCGGGTGCGCGACAGCTTTGCCCGTATCCTCGAAGATCTCGGACTCGACTACGATTTCGTCTCGTATGAGCAGGTGGAGAACGACGCTCTGATTCAGCAGGGATATAAGGTGCTGATACTGCCCCAGTCGATTGCCATGTCGGCGCGGGAATGCCGGCGTATCGAAGCATTTGTGCGGGCCGGAGGCACCGTGATCGCGGACAATTTGACCGCCGCCATGGACGAGCACTGCCGCAGACTGGCAACCGGGCAACTGGACGATCTCTTCGGTATTCGCGGCAGCGCCACCCTCTGGAGAAAGAGCGGTGAGGCGGGCGCCGTCCCACCCGCGGTTCCATCCGCCTCGCGCTTGCAGGGTTTCGATCCCGATGTGAAGGCCGGTTCCGCCACGGCCCGCGCGGCCACCTCGCGAGGCGCGCCGGTTCTCATCGAGAACCGAACCGGAAAGGGGCGGACCATCTATTTGAACCTGGATATGCATGACTATGGTAAGCTTCGGCTCACGCCACCCCAGGGTGAAAACTACACCGAGTTATTTGGCAAGCTCCTGCGCGAATCGGGTGTGCAGGCCGCCATCCAGGTGCAAACCGCTTCCGGGCGCCAGACGCTTCCGGGCGTGCGTGTCTGGCGCTATTCCAACGGGGACGTGCATTACGTGGCTCTGATGCGCAACCCTGAATTCGACAGCGAGCTGGGCAAGGATTCCGCTGTGGTAAACAAGGCGCTGGAGCAGCCTGTTCGTATCCATGTGTTCCTCCCCGCGCGCTCCCGGCTGCGGGATCTCCGAACCGGCCGCGACTTTGGCGTGACTGCTGAACTGGACGCCGATCTCGATCCATGGAGCCCCTTGATCCTCGAATTGACGCCACCGCATTAGCTGGGGTTACATTAGCTGGCGTCACATGCACCTCAGTCCCATTTCGTTCTAAAATCGACGTTAACCTACACAGCGGGAATACTCGCCAGAACCGAGAACGCCACGTGGAAACCGCGGCATGAGAAATGAGCTGTCGTGCTAATGGACATTCTTTTCGCTTCCCATTGCGTCCCCAATCCTCCGAATAAGGGAGAAAAAATCCGCGCGTTTCATTCCGTCAACGCGCTTTGTAAGGATTTCCGCGTTCATCTAGCCTGTTTTGCGCGAAATGCGGAAGAAGTTGCGGCCGCTCATGAGCTCTCTGACCGTTGCGCTTCCGTTTATGCACACCCCATCTCCGCGGCGGCACTGCCGGCCGCGGCGGTTCGCTTCGCGCTGGGCGGCTGCCTCAATTTCGCCTTTTTTTCCAGCCGGTTGTTGCGACAGCACGTCGACGATCTGGCCCGGCGGGTTCCCCTCCGGGGCGGCGTGGCGTATACGGCAGTCATGGCCCCCTATATCCCTTCTCAGGTACCCCGCATCCTGGACATGGTGGATGTGGATTCTGAAAAGTGGTTCCAATACGCGAAATCCCGTCGACCCAGACTCCCCTACCGCATTGAAGCGAAGCGCCTCCGCCAGGAGGAAATCCGCTGGGCCCGGTCTTCGGTCCGAACGATTTTCTCGACGCGGAATGAAGAAGAGCTATTCCAGAGCTTCGCGCCGGATATCCCGACCACCTATATGGAAAACGGGGTCGATTTCGAGTATTTCGACCCCGCTCGGACCCCGGCGGTGGAAGACCTTGCCCGGCGCAAGTACGTCGTCTTTACCGGCACCATGGACTATTGGCCCAACATTGACGCCGCCCAGTGGTTCGCCACCCGCGTCCTTCCGGAGTTGCGTCGCCAGAGTCCGGAAATGGAGTTCTTCATCGCTGGACGGAGCCCGACAAAACAGGTGGCCGCCCTCGACGGCCTTCCGGGCGTCCATGTGACCGGGGCGGTTACGGATATCCGCATTTATCTGAAACATGCGCAGGCCGTGGTGACGCCGCTCCGCATCGCGCGGGGCATCCAGAACAAGGTGCTGGAGGCGCTGGCGATGGGGAAATCCGTACTTGCCTCAAGTGCTGTGTGCCGCACTTTTGGCTCCGATATCCCCCCAGGCATGATCGCCTGCGATTCAGAACAGGCATACCTTCAGCATCTCTCCGCCGGCAGTTGGATAGCGGATGCCCCCGCGGTCCGCCAGGCCCTTTTGCGGCGCTTTGACTGGTCCACCAATTTGCAAGTTTTGCGCAGTGCGGTGGCCGATGCCGTCGCGGTGAGATCCCTATCTTTGGATTGCGGACAGGGCTGATTGCAGGGCGGCGGCCACTCGGTCCTGGTCCGTTTCTGTCATGTCGTGGTACAGCGGCAGGATGATGCAGTGGTCCTGCGCGGCTTCGGATTCGGTCAGAGGGCCTCCCGGCCTCCAGGTGCCTTCGGGATACGCCCTTTCACGATGGGCGTTCATGATGCCTCGGCGGGTCGCTATGCCTTGGTCGAGGAGAGTCTGCATGATCGCGCCCTGGTCGCAGGCTTCCGGGAGGCGGACGCAGAAGCTTTGCCAGTTGGTGCGGGCCCAGTCCGGCTCGACGGGGAGAGCGAGGCCCTCGATGTTCGCGAGGAGCTTGCGATACCGGCCGGCCAGGGATCGGCGGCGGACGAGGATTTCGGGGAGTTTCTTGAGTTGTTCCCGGCCCACGGCGGCTTGGATGTCGGTAAGGCGGCAGTTGTAGCCCAGCTCGGGGTACTCCTCGAAGATGACTCGGTTGGCGCCGTGGCGCACGGTATCGGGTATGCTCATGCCGTGCTGGCGCTGGGCGCGGAAGCGGGCGTCATATGCGGGGTTGGCGGTGGTCAACATGCCTCCATCGCCGGTGGTGAGGAGCTTGCGCGGGTGGAAGGAGAAGCAGGCGATATCGCCGTGGGGCTTGCCGATTCGCTCCCAGGCGCCGTTCCAGAGGATCTGGCTGCCGGCGGCGCAGGCGGCATCCTCGATCACGGGCAGACCGTGGCGCACGGCGATGGCCAGGATCTGGCGGAGGTCGCAGGGCATTCCCACCTGGTGGACCACCAGGATGGCTTTGGTGCGCGGCGAGACGGCGGGCTCAATCGAGCGCGGGTCCATGTTGAAGGTGGCGGGCTCGATATCGACGAACACCGGCAGTGCGCCGCAGTAGCGGATCGAACTGGCGGTGGCGACGAAGGAATGGCTCACAGTGATCACTTCATCGCCGGGCCCCACACCAACCGCGAGAAGCGCCAGGTGTAACGCGGTGGTGCAGTTCGAGACCGCGCAGGCGTGGCGCGCGCCCACCGCTTGCGCGAATTCGGTTTCAAAGGCCGCGACTTCGGGGCCTTGCGTCACCCAGCCTTTGGAGATGGGCCGGCGCGCGGCTTCGGCCTCACGCTCGTCCATCCACGGCCTGGTGATGGGGATGGGTTTGAGGGCTGGTTGCGGATCAGACATGCACGGCCTCTTTGGCTTGCTGCTCGCTCCGCCACCACTTTACCAGCTTGCGCAGGCCTTCATCGAGCGAGACGGAGGCTTCGAAACCGAGCAGGCGTTTGGCCTTGGACGTGTCGGCGATGCGCCGGGCTACGGGATTCACCTTCCGCTCGGGGCCGTATTCGAGGGGCGCGCTGGAGCCCATGACGCGTAGCAGGGCGGCGGCCAGGTCGTTGAGGCTGGTTTCGACGCCGCTGGCGACGTTGAAGACCTCGTCCACCACGGGGGCGGCGGCGGCGGCGATGTTGGCGCGGGCGATGTCCTCGGAGAAGATGAAGTCCATGGTCTGCTTGCCGTCGCCGAAGATGAGCGGGCCCTTGCCGGCGACGATGCGCTCCATCCAGCGGATCAGCACTTCCGTGTAGACGCCGAAGATATCCATGCGGGGGCCGTACACGTTGAAGTAGCGTAGCATCACGTAGGGCAGGCCGTACATTTCGTGAAAGCTGCGGAACAGCCCTTCGTTGAATACCTTGGACGCGCCGTAGAACGTGCGGTTGTTGTAGGGGTGGTGGCACTCGGTGGTGGGGAACCCGTCGGCCATGCCGTAGACCGAGGCCGAGGAAGCCGCCACGACCTTGGCGACCTTGGCCTTCACGGCCTGCTCTGCCACGTTGAACGTGCCATCGACCAGGACTTCGAGGGCCAGACGCGGATCCTCGGCGCACTGCGTGATGCGGATGGCGGCCTGATGGAAGACGATGTCGATACCCTGCATGACTTCGGCGAGGAGCTTGCGGTCGCGGATGTCGCCTTCGACCACGGCGACGAGGCCGCTCGAAATGGCGCGAGCGATGTTTTCTCTTCGGCCCCGGACGAAGTTATCGAGGACGACGATTTCTTTCGCCGAGCGCTCAACCAGCAGGTCGGCGATGTGGGAGCCGACCAGGCCGGCGCCACCGGTAATTAATACGCGTTTGTCTTTCATATGAGTTTCTTCCTGCGTGGCGTCTGGCGCCGCAGCCGCTTCCACCAGAAGGCAAACATGTCGCGGAGGGAATGCAGAATCACTTTGGGTTTTCCGGACGTGGCCACTCCGGCGGTGCGGGGATGGTATTCGATTTCGACTTCGCGAACGCGGTAGCCCATATCGTACGCGCGGATGAGCGCTTCGGGCGTGAGGAAGGCGGTGCTGCGCGCCTCCACTTTCACGGCTTCCCACACCGAGCGGGGGTAGAGCTGCACGAAGTTGTAATCGCGCAGGCGCAGGGGGAAGAGCAGATGGAGGAGCGTGCGGTGGACGGCCGAGGTGAGGACGCGGTAGGGCGAGTAGCCGGCCTGGGAGCGGCGCACGGCCACTACGATATCGGCCTCGGCGAGGAGCGGGGTCATGAGCTTGAGGTCGCGGAGGTCGAACGGGTAGTCCATGGCGTTGTGGGTGACCAGGTCGAAGCGGGCTTGCTGGAAACCGCGCACGAGAGTGGCGCCCTGGCCCAGGTTCTTTTCGTTGTGGAGGACGCGGATTTCGGGATGAACCGCGGCGAGCGCATCGCAGAGGGCGGGGGTGCCGTCGCGGCTGGCATCCTCGACGATGATGATCTCGAAGCGCTGGAACTGACCGCGGAGGGCGTCCAGCGCCTGGGCCATGGCTGCTTCCACGTTTTTCTCTTCGTTATAGGCCGCGAAGACGACCGTGATGCCGTCACCGCCCCAGGGCACTTCTCAGCTCCGCGATGACGCGATCCTGTTGCTCTTCGGTGAGGCCGGGGAAGATCGGCAGGAACATAGTAGTGCGCGCCGCGTCTTCGCTGGCGGGGAAATGCACGCCGGCGTAGCGCGCTTCGTAGAAAGGTTCCTGGTGGAGCGGCTGAATTCCGCTGCGGCAGGAGATGCCGCGTTCGGCCATGCGGCGCAGAAGGGTGTCGCGATCCATGCACGCCCCAGGCCGCAGGCGGATCAGGTAGGACGAATAGGCGTGGGTAGCGTAGGGCGGCACGTAGGGGGGCTCGACTTCGTCGATCCCGGCCAGAGCGGCGTCGTAGCGGCGGGCCTGCGCGGTGCGCTGCTGGACCATGGCGTCCAGCTTCTTCATCTGTACGATGCCTATGGCTGCTTGGATATCGGTGAGGCGGTAGTTGTAGCCCACTTCGCCGTACTTCTGCACCAGCAGGCCCTTGGCCTTGTGGCGCTCCAGGTCGGAGATGGAAGCTCCGGTGGCGCGGAGGATGCGGGCTTTATCGGCGAGTGCGGCGTCGTTGGTTGTGATCATGCCGCCTTCGCCGGTGGTGATCATTTTGCGGGGGTGAAAACTGAAGCAGGTGGGCGCCGCGATGCCGCCCACGCGCTTGCCGCGCGAGGTTGCGCCGAGCGAGCATGCGCCGTCTTCGATGAGGGCCAGGCCGTGCCTGGCTGCGAGCGCGACGAACGGCTGCATGTCGGCGGCGAGACCGATCTGGTGGACGACGAGAATCGCCTTGGTGCGCGGAGTGATGGCGGCGGCGGCGGACTGGGGATCGAGGTTGTAGGTGCGCGGGTCGATATCGGCGAAGACCGGCTGGCCTCCGGCGTGGTGCACGGCGTTGGCGGTAGCCATGCAGGTGTGGGAGGGCATGACCACGTCGTCACCGGGCCCGACGCCGCTGAGGTGCAGCGTGAGGTGAAGCGCGGTGGTGCAGGCGTTGGTGGCGACGCCATAGCGCGCGCCGACGTAGCCGGCGACCGCGGTTTCGAACTCGGCGACCTTGGGCCCCTGGCTCACCCAGCCGGAGAGGATCACTTCGGCGGCGGCGCGAACTTCTTCTTCGCCGGTCCACGGCTTCAGCAGGGGAATCTGGTCTTGAAACAGATCTGTGGCACTCATAAAACCCGGCTCCAATCGAAGTTCGCATCCAGCCGTTTGGTGATGCGGGCGGGCACTCCCAGCGCCAGCACCTGTTCCGGCAGGCTTTTCGTCACGACGGCACCGGCGCCCACCACGGTCCGCGCACCGATGGCGACGCGCGCGAGTAGAATCGCGCCGCTGCCGATGAATGCGCACTCGCCAATGGTGACACGCCCTCCGATTCGCGCCCCGGGACTAACCGCTGCGCCTGCGGCGATAACGCAATCATGCTCGACTACCGCCGCGGTGTTGATATTGACATTATCGCCGATTCGAGCATTGGAATTGACGACGGCATTGGCGCCGATCATGATGCCGCGGCCGAGTGTGGCGGAGAACACAACGACAGCCGAGGGATGCACAGCGTTCAGTAGTGGGATGCCGCGGCCGGCGATGCGCGCGGCGACGGCGAGGCGGCGGTCCGGGTCGCCGAGTGCGACGATCATCTCGATGCCGTCGGAGCGGGCGAGAGCCTCCTCGAGGCCGCACTCGATGGCGACGCCATTCACCAGGCGGCCGCGCATCGCGGAGTTGTCGTCGACGAAGGCGACGCTTTCGTGACGGGCTTCGGCTCGCAGGATATCGAGGATTACCCGGCCCTGCGCGCCGGCCCCTACTATCAAGGCTTTCATAGTGGCCGCTTCAACTCAACAATGTATCAGACGTGGATGACGGGCTGCGTCTTGGAAGGGCCGACTCAGGGCTGTGCTGTAGATGACCCGGTGCCTGGCAGTTTCAGCCTGAATGGTGAGGTGATAGTCGCCCGGAGGCGTCGGCGTTCCAATTATGCTCGTTGTCTTGCTTGGCCAGTTTCCCCGGTTTGGCCGGTATCGGCGCTCGCACGTCAGCGTGCAGGGAGATAGGTCTCTCATCCAGGCAAAGGACGGGTTGGACGGGATTATAGGGCTTCTCGTAAACGGCCAGCACGTCTTCCATCTTTTGGAAGTACGCCTGGTCCAACAGCGCGAATGGGCGACCGCGAAAAGGCACCAAACCAGGCGGTCAGAGACCTAGGACGGCTCTTCGGAGGCTCTTTCGGCCTCGGCGGCGGCTTCCGGACCGGCGGCCTTCGCCTCCTCAATCAAACGCTCGGCTTCTTCCACCCTGGCCCGCGGCACCTTCACCTCGAAGCCCAATGACGGTAAGATCGAGTTGCGCACCAGGATGGACGGGATGCCGTTCGACTCCAGAACGCCTTGAATCATGTCAGCCTCAATTTCAGCGTCCACGATGGGTGCGTCATAGAGCGTGACCATGTCCAAATCGGGGGAAGGGTTGAGTTGATCGTCGCCCGCGGAATCTTCGTCGTGCCTGGGATCTTGCGCCATGCCTCCAGGATATCGCAGAATATCCATAGAGGCCCCATTCCGATGACTCACGAAATTGAAGAGCGGACCGAAGATACGCAATCGAACTTCACCGGCAACGTCGCGTGGTTTCTGGCGGGGGCGTGTATCGGCGCGGCCTTCGCCGTTTTGTATGCGCCCAAGAGCGGCAAGGAAACCCGGCAATACCTCGCCGGCAAGGTGCAGCAGAGCAAAGATGCGGTGGCCGATACGAGCAGCGGCATCGTGGAAGCCAGCCGCGACATGTTCGAGCGCGGCAAGCAACTGGTGGATGACGCCGCCGATCTGTTTGAACGCGGCCGCAAACTGGTCAAAGGGTAAGCGGCCGGCATGCCCGTTCTGGGCGATTTCGAAATCTTGCGGGTGAACCAGACGGCCTATTGGTGGGACGGCGGGGCGCTGTTCGGCGTGGTGCCCAAGACGTTGTGGAGCCGCAAGATTCCACCCGATGAACTCAACCGGATTCCTCTGGCTTTCAACTGTTACCTGATTCGCACGGGGAGCCACGGCATCCTGATCGAGACCGGGCTCGGCGATAAGCGCGATGCGCGCGAGCGGGAACGGATGCGCATCCCGGCGGTGACCGAATCGCTGCCGGCGGCGATCGCGGCACAGGGGATCGACCCCGAAACCATCGACATCGTCATCAACAGCCACCTGCATTGGGACCATTGCAGCGGGAATACGATTCTGCGCGGAGACTTGGTGGAACCGGCGTTTCCGCGCGCCCGCTACTACGCGCCGCGCGGCGAGTGGGAGCATGCGCACGAGCGAAACGTGCGCGACGCCGTCAGCTATCTTGACGCCAACTACGATCCGCTGGTGGAATCCGGCCGGATGACGCTGGTGGAGGGCGCCTACGAAGTGCTGCCGGGCATCTGGATGCGGACGGCGCCGGGGCACACCCGCGACATGATGGTGGTGACGGCCGAGAGCGCCGGTGAGACGTTCTGCTTTCTTTCCGACCTGGTTCCCACGGCGGCCCACGTGCAGCCGGCCTGGGTGACGGCGTTCGATCTGTATCCGCTCGGGACCATCGCGAACAAGACGAAGTGGCTAGGCGCAGCGGCGGCGGGCAACTGGCTGTGCGGCTTCGCGCACGATAGCGTGGCTTTCGCCCGGATCGCGACGGATCCGAAAAAGCAGTTCACCGCGGTTGTAGCGTGAGATGCAGATCGTCGGCATAGAGGGCGCGGCGCAGATCGCGCAGGTGCGCGAGCAGTATTTCCGAGGCTATAGGCAACAGGAACCGCAGCGCAGCCTGTGATAATTTGTGTCTATCCCTAACTTGCCTGGAATTCTTCCACCCCCGGATAATTCCAGGAAAGTACACCGTATTCGACGATTACGATTACTCAGCCCCGGTCTACCCCGGCGCGCAAGAGGCAATTGATTCACTTTTCGCCGGTAAAGAAAAGATCGGGCGTTTTCCTGAAGCGACCACGCCGCGGTATTTCATCCGTAAGGCAGCGTAAATAAATA
>PMZI01000080.1 GCA_003170475.1 Ignavibacteriota bacterium | reverse complement strand
AACGTTTAGGCAAACCGCCGTTGCGAGCCGCCACTATCGAACTGACTCATTGCTGTGGCGGCGAGCAATGGAGCGAGCACTTTACATTTAGCCAATCTCTGTTTGAACTTCGCCTATCCAGTGTGCGAGCGCCGGTTTGCCGTTTGTTAGCCGCCGCTGCGGCTCATAAGCCAACACCAATCCAGATATCCAAAGCATTGTTATGTATCGTCAAGTCGCTGTTCTTATATGAATTGAGAAAATCAAAATCGTAACGGAGTTCGACTGAGATAGTGACAGGAGCAGTCGAAGCAGTCTGCACTCCGAGTCCAACGCTCGCTCCCAAGGTTGCCCGCTTGAAATCGTCAAAGATAATCCTGCTGGGATAAATCTGTCCACCCTGATGGTCAACGAGAAAGTCAGCCCTCGGACCAGCAACAAGAAACGGATCAATGATGCCGACCGGAACCCTGAACTTCGCTAATAACGGGACAGAGATGTAATCCAGGCGACCGTCAGTTGACCACCACCCACCTGGAACAGGATAGACAATCTGAGCACCGCGCTGGGTGTACTCAATGTCAGTGACAAAGGAAAAGAACGGTGTATTTAACCATTCAGCGAACAAAGCGAAATTGAATCCAGTTTTGGAAGATGTCTTCATTCCGGTCCACCAACCCCAAGGTGGCGTTGGATAGTTCAGGCTCAATGAAGCCGAGGTATAAGCCACTTTGATTCCATACTCTCTTAGGAGTTGGGCCTCCGCAGCTGTCGGGCATGCTAGTAGGACGACTAAAGTTGCCAGAACTAGTTTGTTCATGTGATGACCTCCGTGCCGCAGTGGCGGCTAACGTTTAGGCAAACCGCCGTGCCGTTGCGAACTCCTTCTAGAAATTCAAATGTGTGAGCAACGGCATGGAGCGAGCACTTTACATTGAGCCAGCCTGAGTTTTAACATCGCCTATCCAGTGTGCGAGCGCNNTTGCCGTTTGTTAAGCGCAGTGCAGCTCTACTGCGTAGTCAGGTGGCGGCACATTTCAGTGATTAGAAATCATGATATCTACGAAACAAGTCTTGACCACTGCCAGGTGGTACATGAAAAAACGTGATCTGATTGGTAGGCTGCAACGTGAAAGGCAAGTAGCGACGGTCAAATGACCGAGGTGAGACATGAAATACATATGACATCCCCGAGATGATGAAGATGTATCTGGTTCCCTCTTTGGCCCTTGCTTTCCCGGGCTGGGAAATGAACCCGGTCGGCATCGACGGGTCCGTATGCCAGCTGAAAATGAGAATCGGAAAACAGTCCACAGAGCCAGGATCGCCGTCCTTGATCATTTTTCGAAGCTGCTCCTCATATGGGCCCAGGTAGATGTCGCTGAAAACGTCTCTTTTAGATATGCTGGCGCGCCAGAGTATGGAGAGTAAGAATAGCTTGAACTTTGCGTAGTCAACGTTGCGGCAACGTGTCAACTCTATGCCAGTCTCACTTCTTCCGGTCTCGACAATAAAGTCTCCGGGACTCCTCGTGACAAGGGAAGTAAGAAACTTCTCGGCATATGATTCATACCGGCCGAGCGTCTCGTTATCGCACACGCCGCACAAGAGGTTCGCTTCGTACTCACCGGACGACGGGCGTTGAACGAAGGCCTTGCCTTCAAGGTATTCTTTCGGATCCACCTTGACCAACTTGTGATGCTCGTCGAACAAAGGTTTGTACATGAATTCGGGTATGATGTGGGATTTCTGAAGGAGTGGCCCGGTCTGAAGACAAAGCCGGCATTGGAGTCGGTGCTGGGTCATCTTATGTGCCGCCACCTAACTTATTGAATAAGATGCATTGCGCTTAACGTTTAGGCAAACTGCAGTGCCCGCCGAACTCCACTAGATCTACATTGTGTGAGGCGGGCATTGAGCGAGTATACGAGCTCAACATCGCTCTATAATAACTTTGACTTGGAACCAGCCTGCCTCTATTAGCCCACGAGCGTCAGTTTGCCGTTTGTTATGTGTTCGTGCCCTTCTCAGCCTTAACAGATCTCCCGACTGAAGCCTTGCCCACGGGCGGAGCAATTACTGTTTCCGAATGCTCCACCTGGTTGAGTCTTAGCCAACGAAAGACTAGTCGGGTTTTCCCTAAAAATATTTTTTGCGTGCTTTCAAAGAGCCGACTGGAGCCGCCCGTGTGCGAGTTGATGGTGATTACAGAACTCTGCCTGCGGGCATGACACATAACGTTTAGGCAAACCGCCGTGCCGTTGCGAACTCCATCTATCTATTATTGTGTGAGCAACGGCATGGAGCGAGCACTTTACATCTAGCCAACCTTAGTTTCATCTTCGCCCATAGAGTGTGCGAGCGCTGGTTTGCCGTTTGTTAGGCGTTCGTTGTGTTGCACTCAAGAGCTGGCATTCTCTCAAACCTAGGAAGCGCCCTACTTGATTTGATCAAGGGTTTCGACTATGAACTGCGAAGGCACGATTACGCCAATCTGTAAAGCTGTGCCATGCGTCGGTGAAGAAAATGCTTGTTCGCTTACCACGCCAACTACGAAATTGACGGACTCCATGTGAATCATGTTGCCATAGACTCTGCCGTTATAAGAGGCGTACGCCGGTCCACCACTGTTGCCCTCGTAAATATTCATATCGAGCAGGAATCGGCGTGTCGAGCTTGAAGGAGTCAATGGATATGACGCGATTTTCCCGCTTCGAAGAATGGGAAAACCCTCAGCGTTGGCATCGATTCCGAATGGGTATCCTAGCGTGAACACTTCGTCACCAGGATGAATCTCATATTTGTTTAAAGTGCTGTCAGTCGCGAGGTCTCGAGTGGAGAGAAAGGCGACATTCATGCCCGAAGGTATACCGGCCTTCATGGCAGCGATGTCAACCGATGGATCGTGGTGGTGCATCCAGAGTGGTTTCCCATGGTCCCTGATTTGGAAAAGTGTCGGAGTATTGACATAGGTGTTAGGCCCCACCTTCTTTCGGAAAAAGACAATCGCGTTATCTGCAGCAATGGCCTCGAGAACGTGAGCTGCCGTAACCAGCATCACGCGTCCTTGACGCGCAGTGTCGGTATACGGGCGGACGATAAAGAAAACTGTGCCAACAGATGCGAGAGTGTCCACCTTGGTTTTGCCAACAATCTTGAATGTGGACTCCATCAGAATGGTGTTCAGCTCTTGAGCAGGCAGAATGCTATGAGAGCAGAGAAGACAGAGTAGAATGATGGTAACGGTTTTCACGGCATCCTCCTACATGACGATGACAAACCAACCTGGTGTGCAACACAATGACGCCTAACGTTTAGGCAAACCG
>PMZI01000007.1 GCA_003170475.1 Ignavibacteriota bacterium | reverse complement strand
AATCATATTCTAGAAAGTCTATTTACCACGGACACCATCATGGGGGCCACACAGTCTCCGGCTGTCAACGTCGCTGAGCGTGAAAATGAGCTTGTCGTGACTGCCGAACTTCCCGGTGTCAAGAAAGACCAGGTAAAGGTTACTTTTGAAAACGGCATTCTGACAGTCGATGCTCAACGAAAACCGTACGAGCCACCGAAGGATGCACAGATTCTGTTGAACGAAATGCGGATTCGGGATTTCAGCCGTTCGATCAAGATTGACGTCGAAGTCGATGCTAACAATATCACTGCAGAGCTGGAGGACGGAATTCTCTCGGTCACATTGCCCAAAATGGAAGAAGCAAAGCCGAAACCAATCGAAGTGAAGGTGAAGTAAGGTGTAAGGTCTTCCTTTCTCTGTTTCACCGAGGATGCAAGAATTGGTCGGGTCCACTGGTGGGGTGGACTCGGCCCTTCCTATTGAAAGTAAGTCAGGAAATAGTTCATTCATCGCAGCGGCACGATCGCCGTACTCAATACAAAGGAGTCGATTACTATGTCAACGAATTCAAACAAGATCATCGGAATTGATCTCGGCACAACCAACTCTGTGGTTGCCGTGATGGAAGGGAATGACCCCGTTGTCATCGCTAATGCAGAGGGCGCGCGTACAACTCCTTCCGTGGTTGGATTTCCGAAATCCGGAGAACGGCTCGTCGGCGCTGCTGCTAAACGTCAGGGAGTGACGAACTCGCAGAATACCGTTTATTCCATCAAACGCTTCATGGGCCGGTTTTTCAACGAAGTCAATGAGGAAATGAAGCTCGTGCCCTACAAGGTGGTTCAGGGGGACAACAATACGGCTCGCGTGCAGCTTGGCGACCGGGTCTATTCTCCGCCGGAAATCTCAGCGATGATTTTACAAAAAATGAAACAGACGGCTGAAGACTACCTCGGGACGAAGATCACAGAAGCTGTCATCACGGTTCCGGCATACTTCAACGATGCCCAGCGTCAGGCCACGAAAGAGGCAGGGGAAATTGCCGGTCTGACGGTTCGCCGCATTATCAACGAGCCGACTGCAGCTGCACTCGCTTATGGTCTTGATAAGAAGACAAAGGACTCGAAAGTCGCAGTGTTTGACCTTGGTGGTGGCACATTCGATATCTCCATTCTCGAACTCGGGGATGGTGTGTTCGAAGTGAAATCTACCAATGGCGACACTCATCTTGGAGGTGACAACTTCGATATGCGTGTGTTGGACTACATAGCGGACGAATTCAAGAAGCAGGAAAGCATTGACCTGCGGAAGGATCCAATGGCATTGCAACGGTTGCGTGAAGCCGCTGAGAAGGCGAAGATGGAACTCTCGCAGCTTCTGCAGACCGAGATCAACCTGCCCTTTATTACCGCCACCGCAGATGGCCCGAAGCACTTGAACATGACTCTGACTCGTGCGAAGTTTGAACAACTCGTGGAGGATCTCATCAAGCGGTGTCTTCCGCCCGTCGAGAAAGCCTTGAAGGATGCAGGACTGAATCCAACCCAGATTGATGAAGTTATTATGGTAGGTGGCATGACCCGCGTGCCTCGTGTTCAACAGCTTGTGAAGGACGTCTTCGGCAAAGAGGGACACAAGGGAGTGAATCCGGATGAAGTCGTGGCCATTGGTGCCGCAATCCAGGGGGGCGTGCTTTCCGGTGATGTAACCGACGTGCTGTTGCTCGACGTCACTCCACTGACTCTAGGCATCGAAACGCTCGGTGGGGTTCTGACACCCATGATTCAGGCGAATACAACTATTCCGACGAAGAAGAGCGAAATCTTTTCAACGGCATCTGACAGTCAGCCGTCCGTGGAGATCCATGTGTTGCAGGGTGAACGCCCATTGGCGGTAGACAATCGGACTTTGGGTCGGTTCCATCTCGACGGGATTCCGCCTGCACCCCGCGGCGTGCCCCAGGTCGAGGTGACATTTGACATCGATGCAAATGGCATTCTTCATGTGGCGGCAAAGGACAAAGCCACCAACAAGGAACAGAGCATTCGTATTACCTCCTCAAGTGGTCTGAACAAAGAGGAGATTGACAAGATGAAATCCGATGCTCAATCTCATGCGTCCGAAGACAAGAAGCGGAAAGAAGAGATTGAGATCAAAAATCAAGCAGACAACCTCGTCTTCCAGACCCGGAAGCAGCTCAAGGATCTCGGAGACAAGATGCCTGCCGAGACCAGCGCAAAGGTCGAAGCTGCGATGAGTGCGCTTGAAGAGGCCGTAAAGGGAGGTAATCACAGCGATATCAAGGCAAAGATGGAAGTGCTGAACAACGCCTGGAACGAAGCCTCAACAAAGATGTACGAAGCTGCCAAGGGTCAGCAAGCAGGAGGCCCTGGACCCGGACAACCGGGTCCCGATCAGCAACAGCAGCAGCAGCAACAACAGCAACCGGGTGGAGACAAAGGGAAGAAAGTCGAAGATGCCGATTACGAAGTTGTCGACGACAAATAACCTGAACCTCCGATAAGAAGACAATATCTGGAAAGGCGAGGGAACACCCTCGCCTTTCTGGTCTAAGGACGCCACGATATGAACTTCAACAAATTCACCATTAAAGCCCAAGAGGCTACTCAAAATGCACTGGAGATTGCTTCGAGTTACAACAATCAGTCCGTGGAACCGGAACATCTTCTGGCGGCATTGATACAGGACAGCGAAGGGATTGTGACGCCGCTCCTTCAGAAAGTGGGAGCGAACGTCAATTATCTGAAGATCAAGATCAATGAAGCGATCGAAAAACTTCCGAAGGTTCAGGGTGCAGGGGCGAGTAACCAGCAGGTTTCGACGGCTTTAACGCAAGTGTTTGAAGCTGCTCAAAAAGAGGCTGCTCAACTGAAGGACGAGTACTTGAGTACCGAGCATCTGTTGCTGGGACTTCTCGAGGCGGGATCTCGCGCAAAAGCGCTCGGAGCCACACGTCTTCTTCTTGACCAGGGAATTACCAAGGATGGAATCTATAAGGCTCTCAAAGAAGTCCGTGGGTCACAACGCGTCACAGATCAGAACCCTGAAGAAAAATACCAGTCGCTTGAGCGATTCGGGCGTGACCTGAACGAACTCGCGCGCAAAGGGAAGCTCGACCCCGTCATAGGCCGCGAAGATGAAATTCGTCGTGTGCTGCAGGTCCTCTCTCGGAGAACAAAGAACAATCCTGTGCTTATCGGTGATCCGGGAGTGGGAAAGACCGCAATCGCCGAGGGAATTGCTCAGCGGATCGTCCAGGGCGATGTGCCAGAGAGTCTTAAGACAAAACGCATCGTTGCTCTCGATATGGGCTCGCTTGTGGCCGGCACGAGCTTCCGAGGCCAGTTTGAGGAAAGGCTCAAAGCCGTCCTCAAGGAAGTCACAGAGTCTAACGGAGAGATTATTCTCTTTATCGATGAGATGCACACACTTGTTGGGGCCGGAGCAGCCCAGGGATCGGTGGACGCCGCGAATATGCTCAAGCCGGCTCTTGCACGCGGAGATCTGCGGGCTATCGGGGCCACAACCATCGATGAATATCGCAAGTATGTGGAAAAAGATCCGGCGCTGGAGCGGAGATTCCAGCCGGTTCTGGTTGACGAACCGACTGTTGAGGATACCATCTCCATCCTCAGAGGATTGAAAGAGCGCTACGAAGTGCACCATGGCGTTCGCATTACGGACGGCGCCATCGTTGCAGCCGCACAACTGAGCCATCGATATATCACAGACCGGTTTCTTCCTGACAAGGCAATCGATCTGGTGGACGAGGCTGCGTCTAAGCTTCGGATCGAAATCGATTCGATGCCTGAGGAACTCGACTCGGTCGAACGACGCATCAAACAGCTTGAGATCGAGCGCGAAGCAATCAAACGTGAACGTGATGATGAATCAAAAGCGCGTCTGGCAACGATCAACCAGGAGCTCGCGGATCTGAACCAGCAGAGGTCAGAGTTGCGCGCCCACTGGCAGCTCGAGAAGAACTTGATACAGTCCATCCGAACCATGAAAGGGGAGATGGAGCAGGCGAAGCTTGAGGCGGAGCAGAAGGAGCGTCAGGGAGATCTTGCCCGGGTTGCGGAATTGCGATACGGAGTGATTGCCGGACTCGAAAAGAAGCTCAAGGAGGCCTCCGCCGGCCTCAATGATGTCCAAAAGGACAAGAAGATGCTCAAAGAGGAAGTTGACGCTGAGGATATCGCTGAGATCGTGGGGAAATGGACAGGCATTCCCGTGCAGCGAATGCTCGAGAGCGACCGGACCAAACTTCTGCATCTTGAGGACCGAATCCATGAACGGTTGGTGGACCAGGAAGATGCAGTGCGGGCAGTGGCGGATGCAATTCGCAGAAGCCGCGCTGGACTGCAGGATGAAAAACGTCCGATTGGATCGTTCATATTCATTGGCAGTACCGGTGTCGGTAAGACGGAGCTCGCCAGGGCTCTGGCTGAGTTTCTCTTCAATGACGAAACAGCCATGGTTCGCATAGACATGAGCGAGTACATGGAGAAATTCTCGGTTTCGAGGCTCATTGGTGCTCCCCCTGGATATGTTGGATACGAAGAAGGCGGGCAACTGACAGAAGCAGTGCGGCGAAAACCCTATTCTGTCGTTCTGCTCGACGAAATTGAGAAAGCACATCCGGACGTGTTTAACGTCCTGCTGCAGCTTCTTGATGAAGGAAGGCTCACCGATAGCAAGGGCCGGACTGTGAATTTCAAGAACACTATTGTCATCATGACCTCGAACCTGGGATCGCATCTCATCCAGGACAAAGTCCAGTCACTGAACGAGACCAACCGGGATGACCTCATGGAAGAGTTGCGCGTGGGACTTCTGGAGATGCTCAGACAGTCGATACGACCGGAGTTTCTCAACCGGATCGATGAGATCATTCTCTTCAAGCCGCTGACAATGTCTGAAATCCAGCAAATCGTCACACTTCAGCTGAATGGTGTCCGGAAACTTCTGGCAGGGAAGAATATCGTGCTTGAGTTCTCGGAGGATCTTCGTGAATGGCTTGCCAAGGCAGGCTACGATCCAGCCTTTGGAGCTCGGCCGTTGAAACGCACAATACAGAAATACGTCATCAATCGTCTTTCAGAGAAGATTCTCGCCGGCGATGTGGTTGACGGCGATCATGTGACAGTGAATGTCGATGATCGCGGCCATGTAGAATTCATCACGAAAGTCAAATCTACCATAGTGGGGTAATCCTCACCTTATCTTGACCAGATCCCCTTCCGGATTGTTTAGGAAGGGGATTTCCTTTTTGTGTGCAGACCAATTTCTCTGTATCTTTGAAGCATGAAGCTCTCCTCATTGATTGGACATGCGAGCGAATTGTTGCAGTTGGTCCGTTCGTCCGAGAAACCGGCGGATGGTGTCATCGACATCTTCTTTCGATCGCACAAGTATCTCGGATCTCACGATCGACGGTTCATCGCTGAATCCACCTATGGCACCTTGAGGCATCTCCGCAAATGCGAGTCGCTCTTGATGCATGCATTGGGCGCCAATGCCGAGGACATGATCCCCGAAGATGGGTTCCTTCTCCTCATTGTCACGTATTTGCTTGCTGTAGAGCAGCGCACCCCGATCGAAGTCGTGGATCTGCAACCTGCAATGAAGTCTGGGAAACTGAAACCTCTCCTCGGTTCGCTGCTTCAGTCGCTCTCGACTCCGCATGCTGCACAGACAACAGATCTTGTAGAGAGGATAGGAGAGGAGTATTCCTATCCTGATTGGATGGTCCGACGGTTTCTCGATCAGTACGGGGAAAAAGAGACCGTGCTGCTGTGTGAGAGCCTCAACGGCCAAGCGCCTCTGACTCTGCGCGTGAATTCATTGAAGTCAAGCGTAGAAGGCTGCCAGGAAACCTTGAAGCAGGAAGGTGTCGTAACGGAGCGCACCAGGCTTTCTCCCTTTGGACTTGTTGTCCCGAAGAGGATCAATATTTTTCAGATCCCGGCTTTTCGTGACGGTCTTTTTGAAGTGCAGGACGAAGGAAGCCAACTGCTCCCGTTCCTCCTCGATCCAAAGCCAACGGCAAAAGTGCTTGATGCCTGTGCCGGAGCAGGCGGAAAGACGCTGGAACTCGCAGCAATCATGAAGAATCGGGGAGAAATTGTTGCCGCCGATGTCCATAGCTTTAGACTTGATCAATTGCGGAAGAGGGCTCAGCGAGCAGGTGTTTCCAATGTCAGGATTCGACTGGTGCAAGATGTCACGGACCTAGCAGACAAGTACACGGAATATTTCGATATCGTATTGATTGATGCGCCGTGCAGCGGAATTGGGACATTGCGCAGGAATCCTGGAATGAAATGGATGGTGACCGAGGAAACTGTCCGTGAGGTTTCGGAGAAGCAGCTGCATATTCTTGAGGAGTGCGTTCCCTTCGTCAAGGCCGGAGGGAGAATTGCCTATGCGACGTGCACACTCTTCTGCGAAGAGAACGAGACGGTCGTGGAGAAATTCCTGAGCGCACATGCGGATTTTGCCATTGACGATCCTCCGCTCGACAGGGCGAAATTTGACTTTGCACCGTACAATGTCGGCAAATACATCAAGTTTTCACCCGTTCGTGACGGAACCGATGGCTTCTTCATTGCTGTTATGAAGAAGCATGGCCACCAAGCCTGAACGATTCTCCTCCGTTCGTATGTCAGCATGCAGATCATCGAACTTATTCTAAAGACGTCGATAATTCTGAGGAAGGTATGAAAAGCGTGTCTGTGGGATTCTGTTTGTTTGTCACTCTGGGCTTCATCTTGGGGCCCGGGTGCTCTAAGGAACCGACAGACGGAGAACTCCTCAAATCGGCCACATTGCATCAGAGGAATGATGAGCTTGACGATGCAGTGAGTGACTTCCAGATGTTGATCCAGAAGTATCCGAAAAGTGACAAAGTTCCCGAAGCTCTGTTTGCGATAGGTGCAATCTACCTGAACGGCAAAAAGGAATATGTGAAGGCTGAATCTGTGTACACCAAACTCGCCATGGATTTTCCTGAACACCCCACTGCTCAGGGAGCGTCATATCAGCGAGCTCGCATCTTCATCGAGCATCTGCACAAGCCCGACTCAGCAATTGCGGCATACGAACTTTTTCTCCAGCGATATCCGAACTCGCTTCCGGCGTCTTCAGCGAAGGCGGAGCTTGCGGATCTCAAGAACCAGCCGACGACAACAAAGTGAGCAACTGATGCAGGAAGCGTTGAAATATCTTCAACCAAAGGTCGTCGCTCAGCTGGCGAACATGGAATTGCGCGCGAGACTGGTTGTCGAGGGCTTCATCACCGGTCTGCACAAAAGTCCATATCATGGTTTCAGCGTGGAGTTCACGGAGCATCGTCCGTACATGCCCGGGGATGAGATCCGACACATCGATTGGAAGGCGTATGGGAAGACCGATCGATACTACATCAAGGAGTTTGAGGAAGAGACGAATCTCAAGACGTACCTGATCCTGGACGCCAGCAAGTCGATGGACTATGCTTCAGCCGGACAACTGAAGAAGATTGAGTATGCATCATATCTCGCTGCCGCGCTCGGTTACTTGATGGTTGAACAACGTGATGCGGTGGGTCTCACCGTCTATGACCAGCAGGTCCGCACTTCGCTGCCTCCCAGGGCGACCAAGCTCTATCTGCAACAGATTTTGCGGGAGTTGGAGATGCTCCGGCCCGGAAATAAAACGGGAACAGCACAATCGCTCCACGAAGTGGCAGAGCGAATCAAGAGGAGGGGACTGATTGTTGTCCTGAGCGACCTCCTTGATGATCCTGCGCAGGTGATGACGGCCCTCAAGCACTTCAGGCATCGAGGGAATGAAGTCATTGTTATGCAGGTTCTTGACCCGCTGGAGCGGTCGTTTGCGTTCGGCACAGAGGCAGTGTTCCGCGATATGGAAACGAAAGAGGAGCTGCTTACTCAGCCGTGGCACATCCAGACGGCATATCGTGAATCGATGCATGAGTTCCTGGACTTCTATAAACGGGAGTGCAGAGAGAACGCCATAGATTATGTGTTGCTCGACACGGCGACCCCGTTCGATCGGGCCCTGTTTGAATACCTGAACAAGAGAAAACGGATCCACTAGCGCTGAACGCGCTTGGTGTGTGAGGCATCGGAGCGAATGGCAGAAGAGAAACTTATCGTTAAAGGCGCGCGCGTCCACAATCTGAAGAACATCGATGTGGAGATGCCGCGCGACCAGATGATCGTCATCACCGGACTCTCCGGGTCGGGGAAATCCAGCCTGGCATTCGATACGATTTACGCGGAAGGTCAACGACGGTACGTGGAGAGCCTCTCGGCCTATGCACGACAGTTTCTCGGGCTCATGGAGAGGCCCGATGTCGATTACATCGAGGGACTCAGCCCGTCCATTTCAATCGAGCAAAAGACGGTCAGTTCCAATCCGCGATCGACCGTCGGTACGGTCACGGAAATCTATGATTTCCTCCGCCTGCTCTTTGCGAGAGCGGGGACACAGTTCTGCTACAACTGCGGTCGCAAAGTTCAGCGCCAGACCGTCGATCAGATCATCGACTCCATCCAGCAATTTCCGGCCGGCTCGAAAATTCAAATCCTCGCCCCCGTTGTAAAAGGCCGCAAAGGTCACTATCGGGAATTGTTCGAGCAAATCCTGAAAGATGGATTCGTCAGAGTCCGGATTGATGGGACTCTCCGAGAGATTACAGACGGAATGAAGGCCGATCGATACAAGATTCACAATATCGAGATCGTTGTCGACAGGCTGGCTGTCAAGAAGGATGCCCGTTCCCGGATTGCTGAGTCAGTTGAAGTCGCGCTCCGCTACGGTAGCGGGGCACTGATCGTCTTCGACGGCGAGAACGACCACCTCTTCAGTAGTCACTACGCGTGTCACGATTGTGGGATCAGCTACGAAGAGCCCTCACCGGGATCCTTCTCTTTCAACACTCCGTCCGGCTCCTGCCAGGAATGCGAGGGGTTGGGTGAGAAAAAGGCGTTTGACCTTCAATTGATTATTCCCGACGAATCCCTGAGCATCAATCAAGGAGGACTTGCCGCGTTAGGAAAGCCACGGCCGACGTGGATGTTCAGCCAGGTTCGGGCGGTCTCCAAACGCTATGGGTTCGACTTCGATACTCCTCTGGGCAATTTTTCTTCCAAGGCCCGGGAGGTCTTACTTCATGGAGCAGGGGACGAGAAATTCGAGATCGAGTACAATCAGAATGGAGGCAGGAAGGTAACATATCGGCATCGCTATGGCGGTGTGATGGATATGTTGAAGCGGTTCTATCAGGACTCAAACTCGAACAACATCCGAGAGTGGGTCGAGTCGTTCATGACGACGAAAAAATGTGAATCCTGCAACGGAGGGCGCCTCCGCAAAGAAAGCCTTTCCATCAAGCTCGAGGATGCTGCCACGGGCAAGAAGTCGAACATGCAGGACGTTGTTTCGCTATCGATTCGTGCCGCGCGGGAATTCTTTGGTGCCGTGTCGCTCTCTCCGCGTCAGACTGAAATCGCACGGCCAATCCTCAAGGAGATCATTCAGCGGCTCGATTTTCTGCTCAATGTCGGTCTGGAATACCTCACGCTCAATCGTACGGCGCGGACATTGTCGGGCGGGGAAGGCCAGCGAATCAGGCTGGCGACACAGATTGGGACGCAGCTGGTTGGTGTGCTCTACATTCTGGACGAGCCGAGCATCGGTCTGCATCAGCGCGATAATATCAAGCTCATCAATTCTCTGAAATCGCTCCGCGATCTCGGTAATACGATCATCGTTGTGGAGCATGACAAGGAGACGATCGAGAGCGCCGACTATGTGATCGACCTAGGCCCGGGAGCAGGAGAACACGGTGGCTATGTCGTCACGAGCGGACCGCCGAGTTCGCTCAAGCTCAAGAACGAGAAGCTGAAGAAGGCGGGAAATGGACTCGACGGACAATCGCTCACAGCGCTGTATCTCAACGGGAAGCGGACGATTGAGGTGCCAGCGAAGCGTCGGACCGGTCAGGGGAAATGGCTTAGCCTCACGGGTGCCTCGGGGAACAATTTAAAGGACCTTACGGCAAGCATCCCCCTGGGAACATTCGTTTGCGTGACCGGCGTCAGCGGCTCCGGAAAATCAACGCTTATCAACGAAACGCTCTTCCCGATTCTCTCGAACAAGTTCTACAAGACGCGGATGATCCCTTTGGCGTTCAAGTCTATCAAAGGACTCGAGCACGTCGACAAAGTTATCGATATTGACCAGTCTCCCATCGGTCGGACTCCCCGGTCCAATCCTTCGACGTATACCGGTGTGTTCACCCTCATTCGTGATTTGTTCACGCAGCTTCCGGAATCGAAGCTCAGGGGATACAAGGTCGGGCGGTTTAGTTTTAATGTGAAGGGAGGGAGATGCGAGGAGTGCGAAGGGGATGGCCTTCGAAGAATAGAGATGAATTTTCTCCCTGATGTCTACGTCCTTTGCGATACCTGTAAGGGCAAACGCTACAATCGTGAGACGCTGGAAGTTCACTACAAAGGGAAATCGATCTCCGATGTACTGGACATGACGGTGGACGATGGCATGGAACTCTTCAGCGAGTTTCCAAGGATTTCAAGACACCTTCAAACGTTGCATGATGTTGGACTCGGCTACATCCGGTTGGGTCAGCAGGCGACAACCCTTTCAGGGGGCGAAGCGCAAAGGGTCAAACTGTCCACGGAATTGTCCAAGGTGGGCACGGGAAAGACCCTCTATATCCTTGACGAGCCTACTACGGGATTGCATTTTGAGGATATCAGAATGCTTTTGTCTGTCCTGAACAAGCTTGTGGATAAAGGCAACACGGTTCTCGTGATCGAACACAATCTTGACGTCATCAAGACTGCCGACTGGATTATCGATCTTGGTCCGGAAGGTGGCGATGAGGGGGGAGAGATCGTTGCAGAAGGCGTACCCGAAGATGTGGCAAAGAACTCAAAGTCTTACACAGGTCATTTCCTCAAGCGCGAACTCGCGTCCAAGCGATGAAATGGGATTTATCGCGAGATCCATGGATGTCCCTTGATAAAAAAACGCCACCTGGCTGTTTTCCCGACACGTATCCCAATCCGCGTTGATGCTGCAATTTCCGACGGCAGGAGCTTCGGCGAGTCGAGCAGATAGATTTCGTCGCCAAGAAGATCCATTCCGTTTTCTCTCCTTCCAATACTCAGTGCCTGACAAAGCTTCGCCGGACCGTTCGTGAGGATTAGCAAATCAGCGTCCCCACGTCTATTGCTCTCGCGCCGATGCTTTCTGTTTCTCAGCATGATATCCGTTCCTTCGATCGGCTGGACCGCTCGCAGGAGAACTGCTTCTCCCTTTCCCGCTCTCCCTGTCACAACATTTGCGCAGAAGTGCATTCCGTAGGTAAAATAGACGTAAAGGTGCCCCCCTTGAGAGAACATTACCTCGTTCCGTTTCGTCATCCCCCGATATGAATGGGACGCCGGATCGTTCTGACAGTATGCCTCCGTTTCAACAATCCGTGCGACCAATACGCGCTTTCTAATCAGGCGGACCAGGTACTTTCCGAGCAAGTCTCTGGCTACTCGGGGTGTCGGTCGAAGATAAAACGAGCGGGGGAGTTTTGTCACTTTCCGATTTGCGATTGTCAATTGATGATTGATTGAAGGGGTATTCGATCTATGCTCAAGCTAGAGTTTCATCAATTCCTGGAGAAATGAGTACAAGGCTTGGAGGTGGTCGACGTGATCCCGGCCAGTGTTGCCCGCGAATCCGTACACTGCGAAGTGGTTGCGGCGGTTTGAGCTCAGTTGCTGCATCCCCAGCGGGCCCCACTGTAGGACGGGTGTGCGCTTCAGGGAGAGTGTGTGGAGAAGGAAATCGGTCGCCTCCGTGGTGCTCACAAATGTACCGGGGAAAATCTCTGAATGAGTAATAAGAAACCTTTTTCGCGATTTCTTTGCCGCGGCTGCCTGAGCATATCGGATGTAGGGCAGAAGGCCCGTGGAATCAATTTTGCCTCCCTCGGCCAGAACCTTTCTCTCAGGCATGTAGCTTGTATGAAAACCGTCGAGCAGGAGAATGGCATCAACTCTCGCAAAGTTCCATTCGGATGAAATGATTCTCCGGATCGCTCCATAACCGGCACTAAATCCACTCAACAGAACACGCCTGAGCTTCACGTCATGTCGAAGTTGGTGTCTTGCCTCTGCTAGGACGGAATCGATAAGCGCTTTGAACTTGGACGTATCCTGGAATGCGTCGTTATAGACCTTTGATCCCGAGCCCACGCTCAGCGTCCCTGCGATGATATCCCCACTGTATTTCGTCGCAGCGAATTCGGTAACGTAGGGAGCCCCGTGAAAATGGATGAGGAGGTCAAATGACCTTGCTCTCAGGCTCTTCTGCGGAATGAAGAGTTGGACTGGCTTAGAAAACAAATGGTTGACTTCGAACCTGATTCCCGGATATTCCTTTTCCTCGATGCGCTCATGCTTTCGCGTTTCGTCTTCCATTGGTGATGGATTCTGAGATGCAACCTTTCCGCTATCCTGCCGTCTCGCGATCAAGCATTGGCTAAGGATGACGAGCATGATGAATGTGATTCGAAGTTGAGTTCTCATGCGAGGGTGTGACAATGGAGGAGTCAGGCAGAGTTTAGAACAGGGTGTCTTGTCCGCGGGCCTTTTTCACTGCACCAAAGTGTTTGTACGCAACCGATGTCGCTTCCCGGCCACGTGAAGTCCGTTTGAGGAATCCTTCTTGAATCAGGTAAGGTTCGTACACCTCTTCGATTGTCCCTGACTCCTCTCCGACAGCGACGGCCAAAGTGTTGAGTCCGACAGGCCCCCCGCTGTATTTCTCAATGATCGTCTGAAGGATCCGCTTGTCCATCTCATCCAACCCATACTCGTCGACTTCAAGTGCGCGCAGCGAATACTGTGCAACCTCCAACGTTACGATCCCGCCATGTTGGGCAAGCTTTTTTTCCGCCTGAGCGAAGTCTCTACAGCGTTTGAGAAGCCTGTTCGCTATTCTGGGAGTCCCTCGTGATCGCTGTGCTATTTCCGGCGGCGCATCCGGCGTGGTCTCGATCCCCAGGATTTTGGCAGATCGGGCAACGATTCCCTGGAGTTGAGCCACATTGTAGTAGTCGAGTCTGTTGGTAATCCCGAACCTCGAACGCAATGGCGAACTCAGAAGTCCGGCTCGTGTGGTAGCGCCGACCAGCGTAAAGGGCTCAAGGTTCAGCGAAATGGTTTTTGCTCCGGGACCGCTGTCGATGATGATGTCCACCCGAAATTCTTCCATCGCGGAGTAAAGGTACTCCTCGATTTTGACGGGGACCCTGTGAATTTCGTCGATAAACAGTACTTCCCCTTTTTGGAGGGAAGTGAGGATGCCGGCCAGGTCGCCGGGTTTTTCGAGCGCGGGACCGGAAGTCACCTTAATGCCCACACCCATCTCGTTTGCCACGATGAAGGCGAGCGTCGTTTTTCCGAGTCCTGGTGGTCCGGTGAGAAGAACATGGTCAAGGGGTTCGTTTCGATGCCGTGCGGCTGTGATGAACACCCGCAAGTTGTCGACGAGCTTCTGCTGCCCAACAAAGTCCTCGAGGCGACCCGGTCGAAGAGTTTGATCCAACTCCACTTCGTTTTCCAAACGCTCCGGTGATGTGTGGTCCGATTTTCTCATGGTGCCAGAAAGTAACAAGAAGGGGGGTGAATATCAAACTTCAGTATGGATGGTCTGTGCTCACATTGTACTCGTGGTGCGAAGAGCCCTCTTGATCAGATCCTGAAGAGAGGGTTTTTCGCCCTTCGTCTCTGCGAGCACTTGCCGTAGTGCCTTCTCTGCGAAGGGTCTGTTGTAGCCGAGGGACGTGAGCGCCAGGAGAGCCTCCTGTCGCAGGTCGCCGTCTTCGCCCTGGATTGTCATGGCTCCCGATGAGGTCACATCGATCTTACCGATTTTGTCGCGGAGCTCGATGATGAGTCTCTCGGCGGTTTTTCTGCCGACTCCCGGAATTGCTGTCAGGGCCGAAATATTCTCCTGTGCAATGTGCTGCTTCAGGTCTGCAACTGTTATTCCGGAGAGGATTCCCTGGGCGATCTTCGGTCCGATGCCGTTGACGGTGATAAGGAGCTTGAAAAAGAACCGCTCGTCCGGAGATGCGAACCCAAACAACTGCATCGCATCCTCCCGAATATGAAGATGCGTGAGGAGCGTGACTTGTGATTCGACCTCTCCAAGCTTTTCGTAGGTGGACAGCGGTATGGTGACGGAGTAGCCGACTCCGTTGACGTCGATGAGGATTTCCGTCGGGCTCTTGCTCTTGAGAATGCCTGTTAGGGATGCAATCATCGCGGTCTCGCCACTTTTTCAGGATGAGCTTGAACGTATGAATGCCACGTGCGCGGAATTTGCACTGATTCGACGGCACCTTTTTTTGATCGGCGCTGCTTTGCTGACTTGTGGTAATGGCAAAGAGCGACAGCCAGAGCGTCCGTCGCGTCGTAGTATTTTGGCGCAGATTTCAGATTGAGAATCGCCTGGATCATGTAGCTGACCTGATCCTTCGATGCTGCGCCGCTGCCGACCACCGCCCGCTTCACTTCCCGCGGAGAGTATTCGGAAGTTGGAATTTGAGCGTTGACGGCGGCGAGTATCGCCACACCGCGGGCATGGCCGAGTTTCATTGCCGATTGAGCATTCTTACCGTAGAAGGCGGTTTCGATGGCAAACTCATCCGGGTGGTACCGCTCGATGACCTTGCAGAGGGTTGAGTAAATGGCTCTCAATCGGATGGGCATCGATTGTTCGCTGCTGTTCTTGACCACATCATACGCGAGAACCTTGAACTTGCCGTTCCGCTCTTCGACAACTCCATAGCCAGTTACGAGAGTCCCAGGATCGACACCGAGTATGATCATAGTCGTCGAATCATCCCACGTTTAATGCCGCAAGCACACTTTCGTCTACATCAAAATTAGCATAGACGTGTTGAATGTCGTCATGATCCTCAAGTCCTTCGATCAATTTGAGAAGATTCTCGGCATCTTTGCCATCGACCTTTATCGTGTTTTCGGGGATCATCTGGAGTTCTGCGTGTTCAATCAGGATGTGCTTCCCTTCAATCGCTTTCTTCACTTGCTCAAACGCCTCAGGGAGGGTGATCACCAGGTAGTGCTCCCCATCTGATGTCATGTCTTCAGCTCCTGCATCGAGAATCAGCCCCATGAGATCGTCTTCACTGATCTTGTTCGTGAGGACAATAATCTGGCCTTTGCGGTGAAATTGATAGGCAACAGCTCCCGTCGCTGCGAGCTTTCCGTGATTGCGATCGAGAACGTATCGAATATCGTTGACGGTTCTGGTCTTATTGTCGGTGACAGCTTCGATCAGGAGCGCGACACCGGCAGGTCCGTACGCTTCGTACATTGCATCTTCGTAGGCCATTCCAGGGAGTTCGCCCGTTCCCTTCATGATGCCCCGCTTGATATTCTCGGCGGGCATGTTAGCGCCCTTCGCCTTGTCGATGGCGAGCCGAAGGCGCGGATTGCCGTCAGGATCGCCGCCGCCGAGCCGGGTGGCGATGGTGATTTCCTTGATGATCTGGGTGAACATCTTGCCGCGTTTCGCATCCGTCACGGCTTTTTTTCGACGGATCTGTTGCCATTTCGAGTGACCTGACATGCCTGGTGCTTTCGGTAAAGAGGTTGTGACAGCTACGATTGACGGTAAGTTTACTTCAGATCCCGAATCTTGAGTTGAGGGACCGTCTCGCCCGCAAACTCTCCTTCATCAAGAGAAAAGGCAATATCGATGTTCCTTCGACCGTTCATCACCTTCTCCATCAACCCGCCGAGGTTGAATCCAATCGCATCGAACACCTGGCCATTTGCCTTCACTTTGAACTTCAGATGATTCTTGCCAACAATCCGCGGTGAACCATAAAGTTCCACATTTCGCGCCACAAACACCGGTCTCATATTGCCCGGACCAAACGGAGCAAACTGGCTCAAAATTCTAACGAACTTGGCTGTCAGTTCTTTCAACGGTAGTTCTGCGTCGATTCGGATTTCGGGAATGAGAAGATCTCCGGTCAGGAGTTCTTTGGCGATGGCATGGAAAGCTTCTTTAAACTCGTCAAGCCTGTCGAGTTCGACCGAGAGCCCGGCGGCGTACTTGTGTCCGCCAAATTGTACGAGCTTGTCCTCGCATCGTTTCAACGCTTGATAGATGTCGAATCCGGAGACGCTACGCGCCGATCCCTTGGCCACACCATCGACCGTTGTCATCATGATCGTCGGTCGGTAGTACCGCTCGACCAATCGGGAAGCGACGATGCCGATGACTCCGGGATGCCAGGTTTCCTGATGCAGGATGATTGCACCTTCATTTTCGATGTCGAGGTATTTTTCGACAATTTCCTGCGCTTCGAGGAAAGTGTCTTCGTCGATCTTCCGACGGTTTCGGTTTTCGTCCTCAAAGACCTTGGCGCGTTCGAGCGCAACGGTAAACGATTCCGATGTGAGAAGTTCCACAGCCCGGGTTGCGTCACCGAGACGGCCGACAGCGTTGATTCTCGGTGCGAGCACAAAGACGATCTGCCCTGAAGTGATACTCCCAAGCTTGAGTCCCGATGTCTCGATGAGAGCGTGTACACCCGGTCTCGGGTTTGTATTGAGGAGTTCAAGCCCAAGCTTGACAAGGACCCGATTCTCTCCCGTGAGGTTGACAATATCGGCAGTCGTTGCGAGCGTGACGAAATCAAGATAGCGGTAGAGGGATTGATCTCCGTCTTCGAGAAGGGGATGTATCACAGGGTGTTGAGAGAGAGCCTGGACAAGCTTGAAGGCGACGCTGCATCCACAGAGATTCTTGTACGGGTATCGGCATGTCGGCTTGAGCGGATCGAGAACGGCGTATGCGTCGGGGATCGTATCGCCGGGTTCATGATGGTCGGAGACGATGGTTTCGATCCCAAGCTCGCGTGCATGTTCAACCGGTTTAATAGCTGTGATTCCGCAATCCACAGAGATCAACAATTGGACGCCGCGCTGATGGGCGCGGTCGATGCCCGGAATCGAAAGGCCATATCCGTCCTTGATTCGATCCGGGATGAAGTATTCGACATCGGCATGAATGCTGTTGAGGAACGTCCAAAGCAGAGCCGTGCTATTCGTTCCGTCTACATCGTAATCGCCGTAGACAAGGATCTTCTGTTTCGTGGAGATTGCCTGGACAATTCTCTCGACAGCTCGATCCATTCCGTCCATCAGAAAGGGGTCAAGAAGGTCATCGAGCGTTGGTCGGAAATATGATTTGGCCTGATCGAAGGATTCGACTCCCCGGCGCACGAGAATCTCGGCAAGGACCGGCGAGATGCCGAGTTCATCCGTAAGCTTTTTGGTTCTCTCCAAGTCCTCCGGCAGAAGTTCGGTCTTGGGAAAAGTCCAGCGATATTCTCGAAGTGGAGTCATGTGCTCTTGAAATTATGAAAAGGCAGGGAGTGGCCGGCCGATAAGCCGAATTCTGTCTAATTCCGCCCCAACAGAAGTTGAGACGAAACGAGGCAGTCATTTCTCTAGGCGACCTACCCGTCACGCACCTGCACACAAGGTACAGGATGAAACGGGCCACCTCAAGCGTGACATGCTTGGTCTTGCACCGGGCGGGGTTTGTCGTGCCTCCGTCATTACTGCCGGAGCGGTGGTCTCTTACACCACCTTTTCACCTTTCTCTTCCACCGATGCGGAAGATGTCTGTTTTCTGTGACACTGTCCGTTCCTGCAGGTTCTTGCCTGCAGGACCCTCAGTTGACCTGAGGCGCCTTGCCCTGTGGTGTTCGGACTTTCCTCCCCATCCGAAACATCAGATGGAGCGACTGCCTGGCCGGCCACACCTGCTCAGTTTGAAACTCTCTCTTGAGGATGCCTCAAATTCGAATTGGCTTCCGCGAATCGATTCCCAGATTCGCGAGCTGGTCTGCTTCCTTGTTCAACTCTCTGCCGACGTGCTTGATCTCGAACTCGAACGAAGCTTTGGCGAGAAGTCGGTGTACCTTCTGAAACATCAATTTCAATGTGGGATCCTTCACTTTGTACTCCCCGAGGAGTTGACGCACCATCAATTCGCTGTCAGAGTGAACGACGAGTCGGGAACACATTGTTCCGGGGGCATTCTTGAGGCATACAATCAGCGCCTGGTATTCCGCAACGTTATTCGTGGCCTTTCCGATGTACCCGGATATCTTTGTGAGTATGGTGCCCTTTTCATCTTTGAAGATGACGCCGATCCCGCTTTCTCCCGGATTCCCACGGGCAGCCCCATCAGTAAACGCAAGAACCGTCATATCGCTTCCGTGTAGCTTTCAACGATATCGTCGGACACGAGGAGCCTGCCGCAGTGCTCACATATCATCACCCGCGAATTCTTTCGAAGTTCCACGGAAACTTGAGGTGGCACGCGTTTAAAGCACCCTCCGCAGGCGTTTCGTCGTACACCCACGACCGCCTTACCGCCGAGGGCTTTCCGAATCCGCTCGTAGGACTTGACATCGCTCTTGTCGATTCTCACGATGAGTTTTTCGCGTTCGTGCTTGAGTTTGAGTTCTTCATCCTCGTGTTCTTTATTCACGAGATCGAGCTCCGCCTGACGCTCTTTCAACTCTTTTCGCAGTTCTTCAAGTTCCGGCGCGAGCGTCTCAAGATCTGTTTTGGCATTCGCGCCTTTCCCCTCGATCGATTCCATCTCTTTTTCGAGAGTCTTCACTCTTTCCTGTGACAGGTCGATTTCCCGCGTCAGTGAGTCGTATTGCTTGTTCGTCTTGATCTGGAATTGCTGCTCTTTGTACTTCTCGATTTTCTCCTTGGTGGTGATGATCTCCAGGTCGATTTCATCCCGGCGGACATGGGAATGTTTCACTGTTGCTTCCAGCGACTTCCGCAGAGTGTCTTTCTCCTGAAGTTTCTTCTCCAGAACCTCCACGAGGTGAGGGAGATCTCCTTTGAGTTCGTGGAGCTCATCGAGATTCGAGTCTACTCGTTGAAGGGCATACAACAAGCGTAATCGGTTTTCCAAATGATACTCCTTCAGTTTCTAGAAAACATGAATTGGATTGGTTGATTGCTTCGATTTGGTGACAACAAGATTCTCGCCCCGGGATTTCGCCCAAGAGCGAAGATGACCAACGATGGAATTCAAAACAACATGTTCGGTTTCATAATGGCCCGCGTCGACGAGAATAATCCGATTGTCCGCTGACTGAAACCCGTGATAGCGAACGTCCGCGGTAACAAAAACATCCGCCTTCGCGCGGATGGCGTCTTCGAGCAGCTCAGATCCGCTGCCACCACACACCGCAATGCGCTGTACCGTCTGAGCTGGTGAACCTGAAAACCTGAGTGAGCCGACGTGCAATTTCTTCTTCACATGTGCCAGAAACGCTCGAACCGTCATCGGCTTCGAAAGATTTCCGATAGCCCCCATGCCGAAATTGGGATTCCCGTTCTCGAGCGTATAGAGGTCGTAGGCGACTTCTTCGTACGGATGAGCGGATTTCATCGCGGCGACGACCGCGGTAACACAAGAGCGAGGTACGATCATTTCGAGGCGGACCTCATCCACTGTTTCAAGCTGAAGAGGTTTGCCGATCGTCGGTGATGAGTACTCTGAGCTCCGAAACGTTCCCTTGCCCGTGGTGCGAAACGAGCACGATCGGTACTCTCCCAATACTCCGGCACCGCCCTCCGCCATTGCCGTTGCCACGACGTCTGCATGCTGCTCGGGAACGAAGACTGCAACTTTCATCAGAGTATCTTTGAGCGGCACAAGAAATGCCGGCTTGTCAATCCCAAGTTCGCCGGCAAGTGTGAAACTGACTCCACCTACTGCGGAGTCAAGATTCGTATGGGCAGAGAAAAGCGCTATTCTCTTTTCAGCAAGCATCAAGACCAGCGCACCCACGGGATCTGCATCAGAAACTGACGAAGCGGGTCGGAACAACAAAGGATGATGTGTCACAATCAGGTCGGCTTTGGTTGCGATAGCCTCCCTGACGATTTCGGGAGTGACATCGAGGGCCACGAGAATATTCGAAACCCGTTTGGATCTGCGGCCGATCTGGATTCCGACATTGTCGCGCTCCCACGCTGTCCATCGCGGTGCCCATGTCTCGAACAACTTTTCAATGTTGGCCAAATTCATCGATCTATGCCTTTGAACAAAAAAAGTGTCCCGCTTTTTGAGCGGGACACTTTGCGGATTTCTTTGATGTTTTCCTGGGAAACTTGAAATCGAGCTGTTTGGGCCTTATCCGATTTGACATCGCCAATGGACTGAACTCTGAGGAACCATACATCGTTGCTTTGACAATGAAGTATAGCAAGAAACTCGCTCAGTTGCAAGGGGAGAAACGTGGAACGACGCACAAAAAACAAAGTGCAAAGCGTTGGAATGCTCGGAATGGTGCGGTGGTCAGGGATTTTTGGGCGAGTCGTGGAAGTCGATCCGCTCAAAACTGATATCGCGCAGTCGCTTCACTTCTGATTCAATCTTTTGAAAGTTGTCTTCAAACTGCCTCAGGAGGTTCTTGTCTTCCTCGTGCAATGTCTGACGGCGAATGAGGTCTGCGCTGATTTTGATTGCAGCGAGGGGGTTGTTGAATTCGTGGCAGACAGTCACCACAAGCTCACGGATCGCCTCGGCACGTTTTTCAGCGATAAGCATCCTCTTTTCAACCGCTTTGATCTGCTTGTGCATGCGCACGCGGTCGAGCACATTGAGAATCGTGCGCGGAAGAAGGGACTCCGCGAGGTCTTCCTTGATAAGGAAATCCTCGACGCCAAGCTTCATGGCCTCAATAGCAAGTTTGAAGTCCCGTGTTGCCGTCACAAAGACGATAGGGACCTCGGAATTCGCCTGATTGAGCTGGAGGCAAAATTCGAGTCCGTTAGAGCCGGGGAAGACATAGTCGGTGAGGATGAGGTCGATCGTGGAGTTCGATTGGATTTCGACGAGTGCTTCTTCGACCGTTTCCTTCCAGATGAGTTTGAATTCCCGGCTCTGGAATTGTTTCAACTGTTGCTGGACGATCTGTGCGAAGCCAATGTCATCGTCCACCAGAAGAACGGTGATGGCTTTGTGGGGTTTTTCCGGTAATGGCGTGCTCATTCTGCACTCAAGGTACAAGATGTTTCGTTGACTTGCAATGAATTCAGATGAGACGGTGTGTCAGGAACGATTCCGAGACAGGCGGCACAGGCCCGTGGAGGATTCGCCGGGTTGCTTTTCTATGGGAAATTCTCTATGTTGCGGCGACTCAGGCGGATAGTGGGGGTGCGTGATGGCCAATAATCCGTGGATCTCCCAAGGAGAATTCGTATGGCAGAGAAAAATAGAATTTTAGTCGTAGACGACGAAGATGCGCTCAGAACCGTCTTGAGCGCGGAATTGGAAGGGGAAGGATACAGAGTGTCCTCTGCTGGAGACGGGGATGAAGCCATCAACATCCTCCGTACTCAGTACTTCGATCTGATCCTCCTCGATATCAAGATGCCAAAGGTCGATGGTTTCGAAGTTTTGAAATTCGTCAAGGAAAACCACCCGACATCGAAAGTCATCATGCTCACAGGGTTTGCAGACTTGAAGAATGCCATAGAATCAAAGAAACTTGGAGCGGAGGATTTTGTCAGCAAACCATATGACCTTGTAGACCTGCTTACCACCGTTGAACGCGTCCTCAGTGGACTCTAGCCTCGCCAATCAGGGGAAAATGCAATGGCGAAGAAGTACCGGATTTTGGTTGTCGATGACGAAGAGTCCATCACGTTTCTCCTCAAGACCGAACTCGAAGAAGTCTCCGAATTTGATGTTGATGTCGCCCTCAACGGGACAGAAGCCATCAATCTGATCCAAACCGCAATCTACGATGTTGTACTCCTCGATATCAAAATGCCGCGGGTCAGTGGCATGGATGTCCTGAAGCACATCAACGAACACTCGCCGACCACCCAAGTCATCATGCTGACAAACGTCGTTGATTTCAAGACGGCGATTGAGACCATTAAACTTGGCGCCTACGATTTCGTCAGCAAACCCTACGATTCTCAGCAGCTGATCGCAACGGTTCGCCGAGCCACGGAGCGTCGCCAGCTCGTGATCGACAAAGAAGTGATGAAACGGGAATTGAATCGGATCAGCGGCGCCAGCGACCTCGTGGGAGCGAGTGCAGTGTTCCGAAACGCCGTGGAGAATGCCCGCAAAGTTGCAAACAGTGAGGCTTTTGTTCTGATCCAGGGCGCAAGCGGAACCGGGAAAGAATTGATCGCCCACCTTCTGCACAACGAAAGTCCGCGTCGCGACCAACCTTTCGTCGCAGTCAATTGCGCTTCAATTCCCGACCAGCTTCTTGAGACCGAACTCTTTGGGCACGAGAAGGGAGCGTTCACCAATGCCTACGCTGCCAAGCAGGGGCTCGTAGAGGTTGCCGATGGTGGTACCCTTTTCCTCGACGAAGTCGGTGACATCAGTCAGCCGACACAAGCCAAACTCCTGAGGTTCCTGGAAACGGGGGAGTTCCGACGTGTCGGTGGCACCAATTCGATGAAGGTTGATGTCAGGGTGGTATCGGCGTCGAACAAGGATTTGCCGGCGGAGGTTCACGCCGGCCGATTCAGGGAAGATCTTCTGTACCGACTAAACGTTGTGAGTATCAAGTTGCCATCGCTCAAGGAAAGAAAGGAAGATATCCCTTCCTTGGTGGATCACTTCCTCAAGCGAAAGTCCAAATCCAAACCAAAGACGGTCAGTGCGGAGGCAATGGTCATACTTGAACGCTACGATTGGCCTGGAAATGTGCGTGAACTTGAGCACGTCATTGAAGGAGCAACCGTTCTGAGTCGTGATGAGACGATTGAGGCACGAGACCTCTGGATAAATCCCTCTCTCTCCGGTCAAATGGCTTCTCCGGTTTCGGATACATCTCCAATCGAACAATTGGGGATACTGTCACTGGAGGAAATTGAAAGACGCCACATTGAAGTAGCGCTGAAGCACAATCAATGGAACCGAATTAAGACTGCACAGATGCTTGGCATTACGCCAAAGACACTCTATCTGAAGATTAAGAAATACGGCATCAAAGCCGAGAAATGATTGCAGATGTGCTCGCGCATTTTGGTTCGGAAACATCCGCCCTCGGATTTCTTCACATCCTGTTGACTGCAAACCCCTCACAACTGTCCATTCAATCAACTGATTCGAGTTCGGGACGAGTCATATTCGTCCCATCTTATCCCTCCTCCTGACCCTCTCGTCACTTTTTTTTGGAAAATAACCTCCGCATGTGCAACTTTTCTCCGCGACTGCCGTCAAATATTCAAGGGAGCAGAACGCTACCTCCTTCTTGATGGGCCAGTTATCGGTCGCCTATGGTGGGACGACTGAGAAGCTGGCTCAATTATTTCCTACCTTTCCGTCCAACCTTGACATTGCGTCGTTTATTGACTAATTTTTCAAACCTTGTAAGCAATTTCGCAGTTTCTGTTGCTTAAAATAGACACACCTCGCTCCTCCCATAGGATAATCCATGTCAAGATTCCAAGGGGTCGACTACTTCTGCATTGACGAGTTGCTTTCGGAAGATGAGTTGCTGGTCCGAAAGACCGTTCGAGACTACGTCGACCAGAAGGTGCTTCCGATAATTGAGAAGCACTATGAGGAGGGAACATTTCCACTCCATCTTGTGCCTCAAATGGCTGAACTCGGATTGTTCGGTTCAACGCTTCCGGCGAAGTATGGCTGCGCTGAAATGAACAATGTTGCCTATGGAATCGTCATGCAGGAACTGGAGAGAGGGGACAGCGGGATTCGAAGCTTCGCGTCCGTTCAAAGCGCTTTGGTAATGTATCCTATATTCACCTTTGGGTCACAGAAGCAAAAGGACCACTGGCTACCAAAGCTTGCTGCTGGACTTGCCGTCGGTTGTTTTGGCCTCACGGAGCCGGACTATGGCTCAAATCCCGGCGGACTCATTACCCGGGCCGAGAAACGAAGCGGAGGGTACCTCCTCAACGGGGCCAAGATGTGGATCACGAACGGTTCCATCGCAGACGTGGCCGTCGTTTGGGCAAAACTTGATGGTGAAATCAGAGGCTTCCTGATCGAAAAAGGAACGAAGGGGTTCTCGGCCCCCGAAATGAAGGGGAAGCACTCCCTCAGAGCCTCCGTGACCTCTGAACTGGTTTTTCAGGATTGTCTCATTCCCGAAGAAAATATCCTCCCGGAATCCGGTGGACTAAAATCTCCTCTCAAGTGTCTCAGTCAGGCTCGTTACGGAATTGCATGGGGAGCAGTGGGGTCGTCGATGGCCTGCTACGATGTGGCATTACAATATGCGAAATCCAGAATCCAATTTGACAAGCCCATCGCCTCTTTTCAACTGACACAAGAAAAACTTGTTCAGATGGTGACCGAAATAACGAAAGCCCAGCTGCTCTGTCTTCAGTTGGGGCGCCTCAAAGATCAAGGGAAAGAGAAATTTGCCCAGATCTCGCTCGCAAAGAGAAACAATGTTCACGAGGCGCTTGGGATCGCCCGGACGGCGAGAGAAATCCTGGGTGCAAACGGAATACTCAATGAGTATCCGGTGATGAGGCATGCGGCAAATCTTGAGTCTGTGAAAACCTACGAAGGAACGCACGAAATGCACACGTTGATTGTCGGTGAGGATATCACCGGCATCGCGGCGTTTGCGTAATTGGTGAACAGGTTGAGAGGAGTATCTTGATGGCAACGAAGAAAATAGTCGGCGAAGCAGTGACCTACGATGATGTTCTCCTATTGCCCGCCAAGTCTTCCGTGCTGCCGCGCGAGACTGATGTCAAGACGAAGCTTACGCGCTTAATCGTACTCAACATCCCTCTGTTGAGTGCAGCAATGGATACGGTGACGGAATCTGCGATGGCGATCGCATTGGCGCGTGAAGGCGGGATCGGCATTCTGCATAAGAATATGACCATCAAGCGACAGGCTGAGGAAGTTGATAAAGTGAAGCGTTCAGAGAGCGGGATGATCCAACATCCCATCACGCTTGGTCCTACGAAGACAGTGAGGGAAGCTCTCGAGGTCATGAAGAAATACAGCATCTCCGGAATCCCCATTGTTCAGGATGAGAACCTCGTCGGTATTCTGACGAATCGGGATCTTCGGTTTGAGCCGAACCTGGATCTTCAAGTCTCCAAGGTGATGACTGCAGGACATCTCGTGACGGCCCCGGCCGGCACGACATTGGAGGAGGCAGAGGCAATTCTACAGAAGAACCGAATTGAGAAGCTTCCGGTGGTGGACAAGAACGGAAAGTTGGTGGGCCTGATTACGTTCAAGGATATCCAGAAGAAGCGACGTCATCCGGGTGCATGCAAGGACAAGCTTGGCCGTCTGCGCGTTGGCGGTGCTGTCGGCGTGACCAGTGATACGATGGATCGCGTGGCGGCGTTGTTCGATGCGGGAGTCGATGTCATCGTCGTCGACACGGCTCACGGCCACTCGAAGGGTGTGATCACGATGGTGAAGCAGATCAAATCCCGCTTCGATGTTCAGTTGATCGCCGGGAATGTCGCAACGGGCGAAGCCACTCGTGATCTGATCAAGGCGGGGGCAGATGCAGTGAAAGTGGGAATCGGACCGGGATCAATCTGTACGACGCGCGTGGTTGCCGGTGTCGGGGTTCCTCAGGTCACCGCGATCATGGAGTGTGCCAAGGTTGCTTCGAAGTCGCACGTTCCGATCATCGCCGATGGAGGAATCAAGCAGACGGGGGATATTGCAAAGGCGATTGCTGCCGGCGCGGACTCCGTCATGTTGGGAAGCCTGTTCGCCGGCGTGGACGAGAGCCCCGGTGAAAAGGTTCTGTACGAAGGAAGAAGCTATAAGATGTACCGGGGCATGGGTTCCATCGAAGCGATGAAAGAAGGAAGCAAAGACCGGTATTTCCAGGATGTGGAAGACGACATTCAGAAGCTTGTTCCGGAAGGCATCGAAGGCAGGGTCCCCTCGAAAGGAAGCCTCAGCGAGACGGTTCATCAGATGATGGGCGGTCTGCGGGCGGCTATGGGGTACTGCGGTTGTCACACAATCTCCGAAATGAAAACGAAGTCCCAGTTCGTTCGGATGACCGACGCAGGGTTGCGCGAGAGCCATCCTCACAACGTGGCTATAACGAAAGAAGCCCCCAACTATCACCTCTAGAAACCGACTGAATGTTTGAGCGACGGCTTCAAGCGGTTCGGAAGCATCTTGAAACAACAGGACTGGATGCACTCCTTGTCTCACATCTTCCTCACGTCCGCTACCTGACTGGATTTTCGGGATCCAACGGGCTTTGTCTTGTCACCCTCAGCAAACAGTATTTCTTCACCGACAACCGTTATCGCGAGCAATCGAAAAGCGAGATCGACGGATTCGAAATCACTGTCACCTCGGAGACCCTTTCACAGGCCGCTCGAAAACGGGGCGTGCTCAACGGGAGGAAGAGAGTGGGATTTGAGAGTCAGTATGTGAGTGTTTCGATGTTTGAAAATCTCAAGAAGTTGTTTCCTGCAGTGATGTTTGTTTCAAAAAGAATGGTGATCGAAGACATCGCAGCGTTGAAAGAAGAGATCGAGATTGAAGCGATCAAGCAAGCGGCTGCGATCACCGACAAAGTGTTCAAGAAAGTACTTCTCGCGTTGAAGCCCGGCATAAAGGAACTCGATCTCGCCGCGGAAATCAGCTACTGGCATCAACGATTCGGCGCTGACGGGGATGCGTTTGAATCGATCGTTGCCAGCGGACCCAGAGGTGCTCTGCCGCACGGGAGAGCTACAGAGAAGAAAATCTGTCGCGGCGAATTCGTGACGCTGGATTTCGGTTGCACGTTTCACGGATACAACAGTGATCTGACTCGAACCGTGGCCGTGGGAAAGCCGGGTGCTCGCGCGACGAAAATCTATCAAACCGTGTTGCAAGCGCAATGCAAGGCTATCGAGGCCACGCGCCCGGGTGTGTCCGCCCGAGCTCTCGACAGGGTCGCTCGCAATCACATTCGTCAAAAGGGATTTGGGAAGTACTTTAGCCATTCACTCGGACACGGATTAGGGATCGAGATCCATGAGCCGCTTCGGCTCTCTGCAAAGAGCAAAGACGTCGTGGCGGTGGGAAACGTGTTTACGATTGAGCCGGGTATCTACATCAAAGGTATTGGCGGAGTGCGAATTGAGGACGACGTGGTTGTCCGGGATTCGGGATGTGAAGTGATAACGAAATCACCTAAGGAATTGATAATCGTATGAGCAGTGAGTTTCGGAAAGTTCTGGTTGTTGCGTACTATTTCCCACCCATGGGTTTGAGCGGTGTGCAGCGAACCGCGAAATTCGTGAAGTATCTTCCCAAGTATGGATGGAAACCCACGGTCCTTACGGTTGCCCCTACCGGATACTACGCCGCAGATCAAACCCTCCTTGAAGAAGTGGAATCTGCGGGAACAGAGATCGTCAGAGCAAGTTCTCTTGACCCGAACCGTCTCTTCAAAAAGCAGGGTGTCGTCAAGATGCCTTCAGAGAGGGTTCGAAAAGTTCTTCAGTTTGCCGGCGATAGCCTGTTCTTCCCCGATACGAAAATTGGATGGCGAGCAAAGGCCCTGAAGGTGGCGAGTGAGCTGCTGTCCCGCGAGAAATTTGATTTGATTTTCGCGACAGCTCCTCCGCAAACGGACTTTCTCATCGGCGAAGCGCTCAAGAAGAAATTCGGGTTGCCGCTTGTTCTTGATTATCGGGATGCATGGCTGGATTACCCATTCAAATACTATCCCACTCCCGCTCATCGGTACCAGCATTATCGCCTGGAGAAGCGGGTCCTCAAAACGTCAGATCGTATCGTGACGACCGTTCGCCGAGTGAAAGAGAGCATCTTGAGCCATTACCTGGGACTGGACTATCATGATGTCGTGATTATTCCTCAGGGTTATGATCCGGCCGACTTTGAATCCGTGGATGCATCAAAGTTTCCCCAGCGTCGGAAGATGCGCATAACGCACGCCGGGACTTTCTATGCCGATCGGAATCCCTCTGTTCTGCTTCAGGCTCTCCACAATATTTTTCAAGAAACGCCCCAGTTGCGAGGACGTGTCGAGCTCGCCTTTGTCGGCAACACACGCGAAGAAGATCAGTTGCTCGTGAGCAAACTTGGCTTGCAGAATGACGTGATCTTTCACGGGTACCTTTCGCATCAAGAATGCACGAAGCAACTTGTCGATTCTGATATCCTCTGGCTCGTGCTCGACAATGACTATCAGTCCCCGGGCAAACTCTATGAGTACTTCGGAGCGCGCAAACCGATCCTTGCGTCGGTCATCGAGGGATACACGAAGCAACTCGTTCTGGAGTGTGGGTCCGGCGTGTGTGTACCGTTGAAAGATACGAAAGCCCACGAGGACGCACTTCGAACTCTGATCACACAATTTGAAAAGAACCGGTTGAAGCAAATCCCTGAGGAGTTCGCCAGCCGATATAATCGACTTGTTCTGACGGGAGAACTCGCCAGGTTGTTCGAATCGTTAATGGACCTCGACAAGAATGCACTTGTCAGGCATTAGGAAGAAGTCTCATGAATATTCTCGTTATCGGGTCCGGCGGTAGAGAGCATACACTCGTCTGGAAGCTGCGGCAGAGTCCGCACGTTCATTCCCTCTATTGTGCGCCGGGCAATGCGGGAATCGCGCAGCACGCTGCGCTGGTGTCACTGAAACCGACTGACATCCAGGGTTTGATGAGGTTTGTCAGGGAGAATAAGGTTGATCTGACCGTCGTCGGTCCGGAGCAACCGTTGGTCGATGGGATCGTCGACGAGTTCGAGCAGAACGGACTGAAGATCTTTGGTCCCTCCAAAGCCGCCGCTATGCTTGAGGGAAGCAAGACTTTTGCTAAAGACTTCATGGCAAAGTACAAAATTCCGACAGCCGCCTATCGAAGCTTTCGCCCAGGCGAACTCCATCAGGCCGAAGCATATTCTGGGACTCTCTCGTCGCCGGTCGTGGTGAAGGCAGATGGCCTGGCCGCAGGAAAGGGTGTCGTCATCTGCGAAACCCATCAGGCTGCTGTGCTCGCGCTGAGGGACATGATGTTGAACAAAGCGTTTGGATCCGCAGGAGAGATAGTGGTCGTCGAAGAGTTTCTGGTTGGTGAAGAGGCTTCCGTGTTCGCTTTGACTGATGGAGAGCGATATGTCACTCTTGCCTCGGCCCAGGATCACAAACGCATCTTGGATCACGACCAGGGAAAGAATACAGGGGGAATGGGTGCCTATGCTCCTGCTCCGATCGTCACTGCAGAAGTGCTTCAACGGGTGAGAGAAGAGGTTATCGAACCCCTCCTGGAAGGAATGAGATCTGAAGGCACGCCATACCGCGGCTGCCTGTATTGCGGATTGATGATCTCGAATGGCCGCCCGAAAGTGGTTGAGTTCAATTGTCGATTTGGAGATCCTGAAACACAGGTGGTTGTGCCTCTCATCGAGGGAGATCTGGCAGAAATCCTGATGTCTGTCGCCGAAGGCAAGCTCGATCCTCAGTCGGTCAAGCAGCATCCGGCATCGGCGGTTTGTGTCGTCATGGCTTCGCGGGGATATCCCGATGACTATCAAACCGGAAAGCCGATCCACGGTCTTGAGACCATCCAACCGGATGAAGGGCTCGTTGTTTTTCATGCCGGGACGCGGTCGGATGGCGAGAATATTGTGACTTCAGGTGGGCGGGTTTTGGGAGTCACAGCGATCGGATACGAACATGAACTCAAAAGTACGATCGACGCAGCCTACCGAGGGGTCTCGGCAATTACCTTTGACGGCGCGTATTACAGAAGTGACATTGGACTGAAGGCTCTGCGGTAGGAGCCTCACACTACGCGAGAGGAGACAAACGGTGAACATTCTTGTCACGGGCGGGGCGGGTTTCATTGGATCGCATGTGGTCGACGCATATATCGCCGAGGGGCACAACGTTGTGGTCGTCGACGATCTTTCGTCCGGGGTGAAGGAAAATCTCAATCCGAAAGCGGAGTTTGTTCAGCTCGACATCCGCAGGCCGGAGATTCAGCAGGTGTTTCAACGCCACTCCTTTGATGTCGTCAATCATCACGCCGCTCAAATGGATGTACGCCGCTCGGTCGCCGATCCGAAGTTCGATGCAGATGTCAATGTCATCGGAGGATTGAACATTTTCGAGTCGGCACGCCAGTCGGGAGTCAAAAAGATTATCTTTTCCTCGACTGGAGGGGCGATCTATGGTGAGCAGGACTATTTTCCGGCCGATGAGGACCATCCCGTGCGTCCTCTGTCGCCGTATGGAATCGCGAAACTCGTGACGGAGAAGTATCTCTTCTATTACAGAGCAGTTCATCGCATCGAACACGTCATATTGCGATATGCCAACATCTACGGCCCGCGGCAAAATCCCCACGGAGAAGCGGGTGTTGTGGCGGTCTTCGCAAAGAAAATGCTCCGTGGAGAGAAGCCCATCATCAATGGCGATGGGAAGCAGACGAGAGACTACACCTATGTCGGCGATGTAGTCAAAGGGAATCTTCTGGCTCTGAAATATCCCGGATCGAATGTCTTTAACATCGGGACAGGAATTGAAACCGATGTGACGCAACTCTTCCGGATCTTGCGTGGATTGCTCAATCCCGCCTGCCCCGAAGAGCACGGACCGGCAATGATTGGTGAGCAATTGCGCAGTGTCATCACTTCTGCGAAGATCCAGCGGGAACTTGGTTGGAGTCCGAACATTGGCTTGTCGGAAGGTCTGAAAATGACGGCAGAGTACTTCAAGGGGAGATTTGCCTGAGTCCTATGGAAGACACGGACCTTGTCATACGTCAACTCCTCGCCGGAGACCGCAGGGCCATTGCCCGGGCAATATCCCAGGTGGAGAACGGCTCGGCGCTCTCCAGAGAAATTCTCAAGCGCGTCTATGGCCAGACGGGCAAGGCATATCGTGTAGGAATTACCGGACCACCGGGGGCGGGCAAGAGCACCCTGACCAACAAGCTTGCCAAGCACTTTCGTACTCTACAGAAAAAAGTCGGCATCATTGCTGTCGACCCCACAAGTCCTTTTACCGGCGGAGCTTTGCTCGGTGACCGGGTCCGAATGAGTGAAGTTGAACTGGACGAAGGAGTTTTCATACGAAGCATGGCTTCGAGGGGAAGCCTTGGCGGGCTGAGCAAGCGGGCGAAAGAAGCGGCGGATGTTCTGGACGCTTCAGGATATGACGTTGTGCTGATGGAGACGGTGGGCGTAGGTCAATCGGAGCTGGACATCGCCGGTGCCGCCGACACGACCGTCGTAGTGCTTGTTCCCGAGTCTGGCGACGGTATTCAGGCGATGAAAGCAGGACTGATGGAGATCGCCGATTTCTTCGTTCTGAACAAGGCCGACAGACCGGGTGCGGAGCAGGCTGTGATGTCCCTCAAGATGATTCTGGGATTTCGTGCGCATGATGCAGAGAGTTGGATGCCTGACGTGGTGCAGACCCAGGCGAACAACGGTCAGGGGATCGAAGAAGTTGCTTCGTTTATTCAACGGCACAGGTCGTTTCTCGAAGCGAACGGCGGCCTCGAGCGGCGAAGGAAAGCCCGACTCGAGGGAAGAATTCGCGAGATCATCGATGATCAGCTTCACTCCGACTTCTGGAACCAGGAACGATTGGGCAAACTCCATAAGAAACTGGAACTGCTTCTCCAACGGCAATCCAATCCCTATGATGTTGCCGCCGACTTGATCGACGATTTTCGGTCTGTGAGCGGAAAGATGTAATGTGCATCAAACGAGGCGCGTCCTAATTCAAGAGGAACTGTATGGCTGATGGTCTTTCTTCAGAGCAGGCGATTGATTTCGAGCTGACGGATGACATGAATATGCTCAAGCAGTCAGTTCGTGAATTCGCTCTTGCCGAGATCCTTCCGAACGTTATGAAGTATGACGAGGCGCAGGAATTCCCGGATTCCATTGTCCGAAAGATGGGCGAACTTGGTCTCCTGGGCGCCGTGGTCCCGTCTGAATTCGGAGGTGCTGCACTTTCCCCGATTCACTTCGTCATCATTATGGAGGAACTGTCTCGGGTCGACCCTTCCATTGGTCTCACCCTGGCAGCCCACAGCGGTCTCTGTATTCAGCATATCCTCATACACGGGAATGAGCAGCAGAAAAACAAGTATCTTCCCGCTCTTGCCACCGGAAGTTCGCTCGGTTCCTGGTGCCTGACGGAACCTGGCTCCGGGAGTGATGCCTCCGGAATGAAAACGACGGCTGTCCGCGACGGCGATTCGTATGTCATCACCGGCAGTAAGACGTTTATCACGAATGGTTCACATGCTTCAACCTATGTCGTGATGGCGAAAACGGATACAACAAAAGGCAACAAGGGGATTTCCGCCTTCATCATCGAACGCACCATGAAGGGCGTGAGTGCTGGAAAAAAAGAGAACAAGTTGGGGATGAGGGCAAGCGACACGGTTTCGATGATGTTCGACGAAGTCAAAGTTCCAAGAGAGAATTTGATTGGCAAGGAGGGGGAAGGATTCACCCAGGCTCTTGTCGTCCTCGACTCCGGTCGCATTGGCATCGCCGCGCTCTCCGTGGGTCTGGCGCAAGGCGCACTCGATGCATCGGTGAAGTACTCGAAGGAGCGACAGGCTTTCGGAAAAGCGATCAGCGAATTTCAGGGGGTCCAGTTCAAGCTCGCCGATATGGCCACAGAGATCCAGGGAGCCCGGCTGCTGACGTATCGAGCTGCGATGGCGAAACTCAATGGTGAGAATATCAATCTTATTGCCGCTCAGGCGAAGTTGTTTGCGAGTGAAGCAGCTGTTCGGGTCGCAAACGAGGCCGTTCAGATTCATGGCGGATATGGATTCATCAAGGACTTCCCCGTCGAGAAATTCTACCGTGATGCAAAGCTCCTCACGATCGGTGAGGGGACTTCTGAAGTACAGAAAATGGTGATAGCCAAAAACATTCTCGCGTTCTGATCAATCGTGTCATTTGAAAAACCACTCATGAAGAAACAAACTATCTACGGCGTCGTTGCAACCCTCTTCATCATCTCGGGTGCCACCGGTCTCGTGTATCAGATTGCCTGGTTCAAGTACCTTTCCCTCTTTCTCGGCAACACGACGTACGCGCAAACCGTCGTCCTCGCCACATTCATGGGCGGGCTCGCCATCGGTGCATCGCTGTGGGGAAGGAGAGCCGACCGGTCGAAGTCACCCATCAGGCTGTACGCAGGCCTTGAGTTCTTTATCGGCATTTACTGCGTTGTCTATCCAGCATTTCTCGGCGTAGCGAAGAGTGCCTTCATTGCCATCGTTCATGCGTTGCAACTTCCAAGCGACGGTGGTACTGTTCTCGTCTTGAAGCTGCTTATCAGTGCCATCATGCTCCTCTTTCCGACGATTCTCATGGGGGGTACTCTTCCGGTGCTCGTACGATTCATCTCAAACAGTGTGGAGGAATCAGGAAAGAACGTCGCGACTCTTTACTTCCTGAACAGTCTTGGTGCAGTCATCGGTTCATTGTTGGGGGGATTCTTCCTTGTTCAGATGGCGGGGCTTCAAGCGACCGTCATCGGCGCAGGGATAGTGAATATGCTGATTGCCGCGGCGGCTTTTGTCCTTGGCAAACGAATGCCAGCGATGCCCGCGGTGAGCGAGGAACCTGAACTGGAGATCGAACGACCGACGACTGATCGCCAGGTTCTCCTGGCAGTCGGGGTCGCTGGAGCCTCCGGTCTGGCGGCGATGATCTACGAAGTCGCCTGGGTGCGACTCCTCATCCCGGTTCTCGGGTCTTCCACCTATTCCTACACTTTGATGCTTGTCGCGTTTATCTCAGGGATCACGATCGGCAGTTGGCTGGTGGCGGTGTTCATCAGGAACATCAAGAACCTATTTGGAGCACTCGCACTCTGTCAATTGGGAGTTGGACTTTCGATGGCCCTGATGCTTCCGCTCTACGGACGCATTCCGTACATCTATTGGCACCTTGGCGCTATACTCACTCGTTCCGAAGGCACGTATTCGATTTTCCTCGTTCTTCAATTCATCGTCGGATTTCTCGTCATGATTGTCCCGACGATATTCCTCGGGATGTCCCTTCCTCTGGCAAGTCGCATCGCCACTCGATCAGTCGTCGTGCTGGGAAAGACGGTTGGTACGGTCTTTTCGGTGAACACGCTTGGCACGGTGCTTGGTTCGCTGGGAGCAGGACTCATCTTGATACCGTTGATTGGGGTTCGACATGCGATGGAGGTCGGCTTTGTCCTCAATCTGGTGTGCGGAATCGTTTTGTCGCTGTTCGATGAGGAATCATCTAAACTTCGTCGTGGAATCGTGACAGGTGTTGCCGTCGTCTTGACCGGTCTCACCATCGGCTTCGGGTCCAACTGGAATGAGAGCGTGACTCTCACGGGGGTCTTTCGTCAGTTCGGCAACAATCGCACGCCGCCGGCAAGCTTTGCGGAGTTTGAGAAAATCGTACGCTCGAACAAGGTTCTCTTCTACAAAGAGGGGGCTTCAGCCACTGTGGGCGTGATCGAACAGCCCATTGCCAGCGGAACGCAAAATGTCCTCCTGATCAACGGCAAAGGCGACGCATCTTCGGTCAGTGATCTTCCGACGCAGGTTCTCCTCGGTCAAGTGCCGATGATGTTTCATCCCCAGCCAGACACGGTGCTTGTCATTGGTTTTGGAAGCGGAGTGACCGTGGGGAGTGTTCTGACCCATCCGGTAAAGCTTGTCGAGAGTGTGGAAATTTCTCCAGAGGTCATTTCTGCATCGAGGCACTTTGAACATGTGAACAACCGTCCGCTGGCCGATTCCAGGATGCGGCTGTATGTGGATGACGCACTCGCCTACCTCAAACTTTCGACGACGAACTACGACGTTATAATCAGTGAGCCATCGAATCCCTGGATCGCAGGCATTGGGAATCTTTACTCGACAGAATTCTTCGAGGTCTGCAGACTCAAGCTAAAGACCCATGGTCTCATGGTCCAGTGGTTTCACCTGTATGAAGTCGACGATGAAACATTTCGGCTCGTCGTTCGCACGTTTCGATCGGTGTTCCCCCATGTGACGGTTTGGCAGTCGTTGACAACGGATGTTCTGCTCGTCGGTTCTTCTGAGGTACTGAGGATTGACGAGGAGAAGCTCCTTACAAAGTTCCAGCTGGAGAAGGTGAAGGCAGATCTCGCTCGAATCCGGATATCTGATCCTGCGACATTGCTCTCGTTGCAGATGCTCTCCGAGGGTCCTGTCCGCGAATATGCAAGTTCCGGACCTTTGAACACGGAAGATAAGCCGTTATTGGAACATTGGGCGCCGAAAGCCTTTTTTGTCGATCGGGGAGTCACGGAAATCAACCGTTACGATGAACGCAGAGTGTTTGGTCGTTCAGATCTGCTGCTGGACCAGGTGCTCTCAAAGAGAGCGCTGACAGATGGGGAGAAATGGAACATCGGAATGCTGCATGCTGAGCCGAGCAGGGGGAACCTGTCAATTGCTTATTCCTTGCTCACCGATTTTCTTGCGTCGCACCCAAAAGACGCTCACGCCCTCGAAGCGTTGTCCTCGTTGTGCGATCGTTTAGGTCGTCCGGAAGAGCGCACTCGATACCTCGAGCGGCAGGTTGCTCTGGCTCCCGGTGATCCGGCCCTGATGGAACAACTAGCCTGGGCGGAGTATTCGGCAGGGCGTAACCTGGCCACGGCTTTCGCTTCGTTTGACGCGTCTCATGCTGAAATGTTGCTGAAACGTTGCGTCGAGATTTCCGCTGACACAGTGGATTTTTATCGAGTGAGGCTGGGTGATCTTTATTTCGGAATTCAGCAATACCAACCAGCGTTCGACAACTACCGCAAAGCTCTTCAGATCCGAGAGCGCTACATCGCCGACCGAAGGGTGCATCAGGATGTTCTGCTCCTTCAGTTGGCGAAATGCTACCGACGTCTCGGCGATACGGGACGAGCAGTGGGCTACGCGCTCCAGGCAGCAAATCTCAATCCCCGAAACGAAGAGGCAAGAGATCTCATTTATTCGGTTTGGCTTTTCGGTGGCAACAACCGCCGTGACACGACCTTGAAACGATAGACACTTTCTCTCAAATCCATGGCTCGCATCGGGTCTGACATCAAGCACGACGCCTCGTTTCAGAAGAACAGCGACCACCACCGTGGCCTGATTGAGGCACTACGCAAAAAAGGCGCAGTCGTGAAACTCGGTGGGGGAAAAGAGGCAATCGAGAGGCATCGCAAGAAGGGAAAGTTGTTCGCGCGCGAGCGCCTCGAAAAACTCATCGATCCGGGAACGTCGTTTCTGGAGGTCGGCCTGTTTGCCGCCTATGGAATGTACGAGGAATATGGCGGAGCACCTTCTTCAGGGACGATTTTCGGCATCGGCAAGATTCATGGTCGGGATGTCGTTATCGTTGCCAACGATGCAACGGTCAAGGCAGGAGCCTGGTTTCCCATCACGTGTAAGAAGAACCTGCGAGCCCAGGAGATCGCCATCGAGAACCGGCTCCCGATCGTCTATCTGGTGGATTCTGCCGGAGTATTCCTGCCGCTTCAAGCGGAGATTTTTCCGGACAAGGAACACTTCGGTCGAGCTTTCCGGAACAATGCAATCATGTCGTCCATCGGCATTACACAGATCGCAGCCATTATGGGGCCCTGCGTTGCAGGGGGTGCCTATCTCCCGATCATGAGCGACGAGGCAATGATCGTGGAAAAAACCGGAAGCGTGTTTCTTGCAGGATCGCATCTCGTGAAAGCGGCCATTGGAGAAGAAATCGACAACGAAGCGCTTGGTGGTGCCGGTGTTCACTGCGAAATCAGCGGCGTCACCGACCACAAAATGAAAGATGATGATGAGTGCCTGAAAAAGATTCGGAGCATCCTCGCGAAACATGGGCACACACCTCGCGTACAGTTTGATCGGACCTCATCAAAACCGCCACTGCTTCGCCCACACGAAATTGATGGGATCATCCCTGTTGATCGGGCAAAGCCATACGATATGTACCAGGTGCTTTCGCGTATCCTTGATGACAGCGAACTCGACGAGTATAAAGCAGATTTTGGCAAGACGGTGATTACCGGCTATGCCCGAATCGATGGTTGGGCCGTGGGAATTGTCGCAAATCAGCGCGCTGTCGTGAAGACTGCGAGAGGGGAAATGCAGGTCGGCGGTGTGATCTATGGCGACAGCGCTGACAAGGCAGCTCGCTTCATCATGAACTGTAATCAAAAGTTGATTCCGCTCGTGTTTCTTCAAGACGTCACGGGATTCATGGTCGGAAGCAGGGCCGAACAAGGAGGGATCCTCAGATCGGGAGCGAAGATGGTGAACGCCGTTGCGAATAGTGTCGTTCCAAAGTTCACGATCATCGTCGGAAATAGCTACGGTGCAGGCAACTATGCGATGTGCGGGAAGGCTTATGACCCGCGCTTCATCTTCGCATGGCCGAGCGCTCAAATTGCGGTCATGGGAGGGAAACAGGCCAGCGAGACCCTCCTCAGCATCAAAGTCCAGGCAATGGAAAGGGGGGGGGAGCACATCTCGAAGGAGAAACAGGCGAAATTACTCAAGGAAACGCAAGACCGCTATGAAGTTGAGCTCGATCCTCTTTTTGCCGCGGCACGTCTCTGGGTTGACGGAATCATCGAGCCCGTTGAAACTCGCGCCCACATTTCCCGTGGAATAGAGATGGCAGCTTCCAACCCCGATATCCCGAGGTTCAATCCCGGAGTCATTCAGACTTGACCATCGAGGGGAATCGAACTCAAGGTCTCGTCGAGCTTTCAATAGCTTCATGAAAACTCTCTTTGTTCTTCTGGTTTTGCTTTCCGTTGCTAGATCCGATGCGGTCGCCCAATGCGATGGCAAACCCGGGCCCGACGGACTGACGTGGAACTTTGATGAGGGAGAAAAGGAGAAATTCAATCTCCTCCGCTTCATCGGTGGGGTGTTTACCCCCGATATCATCAAGGAAACGAAACAAGTCCGGGCATACGTTCGCGACCGGAGATTCGCTGAACTCGTCCACCGATGCGGCGATGTCCGAGCGATGGACTACATCTATCTCAATGCCTTGAAGATTGCCGATCACAATATTACCCGGGCGCTCTTCCTCTCGATGATCGCAGCTTTGGATCATCAGAACGTGGACCTGAAGGTCCCCGTGGTGGGAACGCTGGGTCTCCCATTGACATTTGAAGAAGACAGTCTCTTCAAGGCGCGCTATCGAAATCTTCCCTCTCGTCTCTACGTTGACACGCCTCCGGAAGGGGACAAGGACAAGTTGCAGCACTTCTTTGGGTCAGCGTATATCGCATTTGCATCGGAATCCCGTGAACTTGCCCGTACCTCCGGAGATCTTATTGAATGGGGTGAGGCGCAATTTGTTGTGGGAGGAGTCGATGATCCAAGGGACCGTCGATCCAACAAACAGGGGGAGCGATTTGGCCACGATCTCCTGACGGTAAAGAATCTGTTGCCGTCAGATTATTTGAATTTGACAATTGAAGAATGAGCGAAGGGTATGAAAACGATTCTCGTCGTCGATGATGAAAAAGGTGTCCGTGATTCTCTCAAGATGGTTCTTGAGTTTGAATCATATGAAGTCCAGTTTGCCGAGAATGGCCAGGAGGCACTCCGACAGCTTGCTGCGGCTCGAATCGATCTTGTGCTCCTTGACGTGAAGATGGCCGGAATGGATGGGCTCGAAGTGCTCCAGAAGCTTCGGGAGAAGAGCATTGACCTGCCGGTGATCATGGTCTCTGGTCATGGAACAATCGAAACCGCAGTTGAGGCGACAAAGCTCGGTGCATTCGATTTCCTTTCCAAACCGCTCGACAGGGACAAACTGCTGGTGACGGTGCGGAATGCCTTGCAGGTGGCCAAACTGGCAGAAGACAACCGGAAGCTGAGAGAATCAGTCGAAGGGAAATGGCAGATTCTTGGAGCAAGCGCGAAGATGAAAGAAATTCTCGCAGTCATCGAGCGCGTGGCGCCCACGGATGTGCGGGTGCTCATCACCGGGGAAAACGGGACCGGCAAGGAACTCGTCGCCCGTGCGATTCAGCGTCTCAGCAAGAGGAGCAACAAGCCCTTTATTGAAGTGAACTGTGCCGCGATTCCGTCGGAGCTCATAGAGTCCGAGTTGTTCGGGCACGAAAAGGGATCGTTCACGGGGGCGACGTCACAGCGGATTGGCAAGTTTGAGCAAGCCGATGGCGGGACACTCTTTCTGGACGAAATAGGAGACATGAGCTTTCGGGCTCAGGCAAAAGTCCTGCGGGCGCTTGAGGAAGGAACGATCGAGCGGGTTGGGGGAACCAAAGTGATTTCTGTCGACGTGCGTGTGATCGCGGCGACCAATAAGAACCTGGAGGAGGAGATCAAGAAGGGGAATTTCCGCGACGACCTCTATCATCGTTTGAGAGTCATCCCCGTACATGTCCCTGCGTTACGGGAGCGCAGAGATGATATTCCGTTGCTTGTGAAGTCATTTGTCGATGATGTTTGCATGCGGAACGGAATGGCTCGTAAAGCCCTCACGGAGGAAGCGCTGAGAAGGCTCTCGACCTTCGAATGGCGCGGCAACGTGAGAGAACTCAAAAACACCGTGGAGCGCCTGGTCATCTTGTCTCCGGGCACAACCATCGACATTTCATTGCTGGATGCCGGTGTTCCTGGGGGACGAACCGACGCTGATGACTTGATCGGACGAGGGGGCACGTTTCAAGAGTTCAAGGAGCGTGCAGAGGCAGCTTTCATCCAGCGGCAGCTTGAGATTCACAAATGGAATATCTCAAAAACAGCAGAAGCGCTCGATATTCAGCGAAGCCATCTCTATACAAAAATGAAAAGATATGGGTTGACGAAAGAGGGAGAACCGGATGAAGGGGCTTCGTAACCGGCAGAAGATGGTGGTGCGCCCTCGCGAAACTGTGGAGAAGTTTGTTGGACAACAGAAAACTGTTCAGAGAGGCAAACATTCGGGTCGGCGAAACATCCAGAAGGGGCACACGACAAGGGGAAAGTGAAGTCAGGATCCTTATTTCGTTCCCTGGTTGATTTGTGACGAATGTCTGCTTCGAGCTGCGGCGAATAACACAAGTCCCCCTGCAACGGAAGCGTTGAGGGAACCGATAGTGCCATACATCGGTATCTTCACGAGAAAGTCACATTTCTCCTTCACCAGTCTCCTGATTCCTTTCCCTTCATTGCCAACGACAATGGCGATCGCTCCGCGATAATCCATTTCATCAAACGCCTTCTCGGCCAGCATATCTGTCCCCACGATCCAAACACCTTTCGAGCGCAACTCATCAAGAGTATTCGCGATGTTGGTTACCTTCGCTGCCGGAAGGTGGAGCGATGCTCCTGCGGATGCTTTGGCCACGGTTTCGTTCAGACTCGCTGCATGATGTTTGGGCAGGACGACACCGTGCACGCCGGCGCACTCTGCTGTACGGATGAGTGCACCAACGTTGTGTGGATCCTCAATCTCATCCAGGATCAGAAGGAACGGCGGCTCCTGTTTTTCTGCGGCGACCTGAAGAAGACCTTCGATGTCGACATATTGCTTTGTCGCTACGAGTGCCACCACCCCTTGGGTGTTGGGATCGCTGCTGAGTTCCAGAAAGCGCTGACGGTCCACTTCTTTGACGAGCACACCCTGTCGCTTCGCGACTTGTTGGATCTGCTGAATCGCAGCTCCTCGTGTTCCAAAAAGAATGTAGATCTTCTCGGGGGGATTCTCCGATCGGAGTGACTCGAGAACGGGATGTCTTCCGATGATCAGGTTCTGCATCGCTACCTCGAAGCCTTCGGAGAAAGATGGTACCATCCGTACGCGCCAATAAGCAGCATCGCCAGTGCAATGATCTGAGCTTCGGAGAGGCCCAGAATGAAGCGAGGGTTGACTCGAATGAACTCGACAGAGAATCGTTCAGCGCCAGCGAACATCAGGTACAGCATGAAGATCTTGCCGTTTGGTTTAAGGGTTTTCCGGAACCGCCAGAGCACGAGGAAGAGAGCTCCACACAGCAAAAACTCATAGATCGGTGTGGGATGGCACAGCGTGGTATCCGGCACCACTCCGCCAGGAAACTTACTGGTGATCTCCGGAAAATCCTTGAACGCGATCGACGGCGGGTAGGTTCCTTTTGAATAGTCTGTTCCCCAGGGCAATGTCGTTGGAAATCCGTAGTCCCCGTCTCCCGACAAATGGCATCCGATGCGTCCGATCCCGTATGCAAGCAGGAGTCCAGGCGCTGTGGCATCTGCCATTCCGAGAAAGGAAACTCCGGCTATCTTGCATGTCCAGTACAGGAGAGCAGTGACAAGAATCATCCCTCCGAAAAATGTCAGTCCTGACGGCGAGAACGCCAAGCCGAAGGGCTCGACGATGAAGTCTCTGGTGTTCTCAAAAAGAAACAGGAGCTTTGACCCCAGCACGCCTCCAACAAGCGCGATGAACGTGATTGCCGTCGCGAGGTCGTAGCCGTTTCCCTTTGGTGGCCGCTTCGTGATGATGGACGAGAAGAGAAACCACCCCAGCGCGGAAACAGCAGCTGTAATGAGAATGTGGAGCGGAGACGAGACCACATACTCAAAGAGATGGCTGAAGGAATATTGAAGAACATAGGTAAGGAGAAAGAGGCCTACGACAACGAGATACAGCAACCGAGAAATCTGCAGGAAGGGGATGCTGACGTCGACATTCATGCTCTTTCGTTTCAGTTCACTTGTCAGGAGTGCGTTCGCGATGATGAATCCGAGCGCGAGCATCAACCCGTAGCCGTAGATGGTAAATGGTCCGATTTGGAGAAGGCGAGGGCACATAGCTTAGGGATTCATTTCGTGAGACGTGTCAGGATGCCTGCAGTGGGACTGGCGTGCTGGAAACGATAATGAACGGGTGAGCCGGGTTCCCCTGGATGGCAATGCGAGTAGGGGTGACATCAACCTGGAAGTCGTTCGTTTCACCGTCGAGCTTAATGACGCTGAGACTGTACGTGCCCTGCAGGTTTGAGAAGTCGCTAAGCCCTTTGGCTGGGCCCACTCCCGGCATGATCAGTGGGGTTGTCCGAAGGCCAAGGATTTTTAACTGGATCAACCTTTCCCGCAGAACGGCGTCAAGGAGGATCTCATAGTTGAAACTCGTGAATTCTTTAATGGTTTGAACCAGGAATATCTGGAGCTCACGTCGGGTCCGATCATCGAAATAGTGAAAAACATTCAGCGAGTACTCGGGATTGCGCTGTTTTTTCTTTCGAGGCATCAGCTTCTGAGCGCGGATTGGAGTTCGTCAAGGTTCACTGACGATTCCTCGCCAGTATGCATGTTCTTGAGCTTTGCTTTTTGTGTATGCAGCTCCGTTTCGCCGATCACCACCGAATATCGGGCTTCCAAACGGTTCGCCTCCCGCATCTGAGCCTTCACACTGCGTCCGAGATAATCGAGTTCGATCCGTAAGCCTCTTGATCGCAACAGTGACGCATTTGCAAACGCCCAACGACGTGACGATTCATCCGTCGTAACAATGTACAAGAGTGGGTTGAGGTCGATGAGAAGGGGAGTACCGACCTTGGCGAGTGCCATCATCAGCCGCTCCATCCCGGCGGCAAATCCGATTCCCGGCGTGGGCTTTCCCCCGAGTTCTTCGACCAGCAGATCGTACCGTCCGCCGCCTGCAAGTGCATCCTGTGATCCCAACGACGAACTGGTTATTTCGAACGCTGTCTTGGTATAGTAGTCGAGACCGCGCACCAGTCTGCCATCAATTTCAAAGGGAGTCTGTGTGGATTCGAGGAGCTTCTGCACCTCCAGAAAATGCTGGCTGCACTCGGGACAGAGATGATCTTTCATCAGGGGCGCATTTCGTGTGAGTTCCTGGTCCCTTTCGTCTTTCGAATCAAGGACGCGCAACGGATTCTGATTCACACGGGCCTGGCTCTCCGGTGACAACTGTGACTCAACGTTGCGAAGAGAGTTGAGGAGCTTGGTTTTGTACGCTGGACGGCACAGTTGGCAGCCGACGGAATTCACTTTCAGGGAGAATTGAGTGATGCCAAGTTCGCGATAGACGGTCAATGCGATGAGCATCATTTCAACGTCAAGTTGAGGTGATGAACTCCCGAGCGCCTCTGCGCCAAATTGGTGGAACTGGCGCAACCTCCCGGCTTGTGGGCGCTCCTGGCGAAACATCGGTCCCAGGTAATACAACTTGGTCAAGGGTGCCTGTTCGCCGAGATTGTTTTGAATATATGCCCGCAGGGCGGCAGCAGTACCTTCCGGTCTGAGCGTGAGACTATCCTCACTTCTGTCGATGAACGTGTACATCTCCTTGCTGACAATATCTGTCAGTTCTCCGATGCTGCGTGCGAATAAGGATGTCTGTTCAAAGATCGGCGTTCGGATTTCGCGATAGTTGAATGAACTCAGCACACGCCGAATCGTTTCTTCGACGTGCTGCCAGGTCTCCACCTCGCCCGGAAGAATGTCCTTTGTTCCTTTGATTGATTTGAATTTCACGATCGTCCTGTGTTGGCAGCGGCGCTCTGCAATTTGCACCGCACGAAATGAACCGTAAACCTTAGAGGTGACTGAAATCCGAGAGGAGTCTCCCTCTCCTTATGGCGACGGGCGTTCAGGCATCAAAATGCGTTGCCTCTTCTTTTCGAAAGATCTCGAGCACGTCCTTTGGGGTCGGTGCCTCGAGAAGTCTCTTTCGGAACTCTTCATTGTTCATCAGGCGAGAGATTCGGCTGAGGAGTTTGATATGCGGCCCGACCATGTTTTCACGCCCGACGAGCAGAAAAATGATCCGGACTGGTTGATCATCGAGAGACTGATAGTCGATCGGTTGCGCCGTAATAGCAAAGGCAGCGACGATATCGCTCACAGCGTCAGACTTGGCATGCGGGATCGCGAACCCGGCACCCACACCCGTGGACATGATTTTCTCGCGTTCGAAAATAGCCTCACGCACTTTCTCTTTGTCGAGAACGCGATCTTGTCCTGCGGCAAGGTCGATAATCGCGTTGATCACTTCATTTTTAGTTGTACCCGGTAAATTCGTTCGAACAACCTGTTCACTGAGCAAATCAACAATTTTCATTCATATCTCCCTGAGACCTTTGACACTCGTTTGCTAGGTATTCATCCACACATGGAGCTTCGCTTCAAATTCATTCGCCAGCTGCAACGCCAAATTTGAATCGGCTGATTCGGCGTTGATGTGAAATACCGGTCTGGTGCGGTCCGGATTGAGCATAACCGACGTGAGCCGATCATTGGAATGCGGGAAAACCTTGACGCCGTCAATAAGTTCCCTGGGCAGACGTTCCGTGTCTTTCATCAAATGCCGCATGACCTGGCCTTTGAGATTCCATGAACAGGCGACGGCTCGTTTGACGAGATGAAGCCTGCGGGTCTCACTATCCAGTGCTCCCAACCGTTTCTTTGTGAGTGCGAGGCATTCGAGCAGTTTCGAAACGGAGTACATGCCGTCAGAGGCGAACAGGAACTCGTTAAAAATAAACCCGCCCTTCGTTCCACCGACGAACCGTATCTGTTTATTCGAGGCCGCTTCCATCAACGCCAGGTGACTGTCACGCGTTTTCACAATTGAGAGACCAAATTCTTCGGCGAGGAGATCTATTTCCGCGGAAGCAGAAACCGGAACCGCAATCTTCTTGACATCCGGATGAGCCAACACGACAAGCTTCGTCATGAGGGTGAGAAGTCGGTCGGCGTCGATGGTGTGACCACGCTCATCGATGACCGTCATCTTCTCTGCGCCCGGATCAAGCATGCAGCCAACATCGTACTGGAGGGAGGTGACAACGTGCGCGAGCTCTCTCATCGACTGCTCGCCAAGCTCCTTCGAACGAGTCAATTTCTGGCTGTCGAGATAAGCGTTCAGCGAAACAGTCTGCACATTGAGATTGCCCAGGATATTCGGGAAGATCGTCGATGCAATCCCGTTGGAATAATCGATGACCATCTTCAATCCGCCGGATCGAATCGCCTGGACATTCAACGCCGCATACGCTCGCTCGATGTAACTTTCTGTCGATCGTTCAGGAAACCTGATCTGCCCGACTGTGTCGTAGCTCGATCGTGCAAAATCTTCTCCAAAGAAGAGCCGTTCGACAGATTTGGCCTTTCCGCTTGGGAGATCCTTTCCATCTGCATCAAAGAAAATAATATCTGTAATGTTCTTTTCGTGAGGCGACTTCCGGACGTGTATCCCGCCGCGCTCTGTACCGCTTCGCAGCTCGTGCCGCACGATCGGGATGGAAGCAGCCCGAAGATCGGCGCAGTGAACGCCGGCGGACATCAACCCTGTCATGAAGGCGCGGTTGATCATACGCGATACGTTGTCGGAGTCACGGCTCGTCACAACGGTTGATCCGGATCCCACCAGAGCGCCGAAGGCTGCTCCGAGTTTTGCGGCGAATTCCGGATTCATCTCAACATTGGAAATGCCGCTCACTCTCGCTTCGCGGAACAATTCCCTTAGCCAGCGGTCTTCCCAAACCAGGCTTCGCGTCACGACCGAGCCTTCTTCCACGACTTTCTCAGGCCACAGCTTAATGTTTGCCGAGAGCCGGCTCCGTCTTCCGATGATGCACTTGTCGCTCATGAACACGTTTTCGGATATCACCACGTCATCGCCGATGGTGCACTCCGTGCCGATGACATCTGCCGACATCTCCACATTGGTGCCGATTTTTGTGCCGGACCAGATTACGGAGTTCTTAATGACGCTTCCTTGCTGCACATCGCAGTTGTCGCCAATGACCGAGTTTGCAATCGTCACATCGCTGTGAATGTGGGTGTTCTTTCCGATGACGACAAGGCCGGAGAGATTCTTTGGATCTGCATCAATCCGGGAGTTCGCCCCGACATAGAGGTTCGTCGTCTGCTTCACTCCTGGAATGTTTGCCTTCACAAGGCCGCGGAGCGCATCGGAATGCGCATCTTGGTACTCATTCAGGCTTCCCACGTCTTTCCAATAGCCCTCGGCGACATAGCCGTAGAGTCCCATGTCCTGTTCCAGAAGGATGGGGAAGAGGTTCTTGCTGAAGTCGAACTCCTCCTTGTGAGGGATGAGATCGAGTACTTCAGGCTCGAGAATGTAGATCCCTGTGTTGATGGTATCGCTGAAGACTTCCCCCCATGTCGGCTTTTCGAGAAATCGGGAGATCTTTCCGTTGTCGTGCGTCAGTACAACCCCATACTGAAGGGGGTTTGAGGCGTGCGTCAGAACAATGGTTGCTTTTGCCTTCTTCTCTTCATGAAACCGTATTGCAGCAGTCAGGTCGAAGTCAGTAAAGACGTCGCCGCTGATAATGATAAACCGCTGGTCAAGGAAGCTGCGAGCATTGCGTACGCTTCCGGCGGTACCAAAATCTGCCTCTGCCCTCAGATATTGCATGGAGATCCCGAACCGTCGTCCATCGTCGAAGTGACTGGCAATGACCTCCGGTTGGTAATAGAGAGTAGAGATCATATCGGTGATTCCGTGCTTCTTCAAGAGCTCGACGATGTGCTCCATCATCGGCTTGTTCAGCATGGGAACCATCGGCTTTGGGATGTTGCAAGTGAGTGGCCTGAGGCGGGTACCGAAGCCCCCCGCCATGATCACGGCTTTCATGAGAATGTGGTCTTGGAGTGGTGATTGTCCAGTAATTGCTAATCCAAATATTATCTAAAAAAAGGTACTACTGCAAGGCGATAGTCGAGGGGACGCCTTGGCGTCTCATGGTGGGAAATTAAAAGCTGAGAATAGCGTAGGTTCAATGGCATCATCTCACTTTTTACCTTGACTTTGTTGAGCTAAATGGATAAATTTGAGCTAATTTAAGGGCCAGACTCATATTTCTTACTTCTTAGGACTGACGCCCGGATGTCAGAGACAATTCGTTCCTGGATTGATCGATTCTTGTTAAGACAGGAATTAGTTGTGTTGTCGGGCGTTATTTTATTTCTGACTGGTCTGCTGCTGGTCTCGCCATTTCTGAAGATTGTTGCATTTCTTCTGAGCGGGTCGCTATTTGCTTATGCCGTCGTCACTCGCTGGCGTCCGAAAGAGCAGAAAAAGGCTGGAGGGGAGAAGTCTTCAGTCACCTTACAGGAGCAAGAAGCTGAAATGAAAAAGCTCGTCTTCGACGATTTACAGCCGACGGGACGGAAATATCACGTGGATGTCGTTGAGGATCCGACCAACAAAGAAGCAGGGCAATCGGTGAAAAGGAGTCAAGTGGCTCCGGCCGCGGAATACGAATTCCAGGCCTCCGATTTCTTTGATGTCAATGAGGATGTCTTCGTCCGCGAGGGGGGGCCGAAGTCCGAATTTGGCCTTCTGATGAAGAAGGTGCTCACGGTTGTGAAGGAAGTCAACTTCGCCCATACCGTGGCTTTCTTCTGGGTAAACAAGGAAAAGAACCAGGTCGTTCTGGAGAGCTTTGTCTCCGACAGCGACAAATTCATGACGCATCGGCGGAGAGAACTCGGGACCGATGTGATCAGTCAGGTTGCTCTCACGGGTCAGCCCAAGATCCTCAGTCAGGTAAACGCTGCCGGCCAGCTGGAAATGCTGGGCTACTATGAAGGCGTAGAACCAGTAAAAACATTCGTTGCAGTCCCGATTTTCTATACGAAATCCGCTACAGTACCGCATGAGCCGGTTGCGGTGCTTACTTTAGACTGCATTGATGAAGATGCCTACGGCCCGGAGACCCTGAGCTCCCTCGGGCAGTTCACGAAGCTGATTTCTGCGTTAATTCGCAGCTATACAGACAAGTATGATCTGCTTCTGGATTCCGAGGTCCTTCGTTCGATCACCCGGATGCGTGAGCAGCACAAAATTGAGTTCAGTCTCCACAATGCTGTCCGCACGCTGACAGAAGAAACGTCTCGTCTTGTTACGTGGGACTATGCAACGGTCGTTCTGTTTGACGACAACCGAAAATCCTGGGTCGTTCAATTTGTGATGAATCGAATGAACGATGCCTACGTCGGTCCGACACAAGAAATCGATCCGCACCAGAGTCTTGTGGGGAGTGTTATTCAGGCCGGGATCCCGAGAATCGTCGATTCCATGGAGGGTGTCGAACTTCCACGATTCTACAAGGCCGAACGTGTCGATTCGAAGGGAGCGATGATCATCCTCCCCATCATTTCCACGAGCCGTTGCTACGGAGTTCTGACGGTGGAGAGCAAGGATACGAAAGCTTATTCCGAGCCGGATGTGAAATTGCTAGAGAAACTCGTCGAGACAACGGCCGCAGGTCTTGAAATCCTGAACTTAACGGATGTCGTGAACAACTACGTCCTGATGGATGAGACGACGGGCGTGGCAACGAGAAGCTATTTCGTCAGTCGTGTCCAGGAGGAAGTGCATCGGGCGAACGACTTTGGGAGTGATCTGACTCTTGTTATGTTGTCGATCGATTCGATGAACGAACATCTTCATCGGTATGGAAAAGAAGGATTCGATTTCGTGCTGCAAAACATCGGCAGAATGATCAAGTCGTCGGTCCGTCCTTATGACCTTGTGGGACGATATGACTACAACCGGTTTGCTGTTCTGTTGGTGAGTACATCCACGAAAGATGCGCATATTTGGTCGGAAAAACTGCGCAAAAACATCGCCAGCAACATTATCAATGTCGACCAGAAGAGCTTCTCCGTTACGGTCAGCATCGGAGTGTGCGGTGCCGTTAGCGAGACGAGTGACATCGAGCTCTTGGAAAACGCCAGCCAGACGCTAAAGAAGGCAGTCGAAGCAGGCGGAAACGTTGTAAGAGTTTTCTAATATTTGAGAATAAGAATCAGAAGAGGAGATCATAATGGCAAAGCAACAAGATTTTGCAGAGAAAGCGAAGAAGGCCTCGCAGGAAAAAGGTGTGAAGTGCCCAAAGTGCGGGTCGGTGAGAGTTCCAACGCTCTTTGTCCAGTCGGTTCGTTCGGAACACGGTTCGTATCGCTTCAACCGTTCGCGAGTTCAGATTTGCAAGTGTAACGAAAAACAGATATACGCCTAACATTTGCGTTCATTCCTCGTAATCCTCAATACGCCGTTCCATTACGATTCGTGCACGATCCGATGGGTCGAGTAGCCCAAGGAGAACAGCTACCTTGAAACCCGGGAAGGTTGTTCTTATCGTACTTGATGGCATCGGCATCGGGGCTTTGCCTGATGCCCGGATGTACGGCGACGAGGGTGCGAATACCCTCCGTCACACCGCGGAGGCAGTAGGTGTTCTCCATCTGCCTCGCATGCAGAAGCTTGGCCTCGGGAATGTCGTGGATGCCCCCGGTGTGCATATTGTGGACGTCGCGGAAGGTTGTTTCGGGAGAATGGCGGAGCAGTCTGCCGGGAAAGACAGCACCACCGGACACTGGGAACTCGGTGGTCTGATTACGGACAAAGCGTTCCCCTTATATCCGAATGGTTTTCCAAAGGAGCTGCTGGACAGTTTTCTAACAGAGACGGGATGCAAGGGATACCTTGGGAACAAAGCGGCCTCGGGAACTGAGATTATTCAGGAACTGGGTGACGAGCACGTCAGGACGGGTTACCCGATTGTCTACACGTCCGGCGATTCGGTTTTTCAGATTGCCGCTCATGAAGGTGTAATCACGATTGATCGACAGTATGAGATTTGTCAAGCGACGCGGGCTCGAGTAGTCATAGGAAAGCACTGCGTCGGGAGGGTCATTGCCCGGCCATTTATCGGCAAATCCGGATTGTATACGAGGACGACGAATCGAAGGGACTTCGCGCTCTTGCCCCCGGGCAAAACATTCCTTGATGTGTTGTATGGGGCGGGCATAGAGACGATTGGCGTTGGCAAGATCGACGATTTGTTTTGCGGTCAGGGTTTGAAAGAAAAGTTGCACACTACGTCGAACGCTGAGGGGATCCGCGTCACCCGTGATGCCGCTGCTCGGCTCGGCTCGGGTCTCGTGATGACGAATCTCGTGGATTTCGATATGCTCTACGGTCATCGCCAGGATGCGAAGGGAATGGCGGCTGCGCTGGAAGCGTTTGACAAAGAACTTCCTTCATTGCTGGATGTGCTCCATGATGGAGACATCCTCATTCTGACGGCAGATCACGGTAACGACCCGACAGATCAGAGCACGGACCATTCGAGGGAATACGTCCCCCTTCTCTGTTATGTGAAGGCGGGAAAAAGTAACGTGAACCTGGGAACCCGCTCAACCTTCGCAGACATTGCGAAAACGGTAGTGGAATACTTCTCGGTCGAAGGGGGAGAGGGGATCTCGGGGAACAGTTTTCTTCCTTCGTTAGTCTAAGGGAATAGGGGGACATGAAGGCGGGAAATGCCGAACTAGACTGAAATCCGCCGTTTTTGTCGTACAAAGGGGTTCAGAGCGATCGAAGATCAAGAAAAGACACACGCTGACGCGTTTTTCACGCTTTGTAGGTGATATACCAGAACTTTTTGATGCCCGAGCGATGTTATGTGTGTGAAAGTGCTCTTGGGGAACGGGCCGTTGTGAGGCTCTTATCGTAATGAGGTACGATTTTCATGGTAAAGATTAGCAAGCAATATACCAACCGAGAGAGCCAGTCTCTGGACAAGTATCTCCAGGAGATTGGTAAGGTCGATTTATTGACTCCACAAGAGGAAATCGACCTTGCTCGTCGGATCAAAAAAGGCGACCAGAAAGCCCTTGAGAAATTAACGAAGGCAAACCTGCGTTTCGTCGTAAGTGTAGCGAAACAATACCAGAACCAGGGGTTGTCGCTTGGAGATTTGATCAACGAAGGCAATCTCGGACTCATCAAGGCCGCAAAGCGGTTCGATGAAACGCGTGGGTTCAAGTTTATTTCATATGCCGTGTGGTGGATCCGGCAGTCGATTCTTCAAGCTCTTGCCGAGCAATCGCGTATCGTCCGCTTGCCGCTGAACCGCGTCGGAGCTCTCAACAAGATCGGCAAAGCATTTAGCACCCTTGAACAAGAGTTTGAGCGCGAACCGAGCGCGAGTGAACTGGCCGAAGAGCTTGATATGTCGCTCTTTGAAGTCTCAGACACGCTCAAGATATCGGGTCGCCACTTGTCGATGGACGCTCCGTTCGCTCAAGGGGAAGACAACCGGCTTCTCGACGTGATTCAGGATCAGCGCCAGCCGTCTCCGGACAGCGATTTGATGGCAGATTCCTTGAAAGAGGAAGTGCGCCGTGCCCTGAGGACGCTGAGCGAGCGCGAAGCGCAAGTGATCAGGCTCTACTTCGGACTCGATCAGGAACACTCCCTGACGTTGGAGGAAATCGGTGAGAAGTTCAACCTCACTCGGGAGAGGGTCAGACAGATTAAAGAAAAAGCAATTCGCCGTTTACGGCATGCGTCCCGGAGCAAAGCCCTGCGGGCGTACCTAGGGTAATGAAAAATAGAAAATCGCCACACACTGGAAAGCCCCGGCGAAAGTCGGGGCTTTTGTGGTCCTACAGGGTTATCAGAGCTCAGCAGTGTCAAGTCTCCGCTCTTGTCCTGCTCCTGACTCTGTTGATTCTAAGCAGCTGCGCACCGATCGCTCCGCGGTTCAGAAGCGGCGACTCGCGGTCTTCGCCTTCGTCCATTCGTGCGAAGCCGCCGCCGGCAAAAAAAGATACATCGAGCGTTCGCGGAAAAGATGAAGAAGCCAGCGTCGAGGGTGCAGAGAAGATTGCTTCGGGTGCGAGAAGTTTCAAGACAGAAAAAAACACTTCGATCTCCAACCTCGACCAGTCGAAAATGATGCGCGAGATTTCAAAGATGATGGGCGTCTCCTACAAGCTTGGGGGAGAGGACGATCATGGGATTGACTGTTCCGCGTACACGATGCATGTATACAAAAACTCCATCGGAAAGGCGTTGCCGCGGAGCAGCGGGGAGCAGTTCAAGTTAGGTATCCCTGTCACATATGAAGACCTGAAATTCGGGGATCTCGTCTTCTTTAGTACGACCGGCGAAGTGGCTTCCCATGTCGGAATCTATCTTGGCGATGATCTCTTTGCGCATGCGAGCGTTTCACTTGGGGTCACCATCTCCTCGCTGGAGAGCTTCTATTACAAGCAGCGATACGAAGGCGCCCGACGGATTGTGCAATGAGTTGCTTCCGAGCGTTGCCGTGAGTACATTTTTCTCACTTGCTTAGAACCACCCGAACAGAGGCTTGCAGGAACGAACGCATGGCAATTCTTCCCATCTATTTGTACGGCACCGACATTCTGAAGAAAAAGGCAAAGCCCATCGATGGACTCGAAGGCTCGACCATGAAGTTGATGATCGACCTGGCTCAAACGATGCGGAAGGCAAACGGCATCGGCCTTGCTGCAACTCAAGTGGGTGACATGCGGCAAATGCTGGTTGTGGATCAGACTGCCATCGAACGAGCGGCCCGGGATGAGGAAGACGAGGAAGACCTGCCTCCACCCTCAGAAGTGAAGACGCTCGTGATGATCAATCCGGTTGTTGTGGACGAAGAAGGAACGATATCGCTAGAGGAGGGGTGTTTGAGCATCCCCGAATTGCGTGCTGAGGTCGATCGAGCGGAGCGAATTCGGGTGAAATTTCGCGATCACAATTTCGATGAATCTGAACTGACGGCAGAAGGGTATCTGGGTCGCGTCATTCTGCACGAGATCGACCACCTCAACGGAATTCTTTTTGTGGATCGCATCGGTAAGACGCGCAAGACATTTCTCAACGGTGATCTGAAGAGGATCAAGAAGGGCGAAGTGGACACGTCTTATCCTGTTGTCACTTCTCTCGAAGAGTGAGCTCTATGCGAATCATCTTCATGGGCACGCCGGAGTTTGCCATTCCCAGCCTGAAGACGCTGCTGGAGCATTGCTACGATGTCGTCTCCGTTGTCACGGCACCCGACAAGCCACGCGGACGGGGTCAGATCATAGCCCCCACTCCGATCAAAGAATTTGCCCTCCAGAAGGATCTTCCCGTTTTACAACCCGAACAGTTGAAAGCATCAGAGTTTGCCTCGGCTCTGGCCAGTCTGCAGCCAGATCTTATCGTCGTTGTAGCGTTTAGGATTCTCCCGCCTGAAGTGTTCACGATTCCTCGCTTGGGATCCTTCAATCTTCACGCGTCCCTTCTGCCGAAATATCGAGGGGCCGCGCCAATCAATTGGGCACTCATTCAGGGTGAAGAAGAAACCGGTGTGACGACGTTCTTCCTCCGGGAGAAAGTCGATACGGGTTCCGTGCTTCTCCAGGCTCGCCTGCGGATCGGTCCGAATGAGACTGCCGGGGAATTGCATGATCGATTGGCAGAACTTGGCTCACAGGTTGTACTGCAAACAGTCCGCGCCATCGAAGTTGGCAATGTCGCGGGGCAGCCTCAGGATGAGTCTCTCGCGTCGCTGGCGCCGAAGATCTTCAGGGAGGACTGTTCAGTAGATTGGAACAAACCCTCGCAACAGGTCCACGATTTCGTTCGCGGCCTTTCGCCGAGCCCTTGCGCCTGGACGATGCTGAATCGGAAGATTGTGCGGATCTATCGGACGTCGATTGCTGAAAGTGCCGAATTGCTGCCTGGAAAGAAGGCGGGAGAAATCGTCGATGTTCGCGCTGATCGTGTTCTCGTGCGGACGCAGACGGGAGTTCTTGCTCTCGAGGAAGTTCAGCAGGAGGGAAGAAAGCGAATGGGAATTTCCGAGTTTCTTCGGGGCACGACCCTCAACATTGGCGA
>PMZI01000056.1 GCA_003170475.1 Ignavibacteriota bacterium | reverse complement strand
ATGCTCGTGCGCCCTTTCATGAACGCCCGCAGTCTACGCAGTATTTCTTCTTCGGTGAAGGTGTCGACGGCAGAAAGGCAATCATCCAGGATGAGGATTTTGGGCTGTCGGATGAGCGCCCGCGCAATGCTGGTTCGTTGCTTCTGTCCGCCGGAAAGAGTTATTCCGCGCTCGCCGATCATCGTATCGAATTGATTCGGAAACTCCAGAATATCCTTCGCAATCTGCGAGATCTCCGCCGCTTCCTTCACATGTTCTGGGGTCCCGTCATCGGTTCCGTATCGAATGTTTTCCGTCAGCGTGTCTGAAAATAAAAAGGTTTCCTGTGGAACGTATCCAATGTTGGTTCGAAGGACTTCCAGTGGAATCGTGCGGATGTCGTTACCGTCGATCAGAAGCTGGCCCTCTGTGATATCGTAGAGCCGGGGGATGAGATTCACCAAAGTGGTTTTTCCTGAACCCGTGTAACCGACAACGGCAACCGTCATACCCTTCTCAATCGAAAGGTTGATGTCCTCAAGAGTCGGCCTGATGCCGCTCTTATGAGTGAATGTCATATTCCGAAATTCGATAGTTCCTTCGATTTCTGTGATCTGTGTGTTTGTTGTCTCTGAGTCCTTGATTTCGGGGTTTGTGTCGAGGATTTTCGACAGCCGCTCCATGGATGCAGCCCCTTGTTGCAGAAGATTGATGACCCATCCAAACGCGATCACCGGCCAGATCAACATGACAAGGTATGCAAGAAACGCCGAGAGCTCACCGATGGTCAATCGGCCGTCCATGACCCGCAACCCGCCCGAATAGAGTGTAATGATGATGGAACAGCCAATGATCACGAACATCAACGGCCACATGAGCGACTGAATGCGGGCGAGAACGAGGTTCTTTTTGAGGTAGTCCCAGCTAATCTTGCTGAATTGCGCTATCTCGAATTCCTCGCGGACGTACGATTTGATGACCCGGATTCCGGAAAGATTTTCCTGAGCACGCGTCGTGAGGAGTGAAAACTGAGCCTGGCGTTCGAGGGATTTCTTGTGAACGGTCTTCCCGAGTGTGTACACCGCGATGGATGCAAACGGCAGAGGGATGAGAGCCAGGAGCGTCAGCTGCCAGTCACGAACGAGCATGAGTATGAGAACCATGGAAAACGTCAACAACGTGTCGGTCGGATACATGATGCCGGGGCCGAGCACGTTCCTCACCGAACCGATATCATTCGTTGCATGTGCCATGAGATCGCCGGTGGGGGTATTTTGAAAATACGAATACGAGAGTTTCTGCAAGTGAGCCAGCAAATCGTTACGCAGATCGAACTCGATATGACGCGAGATGACGATGATCGTCTGCCGCGTCAGGAATGTGAACACTCCAGCCACGATGGAGAATCCAACGATGATCAACGCCCATCGGAAGAGATCGCCTGCAACATAGGCGTGGTTATCGATCCCGGATTTCAGGGAGTCGATCGCGCGGCCAAGGAACATGGGTTGTACAACAGTGAAGAGATTGCTCACAATCACTGTTATCACACCCCAGAGGAGCGTACGTTTATAGCGGAGAAGGTATGGCTTGAGGCGTAGGAGCGGCTTCATCGATAATGGAAAAATCAAAAATGAAACATCAAAGTGAAAAGAACCTTATTCAGGCGTCGCGCTAGCCAATGGTTTCAAACTTGGTGTAATGATGCAGCACCTTGGGAATAATTATTTTTCCTTCGGGTGTTTGGTAGTGCTCGATCAATGCGGCAACGACACGAGGCAAGGCGAGGCCTGAACCGTTCAGAGTATGAACAAATTCGGGCTTCGATCCGTTCGCCGGACGGAAGCGCAAATTCATTCTCCGAGCTTGAAAAGCCTCGAAATTGCTGCAGGATGAGACCTCCAACCACTTGTTCTGTCCTGGGGCCCATACTTCCAGGTCGAATTTCTTGGTCTGCGTGAAGCCCATATCTCCGGTGCACATGAGAAGGGTGCGATAGGAAAGGCCAAGGAGTTGAAGCAGGTGCTCGGCATCGTTTCGTAGAGATTCCAGTTCATCATATGAACTGGATGGATGAACAAACTTGACGAGCTCCACCTTATCAAATTGGTGGAGGCGGTTCAATCCTCGGACATCTTTACCGTACGAGCCGGCTTCACGGCGGAAGCACGGTGTATACGCTGCATAGCGAATCGGCAAGTCTTTTTCTGTCAGAAGTTCGTCCCGATGGAAATTTGTCACGGGGACTTCTGCCGTGGGGACCATGTAGAGCTGGTCACGTTCAACGACATACATCAAATCTTCTTTGTCGGGTATTTGTCCTGTGCCGCGCGCGCTGTCCTCGTTCACCACGATCGGTGGAGCGATTTCCTTGTATCCTCGTTGCAAAGCCTGATCAAGGAAGAAATTGATGAGGGCTCGTTCGAGGGTTGCCCCCTTGCCGACGTAGAATGGGAAGCCTGCGCCCGTGACTTTTGAGCCGCGGGAAAAGTCGATGATTCCCAGCCGATCGGTTATCTCCCAGTGAGGCTTGAGCGGAAAATCCACCGTTGGCGGTTCTCCCCATGCGAACACCGGCTTGTTGTCTTCAGGTGTCTTACCGAACGGGACGGAAGGGTGCGGGATGTTGGGAACAGTCAGAAGCAAACCGTTGAGCTTCGTCTCGATATCCCTGAGCTCGCCATCAATTGCCTGGATACGGTTTTTGACGGACTCCATTTCAGAGATCGCTATGGAGGCATCGCCGCCTTCTCTCTTGAGCTTCCCAATCTGAGCAGAGACGTCGTTGCGTTTGGCCTTGAGTGATTCGCCCTCCTGGATCAACTTGCGGCGGTGTTCATCAAGCGTGATGATCTCCTGCAGATCGACACTGATTCCTTTGGCTTCGGCCCCTTTTTGGACCAATTCGAGGTTTTCGCGGATGAATTTGAGATCGAGCATGGAAAAAACACCAGCCCCTTTCTATTGTTCGGTTGAGAGTTCGAATTCAACAACGAGCGGCAAATGGTCCGACGCGAGCGACTGTACGACATGCGAAGATAACGGTCGGAGATGCACTGCTGCGGTTGTGCTATCTGGTCCTCGGGAGTTGTTCGTGAATGCAAAGTCAATCCGTTTCTTCGGTACATCAGCAGGAAAGGTGAACCCTTCCCAGGTTCCCGCCAGCTCCCAAGTATCAAGATACTCTTCTTTTAGTTGAGTCACCACGCGGCTGGACGGAATATCGTTGAAATCGCCACAAAGGATTGTGGCTCGGGACGAATAGCCTTTCAGGATCTTCTTGAGCTCGTCGACAGCACCGACTCGCAACGAGTCGTTTCCCTGACTGTCGAAATGCGTGTTGGCGACGACGACCTCTTCTCCGATGACTCCGAGCACTAAGAGAAGAACTCCCCGTTGTTCTGTCCCCGGAAAACTCTTGAAGAGCACGTTATGTTCCTCAAAGATTGGGAATCGGGTGAGAAGAGCGTTTCCGTACTCTCCACCCTGATAATCGATGGTCTTCCCGAACGCATATGTCATGCCGGTAATGTCGGCAAGCTTCGTGATGATGTCGATCCTTTTTGACCGTTCAACACCCCTATCGACTTCCTGAATGGCGACGATATCCGCCTTCTCTTCAATGATGAGTTGTGCTATCCGGTCGACGTCAATTTTCTTGTCTGTCCCTTCACCGTGATGGATATTCCACGTCATCACACGTATGGTCTGTCGAGTCGCGACCCTGTGGCCAAATCCGCATCCGGAGAAGGCGAGTGCAACGAGGAGCACCAAAGAGAGAAGCGCCGGGATCCGGCGTGTGCGAAACGATGTGCGTGTTGCTTCGGGGATCACCTAGTTACACCCAGCGGTCTGAATCTCGCGCTTGAGGACCATCAGGCCTTGGGCGATGTCCATGGGGTTCAAACCGAGTTCCGTCTGTGCCTTGAGTGTCACAAAACCTGTCATGAGGGGTCGTGGTGCCACTTGTTTGAGATCGGCGGTCTTGACGCGCTTGATCAATCCGGCGTCAAGTCCAAAAACATCAGCAATTCGGAGAGCAAACTCGTACCGACTCGCACGGTCTTTGCCGCAAACATGATAGATCCCGTCGCGATTTAGCTCGAATGCCTTCACCGCCGCAAACGCCAAATCGGTGACGTGGGTCGGATTGCTGATCTGATCGTCGACGCAACAGATGTGATTGCCGGCCTTCAGGTTCGTCGCGACCCAAGCGGGAAAAGTCGTGTTAACGCCGATCCGAGCACCGTAGAGGACAATAGTGCGCAGGATGGTGTAGGGAATCCCGCCGATTCGAACGGCATTTTCACTTGCCAGCTTGGACTTGCCATAGTAGCTGATGGGGTTTGGCTTGTCGTCTTCGCTGTAGGGTCCATGGTTTCCGTCGAAGACGTAATCGGTGGAAATATGGACAAGGCGGGCCCCGACTTTTCGCGCTGCTTCCACGAGGTTCTCAACGCCGACAACATTGATCTTCCACGCCTCCTCGCGATGGGTCTCACACCAATCTACATTCGACGCGGCCGCAGCATTGAGAATTGCCGTCGGATGAAAACTCGAAATCAGGCTCTTGACGTCCCCCTTTTTCGTAATGTCAAGCTGCGTGTAGTCGAAGAGGCGGTCATCGAATACGAAGGATCGCTGATGTGAAGTATTCAGCACTTCGTAATCGGTCTGCGTGCTGAGCATCAACGCAAGCCTCTGGCCAAGCAAACCGTTCGATCCGCAAATCAGAATTCGTTTCATCGCAGGCTCTCTTCCAATGCAGTCGCCGCATCCGTTTTCTCGTCACGATACTTCACAATGACCGGAGTGTAGACTGCAATGCCGTGCTGTTGGGCAAACTGCCCGTCGATCTTTCGGCTCCCCTGAACGACGACCGCTCCCTCGGGAATGACAAGGGGCCTCTCCGCAGTTCTCCTGTACACCGCTTCCTTCACAAAGTCGTACACAGGTGTCGAACCCGTCAGGATCACCCCTGAACCGATGACCGCCCGCCGTTTCACGATCGTGCCTTCATAAATGCCGCAATTTCCTCCTAACATCACATCATCCTCGATGATAACCGGCATTGCTCCGATGGGCTCAAGCACTCCACCGATCTGCGTCGCAGCGCTCACGTGCACGCGCTTACCCACTTGTGCACATGATCCCACCAGGGCGTGCGAGTCGACCATTGTTCCCTCATCGACATAGGCGCCGACATTGATGTAGGCGGGAGGCATGATGACGACGTTGGGGGCAATGTACGATCCATCACGGACCGACGAGCCGCCGGGAACGATTCTAACACCATCCTCTTGCGTGATACTCTTCAAAGGAAACGTCGACTTGTCAAAAAAACGGAACTGTGGGTTTGGCGAGTAGTCCTGGATTTTTCCCAGCCGAAAGCCGAGGAGAATCCCCTTCTTGACCCAAGGGTTGACGATCCATCCCTCAACGTTCCCTTTGTCTGTCGACGGATTTGCTGCCCGCACTTCACCGTCATTGAGGAAGAACTTGAGATCATGGAACGCGCGAAGAGCGGCATCGCGGTCGAGAGCAGCGACATCCTGACTGAAGTACGATTCGATTTGTTCTTTCAGAGACATGAGTACCCGGTCCTTTTCAAAGGAGTCCCAGTTCCTGCAGGGCCGCCTTCAGTTTGTCCCGATTCTTTTCGCCGATCGGAACGAGAGGCAGCCTGTAGTTTTCCTCTATCATCCCCATCATTGCGAGAGCTGCTTTGACAGGAATGGGATTGGCTTCGATGAAATTGGCGTTCATCAGGGGGAGCAATTTATTGTGGAGCGAGAGAGCCTTTTCCCATCGACCCTTGAGGCAATGACGAACGAGATCAGAAAATTCTTTTGGGATCTCGTTTGCGACAACTGAAATGCAGCCATCCCCTCCGATAGCCATCAACGGCAGTGTGATTGCATCATCTCCCGAGAGAAGAGAAAAACCATCCGGCTTGTTCCGCGCGATCTCCATGATTTGCGCAATGTTCCCGGAAGCTTCCTTCACCGCCATGATATTCGGAATCTCGGCCGCCATTCTCAGAGTTGTCGCTGCTTCGATGTTTCCACCCGTTCGGCCGGGCACATTGTAGACGATAATGGGAATGTCCACAGCATCGGCGATGGCCCGATAATGCCGAAAATAGCCTTCCTGCGTCGGTTTGTTGTAGTATGGACCGACAACGAGTGCAGCATCTGCCCCCGCTTGCTTTGCCTTCTCAGACTGCTCAATCGCTTCAGCTGTGTTATTGCTCCCGGTGCCGGCGAAAATCTTCACACGCCCGTTTGCTTGTTCGATGACAATGTCGAATACGCGATAGTGCTCCTTATAAGTGAGCGTCGGACTTTCTCCGGTTGTGCCCACCGGAATGAGCGCTTCCACGCCTCCCTTGATCTGGAAATCCACAAGGCGTCGAAGCGCCTTTTCATCCAACGACCCGTCCTTCCGAAAAGGAGTGACGAGCGCTGTGCCGGTTCCCCGAAACTGTTTCCGTTTTCCCATGCCCTCTTCCTATCGTTTCTGATTGAACACGTCTTCGAGAACCTCGTCGAACGTATACATCCCTTGCTTGCCTCGGATCCACTCGGCGGCAATCAGCGCTCCGAGCGCGAATCCGGTTCTGTTTTTTGCAGTGTGCACGATCTCGATACTGTCGGCAGTCGAGTCAAATCTTACACTATGTGTCCCCACGACTGATCCAACTCGCCCGGAAGTAATCTGAAGTTGTTCCGGCCGGATTTTGCCGTTCGGTGAACCAGAGAGGATCTCTTTCTTTCGCTGAAGGGCGGAGAGGAGGAGGTTGGCGATCGAGACAGCTGTTCCGCTCGGTGAATCGACCTTGTCTTTGTGGTGGATTTCATGGACCGAAACATCGTACTCCTCGAAACGGTCAAACAATCTCCCTGCTTCCTTCAGGATTCGGTAGAACACATTCACCCCGAGGGAGAAGTTCGATGCATGCACCAATCCGATGCCCGCTGATCGAACCAGTGACTGAACTCTGTCGTGGTTGCCCTGCCAACCGGTGGTGCCGACGACGATCGACTTTCGAAGGTTCGCCAACTCTTCTATGTGGTTGACGACAGTGGAGGGGAGGGCGAAATGCACGGCAACATCGGATTTCCGCACGCCGTCGATGGAAAGTGAGGGGGTGTCGATATCCACGCGCGCGGTAATCTCCATTCCGCGGTCCAGGGCAACGCGCTCGACCTCTTTCCCCATCTTTCCGTAGCCGATGAGCGCCAGTCGAAGCACCTGAGTTGGTTGGGTCATGCATCCACCTGTTCGAAGAGATCGAGTTCGGGCACGGGCTCGAAAAACTCCTTATGCAGCTGCTGAACGGATTGAACCATTGCGTCCTCGTCGATGACCAGGCTCATATTGATTTCCGACGCCCCCTGAGAAATCATCGTCACCGGGATGTCGTTCAGAGCGTGAAAGACACGATCGGCGACACCGGCGGTGGAACGCATCTGCTCGCCGACGACACAGATGATAGCCTTCCTCTCATACACGTTGACTTCCGCAAATGCGCGAAGCTCCGACACAATCTGCTCGAGGCGACTTGAATTATCGATGGTCAATGAAACAGCAACTTCGGATGTGCTCACGAGGTCAACCGACGTTTGGTGTCTCTGGAACACCGAAAAGATGGACGAAAGAAATCCATAGGCCATCAGCATCCGGGATGACTGAATGTTGATAACCGTGATCCCTTTCTTCGAGGCAATCGATTTGACGGCGACTTTCGACTTTGGAGGATCAGCGACGATTCGCGTCCCGCTTGAGAGCGGTCGTTTCGAGTTCAGGACGATGACAGGGATGTTCTTTTCCACTGCGGGCAGGATAGTGCTCGGATGCAAAACTTTCGCCCCGAAATAGGCGAGCTCTGATGCCTCGCGGAACGAGATCACTCTCAGCTTCTTGGCGGCGGGTGCGATTCTTGGATCTGCCGTGAGAACACCGTCGACGTCAGTCCAGATCTGAATTTCCTCGGCATTCAGCGCGGCGCCAAGGATCGCTGCAGAATAGTCTGAACCGCCCCGGCCCAGGGTTGTTGTGACGCCTTTGATTGTCGATCCGACAAAGCCCTGCGTTACGACGATCTTGCCGGCCTGCAAAAAGGGAAGGATTCGGACGGCGGCTTCCGCCGCGATCCGATCGAAGATCGGCGTTGCGGACGCGTACTGCTCATCCGTCATCATAAACGTGCGGGCATCGATGAGCTCTACGGAGAGCCCCTGTTCCGCCAGGGCTCGCGCAAAAATCATTGTCGACAGCTGCTCGCCGACGGATGCCACAGCATCGAGGGACCGATTCGTCAATTCTCCGAGGATAGCGATACCCTGGCAGAGAGTCTTCAATTCATCGAAGCGCTTTCGTATGGTGAGGATCAGCTGCTGAATATCTGAGCGGTCGTCGATGAGGTTTTCCAGCAGCAGGACATGCCGCTCCAGAAGCGCATTGAGTTCGATGTGTGCTTTGTCGAGGTCGCCGTCGAGCGCTTTCTGCGCTGAGAGGAGCAGTGCATTCGTCGCACCGGCGATGGCAGAAAGAACCACCACAGGCTTGCGTTGCTGTTCTCCCGAAACAATCTCCATCACGTTTTTCATGGCACGTGCATCTTCTACCGATGTGCCACCGAACTTCATTATGATCATAAAATGATCTAGCCTTCTGCCTTTGTTGCGGGAGGTGTTGTTGACGGTTGTTGTCTCAGAGACTCAAGCCCGTCGGGACCCCGGAATGTTGATTTGGAGGAAGCGGCTCTGTTGCCGACCTCCGCTGCCTTGACAAGATCTTTTGACTTGAGGTATTCCGCGAAGAACGCGGCTCCGAAAACGTCTCCGCACCCCACAGTGTCGACGAGAGCCGAGACCGGGATGCCTGGAATGTCATCTCGGAACAACTTCTTGTGCTCCTGGCGAATCAGCGTCGCCCCGCCTTCGCCGCGGGTGATCACGAGTCCGCTGACCATCAACGGCATCAATTGATTGATCAGCGTTGTCTCGTCGTATCGTTCGGTTGTGAGGCCCGCCGCCTCTGGTTCACTCAATTGGATGGAGTGCAGCATGAAGCACCAGCGCCGCCAGTCACTGAGAGGACGTCGGAATCGGGCCTGCTCATCGTCAACGCCAAGCGTCAGCGAATGAAAATCAAAGTGGATGGGGATTCCGTCGTCGCGGATATTCATCCGAATGTAGTCCAGAGTCTCCAGAAGAATGTCGAACCCCGATGCCATGTTGATGAGGATGCCGTTCACATCGAGAAACGGTTTGATCTTCGAAAAGGGAATAGGAGAAGCAATGTGCTTTGAGCACTCCGTCCGTCCCCCGGAAGGATCGCTGAAGAAATGGACCTCGTTCGTTTTCTCTTTGGTCTTGAAGAGTGCCTTCGGATCGACATTGCCAAATCGTTGTAGTTGCTCGACGATCTTGTCGTATTCGTCCTCGTGGATCCCAAAGACCGGAAAGATCTTGTCTTCCGGTGAGAGGAAGACCGACAGCGCCGCAATGGAATAGAAGATGCCGCCGAGTGTCTCCACCACCTCTTCTTTGCCGCTATTCATGAGGTGATAGATGTCGCGCGCCAAATGTCCTACAACGGTAACCTTTGTGTCTTTTGCCACGGGTTTGCCTTCATGTTCAGATTCGCCGAGTCGGGCCTAAATCCGTAAGTTCTTTTTCGTTGAGGCGCCACAATGCCTGACACGGGAATTTGTTCTCGTAGAGCGCCTTCCCGACAATTACCGAATCGACGCCGAATTTCTCTATCTCTTGCAGACGGATCAAATCCCTGTACCCGTTGATACCGCCCTGAGCCGTGATGCGTACGCCGGATCGTGTAGCAAGATCTCCGAGAGATTCGGGATTGCTGATCTTTGTCACTCCATCGGGACCGAATTCTGAGTACATGACACGTGAGACCCCAAGCTTTTTCATCTGGAGCACGAATGCCAGCGGTGAAATGTCGTGCACTTTGTTTCCGCCATCGGTTCGAATCCTGCCTTCGTGAGCCTCGATCGAGATGGCGATCTTTCGTGCGCCGAAATCCTGAATGAGTTTCTCCACAAGAGCCTTGTCATGCACCGCGATCGTCCCGATGACAATGCGGTAGACTCCCTTCTCGATGAGGGACTTGATATCCTCATAAGTTCGCAACCCGCCTCCAACCTGAATCGGGATATCAACTGCTTTAACGAGATTCTCAATAATATCCCAGTTATGGACAGTCCCCGTCTTGAGCCCATCTACGTCAACAACATGAAGCGTCTTAGCGTTCTCGCCCCGCCAGAGAATCGCCATCTGCACAGGGTCAATGGAATACAGGTTCTCGGAGCCTGGATCACCGCTGACGAGTTGAACGCATAACCCGCGCCGAATCTCTATTGACGGGAAAATGAGGAGCATGTGGTCGCTATCCCAATAAGTTGCGCAAGCTGAGGCTTCTTCGCCTAAAATCCGGACGCTTGTGAATGCAGGACGAGTCCCTGGAGAAGCAGCCTTGGTCTGACTATTTTATCAAAAATGGAGAAATTTTGAGTGAGATTCAAGAAAATGGCGAAAAGAAGACCTGTCAAGAGGCCATTCGCTATGTGTCTCTCGATCTCTTCTTCGGTGGGAGACGCTTGAGGTTTTCCTGGACTGCGATTGTCAGTTGCTCACGCGTGAAGGGTCTGTTCAAGTGCTGTTTCGGACCAAGGATGCCCGGTTCTTCGTTGAGTGACTCCTGCGAATCCGTGATCAGGAGGAGGGGGATTCCCTGCGATGGTCGCACGTTCTGGATTGACTTCAGCAATTGTCGCACGTCCAGCTTCTTGCTCTCGTAGTTGCAGATGATCAGATCTGGTTTGTCCTTCTTCGTTGCTTTGAATGCCTTATCTTCATCTGTCGCGTGTACAACCTGATATCCATTGCGAAGAAGTGTCTGAGCCATTGTCGCAATGCTCAGCACGTCGTCGTCGACGATGAGGATTTTTTTGGGATTGAAAGTTGTCATCGAGAAGAAGTAGTGCTGTTGTGGACAGGAGACTACGCTTACACTTCAACAACAAAAGAATGAACAACGAGTTCCTGAAAAGTACTCCATCATGCTTCTACGCTTTACCGGGTTGCCGGGTGCTCATTTCTTCGATGATACCGTCAATGGACCTTCGAAGCTGTAAGATTTGCACCGAGGATGCGACACGCTGTACTTCCCTCAAAGTGACGGATTTCTTCCGACGATATTTCGATTCAATGATACGCGCCGCAACAGGATAGAAATGCCATTTCCCCATGTCCAGCATGTCGGCCTCAATTCGCTCCTTCACATCGAAGACACAAAAAACGTACACCTCCGGCTTCGGATAGAGCGTGAGACCTGGAATGGAGGTCTTTATTTCCTTCTTCTGGATGGTATCCAAGGGAAACGAAATTCGGGACGGTTTTGACTGGAGCCAGTGCTCAATATATGCGGCCGACTTGACCTTGATCTTGCGACCCCGGTAGATGTGGTCAGCGACATCCCACTCGATGCGCGCATTCTCCGTCGTTCCGAGCACAGCTCCAACGAGGAACTCGGCAAAAACTCCGCGGTTGCTGCCGCTGAGCAGATCAGAAAAAGCCCACGACCAGAAATCGAGCACGGTGTTGCCATACAGGTCGTCGATAACGCGGTTTGGTTCCAGCTTTGTAAGGTTCATAGGGACGGAATCCTTGCTTGAAGCGTCTTCAAAATGCGTGATTGTGAATTGAGTTAATGTGCTTTCAGTCACTTTGGCGTGGAATGGGAAGAACCGCTCCCCCGTGTTCCCGCACATGTGAACGGAGATCGAGGCCGATTTTCAGCCCGACAAGAAGCAACAATCCGACGATCGGCGAATCCAGAACTGTCACGAGGAACCCGCTCGTCATGATCGTGATGTGAAGCACAATGACCCTGGCGTAGGGCTGTTGCATGAGATTGATGGGGTTGGCTTTGAGATATTCGCCTTGTCCGATATAATTGACCAGGAATGAGATGACGTGGCTTGTTGCTAGTCCGAAGAGGGCCCAACCAAGTCGATCGTCGCTGATGTATCCGAGGATAGTATCCCCTCGGGAAGCGGAGCCCGGCTCGAAATATACCGCCGAAGAAACCCATCACGAAGACCCCGTGGACGAATGTGAAGAGTCCGAAGTGAGTGCAGAAGAAGGGGATAAGAAAGAGCTTCAGGGACCAGACGGGCTTGTTGCCAGGATCAGCGAGCAGCCTGCGAAGGTCGTTGAGTGCCCCAATGATGAGATTCTCCAGTCAGAAGAGAAGCAGCCGTTCCGTGTCATATTCGCCGCACAAACCCGCGAGTGCAACCGCTTCTTTTTCTTGTTTGAGGAACTGATCGGTTTCCATTCCTTCGACATACCTGCAACTGTGCTTTTCGACAAGATGCAGTCTCATTTGGGTATGTCATCTCCAAAATGCAGCCCTGTTTGTAGCAGCAACGTTCTGATGAGTTTCTTCTTCTCCGGCACGTCGTATCTGAAGAGATCGTATCGATCGTCTCGTGAAAGATAATCTGCAGCGAATCCACCCACCACAAAACCACCGACAACTCCTAATGCGCTTGCCGTTATCGCAGAAGATTCCGAACCCGTCCCGGCGGCACTTCCGAAAGTGCCGGCGATCGCTCCGGCGGCGGAACCAAAGAACGCACCGCGCCAGAATTCCGACTTCCGGTGGTACTGCAGTTCCCGAACCGATTCCACGGGCAATGAAATGGGAAATCCAGACCAACCGACCCGCAATGAATCGCCATCCAGCGAAATCAGGGAACATCCTGACAGCGTGTCTCCGGTAGCAATGGTGATGATCCAGGAATTGTCCTGAGAGAGACTTGTTTCGACCGACACGAGAAGAAAGAACAGCAACAACGGGAATAGGCGATTCATAAAACGTTTCTCTTGATATGGCTGGATGATTGAGGAAAGAGACGGATTATTGTGGCCGGCATATCTGTCTGCGGGTGATTGCCGGTGCCTACACAAAGCACGCAAACGGTTGCCAAAAAGTCAAGAGAAGGACTTGTTGCTGGCGTCGACTGTACGGGAGATGAGAGAAAATAGGAGAGGAGTCGTCGAAGGGCAAACGTGAACTCTTCTTGACGTTGGATCGGGCCTATCGCTGGGCAGCGAATTTTCTGCGACGATTACGGAGATAGTCGACGAAAATGAACTCTCCGAGGTTGTTGAGATCAGAATAGTATGCCCGCCCCTGATTTGTCTTGGTGAATTCGTCAACAAAATTGATGAGATAAGGGTCACGGGCGACCATGAACGTGCTGACGACAATCTTCTCCCGGCGGCACTGGACGGCCTCGTCGAGGGTCTTGTTGACGATGCGCGGGTCGAGGCCGAAAGAGTTCTTGTAAAGTCTTCCGGCTTCGTCGAAGATCGCAGAGGGTTTTCCGTCGGTGATCATGAAAATCTGTTTGTTGGAATTGCCACACCTGCGCAGCAAGCTCCGGGCAAGCTGCAATCCTGCACGCGTATTTGTGTGAAATGGTCCGACGGAGAGAAAGGGGAGCTCACTCAGGCTTACGATTTTCGCTTCATCTCCGAAGACGATCAACGACAAATAGTCCTTTGGGAAGCGCGAACGGATCAATTCGGAAAGGGCGAGTGCCACCTCTTTCGCCGGTGTGATGCGGTCCTCGCCGTAGAGGATCATGCTGTGGCTGATATCGAGCATCAACACTGTGGCGCAGTTGGTGGTGTGCTCGGTTTCGTAGACTTCGAGGTCCTCTTCCTTCAGCGTGAAGTCCTCGATGCCCTCCCGCTTCATGGCATTCGTCACCGTCGAGGTCATATCGATGTTCGTCGGCTGGTCGCCGAACGACCATTTCTTTGTTTCGCTCAGCCTATCGATGCCCTTGCCGCTGTATGGGGTTTCATGTGATCCTTCGGGAGCCTTCTTCAGGGAGCTGAACACGTGGCGCAGGGCATCCTGCCGGATTCGTTGGACGCCTTTGTTCGTCAACACATAGGCGTCCTTTGCATCCTCGATGAGCCCTTGCTCCTTGAGCTTTTCGATCAAGTCGTCCATGGAGAGCGACCGGTCGAAGAAGCCGTATTTGTCCCCCAGTTGACGCAGCCACTCGAGTGCCTCATCAACATCGCCGCTCGTCTGGATCATCATGTAGCTGAAGAGCGACATGAGCGACTGAAGTCGCTGCTCGTCCGTCATGGATCCTGGTGTCCACTTGCTGTAGCGGTACCGCATGGGGGTCAATTCCTCAATCCGGAATTCCGATTAGAGATCTTCTTCGAGGTTTCTGCCCGTGTTCGTGAAAATGCTTCCCACGAGATCTTTGTAGGCCGTAATGCGATCGACTTCATCCTTCGCAATGCGAGACGATTGATGCAATCCGTCGAGGACAAACTCCATCGCAGAGGCAAGTTCGTACTTGTTCGTTTCGGAGAGTTTCAGGTGTTTCTTCGTAATGTCGCGCAGCCCTTTTACCTTGTCCAGCTCGCTGAGGTACTGCTCGAGGGTCATATCGTCGGCAATCTCGATCTTGTTTCCGGACTCAAACCAGCCGACGATCTTGGCGTATTCAGATTCCTCTTGCTGGCGTGATTCCCCCTGATGCTTCGCCCTTTTCTGGAGCGGATCGGGGAAATATTTCTTAAAAACCTCGCGCACTGCCTTCCCCACAAGTGCCTTGCTCACTTTTGCCGGGCCTTCCTGTTCCCCCTCAAAAACCAACTCCACTTTGCCCGTCATCCCTGGCAGCGCGTGTGCGAGGTCGCAAATTCTCGGTACAATGGTTCGATCGCCGACGAGTATCGCTCTTCGCTCGGCATTGCTGACCATATTCTCCATAGCGGAGATTGTAAATCGTGCACTGACGCCCGATTTTTGATCGACAAATTCACTTTTTCTCGCTTCAAAGGCGGACTGTTCGATGATCTCGCGAAAATAATACGGGATCTGTGCTTCTCGGCCGTCGCGTTGGATCCAGGCCTCTTGCTCCGTAATCTTAATCGCGTCTTCGATGTTTCGCGGATAGTGCGTCAGGATCTGAGAATCGATTCGGTCCTTGAGCGGTGTAATCAGGTTGCCCCGGTTTGTGTAGTCTTCGGGATTTGCTGTAAACACGATCATGAGATCGAGCGGGATCCGAATATTGAATCCGCGAATCTGAATGTCCTTTTCTTCCATGATGTTGAACAGTCCCACCTGAATGCGGGGTTGGAGATCGGGAAGCTCATTGATAGCGAAAATCCCCCTGTTGGTCCTTGGGATAATGCCATAGTGAATGGCGCCCTCGTGCGAATAGTGCAGACGCTGTGCCGCAGCTTTGATCGGATCGATGTCACCGATGAGATCGGCAATCGTCACGTCCGGTGTCGCGAGTTTTTCCCCAAAACGCCTGTCCCGGTGCAGCCACTCAATCTCAAGATTCTCTCCCCGTTCTTTCAAGAGATCGTTACATCGTTTGCAGACGGGTTTGAACGGATCATCATTGATCTCGCAGCCCTTCACGAACGGCACATATTCGTCCAGAAGGGAGGGAAGCTGTCGAACGATTCGCGATTTTGCCTGACCGCGGAGCCCCAGGAGAAGAATGTCATGCCGCGCGAGAATTGCGTTCACGATGGATGGAACGACCGTTTGCTCATAACCGATGATACCCGGAAACAGAGGCTCGCGTTTTTCGAGTTTTCGTATCAGGTTGTTGCGGATTTCATCTTTCACCGCCTGGACCTTGTAACCGCTTTTGCGTAATTCGCCAAGTGTTGCTGGAAATCCCATTCGTCCTTCTTCTCCGTCACAAAGCGTGCGTTGTTTCTCCATCGAATTTGTGCTATTTTGACAGCGATGGATACTCCTTCTAAAACACTCGTCATTCGATTTAGTTCCATCGGCGATATTGTTCTCTCGACGCCGTTGCTCCGCGTCCTTCGGGCCCGCTTTCCAAACGGACAAATCGATTATGTCACTCGCGCGGAGTATGCGGAACTGGTCAAATCGAATCAGAACCTCAATCACACATATGAATTTGATGCCAGCAAGGGGTTTGACGGACTGAGGGCGCTCAAGAAGAAAATAAAAGAGGAACGATACGATCTGATCGTCGATATTCATGACAGTTTGCGGAGCAAGTATTTGAGAAGTCTTCACGGCCCCAAAGTCACGGTCCTCAACAAGCGGGTCTTGCAGCGCTCCGTGCTGGTAAATCTGAAGAAAAACGTCTATAGGGAAATCGTTCCGGTCGCCGATCGGTATATTGAGGCAGTCAAGGATCTAGGGATCACCAACGACAGAAAAGGACTGGAACTCCACATTCCTGATGAAACGCTCTTCGGCGTGTCTGGCAAGGTGGCAACGCTAAAACTCAATCAATTCGAAAAAGTGATTGGCCTCTGTCCGGGGGCGCGTCATTTCACGAAGCGATGGCCGTCGGAGCGGTTTGCCCGCGTCGGGGCGGCTTTCGCTCAAAAGGGAGACGCCAAGATCGTTTTGTTCGGTGGGCCGGAGGACGAGACGATCTGCAATCAGATCTGCTGGGACATCAACAATCAGGCAGGGGCAGAGAGAGCTTCATCGTTTTGCGGACAACTGGGACTGCTGGAGACCGCCGCCGCGATGGAGTATTGTGATATCGTCATCACCAATGACACGGGGTTGATGCACATTGCCACAGCGATGCACCGGAAGATCATTGCGATTTTTGGTTCGACGGTCAGGGAGTTTGGATTCTACCCGCACGACGCCGAAGCAATTGTTCTGGAGCATGCGGGGTTGGAGTGCCGTCCTTGTTCTCACATTGGAAGAAGCGAATGCCCCGAGAAGCACTTCAAGTGCATGCTCGAAATCCAGCCAGATGAAGTGTACTCTCGAGCAAAGGCTTTGCTCGTGTAGAATGTCCCCAAGTTGAAATTCTCGGAATTAAGTCTTACCTACCGAAAGTCTACGCCAATATAGTTTTGGAGCGATCCTAGAAATGCAAACACGGGAGATCCGTATGAACTACGAAGCGTCGAAGTCAAAAGAGGCAATCCGGATTGCTCTTTTCCTGGTCTTTTTTGCCTTCACCGTTGCAATCAACCTCAACTGCAGCAGCGACAACCCCGTCAAGGGTCCAGAATGCGGGAGTGGCCACAACACTTGGGATTCGAAGGTCCAACGATGCAGAGATGATGCGAACAACCAGATAGTTCCAAGCAGTTGCTGCGGTCAATAGTGGCAGGAAGAGGGGCTGACTCACACGAGCCAGCCCCAGCTTTGCAGATGTCAATAGCGGTCGACGCGGATCTGAGAAACCCCAGCCTCCACATCGATGTAGATCTTCTTTTTGGCAGATTCGAAATCTGACGTTTGGTACCGATTACTGCTGATCTTTTCGAATCCCTTCACTTTCTTTCCCGAGAGCGTGGTCGCGAGCCTCAGCTCACATCCAACGGATTGAGGTACTTCGACCGTGGTCGAGGACGCCCCTGTTTCGATCTTCACGCGTGACTCCTCCATCCGGTCTCCAAGGCGGAACTTCATCGATGACGCTCCTGCGCTGACCCTCAATTGCTCGACTTTGTAGGGGCTCAAGTCAAAATTGGCTGTAGCTGCACCGACTTCCACCGTGATATCCCATATCGGTTTCACATTCAATTGAACTTCTGCACGGTTTCGCATTCCCCCGAAATTGATGTGGCGCGATCGTCCTTCGAAATCAAGCGTGACGTAAGTAGTATTATCAGTCTGTTCCCGGTTGAGAGCGTACTTTCCGAAGCTGACTTCGGTTGTTGCCCTTATCAACTGGTTCGTCGTATCTCGAATGTAAAACTTGCCGGCACCCGACTGCAGGCGGAATGTCGCGTGTTCCGTCGTAGGCGCAAAAGGCTCTTCGAATGTCTGCTTGTTGAGTTCTCTTGCATTATTCCACGAGAAATCGAAATCACGGTTGAACCACGACGATGTAAACGCCGCCATCACCATAAACATGATCAGCAGGATCATGAGCACAACAGCCCACGCCGGCGGGCGCTGTTTTCCGACTACGATCGTGAGTCCCCAGAAAATCAGAATCAGCGGCCAGAGTCGCCATATCGTGTCCCAGTTGACATCGAAGATGCTGAGGTTGCTCAGAAGGAACAGTCCTCCGATAATGAGGAAAAAAATGCCCCAGAAAAGGGCGCTCATATTCTTCATGGCATCCTCCGGTTATGATTGATTCGATCGGACGGCTCTGTACAACAATCCGACGCCGATCGCGACGAGAATGAGTGGCCACCAGTCTCCGAAGTGAAAATCGGGCAGGAAGTTCTCTGCCAGAAAGAGGAAACCGATCACGAGGAGCACGAGCCCGCCAACGATGCTCCCATGGCCGTGCCGGTGATCGTGCATCGGTGGTTGTGGGGGCTGTGGCTGCGGAGGAACGGTCGATTGCTGCGGGTCGATTGGAGTTGACATAGTGCTTTCCCTTGGTTGTGCAGGAATGATGATCCAGGCGATAATGTAGGCGAGGAAACCTACGCCTCCGAACATAAGAGCGACAACAAACGCGATGCGAATGAGTACCGGGTCAATATCGAGATAGTCGCCGAGGCCTCCGGCAACACCGCCGATCACCTTATGTGTATTGGATCGATAGAGTCGTTTCATGGTGCGAGTCTCCTTCCTCTGCAGAACTACGACGCGTTACGGTCAAATGTTGCAGGGACTCATCTATTGCCAGGCTTGGGAAACTCGTCCCCCACCGATCATTGCCAAATCGAGGACTTTTTGGTTGTCGATACCTTCGATTCCGGGAATCGGCGATGGCACGTTTTCTAGGAGACAGTGTGAGAACGCGGAGATCTCTTCTCTATAGAGATCGGGAATACTGATGCTCAGCGACTTGATTTCTGGGAGCGCAGCCGCAACGCGCTTTCCGATTTGGAGCGTGGTTGATTGCCCGCCGACCGTGAAATCAGAAGCCGAAGCAAATCCCTCTGTGCCAACCAGCTCGAGCAGCGTGTGCCTCCCGGGTCCCTCAAATGAACATGCGATCGAACCAAGCGTCCCTTTCGAGAACTGAAGGTTGATGACGGCCGACCGCTCCGTCGCTGATTCGGTGGGGGGCGGAGTGAGGATTGACTGCACGGACCGAACGCTGTCGTCGAGAACAAAGCGTAGTGTGTCCAGACAATGAACTCCGATATCGAAGATCGGCCCGCCTCCTGCTATTGAACGATTGAGCAGCCAGGCTCGCCGCGATAGTCTTGCATCGTAAAAGTAATCTGCTCTTGCGGAGACAATCTTTCCGAGGGCTCCTGACTTCACAAGCTCGCGGATGTGGTTCACAAGCGGGGAAAATCGAATCACCTGCCCAACCATGAGCTTGACGTGATTTCGCTCGCACTCCGCCACCATGCGTTCTGCTTCGGCTGTATTCATCGCCATGGGTTTTTCGACGAGGATGTGCTTTCCAGCTCTGGCTGCTGCAATCACCTCGTCATGGTGAGCCGAGTTAGCGGAAGCAATGAAGACCGCATCGACCTCGGGGCATGAGACGAGCGTTTCTACGGTGTCGAAAGCGAACGGGATAGAAAGGGCAGAAGCTTTTTCGCGCGCCATCTCCAGCGATCGCTTCTGTACTGCAACGAGGACAGAGTTTGAGGATGCCTGAATCGCCGGCGCAAGTGCGCGTTCGGCGAAGAGCCCGTATCCTATGATGCCATAACGAATCTTGCGCGGCGTCGCCATAGTCGGATCAGAGATTAGTCGATGGAGTCATAGAGAAGTTTGAACTGGTATCCTTTGTTCTGCAAGGTTGTAACGAGTTCATCAAGCCGGGAATAGAACTTGTCTTTCCGGCGGGGGTCAGTGCCGATGTGTGTGAGAAGGATGAAGCCGTTGAGACCATCTGGCTTCGATCGCTCGAAGCGAAGGATCCTTGCGTAGATCGTATCACTGCTCAGATACTGATTTCCGAGCTCCGGGTGTGTCCAGTCGGCATTGGAGTATGTTCCCGGAGTGAAGTTGACGAGCACGAATCCCAGCTTCTTTGCCCATGCTGTTGTCGAGTCGTTGTACCATTCGAACGCCGGAAGGAAGAACCTTGCATCGGAGCGCGTGATCCCAAACCGCTCCATTGCCTTGTAATTGTCGAGCACGTCGCGATTGAACACGTCTTGTGTTACGAGTGACGAGTCGCGCTTCTCCCAGCTGCAATACAAAAGGTGATTATCGGAGTGAGCTCCGAGGTAGTGACCGTCCTTCTTCAGAGCAGTGAGCAGGTCGGCGAACTGCGGATTCCTGTAGAAGTCGCCCGTGAGGAAAAACGAGGCCTTGATTGAGTGTTTCTTCAGGACATTTCTAATGACTTCACCCCCATCGGCGAATTCGTGCCCTGTGAATACAAGATGGATGACCTTTTCGGACCGGTCTGTTCGGATAATACCGCCAGCTACATATTCGGCTTTCTTCGTGGTCATGTTCTGTCCGTTCGCAGGGTTCAGAGCGATGAGTATGCAAGAAATCAGAAGTGGAATCATCTAAGGAAATGTCCGGGGAATGTGGATGAATGCTCGAATGCAATATACGTCAAAAGCGAGAAACTTTCATGGCGCGGTAACGTTCTTTCTCTTGGATTCCGACTCGTTTAAACCGAAAGCACTTTCAATTCAATGAAAAGACTTCTGTTTCTAATGTGTGCCAGCATTGTTGTGATGGTGCCGGTCCTTGGTCAGCAGGCACAATTGACAGGGACGGTTATGGATAGGTCGACGCGCACACCTCTCGAAGGTGCCAACATCACTCTGGTGAATTCGAGAGACACGGCCCAAAAACACTTTGGGGCCACGGGCAAGGATGGCAAATTCACACTCAGCAACCTGAGCGCCGGACAATATTCTCTGAAAGCGTCGTTTGTGGGGTATCTCGAGATGCAGCGCAGCATCACGCTGACCGGGACAAGTCTGAATCTGGGGATACTCGCTCTTTCTCAACGGGCAATCCTCATGGGAGAGTTTGTCGTCAACGGACTGGTCCCGCCGGTCGTTCAAGTGGGGGATACCCTTCAATTCAATTCGAAGGCTTTCAAGCTGAATGTCGATGCCTCTGCAGAGGACCTGGTTTCCAGGTTGCCCGGGGTGACGGTCGAGAATAACACCGTAAAAGCACAGGGCGAGGAAATCACGCAGGTGTTTGTCGACGGAAAGAGATTTTTCGGCGACGACCCCATGATCGCACTTCGCAATCTTCCCGCGGAAGTCATTGACAAGATTCAAGTCTACGACAAGCTGAGTGACCAATCAGAGTTGACCGGGTTCAATGACGGTCAGACCACGAAGACCATCAACATCATTACGAGACAGGATCGGAGACGCGGTCAATTTGGAAGAATCGTTGCCGGCTACGGTGATGAAGGCAAATATCAGGCAGTCGCCAACGTCAATATTTTTCAGGGAGGGCGGCGCATCACGGTCCTGGGGCAGAGCAACGACATCAATCAGCAGAATTTCTCGATGCAGGATTTTCTCGGCGCGATGGGGGGCGGAGGCGGTGGTGGAGGCTTTGCCGGAGGAATGATGGGTGGCATGAGAGGCGGGGGAGGTGGTGGCGGAGCGCGGAGTGGGGGAGGTCCCGGAGGTAGCGGGGGAAGAGGATTTGGAGGGGCGCTGCCTTCGCAAGCGGCTCAGCAGATGAGCAATTTCTCCATCGGCCAACAGAACGGCATCAGTACAACGCACGCACTCGGAGTGCAGTTGACTGATTCCTGGTGGACCGGTCTGAATGTCGAAGCGAATTACTTCTTCAACCTCGCCGATAATCAGCGCAATGACCTGACCAATAGACAGTATTTTCTCTCTCCCGACACAAGCGAGTACTATCGTCAGAACAGCGCCACCGACGGGAAGAACTACAATCACAGGCTCAACATGAGGTTCGACTATACCATAGATTCGACAAACGAACTTATCTTCATGCCCCGGTTGAGCCTCCAGTCGAATGCGACCAGCAGCAATTCCACCGGGTCTACCTGGTGGCTGCAGAATGTTTCCCTGAGTCAATCCGGCACGATGAACAGTACGAACGTCGACGGCTATACGTCATCGAACGCACTCACCTATCGGCACAAGTTTGACATCCCCGGCCGCAGCATCTCCATTCAGGCGAACGCAAACATGAACGACCGGAAAAGCGATCGTTACCTGCAGTCGCAGAATCTGTATTTCCTCGGTCAGACGACACAGGCAGATTCCCTCAATCAGTTAGCGAATACCTCGACCAAGGGTTATTCGCTTTCCGCGACAGTGGCGTACACCGAACCGATTACAGTTTCCGGACTAATGCAGATCAACTACACGATCTCGAAAACCGATAACTCAACGAACAAGCGATCCCTGAATTACAATATTCTCACGGGTTTGTATGACACGCCGGATTTGACGGCGACCAACGAAGTTGAGAGTGGATATCTGACTCAACGCGGTGGTCTGGGCTATCAGTATCGCGGTGACGGCTATGACATGAACTTCGGCGTCGGATATCAAACCGCATCCCTCTCGGCCGATCGAACGTTTCCGACCAGCATCACAACGGACAAAACATTTGCGAATGTCCTGCCGACGGCAACTTTTCACATTGGAGTCACGAGGACGAACAACATTCAGCTCCTTTATCGGACCGCGACGAGTCCTCCTCCGATCAGCCAGTTGGAAAACACGATCGACAACACGAATCCTCTTCTTCTCAGCGCCGGCAATCCCGATTTGAAACAGAACTACACCCATTCGTTGACAGCCCGTTACACGACGACAAATCTTCAGAGCATGGAAAGTTTTTTTATGATGGTGTCGGGAGGAATCACGCAGGATTACATCGGCAATTCGCTTTTCCTGGCTCAAAAGGACACCCTGCTCGAAGGGGGAGTCATTCTGAAACAAGGATCGCAGCTGACGCGGCCGCTGAATCTCGGCAACCAGAATACTCTGCGGGCTATGGCAACCTACAGTTTCCCCTTCACGTTCATTTCCTCCAATGTGAACTTCAATTCAGGATACACATTCAATCAGACGCCATCGCTCGTCAACGGGACTACGAACACGGCAAACACCACAACGTTCTCCGAGGGCTTTGGCATTGCAAGCAACATCAGTCAGGACCTTGATTTCACGATCTCTTACAGCGCGAACTTCAACTCACTGAAGAACAGCATCCAGGCAAGCTTGGACAACAAGTACTTTTCCCACACGGCGAGCATCCGATTCAACTGGACGTTCTGGGGGGGATTGACGTTGCGGACCGACGCGCGCAATCAGCTGTACACGAGAACGGACGTTGGCTACAACCAAAGCTACACGCTCTGGAATATCACGCTGGCGGAGAAATTCCTGAAGGACAATGCGGGCGAGCTCTCCGTGCAGGCATTCGACGTGCTGAATCAAAACAAGAACATCAATCAGACCGTCACCGACTCGTATATTGAAGTGCAGCAGACGAACAACCTTCATCAGTATTTCCTGTTCACGTTCACCTACCGGCTGAACAACTTCTGAAATCGCCGAAAGCACTTCTTCCTGAATGTCTGTTGCTCCACAGAAAATGAAACCGCCCGACGAAATGGTTGGGTGGTTTGGTTTCGTTAACGCTCTCACTTCGTCAGTAACATCTGCCGCGTCTGCGTAAAAATGCCGGTTGTCAGCTTGTAGACGTATGCGCCGCTGGGCATTGATGTCGCGTTCCACGATACTCTGTGCACTCCCGCCGGTTGGTCCTGATTCACCAATACCGCCACCCCGCGACCAAGAACGTCATAGACGCGCAAATCGACGTGTGATGCAGCGGGCAGTTGATAGCTGACCACTGTTGTCGGATTGAACGGATTGGGATAGTTCTGATGAAGCATGAATTCTTGCGGCACGCTTATGCCGGACGAGCTGACGCCGGTCACCAAATCGGAGGGCTTGAAGTATGCCGGCGTTTTGCCTGTGATGGTTTTTGTTCTGGTCAATGTCCTGCCCTTGAAAGCAGGGTTATCACTTAAATATCGGTACGCTCTGAAGACGGAATTGTACATGGGATACTGGTCGGATATCACAGTCTTGATCCCGTCCGTAGTGACCGGATTAATGTACTCCCACACAATCGTGGTGTCGCCAGCTGTCACTTCAAAGAAATGGCCGTGCGTATCGGAACAGATCAGCGTATTCCCATTGGGAAGTCTCTGTTCGCTACCACCGATCGTGCTGTAGAAATTCTGGTCATCCTTTGAAGCGTAGATCCATACAACCTGGTTGGAAATCGATTTGTTCGCTTTCATAGCGTCTTTGTTTGGATAGGTCCAAGTGTAGTACCCTGCGGCCGGAGGATTGACGTAAGCGCCTGTGTTCACTCTTGATGAATTGTAGTACGGATTGACCTCGAAGATGTACGATTGAGATACGCGTTCTCCAAGGTACTCTCCATTGTTGAAGATCTGAATGTTTCCAGCCCCCGGCAATCCGGGTTTTATCCAGTGCACGTCATGACTGCCACCAATTTGTTTATTGCCGGTGGAGTTGATCGCCGCGGCGGTCCCTTGGTTGTAGCGATACGGATCTCCAAAGCGATAGAGGAAATCCCCGGCGCTGCTTGCAGCGAGAGCAATGTTCCCCGCCGGATTGCCAGCGATGAACGTATTGTCGTGATCGATAATGTAGAATTCCCCCTGCACACTGTTCGTGACGAGCTGGCCAAGACTGTCGTTGTAGTCGATCGAGTTGCAATGCAGCCAATCGCTTTTCAACGGATTCCCGGGCATGTTGATGTTGATCTTGTTGGGGAAGTTCGCCACCGTTTTGCCGGTCCCGACGTAGTTTGGTTTTGTCGCATCGAAATCCTGAATGATATGATTGAAGAACCACCATTCCCAGACGATGTTGCCCAGGGAATCCACTTCCACGAGTGCATCCATTTGAACGTCGGTATACGTGCCGTTGGCCGGGTTTGCGCCAGCCGCGAGCACGGAATCTTTTGGAACGTTCTTGTTCGCAATATAGATGGTTGTGTACGCTTTGAGTTTCTTGTTATAGATCCTTGTCCAGTCGTGATGGGGAAAATAGTTCGATCGCTTTTCTATATAGGTCCATACCACATTTCCATCCCAATCAAGTTCCTGGAACCCGCCAAAACCGCTTGGATCAGACTTTGTCGCGTCGAGGATGTTTCCATTGCTCAGCAATCTCGGATTCGTTCCGATGTTCCATTGCTTGACAATGTATCCTTCCATGTCGATCAAATAGGATCTTCCCGATCCGGCGAACAATGTGTATCCGGTTTGCGTTCTTGCAGCATCCCAGTATCGCGTTTCTGTGATTGTAAACATCCCTTCGTCCGTGCTTTTCTGCAGCGATGACTTGCCTGTTTGAGCAACAAGGGACATCGTGGCGAACAACATCATGAGTATTGTGAAAGAGGGAACGGATTTCATGTCAGCACTCCAATTTGGTGGACGGAACGATCATCCTTCGGGTTTTGAATATCCTGCAATCACCTGTTGAGAGGAGTCCTTCATTGTCTCAACGCTTGCCGGGGTTATGCTATTTCAGAAGAACAGCCCGTCGAATCTGCGTGGAACCCCCCGCTGTGAGCCGGATGAAATAGACCCCGGCAGATTCACGCGAAGCATCCCACGTCACAGTGTATTCTCCTGCAGGACGCGTGTCATTGACTAGTGTCGTGATTTCCTGGCCAAGAATGTTCTGAAAAGTGAGTCTGACATTGCTTGATGTTGAAAGCTGAAATCTGACTTGTGTCGTTGGATTGAATGGATTAGGGTAGTTCTGACAGAGCTGGAATGTTGATGGTGTTTGGCCGCTCGGTTGCTCGACAGCTGTGGTGTATTTTTCCACGAAGTCGCCGGGAGTCAGCGTCTTTCCAGAAAATGCCGCATAGTCGGGGGCATATCGATATGTTCTGAAGACTGAGTTCATCTTTTCGCCGGGACGCCCTATGTCGTCCGGAATCGATGAGGACCAGGTTAACACGCCTGTGAGTACAACCGGGCAAATGTACTGCCAAACGACCTGTCCGGTCGCAGTTACTTCTATGAAAGTCCCCAGCGGACCGTTGTTGATCAGGGTATTTCCGTTCGGCAAACGCTGTGCACCGGATATGTCCGCCCCATACAACGAGGTGGGGGGAGTTGCCTGATAGGTCCATGTAAGACTCGTGGGACCAAACGCTTTGCCGGCGGCAAGCGTGTAGTTGCCCTTCGAATCGACAGGAAGCGTTATCTGATCAATGGTGGAGTAGTTGCGGCCTACCCCATTGTTGAAGCACATGATATCGCCGGCCCCAGGGCAGCCCGCTTTGATCCATTCTGCATCGTGCTGCTGAAAGAGTTTATCATCACTGGAGGTTCCTGCTCCGAACGTGATCGGGTTTCCCCAGCGGTACAAGAGATCGCCCCCTTTGCCGCTCGTCCCGCCGGTGTGTCCGGCTGCCTGAGCGGTGGTGGTGCTATGATCAATGATCCACACTTCGCTGTTCCCCCGCACGCTGAGTGCAATTTGGTCGAACGTTGCATTGTAGTCGATGGAATTCATATGGTTCCAGAAGATCGGAAGACTCCGATGGTCGCCGGCGGCGTCGATGAGTTCGGGATGTGCGCTCGGCACGCCGTAGTTCGATTTGGTGGCGTCATGATTCTGTATCAGATGATCCCAGACATGCCACTGCCACACAACGGTCCCTCCTGAGGGGAGCGTCGGTTGTATTTCTACAATTGCATCGGGCAACAGGATTTGTTTTTGTCGGAAGTCCGGTTCCTGCATCATACTTGTGTCAAAACCAGCGATCTGGATTTCGGCAAGCGTCTTCTTCTCTACGACCAGCATGATGATGTTGCCATTCGGCAGACGCTTGATGTCATGGTGCTGCATATACGTTGTCGTCGAATAGTCGAGCTGCCACACGAGACTATCGTTCCAGTCGTATTCCTCAATTCGACCTCCTTCACCGCCGCCTGTTCCGAGGTTACCCGGTGTCATGCACGTCCGCAACAGGTGTCCGCTCTCAAGCAAGTACACCGACTGTCCGGGGGGATACTTGCTGGCAGTCCATTGATGCACGATTCGGCCATCGTTATTGATCAGATATGTCATGGTATTCTGTTTCGGTGCGAACAGGGTGTACCCTTTAAACGCCTTTGTTGTGTCGTTCAGAAACAAACCCACCGTTCTTGTTTGTGCTAAACCTACGGACGAGAGGAAGGCAATCGCCGCGAGAATCAGCATCTTGAATTTCATAACAGCCCCCTTTTGAGAATGTCACTATTTAAGCAATGCCATTTTCTTTGTTTCAACGTAATCGTGTGCGCTCAGACGGCAGAAATACACGCCGCTCGGAAACGACGATGCATCCCATCGAGCCGTGTAAGTGCCGGGAGATCGCATTTCATTCACAAGGGTCGCAACCTCTCTCCCCAGAACGTCGAACACCTTCAAACTCACAAATCCGAAACTCGAAACTCGAAACTCGAAATTGGTTGTTGGATTGAAAGGATTCGGATAGTTTTGAAAGAGCTGAAACCCTTTCGGCAATGAATTCTGTGATTCATTCACTCCCGTCGACGTCGAATAGTTTCGCGCGACGCGAAAACCCACATGATACCAGGGATGATTGGGATCCTGAGGACCACGGTAATATGCAGGATTTCGGTTCGAGACTCTTGAATGCCCATCGTCGATGCCGGAAACCAGATCGCCATTGTACCAGTTCCCTCCGCGCATACCCCGGTACGGTTTTCCGTCGGGCATTTTAAACGTTGAGTCGGGGCCCTTGGGATTGTCGTACGGACTGAGACTGTAGTAATTCTGTCCATACCAATCGTTCACAAACTGCCAGACATTCCCGGCCATGTCGTAGAGTCCGTAGGAATTAGCGCCGTTCGACGTCTGGTAGCTAATCGCACTCCCGGGCCAGTTGTAATCCGACTTCAAGCGGAGTGTGCCATCAAAGAATCCAACCGGCGTTGTAAATGGATACGTGGCGGTGTTCGTCCCTTGATATGGATTCCCCGAGCCTGGCCAATTGGCTTTGGTCTTGTCCGCGTCGTTGCCCCACGGATAATTATAGTACGGATTCGTATGTCCGCCGCGTCCGGCGTATTCCCATTCTGCTTCGGTCGGAAGGCGATAGCCATTCCTGGTGAAATCATAATCCCACGTCTTCAAGTTGTAGCACTCCTGTAGTCCGTTCTGCTGGCTCAACCAATTGCAGTACGCGGCGGCACCATACCACATGACTCCGACCATCGGATGGTTTGACCTGAAGTCGGTCATGGAAAAAACTTTTCCGTCATACCCGATACTGTAGTAGGAGGCATACTGATTTGTGTAGCAGTAGATGGTGCTACTGCCGGTCGCATACACAACATTGCTTCGCACCTCGACCAGCCCCTTCAACAACGACGCATTGAGAAAAGTGAGGAACTGCTGATTGGTTGTGACTGTCGTGGACATGTATATTGAATTGACTTTGACCAGGTGAATGGGCGTTTCGTCACTAGGATGACTCGGATCGACAAATCCAAAATGATCACCCATCTGATACTCGCCCCCCGGGATCTGCACTTCGTTGATGCCGAGGGAAGTATTGTCCATTCCTCCCCGCACGAGCAGCACATTCTCTTTGATGGTCTTATCGCTGTAGCTGACGATCCCATAATCAATGTTGATGTCCCACGCCAGGGATGCCGTGTTGTACATCGTGGTCGAAGACCAATAGTTGCCTGAAAGCGAATTGGGGAAATAGGTTTTGTTGAATGACGGTTTGATGAGTTGCTCATCATTCAGTGATTGGAGCTCTTTTACATTGGGGACCCGCCAATCGGTCTTCCCGGCGAGCGTCAGGCTCCTTGCGTATGTAAGCGCCTCTTCCCATGTCAATGTGTTTGAGGATGGGATCTTTTGCCATATCAGGCCGGAGTAATTGTCGGTGATGGTGCCATTGCCGTTGTCATTGAAATGGGAGAGAATGAAAACCGTCGTATAGGGATTTCGCACGGCACGCACATGAAACCGTTTTGATCCCCCCGCGCTAATGGTCTCTGATATCGGGTGCGCTCCTATCCCGCCGCCGGCATTGGACACCCAGATCTTCGTCGTGTCGTCTGCCCGCGGATCACTGGTCCACCAGTAGTCGGCGAGCGTTTTGGTAAAGGAGACCGTGTTCAGGGCAGGATTGATGTTGTCAAAGTTATGGATGCTGAACAGCTCGTGGCTGCGCGGAAGCCGCCAGTCCTTGTATCCTCCGAGCGTCAGGCCCTTACAGTACGCGGCTGCGTTTCCGTAGACCATTTCACCGCCGTCGACCTTCTGCCACATCAACCCTGTGATGTTATCGGTGATCGTGCCGTCTCCGTTGTCGGTAAAGGAGGGAGGGTTGATGATGAAGTCAGAGTCTTCGCCCGGCGTCGAAGTAGCGCTGCTTGTTTGACCGGTATCTGGCAGCCTGAGCGGAAGTTTCTGAGCCTCGAGTTGGCAAGCGTACAGAATCGCGATCGCCGCCGCAAGGAATACTTTCTTTGATGGTAAGGGCATTGCTCACCTCATTGTGGATCTATTTTGCGAGTATCAATTTCCTGGTTTCTGAAACGCCGTCAACCGTGAGCCGATACAGATAGACTCCGCTGGAGAGCGAGAGCCTTTGCGAATCAAAGGGAACGGTATAGGTACCAGGCTCCTGATATTGGTTGACAAGTATGGCGACGTCTCTGCCAAGCAGATCGAACACCCTGAGCGTCACAAATCCGAATTTCGCTATCCGATATTCGACGTTTGTTGTCGGGTTGAACGGATTCGGATAATTTTGACTCAGGCTGAATGTGCTTGGAACAGGACTCATGCTGGCGACGTTTGTGGTCGTTCCTGTTTTTGTGATGACGTAGGAATGGGCGACATCTTTGTTGTGTCGTTGGGCGTTCTCTTCGCTCGGGAGATACGTTCGGATGTATTCGACCTTTGTCGTCGTGTCGGATACGGTCACCAGGAGGTAGCCCCGGCTCGGAAGAATGACGCCGCTGACATATCCATATTGTGCAGCTGGATTGCTTGTGTAAGTCTTGAGAGAAGGCTGGGGGACCTCCTGATAGACGATTCCATCCTTGTCTTGCTTTCCGTAGAAATGGTCATGCCCGTGAAAGAAGATGGTTCCGTTGTTTTCCATCAACAGACTGTGGATCGGTTTTCCCCAACTAGAACGGAATTTGTCAAACCCCCATGAAGAATCCGCGTTGTGTCCCCCCATTTCGAAAAAGTCGACGAATTCCGCGCCTCCGCGGCCGTCAGTGCCGCTCCCACCGACCAATTGATGACAGAAAACAAATTTGAACCTGGCGTGACTCGTCGTGAGGACATTCTTAAACCAATTGAATTGCTCCGTGCCCAGCGTCCATCCCCAATCCGGCTTCGTCTTTGTGTACCAATACGGGTCGATGACGACGAACAATGCGCTTCCCCACTCCCACGCGTAATAGTTCTGGCGAAGACCGACAAACGGTTCGCTTGTGGAATTGCCGGAATAGAATCCATCGGGAACAGGGTTCGGATAGTATTTCGTCCGCGTATTGGAAGCTATCACAGCCAGATTGTTCGCTGTGCCGTTCAGAAGCCAGCCGAGTTCCCCCTCGTGGTTGCCGACGACGAGATAGAGGGGAATGCTGTGGCAAATGAGATCATAATAGGAGCGAAGCAGCAAATGCCGGGCAGTGATGCTGTCCTGTGTCGGCTGCTGAAGTTTCTCCGACATGAAGGTGTCACCCAAGTCGATGAGAAAATCAGGATGTTGAAGAAGAATGTTCTGCAATGTCAGAGCGTAGACAGCAGGATTGGAGTTTGTATCAAGATGAGGATCGGCCTGGATGGCGAACGTGAACGTTGTCCCCTTCAGTTTGGCCGTTGTGAACCAGTGCTCATCTCTCGCGGCGAAGGTCGTGGTTTTCGCAATTCTGTAACGGACCCGATAATAGTATGTAGTATTTGCCGCCAGGTGGTCGAGAACGATGTTGAACGGGACACTGCTGGCGTAGGTCGTTGTCGGCGTCTGACTGGTATACACGGTGTGTTGAGTCCCATATTCAACATACGCGTCGAGATCATTACTTGCGCACAGGTTGACTGTGATCGAGCTGGTGGTGGGCCGTCCGAGAAGTTCATTGCAGATGAACTGCACCGAATCAACAACGGCGGGCCCGCGTGCGCTTGCGCCTGATGATATCAACACTATCATTATTGCGGTGAAGGCAACCTTCATGAATCCATCCCTTTGTGGTATCATTTTACCAACAGTGCCTTCTTTGTAAGCACCGTGCCGGCGGTTCGCAGCTGGTAGAAATAGATCCCGCTTGGTAAATCCGATGCAGCAAACTTCGCCTCATACCATCCTGGTGCCTGCCATTCATTCACGAGTGTTTCGACCTCTTTCCCCAGCACATCGAATACCCTGAGCGACACAGGCCCGCTGCCTTTCAATTGATAGCGGATCAAGGTCGATGGATTGAAAGGATTCGGATAATTCTGTTCGAGCGCAAATTCATCCGGTATCGGCCGGTTCGACGCGACGGGCGTGATGTTCGTCTTCACCGAATAGGAGAACCGGGTCTTCCCATTCTTGTGCGTTGCATCTTCATCCTGTGGCAGATAGGCTGACACGTATTCTACAATGACGCTGTCGCGCGAGACTGTGACTCTGATATGTCCGGCACCATCCATCTGATTGCTCGTATACGCGTCGGCGTTGGCGAGCATGCCAATGGTGTAGGTCGAATCGCTCGGCATGGGGACTTCCTGGTAGATGACTCCGCCGAGCTGCTCCCTGGCAAACAGGTGATCGTGTCCCTGAAAGAAAATGTTGACACCGTTTTGAACCATGAGCTGGTGAATCGGCATTGCCCAGCCAGGTCTGTTCGCTGTGAACCCCCAGGTTCGGCCGTCCGCTTCGTAGCCACCCCATTCACCTAATTGTGCAGGGACGATACCGCCGCGGGTTTCTCCCATGACGTGGTGAGAGAAAACAAACTTGAATTTCGCCTTGCTGGTTTCCAGTGTGCGCTTGAGCCAGTCGTACTGATCCTTTCCAAGCGTCCATTCCCAATCGCGGGGTTTCGCGCTGACGGTGTACCCGCGCCACGAATCAAGAACCACGAACAAGGCATCTCCCCACTCCCATGCGAAGTAGTTCTCGGGGAGTCTCATACCAAAGGCCTCCGATGTTGTGTTTCCCGAATAGAATCCGTCCGGCTCCGGATTTGGGTAGTAGAATTTCCTCCAAAGTGTTCCATAGACCGCAAGATTATTCGGCGGCGTCTGAAGCAGATAGTATCCACTTTCCCCCTCATGGTTGCCGAGACAGAACAACAGCGGCGATGAATGAGAGACGAGGCCAAAGAACGCGCGGTCGTCGAGATGCAGTTGTCGCACGTCGGCACTGGTAATCGTTGTCGGGTTGTGATCGTCGCCGAACGTATCGCCGAGATCGAGCAGAAAGTCCACAGTGTCTGCGAGTTGGTTTTTCAGTGCAATGGGCCACAACGAGTGGCTTCCTTTTTTGTCGTACGGGTGAGGATCTGCCTCGATGGTGAAACGAAATACGGATCCAGGCGCGCGTTGTGTGTGGAACGCATGTTCAGATCCGGCCGAGAAGGAAACTGTGCTGCCTTTCGTCCGGTATCGTGTCCGGTAGTAGTATCTTGTGTTGGGCGACAAATTGAGAAAGCTCACGACGAGAGGTGTGTCGAGAGCCGCGGTATATGTGGTCGTCGAGAGGGAATAGGAGCCTGAACGAGTCCCGTATTCCCAGTACACGTCCGATTGCCGGTCGCACAGAATACTCATTGTGACGGAATGGTTCGTCGGCCTCCCCAGGATCTCATTGATCGTCTGAGCGAACAGGGCTCCAGGGAGCACCATTGCGGAAAGAACCATCAACACAACTATTCTGACATTCATCATCGCTTCTCCGTCGGGAACACCAACATGGTCAGCTCCCTGAAACGTTTGACAACACTTCGACTGTCAACCTGTGACCTGCGATCGTGAAAAAAAGTGGGATTGATATAAGAATGCCTCTCTTTCGGTCACTCCGAGAGAGAGGCATCGTGACGTGCTCCCGCAGTAGATCTATTTTCTTCTGTTCAATATCATTCTTGAGAATTCCCTCTTTTGATTCTCATCGAGGAGCTTCATGATTGCGTCATCTTCTTTTTTCCGTAATCGCCCCTTTTCGGTTTCAATCTCATTCCGATCAGGGTTCACTCTCTTTTTCAGTTCCTGATCCTCTTTCATTGTGGTCGTCAAAATCGCCCGAATCTTTTGCTCCTGGTCAGCTGTCAGGCTCAGTTTTTCGGACATTTTCGCAAGTTTTTCATCCGCTGAAGGTGGCTTGGGCTTTTCCTCCCGAAGAACTTGGGGATTGTTGCCGTTTTCCTTTGCCTCCTTGTCGCGTGGCTCAGGATTTTCTTTTCGCTCGTTTCGTGGAGCTTTGACCTGCGGTTCGTCTTTCGGAGGCTTTCGGCCGAAAATCTCGGTGACGATTGGTCTCAGTTTTTCCCGTTGAGTCGGCGTACAGATCGCCAGCAGGTCCTTGAAGTACTCGAAGCGAATCAGTTCCACCTTCGACTGGATGCTTCCGATGTTCTCTGTCAGCGAACGCACCTGCGAACTATCGGGGTGTTCCTTGAACAGTTCTTCGGACAGCTGCTTCTTCAACGCAGCCAATTGATCGTTAAAGGATTTCGACTTCTCGATTTGACCAGCCCGCATCGAATCGAATTGTTTTGCCTGTCCGTCGTTCAAATCAATGGTTTTTCGCAGCAGAGCGACAGACTCGGATGCGCGGGTGTCCTGTCGCTGAGGTTGTGGTTCGTTGGTCCTCGCCGTCTGCATCCAGAGAATGGAAACTGTCAGGAGATTGATGATCAACAAGATCACAATCAACCAGTTCCTGAATCTGTTTTGATTTATCAGGTCCATCATATCCTCGCTTAGAAGGGGTCTTGCGACTGAACGATCTGAACATCTTCTTTCAACGCCAATACCAGTTTGTCATGCAGAGTCTGATTCCTGTTCCAGTCAAGGTAATGAATCACCGTAACGATATTGATAAGCAGGACGCAGAGAATGATGGCCTGGTTGAGGCTGATATGGAGTCGGAATCCCGTCGGGCGCAATTGACGCCGGCGGTCTCGTTCGGCCTGTATTCTGGTCGCGAGGAAAGGATTCCCCTCGAGCGGAATATCATGATCGAACGCCTGTAATGTTTTTTCAACTTCTTCGAGCAACCGCTTTCTATCCTTCATGCCAGGTCCTCGTGCACTCTATGAATGTGTTTCATAATAGTTCAAGAGTCGCTTCTTCAGGTTTGTCTTCGCTCTGTGGATCAGCGATTCTACCGATGGAATGCTTGTGTTCATCACACCAGCGATGTCTTCATAGCTCATTTCTTCGAACTTGCTGAGAGTAAATGCAATTCTCTGATTGTCGGGAAGTGCTCCAAGCGCGCGCTGCAGGATCTCGGCTCTCTCCTGATTCTCCAGTTCATGATGCGGGCTCTTCTCTTCGGGGATTGAAAACCGTTCTTCCGTCTCGTCTTTGTCGAACAGACTGACAAGCAGTGCGAAGCGCTTCTTTCTCTTGAGGTGTTTCAGGTGATTGAGAGATTTTGTAACTGCAATCCGGTAGATCCATGTCGATAGCTGAGCGTTGCCCCGGAAGGAATAAATGGACTCAAAGACCTCCATGAATACTTCCTGCGTCAAGTCCTCGGCCGATTCTCTTTCCCTCAAAAACTTGTACGAGCAGTTCAACACAAGTCGTTGATACTTTTCCACGACCAGTCGGAAAGTCTCATCGTCTCCACGTTTGAGTTTTTGGATTATTTCGAGCTCATCCATTCGGGAATGACTGGTCTACTCTTGTTATGACAACGATTCGGATCAGGACTTGCGGTGCAGATGCAAGATAGTCACTCTTCGGTAATTTCGTCCACATTTTCGCATCGAATGTGCCCAAAATGACAATTCCCAGTGTTTCAATTTTTCCGATTTCTGATTCCAATGTGCGAGAATTGCCCCGCGCAGACCTCTCAATTTCTTAATAAATCCTATAGTCGTGGATGGCATATTAGTTGACATTTATAAATGTCAAATATGAGAGACGAACTCCGTACACCGCCCACAACCGATGTTCCGATGTATTCGATTGGAACAGTCGCCCGCATGCTTGGCGTATCGGTTTTCACCTTGCGTATGTATGAACGCGAGGGGCTGATCATTTCGCACAAAGCCGCCTCCACTCACAGGCTGTATTCTCAATCGGATATCGAACGGCTCAAGTGCATTCGCCACGGGATTAACGAAGAGAAGCTCAGCATCGCTGGAATCCGAAAGATTTATTCAATGATTCCGTGCTGGGATATTGTGCAATGCTCCGATTCCAATCGGAAAAAATGTCCCGCCTTCTCTGGCCACGCGCAGCCGTGCTGGACATACGACCACGAGCACAACGCATGCACGAAACTGGACTGCCGGTCATGCGAAGTCTATCACCTCTCCAGCGACTGCGACAAGATTAAGGCGAGTATTACGAACCTCACGAGGGTGAAATGAATCCAGTGTCCCGCCGGAAATTCCTCAAGATCTCAGCCGCTACGATAAGTGTTGCGGCAGCAGGCAGTGCGATCGTGAAGGGGGCTGAAGCACTCGGCAACAAGTCGGGCAAAGAAGTGAAGGGCGTTCAAAAGATTCCCACATATTGTGACATCTGCTTTTGGAAGTGCGGTGCTATCGCCTATGTCAACGATGGAAAGTTGTGGAAGCTCGAAGGAAACCTCGAAGATCCATTGAGCCGAGGCAGGCTCTGCCCACGTGGCACCGGAGGCGTTGGCGCACATTACGATCCAGACCGTCTCAAGTCACCTCTGATACGTAGAAGCGAACGCGGACGCGAAGAGTGGGTTGAGGTTACATGGGACGAAGCTTTCACGCATATCGCCGACAAACTGCAAAAGATCAAAGCCCAGTACGGCCCTGAGGCTGTCGCTCTCTTCGCTCATGGCATCGGTGGAAATTTCTTCAAACACACGCTGAAAGCGTTCGGAACACCCAACATCACTGCCCCGTCATTCGCTCAGTGCCGCGGACCACGGGACGTCGGCTTTCGTCTCACCTTCGGCGAAGACGTCAGCTCGCCGGAACGAACAGACATCAAGAACTCTCAATGTCTCGTTCTCATCGGAAGTCACCTCGGCGAGAACATGCACAATTCGCAAGTTCAGGAGTTCGCTGAAGCGGTGGGGAATGGGGCTTCCATCATCGTGGTCGACCCGAGATTTTCCGTTGCTGCCAGCAAGGCGAAGTTCTATCTCCCGATCAAGCCCGGCACCGACCTGGCACTTCTCCTCGCATGGATGAATGTGATCGTCAAAGAAGGTCTGTACGACAAAGACTATGTGCAGAAATACGGGTTCGGATTTGAGCAATTCGCGGCGGAACTTACGCCGTACACGCCGGAGTGGGCATATCCGGAGACTGGCATCGAACCGGAGTTGATTCGAACAACTGCGCGTGAAATGGCTCGCTATCGGCCGGCGACACTCGTCCATCCGGGACGACATGTGACGTGGTACGGAGATGATGCGCAACGGAGCCGTGCCATCGCACTTCTGAATGCCTTGCTCGGAAGTTGGGGTCGCAAAGGCGGATTCTTCTATCCCGTGAGTATGGATGTCGCGGGCTACCCCTATCCGGCGTATCCCAAGCCAGAAAAAGCAAAAGTGGACAATCCGGATAACAAATATCCGTTTGCGCATGAGACCATCACCACAGGTATTCGTGAGGCGACGATCAGCGGCAAGCCATATCCAATCAAAAGCTGGTTCGTGTATGCAACCAACCTGATCCACGCGCTGCCGAATGAAGCAGAGACAATCAAGGCAATCCAGAACCTCGACCTTCTTGTCGTGGTCGATGTCATACCCAGCGAGATTGCCGGATGGGCGGATGTCGTTCTTCCTGAGTCCGTCTATCTTGAACGCTACGACGACATCAACGTAGAGTGGTTCCGGGAGCCTTTTGTTGCCTTGCGACAGCCGGTTGTCGAGTCTCCCCATGATCAGAAACCGAACTGGTGGATGGCGAAGAAACTCGCCGAGAAACTTGATCTTGGAGCCTTCTATCCGTGGAAAGACATCGAGGAGTACATCATCCATCGCCTCACTACAGCCGGCCTGAGTTTTGACGAGCTGAAGAAGAAGGGAATTCTCAGAGGGAGCAAGCAGCCAATCTACTTTGATGAGGGGGTCTCGGCACAGTTTCCGACGCCATCAGGGAAAATTGAATTCTATTCACTTCAACTTGCCAAAGCCGGATTTGATCCGGTGCCAAAATACAGACGCCCGCTGCCGGGTCCGCTGGGTTCCTTCCGGCTCCTGTATGGCCGTTCGCCCGTTCATTCCTTCAGCAGAACCCAGTCGAATCATATCCTCATGGATATGGTGGCTGAAAATGAGATTTGGATCAATGCCGATGTCGCACGTCGTATGGAACTGAAAACCGGAGACTACGTCCGTCTGAAGAATCAGGACAACATCGTCAGCAACAAGGTGAAGGTGAAGGCGACCGAGCGGATCCGGCCGGACTGTGTGTACATGGTGCACGGATTTGGTCACAATTCTCGCGGTCTCAAATACGCATTTCAGAAGGGAGCAAGCGACGCCCAACTTCTGACCCGCTATGTTACCGATCCACTGATGGGAGGGACCGGCATGAACGTCAACTTCGTGACTATCGAATCGGAGGCCAGCCATGGCTAGATTCGGAATGGTCATCGATACTGCGAAGTGCGTTGGCTGTATGGATTGCGTTGTGGCGTGCAAGACCGAGAACAGTGTTCCGGAAGGGTTGAATCGGGATTGGATCGAATATGAGGTGCAGGGAAAATATCCATCGCTTCACATGGAGATCCGATCGGAGCGGTGTAATCATTGCAGCAATCCACCCTGCGTCTATTGTTGCCCCACCGGTGCGAGTCACGTCCATGACCTTGGTGGAGTCGTACTCGTCGAGCACAACGTGTGCATTGGCTGCAAGGCTTGTATTGCCTCGTGTCCCTACGACGCGCGGTTCATCCATCCCGATGGCTACGCTGACAAATGCACGTTCTGCATCCACCGTGTCGAGAAGGGACTTGATCCTGCGTGTGTCTCCGTCTGTCCGACACACTGCATGTCGTTCGGCGATCTTGAGGATCCAAATAGCGACGTTACGCGGTTGCTGGAGTCCCGCAACCACCATGCCCTGATTCCCGAGGCCGGAACGAAACCATGTATCTTCTATCTCGTGTGATCCCATGATCCAGGAACTGACGACAACGCGCCACAACGAACTCATCGATCCCACGTTGCAAATCTGGGGCTGGCAGATTCCCATCTACCTCTTCATCGGCGGATTGGTCGCCGGCATTATGATCATCTCGGGTTACCTCGTTCTGAAGGGTCAGTACAAGAAGAACGTCTTCTCGTGTTTCTACTTGCCGCAGATCAGCCTGATTCTGCTGAGTGCGGGTATGCTTGCGCTGTTCCTTGATCTCGAGCACAAGCTCTCTGTTTGGCGATTGTATACGACGTTCAAGATCACCTCACCCATGTCATGGGGTGCATGGATTCTCGTTATCATCTATCCAGTCCTCTTTCTGAATACATTGATCCGGATACCGGAACGTTTTCAAAACGTGATTCCCCTTTTCGACCGACTCTCTGCGTTCATCAACAAGCACCCTGTGTTGATCAAGAATATCGGAATCCTCAACATGTTCGTGGGGACGCTTCTGGGAATGTACACGGGAGTGCTCCTGAGTTCGCTGGGAGCGCGGCCGCTTTGGAACAGCGCAATGCTCTGGATGCTGTTTCTCGTTTCCGGACTTTCCTCTGCCGCTGCATTCGTCCATCTGATCACAGATGACGCATATGAACGGGAGTTGCTTGCCAAAGCTGACAACGCTTTCCTGACTCTCGAGCTTTTTGCTTTCGGAGGGTTCATCAGCGGATTGCTGACATCGACGCGTGTCCACATTCAGGCCATTCGACTGCTCCTTGATGGATCGTATGCAGCATACTTCTGGGTATTTGTCATCGGATTGGGGGTGGTTGTTCCCCTCTCGATCCAACTTCTCGCGGTGAATCATAAAATAAAGCATTCCCCGGTGGCTCCGATGCTCGTCATCGCCGGGGGTCTCATCCTTCGATTTGTGATCGTCTTCGCAGGACAGGAAAGTCATTGGACATCAGGATGGATTCGATAAAGGAGAATGTGCATGTCACTACAAGTTGAAAAACACCCTCAGCCGTACTGGAACCCTTATGTTGCCGGCATAGGCCTGGGCCTGGTCCTGCTTGCGTCGTTTGTCGTCATGGGGCGCGGGTTGGGCGCATCCGGAGCATTCTCATCGCTCGTAACGGTGGGCGTGCAGGCGGTGGCACCAATCCATGTGGCGCACAATGAGTTTTATTCAGAGTATATCGGCGATGGGACGAAGAGTCCGCTGAAAGACTGGCTTGTCTTCGAGGTCCTCGGGGTCTTCGTCGGTGGATTTATCTCCGGCTCGCTCGCTCATCGTGTAACCAAAGTCGTAGAGAAGGGACCCAACATTTCCACGCGCGGCCGGCTTCTCTTCGCATTTGCAGGAGGTGGCTTGATGGGGATTGGCGCGAAACTGGCCAGAGGTTGTACCAGCGGTCAGGCACTCACCGGTGGAGCGCTCTTTAATGTCGGCAGCTGGGCTTTCATGATGATGGTGTTCGGCGGGGCATATGCAATGGCGTACTTTGTAAGGAGACAATGGCAATGATCGCACCCTTCTTCAAATATGGTCTCTTCGGAGACGATGTGAGCCTCGTGGTTGCTTTCATCACCGGCATCGGCTTTGGGTTCTTCCTCGAGCGCGGGGGATTCAACAGCGCAAAGAAACTGGCTGCCCAGTTCTATTTTACCGATCTCACAGTGTTCAAAGTGATGTTTACCGCGATCATCACGGCCATGGTCGGTCTATATTATCTATCGGTGATCGGTTTTGTCGATCTCTCCCTTGTCTATCTTACTCCGACGTTTCTCCTGCCGCAGGTGGTCGGAGGATTGCTTCTCGGATTTGGATTCGTGATCGGAGGCTATTGTCCGGGAACATCCTGCGTGGCAGTTGCGACAGGCCGCATCGACGCGATGGTGTATCTTGGCGGCATCATGTTCGGCATCCTAGTGTTCGGGGAAGTATTCCCGCTCGTCAGCAATTTCTATCTATCCACTCCTATGGGACAAATCACGCTGCCACAACTCACGGGATTGCCCTATGGTCTTCTGGTATTTCTTGTCGTTCTGATGGCGCTTGGTGGATTTGTCGGTGCCGAATGGGTCGAAAAAAAGATGGCTTCAAAGAAAGCAGGAGCCTCACTATGAGAGACTTTCTTAAGAATCTATCGTTGAACAGGAAGCTCGGTCTCCTCGCGTTTGTTCTCGGCTTCTTCGCACTGTTTGCGGGAAGTCCATATCATGGTTCGGAAGCTACGGTGAACGCAAAGGAGTTGGCACTGATCGTTGAGAAAGAAGTGGATCATGTCAGCGTCCAGATGCTAGCGGATTGGATCATCCGGGGGAAATCGGACTTTCGTTTGATCGATCTCCGCAATGAGAAAGATTTCGCGGAGTATCATATCCCTTCATCGGACAACATTGCGCTGAGCGGCCTTGATCAATCCAATCTCCAACGGAATGAGAAGATTATCCTTTACTCCGATGGCGGGATTCATTCTGCCCAGGCGTGGATGCTTCTCAAGGCGAAGGGATTTAGGGGAGTGTACATTCTGCGAGGCGGACTAGAAGAGTGGAAAGACCAGATTCTGTTCCCGCGTATTCCTGAGAGCCCCACGCCGGCACAAGTCGTTGAGTTCGCGAGGACCAAAGAAGTCAGCAAGTTTTTCGGCGGCACTCCGCAGTCGGGTGGAGCAGTGGAATCAGCGACTCCAAAACTTTCTATGCCAAAACTCGAAGCTCCAGCAGGAGCTCAATCCAAGGCCGCCCCCGGAAAGAAGAAAAAGGAGGGTTGCTAGTGCCTTTCCGAATACAAGATCTCCTATTAGAAGTTGAATTGGAGGGCCGGAGAAAGAATATCACCGTTCTTCACATGATGCTGAAACGCTGCCTCGGCGCATACCGCGAAATGAGATCCCGCTGACGAAATCCTGACCTATGGGAGAGTCATTGAGCGGAGCGTTTCTCGGTGGAAGAATCTCTTCTGAAACGTGTTCGAAGTTGCTTCGCACAATGTCCTCATTCCCACGCTTCTGACCCAGCCCGAACCTAAACTGACATCTTTCCAGCAGCAGATCCGTCCTCGTAAGAATAACACTGTGCAGTGACCACTATCTCAGTTCGTCTCAATCTGTAACACTATCTCAATCCAGTGCGTGATAATCACTTCGATACATGCGGGCGATCGTCATGATTGACAATCGGCCCATTTTGCGACAAGTCGCATATTGGCACAGCCTTTGTCTATTGTATCTCAAGCACGTGTGTGAGATTGAATTTGGGAAGGAGGTCACGCCATGGGTCAACAACAGCTTCTCCTGATCATCCTTGGCGTCATCATTGTTGGAATCGCCATTGCAGTGGGTTTGAGCTTGTTCACCGCGCAGAGCATCCAATCAAACCGTGACGCTATCATCAATGACTTGAACAACCTTGCTGCCCAGGCATATCAATTTCGCATTCGTCCTGTGTCGATGGGAGGAGGGCAGGGAGATTACACCACATTCGCCATCCCAACGAAAATGAAAACGAACGAGAACGGAACATATTCAACATCACCGAGTCAGAATTCGATTAGCTTCACTGCGGTCTCCGCGCAGAACGCGTCCAACAGCGTGAAGGTGACGATTGACAGTTTTGGCAGACTTGGCGGATGGACATATACTGGAGATTTCCAGTAGGTCTGGAGGTCACCGCAATAACGAGAGGCTGATAGAGTGTTCGAGAAGGGGCCATCTTTGCTGAGTTCTGAGTTTCTCGTTCAAAGCTCCCCCCGTGTTATCCTACCGTCCATGGCCGCTTGACAATATTGACGTTTTTGCTATGCCGACCTACAGCTTGACATTGGCCACCGGAAAATCAATATTTGTGAGTCGCAAATCTCTGCGAGCCATGTCAAGCCGAAATCCCCAACCCTCAGCTCATTGACGCGACGTCCCTCGGGGACTTGCCAGCTCGCTTCTGATTTACAATCATCCGTCCGACAGAACTAAGCTCTTCCGATCAAACCATCTGCTGCTATTCGAATTCTGGGAGGGTTTCGTGGGATCTCGATCAGAAATTATCTTTCCGCAACCGAGCACAAGTAATTTCAGCATCGAATTCGTCGAGCACGGCCGAAAGGCCTGCTGATCATCTCCACATCATAAGGAGAAATAGCCATGGCAAAGAAGATTCCCGCCCGTAGGCCAAGTCTAGCCCACCCAAAAGGATTCGGCTGGTTGCCAGACCTTCCCGATCAACGCGACAAACTCTATGCGGCAATCGCCAAGCCTCCGGCTGTGTTGCCGCCGTCGGTGGACCTGCGAAAAACCTTCTCGCCCGTCGAGGATCAGGGGACGATCGGAAGCTGCACGGCGAATGCGATTGTTGGAGCTCTCGAGTATCTTGAGAACAAGGACAAACTCCCCCTTGCGGACCTCAGCCGGCTCTTCGTCTACTACAACGAGCGCGTGATGGAACATACCGTAAACAGCGACAACGGAGCATTCATCCGCGATGGAATCAAGACGACTGTCAAACAAGGTGTCTGTACAGAATTGAAATGGCCCTACGTGAAATCAAAGCTGTACACCAAACCCACGGCAGCATGCTACAAAGAAGCGACTGATCATCAGGTAACCTCCTATCATCGTATTTCTACGTTCAACGAGATGAGGCAGTGCCTGGCGGAGGGATATCCGTTTGTTTTTGGATTCACAGTGTATACCGNNAGTTGAAGGCGGCCACGCGGTCGTCGGCGTAGGCTATGATGATGCCCAGAAGAGATTTCTGGTTCGCAATTCGTGGGGGAGCGGTTGGGGGATGAAAGGATACTACACGATGCCGTATGACTATCTCAGTGACAGGAATTTGTCTGATGATTTCTGGACCGTCCGAAGAGTCGAACACTTCTGAATATCGTACCAGAATCTCTCATGTTCGCCGAGTACTCACTCTCATTTCAAACAAATCATGGAGAAACCTATGCCCGAATTCAGTGTTAATGCAACTCGATTTGATCCTTACAAGAACTTCAAGTTCAGAGTAAAATGGGACGGGAAGTACGTCGCTGGTGTAGAAAAGGTTGGTGCGCTCGTGAGGAAGACAGAGGTAATCTACTTTCGCAACGGCGGGGATCCGAGTACCAGCAGAAAATCTCCGGGGAGAACAGAGTACTCTCCGATTACACTCGAGAGAGGGGTAACACATGATACCGAGTTCGAAAAATGGGCCAACAAAGTGTGGAACTATGGCTCTGGCCTCGGCGCGGAGGTTTCACTCAAGGATTTCCGCAAGGACATCATCCTTGAACTCTATAATGAGGCTGGTCAGCTCGCAATTGCCTACAAGATCTATCGATGCTGGGTTTCGGAATACGAAGCTCTTCCCGATTTGAATGCAAACGCGTCGGCGGTTGCCATCCAGAAAATTACGCTCGAGAATGAGGGATGGGAGCGTGATTACTCAGTCGCGGAACCAACCGAGACCTCGTTTACTGAACCTCCACAATGAGGGTGAAACACAATGCCCGGACTCAAAACTGTTCAAGGCGGCTTTGCCCATGTCGACTCGAAGGCTCAAATATCCCCTGTCGTTGCTTTTCAGTTCAATCCGGAGTGGCTCGAGCGGACAATCGTCCCTGCTGATTCAGGAAGCCAGCACAAGGAGGCAATGCGATTTGTGCTTGAGCTAGACGCCACTGATGCGCTGGAGCGGGGCGATCCGACCGCCAGCGCTCTCGGGATTTACCCGGCCCTTGCGGCGCTGGAATCGCTGGCACAACCAACAGCGGAGGCTAATGGACTCGGGCCAAACCCTGCTGCCGGTGGCCTGGGAGGCGGGATGAGTTTCACGGTGTTCATTTGGGGGAGTCGGCGCGTCATTCCTGTTCGGTTTACTGGATTGATGATACGTGAGACTCTCTTCGATGAGAGGCTGAACCCCCTTCGGGCAACGGTTGAGGTGTCGCTTGAAATGTTGGGTGACGCAGAACTGGCTGCGAATCCGACTGCGCGACGATTCATGGATTCATATCGTAAGCAAAAGGAGTGGCTTGCGGGGCAGCCCGGTGGCAGCGGGCCAACAGAGGAAATGCTGGCGGCCTTGAAGAACAATCCGTCTGGGTGAATGCGATGACGTGCCGATTCGCTTGGGGAACGGAGGACGATCATCCTGTGGCATGTCTCGCGTGATACATCTCGTACACAACAAACCCCGACATTCGGGCCGGGGTTTGCTTGACTCCTGCTCCTGATGAAGCAGGCTTAGCTTTTCAGGCCGGTCTTTGGTTGTGATGCAAACATTCGGGCGAGGACAATACCAGCCACGACATACTCGATGAGTCCAAAGATAAACCACTGCAATGCGAGTGAGTACGGTATGGCAATCATCGCATAGGTTCCGTACGCCATCGCCGAGGCCATCCAGAATCCGATATAGAAGCCATACCGGGCTCCCTCAGCGATTCCCTTCCCCTCGTATCCCTTTGAGAAAATGAATGTGAAGAAGTAAGCGCTTATCACTGTGTTCAGGTGAATCACCCACATCTTGTCGTTCATATCGGGCCGCCAGAGGTTACTGAGGGATTGGTACGTGGCGGACAAGATCAGTCCATGAATGAGAAAGTTGAGCAACTCCATCGTTATGAATACGGCAACGATTCCGATCAGAAGTCTCTTGTTCATGTCATCCTCTCTTCACTGGTAGTTGGGGATTATGATTCAACGCGATCTGACTATATACCGCGTACGAGTTGGATCTCCCTATCATAGATCCAGCTGAATTTCTCTGAACCTGAAAAATTGACGCGCTCGGCGAGCTTTTGATAACGGTCAGCGAGACCACACAGGTAATCCTGTGCTTTGGCTGCGGCATCAGACAGCATGCCCAGTTGTTCGATCTTCCATTCCTGAACCAGTGCTGCAATGATCTCGGCGTAGTCTTTTGTGGTGTAGACTCCTGCCTTCTGGGCCACGAGAGAAAACTTCGTGTAAAGGTTTTGTGTCTTTCCGTCATCCATCAGCATCGCCGGCATGGCGATCTTTGCCGTCATCATGGAGGCGAACGCCAGAACCGCTCCTGCCGGATCAAGCTCGAAGATTTTTGACATGAAGAGCTTGTAGGCTTTCTCGTGCCGGGCCTCATCGCCTGCGATCAAACCGCAAATTCTGTGCAACCGGTCTTCGCCCGCACGCTTTGCCAGTACGCCGACATTGCGGTGTGAGATTTTTGTTGCGTACTCCTGGAAGGAAGTGTACACAAAGCCGAGGTAAGGATCGTCTGCCGTTTGTGGGTTGAAGCCATTGTTGATCAAGTGATGGATTGTCGTCTCGATCGACCGCATATTGACGCGGCCTGTTAAATAAAGATACTTGTTGAGCAAGTCCCCATGCCGGTTTTCCTCTGCCGTCCAGCCCCGGCTCCACCGCGCCCATGCCATGTCGCTGGATCCCGTTGGGTCCCCAACACCCTTGAGTCTGTTGAGCCATGTCTGATACGTGGGCAGTGCTTCCTCTGTGACCATGTCCCCGACGAGGACCACGAGAACTTCGTCTGGCAAATCTCGGGCCTGTTTCCGGAACTCACTCATTTGGACGGGCCAATCCTCCCTTGTCAGATCGGGGAGAAAATCGGTGGGTTGCCAGCTTTCTTCGACCGGTCTCAGAAGCGTTCCGAGATTCTCAGCGACGAATCCTTCCATGCTCTTGATGACTTCGAATTTTGAAGATGTCACCGGAATGTCATCATTTTCTGTCATCGCCATGTTCTCGTTTTCCTGGAGTGGGGGAAAGTTCGTTGTTGTCAAAATTGGGAATATTACTTGACAGAAGCAAATAAGCCATTTTTCAAGGGATTCTCAGCCCATTATATGCCCAACATGGGAACTATTTGGCAACAGGAGAACCCGAAGTTAGAACCCGACATTCATCGGATTAGTTTCACCTTTGATCGACAAGTTTGACGACAGAGAGGCCAAGTAGATGTCTGGAAATGCTCTCGTGAGTGCCAACAGAAGCGCAGGCTTTCAGTGCGACTGACGCAATTGATCCTGATGGACTATCTTCGTAGGTTCTTATAATTGATCTGTTTCACAGGATTCTCTGGGCCGGAAAAGTGAGCTATAAAATCCTCAAATACCTGATTCTGATTCTGCTCGTACATCCGCGAGGACTCAAGGCTCAGGATCCCACCGAGGAGACTGGATACTTCACAGATCCACATAGTACTCCATTCGGCACTATCTGCACGAACAACTTTACTTCGTCGGTCTATCTGGTGAAGAACGGCTCCCTGGAGGAAATACTCTTTGCACCTGGATGCGGGAACTACTATACGGTTTCATACGACGGTCAATACATTGGCCTGAAGCTCGTGAGTGAAGATGGAAACCAGACTCCTGCCTTGTATGATCTTTCCACAAAAACAATCAAGACCCTGACCGCCCCTGCTCGCCAAATTGGTCAGGTCAGTTTTTCCCGTAACGGCCGGATCGCATTCACGCGCGGCGAGCAGCTCATCGTAATCGACGGAACCAAGGAACTATCGTACCAAATTGGGACCTACGCCAACCTCGCGCCCCTTTCGCCGGATGGCAACTCCGTCATCTTCAATGACAATAATGATCAGCTGTGGCTTTTGACCTTTGAACCTGCGCAGCGCTCTGTCATCAGCGACGGAAAACTCGGCTACTTCGATGCTCATTGGTCTCCCGATGGGAGCAAAATCCTCTACTCGAGTCTCAGCGGCCTCATGAGGGTGTTTGACCTGGAAACGAAGCACACATTTGATCTGGGGGAAGGGAACCATCCATCATGGTCGGAGGATTCTCGCCAAATCGTCTACTATCGGAAAGAATTCCAGGGCCCCCGGCTGGTCAACACCGACTTGTTCATCTGTTGTTTCGATGGCACCATGCAGCAACGGCTCACCTCTACGACGGATGTGATGGAGATGGATCCATCGTTTGTCGATGGTGACAGCGAAGTTTTGTTTCAGACATATTCGCGACGTTCGATTGGGACCGTCGCGATCGGTCAAAACGCGATCAATCTTCAGAAAGCGGCCTCGAGAAAAGAAATCGCTCTTCCAGGCCCCGAAGCATTCAGCATCAATCCGATTTTCCGTGCCTCATCCGTTAAGACATCGCAGCTCGATATCCCCTATGTTCATCAGGCGTACGATACGCCTGATTGGTTCAACGGCGACGCCGCGTGTGCGCCAACAGCAGCAATCATGCTGCTGGCGTACTACAACATTCTGCCGCCATGGCCAACGCCTTGCTCTACGCCGACATTCCACTATAACAATTGGGGGAACTATGTATGCACCCAGTACCAATTCAAGGAGGTGCAGTATCTCCCGAAAGCCAATGACCCAAACGGTAAACCTGCCTGGGGCGGATATGGCTATATGTGGAGCGGCTCGAATAGTCCGTATTCCCGGATGGCGAGCTATTATATTCTTCATGGAATGACCGCTATTCAAACAGACGCGACTCCATACAGCGTTGCCTTTGCGGAGGTAACGTCGGGTCATCCATTCACATTGTGCGTCCTGTTGACATCGGCTGGGCACCTCGTACTTGCGCATGGAATTGGAGCCGAGCCTCATACGTTTATCTTTAACGATTGCTGGGGGGACAAGAATCGGGGATACAAGAACTACTATGGAAAGAACGTCAGTTACGATTGGCCGGGGTACAACAATGGATTCCAGAATTTGACCGAGGTTGCCTGGTGCATCGCGACGAGATACGATCCCCCGGTATTGAGCGATACTGTTATTGACGATCTGCAATTCGCGAGGGGTTTTGCTCTGCAAACGGCGCTTCCTTCCTCGATGACACTCTGGAAGGACAAGAGTGTCGGTTACCTCGGACATGCCTGGTTTGCCTACACTCGGAACAGCGCCACTGCAGACACATGTTTTGCGACATGGACTCCGTCGCTTCCAACTGACGGCGTGTACGAAGTTTCGGCGTATATCCCATCCTTCAGCAATGCAAAGGACGCTCGGTATCGGGTTGCCTATAACGGAGGGAACGTCACGAAGTCGATCGATCAAAGCCAAAATGGAGATTCGTGGGTCTCACTTGGGTCGTATTCATTCGCAAAAGGGGGTGGAGGGTCCGTACGGCTAGGAGATCAAGGTTCGAGCGCAGGTCAGATTCTGGCATTCGATGCTGTTCGGTGGAGTCGCACGGTGAATCTCGCGACGGATGTGCAGACGAGGGGGGAGACACCCACTGGATTCGTCCTTCGTCAGAACTATCCCAATCCGTTCAATCCAAGCACAAGTTTCGAGTTTAGGATTTCGAGTTTAGGATTTGTATCACTGAAGATATTTGATGTTCTCGGAAGAGAGGTGGCCACGCTGGTAAACGAAGTGCGCCCGGCCGGAGTGTACACTGTGCGTTGGGATGCGTCGTCACTTCCGAGTGGTGTGTACTTGTATCGGCTTCAAGCGGGGGCATTCTCAGATTTGAAGAAAATGATCTTGTTGAAATAGATCCAGTTGCGAATTGGCTTCCCATTCTTGGCAATTCAGGTCAAAGACTCTCTCAAAAAGCGGTTTCATTCATCAGAAGAGAATGGTGTTCGGTGTCGGTACTTTCATGATGTTGACTTTCTATGCTTGTTGATTTACCTTAGTGCCAAGCACCGTGCCCACCTTCTGTAGCCCTTTCCGATTTTCGGTGGGCGCCTTTCAAGTGTTTCGTTTCACCTTCATTGTGTTTCAAGTCAACGCTTCCTGGCTGAATCATCGCTCTATCTTGCTGCGACTTCTCAGAGTGATACACCCTGCACGAATTCGCAGTGGCATCGAGAAAATCCTGTACCCTCTTGCAGGACCGTATGATGAAGCAGGCGAGCAACGATTCCTGATATGGAGCATTCTCCATGGATGGGGTAACGGACTTTCCTTCCAGCGCTCTCGAGCGCATACCGGAAGTCGAGAGAGACCACGTAAGCTCATCATGCCCTCTGCACGCGGCACTTCTCTCCACGTTCACAATGCGCTTGCCCGAGTTGATATCAAACCCAGACGCCAGGATGCGCGTCATCCGGAGAGCTGTGCCCGATTCTTCATGCCGACGCGAAAATACCTGCCCTCTCAATCACATTATCAAAAGCGCGCATTCGTCACCCGTGGATAACTGAACAACCTGAATCTATTGATAGGTGATTCTCTGACCTTTTCCCCTCTTTGCTGACAACACTCTTGCCACAATCAATGTACTTGGGAACTGCCATGCGCTTGCGGTTGAAACGCGGCTGGGCATAACCGGCTCACCTCGTGAAGGATCTGTTGGTATAAGAAACCGGCGATCAGGAGTTCTTCTGCACGAGAATTGCGAAAACACAGAAACATACTCATGATGGAGGATCCATGAAACCAATGATTCTTTTCTTTGTCATCGCAACTATTGCTGCAATGTTGATTTCAACAGCAAGTGCGCAATCCACGATCGTGAAGCTTCCCACTGGATCGAACACAAGCGATTTCTCAATCACTGACAACAGCAACAACGTGCTTATGAAGCTCTTTGGTGACGGGGGATTCTCTCTCTTCGGCAACGTGAGTGCAGGGGCTATCCCAATGACTGGCGCTGGTGCGCGATTGATGTGGTATCCAAAGAAATACGCATTCAGAGCGGGATATGTAGAAGGCACACAGTGGGATGACGCGAACATCGGGCTGTATTCAACGGCGCTGGGTAAAAGCACAACAGCGGGCGGATATTCTTCGGTAGCGATGGGGTCGTATACGAGAGCAATTGCTGACTGCTCGACTGCACTTGGTAACTATGGTCTTGCGAGCGGAAAATATTCCACAGCAATGGGCTATGTTGCGGCGGCAATCGGAGAGAATTCAACTGCGATGGGTTCTAACACTACTGCAGTCGGAAAGAATTCAACTGCGATGGGTTCTAGCACCAACGCAGGCGGAGAGAATTCAACTGCGATGGGTTCTAGCACTAACGCGAGCGGAACGAATTCCACAGCCATGGGCAGTGCCACGGTAGCAAGCGCAGAATATTCAACCTCGATGGGACAAAGCACAACGGCTTCCGGAGGCAATGCAACGGCGATGGGGATTGGAACAATTGCGAGCGGCAGATATTCAACAGCTATGGGAAACTACACGTCATCGACGGGAACTGCATCAACGGCCATCGGTAGTCAGACGACAGCGAGTGCTCCGAATTCGACAGCGATGGGAACTTGGACGACGGCTAGTGGAGGCTACTCAACAGCGATTGGTTGTCGCGTCACAACGAACGGGATGGATGGGGCGTGCATCATTGGAGACTATTCGGACACGCCGACTAGCTCGAGCGCAAATAATCAGATGACCATGCGCTTCGCGGGAGGGTATCGGCTCTTTTCAAATTCCGGAGTGACAACAGGCGTTTACATGAACGCTGGCGTCAGCGGCTGGATGAACTATAGCGATAGAAACAGCAAAGAGAACTTTCATCAGGTCGATGGAGAACAACTTCTTGTCAAAATCAGCGAATTGTCAATAAGTGAATGGAATTACAGAGGAACAGACGCTTCTGTAAGGTATGTCGGTCCCGTGGCTCAGGATTTTTATGCGGCTTTTCATCTCGGAGGAAAAGATAGCCTTGGGATCAACAGCATTTGTATTGACGGAGTAAATATGGCGGCCATACAGGCTCTGGAAAAACGGACGAGCGAACTCAAGAAGGCGTATGAGGAGATCGCAGGTCTGAGGCAATTGGCGACGGAGCGGGAAAAAACACAACAACTGTTGAACGAACACCTGCAGGCAGAGCTGCTTCAATTGCGGGAGTCAATCAAAGGGATAACACAAAAACTTGCGGCTGCGTCATTCTCGTCGGGAGCCACCAACATCTCTGAGAACTCCAAATAGAGGGAGTCCAGACGATGAAAACAATCAACAAAACGTGTCTTTTGGTTTGTCTGCTCTTTATGCAGACTGACTTGTTGCAGGCACAAGGCATTAGCGTCGGCAGCGGGACCACGTTCTCGCTTGGCGGTGCCACGCTCTTTCTGCCGGGCAACTGGGCAAATGCGGGAACGTTCAATGCCGGAACGAGCTCCGTGGTCTTCAATGGCGCAACCGGCAATCAAACCGTTGCCAACACATCAGCTACAAGTTTCAACAACGTGACTGTCAACAAAGATGCAGGAGACATTGTCTTTTTGAACACCGTCACGGTGAATGGAACCCTTGCCTGCACAAGCGGCGACGTGGATCTCAATGCGAACACATTGAACCTTGGTAGCAGCGCGACACTGGCGGAAACAAGCGGGAACACAGTCAAAGGGAATGGGATGATTGCGATCGCACCGTCGCCGACTTTGAGTAATCCAGAAAACAACGCGCTGAACGGCATCGGAGCAACTATCACCAGCCCTACGAATCTCGGAATCACTTCTATATCTCGTGGGCATACCCAGTACACGTTCGGCAGCAACAAGAGCATCCTGCGGTACATCGATATTCATCCTGCGAACAACACAAACTTGAATGCAATACTCTCCTTCAAATACGATCACAGCGAGTTGAATGGGGCGACAGAGGCAAACCTTTCGCTGTACCGCTCAATAGATGGAGGAGTCACATGGTCCCAGGCAGGTGGCACGGTGAATACAAACACTAACACTGTGACCCTTTCCGGCATTAGTGCGTTTTCCCGCTGGACGCTGGCATCGGCACCATCTGTGCCAACAGCAATCGCCCTCGCCAGCGGCAACAACCAATCAGGAGCCATCAATACCGCGCTGGCAAATCCATTTGTTGTGACGGTATCAGACGTGGGAGGAAGTCCAATATCAGGTGTGAGTGTGACCTTCACTTTCGCCTCCACACCAAGTGGGGCGACAGGACAATCGTTGAGCACAACGACCACCTCCACCAATGGCAGCGGTCAGGCATCGACGGCACTGACATTGGGTAACAAGCCTGGGACCTACACTGTCGCGGCGACATCAAGCGGGCTAGTCGGGAGCCCGGTAAGTTTTTTTGCAACTGCAAATGCGGGTGCAGCAACCACGATTTCCTTGACCAGTGGTAATAATCAAACTGGCACAGCAAACTCGGGCCCCGCAAACCCTTTTCTCGTAGCGGTGACGGATGCAGGAGGCAACCCAGTTTCAGGCGTCAGTGTGATCTTCGCGATTTCCTCGGTCCCAACCGGAGCATTGGGACAGTATTTAACAACAACATCGACAACGACAAATAGCAGTGGTCAGGCCTCGAGCATTCTCACGTTCGGAAGCAAGCCCGGGACGTACACGGTCACGGCCAGTTCCAGCGGATTGAGTGGAAGCCCCGTAGTTTTCACGGCAACCGCAAGTGCGATGGCCGCTCAGCGATTTATTCAATCAGGTGGAAACAATCAACTAGGTATCATCCTGACACCCCTCGCCCTTCCGTTCATAGCAACTGTGACGGACGCGGTTGGCAGCCCAATATCGGGTGTGGACGTCAGTTTTGTTCTGAGTTCCTCCCCGAGTGGAGCAACTGGTCAGTCGTTGAGCACGACCACGACAACGACAAACAGCAGCGGTCAGGCCTCAAGTGTGTTGACGCTGGGAAGCAGGCCTGGTACCTACACAATAACAGCGACTTCAGTGGGATTGAGCGGAAGCCCAATGACATTTACGGCGTACGCCACTATCGGCAATCCGGCACTTATTGTGCTGACGAGCGGCAACAATCAGGCCGGTACAATCAACTCCACACTGCCTGCCCCGTTTGTTGTGACATCGACCGATCTTGGAGGCAATCCAACGCCGAGCGGAGGCGCCAGTTTCGCCATCACCTCTATGCCGAATGGAGCTACAGGGCAGTCGTTGAGCGTGACGCTGGCGGGCGCGAATGAGTCCGGTCAAACCTCTACTGTTTTGACACTGGGCAAGAAGACAGGGGCCTACACTGTGACCGCATCTCTGCCTGGAGTGAGCGGGAGTTACGTGAATTTTACGGCCATTGCGACCGCAGGTCCGGCGACGACTTTCACCCTCGAAAGTGGCAACAATCAGTCAGGGCTCATTAATTCGGTCCTTACAAATCCATTCATCGTTACCGTTACTGACGGGGGGGGGAATCCGATCCCGGGAGTTAGTGTCAACTTCGCGTTCGCATCAGTGCCGAGCGGAGCCATAGGACAAACGTTAAGCAAAACATCAGTGAGTACGGATAGCAATGGAAGGGCTTCAACCACATTGACATTGGGAAACATAGCCGGTCAATATGCAGTCATCGTGACATCTGCAGGATTGAGCGGAAGTCCGGTGACGTTTGGTGCCATTGCTTTAGTCAGCACCACTAGTACGCTAGCCGCCACAAGCGGCGACAATCAGATAGGTCTTGTGAGCAACTGGCTTGACCATCCCTTCGTCGTCACGGCCACCAAGACCACTGGAAGTCCCCTCTCCGGCGCAAGTGTGACGTTTGCGATAACTTCTGCCCCTAATGGTGCAAGCGGTCAGAGGTTGATAGTCACAACTGCTAGTACAGGTCTCGACGGACAGGCCACGACACAATTGGTGCTGGGAAACCGGCCGGGAAAATACACAGTGACTGCTACATCAAGTGGCTTAGCAGGAAGCCCCACGACGTTCACCGCGACCGCGACCGTAGGTATCGCAACCAAGCTTGAAATGACGAGCGGTTGGAGTCAGAGAGGATCTGTTAACACCCCGCTCGCCCGTCCATTTGTCGTCACTGCAACAGATAACAACGACAATCCTATTCCGAATGTGCGTGTGGATTTTGCGTTTACATTCGTGCCCGCAGGAGCATCAGGGCAATCACTAACTGTGACATCGATGCAGACAGGCAACGATGGCAAAGGATCCACTGTTTTGACGCTTGGCAATAAGACCGGCTATTACTTGGTCAGCGCAACATCGTCCGGCCTATCCGGAAGCCCTGCTGGTTTCGACGGAGAGGCGATCTATGTACCAAGACCCGCTTCTATCGCCGTTTGGACTGGCAACAATCAGTCTGGTGTCATCAACACGGTGTTGTCATCTCTTCTAGCCGCCAAAGTGACTGATACGTTGGGGAATGCCGTGTCGGGAGTGAGTGTAACGTATGTCATCGCATCTGTGCCGAGTGGGGCTACCGGACAGCGGCTCGGTTCGACGACGTTGACCTCCTCAGGGAGTGGACTAACGTGGGATGATTTGACGCTCGGCAATAAGACTGGAGTTTACACAGTCACCGTGACTTCGAGTGCTTTGGCGGGAGTGGGCGCGGTTTTCACCGAGAATGCCATTGCGGGCGCGACGCTTTCCCTAACGAGCGGCGACAATCAAATGGGGGTACCCGGGGCGCAACTCGCTAGCCTTCTTGTCGCCACCGTGAGGGATCTTAGTGGAAATCCGGTGTCAGGTATGAATGTTAGCTTCGCGCTTAGTTCGTCTCCAAGCGGAGCCACCGGGCAGTTGATAAGCAATACTACTTCGTTCAGTGATTTGAGCGGGCAGGCTTCAACCTTGCTCACTCTTGGAAACAAGACCGGCGCCTACACCGTTACTGCGACGTTCAATGGCTTGAGTGGATATCCGGTGACGTTCACCGCAAATGCGATTGCCGGAAATCCAGCGCCGTCCCTAACAGGCATTTCAATAAGCCGCGCGGGTAGAGGAAGTCAAATCAACGTGATGCTCACCGGGGCGAACTTCGTTCAGGGGGTTTCTACGGTGAGCTTTGGATCGAGCATCACCGTGAATTCACAAAGCGTGGTTAGCGCAAATCAGATCGTTGCCAACATTTCAATTAGCTCAGTGGCATCTGTGGGAACTCGTGATGTATCAGTGACAAACGCAGCACCTGGAGGGGGTACCGCTCTACTGGCCAACGCCTTCACGATCGATACATCCGTGCCAACAGGGGTTGACGGCTCACCGGGCGGAGTCCCGGGTGATTATGTGCTTTGTGACGCGTATCCAAATCCGTTCAATCCATCGACGCGAATAGTTTTTTCAATTCCGAAAAGGACTCAAGTCAAGCTGAACATCCTTGATGTTCTCGGTCGGGAAGTTGCATTGCTGGTGGATGACGAGAGAGCGGCAGGAATCTACGAGGTGCGATGCGATGCAGGCAGTCTGCCAAGCGGGATGTACTTCTACCGGCTGCAGGCTGGTGAATTCCTGGATACAAAAAGGATGATTTTGCTGAAATGAGTATCGGGATTGTCTCTCGATCACTGAACAACCTGATTGGACAATCCAGGAGGACGCTGACGGGTTGTTTTATTACGGATATTGTCAACTGGAGTAAAAGTATGAATAATTGGCTCACCGTTGCAGTTTGCCCCCGATTTGTGTTTGCGGTGTCGTGTTTGTTCGTGTACTTGAATCCATTGCACTCCCAGTGGGTTCAAACCAACGGTCTTTCTGGGGGATATGTCCATTCCATCATATCGACAGGCACAAACCTGTTCGCCGGAACGGACGGAGGCGTCTTCTTGTCGATCGACAACGGAACGAGCTGGACCGCAGTCAATTCCGGATTGTCATCCCCTTATGTTTTGTCCATGGCTGCTGTTGGGACTAATCTCTTTGCAGGCTTTAATGGCGGTGGCATAAACCTTTCCACAAACAACGGTTCAAGCTGGAAGCCGATCAATGTTGGACTCACCGGTACTCAGGTTCTGGCCCTCGCGACGAGTCCGACTGGTACTAATCTGTTCGCAGGAACCGACAAAGGGATCTATCTCACAACAAACAATGGCACAAGCTGGAGCGATGCAAGCGCCGGTCTCACTAATCTGAATGTCTATGCTGTTGGTGTGTCAGTAACCGCGACAGGAGGGACGAACATTTTTGCAGGCACAAATGGCGGCGGCGTGTTTCTCTCAACAAACAACGGAGCAAACTGGGCAGAAGTGAATTCAGGCTTGACGGATCTTCATGTCTGGAGCTTTGCTGTCATTGGACATAACGTTTTCGCAAGCACGAACAAAGGCGTGTTTCTCTATTCGAATAGCGGCAAGAACTGGACTGCCGTCAATTCCGGAATCTCGTCTACTCAAGTGCTGACGATCGCCGCGGTCACTTCTGCTCATGGATCTAGTACCACACTGTTTGCAGGAACTAATGGCGGGGTTTATCTTTCCACGGACAACGGCACGAGTTGGAGCACGGCCAACACGGGCTTGCCGAACGTCATTGTCAGGTCGGTTGCCGCCATCGGCAGTTCTTTCTACGCAGGCACGTTGGGTATGGGCATATGGAAACGCCCATTAGTGGAAATGTACACCTCAGTTGATGGGCCCTTAACAGACGTCCCGAACCTTTTCGTCCTTTGCCAGAATTATCCAAATCCGTTCAATCCAGGCACAAGTTTCGAGTTTAGGATTTCGAGTTTAGGATTTGTATCACTGAAGATATTTGATGTTCTCGGAAGAGAGGTGGCCACGCTGGTAAACGAAGTGCGTCCTGCTGGAGTACATACTATTCGATGGGATGCTGCTTCGCTGCCGAGCGGAGTCTACTATTATCGACTTCGGGCGGGGGCATTTGTGGAGGCGAAGAAAATGGTATTGATGAAGTGACGACGTTTTCCAGTCGTCATCCTGAAGATTGACGTTTCTTGTCAATCTGAAGGATCTGCCCCATCGTGTCGATTCGAAGGATCTCAACCTAACGCACGTTTCCTTCTTTGTTGGTTGAGCCGGTCACTTCTTTCGTATAACATCTTCTTCTTTTGTGCTGCCGCGTTTCATAGAATCTCCACTGTGCCTGGACCTTGGCATTCGCTTCCAATTCTCTGTTGGTCTCGACTTTCTCAACGTTGTTCTTTATGAATGCCTTATTTGTCTCGTGGATCAGGATTGCATTAATCCCTTTGTTCTGCATATCTGGACGCACCGCCGTGAGATAGAGATCCACCCGCCGGTTGTTCTTCAGAGCTCGTAAGATGTGGATGAAGCCGAACGGAAAGAGATGGCCATCGGACTTCTGGAGCGCTCGGGACAACGAAGGCATGGCAATGCCGAATGCCACGACTCTATTCTGAGCGTCCAACACAACGGGCACATACTGCGGATTGATAAAATTGAAATATTGCTTCACGTACATGTCGATCTGTCTGTCTGAAAGCTCGACAAATCCATACAAATCCTTGTATGCTTCGTTTAGAACGTGAAAGATGTTCTTTGCATACGGGAGGATGTCTTTGGCTTTGTCAGCCTTTAACACCGTGAGCTTGTTTCTCTCGAGTGCAATGTGAGCCAGCCTCTCGACCTTTTCAGGAATCCCCTTGCCCATCGTAACTTCGAATTCAACCCAATCGGTGTCCTTTAAATAACCTGCGCGTTCAATGTGTTCAGGATAATATGGATAGTTATAAATCGCGCCCAGCGTACTCACTTCTTCGAAGCCTTCGACAAGCGTTCCTTCGCCGTCCATGTCCGTGAAGCCAAGGGGGCCGTGCACCCGCTTCATGCCATTATCCGTTGCCCATTGTTCTACCGCGTGAAGCAACGCAGACGAGACCTCCGGGTCATCGATGAAATCGAACCATCCAAAACGAGCTGCCTTCGCACTCCATTTTTGATTGTATTTCTTATTGATGATCCCTGCAATGCGACCGACAATTTTCCCGTCCTTGTATGCCAGCCAATACTTCGCATCGCAGAAATCGAATGCCGGGTTCTTGTCTTTCCGTAGTGAAACAAGCTCGTCGGAACGGAGGGGAGGTACCCAAAACACATTGTCGTGATAGAGCGAATATTGAAATGAGACGAACCGCTTGAGTTCGTCCAGCGTGGTGATCTCTTTCAAGTGTATTGCCATTGCCCATCTCTCCAGTATGAAAAAGCACTCCGAATCTCACGTCGTACGGTCGTTCGAGCCATGTGCGTGAATCAGGCGGGATAGAATTTCGGAGCCAAACCTCCAACTATTGAACATACGGTGACTCAGCTTGAGAATCAATCCGGTCGGGATGGGAGGGACATCATTCAAGGATGTGCGCGAACAAAAAGAACATCCCACAGCTCCTTCTCGACCTCAGGATTTTGAACCATTGCTGTGTTCCTTTTGTCGGTCTTTGTGAATATTTCTTAATGAAGGGTCAATGCGCTTTTTCGATCTGCATGCGACGATTTCTAAGAAGTCTCGAACAGCGCCCCCAACGCGAATGCAAACAAGACAGATTCTCAATCGACGAGGAAGACGGCTCTGACGAAATCGAGATCATTGAGCTACTATAGCATCCACTGGTTTGTCAACTCGGAATGGCGAAGAGGAATTGCGCGATAACACTCCTGAGCCTTTTGTTCTTCCCAGTGCAGTCGATTCTTTATCGCTTGATGAATGCAGGAGGGTTCGAAGGAGGGGATATTCAGTGTCAAATCCACTGATCGAGCCAGCAAGCCGTGACAAGGTCTTCAGCCACGTTCAACCGAAATAATGCGTATCTTTCTCTATGAAGAAATCTGAACGACATCGCTCGAAGCGCTCGAAACATATCTCTGCATGGGTTATCTCAGCCGACATGGGGTACGGGCACCAGCGTGCCGTGTTTCCATTGAAGGATATCGCACATGAGGGGCTCATCACCGTCGGCAAGAATGACGGCTCAACCACGAAAGAAAAAAAATCATGGAAGCGGCTGCTGAACACGTATGAATCGCTCTCCCGTTCGCGCGGCATCCCGTTGATCGGTAAAATGATCTTCGCCATGTTCGACTCGTTGATGCACATACCGGAATTCTATCCTATCCGGAATCTCTCGCGCAGTACATACCAGGTTGATTTGCTGGAAACCAGCATCAAGAACGGACTTTGCAACGGGATGATGGAAAAGATTTCGACTAAGCAACTCCCCTTGATCACGTCATACTTCGCAGCAGCAATTGCAGCGGACATGCATGGGTACGAACCGATCTTCTGCATCATTTGTGATGCAGATATCAATCGGGTATGGGTGGCGAAACAGCCGTGGGAAAGCCGCATCAATTATTTTGCTCCGTGCGGCAAAGCGGCGCAGCGGTTGCGATCGTACGGAGTTCCGGAGGAGAGAATATTTCTGACAGGATTTCCTCTTCCCATTGATCTCCTTGGACGCAATCTTGCCACAATAACAAAAGATGTGGGGCAACGGTTATCCTACCTCGATCCCAGAGGCAGATTTTGGGCGAATCACCGGCAGAACGTGGAGCATTTTCTCGGCAAAAGCAACTGCACCTTCCGGAACAGACGGGCATTGACCATCACCTACGCCGTCGGCGGAGCAGGCGCGCAAAGAGATATCGGAAGACGGATAGCGATGAGTCTGAGAGATAGAATTCTCAACGGCACTCTCCAATTGAATCTTGTCGCCGGCACCCGTCCGGAAGTGTTCTCCTATTTTAACGATATCAAGACTGAAATCGGGTCCGACAACATCCGCGTCCTGTATGCGGAAACACATGACGAATACTTCCAGCAATTCAACAATGCTATGCGCGAGACCGACATCTTGTGGACAAAACCGAGCGAACTGTCATTTTATGCGGGTCTTGGCATTCCAATCATCATGACTCCTCCAATCGGTTCACAGGAGCGCTTCAATCGACAATGGTTGTATGAAATCCATGCGGCGGTGGCGCAGAAAGACCCCGACTTCACACATCAATGGCTTTTTGAAATGCTCAACGATGGGCGTATGGCGGATATGGCGTGGTCCGGATTTTTGAAAGCGCGCAAACTCGGCACAGCAAAGATTCTGGAAGTCCTTGAGACAGGCGCCATGAAGCGCAGCGATTCGCCGCTGGAGCGGTGAGGCTGCGCTTGCGTCGTGGCCGCATCGATGTTGTCTGCAATGGAGTGTTGAAGCTATGAGCCACCAGAAGGAACGATACGTTCTCCTCTATCTTAAGACCGGCGAAGGACATCTTGCGCCTGCCCGCGCGATTGCACATTATCTCTCTTCGTTCCACGGAAATCTCGTTGAACCGGTGCTTATAGACGGGCTCACGGATGCAAATTCCATATCGCGATCGATCATTGAAAAGGGGTATCGGCTTCTCCAGGCTCGCGCGAAATGGTATTACGAGTATCTCTATGCTCTCAACAAATTCCCGCCGATCGGATATCTCAATGTGGCCATTGCCAATTTCTTCATCAAACCCTATATCCGTAAACGCATCAAGGAAGACCGGCCTGCAAAGATTGTCATCTTTCACTTCCTTCTCATCGCGCCGGTGCTCGACATCTTGAAGGAACTGCAGTACGATATTCCGGTTATCACGGCGGTCACCGATCCATTCACAGCACATCCCATGTGGTTTCAACGTCCGGAGCAGCGGTATATCGTCTTCAGTGAACGGTTGAAAACATATTGCATGGAGCGGCGAAAGATCCCCGAGTCCCGGCTTCATGTCTTTCCGTTTATCATCGACGAAAAATATGAACAACCTCTTCCCAATGCCGACATAGCCCGCGTAAAGGAAAAGAACGGATTCACACTTGACAAGAAATGTGTGCTCGTTATCGGAGGAGGGGACGGCATCCCGCACGGAGAGCATATCCTTCGGCAGCTGTTGGGAGCAACGCTGGACGTTGAGGTCGCCATTGTCTGCGGTAAGAACAAGGAACTCTATGCTGTTGCTCTTGAATTGCAGAAACAGTATCCGTCACTCAAGGTGTTCGCGTTCATCGATTTTGTCTACGAACTTCTCAATGTCGCGGATATTGTGATCACGAAATGCGGCGCGTCGACGATCATGGAAATACTGATGCTCAAGAAGATCCCGATCGTCATTGATTATATCTGGGAACAGGAGCTGGGGAACATGGAATTCGTCCGCGATAATGAACTCGGGATTTTTGAGCGCGATATCGGAAAGCTTCCGAATATTGTTCACGACCTTGTTTCTGACGCAGATCGATACCAAGGTTATCGGCGGAACATCGAAAAAATGAAACTGAGAAGCGGAACGAAAGAGGTAGCGGAATTCGTGAGGGCGATGAACAACGACAATGGATAGCGAGCATGTTGTTCTTTGAATAGTCTCCACCGGGAATCCGAGAAAGCGCTTCTCCGGTAGCGTGTGGATATCTCAAATCTTGCCTTCGTAAGGTTTCTTTCGTAAATTTGTCAGTCAAATGCATGGATCTTGCTTTCGCCGATATATGCCCGATCAAGGCGATGATTCAGGTTTATGCACGAAGTGTATTTGACCCCGTAGCTCAGTTGGATAGAGCAACAGCCTTTTCGAAAATGGCCCACGAGTGTTTCTCAACGAGTGGCTGCCATTTTCAGAACCCCGCATCCTGAGCGAGCGAAGCGAGTCGAAGGATGTCGGGGCTAAGCGTTTAATTACATGATGACTTTCTGACCCCGTAGCTCAGTTGGATAGAGCAACAGCCTTCTAAGCTCGAAAAGTCGAAACAGATTCGCTTGTGTTTGTTGCCTCTTCTCACGCATCGTTTTAAAATCCTACCAAAATCTTACCATTCTTCTGAATTCTATTGTGGAATCGCCTCTTCTGGATGCGGGCTCTCGATCAAACTCGTTGTCGCCTCCACCAATAACCCGACGGTTGTCGAAGATTCAAGTTGATCGACAGCGCGCTTGAGCACGTCGATGTTTGCTTTCGCATAGATCATTGATGTGCGAATGTCTGAGTGCCCGAGCAATCTGCTCACAGCGTAAATGTCCGATCCGGCGGCGATGAGGTTTGTGGCAAATGTGTGCCTCAATGAATGAAGCTTGAATCCCTCCAACTTCGCTCGCTCAATGTAATCGCCGAATTTTCTGCTGGCATGATCCGGATTGATTGATGCAAACATTTCATCCCCGACCGACTCGATCACCATCCTCGCAGTTTTGTTCATCGGGAGCGTTCTCGTCCTATTTGTCTTCTCCTCTTTGATGTGAATGAGATTACGGTTCATGTCAACATCCGAGAATTTCAACTTTATCGCTTCCTTCCGTCTCAATCCAGTGCTCAAAAGAAACACAAGGAGAAGCCTGAATCTTCGAAGGAACGAAAGATGTCGGTGCACCCTGAGCTTGTGCAGATCATCTTCAATTAGCTTGAAAACTTGTCGAAGCTCCTGCTCCGTCATGAATAACCGCTTCTCTACAGGCTTTGCCTTCTGCACGGAAGCCATCGGGTTGGTCTCCAAATACTCCCATTTAATCGCCACGTTGAATGCTGCGTGAAGAAAACGACGGTGGATGTTGAAGGTGGCGGGACTGATCCTGGAGGAGAACGTCACCCGCCATTGGTCAAGCAGACGAGGGCTTGAGAGAGTGCGAAGATCCACATCCCCAGCATAAGCAATGAATTGATCTGCGTATTGGCGTTCGTTGTAGATTGTTGAGGCCTTTTTGAAACTCTTGGCAAATTCGAAATAGTCCTTGAAGAACTGCGTCAGCCGGATGGTTTTCTTCTCGTACTCCTCCATGTTAAAGGTTCCACGAGCGATCTTGCCTTGTATGTCGTCCCGGATCTTCTTCGCTAGGTTCAAATCGGCAGTCTTTGTGGACAAGATGTACCGCCGCCCGTTGAACCTAAAATCCACATCATAAATGATCCCCTTTTTGGTCTTTCTCTTACGAATGACGGCCACGGCTACCCTCCTCGAGATCTTTTCCAGACATCATTTGCTGCATCAGCAGCAAGGCTATCAGCCGATGTGTTGACGGGATGGACAATTTGATCTTCGATCCAGCACTCCAGCACAGGTCGATAAAACAAATATCGTTTTTCGATTTGAAAAAATGGAATCCGCCGCTCCCGGATCAATCTGCGGACTATGCTCTCGGACACACCCAGGAATTCAGCAGCTTTTCGGACGTCCAAGATCTTCTTCGTTGCGGGATTCAGCTCAGGGTCACTTGCCTCTTCCCGCCGAACCAAACTAGTTGTCGATGAATCAGATGATTTGCTCTTCACGAAGACTCCAGACTGTAAGCAATTCGCAAGTTATACTCAATGAAATTCGATTTGCATTTTCTTCTTTGATCTTGACGTCATCTGTACTTCTGTGGTCTGAACAGGAAGAATGCTCTGAAGACCCGGAAGATGAGATACGCGAAAAATCCGAGTGCTGAGAAGTAGATGTAGAATTCTTTGTTGCCCGTGCCGATGGAAAAGATCTTGAAGATTGTGAAGATGCTGATGCCAAAGACGTATATCGGGCCCATGTTGAAGTAGTGTCCTTCGTCGACCTGGCGAAGCTTCCGGATCTCTGTGGTGTCGAGATACTTCTCACGGGAGCCATGCCAAAGCATGTTCTTGATGTGGAACGGATTGCCGTTCGAAGCCTTGAGGATTTCTCTTCTATAAAGCTCGGGATCGATGATGTGCAGGGGGTAGTTCTCGAAGAAATAATCGATGAGTTGGGTCGAGACGCTCTCCGGCAATGATTCGAGATCAATTCTGGTGAACGAAGCCCAGATGCGCTTAAAGAAGAAGTTCTCCTTAATCTGCACAACAGCAGCACAGATGACGGCGATGTTCAGGAGGGTTTCCAAAAACTTCTGCTGAGTGGGCGAGATCCTATCGAGGTTATCGAAGAAGATCAGATAAGGCTTGTCGGACTGCGAAATGCCCTCAAAAATCAGTGTCTGGAGCTTATTGCTGCCAAGGCCAGTGAGCTGCTTCTTGGCGGTTGCCCAGTCAGAGCGTTCACCATCGAGCTCGAGATGGAGGTCACCGAGGTAGAAGAGATCTTCAGCGATTTCCCTGATGCAGTCACCAAGCGGGCTCGAGTGCTGAATGAAGAGCATCTTGTATTGATCAGGTTTGATGCGAACTCCCAGGTTGCCCCGTAGCCGGGAGATGAATTTGGATGAGAAATCTATGCGCCGTGCTTTTCCTGAAAGGATCCACTTTGCCTCAAGCATAAGCCGGCTCTTACCGATCCCCTTGTCGCCGGCCAGTAGCGTGTGACGTCCCTTTGAGAGGTTCTTAACAAGCAGAAACAGCTCATCGGATCTTCCAAAGAAGACAAGATCCTGGCGAAGGTCGGTTTGGAGATTTTGGCTATTCATGGCTCATCTTGTGGAATACCAATCCTGTCTTTCCCATGCGAAGCAGGCATTGAGGCGTAGTTGATCCGAAGCGGTTCTTGGATGTGTACAAGACTCGCTGACTATCTTCCTGNNGCAGTGGATTTGTTCTTTGTGATTTGTCCGACGATGATGAGCACAATGCCCTGCTGTTGAGCGAGCCTTCGAAGGACATAAATACATTTACGCACTTGCATGGCGCTTCCAGGCAGGGAAGTCATAGTGTCAGAGTAGATCGTCTGAATCGAATCAACCACAAGCAGTTTGGTCTTCGTCTGATTGACGTGAGAGAGTATTGCACCAATGTTTGATTCAAACAGGAGCAGGATGTTTGGCGTCGTTATCTTGAGACGATCGGCCCGAAGCTTCAGCTGCTGGACTGACTCCTCGCCAGTGACATAGAGGGAAGGGGTGTTCATTTTTTTAAGGACCTGCATGAGCAGGGTTGACTTGCCCGCTCCCGGCTGACCGGCGAGCAGGACCGTGCTTCCGGGAACGAAGCCATCGCCAAGCAGAAGGTCGAGTTGTTCAATCCTTGTTCTGACCCTCGGCACGCTGAGAGCCTGGATCTTGGGGAGAGCAATGGGTTTTGTGCTGCCAGGTGAATCGGCAGCGGCTTGTTTCCGGAGAGAGTTCCAGCGGCCGCAGTCGGGGCAGGTGATCTGGAAACTCGGGAAGAAGGAGTTGCAAGCGGAGCAGGTGTAGGACATGGTGGACCTCCCCCTAACCCTCTCCTAAAGGAGAGGGCAAGGTTCAATGGATGCGTTTGATAATTAGAGTAACCTGAGTTTTGTTGTTGTGAGGAACCTGGCGGATATCCAGAAGCACACCGTTGAGGCTGGAACGGATTTCAGACTGCGCGTCAGCAGCGTGCGCCCTTGTTTTCAATTGCCTGTTGGTGAGCTTGAGCTTGCGAGTCTCAAGTGTGATCTTCGACAGAGCCTCAGAGCGCGATGCAATGAGCTGGGAAAGAGCTGTTCGACTTTTCTGCCATTTCATTTCTGAGAGCTTGAGTGATCGATCGGATGAGAATCCGTCCTTTGAAAGCTCGGCTCTGTGATAGTAATCTGAGGAATCTATCCTCGCTGCCTGTTCTGCGCTCGCGATCTTCTGGTTGATGTCTGACAGGAATAACGATTTTTGGTTTTGAAGAGCCTCGATCTTCCCGGTATTTAAATCAACCTGATCTTCGAAGAACTGAGCGAGGTTCTTGCGGGCGATCAGTTCCTTCTCTTTGACTGTGTCCCCTTTTGACTTGAAGAGTTCGAGAGACTCCTTTGGATCGAGCGTGAAAGATATCTGGGCAAAGTTCTCGAGCCTGGGCAACGTGAGTCCGGGAGAGGATGAGGCCACTTGGCTGCTCCCCGGGAAAATGGTCTTGACGGTCAAGATGCCCTTCGTTACGAATACAAACTCCAAGTTGAATGTGCAGATATCGTGGTAGCGGGCATAATTGAGCTTGATCGTTCCTCCGCCACCGGTGACAGGGCTGAAGATCTTGATGTTCTCAGGGAGTGAGACCTTGTCCGTGGTGGAGAGATCGCCGAAGAGATAGTTTTCTACTGACGTGTCGATGTATGTGGTGATTTGCGAGAGCAATTGATTGCTCAAATCGATGCTTCGGACGAACGAATGAGCCACAATGCCTTTTTCGCACAGGATATTCTCGGCCACATAGTCGGCCTCGAAGTCCTTACCGATTGTGTGCAAGTCTCCGTCAAATCCCTTGAAAACCAGTGTTGAAGGATTGAGAGCTCCAACGATTTCAATTGTGCCGGCAAATGGCTGTTTCGTGAGCATGTTGTAGGCTGTAGCATTGGCGAAGACGAGGTTGTCTCGGGAGAGCTCATTGTAGTCGCGGACTGCCGAATCGATGTTCTTCTGCGTCGAGCGAATGAACCTTTCATATCCCTGGTTGGCTATCAGGAACACAGGGATGCAGCCGATGAGGAAGAATACTCCCAACATCTTGTCCATCTTTGAACCGGTTTGCATACGGTAGCGATGGGGATTATTGACCTCAAGAGGGAAAACGCACTTTACGTTTGAAAGCGGATAGAAGAGCTTAACGCCGTGGACAGTCATCGTATCCAGAAAAGGATGAGAGGCATATCCAGCGACAAGGCAGATGTAGACATCTGGGCTGATCATGTGGACAGGGAAGAGCAGTGTTGCGAGCGTGACAATGAGCAAGGCTGAATGTGTAAGTGTTCGATGGCCGAATCGTCGTTCGAGTTTGTTAGAGACGAGAGGTATCAACCTCCCGGGGTAGCTCGCTGCTGTGTCCACGTCAGGCAGAACTGACGAGAGTGCAATGATGAATACATTGAAGGCATTCAATGCCACACCGGTTGTTGTGAGTAAGAGCAAATACAAGAACTCAGCAAATGTTATGTGAGTGGGGGTGGTCATGAGGAAGCATCAAGTTTCAAGTTCTGAGTTTTGAGTTTGCAGTTTCAAGTTTGAAGTTTGCGATATCTCAGATGTTTTGATTGATGTGAGTCTGTGCACGAAGAACCGGGACAAGATTGTAGTCAGACGGTTCAAATCGGATTCAGTAATGATGGATTCGCCGGACAACTCGTCCAGCGGAAGCTTCGTAGACCAGGCATCCAGAATCGTCTGGATTTCGGAGGAAGCAGGGGTCAAGCAGACGGTAGACATTGTCAGTACTCCCTATCTTCTGGCGATCGATACTCCAGGTTCAACAGGCGAAAAATATCTTCTTCGCTGGCGATTGGGACGATGCTGCCAGAGCTTGTCAACAATCCGCTTCCATCGGCTTTGAGATGCATCTGGAGCTCCAATGCTCTACGGGCAAGTTTGATGTTGTGACCCCGGCTTCCTGTGCGAATCAGCAGAAGTGTCCACCATGTTTGCTCGGTGGCTATGTATAGGTCGATAGGAACGGTATCGCCGTCGACGGTTTTGACAAAACGTTTGATCTTTGAGCCGTTTGATTCGAGCTCCAAATCCTGGCTGAGGCAAAGATGAGAGAGTTGCTTGTCGAGCTGATTCTCCCGAACCGGTTCGCCGAAGAGAGAATCATCATCCAATTGGAGCAGTCGCGGGATAACGAGGATATCGATGTCATTGACGCCTAGCTTGAGCCGGCGAAGTGAGCCTACGATTTGGATGCGCTCGCAGGAAGCCGAGATCTGGCTGATGAAGTCCTCGGCGATTTCTTGGGCAAAGGCATGGGGAAACATGATTGATCCCAAATGGTTAATTAGTGATTGGTTAATTGGTGAGTGGTGGGTTGGCGCTACGGAGCGTGATCGCTCGGAATGCGTCGGCGCATTAGGGCACCCAGTGTGTTTTCCTCTTCTGCGGTTAAGAGCTGGACCCAGGGGAGCGTGCCGTCACCGTTGCCATGGAGGCAGGTCCACATCCAACCGAAGGGATTTGTGATGCGGCTTTTCTCGCTGGAGCGCAACATCAGTCGAACTGCTCGCAACACCAGTTCGGCGTAATGAACGTTCTCGCCGAGCAGTTTGTAAGCGCTGAAACATGATTTTTCCTTGAGTTCCGGTTCTCCGCCGAAAAAGAGTTTGCGAAGCTCTGGTTCAGTGGGATTCCAATCGAATTTGTTCGTTCGGCCATCATTCCATGATGAAAGCTCAGAACGAAAGAGGCTGCTGTATTCATGAAATTGACCCTCTGAGAGTTCGATGAAACCCTGTTGACAAGATGTGGATATCCTATTGTTTCGTTTGGCGTCTTTAACAAACAAATCTTTTTCTGTTCTCTCCCTCTTCTTCTGTATCTGTTCTGCTTCTGTATCTAGTGGTACTTTTTCGGACTTTGTCCGGAGCATGTCCGGATGTTGTCCGGAGGTTGTTCGGATACTATCCGAACCTACGCCGGATTGACTCCGAAGAATGTTCGAACCTTGTTCGGAGTTTGTCCGAACACTGCCTGACCTTCTTTGTACCCGCCTTGTATAGTCATCGCCACGACGCTCGAATGCCGGACTGTATAACACACTGTATCTGGCCCACTTCTGGCGATCAAAGAGGCCGGCGCTGATGCAGGTCGAAATGATCGCGGTGAGTGTCTTTGATGTGGTGAAGAGATTTTTTGCCAAAGTTTTTACAGGAAGTCGCGGAATTTTGGAGAGGTTAACATTGCGATCAACCAGATCGTTGGATTCTTTGCGGGAATTTTCCAGAAGATTCGCGAAAGATTTGTCGGATTTTTTTGAGATCTGCATGATTTTCAGATGAAAAGTGTCAGAGTGTTGCCCGATTTCTTCCAATAATCCCCAGAAGATTCCCAATCCTTCGGGCCCGTGAGTAGCTCCAAGTATCTGGAGCCTGGGATCATGTCGTGCTGTGCAATCGTGGTGGAACCACTTCATAACGACCCCCCCATACCCCCCCTTGGGAGAAGGGGGGGATGCTGTGTGGGCTCTATTTCTTGAGCCGATAGTAGCATTGTTCGACCTTTTCGATGGCGTGATGTTTTTCCAGGAGATCGTATTGCTTGTTGTAGAGATCGGCGACCAGTGTGAGTGCGGCTTGGCGAAGACGGGAGCGCTTGAGGAATGGCGCGTCGACCGAAATGAGTTCGATCAGGTCGATTACCGACGCCGCTGTTTCGTCGCTCAGAGATTCGAGTCTAAAGTCTGGAGATTGAGCCTGTATCTTTCGCTTGGCTGAGGCGATGGCCTCGTCTGCCCTGGTGCCCATGACTTCCGACAGCTGCTGGCAAAATGATCTGAACGATTGTTCGAAGAGCCGGGTGAACTCAGAGATGGGCGGGCTCTGAGGCTCGGGTGCAGGTTTTTCAGAATGAGATCTTGTCGGCCTTCTTGTTGGTTTGGTCTCCCGCCTCTGTGGCTCAGATTCCCGCCCCTTAAGGGGCGGGCTAGGGCTCGTATTCTTCTGAGATACAGTTGAAGAATTGAGGATTTGTTTTATAAGGGCGCTGAATTCTTCGGCTTCGTGTTCATCTTCAGGCGAGAGAGCATCATCGATAAGAGAGTCGTGATCATCATTTGAAGAATGGACGAATACTTGAGCGGGCTCCGTTGCCTTTGGCTGATCCTCGCCGGGAACGGGTGCTTGACGGTCGGAAAGGGAAGGCCGGGTGGTAGATCGTTGTTGAATGAGATCCTTATTTCTCACGGTATCATAGATCATGATCCGGCCGCGCCTAAATGGAGGGCGGTAGTTCGTGATATCTTCAGGTGATGAGATATCGGTCAGATGAAGAGTAGGAAGTGGAGATGAGAAGTCATTGCATTCGATGATGCTCTTCTGGCAGCGTGTGGCCTCGAGCAGGCGACAAAGTGTTTTGTGTGAGAGTTTGTCGATTGGCACGATCAGGCATGGTTCATAGCGCAGCGTAAGACGGAAAAGCTCCATGAGTGCATCCTGCACTTCAAAAAGGTGTATGAATGGCTCGCCCTCTCTATTAGTAGCGCGGAATGTCGAGAGAGCTGTATCCGGAGCAATGTTGAAGCGAATGTCGGAACTCACCCGGACACATTCGGATATCTCCGGTCCACGATAGAAGATCAGATCGACAAACAGGGATGGATTTTGCGCTGAGTCCTGAGATTCTGAATTGTAGGAGATCATGACGTAGCCTTGAGAGTCCTTTGATTGCGAGCGAACAAGGAGCAATGGATCAAGATGCTTCCCTGGAACATTGGCGATGATTTGGCGGGCGGAGTTGAGCATCGTTTGGCTTTGATTTGAGAATCCCCCCTACCCCCCTTTAGTAAAGGGGGGATGTGGGCGTTTGAAGTCTGAGACGCGATTGTTGTGAATGTGCCTTCTGAATTGCCTCTTCGACGCTGAGGAGTTCCAACCTCGTTCTTGTAAGCGCATCAAACTCTATCTTTCCTTGCTGAAAGCGGAGCTCGTTGAACCGGAGCAGTTCTCGAACGAGCTTCTTCTCTGATTCCAGGGATGTGATTTCATAATGGAGCTCGCGCAGTTGCTCCTCGGCAATACATCGGGAACGAAGCTGTTTTGCAAGAAAGAGAGCTTCTTCGGTCTTGAGCCGATCGAGCTCAAGCTCTGCATTAGTTTGTTTGGCTGAGTTGAAGATTTCATTGAGTGACAGGCTCAGGGTTAGCCGATACGAGTCTTTGGGAAGGATGTAGGTTCCATATGTTGCCGGGTCGATGAAGATGATGTCACGGATTCCGAAGCTGGAGGAAACATGTACCTCGGGTATGAGACGCATCCAGAAGCTGGTTTGAACAAGAGTTTCCTCCGCGGAAGAGATGCGGTTTCTGATCAGTTGATGCTGGAGTGAATCAAGGTGTGGATCCTGACGTAGCGAATCGTCTGACTCGAATAGCGGGAATATCCTGGTGGGGGCCGTCTCCCCTTCCCCCACACCGCTTGAGACGGCCTGCCCACCTACGGCCACCAGACTTCGGTGGGTTTGCCCACGCAGGATATTCCCCGAGATGACGATGAGCATGACGAGCACAGTAATCGGAAGCAGCAGTGCTTGATTCGGGACATTGGGATTATTTGTGTTGTCCGTGCTCATCGAAGACTCGTTTAGCTTGCCGATGCAGGAGGGAGCACTGGCGGCCTGTTGCCGCATCCAGATGCGAGAAAACGTGTGCACGGTTCATGCTTCAGACAAGTCTTGCCGACGTTTTCGCTTATCATGCATTGAGGAGGAGGCGGCAGAGGAAATGGTATTTTGGGAGGCTTAATTGTTCCCACTCCAGATGCAAGAGAGCGATGAGTTGTCTCTGGCCTGCAGTTGAGGATAGGGGGACGGCCAATCGGTGTATTGAATCCCGACCCGAAGCTCGAAAACCCTGATGTTGATTCGCGGATGATAGTGCCGTCTGCCTGTCCAATTGTTCGGACCTGCTTCCAGGAGTAATCGGGATATTCAGTTCGAGTGACCGTGCTGCCATCAGCCTGGCCAAAGCTCCTTCGGAGTTGGATGAGGTTGCCGCTTCCGTCATCGATCTTCGATACAATGGCTCCGCCAGACGCATAGCGTGTCGTCACACGAACAGAGCCATCCTGCGGACTGACAACCTTTGTAATGACAGGAAGACGGAATGTATATGTCTCAAGCCTCCCGTTGCGAAGGACATAAGTTACAATCGTGTCCTTCTGACGGCCGAACAATTCTGTGACGTTCGTTTGCTGTGGGTTGTCGTTGAGGAAATCCGAGTGCGAGGCGTAGCGATTGGTCTCTGTGACGACATGTCCATTCTCTTTGCCGTAGGTCTTTCTGACTGTGATCAGCAACATTCCCTTGAGATATGCATAACGTTCCGTGACAACCGCGCCGTAGCCTCCAGCGACAATCTGGCCGTAGATGTAGACCGTGTCGGTGGCTGTTTTTGCGAGGGTCATCTTCTTGGAGAGTGAAGCCTCACTCAAGACAGAGCGACTGGATGCATTTGTGAAGCTTTCGGCCCAGTCGGCGATTGCCTGAATTTCATCAAGAGCCGAGACGAGATAGTCCTCACCGATGGCCTCAAACTGAAATTTTGTGAGGTCTTGGTTATCCGGTGCGGGTGGAACCTGGAGACGCAGCTCGCATGAGGCGAGCAGGAGGACTGTAAGGAAGATGGTTGCGAACGAAATGTTGCGATGAATGGGTGATGGGTGCATGGGAACCTCCTGTTTGACCCCCCCATGTCCCCCCCTTAGCAGGGGGGGATGGGGCTAGTAGTGGAAAACAAGAACTGTTGATTCAAAGCGTCGCTCCTGGATCTTGATCAAACCGATGTAGAGTCCGGGTGGAGCGAAGTACCCGTCATCGGTATCGCCGAGCCAGGTATGGGCATGTGAGCCCTTGGATTCGGCGGCATTGACTGCGAGGGTTTTCACGAGATACTCCTTTCCTGTTGAGTCACGTGATATCACGAAAGCGTTCAACGTCGTGGGGTCTTTAAGCGTGTAGCGGAGTTCGGTGTTTGATTTGAAGGAATCGAACGCGCTGGGTGAAAAACGAAAGCTGCTGACAAGCTCAGGATCATCGAGAGTCGAAGGAAGACTGCAGCTGCTGAGAAGTGCGACGATGATGACGGGGCAGAGGCGACTATGCATTTGGAATCGCTCCGTGTTTGAGTGTGGTTCCAATGGACAGAACCTTGCTTATGAGCGGTTCTCTGATCTCCTGATGCTGCTGCAGACTCAGAAACGTGTGGTAGAGAGCTTTGGGTGAGCAGTCGAGCTGGAGAGCCTGACTGAGATCATTCAGCGAATGTCGGATGCTCCAGTAGTCAAGGGGCTTCTTTCCGAGCGCATCAAGAAAGATCACATCGGAGTTGGATTTTCTGGACTGGAGGTATGAGCGGAGCTTCCGCAGGACCTGTGCATGAAGCCGCAGGGTGGACAATGTGCTTATGATGAGCGAAACGGATTTGTCGTTTGCTTCAAGCGTAGAGAGCTTGAGTGCGCAGACTTGATTTTGCCGAACACCATAGAAGATCATGAGGAAGAGGATGAGATCATCTCTTTGATGTCGGACGGTTTCACCTTGCTCTGTGGACGCCTGACGCCGATGGAGATAGTGGAAGATCGAGACGATCTGATCTGTTGAAAGGACATCGGAATGGGCCGGAGTCACACGGAGTGCATAAGCAGGATTGTTCTTCATAGCGCCTTGGTGGACGAGGAAGAGGAAGAAGTTCTTCAACGCGTAGGACGTACGTCTGACGGAGGAGTATGATGAGCCGGCACGTGCGAGATTAGACAGGTACTCCTCGATGTCCTTTGTCTGCATGGCAACAATGGAATCCAGATCTGAGGAGCAGCGGCCTGAAGGCCGCTGCAAAGGCCCCGAGTGTTGCAGGAATCCTTTGACATCAGATGAATAGGCTCGTATGGTTTCCTCGGACATTTTGTTCTTCCTGAGATGCTCGATGAATTTGGCTACTGTAGCATCATTGGGTTGCTCTTTTGAGCCCATGAGTGATTGACTTAGAAAAAAATTTCTCCTGAGGGGGTTCGTTTCAGCGATTGTGCCGAATTTGTTCAGATAACGCGATTCTGAAACTGCGTGATATCAGATAACTGAGATTGAAAATCATCGTTATCGCGTCCAAGGTTGCCGTTCGTATTTCGCACCGAATGGTTCTCAGCGAACCCGGGGGCCCCGCCACTCATGGAGAGTGGCGGGACGCTCCTTCCGACTGGAGTTAGCTTCACTGTGTTTGCTAACTCCAGTCGGAACGGTGCCAATTAAGAGGTCCGAGTGGGGGAAAACAAGTCGGCAGAATGCCGACTATTTTGGGGAACCATTTGGGCGAGGAGAGAACGGGAGAGGTGAGACGTGAGTGTTTTCGTCGAGCTCAGGAGGTGAGACGTAAGACGGGAGATGAGAAGGCGATGGATCGAGCCGTGGTGGTGAGGCCGAACAGATTGCCGATGGTTCGAGGCTGCTCACCACAAGCTTGCGATTGTCGATCGAGGATTGGGAGGAAGACAGGGGGAGAGCAAACTTCGGAACACAGAAAACAGGATGAAACCAAAAGACGAATATCAAAGCGCAAAGTGCAGGCTTCAGCGCGCTCTTCGATCGAGGTGCCGAATGGCAGGAATGTATCGTAAATACTGCGGTTCGTCACATTCGGGAAAATGATTATCGACGTGCTCTTGGGCTTTTGTCGATGTAACTCTGTAACTTTTTGCCTCCTCATGGTTCTTTATGTTGAAGGGGTATCGCGTAAGCATTGCACCGGAGGTTATCATCAAGTCGCTCTCAGACCAGCAGCTCGTTGAACAGGCCAAGTTGGGTAACAGTCAGGCGTATGGGGAAATCTATACTCGACATAGGCATACAGTTTTCGACTATTCTCTCAGACTTGTCAAGGAAGACGAAGCAGCGAAAGACATCGTTCATGAAACATTTCTACGTATGCACTCCAGTCTTGACGGTATGCGGAATGGGGTGGTGCTCCGTGTCTGGCTGCTGAGCATTGCCCGAAATATTGCATTCAATTTTCTACGAAAGAACAAG
>PMZI01000062.1 GCA_003170475.1 Ignavibacteriota bacterium | reverse complement strand
CAAGGAGGCTGACCTGATTGTTGTCCTCGACAAAGGTCGAATCGTTGAACGTGGGACGCACGAAGAGCTCGTCGCCAAAGGCGGCATCTACGCCGATCTGAACGAGAAACAGCTTCTGGAGCGGGAGCTCGAAGCGCTGTAACAAGGCAAAATTCAAAATGAAAAAATCAACAATGGCGGAAGCGCAGCCGAAGAGAGTAAAGCCAGGACATTTCGATTTGCCGTCCAGATAATCGCCCTCGTGGAGAGGCTACCAAATACCATCTCGGCAACAACCATAGGAAAGCAACTTGTCCGATCTGGCACTTCCGTCGGTGCGAACGTCGAAGAAGCATCAACAGCACAGGGCAAGAGCGACTTCGTTTATCGAATGAACATTTCCTTGAGCGAAGCTCGAGAGACCCTGTTCTGGCTTCGCCTCTTAGATGCTTCAGAGATATTGCCTTCGGACTACCTGGCCGCCACGATCAAAGAAGCAGACGAGATTACCCCCCTCCTCGGAGCAATCGTGAGCAGTGCTCGCGGTAAAAGAAAGAAATGACTTTCCTTTTTTTCATTTTGTATTAATCATTTTACATTGATCCATGCACGAAGAAGAAGTTCTCGGTAAAGCNNTATCGCTGGCATGTTGTTCTCGGCATCGTCCTGAGCATCCTGACCAGCGCCATGGAAGCAATCCGCCCTTATTTCACGAAGGTGGCGGTCGATGTCAACATCGCGCAAAAGGACAAGCACGGACTCCTGATGACCGTGCTTCTCTTCTTTGCGGTGATCATCGTCAGGGGGTTCATACAGTACGCAAACGCCTACCTCACCCAGTGGATTGGACAGAAGACCATCTACGACCTACGGATGGAGATTTTCGGGCACCTGCAGAACCTCGCTCCAAAATTTTACGATAAGAACCCCATCGGCCGACTCATCACGCGGGTAACGAACGATGTTGAAGTCCTGAATGAGATGTTTTCTTCCGGCATCGTAATGGTCTTCAGCGATGTTTTCACGATCATCGGCATCTTCTACTTCATGTTTTCGATGAGCTGGCAGCTTTCCCTGGTTTCGTTGAGCGTCTTGCCGCTGCTGTTTTACGGCACCTTCCTGTTTCGGAAGAAGGCACGGGAGGCGTACCGAGAAGTCCGGCTGCAGATTGCACGCATCAACTCGTTCATGCAGGAGCATATCACCGGGATGATTGTTGATCAGATCTTCAACCGGGAGAAGAAATCGTTCGACAAGTTCTCCACCATCAATGCCGCCCATCGGGATGCAAACATCAAATCAATTTTCTACTACGCCGTATTCTATCCCGGCGTTGATATCATCGGCGCTCTTTCCATCGGCCTCATTCTGTGGTACGCCGGGGGCAACGTGCTCGGCGGAGCGGTGACGCTCGGCACCATGATGGCTTTCGTACAGTTCAACGAAATGTTTTGGCGACCCATCCGTGACCTTTCAGAGAAGTACAACATTCTGCAGACGGCGATGGCTTCCTCGGAACGCATTTTTCATCTCCTGGACGACTCTTCAGTGCTCAATGTCCCCACTTCTCCGAAGTCCCTCGACCATATTCGCGGGGAAATTGAATTCCGAAACGTGTGGTTCGCTTATAATCCGCCTTCAGACGGAGCCCATTCGCCGGAATGGGTCCTGAAAAACATCTCGTTTCACGCCAAACCGGGTGAAACCATCGCTCTCGTCGGCCACACAGGCGCCGGCAAGACATCGATCATCAGTCTTCTAAGCCGATTTTATGAGAACCAGCAGGGGGACATACTCATTGATGGGGTAAATATCAACGAAGTCCGTCCGACCGATCTGCGCAGACACCTTGCCGTCGTTCTGCAAGACGTATTCCTCTTCTCGGGCGATATCAAAGGAAATATCAACCTGGGTGATGAATCCATTTCTCTCGATCGCGTCAAAGCTGCCGCGCGGGTGGTCGGAGCACAGCGATTCATCGAACAACTCCCGAAGCAGTATGACGCAGAAGTGAAGGAACGCGGGGCCACGCTTTCTGTTGGACAGAAACAACTACTCTCGTTCGCCCGCGCCCTTGCGTTCAATCCACGGATCCTCGTACTGGACGAGGCAACATCAAGCGTAGACACAGAAACAGAAATCCTTATCCAGGAAGCCATCAAGAAGCTCCTGAAAGGCAGGACGTCCATCGTCATTGCCCATCGTCTTTCGACCATTCAGAACGCTGACAAGATCATTGTTCTGCATAAGGGAGAGATTCGCGAGATGGGCACTCACCAGGAACTCCTCAGCCGCGACGGCATTTACAGGAAACTCTACCGACTTCAATACAAAGACCAGGAACTCAAGACGTAGGCTCTTCTGAGACGAGGGTTGAGCCGAGACACCAAAACACTCGAACTCGTTTGAAAATCTTTTCCTCATTTCACACCGGAACTCCCATGTCACAGGACAAGATCATCACCATCGAGCGCCACATTATCGAAGGGGAACGCGCACATCCGGGAGCGAGCGGCAGTTTTTCCGGCCTTCTGCGCGACCTGACGCTGGCGTTCAAGCTCATTTGGCGGGAAGTGAGCAAAGCCGGGCTCGTGGATATCCTCGGTACGCTGGGTCGTGAAAACATCCATGGCGATGACGTAAAAAAGCTCGACATTTTCGCGCATGAGACCATCTACAAGGCCATGGACCATGGCGGTCACCTGTGCGTGATGGCCTCCGAGGAGAACGAGGACGTTCTCAGCATTCCCGATCACTATCCGACTGGCAAGTATGTTCTGATCTACGACCCTCTCGATGGTTCCTCCAACATCGACGCCAACATTACCATCGGCACCATTTTTTCATTGTACCGAAGGATCACCCCGTCCGGGCCCGGGTCGATTGACGACTGCCTGCAACCCGGCTACAAGCAGATCGCAGCCGGATATGCGATGTACGGATCATCGACAATGATCGTGTACACAACGGGTGACGGTGTTCATGGATTCACACTCGATCCCGGTATCGGCGAGTTTCTGTTGTCTCACGAGAACATCCGGATTCCGAAGAAGGGAAAGATCTACAGCGTGAACGAGGGAAACTATCACCGGTGGTCTGAGGGTATGAAGAAATACATCCAGTATCTCTGTGAAGAAGACCCGTCGACAGATCGACCATATTCCGCCCGCTATGTCGGATCCTTGGTCGGAGACATCCAACGCACGCTGCTCTATGGCGGCATTTTCATGTATCCGGCCGACATCAAACATCCCGGGGGAAAACTCCGCCTCATGTATGAAGGTAATCCTATGGCCATGTTAATTGAGCAGGCCGGGGGGCGGGCATCGGACGGAGTGACAAGGATCCTCGACATTCAGCCAAAGTCACTCCACGAACGAACACCGCTTTTTCTTGGAAGCGGAGAAGACGTTATGACTGCGGAACAATTCCTTCAGGGCAAACGAGAACTCTGACCTCTCTATGACCGTCAAGAGAAACCAACTCCTCGAGAAGGGGACATTTGTCGTCGTCGACGTAGAGACCACCGGCATGAGTGCGGTCGACGATCGAATCACCGAGATCGCCATGATGAAAGTTCAGGCGGGTACTCTCGTTGACGAGTTTTCCACTCTCGTGAATCCGTTGCTCACCATACCGGCGTTCATCACCTCGATGACGGGAATTGACAACGTCATGGTCCAGAATGCCCCCACCGCCAGAGAGGTTGTGCCGTTTATCGCGGAATTCCTGGGTGACGCGATTTTCGTGGCTCACAATGCCGCTTTCGATTGGAGCTTCGTCACTCAAACGGCTCGGAGAGAACGAGGCATCGAGCTTCACAATCCTACGCTCTGTACGGTAAAACTCTCGAGCCGAATCCTCCCGCACTTGCCCAGCAAATCTCTCGGTCCCGTTGCAGAACACCTCAACATAAAAATCCCCGAACGCCATCGCGCGTCCGGGGATGCCTATGCAACCGCTCTCGTGTTGGTGAAGTACCTCTCCTACCTGCAAAGGAAGGAAGGCCTCAAGACCACTGATGAACTGCTGAAATTTCAGTACGGTCGAAATCCTCGTTTTTCCAATCCCTGAATCAACGAATCGCTACGACCCTTGCTTGGGCGCCCACTTCTTTAGGAACTCGAACACTTTGTCGTGATCGTGATGGTCTCCGCTTTCGAGATCTCCGGAGCCTTGGGAATGGAGAAACTTTCCGGTGCTCTCGAGCACGAAGAGGTGAGGATAGCCGGGGATCTTCGGGTACTGTGACAGAAACTTCTCATTCTTGTTTTCTTTGCTGTAGTTTACCTTTACCACAACAAAGTTCTTCTGCATGAAGTCCGACACGTCTTTGTTGTCCTGGAAGAACTTGTCGAGTTTGTGGCACCAACTGCACCATTCTCCCCCTACATCGAGCACAATGCGTTGGCCGGTCTTCGCCGCAATCGCGATTGCATTCTGAACATCCTTTTCCGGATCCCTTGCCGGATCAAACTTCTCTCTCTCCGTGACATCTTTCTTGGGTACTTCTTTGGTCTCCTGTGCCAGCGTGATCCCGAACATCAATGACGCAATCACGAGCAGCCCGAGCATGTGACGTTTCATTGTCTTCCTCCCTTTCTATGGTTTTCGCTTCCAACTGATGGTTGCCCTCGCTGAGCAGGCACGTCCAACTGCACCCAACCCTTCAAAATTCCGATCTCCCGACGACCTCGCTCTCTTCATCATTTTGGTCTCTTGATAATCTCAGGATACTTGATGCCCGCTGCCGTATTGAAGACAAGCACAGTGTCCGTCTCTGCGACGGCGTCGTTGCTCAAAAGATGGCGAAGCGCAGCGAAAGCCGCTGCCCCTTCGGGACAGATGAACAGACCTTCCGTCTTGGCAATCTCGTAAACGCTCGCTATTGTTTCCTCATCGCTCACGGCCACAGCACATCCTCCACTCTTGTAGATTGCGTCGAGGATGAGATGATCGGCGAAAGCCTTGGGAACGCGTAGACCCGAAGCAATCGTTTCGGCATTCTCCCAGAATTGTGAATCCGTCTTCTTCTCATTGAATGCCCGCACAACAGGAGCGCATCCCGTCGACTGCACCGATACCATTTTGGGTCGCTTGCTGCCAATCCAACCGATCTGTTCCATCTCGTCAAAGGCTTTCCACATCCCGATAAGACCGGTGCCACCGCCCGTCGGATAGACGACGACGTCGGGCAATTGCCAGTTCATTTGTTCAGCCAGTTCGTATCCCATCGTCTTTTTCCCCTCGAGACGATAGGGCTCCTTGAGCGTGGAGACATCAAACCATCCGGGATTGCTCTTCTTGCGCTCGTTCATCAGTTTCGCGGCGTCGCTGATGTTGCCTCGGACGAGCTCGACGCGAGCGCCGCATACCAGGCATTCTTTGATGTTGATATCCGGTGTGTCCTCCGGCAGGAAAATGAATGCCTCCATCCCAGCCCGCGCTGCATAGGCGGCCAATGCGCCTGCAGCGTTCCCGGCGGAAGGAATACAGGCGGCTTTCACCCCAAGCTCTTTTGCTTTCGATACCGCCATCGCCAGACCCCGGGCTTTGAATGAGCCGGTGGGAAGTTGACCTTCATCTTTCATCAAGAGCCGCGGCAACCCCAGAATTTCGCCCAACTTTGACAAAGGGACAATGGGGGTCACACGCTCGCCCAGAGAAACAACATTCTCCTCGCGCTCAATGGGAAGAAGCTCAGCATATCTCCAAAATGATGGCAGCCTGCCGGCAAGGGTCGATCGGGGAAATGCTGTCCGTGCGCTCTTGAGATCGTACCGTGCAATCAGGGCCTTTCCGCATGATCGGCAGAAAGTTTGGATTTCGTGTGGGGAATGGCGGTCTCCACAGACGCTGCATTCTAGGTGTGTGAGGAAGTTCACATGCGTCCCGGGGTTTGTGTCTAGCTCAACATCGCTTCTCGTTTGTGTGCGAACGGAACCCAATGTAGAGTGAGAATATTGGAGAATCAAGACAAAACGGGGTAATTCCACTCTCAAGTCGAAGTTCGCAAAGTTGATATTGGATCACCATTTCTCTACTTTTCTATTGTTGACGTACAGGTTCTTTGAACATCTTACATGAGGCCACCATGAATCTTCGCTTCCTTTTCATTTTCGCGTTCAGTTCTGTGCTCACCTGCGCGTCTTTCTCTCTCCCGAGATTTTCGAGCCAAATGAATCTCCCATGCCAGAGCTGCCACATCAATCCTTCAGGGGGTGGCATGAGAAATACGTTCGGTGCCAACTTTGGACGAGATGATATTTCCGTCAAGGCCTGGCAGGAAGAATATGCACTGGAAGATTTCTCGACGAAACTGACCAATTTCCTCTCCTATGGCGCGGATTTTCGTTTTCTCGGTTTCTACCAATCGAATACAAGCCCGGATGTTTCCTCCAGCTCGTTTTTCCCGATGCAGATGGATCTGTACTTCAATCTCGCTGTTTCAAAGAAGATCAATCTGTATGTCAATCCGGCGTTCGGACCGTACAACCGACTGGAAATGTTTGCCGTGGCGAAAGTACTTCCTCTCAATGGATATCTGAAACTTGGACGGTTCGCTCCGTCGCACGGACTTCGATACGATGATCATACATCCTTCATCCGTCAGGCGACTCCATTCCGGAACTATGGCGGACAGCAGACAGGCGTGGAACTCGGACTGAACCCCGGACCGATTACCCTCATGGGAGCAGTCACGAATGGCATGAGAGGCGACCTTGACGGCGCGCTGTCGAAAGCGGTGTTTGGAAAGATCGAAGGACACGGGAACCTCGGTCTAATCAACCTGCTGGCGGGGATTTCATCATACAACGATGCTTCTGGAGGTCAGAAATTGAATCTCCTGGAAGGCTATGGAGCGGTCACCCTCAGCGAACGACTGACGGTCCTGGGTACTGCCGAACTGATTCAGGGAAACTCGGGAACGATGAGCGTGAGCTCCGATATCAACCAGCGGAATGCGCTGAATTCCGACCTCAAGCAATTCGCGGTTCTAGTTCAGGCCGACTATGTCATCGTTCAGGGCTTTGACCTGAAGTTCATGTACGACTTCTTCGATCCGAATACAGACGTCAAAAGCGGAACAGCGCAGAGATATTCAGGCGGGTTCGAGTTCATGCCGATTGGAGGCGTGGAGGTGCGACCGATGGTTCGCTACACAAAGGATTCTATACTGAACCGCAACACAACAGACCTGCAAGTCCTGTTTCACATTTATTTGTAATCCTGGCGATCCAGCGAGGGCGGTGTCGAGCTCGAACACCGCCCTTGGTTTCACTTCCCTACGCCAACATCACCGCTACACTACCTTCTCAATCTTGATGGAATTCGTCGTTCCCCGGGAGAGCAACGGCAATCCCACGGTGTAGATGACGTAGTCCCCCGATTGAACGTAGTTCAGCTTCCTCAATTCTTCGTTGATTCGCTGAAAAGCAGTATCCGTGTCGGCGACAAAATCTGGAACGATGATCCCACGGACTCCCCAAACCAGATTTAGACGCCGCAAGATTTTCTCGCGCCCTGTGACGGCGAGGATGAGAGCTTTTGGGCGGTACCTTGCTATGTTGATCGCACTGAAACCGGAATGTGTGATCACAATGATGGCTTTGGCATCAATCTCATTGGCGATGACACACGCTGCTCTCCCAATCGCATCATAAGTCGTAAACTCCTGAGTCCTTCGGGATCTCCCAATATCGAAATGGTCACGATACCGGATTTCAGCCTTCTTGATGATGCGGTCCATCATCTGCACGGCCTCAACGGGGAACTTTCCAATCGACGTCTCTCCGCTCAACATGACGGCATCGGCTCCATCGAGCACGGCATTCGCAACATCATTCGCCTCAGCCCGTGTGGGACGAGGGTTCTCGATCATCGATTCAAGCATCTGGGTGGCAACAATGACTGGAACACCCTCCTCATTACAGAGGCGCACCACCATTTTTTGGATGATGGGGACATCTTCCGTGGGAAGCTCTACCCCAAGGTCACCGCGGGCCACCATGATCACATCCGACGCAGCGACGATGGAATTGATATCGTCTACCGCTTCTCCCCTTTCGATCTTCGCAACGATCGGAATCCGTTTACCTTTCGGAGCCTCCTTTATCAGAAATTCCTGAAGATTCCGTATGTCCTCTCCGGACCGCACGAAGGAGAGAGCAACATAGTCGATGTCGTTCGCCAGCCCGAACCTCAAATCCTCTGCATCCTTCTCAGTAAATGATGGCAAGCTTACTTTTACACCCGGAAGATTCATCCCCTTCTTCTCAGACAATATCCCGCCGTTGACGATCCGGCAGATAACATCGGTCTCTGTTTTTGATTCGACAAGGAATGTCATTTTGCCATCATCGACAAGTATGGTATCCCCCGTCTTGATATCCTGTGGAAGCTGCTGGTACGTTGTCGATACCAACTTGGTGTTGCCGAGCACATCGCGCGCCGTGAAGGTGAACACATCTCCCGTTGCCAGTTCAACACTTTTCTGTTCGAGCAGACCGGTTCGGATCTTCGGCCCCCCCAAATCCTGAAGAATGGTAACATGTTCACCGGTGATCGTGCTCGCTTGCTTGAGATTTTCGATCACCCTCTGATGCTGCTCTCGCAATCCGTGCGAGAAATTCAGACGCGCAACGTCCATCCCTGCCTGGATCAGTCGGACCATGGTCTCCACACTCTGCGTGGCCGGCCCGATCGTACAGATGATTTTCGTTCTACCAAAACCCGATGCCGATATCATTGTTCACCCGCTGGTTGTATGCCTGCTTGCATGAGAAGATCTGGGAGGATTTCCCCCGCCTTTCCCGTGAGAACTTCATGAGCCCGGGAGGAGAGATCCGTGGAATCAACATTCATTTCTACAACGAAAGCTCCATAGTCGAGAGCAGTGTACGCAAGCGAGGCGGCCGGAAACACTACTGCCGAGGTGCCGATGCTGAAGAACATGTCGCACTGCCTTGCTGCTGCTTCCGCTTTAGCGAACACCTTCTGCGGAAGCATTTCACCAAACCAGACGACGTCAGGGCGGATCAGACCTCCGCACTTTGTGCAGTGGGGAACCGTTGTGACTCCTTCCATCTCGGATTCCGGAGCCGGAGCGCGACACTGAATGCAATAACTGCGTTCGATGTTCCCATGCAGTTCGAGCACATTCTTGCTCCCTGCTCTGGTGTGAAGGTTATCNNTTTCGTCGATAGGCGTACCACTCCCACACGAGCTCGGGGTTGCGGACAAATGCATTGAAATTCGCAAGCTCCTCCGGCCTGAACTTCTTCCAAAGCCCCCCATCACCCCTGAATGTCGGCACTCCACTTTCCGCAGAGACACCTGCTCCGGTAAGGACGCAGATCGAGGCTGCATTCTTCACCGCCGAGATCAGATTTTCGGAAAAGGTCATTTGGCGGGTCTCAGAATCAGAAGATCATATCCGGCCTTCTCAATCGAAGCTTGATCCATTACCTGTCTGCGGTACAATCCATCCAACCACAGGTGGACCTGATCATCGTAGTGCCGTTGAAACACCTGGCCGGACTGACCCGGCGGAGTGACGGAGCGGGTGTTGTTGATGTCTGATAAATCAAAAATCTGTCTTGTCGATGGTCCGACAATGTCGCGATACGGATTCGAGATTGCAAAATCCCCCTTGTTGATCGTCGAGTGCGATCCTCCTGCGGGAAAAGGTCCCACCGTGAAAATCGGCCTGAGAATATCGTTTGAACTGAACACATGGGGAAACTGGACCTGGTGGATCAAGCCCCACCTCCATTCTTTGATCTCTCCCCCGTATCTCGTTTTGAGATCACGAAGAGCCTCATCAAGACTCTGACGGATAATGTCATTCATGGTCTCGATCTGCGGAGTCTTCACATTATCGAACCACGCGGAAGAGCCGTTCTTCATCAACTTGGTGATTGACATCAGCGGAACGCTTGCCAGTGTGTCGTAGACACCCAGCAGCGACGGACCCATTTCGTCTTCGAACGTATTGTGGATCATCCGAACAAGAAACGCCTGGAACAACGAAGTTGCCACATTGCTGGAATTCATTTCGTAGTTCCAGTTCCTCAAATACGTGAGAGCAGTCTGCACGTCGGCATTCGCAGTCGGTTGTCCCTCAAAAGCTCTCAGAATGACGGGAACCAGATCTCGAGCTTGAGGAGAAACCACATCTTGTTGAAAAAGCTGCATATCCTCAACCGATAACAGCGGCCGACTTCGCAGGAGCTCGGTTATCCTCTCGATCCGCCATTCGGGCTCCCACAGGTTTGAGAGATAATACGGATACGATTCAGAGACGATCCTGTTGTTGGCCGTAGCAACAAAGCCCTCTGGAGGATTCAGCACCTGCGGCAACTGATCAAAGGGAACGAATCCCTTCCAATCAAATTCATCGGTCCAACCCGGGAATGTCAGAGTCGCAGTCTTCGTTTTTCGGATCGGGACGCGTCCACCAGTATGATATCCGATGTTGCCATCGACATCAGCATAGACGAAGTTTTGAGCTGGAACGGCGAAAAAGCGCAATCCATCAAGAAACTCTTTCCAGTTATGCGCCCGATTGATCAGATAGAACGCCTGGGCTTCATTCGAGATTTCATGCCCAACCCAGCGCATGGACATCAACCGGCGGGACCACTGAGCCGCTGCCTCCATACGATTGATGATGGGCCCGCGATGCGTCTGATAGACCGACAGCAAAACTGGCGGACTGTTTTTCACGAGGATAGTGTCGACGCGGTGTTCGACGGGGCGCCATCCATTGTTGAATCGGTACCGTGTTGGATGCTGGACCGAGTCGACCTCCTCAATGTAGAAGTCTTCATCGTCCAACATTGCATTCGTGACCCCCCAAGCGATGGACTGGTTTCGTCCGATCACCACAAAGGGCATTCCTGCAATTGTCACTCCGGAGACATCCAGGCCCGGAGCTGTGACATGCAGTTCATACCACCTTCCCGGTGCCGAAAACAGGAGATGAGGATCGTTCGCGAGAATCGGCTTTCCGGTGGTGGACTTCGATCCGGAAATAGCCCATGCATTGCTGCCCGATTCGAGTCCCGGACTCCCGAGGATCTTTCTAAACGCTTGGTCTGATTCGAACAGTTGAGCCGCCATGAAGGCCGACCTCTCACCTTTGAGCTCCTCTGTAACGATGAGGGGAGCCCCCTCGGGCCAGGTCGGGAAGATTTCCGCCGCCTTGGTGGTCCCTAGCTTCTCAACCAACTCCGCCAGGACGATGTCAACCCAGCGTGAATAGTTGAGTTCCCAGGCCATGAGTCGACTGATCAGAAGCGAGTGCTCGATGGTCCAGGGTTCAGGTTCATAGTTCAAAAGGTCGAATTCAACCGGGAGTTTTCCCTTGTGACTTACGATGTAGTGAGTTACGCCATCAGCGTATGCCTGCAACGCATTCCTTGTTGCTTCGTCAATGGTGGGGGCGGTTTTCTCGGCCTGTCGCCAAAGACCAAGCGTCCGGAACATCTTGTCGATTTTCAGTGCAGGCTCTCCGAGGACCTCTGCCAGTCTTCCCTGTCCTGCCCGACGAATGAGTTCCATTTGCCACAGCCTGTCCTGAGCATGCACATATCCGATGGCATAGTAGGCGTCGTAGTCTGATTCGGCGACGACGTGAGGCACTCCATAGTCGTCGCAGTACACCTTCACCTCGGCGCGAATCCCCGGTACATCCAAGGTACCACTCGTCACCGGAAATGACTTTGTGATCAAATAATAGAAGAAACCGAGTGCAGCCAGGACAACGACAGCGATCGTGCCGGCTACACCCAGAATAATTTTAAGTCGACCTGGCATCAAGGGAGCAAAATGGTGAAAGGGGAAATCCCGTTGAGTGGTTCATCAAGACCGAGGTCAATGTAAATAAAGTTGAGTGGTATATCAATACGAAAGCCCAGGCCCCTGTTTCGATGTAACTGGAGGAACTGCACAAGATGACGAATCGTGAAAACATATGCGAAGGATAGCGCACGCTGCTTATGGTGGGCCCTACAAACACTGCGCCCCGGCATCGTAAGACACTGGGGCGCTTTTTACAACACCATGATTATTGGGTTCAGAATCGGTACGACAAGGTGACATTGAGAGAATTCGTGTTCACAGATTCACTCGTCCTTGATGGCGCAGTTGCCAACCCGGGAAGGTAGTAGTTGTCGCGGAACGTTTTCCATTTCCCAATCGCCAAAGACGCGTTCACGAAGACATTTTCATCGACTGCAAGCCCAAATCCGCCCGTGAAATAAAGCTGATCATAGTCGTTTGTGTTCTGGTCGGCCAGATATGGCGAAGGATTGTACACGACTCCACCGCGAAGTTTGAGCCCCAAGCTCAGAAGGGCAATCTCCGCCCCACCTCTCAGATTCGTTGTTGGCCGAAACACCTCACGTATGACACGATTCTCATCAATAAGATCCTGATTGTCAGTGTTCGTGAATTGTATTTGAGTCCAGTCCGTATATTCCGCATCGCCCGCAATCAAGAGCCAATCAGTGAACTGGAACGAAGCCCCACCAGAAAAGACAAAAGGTGTCCGAATGTTGTATTTCGTGGAACCCGGGTTCTTCTGAGTGAAGTAGTCACCATTGTCAAAAAAACTGTAACCGGCGTCAGAAAAGTCTTCAGAAATATCAAAATACGTCGGAGTGCGTAAAGTGAGGCCAATCTTGTACCGCCCTTGCTTGCGATACATCAGACCTATGAGAGCATTGTATCCGCTGATATCACTATTCACTGAACTCTCATATCGAAAATGGTCAAGATCGAAGGGCGGACCATAGTGATAGACGTTTCGTGAGTCGGTTTCCGTGAAGAGTCGATCATACGAATACGATCCAGAGAGGAGGTTAAGGCCAAACCCGAGAGTGAGACCCTTTGCTATCTCGATTGCGCCGCCAAAGGACCAACTGTTGAGTCCGCCGCCTTCACGAACGTTGCCCTCCTGTTGCACACTGTCAGTCACATTTGGGTAGAGCCTCCCCCGCAAAGTGTCGGCGAGGTATGTCTGATATGGAATGTTGTTGTCAAGAAGGCTCTTTCTATCCGCCGCGGACATGTTGTTGAGATTCACATCCGGCGTGAGTGCCTCAACAATCGAATTACTTGGATTGAATCCTTTGAAAGATGCAACGGTTGAATAATTGGAAACCCTCGCAAACCCGAATGCAAATACGAGACTTCCTTTTTGGGTTGGGACCGGATAAACAAACCCGAGATTATTGAGATTCGTGACGCGATCGTTCGCATTGAGCGTGTTCCCGAAAAACGTCGCGTCGTTGTTGTAGCTCGAATTGGACAATCCAACCGAGAATTCATAGCTGCGCAAGGATCCGAGTCCCGCAGGGTTAGTGAAGAGCGCCGAATAGTCATCCGCAAGACCGATCGAGACGTTTCCCATTCCAGTCGAGCGCGCCCCAACACCAAGATTGAAGGTTGAAAACCGAAGGGCATCTTCTGCGAATTGTGCCCTGAGAGATCCTGTCGCAACGAACATGACAAGGGCAAATCCCAGTGCCATGCGGGTAATCGACATTTGCTGAATTGGATTCATGTTCATTCTCTTCATTACCTACTTGTCCTTCCCACTTCGTGATGTTCCACTGGTCCTATTCCCACCGCTGCTGCCGCCGGAACTTGGGGCCGAAGACGGTGCCGGAGTGTACGATGGAGAACTGTTTCTCGAAGAACCGGAAGGTGCACTCCCCCGCGTCGAACCACCACCGTTGCCCGAGTTACCCGAACCCGGTGAACCGGAATATCCCCGGCCGCGGCTTGCCCCGCTGCCCCGAGGAGCGCTATAAGACGGAGCGCGACTTCCACTGGACCGTGTGCTCTTGACGCCTGGGGCGGACGATCCATTGGAGGTGATTGCTCTCCCTCTGCTGAGGTACCCCGAACCAGAGTTCCTTGTTGTTGCCCGATTTACAGAGGTCCCGTTTCTGCGATTCGCGGGAGCTACACTTCCTCCGACCGGACTGCTTGATCGCCGACTTGCCGGCGATACACCCAAAGAGGAGTTTACGGATGCATTCATGCTTCCTGACAACCCACCAGTCCGGTTGAAACCAGATCGTCGATATCCCGCATCCCTGCTTCGGTTGTATCCTGCGCCTGCTGTGCCATATGTTACAAAAGGATATCCGTAATAAGCGTAGTATGGATTGAAGCCTCCATAGTAAGGATCATAGCCATATCCATAGTATGAGTAGCCGTAAGGGTTGAACCGATAACCATAGTAGCCGGGGAATCCGAAGCCAGAGTAGTACGGATCACCGTACCCAAAACTCCAGTACCACGACGAAGGATAATAGAAATCGAACCCGGTGCGGAAATGGCCTCGCACATCCTCGTCATAATCGGAGAGACCCCGGACAGCGTTGGTGTCAGCGTCCTCATAAGTACGCGATTCTTCGTACCTCGATCGGTCCGAGCTCTGGTCGTCGTCCCGCATCGTGGCAAGCTGTGTGTAGCAGCCCGCAGCGAAGAATGAGAGGGCAAACAGGGGAACCGATAGACCCAAGAGCTTTAATGAGGTTTTCATGGCTTCAAGACTCCTTTTTCAACCTGCTTCATAACCTGCAATATTGGTGCCACTTAGGCCGGAGAAAAAGCCCCGGTCTGGGGGAAAAACCGGGGTTTTTGGGGATCTCTTCATGCGAAGTATACAGTATAGTCAACAAGGGAAAGCCGTCTGTCCACAGAAAGAAACACTAGAAATTTCCCACATATTCGATCTGAATTGTCCTGTTTCCGACCGTGATATCCTGCTGATTCTTGAAAATATCTTTGAGATCCATTCCCAGAACCAGCCCCCGTCCCCAATTCCATCGAAGACCCATATTGAAATAGCCTCGTCCGCGATTTCGGCCGAGAGCGTTTGCACTGTTGTCGTTCAGTCCGGCATCATATTCTGCGAGTATCGATATGTCTTTTCCGATCGATTTTTCTGCACCCACAAAACCGTTGAGATCCTTGTCACCGTCTCCCCCTTCCGTTGAAACATTGAGTCCACCATGCAAGCTGAGATTGCCGGCAAGGGCGAAATTCTGGCTGAGCACGACGAAGAACCCGGGCGACTTGATTGTGTAGCGTTTGAGATCTTCCACATAAGCTCCTCGGCCCTGCCAGTCAAAACCGAGGGCGAGAGCCGGCGCGATCGAGCTCTCTTCCATAATCCGCAACTTGACATTGACGCCCGGATACGGATTCATCGCTGGCTTGTCGGAGCCCAGTATATTGGTGCCGCCATACGAGATGCCAAAATTGAATCGGTCAAGAAGTCCGACGGACACCCCAAAGAGTACGCCTCCTTGTTCAAAGAAATTCCCATTCAAAGAGTACGATCCGCGATGCAACATTCCAGCGGTAGGCTTATCAATGATCATGGTCGGTTCGACTGAGGCAGAGCCACCAGCGCTGGATTGAGCGAAGGACGAACCGCTAAGAATCATCATGAACGCGAATAGGAAAATGGGTTCACGTTTCGTCATCACGGGATCCTCTCAGAATGGCCTGCACATACCTCACGACCACTATCCTCTTCTCCAACCTGTTCCATCCTTTTTGTCCTCAAGAGTGATACCAAAGTTCTTCAATCCATCTCGAATTTTGTCGGATAACGACCAGAGTTTTTGCGTTCGTACGTCCGCTCGGACTTCTATAAGCAGCTTCATAAGATCAGCTTCAAGTTGAACGTCGGTACTCGTCACTCCCGACTCTCCAGTGATGAGGCCCAGGACGGTGCCGCCAAATTTACGGAACACCTCGCGTATTGCGCTCAACGATCCAATCGAAAACTTTGTTTCGAGGCTCAAGAGAGCATTTGTTTCTCTTGAGAGATCGAAGAGCACGGCAATCGCCTGAGGGGTGTTGAAGTCGTCATCCATTGCAGCGCGGAACCTTGACTCATACACCGGTAGGTCTATTGCTGCCTCTTCGGTCCTGTTTTCCCTGGATGCCTTTGTGATTTCTTCGTTCAGATTTCTGAAAGTATTTTGCAGTTTTTCAAATCCCACTTTGGCGCCATGCAACGCCTCATCGCCGAAATCCAGCGTACTGCGATAGTGGCTTTGAAGGATGAAAAAGCGGACAACCAGCGGATCGAATTTCTTAAAGGCATCCTTCAGCGTCACGAAGTTTCCTAGAGATTTCCCCATCTTCTGCCCGTTCACCGTGACCATGTTATTGTGGATCCAGTACTTCACAAACTGCTTGCCGGTGGCACACTCGCTCTGAGCCACTTCGCATTCATGGTGAGGAAACTGGTTTTCAAGTCCACCGCCATGAATATCAAATGTGTCTCCCAGGTATTTCATCGACATCGCTGAACACTCGATATGCCAGCCGGGATAGCCTTTGCCCCATGGGCTGGGCCACTGCATAATATGTTCCGGTTGAGCCTTTTTCCACAAGGCGAAATCAGCAGGATGGTGCTTTTCCGGATTGACTTCCACTCTGGAGCCTGCTTCCATGTCTTCGACGCTTCGACCGGACAGCTTCCCGTACTCCTTGAATTTCGAGACATCAAAATACACCGAGCCATGCGCGATGTATGCATTTCCCTTTTTGAGCAACTCCTCTATGATTTCAATCTGTTCTGTGATGTGCCCCGACGCGCGCGGTGCAATATCGGGACGCAGGACCCCGAGTGAGTCCATGTCTTCAAAATAGCTTCTCGTATACATTTCCGCGATCTGCATCGGATGCACTCGATCGAGCTTCGACTGCTTTTCGATTTTGTCTTCACCCTCATCTGCATCATCGGTCAGATGCCCCACATCGGTGATGTTCTGAACATACAGCACCTTGTATCCGATGAAACGCAGATATCGAACGATAGCATCAAAGGAGACGTAACTCTTTGCGTGACCGATGTGTGAATGACCGTACACGGTGGGGCCACACACGTACATCCCTACACGCCCTTCGCGTTGCGGCGTAAACTCTTCTTTCTGCCTCGTTAACGTATTGTATACCTGCAGTGCCATGGTCTTTGTTCGATTGATTGATGATGATCCGTTTCTCTTAGTTCTTCTTCAATCCCATCAGTTCCCGAGCGCCTTTGAGGCCGGCTTCCGTTACTTGAGTACCACTCATGAGCTTCGCCACTTCCTTGACCCGTTCTTCGAGTTCCAATTTCCGGAGACGGGTTTTCGTGCGTTTTTCCCGTTCGATTTTTTCGACAACAAAATGTGTGTCAGCAAGTCCGGCAATCTGAGGAAGGTGTGTAATCGCAACAACCTGATGAAACTGCGAGAGACTTTTGAGACTCCTCCCGACACTGAGGGCAATACGGCCGCTGACACCAACATCAATTTCGTCGAAGATGAGCAACGGTAATCTTTCAGATTTGGCAAGAATTGATTTTAAGGCCAGCATGATCCGAGAGATCTCTCCTCCCGATGCGACTTTCACCAGGGGTTTGAGTTCTTCTCCGAGATTCGTGGAGATATGGAACTCCACACTGTCAATTCCTTTCAGTGTTGCCTGGAAGAATTCCCGCCCGAGCTTGACGTACGCGCGGAGCGGCTGCGAAGAACCGCTCGTCTTCCCCAGTGGATGATTCTCCACCTGAACGTCGAACCGGGCGTTGGAGATTCCAAGCTTTCCGAGCTCTGCTGCAACCGAATTGTTGATCTTGTTGACGTGCTCACGGCGTTTCGCCGAGAGCCGTTGAGCAGCTGCTGAACATACACGGCGCTCCTCCTCGATCTTCTCCATCAACTTCTTGATTTCCCCCTCGAAGTTCTCGGCGAGCGCGAACTCCTGGCCGATTCTGTCGCGGTGGTCGATGATCGCGTCGACGGAACCTCCGTACTTCTTCTTTAAGAGCGCGAGCCTGCCAAGGCGATCGCGAATCTGTTCGAGGCGCTCTGGATTAAACTCGACTTTGGAATTGTAACTTTGAATGAACTTCGACACCTCGCTGACGATAGCGACCGCCGACGCGCATTCGTTCTTGATTTCTTCAAATGTTGCATCAATGTGTGCAAGATCCTCGAGCTGATTCCGAGCAAGTACCAGCTGATCATACACTGCCTGCTCCCCTTCATACAACATCTGGTGGAGATTCGACGTCGCCTCAAAGAGTTTCTCAGAATTCTCGAGGATCCTGAGCTCCCGTTCCAGCGCGTCTTCCTCTCCGCGTAGCGGGGACAGAGCATCGATCTCTTGAATCTGAAACTCATAAAGATCCTTCCGTTCACGGAGCTGCCGTTCCTTTGCCTGAAGTTCCTCCAGGAAAGAAAACAATGCAGTGAGCCGTTCATAGGACGCGACATATTCCTCTCTCAATCCCGCTAATCCCCCGAAATCGTCAAGCAGATCGATGTGGGTTTCGGTCCTGAGGAGCGATTGATGGTCGTGTTGACCATGCAGGTCAACAAGGAGATCGCCGATTGCCTGCAAAACAGACAATGCCACAGGCGTGTCATTGACGAAACACCGGTTATGTCCTTTGGCCGATATCTCCCTTCTGAGGATGAGATCGCTTGAAAGCTCAAGGTCTTGAGCTTGGACGAAGCCACAGACCCGCTTGTTGCCGGAAATGCCGAACACTGCTTCGACGACAGCCTTATCGGCGCCCCGACGAATGACATCTGAACTCGCACGTTCTCCCAAGACGAGGCTCAGAGCATCGATAAGGATTGACTTGCCGGCACCCGTTTCGCCCGTGATGATGTTCAACCCGCTCTCGAATTCGATTTCAATCTCTTCGATGAGGGCGTAGTTCTTTATGAGAAGGGTCTTGAGCATGGATGTACATTTTTTTCCTGACGCGAATGTACCGAAAAAAATGGGAATATCCCATGAAATCGGTCGGCTTGCAGGAGGGTGCCTCTTGACTCAACACTGGAGGTACTCGATACCAAAGTCAATTAGCGGATGGCGAGGGCAACGGCCCGACCTCAAAAAAGCTGAGATCCGGAACGTCTGGCAGCATGCCGTGGAAGTAGGCGTACTTCATGAACTCGGTCATACTCTCTTGTTCGAGTTCGCCGAATTCGTATGAGAATGTTGCGAGGTATTGGGAAGCGAATTGGAGGGATAGATTTTTCTCAGCGGCGAGCACTTGAGCAATCTGACCGAGGTGACTCATACCCCGCTCCTTCGATCGAAGGAGTTCCCTGACGACGCCACCCAGCCCTTCCTCGTCATGTGCAACCCAGCATCCATGCACGTAGGGCAATCCGGTCATGTCATTCCATTCTTCCACAAGGTCCAAGGCGAAGGGTTTTTCCTCCGCTTCTTCAACCGGGTGGAGATTCACGATGAGCGCTGCGTCGGCTTTGCGCAGCATTTCGCTGCGGTTTGGCAACATCGGAAGGAACTGCAATGCCTGCTTTGAGGCTTCCCGGTTCGGAAATTTCTCTGCCAGAATGATTTTGGCCAGGACGATTTCCGACGTCACTCGGATATCCACCGCAATTTTCTCAATGTCACGAACATCGGGATTGATGAACAACTGTATGGTGTTGGAACGATACGACGAAGAGACCGCGACACCGGGGACGATGCAATAATCCCCTCCATGGCGTGCATAATCGATGGGGGATAAAAAAGCGCACCGGAGGTTTCCGATGCGCTGCTGAAGTTCGAGAGGAAGTTGAGCAGGGATCCCAACCCGAAGGTCGAGATCGCTCCCAGAGTCCCGGAGACCGTACCAGAGGGGACGAAGATAGGAAGCTTCGGACACCCCGATGACGTTCTTTGAGTTCTCAGGCACTGGTCTTCTGCGTCACTTGTTTGGCAGCAAGTTTTCGCAGGTAGTACAGCTTCGAGCGCCGGACTTTTCCTTCTTTCACGCGTTCGATCTTCGCGATGCGCGGTGAATGCAGCGGGAAAATACGCTCCACGCCGACACCATCAGAAATCTTTCGTACGGTGAACGTAGAGTTCAATCCGGCTCCACGCCTGGCAATGACAACACCCTGAAACTGCTGGATGCGTTCCTTGTCGCCTTCGACAACGCGCACGTGCACGTTGATCGTGTCACCCGAACTGAACGTCGGCACGTCCGTTTTGAGTTGCATTGCTTCGATGAGTTTCATCTTATCCATTGTTACCTCTCCGCGCTAGTATCATGTCAATGTTCTGGAAATTCTATTTCATGAGATCCGAACGACGGGCTTGAGTTCGATGAAGCCTCTGATCCTGTCGCCATTGTTCAATGTCGGTGTGGTTACCCGACAAGAGCACCTCCGGGACCAGCATTCCTCGATAGTCCGGCGGCCGTGTATACTGGGGTGCCCCCAGCAAACCATCTTGAAACGAATCACTCAACGCCGACTCGCTATCATTCAAGACTCCGGGAACCAGTCGCACAATCGCGTCAACCACGACCGCTGCCGCCAGTTCTCCTCCCGTCAAAACATAATCACCAATGGATATCGCCCTTGTGACGAGGACTTCCCGCACACGCTCATCCACACCTTTGTAATGCCCGCAGACGAGGATGATGTTTTGTTGCAGCGACAGTTCATTGGCCAGCGGCTGCGTCAGCTTCTCCCCATCCGCTGCGAGAAGGATGATCTCATCATAGGATCGATCTTTCTGCAACTTCTCCACGCACTCGAAGACGGGTTCCGGTTTTAGAACCATTCCGGCGCCGCCCCCGTAGGGCGTGTCGTCAATTGTCTTATGCTTGTCGTGCGTGTATTCCCGAAGATCGTGGACGAAGAGTTCAACTTTCCCTTTGTCCTGAGCCCGTCGGAGGATACTTTCCTGGAGGGGGCTTTCCAGCAACTTCGGCAGACCTGTCACGATATCGATGCGCATTACTCGAGCATCCCTTCCAGCGGCCGAATCACCACCCTGCGACCAGTGAGATCTACCAGCCGAATCACCTCTTTGATCGCCGGGATGAGAAATTCCTTACTCCCCGAGTTCACAACCCACACATCGTTTGCCGGCAATTCCATCACATCCCGCACACTCCCAACCTCTTCGCCAGCCTCGGTGACCACCTTCATCCCGATGATATCGTGAATGAAGTATGATCCTCGCGCCGGTGCAACTGTGTCTTTCGCTTCGACGAACAGGTACTCGCCCCGATGTTCGTCTGCCAGCGTTCGCGAATCGATTTCCTTCAACTTCAGAACCACGGCAGACTGCTCAATCCTCATCGAGAGTATCGGGAACCGAATCGCCGTTGTTTCATCCGTACCACACCAGACTGACTTCAGCTTCGAGAAGCGTTCCGGACTCTCCGTGAGCATCGCTACTCTGACCTCACCTTTGATGCCAACGCTTTTGGTGATCCTTCCGACAGCAATCATGAACGCGCCGTGTCGTGATACGTGCAACGGTCTTTTGTCATCAACCTATAATATCGAGAACGGCTTTCTTCCCTTCTTTCGCAGCTACTGCCCGAAGAAGCACCCTCAAGGCAGAAGCCGTTCGCCCCTTCTTTCCTATCAATTTTCCAACGTCTGTTTGATCAACTCTGAGCTTGAAGATGGTCTTGTCGTCCTTTTCTTCGACCTCAACGACGACAGCTTCGGATTTGTCCACGAGATGCTTCGCAAGGTATTCAACGAATTCCTTCATGGTCCACCTCCTGTTTAGGGATCGAGCCTTGTACTGACGGGTCGAGTACACCCACCCCCAGTACATCGTGGGAAGAAATTCCTTCGAATCATTTGCGGGGGAGTCATCCTCCCCTGCACACCGTCCTTAAGCCGCCGGCTGTGCTGGAGCTTCGGCTGTTGGCGCCGCCGGAGTTGCCTCTGCCGGCTTCTCCGCTGCTTTCTTCTTTCTCTCGGCACGGCGAGCCCGGCTGTCAGCTTCGCGCTGTGGGCGCTCGGCCTGCTGCATCTGCCATCGCTCAATGATGCTCTGTGCCTTCGCCTCATCGACGCCACGCTTCTGCAGCGTCCAACGCAACCAGAGGCCTTTTCGCTGAAGGAGCGACCGCACGGTATCCGTCGGCTGTGCACCTTTCTTCAGCCAATAGAATACGCGCTCTTCCTTGAGCGTGAGAAGAATCGGATTCACATTCGGATCATACTGCCCTACAGCCTCAATAAACCGGCCGTCACGGGGTGAACGGATATCCGCGACAACGATCTTGTAGATCGGATTTTTTTTCTTTCCTGCTCTTCGCAAGCGTAGCTTTACCACCGTGTTACTCCTCTTGATAGGAAACGTGTAAGTGATGATTTAGCAATTCATGTTCGATGCCCGTTGCAGACCTTAGCGCATCGGCATCCGCATGCCCTGCATGGCACGCTTCAGACCGCCTTTAGTGATTCGTTTCATCATCCGCTGCATTTCTTCGAACTGTTTCAGCAAGCGGTTGACTTCCTGTACCGTGGTTCCACTTCCCACGGAAATCCTGCGACGACGGCTTCCGTTAATGATGGCCGGCCGGGAACGCTCTTCCTGAGTCATCGATTGGATCATGGCCTCAATGCGAACGAGCGCATTGTCATCCACCTGCACATTGTCCGGCAGGCGGTTCATTCCGGGGATCATCCCAAGGACCTGACTCAGGGGACCCATTTTTTTCACTTCGCGTAACTGATCGAGAAAGTCTTCCAGCGTGAACTGCGACTTCCTGAGCTTCTCTTCGAGCTTGCCAGCCTTTTCCTGGTCGAACTGCTCCTGCGCCTTCTCGACAAGGGTGACGATGTCACCCATCCCGAGAATCCGCGAGGCAATCCTCTCCGGGTAAAACGGCTCGAGGGCGTCGAGCTTCTCTCCGATCCCGATGAACTTGATCGGTTTCTGGACCACGGAGCGGATGGAGAGCGCTGCTCCGCCACGACTGTCGCCGTCGAGCTTCGTCAACACGACGCCGTCGAAATCGAGCCTGTCGTGAAACGCCTTCGCGGTGTTCACGGCATCCTGGCCCGTCATCGCATCGACAACGAACAGGATCTCGTGGGGCTTCGTGATCTCCTTGATCGCAGCGACTTCCTGCATCATCTCTTCGTCAAGATGCAGTCGTCCGGCGGTGTCGATGATGACAGTATCGCGGACATTCTTGCGTGCAAAGTCGATCGAATCGCCTGCAATCTTCACGGCACCAGCGCCACGCTCCGAGTAGACCGGAATCTCAAGCTGCTTGCCAAGCGTGATCAGCTGGTCGATGGCCGCAGGTCGATGAACGTCGGCCGCCACAAGTAAAGGGTTACTTCCTTTGGCTCGAAGGAATCGCGCGAGCTTTGCGGAGAACGTCGTTTTACCGGATCCTTGCAAACCGGCAATCAATACCACAGTCGGCGGAGTCTGCGACGACTGAATGTCTGCTTTCGACTCGCCCAGCAGTTTGACCATCTCATCGTAGATGATCTTGATGATCAATTGGCCGGGGGTGATGCTGTTCAGTACTTCCTGGCCGACCGCCCGCTTCTGGACATCTTCGATGAACTGCTTGGCGACCTTGTAGTTGACATCGGCATCTAAAAGAACACGTCGGATTTCACGGAGGCTTTCCGCGACATTTGCCTCAGTAATCCTGCCTTCACCACGAAGCTTCTTGAAGACCGATTCGAGCTTTTGACTCAGGCTTTCAAACATCGAATCCGACCCTCTCCTTAACAAAACACTCGAAATCTTCCCGCCAATTGAGATTTCGGAAGCCGGGCGTCTCAAAATTTGGGACATATAAGGTAGCAAAAAAAACCAGGCCAATCAAGCCATTTGTAGGGCTTGGGGAATCGGATGGATGGCTGCAGGGGGACAAAAAACCGCCGTCGGCAAACCCGGCAGCGGTCTCAACCACTTCTTGAGGCGAGGTGCGACAACCTCCTGTGCATGCTAGCTGGCTTTCAGTGCTTCAGCGCCACTGACAATTTCCAGCAGCTCTTTCGTGATGGAGGCCTGACGGGCATTATTGAACTTCAGCGTGAGGTCACGAATCAACTCTCTTGCATTCTCCGTCGCATTGTCCATCGCTGTCATCCGAGCACCCTGCTCCGCCGCATTTGATTCCAAGAGAATACGCCACATCTGGAAGTTCAAGTGTCTGGGGACGAGGACATTAACGATTTCTGCGCTGGAAGGTTCATAAATGTAATCTACCAACGATCGTCCCTTCGAGTCTTTGGAGGGTTGGGTTTCTTCAGCGGGGATCGGCAGGAGCTGCTCAACGACAATTCTCTGTTGGATGACCGATTTGAACTCATTGTAAATGACCTCGACCTTGTCAAATCGCCCCTCCAGGTATCCCTCCGTTATTTCCTGCACGAAGGATCGGGCGTGGTCGAATTCCAGATCCAGAAAGATTCCGGGGTGCTTCAACACAACATCATATTTCCGCTTCCCGAAGAACTCAGTCCCCTTCCTGCCGATTGTCATCACTTGGGTGGCGACGTCACCTTGTGTTTTCAGACGCTGGATGGCAGCTTTGATGATGTTGCTGTTGAACGAACCGCACAGTCCACGATCGGCAGTCACCACAACGAGCAGTACCGTACGCGTTTCGCGTCCAACGAGCAATGGGTTCAAATTCACATCGACCTTCGTCACAAGATGTCGAAGCAACTCTCCGAGTTTGCGTGCGTACGGTCGCGCTGAGACGATGGCCTCCTGGGCACGACGCAAGCGTGCCGCAGCGACCATTTTCATCGCTTTTGTTATTTTCTGTGTGTTCGTTACGCCGGTGATGCGATGCCGGATTTCACGGAGTGTTGCCATACATGAGCGCTCATGAACAAATTCAGGATCCGACAGGGATGATTAACTCGCTATCCCCGTTGCCCTAAACTTGCCGCTGAATTCCTTGAGAATGTCGTGGAGTTTCGTCGTTGTCTGTTCGGAAAGATCTTTCGTCCCCGATATCGTTGTGTAGATGTCGGGATATTTCATTTCGATGTACTCGAGCAATTCCCGCTCAAAACGCTGCACATCATCCAAGCGCACCGGATCGAGATAACCGTTCGTGCCGGCAAACAGCCCGACGATCTGCTTTTCAATTGCCATGGGCACATATTGATTCTGTTTGAGCAATTCCACCAGGCGTGAACCACGCAGCAACTGCTGTTGGGTCGCTTTGTCGAGATCAGACCCGAATTTTGCGAACGCTTCCAGTTCACGGAATTGAGCAAGGTCAAGGCGCAGCCGACCGGCGACTTTTCTCAGGGCTTTGATTTGCGCGTTACCTCCAACACGTGATACCGAGATGCCAACATTGATGGCAGGACGGATGCCAGAATTGAAGAGACTTGATTCAAGGTAGATTTGACCATCCGTGATGGAGATGACGTTGGTCGGAATGTACGCAGAGACGTCACCGGCCTGTGTTTCGATGACCGGAAGAGCAGTGAGGCTTCCACCGCCGAGGTCATCATTTAGCTTTGAGGCTCGTTCGAGCAAGCGTGAATGCAAATAGAACACATCGCCGGGATATGCTTCTCGACCGGGAGGACGACGCAGCAACAGAGACATCTGACGATACGCCTGAGCGTGTTTCGAAAGATCGTCGTAGATGACGAGCGCGTGACGCCCGCTGTCACGGAAAAACTCCCCAAGCGTCGCTCCGGCGTACGGTGCAATGAACTGCAATGGAGCGGGATCGCTTGCGGTTGCCTGGATGACCGTGGTGTACTCCATAGCACCAAACTCTTCCAGCTTGGCGACCACTTGCGCCATAGTCGAACCCTTTTGACCGATGGCGACATAGATACAGAATACCGGCTTGACACCTTCTGCCTTCGCCTTTTCGGTGTGTGTATATTTCTGATTGATGATAGCGTCAAGCGCGACGGCCGTCTTGCCGGTTTGGCGATCTCCGATGATCAACTCGCGCTGTCCACGACCGATCGGGATCATCGCATCAACCGCTTTCAATCCTGTTTGGAGAGGTTCCTTCACGGGTTGGCGTTGAAGAACTCCGAGCGCCTTCCGTTCCAGCGGCAGATACTTTTCTGTCTTGATGGGTCCCTTGCCATCCACCGGTTCCCCGAGCGGAGTAATGACCCGTCCGAGCATCTGCTCCCCCACAGGCATCGATGCCACCCGTTTCGTTCTCTTGACGATATCCCCCTCTTTCACGAAGGAGCTTTCGCCGAAGAGCACACATCCGACATTGTCTTCTTCGACATTGAGGACCATGCCGAAGACATCATGCGGGAACTCGACGAGCTCGCTCGCCATGACTTTCGACAATCCATACACTCGCGCGATACCATCTCCCACCTGGAGCACAGTTCCGACATCATAGATATCGACATCCCGTTCAAAGCCGGAGAGTTGCTTCCGTAGTATAGCGGAGACTTCATCAGGTCTTACTTCTGCCATACGATTTCCTTTTGTTCAAATCAGATCAATGAGAACGGCCGTTCTAGTTGCGCCCGGCCCCTTCTGCGAAACGCTCACGCAGCAATTCAAGTTGCCGTAGCACGCTCCCATCATAGACTGTGTCACCAATTCTTGCGACAAAGCCGCCCTTCAATTGTTTTTCCACGCTGAAGACAACCCGGATCTTCTTCCGCGTCATCCCCTCGAATCGCTTTGCAATCGCCAGCTGCTGATCGTTCGTCATATCGACCGCAGCCCGGAGCTCCAACGTCACAATTCCAAGTTGGTCGTCGCGCATTTTGAAGTATTCAACGAGGATGCTCTCTAACACATCTTCACGTCCCTTCTCAACGAGGAGATTGAGAAAGTCGAACGCCAGCACGTCCACTTTTGCTTTGAAGAGTGACACCAGGATCGCGCGCTTTTTTTCCTTCGAGATGACCGGACTCTTCAGGAAGCCCTGAAGTTCAACCGACTCCTTCATTGCTTTCTGAAGCAATTCCAGGTCGCCCGCGAGGCGTTCACCCTGATTTTGATCCGCTGCAAGTTCGAGCACGGCTTCCGCGTACCGCCGCGCAACACGATAAGCTCTCATAGTTTCAATGGTGTTCGTGGAAGAGGAAGGCGAGAAACTCCCCGCACTGTGCGAGGGTGCTCAGTTCCAACACTCGACCACCGTTCAGCGATCTTAGCTGTTCGGGAGTTGGTTCAAGAAACCGTCAACAATTTTCTTGTGCTTCTGAACATCCAGTGTCTCGTCCAGGATTTTGCCTGCCGCGAGAACGGCGAGATCAGCGACTTCGCTCCTGAGTTGTTGCTTTGCTGCCTCAACATCGCGCTGAATTTCTTCCTTTGCCTGCTGGATTTCCCGCTGTGCCTGTTGATGCGCTTTGGCAACAACCTCTTCCTTCAGTTTCTCAGCAAACGTCTTGCCTTCCCGAATGATCTTCTGGTATTCCTCTTGAGCTTTGGCAAGGTTCTGTTCGTTTTTCTTGAGGAGCTCGCCGGCTTCCGCCCGAGCCTTCTCAGCCTGATCGAGCGCCTGACGAATCGTGTCCTCGCGATCCTGCAGGGATTTCAGAAGAGGTTTCCATGCGTATTTGGAGAGGGCAAGAACAAGCACCACAAACGTGGCAACCGTCCAGACCATTAACCCGGGATTGATGTCAAACATGTTCTGTGGTCCTCGATTACTTTACTGCGAGCAGAATGCAGATTGCGAGACCGAAAAACGTTGCGCCTTCGATCAGTGCAGCGGAAATAATCATGGATGTTCGTACCTGACCAGCGGCTTCCGGCTGACGGCCTGTTGCTTCCATCGCCGATGCTGCCAGCTTGCCGATGCCAAACCCGGCTCCAATGACGATCAAGCCAGCGCCAATTCCAGCAGAAAGGTATCCTAGTGCGGTTGGTTCCATTGCGATTGTTCCTCCTCGTTGAGTAGATCGTGCAAACGTGATTAAGAAATCAGCTTACGAATGCTCTGCATGCTCTTCTGAATGTTCCGATTGCATCCCGAACCCCATGAAGAGCGATGTCAGCATGATGAAAATGTATGCCTGCAAGAACGCTACAAAAAGCTCCAGCATCATGACCCCCACGCTGAACGCTACCGACAGCGGGGCGACGATGATCGAACGAAAGAGCAGGACAAGTCCGATGAGCGCCAACAAGACGATGTGTCCGCCGTTCATGTTGGCGAACAAACGCATGCAGAGAGCGAAGGGCTTAGTGAACAGTCCCAGGATCTCGACAGGAATCATGATGGGCCAAATTGACCAGTGCACTCCTCCAGTGAGATGCGCAAGGTAATGCCCCACCCCTTCCTCACGAATAGCCGCAGCCTGAATCATGATGAACGCCACCAACGCGAGGGCAGCCGTTACCGAGATGTTTGCCGTCGATGTTGCCCCGTAAGGAATGAGTCCCATCAGGTTCATGATCAAGATGAAGAAGAACAGGGTCAGCATAAAAGGAAGATACTTCAAGCCTCCAGGGCCCATATTGGGGAGGGCGACTTCGTCTCGAACGAACACGATGATGACTTCGAAGAGATTCCCGATTCCTTTTGGAATGATGTTCTTGCGGTTTCGATTCGCAGCGTAGATCGAGAATACCGCGACGACAAGGGCCGAGAGAAGCATAAAGAACACGTGCTTCGAGAGCGAAAGATCGATGGTCATGCTTCCGACATGAAGAGGGGGAAACTGGGGGAGGTCGATGTGGCCGCCCGGCAATTCCAGAGTCCTGGAGTTCTGCATATGGGCGAGCAGGTGACCAAACTCGAATTTCTCTCCGTGTTCCGCCGCCACGTGTGCCGCCGGCGCATGGATCGTGTCCGCCGCGCTCAGCGCGGCGTGTTTCAGTGTGTCAATGATTGCTTGTGATTCGATCATCCGACGCAGCTAGCGCTTTAATGCAACCTTTTTCTGAAGGAGGTGAATTTCAAGAAACAGATTCAAAACATAGAACAGTAAAAGCGACACCATCAAGGAAACTGTTTGAAACTGGTACACACGAACGAGCAGAAGCACAATGCCGACGAGCAAAAACATCCGCACGAGTGTTCCGCCGAGAATAACTTTGAGAAACGTCGTGTTAGACTTTTCGAAACCATATTCGATGAACAGGTACCCGAGAAGCAGATGAAACAGACTCGCCAAGCCGGCGGCAATAACACTTCGGACCAGCTCCCGATTGGTATAGATCGAAAGCGGTACAACAACCAGAACCGCCACACCGAGGAAGACGATTGCAATCAACTTCAAAAAACCCCGATCAAGTTTCAATCATACCCCGCTACAAAGTCTTTTCTTTTTTGCTCAGCTCTGCCGCAGATCTCAAGAACTTGATCATGCCTCCAACGAAGCCAACAAACAACCCGATCAATTTGAATGCAGGAGAGGTCTCCATCCGCGTGTCCAGCCACCAGCCAATCAAGAAGAAGAACACCACAGCAGCTGCCAATTGGATGCCGAGAGTCAGGAACGGGCCAGCATCCCGATAGGCCTGTCCGGGGGACGACTCGTCCTTCCGGCGGGGTTCTTTCGGCTCAGCAGCCATAGCCTGCCCTTTCCGATGAACTTTTGAGATCAGTGCCTGGCTTCGTAGGGCTGAGCCTTTTCAGTCATCGCGACTTTTCCGTCGAACAAGCATCCCTCATCGATGACCAGCTTCGATGCTCGAATATCGCCCTTGATCACTGCCTTTCCCTCAAACACAATCTTTTCGCTTGCAGTGATTGACCCACGCACTTTTCCGCCGATGGTCACGTTTTTCGCGGTTACGTTTCCATCGATCTCTCCGGAAAGTCCAACCGCCAGACTCTCGCTCGCCGTAATTTCGCCCGTCAGTTTGCCATCGATGCGGACACTTCCCTGGCTGCGGATCTTTCCTTCCACCACCGTACCGGGGCCGATCATGTTCAGTTCCTTGACCAGATCAGTTTTCAGAGCCGGAGTTCCTTCTGTTATTAGAAGTTAAGATTGAGAATGTAGTTGGCTGGATTCACGGGGACGCCGTCCTTCCAGATCTCAAAATGCACATGCGGACCGAGACTTGTTTCGCCCGAATTACCGAGAAGCGCAATCGGCTGGCCGCGTCGCACGTACATATTCGCTACTGTCAACAGCGATTGATTGTGGTTATAGAATGTTAGAAACCCGCCCGAATGCGAGATGATAATCTTGTTTCCATCATCGCTGGTCCAACCCGCGAAAACCACATATCCGTCAGCAGATGCATGGACGGTCGTTCCGATGCTCCCCGCAATGTCCAGGCCATAGTGACGCAAAGCAGGTTCAAATCCACGCGTGATGTACCCCTCCGTCGGCATGACCACCGGGAAAGCCACGCGGTTTACTTCGGGCTGGACTTGTTGCGTGGACGGCGAGCCTAGCATCGCTCGGGCAATTTCGCCACGCGAGACCTCGGTAACCTTCTGTGCCCCGACATCTTTCTTCTTCGCGTCGGGTTTCTCCACGCGAGAATTTCCGACTACTGCCACCCCTGAATCCGTCGCTACGACTTTCTCGCCGAGAGCCTTTCGCAACTTGACATTGTATTCACGAAGCTCAAGGAGTTGCTCCATCATCGAGGTCATCCGCTGATTGAGCGCTACAAGCTCCTTGCTGTACTTATTCACAAGTCCTGGATTCTCTATAGGGACCAAAGCCCCAACGGGAGTATAGACGAGCAATACTAGGACAGCTGCAATGACCAAGACCAACGAGCTTGCAACGAGCAAGTACACTTGCCAAGGAGCGAACCGTACCGACTTCGCTTTCCCAGCATCGTCGCGCGGCACCAGAAGAACATCATATCGCGTCTTTTTGGACCTGTGATGCTGATCTCCCGCCATTTGTCCTCTTCTCACACATCATATGCCCCAATCGTAAGTCTTCAAAGAGCTGAGACCCCCGAAAAAGTGGCTAAAACGCGATAGAACGGGGCAAAATCTAAAAATTGGACTGACAATTTAACCAAAACGCGCTGGAAAGTCAAAGGTTTTGTTGAGCTTACGGCGTTTCCGCAGTTCAGAAAATTGTCACGACCTGGGGAGTGGCTGCGCGCAAGTTGCTTCATTTCCTCGGAAGGTCGAGCTTCTGTTCAACGTATTCGCGTATTCTCTCCTTGAACTTGGAACAAGCAAAACGCTCGGCATGGTTGCGAATGGTGACGGGGTCAAACTTCAACGAAGAGAACTTCGCCATCGCTTCTCTGAGCGACGGCACAGTCTGCTCGCTGAAAAAGAGTCCGGTTGGATGGCTTGGATCGTCAACCACGGTTTCCAGTGCGCCGCCCTTTCCGAATGCGATGACGGGTTTGCCGCAGGCCATCGCCTCCAACGGAACGATGCCGAAATCCTCAATCCCAGGGAAGATCAGAGCCCGGCAGCCGGCATACAACCGCGACAGTTCCGCATCGCCTTGCCACCCTAGAAACTGAATGTTTTTGTTCGAGTTTGATTGCAGCTTCTTTGATTCTGGTCCGCTGCCAACGATCAACAGTCTCTCCCCGGTTTGATTGAATGTCTCAACAGCGAGGTCGACCCGCTTGTACGGAACCAGCGCACTGACGATCAGAAAATAGCCTTCGTCCTTTTCCGATACGGAAAATTGATCGACGTTCACCGGAGGATGGATGACATCGGCGGTCCTGTGATAGTACTGGCGGATGCGACTCGCAACATTGTGAGAGTTAGCGATGAAGAAGTTCACGCGATCACTTGTCCGCACATCCCACTCTCGCAGCCGGGGTGCAACGATTGACATTGCCGCTCGTGTCAACAGCCCTGCCCGCCCCGGTCCAAAATATTCGTCATACAGCTCCCAGACGTACCGCATCGGAGTGTGGCAATAGCAAATATGAAGAGCGCCGGGACCCGGACGGGCCCCTTTGGCAACCGCATGGCTTGTCGAGAAAACAAGATCGAATCCAGAGAAATCGAATGACTCGATGGCCCGGGGGAACAGCGGAAGATAGTTTCTGTACTTCGTTGCTTTGAGCGGCAGCCGGTCAATGAATGAGGTACGAATCTTCATCTTTTCGATGGTCTCCGACACACTTCCTTTGTTGTGAAGGAGGGTGAACAGGGTCGCATGAGGATACAGCTCGCAGAGGACCTCCAGTACTTTTTCCCCGCCCCGCATGCCGGTGAGCCAATCATGGACCAATGCAATTCTGAGATCAGTCACAGAGTTCTCGTCTGTCATTTCGATGAGATGAATGATGTTGAAAGTACTAGGAATTCGACTGACATCAAAGCGCGACGCCGCTGCTTGCATCACAGTCACTCCCTTTCTATATTGACTCTGCAGTCCCGATGGTTATCGTCATTAATTCCTCCTCCTGAGCGCATGTCCATTTTCGTGGCGCTTCTTCTTATTGTCGTTCTGTTCCTGATCACCGCAGGCGCCATCATTTTCGTTTTTGGCCCTCTCCTGGTTCTTCAACCGCATCTGCGAACCCGAGAGTGGTACAGCACGTTCACAAACCTTCTGGAGCCGCGCAATGCCGACCTACCGCAAGAGGACATTGTGTTGGAAACCCGTGAAGGCTTCAAACTCAGCTGTTGGCTTGTCAAACAGCCGGCGGGAGCCCGCGGAACAATTATCTATTTGCACGGAGTCGGGGACTGCAAAATCGGCGGTGTCCCTTACGCGAAACTTTTCTACGGTCGCGGGTTCAATGTTTTTCTTTATGATTCACGACGTCATGGCGGCAGCGAAGGGCACTACTGCACATTCGGCTTCTATGAGAAATCTGATCTTTCCCTTGCCATTGATTATCTTCTCGGCAGACGGGACGTTCAGACAGGCAACATTGGTGTCTTTGGCACATCCATGGGGGCAGCGGTAGCTTTGCAGGCAGCGGCAGTCGACAAACGAATAGCGGCAATTGTTGCCGAGGCGAGCTTCACGGATCTTCGCACCGTCATGGTGGATTACCAGAAGCGGATCATCAAACTCCCGTGGCATTTTCTCCGCAACCTGGCGATGAGCCAGCCGCAACGGCTGGCTCATTTCAAGGCCAGATTCGTATCTCCCATTCACTCGGTGCAGAGCGTATACAATCCCGTTCTTTTTATTCATGGAATGGATGACACGCGCGTCAGGTCCGAATATTCCCAAGCCCTGTACGACAACGCAAACCAGCCGAAGGAGTTGTTCTTGATTCAGAGAGGGGATCACACCAATCTTCTGAATGTCGGCGGCAGCGAGTACGAAACGCGGATTGTGTCGTTCTTTGAGAAAAACCTCGCGTGAAATTTACCGATATCTATCTCTGATGGTTCAGACGCCTGCCGGCTCCTCTTGACCCCGCGGGCAGGTGCTCACCACAAGTTTTCGATTTGTATTTTGCTCTAAGCTATCCATCGCCAGGATTCCATGATGAAGTTCATCGCCTCTTTCTGTCTCCTTCTCTTTCTTCTCTGTCCGCTGTTCATTCAGGCTCAAACTCCGTTTTCGACGGATAGTGCAGCAGCGTATCTCCGTACGATCGCTGTCGACATTGGGCCACGACCGATGGGTTCATCCAATGAGCGGGCCTCGATGGAGTTCGCCCTTCGGAAATTCCACGAGTTCGGGCTCTCAGACGCCTACATCATGCCCATCTTGGAATATCCGGGAATGTTGGGCTCATCTCCGACCAACACGCGCAGCGGAATCGCCGTGGGAGTCCTCCGAGGTGCAACGAGCCGCATCATTGTGCTCGGCGCTCATCTGGATTCTGCAGATCCCAATGTCCCGGGAGCCAACGACGACGGGTCAGGTGCAGCTGCCGTCATCGAGTTGGCCCGCGTGCTTTCGCAAAGGAAAAATCAATCGACCATCATCTTCGCTCTGTTCGGCGGCGAGGAGGCTGGACTGAAGGGCTCGCGCCATTTTGTCAAGAATTTTGCGGATACGAGCCGCATTTCGCTGATGCTCCAGCTCGACATGGCCAACGGTTCTTCGTTCCTTTTTCCTACGCTTGATGCGGCAAAACACAGTTCACCCAAGTGGCTTGTCCGCGCTTCCTATGAAGAGTTCGCCAAGCTAGGGTACACGGGGCTCCATTTTCCGACTGACTTTTTTGTCCTGATGGGCGCTTTGCCCGGGGGTGGGGTCGGCTCTGACCACGAAGCATTTCTCGAAAAAAATATACCCGCGATCGATTTCACGTCCGATGCCCGTGATCCGATTCATACCCCCCAGGACAATTTCGAGAATTTCAAAATCAGCGGCCTCAAACGCTCCGGCGATTTGGTCTTCAAACTCGTGGAGCGATTCGATGGCGGAGTTCCTGAAGAGAAAATCGGAACCTATTTTCTGTACGAGGTGGCCACGTTTCCCATGTTTGTTCCGCTATGGGTTCTCCAGATCTTTGTCGTTGTGACGTTTATCGTCGCTGGCGCTGCACTCATCAACGCACGAAGGAGACGAGCCTCGTATGCGGGGATGGCCCGACCCACGATTCCTGGACTCAAACTCTTCCTGCTTATGCTCATCATTCAGTCCTGTGTATGGTTGTCGGAGAATGTTGTTGCGCTGATCAAGGGGACGCGCTATCCCTGGATGGCGGAGATCAATGGGTATTTCCTTCTCGCCTTTTTTGCAGCCTGCATCGGCATTTGGCTTTCGCTTCAACTTTCACACCGATTACACCTGCGTCAAGAAGCCTATCCGTACTTTTTGCGTGCGGCCGTTTCTCTCATGGCTCTCATTCTTCTCTTTTCTCCCAGCTCACCGAAGCTGGCGTTGTATCCCGCATCGGCCTTGTTCATGCTGAGCCTAGCCATGCTTGTGCGACAGCCGGTGCTTAAGATTATTTTCTGGCTGCTCTCACCTCATTTCATGTTCAGGTTGTTCTTTACGGAAGCGTTCGACTTTGTCGCGCGCGCGTTACATTCTCAGCCTGAAATCACGCCCGGGATCAACGCTTTTCTTCAGGTCGGTTACATTCTATTCTTCTCCCTTTGGGCGTTTCCGTTTCTGCTAGGCTTCGCCGCAATCGCTTTCGATGCACACACCGGCATTTTTCTCAAACAGTTCAGACGACGACTCGTCGGTATCATTGTCTTCGGACTTTTTGCATTGACCGTCATCATTCTCTCGCTGCAGGATTCTTACTCCAAGGAGTGGCTACCGTCAGTTCATGTCGAACAAAGCTACAATCTCGACTCGACGAAAGGAACTCTGACTCTCGCGGGCACAGAGTATCTCAGGAATTTCCATCTTGCTTTTGCAGGTCGTGACACGGTGTTGCGAGGCTTTGAAACAGAGGCGAAGTTCCAACAATCACTGCCGATGCCGGCACAACCCTGGGTGGAGGTCAGCCGCACGGTACACACAGTTCGAGGAGACACTGCCAAATCGGTCGAACTCCTTCTCCAATTTCATTTCAGGCATCAACCAACAGGAATCAGAGTGAGTTATTCGACCAGCCGGGGGGTGATTTCGAGTGCCTCTTCGCCCTATGCACTGCTTGCCACAACCCGGAGTATCTCGCTCCAGTGGAACGCATTTTCAGACACAATGCTCAACATCCCACTCAGCTTCACATTGAGCGGCAATGACACGCTGCGAATCAACGAACATATCGAGGTTAGTTTTGTGGAACAGCCTGAGAACGTGTCACTCACGACGGAACGTCCGTTTTCCATCGTTCGGGGTACCCTATTTACAAGAGAGAATGCACTTAAAATTGACTAGTGTGGCCGATGTCTCCATTCCTTAGCCGAATATCGCTCATCATAGTACCGGCGGTCCTTCTTGCGATCACGGGGTTTTCTCAAACAGGGTCAACTGCACCCGTGCCGGGTGAACGAGAAAGAGTGGCCGTTTTTCAATTCTCACTCCATGGACTCTCTCTCGAAGAGGGCGCTCAACTGACCAAGCGATTTGCCAGTGTTCTAGGAGAATCAGATCGATTTGACGTCATTGTGGCGAACAGTCTGAAGAGTTCGGAAGGAATCGCTGATCCCCGCTCCCTTGCAGAAGCGGGAAAATCTGTGGGCGTCCAAAAGGTTGTCCACGTCGACGTGGTGCGCCGAGAGCCCCTCACCATACTCCAAATTCGACTAGTCAATGTGAGCGATGCGGCACTTCTGTATGCCGAGCGAGTCGACTATTCTGGAGAGCTTGGCTCACTTCTATCGGACGTCATCCCTGAACAGGCTCGAAAACTCCGCTCATCACATCTCGATTCCAAAACTCCGTGGGCGAAAGCTGCTTTTCTTTTCGGAGCTTGCTGCGGGGCAATCCTTTTGATCTTCTGGCACTTCAAACGAAGAGATGCAGTTCGTTCCTCGATGAGGACGAAAGACTGAGAGCACGATTTTCACGTTCGATACACGACAAACAAGAAGCCCCCGGATTCCTCCGAGGGCTTCTTGCTTTCTGTCATCCTCTTTTGCCTGCTACGGCCGCAAGACGAGCTGAGCAACGTTCTCTATGTGATAGGTGTGCGGAAACATGTCCACCGGCTGGAGAGCGAGTATTTCGTAGCGATCGGCAAGCATCTTCACGTCTCTTGCCTGCGTGGCCGGGTTACAGCTGACGTACGTGATGCGCGGCGGTGCGATCTCCAAGATCTCTTTCACAACTCTTGGATGCATTCCGCTTCGCGGAGGATCGATGATCATGACGTCCGGTTTCGGATGTGACGTGATCCAGTCTGTCTCCTTCGTAAGTCGGTCCTTCAGATCGCCAAGAACGAAAGAGCAGTTCGTTATTTTATTCGCCTTTGCATTGCGGTCGGCATCCTCCACCGCGGCACTCACCGACTCAACTCCGATCACATGGTTGACCGCATCAGATACAAAGAGCGCTATCGAGCCAGTGCCTGAATAGAGGTCCCACACGAGGTCCGTCGATTTCAAAGCTGCCAGATCCTTCGCGACGGCGTACAGTTTTTCAGCTTGAGATGTGTTCGTCTGAAAAAACGACCCCGCGGAGATGGTAAAAAGGAGATTGCCCAACCTCTCGTGGATGATCCCGGTTCCCGCATACACTTTTTCCCGATCACCGAAGGCAATTTGAGCTTTCTTTGAGTTGATCGTATTGACGACGGTCGTCACCTCAGGGACTGCCTGAAGTAATTCCTTCGTCAGCTGCGTCATGATCTCCGGACGATGTTCAAACGTCACGAGGTTGACCATCAACTCTTTCGTCCGCCTGCTCTGACGGATCACCAGAAACCGGAGATATCCCGCATCTTCATCCGATGAGTACACGGCGAGCTTCTCACGGCGGGCAAAAGAGCGGACAAAGTTCAGGATGTCATTCGAAGGCTCAGATTGCAGGAGACACTCAGTGATTTCAAGGACTTTGTCGTACCGTTGGGGGACATGTAATCCCAGGTGGATTTCTGATTGCTGATTTCCGATTTCCGATGGAGGTGAGGCGGATTTCTCCGGGTGCTCAAAATCGACTTTCGGAGGAAGGACGTCGAGCCATTCCTTTTCGGCGAAGGAATACTCCATCTTGTTCCGATAAAAGAATGTTTCATCGGAGCCGATAATGGGAAGAACGTTGGGGCTGACGAAGCCGCCGATACGCTCAAAGGCGTCGACCACGTGTTGCTGCTTAAATTTGAGTTGAAGCCGGTAATCAACGTGTTGCCACTTGCAGCCGCCACAAGGCCCAAAATGCCTGCACCTCGGAGCGACGCGATACGGTGAAGCCTGCTCTACGCTCACCACTTTGGCCTCGGCGTAGCTTTTCTTGACTTTCAGGATGCGCACCCTGACTGTGTCGCCAGGAACTGCACCGTCGACAAACACTACGAATCCTTCGTGCCTGCCAATGGTTCGCCCTTCGAACGCGGCATCGTCCACGCCAAGGACTATTTCGTCACCGCGTTTCAACAGTGCTGGTCCACTATCACCCATGACTATTTCCGATCTCCGGTTTGTGATTTCTGATGGTGATCTCTGCTCTTCAATCCACGATTCTCGAGCGCCAATCGGAGATCAACAACTGCCCCCCCAAGTTCGCAACCCGAAAAAGAGCGACGCTCCATATGGAGATGTGCCGTTGGATAGAGCGAAGTGTGAACTGGATTATTTCCGCCCGGCAATAAAAAACCTCCACTGTATGAAACAGGGAGGTTTGGAAAACGTACCGCAAAATTTCGACGCACACATCTCCCACCCTCGTCGATTTCGCCACACCCCTTCCCCCTACACTTCGGTCGCAGCCTTCAAGAGCGCGTTCAATTTGAACACAGAGTCCGCTTCGGCATAGAATCGAATCAACGGCTCAGTCCCGGAGGCTCGCATCAGCACCCAGGCATCATCGAAGAAGAGTTTAAAGCCGTCCGTTGTTTGCACTCTCCGGACTGGATATCCGGCCAGCGACTTGATCCCCTTTTTGTATGCGGCCAACGTTTGCTGTTTCTCTTTCTCCGTCATGCGCGCGTCAACGCGGTTGAAGTAATGCCACCCGAACTCTATCATCAGTTCTTCGACAAGCTCGCTCAGTTTGCGCTTTCGTGTGGCCATCACCTCGCAGAGCAAAAGTCCAATGTAGATGCCGTCGCGCTCCGGAAGATGCATCCGCACACCGAGTCCGCCACTCTCTTCCGCCGCGATCAGGATGTTTCGCTCAGTCATCAAGCGACACAGGTACTTGAACCCAACGGGAGTCTCATGCAGTTTCAGCCCATATTTCTCACACATCTTGTTAATAATCTGGCTGACTGATATCGATTTTGCGATCTCGCCGGTAAGGTGCTTCTCCGTGACAAGGTACTTCAAGAGGATGGCGAAAATCCGATGCGAGTCGACGAAGTTGCCGTTCTCATCCATGGCGCCAATCCGGTCAGCATCACCGTCAGTCGCGATGCCGATGTCGCACCCCTTCATCACGACAGCGGAGGACAGGTCCCTTATGTTCTGCGGAATGGGCTCGGGATGTGTCCCGCCAAACGAAGGGTTGAACGAGTTCCGGAGTTCAGCTCTCGGCGGTACCAACTGAGAGAATACACCCTGACCGGCCCCATACATGGCATCATAGGCAATCTTGAGGCCGGACGATGTAATGAGAGGGATATCGATCTTTGTCTTGATGTCCTCAACATAGACCTCTGTGAAATCGATTTTCTTGATGGCTCCCTTCTTCAAGAGCTCTTCGAAGCTGTGCGCCTGCGCCACTTTCGATTTCAGTACCTTCTTCAGTTCCTTCTCGACCTTCTCAATCATTTCGGGACGAGCCGGACCGCCGAAGTCGCCTTTGATTTTGAATCCATTGTAGCGTGCAGGATTGTGGCTTGCCGTGATCACTATGCCGCCGGCTGCTTTCAGTTTCGTCGTCAAGAGCGAGACCATGGGTGTCGACGAAATCTTGTCAGACAGGATGACCTTGATTCCCTTGTTCGCCAGAACAGTCGCTGTTGCTTCCGCGAATTCCTTGCTGAGGAATCTCGAATCGTAACCGATGACAATGCCGTTCTTGATTTTCTTGTGCCGTTTGAAGTAGTTCGCGGTCGCAAGGGCAACCTTGGAGAGATTGTCGAACGTGAAATCGTCAGCGATCAGCCCGCGCCAACCGTCTGTCCCAAACTTGATTGGAGTCATAGATGAATTACCCTGAGTCTATTCAATGAATGAACTAGGCGAGCTTCACATTCAACGCGCCGAAGCCGGCATAGTAGCCGTTGGTGTCGAGCTCTTCTTCAATGCGAAGGAGCTGATTGTACTTCGCGATGCGATCCGTCCTGCTCGCGGATCCCGTCTTGATCATGCCTGAGTTCGTCGCTACGACAACATCGGCAATGGTCGTATCTTCCGTTTCGCCGGAGCGATGGCTGAGGACGGTGGTGTACCGTGCGCGCTTCGCCATCTCGATACAATCCAGTGTCTCCGTAAGAGTACCAATCTGATTGAGCTTGATCAGGATCGAGTTGGCGACACCCATGTCAATTCCCTTTGAGAGATAGTCGACATTCGTCACAAACACATCGTCGCCGACGAGTTGAACTCTCTTGCCGACCAGATCCGTCAAAATCTTCCATCCCTCCCAGTCACCCTCTGCCATACCGTCTTCCAGGGACGCGATGGGATATTGTTTGGTCCAACTTTCCCAGTACTTCGCCATCTGTTCGGGAGTTTTTTCGGATTTGTCAGACTTCGAGAAGATGTATTTCTTCTTGTCGGTGTCGAAGAACTCACTGGCTGCGGGATCGAGAGCGATATACACCTGCTCACCCGGTTTGTAGTTTGCTTTCCCGATGGCATCGAGGATGACCTCGACAGCTTCTTCATTGGACTTGAGGTTCGGAGCAAATCCTCCCTCATCGCCAACGGCCGTATTATATCCCTTTTTCTTGAGGACTGATTTCAATGAATGGAAAATCTCAGCTCCCATCCTCAACGCCTCTGCAAACGAAGGAGCGTCGATGGGCATGATCATGAATTCCTGGAAATCGACGTTGTTATCTGCGTGGCTGCCGCCGTTCAGAATATTCATCATCGGTACGGGAAGAATTTTTGCATTCGTGCCGCCGATGTAGCGATACAACGGCATGCCAAGAGTCAAGGCGGCCGCCTTTGCCGTCGCCAGCGAAACGCCCAGGATGGCGTTGGCGCCGAGTTTCCCCTTGTTCGGAGTCCCGTCAAGCTGAATCATCATCTTATCGATGCCGATCTGATCTGTCGCCTCGAATCCAACAACCTCCTCAGACAGCACATTGTTCACATTTTCGACGGCCTTGAGCACTCCCTTGCCGCCATAGCGTGCCTTGTCACCATCGCGCAGTTCAACAGCTTCATTTTCACCTGTTGAAGCACCGCTCGGGACTGCCGCGCGGCCGATTGTTCCATCTTCAAGTGTTACTTCAACTTCAAGCGTGGGATTGCCTCGTGAGTCGAGGATCTCGCGCGACCAAACATCAGTGATTGTCGTGTGCATTGTTTTCTCCAGGAATATTTGTCAGAAAAGCGGGTTCGGTGCGAAGAATATCAGTAAAAGTGCAGAGCAATTAAGCCAAAATTCGCGGGAAAATCAATTCGGCCGATGACCAAATTCATCCATCCAGTCACAGAACCTGAGCCTTTCTTCGATCTCCAATGACTGCGTGTCGCGATAGGCGTGATTGAGCGACTGCCAATAGTACAATTTCGATTTTTGATAATGACCGAGCGCCATTGCAAGTTGTGCGAGTCGTCTCTGCCGGGAATGCTCCAAAACAGGCGACCGGAAAACACTCAGCCCGTCGAGCAAGCGCATGGCCTCATCATATCGTTCCGCCGCCGCTTCCTCGCGAGCCAGGAGATACTTCACAATCGGTTCCTTTGGAAAGGCCCGCACGAGGTTTTCAAAGAAAGGCATCCGGACTGAATCCTCGATTGATGAAAGGAAGAGAGACTTCAGTGCATGCGCAAGATCTGGATTCAGCACAATCTCTTGTCGCAACGTGATGGACTCGTCCCACGAGAGAGAAAGATGTGCACGAAGCAGCTCGCCATATACCTTCATCGCATTCTCAAGGGAATCCGCTCCCCAGAGTGCATCCCCGAGAAGGAATTTCAATGTGAGAAATGAGGATGCAGCCGTTGAATCTCTGAGCCTGGTCTGAGCAAATACAATCGCATCTGAGTATCGCCCGAGTCGTATCAAAGCCGTCGTTTTCTGATAGACTGCCTCCGTGCTCATCGTCTTGTCGATGGACCTTTCTGCTGACTGCAGAGCCTCTTCAAAATTCCGATTTGACAGCTTTGCGCGCGTTTCTGTGTTCAGATTTGCGATAACACGCGCACATTCCTTTCCGAAGATCGATTGTCGTCTGAAGAGATAATTTGCCTTCTCGACATCACCCTCACTGAAATGGAAACGATCGAGCGAGCGGCGCCATTCCTGCAGAAGCAACGGGAGCGGCTTGTCGTAGAGAATCGCATATTCACCTGTCTTGTACAAGAGCTTGAATCGACGCAAACCGTATCGATCGATCAAATATCGACAGAACGAACCCGCGAGCGTGTAGCTGACACCGGCGGGAGCCTTCATGAACCCCGAGAGAGAAAAAAGACTCTGCATATCGGGAGCAGCCCCCGTGGCAAAGACCATCGCAGCAAGTTTGTGTACCGATTCTTCATATTCAAAACGCTCGACCGCAATCGCGAGCCCCTCAATCAATCCCGAATTGACTCCTATCCGAAGAAGCGGAAATCCAAAATCAGCGGCCATGACGTGAACAAGCTCGTGTCGAAGCGATGCATCAACGTCACCCGCGTTGATATGCAATTGCCACAACCACGGCTTCGCAATATCCGTGTTGGCGGCACCGATGAGTCTTCCTTTCTGCATCGGTGTTGCGTAGATGTATGATCGGATTTTCCTTCCGGGTTTGACCCACAGCGCTCTCGACACCTGGGAGAAGTAGAATTCATGCAACTGAATGACTTGCTCCAACCTCGGACCTTTGAAGAGCGTGTCCGGATAGAACACGATGAAATGTTCAGTCTCTATCCTTCCCCCAAGCGCCTGCTGGATCGACGACTCTGAAGAAGACAGGCCGATCCGGTCGCTGAAGAAAAAGAGGAACACAACACCTGCCGCGAGCACAATCATGGTACCCCGGCGCATGATCGACATGGATCGAGACGACTGAAGTTCGCTGTTGGTTCGCCGCCGATGGACTGATGCCGCCACGAGAAGAATCAAAAGCCCCAGCGCGAGTGTTCCCAGACGGTACACCAGCAACCGTCCTGTGACATCAAGCGTCTCATCGTATGTCAAACCCGGAAAGAATCCAAGAATGGGATTAAAAGCGAAGATTTGCGGCCCCGTGAACCCCACATAGGGAATCTGAGCAAGCACTGCAATCCACGCGATCATCAGGCTGGATTTCCTCCAACGTGGAAACGCAACAATGCACAACAGTGACACGGCGTGGGTGAAGACAACTCCAAGAACAGCCACGAGAAAAAACAGCACGATGCCCTGCGGGAACGAACAGTTCTTGACGAAAAAGGCGTTCACCGCAATGACCACCAGGGGAAGAAGGAGAGCAAGTAGGACCGTCGCAAGTGATCGAAGGGCAAACGCCGCGAACTTCTCGTTCGATGGATCCCTCCGTTTGTTCCAGAGCGAAATGGTCAGCAGCCCGGCAATGAGACTCCACGAGAGAGCGATGACCGCAGAGAATTCAAATCCGAGATAATTGAAAAGCGGGATTTGCGTGAGGACAATGGCAACGATCGACAGTACCGCGAGCGCGATGACATGGGATCGATACGATAGGAACTCTTTGATCATCGCCACGCGATAGGAAGGCTATGAAGTGCTTCGCGTCCACCCCTCACAGAAGCGAAGGGAAAAGACGAATGGTTTCTACGGAAGGATCAGAACTCTTCTCCGCTCGCGCGCTCAATCTCGGCTCCGAGGCTGGCGAGTTTTCTTTCAATCTGTTCGTACCCGCGATCGAGGTGATAGACCCGAAGGACCTCTGTCATCCCCTCTGCTGCCAGACCGGCGAGAATGAGTGAAGCGCTCGCCCGAAGGTCCGTGGACATCACTTTTGCTCCCATCAGCCGATGGACCCCGACGACGGTCGCAATGTTGTCCTTGACGGTGATATTGCATCCAAGCCGGATCAATTCCGGAACGTGCATGAAACGATCGGAATAGATGGTTTCCGTGATAATGCTCGTTCCTTGAGCCAGACTCATCAATGCCATCCATTGGGCTTGCATATCGGTGGGGAAACCGGAATAGATCGACGTGGTAATATTGACGGGCCGGATGGATTCAGGCGGAACAATTTCGATGAAGTCTTTTCCCAACGTAAGTTTCGCCCCGACGTCTTCCAGCTTCGTCGTCACTGCGCTCATGTGGGACGGAGAACACCGCTCAATGCGGACAGATGCATTTCGGTCTCCGACGAGTGCCGCGGCGATGAGGAGCGTGCCGGTCTCGATGCGGTCAGGGATCGTTACACAATCCGCCGGGTGCAACGCATCCACACCTTCGATCTCAAGATGGTTCGTCCCAACGCCATCGATCTTTGCTCCCATTGCCCTGAGAAAATGTCCGAGAGCCGCTATTTCCGGCTCCATCGCTGCGTTGTCGATCACCGTGGTTCCCTGTGCGAGAACCGCCGCCATCATCACATTGCCTGTGGCGCCGACACTGGAGACATCGAACACGATGCGAGCGCCGTGCAGACGCTTTGCCCTCGCCCGAATGTATCCTCCTTCTACTTCGATCTCCGCCCCAAGTTTGCGGAGGCCTTCGATGTGAAGATTGACGGGCCTGGGACCCCAGGCACAGCCTCCGGGCAGAGAGACATCCGCCTGACCGAAACGCCCGACTAACGGACCGAGCACGTAGATTGACGCGCGCATCTTTTTGACGTGCTCGTACGGTGCCTCAAAACTCGTGATCGACGACGAATTGATCGTGAGCGTATGATCATCCCGCCTGATCTTCAGCCCCATCGTCTCCAGCAGCCGGGACATCGTCGCCACGTCGCGAAGTTCCGGAGTATTATGGAGCTTATACTCTCCCGATGCAAGAAGGGTTGCAGGCATCAAAGCGAGCGATGCGTTCTTAGCGCCGCTTGCCTGCACGGTACCTTTCAGCTTCTTACCGCCATGAATAACGAATTTATCCACGCTGGACCTTTTTCGCTGTGAAGGGTCGGAAGTTCAACTGATTGCGACGAAAATATAACCCATTAACGACTGAAAGGCAAAAACCCATTCGCAGGGCTTCACCTTGTATTTCGTTCATTTTTTGCCTACAATTTTTGGGAATCAGGCGGCGAACCGATCAACACTCCCGACCTCCTCATATGGTCCAATCGGTCACGCGCAGATTTCCTCCCGACTCCTCAGATGATGTACGCTCACTCAAGATTTTCACGAAGGACATCGTATGCCCGTTCAGATCATCGTTGGCGCTCAATGGGGGGATGAAGGCAAGGGAAAGATCGTAGACCACCTCAGCGAAAACGTTGACATCGTCGCCAGATATCAGGGAGGTGCCAATGCCGGCCATACGGTCGTTATCCCCACCATAACGCCGAACGGCATTACAAGCAAGGAGTATGTCCTCCATCTCATTCCTTCGGGCATCTTCCATAAACATGTCACATGTGTCATTGGCAACGGCGTGGTCCTTGACCCCGTCGCTCTCATGGCAGAGATCGGCCAGTTGCATGAGCTTGGTATCGACGTGAAAGGACGACTGCTGATCAGCCACAACGCACACCTGATCATGCCGTACCACAAATTGCTCGACTCTATCCGCGAACAAGGGGAAGAGAAAATCGGCACTACCGGTCGGGGGATCGGCCCCGCGTACATCGACAAGTACACCCGCACGGGAATACGCGTCGTGGATCTGCTTGACCGCGACACGCTGGGAAAGAAACTGAAACGCAACATTGAAGAGAACAACCGGCTCTTCAGTAAGGTCTACCACTCGAAAGAACTTGACGTCGACGCGATCATTCACGAGTATCAGGAGTTCGACAAGATGATCGACGAGTACGTCACCGACACTTCGCTGTATCTGCATAGCGCTCTCAAGAAAAAGAAGAAAATCCTCGCCGAGGGAGCTCAGGGAGCATTGCTCGATGTCGACCACGGCACGTATCCCTTCGTGACTTCGTCCAACCCGACAAGCGGCGGTGCGTGCACAGGATTGGGAATCCCCCCGACGGCCATTCAATCTGTGGTAGGCGTTGTGAAAGCGTATTCGACCCGCGTCGGCAATGGCCCCTTTCCAACGGAGCTCAACGACGAAACGGGAGAACGCCTGCGGAAAACCGGGGGCGAATTCGGTGCAACGACCGGCCGCCCGCGCCGCTGCGGCTGGCTGGATATTGTGAGCTTACAGTATTCTCTCCGTATCAACGGAATTCAGAAGATAGCAATGACGAAACTTGACGTGCTCGATCAGTTCGAGGAAATCAAGGTGTGCGTTGGCTACATGGTCGGCGAAAAGAAAGTGCGGAACTTCCCGACGGATCTTCGCATGCTTGAACTGGCGCAGCCACAGTATCGCACGTTCAAAGGGTGGAAAACAACTACGTCCGGTATCCGGTCGTACGGAAAGCTTCCGGCACGCGCACGGTCCTATATCGAAGCGATAGCATCACTGCTTCAGACCAAGGTGTGGATGGTTTCCGTCGGTGCGCGGCGTGACCAAACCCTCATCGCCCGATAACACTCGCGGTCATCGATTCGTTCATGAAAACCAACAATCGGAATTTGCTCCCCCAATCCAGCGAGCTGAAGGTCGCTTTGCTCATCTTTGCCTTCATCATCGTTGCAGGAACTCTTTGGTACACGCATTCTATTGTTCGTGACCTCGAAGCAACCCAGAAGCACATCGCAAGCGTCTTCGTCAAGTCCATCGACTACATCGGCAGCAACAAGACGCAACCGGGCGACTACAGTTTCGTGCTGGAGGAGATCATCAACAATATCGATTTCCCGCTGATTCTCTCCGACGCCGCCGACGAGCCTCTCCAGCCATACGCCCTGAACGTCAAGAATATTACGCTCGACTCGAGCATGTCGACGGTCCAACAGCGTCTTTACCTCAAGAAACTAATGGCAGAGATGGATGAACGGAATACGAAGATTCGTAGCGCGGCTTCCGAAACTCTCATCCTGAACTACGTTCACTACGGAGAATCAAAGCTGATCTCACGCCTCCGGCTCCTGCCCTACATCGAGATCGCAGTAGTTGCGTTCTGGATCCTGATCGGGTACATCAGTTTCAGCTATATCAAGAGGAGTGAACAGAGCAATATCTGGGTCGGCATGGCACGAGAGACAGCACACCAACTTGGCACACCGATCTCCAGCATGATGGGATGGGTCGAACTTCTGAAGCATCAGACCGGAAGCTCGGACCCGAAAATCACCGAGACGCTTCATGATATGGACAACGATCTCCAGCGGCTTCAGAAGATCGCGAGCCGGTTCTCCCGCATCGGTTCCAAACCCGATCTTAAGGACGAGAACCTGGTGGAGGTCATCGAAAAGGTCATCCAGTACTTCCAGCGGCGCATCCCCCAGACGGGCAAAAAGGTTCAACTGTCGCTCGAATACAAATCACCCATTACGGTTCAAATGAACAGCGAGCTGTTCGAATGGGTGATCGAGAATTTGATCAAGAACGGGCTGGACGCGATCGAAAACGGCTCGGGGAAGATCACGATCTCGCTTTCCTCGCGACAGAAGTTCGTCAACATCGATGTGACAGATACGGGCAAGGGGATTGACATGACGTATCGCAAGGAAGTCTTCAGGCCTGGTTTTTCTACGAAAAAGCGAGGCTGGGGTTTGGGACTCAGCCTCTCCCAGCGCATCATCGAGATCTACCACAGCGGCAAACTCATCCTCAAAGACAGCAAGCCGGGACTGGGCACAACGTTTCGGATAAAACTGCGCAAAACCTAAGACCGGAAGAGATCCGTCTTCTTGCCTCGCGATCGAGCAGAACAGTATTTCAAAGCCCCCGATGTCACTCCCCGAATGTTCCGCTCTTTGCCTGCCCGCCCTGGAAGTACACTGATGGCAGGCCGCCCACAACAAGCGGGAATGACTGTTGTCTTTTTCGAGATGGCCTCTGAAAAGATGAGAAACGCAGACAGGAAATTCAGTTTGCAGATGAGGTATGATCGTGGACGATGCGCCAACCCTCCGGCTTCTGTTCCACGAGAAGTGTGAATCGACCCCAAGGTTGGTCCTTCGCGCGATGAAGCCGCCAGACACCGGTGGCAACCCCGAGGGTCGGAGCCATCATTCTGATTCGAAGCTCTGTGAATTCAAGTTGCCCCATCTTGTCGCGAGTGTCGTATGATTTTTTGTAACGAGAGAGAACATTGTTGTAGCCCCGAGTGAGATTCCCTCCGCTAAGAAAGACCGTACTATCCGAGTTCCAATATCCCTTCATGTATCCCTCAATGTCCCCCGCGTTCCACGCGACGACCTGATCGAGAAGGATTTTTTCTATCGCCTTCTCCCGTTCTTGTGAAAAGGCGACCATTCCCAAGGTCGACAGCGACAGAAGACAAATCATGAAAACATGTCTCATGCTATTGCACCATCGTCGTAGGAGGTGGATTCTTCGGTCGGAAAATCGCGAAACCCAGGAGCGCACCGAGGATAGAAAAGATCGGATACAGAATCAGCGTCATGAACAGGCTTCCAAAGATGTTGGAGAGTTTGCCGGAGTCCCTGATAGATTGCTCGATCTGTTCCTTCATCGACTCTGCCATGTCGGTCTGCAATCCACCCTGTTCGACGAGTCGATCAAGAAGCTTTCCCACGATAGATCTCATCAGCCCTTGTTCGACGGGACCGAAGATCGCCAGAATCACAACATTAATCACGGTTGCGGTAAACGCTCCGATGATGCCCGACATCAGTCCGAGCATAAGGGCGTCGGAGGATTCAAGGGGAGGCATTCCTTCCGTTAATTGCTGTTTGTACAAATACATCGCCAGCACTCCCCCCAGCCAGACACCCGCACAGCAGCAACAGTTGATGAGACTGATACCGGGCACCGCCGAAACAGTACCGATGGCGACGCCACAGATCAGAGCAATCCTAAGCTTATTGGGCTTTTCGAGCATACAAGAAACCTCCTCGTGCTGAGAATTGACTTCGAAGTTGTGCGATCCCTTCCAGTAAAGGAGGGAGAATGAACAGCGGGAGAACCGATCCGAACAACGCCCCTGTCATCAACCTCGTCATTGGTGTGCTTGGATAAATTCCGGTGAAGTTCAGGAGTACATCAATGATCATCGGAACCACCGCAAGAGCGATCCACCGGCGTCCGGGATACGATGGAAAAGACAAGCGACGGAAGAATGGGTACATGAGAAGCGAAAGGAAGAAACTAAAATAGATCGCGGAACAACGGATGCAGACGCCCCACTTCGCACCAAAGAGATGGAAACAGCGGCCGTCGATTTGGTGACAGATGGGAGCGTAGGCTGAATACACTACGGAAGCTCCCATGGAATGGCTTGCCTGCAACGCCGGAGCGAGCAGAATCCCGCAGCACCAGAGTGCAGTGAGGAGAAGCAGAATGGTATAGACACGTTTATTGCGTTCCATGGAAACTCCTGGTGTCATTATCGTAAGTATTGCCATCTTTGTCAAGAAGCACGACACCTCAGCCATAATCTTGCTTCTCAGACCAGATTGAGGTACTTTTGTCGTCACAAATTTCATTTAAAGGGAAGCAATCCTCATGCCGACTCCAAAGAAATTCTCCGTCGGACTTGTACAAATGGCACTCGGCACCGACCCGGACAAGAACCTTAGAAAAGCTGCCTTGAAGATTGAGGAGGCAGCTGATGCCGGAGCACACATTGTCTGTCTCCCGGAGCTTTTCCTTTCGCAGTACTTCTGCCAGGTTGAGGATGCAGCTCTTTTCGACCTTGCAGAGCCGATTCCCGGTCCGACGACAAAAGTCATCGAAAAGCTCGCGAAGAAACTGAAAATCGTCATCATTGCTCCCCTGTTCGAGCGAAGAGCACCCGGAATTTATCACAACAGCGCAGCCATCATTGATTCCAACGGCCAGATGGTAGGATTGTACCGCAAGATGCACATCCCGGATGACCCTTCATACTATGAGAAGTTCTATTTCACTCCCGGAGATCTCGGTTTCCAGGCATTCGACACCAGGGTCGGCCGCATCAGCACAATGATCTGCTGGGATCAGTGGTATCCCGAGGGCGCACGACTCTCTGCAATGCAGGGTGCGTCCATCCTCTTTTACCCCACGGCTATCGGCTGGCATCCTCTCGAAAAGAAACAGCACGGCGAGGCACAACGTGATGCGTGGCAGACAGTCCAGCGAGGCCATGCTATCGCAAATGGAATCTATGTCGCGGCGGTCAACAGAATCGGACTCGAGAAGCCGAACAAGACGAGCGCCGGGATTGAGTTCTGGGGCTCTTCGTTCATTGCCGATCCGCAAGGAGTGCTGCTTTCGGAAGGATCGATTGAGAAAGAGGAAATCCTCATGGCGGACGTCGATCTCGTTCACCTCGAAGACATTCGCCGCAACTGGCCGTTCCTGCGCGATCGAAGAATCGATGCCTACGAAGGAATGACACACCGCTTCCTCGATGCGGTTCCACCGAACAATGAATAAGAAAGCGATGGAAAAGACTCCGTCCGCATTGGGCTATCGAATGCCCGCCGAGTGGGAAAGACATGAAGCCACCTGGATTGGCTGGCCGCACAACAAGACTGACTGGCCGGGAAAGTTCGCCCCCATTCCGTGGGTATTCGGCGAGATGGTGCGCAAGATCTCCCAAGGTGAGATCGTTCGCGTTATCGCTGTTCCGGATATTCAAAGACAGGCAAAAAGTGTTCTGAAGAGAATCGGTGTCGATCTGAAGATGGTGGAGTTCTTCAACTATCCGACAAACCGCGGCTGGACGCGCGATTTCGGTCCAATATTCGTCAAGAGGACAGACCCGAAAACCGAAGTGGCTGTTGTTCGATTCCGATTTACCGCGTGGTCACGATATCCCGATTGGAAAAAGGATGATGCGGTGCCGCCGAAAGCTGCAAAGAAACTCGGTGTGAAGTTACTCCCGGCGAAGATCGGCACGAAGGATTTCGTTCTCGAAGGCGGGAGTATCGACGTGAATGGAACGGGGACAGTGCTGACGACGGAGGAATGCCTCCTCGACACGAAGGTCCAGGTTCGCAATCCGGGCTTCGGAAAATCCGACGTCGATCAGGCGCTGAAAAACAACCTGGGAGTTACGAACGTCCTCTGGCTCGGACACGGCGTTGTCGGAGACGACACCCACGGCCACATCGACGATATTTGCCGGTTTGTGAAACGCGATATTGTTGTGCTAATCCAGGAATCCAACGCGAACGACATCAACTATAGACCGCTGAATGAGAACCGTGAACGGCTCGAGGGAATGCGGCTTGAGGACGGATCGAAAATTCAGGTCGTTCCGCTGCCGATGCCTGCGCCGTTGCACATCGACGGGATTCGGCTCCCGGCCAGCTACGCGAATTTCTACATCAGCAACGCGGCAGTCATCGTGCCAACATTCAATGATCCGAATGACCGGAAAGCGCTGGGAATTCTCTCGGAGCTGATAACTGATCGGCCGGTGGTAGGCATCCATGCGGTTGATCTTGTCTACGGATTTGGTACATTACATTGTCTGACGCAGCAACAGCCGGCGGTGTAGTTCGTAGCGGGAGTTATGAGTTTTGAGTTGCGGGTTTCGGGATCTTAGGATCCTGAGAGGAGCAGACAGTGGCACGCAGTGCCTTCGTTGTTTGCCTCACGTTCCTTCTTGCTTTCAACAATCTTCTCGCCCAGCAGGGCGACGAATCGTGGCTTTCCCTAAGCAGGCTTTCCCTGTCTGCTTCCGGTTCCTACCATTATGCTCCCTGGAAAAAATACAACGAGTCCCTCCTGCTCGTTCAGGAGGCGATACGGTATAATCCGGCTTACCGAAACCCAAGTGGCAGTCTGGATCAGATCAACGGTGACTTGACCTATCAACTCGAAGCAAGCTATCGGGTATTCTCCTCATTTTCCGTTACCATTGTTGCCGGCTGGCTACACACAGAAGGTGTGATGGATTTCCACAATGTATCGACATCAAGCTACAGTCAATCCTACTTTCAGACCATGTGGCTGAGTTCGTTTCATTTCGGCGCCGGCCTAGCCTATGCCTACACACTTGACGATGATCTCAGTCTCTCTGCCGGTGCATCCATCATCCGATACCCCGCCAACCTTGATTTTCAGGCAAATTTCCAATCGACTCCTGATGCCTATTTGTTCTCTGCCAATCTAAAAGAATCAGCACTGGGCGTACATGCACACATTGAGGCACATTTTAGTGCGTTCGGAAGGTTGAGCATCGTTCCTCGAATTGAATACCGATGGTTAACCCTGAAAAATTTGCGCGGGCGCGGCTCTGAGACGGATGTCTATGCTTACTCGTATGGTACGTCGATTGGGGGACCCGGAACATTCGAGGCGCAATTGGGTGAGGCAGCCGGCTACTTCGGCCTTATCATATCTCCCGGGAATGGGTTCATCAATAGTCACCTGCTGCACCAATTGTGGTATCTGACACCAGTCGGGCGCTGGTGGGAAACAGAGCAGCCCACATCTCTCGACCTTTCGGGAGCTGGCATCAGCCTGGGGGTCTCGTATGAATTCTAAGATCGCGCCTGCGGGCCTCGCATTTTTCCTGTCTGCCATTCTCTTTTCCGGTTGCACGGAGAAACTCCCGCTCACGCCTGTCTATTCGAGCACTACAGATTGGACACCGCAGATCTCTATAGATCAGAATGGCTATCAGCGTGTCGAAATTCTTATCGATCGTCCGACCCGAAAGGAACTGTGGAGAAACATTTCTTCCCTCACTCTCCAGGCACGCACCTCCACAACCCCGGTGTACTATGATATTGATACCTTAGCTGGCTCATACGCTGCTCCGACGCAATCGTACGGAAGGGTGGTCCCAATATACTTTCAGTCGAAACCCCGTTTGGACTACAGCACCGACTACTCATTCCGCGTCGCAGCACACTTCGGAACCGGCGAAAGGAATTTCTCAAACGAGTTAGCAGTTCGAACACCGCCGGGTGTCGGAAAGATACTGAAACAAATCCGGCAATCGGATGGCAACTTCGACCCCCCATTCTTCTTTCTTTCTTTTCACCGAGGCTCACTTCTCGCGCTCGAATTTCAAGAGATCGCCCGGATAGATACCGCCACCGGTCAACGTGTGTCACTCAAGCTGAATTTCAGTCCACCGTACGACAGAAGTCAGTACTTTCTGGCATTCACAGTCGCTGGAGACACCGCGTATTCGTATTACCGGAGTGGTGATGACTACTTCACGCAACGACTGGTGGCGCTGGATTTGACGACCCTCCGCGTAGATTCAACCAAAACCATTTCGACGCCAGGCAAAACCTTGGCGACCATCGTGGCTCACAGAGGGGAACTCTACGGCTTCTGGTGGACCTCTTCCGGCAATCAGCAGGCCGGGATCATCAACCCCCACACTGGCGAGGTTACCAGTTGGTTTTCAGAGACTCCCAGTTTCATCGGAATGCCCAGTGACGTCTCTTCAAACGGCACAAGCATCTTCTATTGTCGCGATGCATCCTTTGATAACCGGATTGTCGCGCTCGACCAACTCACGATGAACCCGGCCAACGAGAATCGGAATCCTGTTTTCTCTTCAACCGGCCTTGCCTGGGACGGTGCGAATTTCTGGGTTGTGGACATCGAGACTCGGTCTTATACAAAAATCAAGCTCGAGGGCATGTAGTGGGTGGCCAAAACCGTTCTCTTGATTCTCCATCCATTAACTATTAGATTCTTCTGTCCTGACGCGCAGTGCCGTCCACTTTCCTCCACTCCCTTTTTGGAACAGATCATGAAAATCCTGATCACAGGCCTCGTTCTTCTGGCCGCCGTCACATTCACAGCCGGATGCAAAAAATCTGAAATGGAAACAAAGAAATTATCCAACCTCGAAGCGAAGATCAACCGCTTCGCCCCCGTTGAAATCACTGCCGATGTTTCAAAGCTGAGCGACGGCGACCGAAAAGCGCTCGCCAAACTGCTCGAGGCATCGAAGATCATCGACAAGATCTATCTGCGCCAGGTGTGGAGCGGCAACGAAGCGCTTCAACAGAAACTCGAAGCGGACGCAACCCCGGAGGGACTACTCCGGTTAAAGTACTTCAAACTGAACATGGGACCATGGTCAACGGTCGACCACGAAGACGCATTCATCGACGGCGTCCCGAAACGTCCGGCGGTTGCGAACTACTATCCCGAGGACATGACGAAGGAAGAGTTCAACGCCTGGGCGGAAAAACTTCCCGAGGCAGAAAAGCAGAAGGCAACGGGATTTTTCTATACCGTGCGTCGTGATGCTGACCGGAAGCTGAAGGCCGTCCCCTACAATGAAGAGTACAAGGACCTGCTCGAACCGGCCGCCAAACTGCTGAATGAGGCTGCAGCACTCACCACGAACTCCAGCCTTAAGGCGTTTCTGACGAAGCGCGCAGATGCGTTTCTCAGCAATGACTACTATGCGAGCGATATCGCCTGGATGGATCTCGACAGCCCCATTGAGCCGACGATCGGCCCGTATGAAGTGTACATGGACGATCTGTTCAATTACAAAGCGGCCTTTGAGGCATTTATCACGCTTCGCAATGATGAAGAGACGAACAAGCTGGCAATGTTCGCGAAACAACTGCAGGATGTTGAGAACAATCTTCCCATACTTCCCAAGTACAGAAATCCCAAACTCGGAGCATCGGCCCCTATTCGTGTTGTGGATGAGGTCCTTGTCGGCGGAGAATCCCGAGCCGGCGTCCAGACCGCAGCATTTAATCTTCCGAATGACGAGCGCGTCACGCGCGAAAAAGGAAGCAAGCGGGTCATGCTGAGGAATGTCACCGAAGCAAAGTTCCAGAAGGCTCTTGTTCCCATCGCAAAGATCGCTGTTGATTCCAGTCAACAGTCCATGATAGCGTTTGAGCCGTTCTTCACGCACATCCTCGCTCACGAATTGATGCATGGACTCGGACCTCATACGCTCACGATTGACGGAAAGCAAACGACCGTCCGCCAGCAGATGAAGGAACTCGGATCGGCTCTCGAAGAAGCGAAAGCTGATATCTCGGGGCTCTTTGCCTTGCAGTATTTGATCGACAGAGGGGTCGTCCCAAAATCGATGGAGGAGCCGATGTATGTCACCTACCTGGCAAGCGCATTCCGGTCCATCCGGTTCGGCATCAGCGACGCGCACGGCAAGGGGATGGCATTGCAGTTCAATTACCTGGCGGACCTTGGCGCATTTGAGCACAGCGCCGCTACAGGGAGATTCAAAGTCAACTTCGCCAAGATCAAAGATGCCACACAGCGGCTGACGGCTCATATCATGACTATTCAGGCCGAAGGAAGCTACGAGAAAGCCAAAGCGCTTTTTGATCAGTACGTGATGATGAAACCGGAGATGAAGGCTGCGATCGACAAGATGACAGATATTCCGACGGATATCGCACCGTCGTTTCCGCTTGCAGACCAACTGAAGTAGGCACGCAGGAGAGCACGAACGAATAATTCACAGGAGAGTATGGAGCAGAAAGCAGAGAAACTTCAGCGGCCGGTCGTCGAAGAACTGGACAAGGTTCTCGGTGACCCCTTCAAGGTCCTCGATGATGGTTTCGTCAGGGTTGTCGATTACATGGGATGCGACGAATCGATCGTCCAGGCAGCGCGTGTCTCGTACGGAAAAGGGACGAAGAAGGTGAATGAAGACCGCGGTCTCATTCGCTATTTGCTTCGCCACAACCACACGACGCCGTTCGAGATGGCCGAGATCAAGCTCCACCTGCGCGTGCCCATGGACTGCTGGCGGCAATGGATCCGGCATCGGACAGCGAACATCAACGAATATTCGACGCGCTACTCTCTCGCGATTGATGCATCACAGCGAACATCCCCAACGGAATGGCGACAGCAGTCAAAAGACAATAAGCAAGGAAGCGAGGGCTTTCTAGAAATCGGACTGGGGACGCAGCTCAGCCAACAGGAACAGGAGCTTCAGGATTTTTCGCGACGGGTGTACAACGAGCGGGTCGAGAAAGGAATTGCGCGGGAGCAGGCGCGAAAAGATCTTCCACTCTCAACGTACACGGAAGCTTATTGGAAAATCGACCTGCACAACCTGTTGCACTTCCTCTTGCTGCGGATGCATCCTCACGCGCAGTTTGAGATCCGTTCGTATGCGAATGTCATCGGTCACGAGATCGTGAAGCGATGGTGCCCCACCGTTTGGGAAGCCTTCATCGACTATAGGCTTCGCGGCTCAAACCTTACACGTCTGGAAATCGACGTCATCCGGGCAATCCAGTCCGGCAATCCTGAACAGGCCCGAGAGTTGGCTATGAAATTCGGCATTCTTCCGCCACTGGGGCAGGAAATCAAACGTAACCGCGAACGAGAAGACCTCGAAGCAAAGCTCATATTACTCAGCATTCCAATTCCGTGGAAGTAAACCCCACGCGCGTCTTCAGAAGGTGAGCCCCATCCGCACCTTCCGAAGGTGCCTTGGCAATCCAGTGAACCTTCGGAAGGTTTTCTCGCCCCCATGAACCTCATCCTCATCGCCGCACTCACACGGGATCGCGTCATCGGCAAAGACCGGACGGTTCCCTGGGATATTCCTGAAGATATGCAGCGATTCAAGAAGCTTACGATGGGGCACCCCGTACTCATGGGTCGCGGATCGTTTGAGACCCTGAGCAGTCCTCTCACGAATCGCCGCAACGTTATTCTCTCCTCCCACCCTCTCGATGGCGTCGAAACATACCCAACCATTGCGGCTGCTCTGGAGGCCGTGAAAGATGAAGGAGACGTTTATGTCATCGGCGGCGGGCAGATCTTTGCGCAACTCCTGAGTTCGGCATCCGAGTTGCGACTGACCATCGTAGAGAGAAAAATACGGGGGGATACGTTTTTTCCGCCGTATGAACACCTCATAGGATCGGTGTTCCGACTTGTTTCAAGAGAGCAACACGAAGGGTTTTCGTTCGAGGATTACGCGAGAATAGTGTAAACAATTTCGATTCAAACGACGGAACGGGCGATCGGAGTAATTACAATCATCCATCGGAAATCGAAGATCGCAATTCAATGAATTCCCCTGGCCGACCCTCCATCCACCAGAAGATTCACGCCATTAATGTAGCTCGCCTGTTCTGAAGCAAGAAACGCCACCACATTTCCAATTTCCTCAGGTGTGCCGAGTCTTCCCGCCGGGATTGCTTTGGCGTTGTCCGCCAGGTATTCCTCGAGCGTCATTTTCTTATCAGCTGCACGCGAGACACTCAATTCTTCCTGCCTCCTCGTGAGGATCAATCCCGGACACACCGTGTTCACCGTGATGCTACCTTTCGCGTACTGGTTCGAAAGCACTTTTGACAGGCCAAGGATGCCGGGTCGAAGCGTCGAAGAGATGAGAAGTTCGTTGATCGGTTGTTTTGCAGCGATGGAAACAATGCTGACGATTCTCCCCCACTGCTGTTTCTCCATGAAGGGAAGCACTTCGCGGACAAGGCGAATCACGCTCATCAACGTCAGCTGAATTCCTTTTTCCCACTCCTCCTCCGACATCGAGAGGATTTGTCCTGTCGGCGGACCTCCGGCATTGTTCACAAGCACGTGCACTGTGCCAAATTCGCTGATCGCCGCCTGAACGAAGCGTTGAATATCGACCTTCTTGCTGACGTCTGCCACCACACCGATGACTTTTGCTCCTGTCTTCGCCCGAATTTCGTCCGCTGTGACCTTCACACTTTCTTCTTTTCGCGAGCAGATGACAAGATGTGCACCTTCACGGGCCAACGCGAACGCCGAGGCCCGCCCCAAACCGTGGCTTGCCGCAGCAACGAGAGCTACTTTGTTCTTGAGACCGAGATCCATATCCTGAGTCCTTCCGTGGAATAAATGCCGAACGCTCGCCTTAGTAACTCTTGATCATCCCCGACAATCCGACCCGAATCATCATCACAGCAATGCCAGCCATGAAGAGCTCGGCCACCTTCGCCACGGCTTTCGAGCCGACGTCTCCCATCAGCTTGATCACAACGTCGGAGAATCGGAACACGAACCAGACGATGATGAGGTTGAGGAGAAGGGAAATAATTGTGACAACATATCCGTGCGTGTCAACAAGAATAAGAATGGTCGTCAACGCCGCCGGGCCGATGATCAGGGGAACGCCGATCGGTACTATCCCGACCGACGATTCGGGCCGTCGCTGCTTCGACGGCGGAACGAGCAAGTCGCTGACGGCAAGCACAAGAAGCACGATACCCCCTCCCACACGAAAATCGTTTTCCGTAATGCCGAGAGCCTTAAACGTGGCTTGCGTGATAAACGAATGTCGTTCTCGCCGATCCATCCTCTCGGTCAACGAGAGAAAAACGGGAACTACCCTGAGAATATCAATCGCAACGAAGAGCGGGATGAACGACAGGAGCAGCGAATTAAAGTTAAAACTCATGGTGGGTTAAGAGGCTGAACACAGGAGGTGGTGAGCAAGCTGGCTTCCGGTCGCTACATCTGGATCCCTTTTTCCTTCAGGCGCTGCGATACCGTTTTGACAACTTCTTCCTCCGGGATGTGAAGACGCGACCCAGCAGTGTGAATAGCCTGAGCCAATGATCCCTTCCGATCGACGAGCCACATCCACACGTTGTAGCCGAGACGATACCGATCATTGGGCTCCTGGGTCGGTATTCCTTCTACTGCATGATAGGCGATCTTTTCGAGTGAATCCTGTGGGGATTCCGCCACAGAAGCTGGGGCTTTCGTCGTCATAGAAGTTTCACCCTGGATACAGTGAATAACAGAATCAAGGGAACAGTCTGAATATAGGAAGATTTCCCCGAAAAACAATCCGGGCTTCGGCGTCGTGGCACCGAAAAGGATTCGATCGGATCAAGGAGAAGCTTTGACAACGACAATCGTCAGATCATCATTCTGCTCAGCCGTTCCGCGGAATTCATCCACAGATTTCAAAATCGTATGCTGCAGTTCCCGCGCACCCAAAGCACGTTTCTGCTTCACAATGTCGAACACAGCTTCTTCGCCAAACTGAGACATACCTTCATTCATCGCTTCCGTCAATCCGTCAGAATAGAACACAAAGATGCTATTGTCGTTGAGCGGTTGTCTGACTTCTTCCAACTCCTGTTCGAACACCGGTCCTCGTTCAAGACCAAGGCCGATTCCGCCTCCCTTCAGATATTCCAGCTTGCCGTTCACACCGATCAGTGCTTTGTTGTGACCGGCGCGGCAGATCCGGACTTGCTTCGCCTCCGTGTCAAAAAGAGCGAGGATCATGGTGATGAACGATTTTCGTTCGAGACTTTCGTAAATCCGGCGATTGACCTGTATGAGAATTTCTTTCGGATCATGATACATCGGGGCCAGGATCTGAATCATTCCCTGGATTTTCGACATGTAAAGTGCGGCGGACATTCCTTTTCCCGAGACGTCGCCAACCACCACAAGCAGTTTGTGAGCGCCGAGAGGAATGTAGTCGAAGTAATCCCCACCCACCGTCAGTGCCGGGATTGACACGCCGGCGATGTCCAACCCTTTGATAGGTGGATTCTCCTTGGGCAGCAACCCTTGTTGAATTTTCCGAGCCAGCGCAAGCTCTTCCTCAATACGTTTCATCTCGATTTCGGATTCGTGCAATCGAGCATTCTCGATGGCAACGGCTGCCTGTCCACCCACCGTCGCAAGCAGATCGATGTCTTCTTGTGAATACACCTTGTCCGACATTTTCGGTCCGACCATCATGGCTCCGATAAGCCGGCCCTGCATAAACATCGGCACGGACAGAACAACACCCGCCCTCAGAATTTTCTCTTTGTCCGATGCATGGATTGTGTATGAATCCGGCTCGGTTGACAGCAGGGAAAACGACTGTGCTGTGCGGGTTGTCCGAAGAAGCGCCAGTAAGCCATCGGGCTCCCTGCCGAACGCGCAATCGGTCGATTCAATGTGTTGGGTCGAGGAGGAACAACCCTCAACGTCGTCGCACAAAACCACAGCGACCTTCTCGACATGCATGGTCGTGGAGATTCTGGAAATCATGGAGCTGAGAATCTGGTCGAGGTGGATTTTGGTCGGGAGTTCCTGGCTGAATTCAAGAAGCGCTTTCTGGTAATTGTATCTTTCCTGGTAGAAAACACGGTCGATCCAATCCTGCGCTTTGCGTTTGAGTGGATCAAAGGCGAACGCAAGGATCACAAAGGCAAAAAGACTCCCGACTTGATTTTCTTCTATCCCCAGGGCATAGGACATCGCTTTGCCAATGAGGTACACCAGCAAGAGATAGAGCCCCGCGAGCATGGCGGTAACCATGGCATACATCAGGCTGCGTTTTATGACAAAGTCGATATCCATCAGACGGTACTTGAAGATCGAGTACCCAAACGACACGGGGAGAAGAAGCAGAAGAAACATTGGGAGCAGGAGGACCGGCTCTGTGAAAAGCACAAACTGGTTCGAGCTCTGGAGGACATTCGAATAGACAACCGTCAGAGCGCCGATGATGACGCTATAGAAGACCGGTTGCACCTGTTTTCGCCTCGACCGCTCGACACTGCGAAAGTAGTTGAGGGTGAAGATGATCAATCCTCCAAAGAAGAACACCACCGGTGTATTATTGACAATGACGGCGACGAATCCCGGCAACATGCCCTTCCAGTCGAAAAAGAGTCGCAGAATCGTCGGGATGACGGTCACAATGCTGTACATGTAGAGGGCAACTTTCAGCCATGTCCAACTTGCAGCCCTCGTCTTCACCGGAAAGTGAAGGAAGAAGAGTACCATCATGGGAATCGAAAACACCCACCCAACAACGAGCGCCGTGGCATACAAATGATAGACCCAGAATTCGCCCCCCTGAAAACTAAACTGAGACAATCCGAGAAACAGCATGGCAAAGATACCATATCGCCCGAACATACGTTGGACAAGCCCCTGCGGTCGGGACATGACAACAATATGCCCTACGACGAGAAACCCAAGCCCAATAAGAAAGTTCACCAGATATCGGACATCAAACACTTTGAGGATTTGGATCTGAGTTTTGAAGAGTGTTCCCCCGCGGTCGATGGTGTATTCCGCGTACTCATTACGCTTGATGCCATTGATGGTCTGCATCGCAATTTCCGTGCGGGTGATCTGGTTCCCGTTGATGGCAAGAAGGATGTCGCCCTCTTTCAACCCGGCGCGATCGGCCACACCCCCCGGAACAATCTGGGTGACGATAAAACCCGGCTGGCCCTTTTCGCGAACAATCCAGCCGCACTGATCGTTGCTCGTCGCTTTAAAGAACAGAATATTGAGCGCGTTGAAGAGCGTGAGCACCAAAACGAGAATTGATGCAGCAGAATAAACTATTCGGATTGTTCTTGGTGAATGAACCCCTGAAAGGTTCTCCATGTCGACCTCTGAGGAAAAACGTCTTTCCAGATTATACGAGGAATGCCTCAATTCGTTACGATTCTCAGAATGCGTAGCCAATGCTAAAATAGCCGAGCAGTGGCCCCACGCTGATTGGGTTGTTCAAGAGATCCTTGCGGAAGAAGAAGCTCTCTCCGAGGGAGAACTCAACTGGACCTATCGGGGTATCGAACGCCAACGCCGCGCCGATCCCATGACGCAGGTCAACCAGCCGCACGTCTGAAGGGGCTGTCCAAATGGACCCAAGATCATAACGAACTGAAAGGTAGGTGTCAAAGAAGACTTTGACCGGGAGGCGATAACGGTACTCGAGGCTCGCGACCATCAATTGACGACCCCGACTGTTGTCCTCCCGAAGACCATAGAAACTATCTTGTCCGCCAAGCGAGAATTGTTCGGTAATCGGCAGAGTTTCGTCGGCAAATCCGAACCGAATACGTGGATGAATGGTATGTCTTCCAAAATACGTTTGATACCAGTCGTACGAGAACCACATCTTGGTGAATCCCGCGTTGCCCTGCGCCGGCATGAATGCGGATTCGTAGAAGAAATTCATGAGAACGCCTTTGCGAGGATAGGGAAACACGTCCTGGTTGTCGACCTTCAGACCGAACTTCAGCGAGCCAATCTTGAAATCTCCGGTCGAGAACGGTTGACCGAAGAAGCTCCAGGCGCGCTGATTTTCCAATCTACCTTCGACGGTCACTTCGCCAAGACGCTGCAATTGCATCCCGAAGGTCACAGTTCCACCCTGTTTCAATTCCCGATACTCGCCAATCCGTACACGATTCCAGTCTGTGGGGTCACTCAGCGGCTCTTCCCCGTACACGTTGACATCGTGCAACGTATAGTATCCTTTGAGTCTAAACGTCAGGTAAGAATTGAAGATACGTGTGGAGGTAAACTCACCCAGGAAACTTCGATTACGCGAACCGACAAGCGTGTGAAATCCAAGCTCAGCTCCAACTCCACCCAGGTTCTCGTCACGAATGTCCAGGGAAGGTTGAATGCTTCGCTCATTGTCGAACCTCGACCCAAGACGAATCAGCTCCGTGCTCCGCTCCCGCACCTTGATGGTCACCACCTGGTTTTCACCTCCCACCCCCTCCTGCTGAGTTCCAATGGAGACTTGCTCGAAGAGATTCGTGCCGTACAAATTGGAGATGCCGCTTCCGATTTTTCGGACTTGGAACACATCCCCCTCGTTCCACGGAAGCTCGCGCCAGATCACATAGTCCTTCGTCTTGCTGGTTCCTTTGATGTCCCTCCGATACACGACTCCCTCGTCGATACGCACGGACGCTTTTCCCGATTCCCGATCCAGCACGGCCTCCCGGATTCTCGCAAGAGAGTACCCGCGATCACGATAGATCGCGAGAACAGATTCCAGGGCCTTTCGGCTCTTGTGAAAATTGAGGCGTCGACCGATCAACGGCTGGAAGACCGCATTCAAAGTGTCAAGACCGACGAGCTTCGTTCCCGCGATGTCAACCGAGCGAATGACGGGCGTCAGGATGCTCACCAGCTGAAGCGAAGTCGATCCTGAATCTGTCTCTGCGTCAACTCGCACCTCTTCGAACTCGCCGGACTCGTAGATCGACTCAACAAGCTCACGGAGTTTCTGCTCTGGGATTTCGTTCTCGCGAGCGAGATTCATGACCGGTGTGAGCCACCGATCGTCGAGACTCAGGGCATCGAAACTCAGACGGGCGTTTTTGAAGACTGTCTGGTCCGGTCCGATCGCGGCCCGATCGTCTGCTTTGCGCTGCATCATCGACTTAAGTTTGTCCACGATCAATTTTGCCGCCAGCTCCCCCTGCGTGATGAGAGAGTCCACGTTCGTGAAGTCATCCGATAAGTGACTTCCGAGTTCCGGCCGGATGACGATGGATGCTTTGGCAAGTTGCTGTTGATTTGACAATTGCATCGTGATGCCAAGGATTTGGTCGGCAATTTCCCACGGAGCGTTCAACTTGGACAGCGGTCTCAGGGGACTCGTGACATCCACGGCGATGATGATGTCGGCTCCCCACTTCAGTGCTACATCGACCGGAATGTTTGAGACAAGTCCTCCGTCGGTCAATCGCGCTGAGTCGCGGGCAACGGGGCTGAACAGCAGCGGAACCGAAGCGCTGGCGCGCAAAGCCTCGGTGAGATCGCCTCGGTCGAGAACAACCGATTTCCCCGACACGAGGTCGGTTGTGACCGCGCGAAAAGGAATGCGGAGATCGTCGAAACTGGGGTTCGGATGATAGATACCCTGAAGAACAAGCAAATTCAGGTAGTTCATCAGGCGCTGTCCTGTCGAAAGCGACTGAGGAAGGATGGGCTCAAAACCCTGGAATCGTACCGTCAGGATGCTGCGGTCGGCGGCGACTTTCTGATCAAAAAATAGATCCGACCGGCGCGCATCGTCGTTGAGGCTCAGCACATCGTCCCAATTTGTCGTATCGACCATCGCATGGAGTTGGTCGATTGAATATCCTGATGCGTACAGTGCGCCCAGAATACTGCCGATACTTGTTCCAGCGATGAAATCAATCGGTATGTCCGCATCCTCAAGAACTTTGAGGACTCCGATGCTCGCTATTCCGCGCGCTCCGCCTCCACTGAGGATCACTGCAACTTTGGGACGTTTCACGGACTTGAAGGGGAGAAAATTCGGCATATGATCCGGCGCCTGACTGAATTCAGGCCGAATCGTCTTGACGACTTTCGCCGATTGCGCCCGAGCCTCAAACGTCGTAGCAAGAAAAGCTGCAACGAGGAGGAACGCACAGAGCAGAATTCCGCGGCTGATAATACTGTGAGAGTTGTTTGGCATTGCGCACAAAAATTACCGAAATATGGACCGAATAGCAACGAAGGCAAAATGGATTGCAGCAACCCATTCGCTTGATTTTCGCTCATCTTCAGGCTATGTTACACAGGTGATTGCTCTGCCATCTGCACAAGGTTTTGAGCAGCGCAATTCACGATCACAAAAGTACTTTCCCCAGGTGCTGCCGATCCATGACATTCCTCAACCCCTTGGTTTTGTTCGGTCTCCTTGCGGCGGCACTCCCCATCCTGTTGCATCTCTTCAATCTGCGAAAACTACGAACAGTTGAGTTCAGCACGCTCGCATTTCTCAAGGAATTGCAGAAGACCCGAATCCGGCGACTCAAGCTCCGCCAGATATTGCTGCTGATCCTTCGGACGCTCCTGATTTTGCTCATCGTTATTGCATTTGCCCGGCCAACCTTGCAGGGCACTCTCGTTGGCAACACTAGCAGCCACGCCACAACGAGCGCTGTCTTTATCATTGACGATTCTTATAGCATGACGGTGAGTAATGAGCGAGGGGAGCTTCTGAAGCAGGCGAAGCAGGCAGCAGAGACCATCAACCATCTGTTCACAGAAGGTGATGAGATCTTTCTCGTCAGGCTCTCCGCCCTGGCCACAATCTCCGCCGAGCGCGATGCCGCTACGCGTGACTTCGGACTGCTCCGGAAGAACATCGATGAGATCGCTCCATCCGCGATTCGGCGGACTCTTGAAGACGGCCTCCGGATCGCGTCCAAACTTCTGGCGGCTACGCACAACTTCAATAAAGAGGTCTACGTCTTTTCAGATTTTCAGCACGGCGTCCTGAGCGACAACCCCGGCGAGTCCAGCACCAAAGAGAGGCTCTTTCCCCCCGAAGTCCGGTTCTTCTTTCTCCCCTATAACAAAGGTTCCCTTCAGAATTTTGGGGTTGAGTCTCTAACGATCCCGTCGTCCATCTTCGAACGCGACAAGCCCTTTATCATTCAAGCGCAGATTGGCAACTTCTCCGACAACAGCGTTCATGATCATGTCGTCGGAGTGTTTCTCAATGGCACCCGGGTGGCAGAAAGAAGCGTCGATATTCCAAAACAATCCTCTCTCCCCGTGGAATTCTCGGTCACTGCCGGTGCGGTCGGTTACGTGCAGGGATTTGTAGAAATCGAAGACGATGATTTTCCGTACGACAACCGCCGGTATTTTGTGCTTCAGATCCCGGATCGGATTCGCGTGCTGCTCGTCGGTGATGAGCACGAGGTGCAATATCCCAGGCTTGCTCTCGCGACGCGGACCTCGGACGCTGAGTCGGCACTCACTCTTTCGGAGATCTCGCCCGACCGATTGAATTCCACAATGGTCAGGCACACAGATGTCATCATTCTTTGCACGACACAGGGCTTCTCCCCGTCGCAGATTTCGGAACTTCACACATACGTCAATGATGGCGGCGGACTCGCGATTTTTCCGGGCGTCCAGATTGACGCGAACAAGTTCAATGTTGAATTCGGCGCAGGCTTACATCTTCCTCAATGCATTGGAGTTGATCGTGCTTCCGCGCCCCGATCGGAATCCGGATCCTATACTGAATTTGACAAAGTGGAGCTCCGGCATCCGATCTTTGAAGGAATGTTTGAGTCGCCCTCAACTGCCCTTTCCAAACAATCCACAGCGTCGCCCACGGGTGGTGCAAGAGGAATAGAATCCCCGCACATTCGTTCGTCCGTTCGATTTGGCCTCACCATCCGGTCTACACCGATTATCACGATGACGAACGGGGGTGCATTCCTCACTGAGCATTCCACCGGATCGGGCAAGATTCTGCTGTTTGCGGTCCCGACGACCACAGAGTGGTCTGATCTTCCGCTGAAGGGTCTTTTCGTTCCGATGATTCACCGCGCCGTCCTTTATCTCGGGCATCAGCAGTCTCGCTCCGATGATGTTCTTCCTGGGACAGACGTCGTCGTCAAGAGCAATGCGGTCACGTCGGACATCTGGACAATACGGAATCCACAGAACGTCGAGGTCATTGCCACACCCTCCCGTCAGTCGATGCAGCGGCTCGTGCGTTTCGGTGCGACTGATCAACTCGGACTGTACGAGGTCTCGTCGGGCACAGCCATTGTTCAGAAGTTTGTGGTAAACCTCGATCCCCGTGAATCCCAGACATCGAAAGCATCGACTGCTGAAATGGAAAACCTCCTCAAGCACCTTGGGATCGAGGGCGGCACGGTGCATACGTTGAGCCAGACCGCCGATCTCGAACGAAGCGTGCTGGAGTCGCGGTTCGGAGTGGAGTTGTGGAAGTACTTCTTGATGTTGGCATTGGTCATTGCTATTATCGAATTACTGGTTGCTCGAACAACAAAGCGAGAGAACGGGACGAGACCATGATTGAACTGGAAGGAATGGACAAAGAGCGTTGCATCATCGTGGGGGTTTCCACACGCGCGGTAGGCCGAGTCGAGACCGAGGAATACCTCAACGAACTGGCTCTTCTTGCTGACACCGCCGGAGCTGATGTGGTCGCGCGCATGAGCCAGGATCGGGATCGAATAGACTCCGCGACATTTATTGGCAAGGGCAAAGTCGAAGAAATTCACAAGCTCATCCTGGAACAGACGATTCCCATGGTTATCTTCGACGATGATTTGAGCGCGGTGCAGGTTCGCAATCTTGAGCGGATCCTTGAATGCAAAGTTATCGACAGGAGCGGGTTGATTCTTGACATCTTCGCCTCGAGGGCGAAGTCGAACGAAGCCAAGACTCAGGTCGAGCTGGCTCAGCTCCAATACATGCTCCCCCGCCTCACACGCCAGTGGACCCACCTCTCAAAGCAATTCGGAGGTATCGGCACAAAAGGCCCCGGCGAAACGCAGATCGAAACCGACCGACGGATGATTCGGTCGAGGATCAGTATCTTGAAGGAAAAGCTTGAGCGCATTTCGCAACAGCGATCGACGCAGCGAAAGGGACGGCTTCACCACACGCGCGCCGCTCTGGTAGGCTACACAAACACCGGCAAGTCCACGCTCTTGAATCTTCTCTCCGGCTCGGACGTGTTCGTCGAGAACAGGTTGTTCGCCACCCTCGATCCCACGACCCGCCTGGTTCCTCTCACGCCCTCCGTTCAAATGCTGATGACGGACACCGTTGGATTCATTCGCAAGCTTCCCCATCATCTGGTTGCTTCGTTCAAGAGCACGCTGGAAGAAGTGACCGAAGCGGACCTTCTTCTGCATGTGGTCGATGTTTCAAGCCCGACGTTCGAAGAACAAATCAAGGTCGTCAAAGAAACGCTGACAGAACTCGGGGCAGATGACAAACCCACGTTGATGGTGTTCAATAAGATTGATCTGCTGAACGACCGCACCATTCTCCAGACGCTGGCAGACGAATATCCTCACAGAGTGTTCATCTCGGCGATGCGCGGAATCAATATCCTTGGCTTGAAGGATGAGGTGCTGTTGCTTCTGAAAAAGGAGTTTGTTGAAGAGACCATCAGGGTGCGGCAGGACCAGCAGAAACTGATCTCTCAGCTCCACAGCGCCGGCGAGGTTCTTGAACGGATTTACGAGGACGAGGAAGTTGTTCTCCGGATGCGCATCCGGCGGAAAGATAGAGAGAGGGTGGAGAGTCTGATTCACCCAAAATAGCCGCCATGGAAGGCGCTTACGAAGAGATCTTTGGATTGTAGGGAACGAGCGTCAGTTGAATCGGCAAAACCGTTTTCCCTCCAAGCGACAGACCACGAATTTCCAAAACCACCTTCTCCCCCGCGATCTTCAGCCAGGGATCGTCCGAAATCCGCGCATCGCTCCCCGTCAGAGTCATAGAGTAGCTGCCACCCGGCTCAATGTGCACGAACGGCATTGGTTGGAAGCGATCATTGAAGGGGTACTGGATGTTCGAAGAGGTCCCCTTGATATACGCCTGCTGGAGGCTCAGCACTTCGCGGCTTTTGTTGCGGAACACCAATTCGATCGTCGACGTGACCTTGTCTTTGATCTCGTAGCGAGCGGAGATATCAATCTCGAATCTCCCTCTCATGTCCCTGTACGTAAACCGCTCACAGTTGCAGTTATCGGTCGCGACGAGGTACGGATAAGACGAGGTGCATGAAGATGCAGCCAGCGCGATCCCCGCACAGATCAACCACAATTTCACGCGTCACCGTTCGGGAGATTTGACAATCGTCTTGCCGGTGAACAGTTTCTTGAATTCGTCGGCATCCTTCTGTGTGCCGACGATATCCCCCCAGTGGATCGGAATCACGGCCTGAGGTTTGAACGCATTCGCGGCTTGCGCGGCTTCTTTCGCCGTCATGGTGTAGGTCCCTCCGATCGGCAGGAGAGCGATATCGGTAACAACGGCCCTCATCTCGGGCGTGAAATCAGAATCCCCGCTGTGATAGATCCGCTGCCCCGTGGAGAGCGTAATGACGTAGCCGACCCAGTGATTCTCCTTCGGATGAAATTGCTTGTCGATATTGTAGGCCGGAATCGTCTTCACTTTCAGTTCTCCGAGGTTGTAATTCTCTCCCGGCGTCACGGCGATGACGGTTCCTTTGATTTGGCAGGCAACATCCTTGGGAGCGAAAAATGCCGTCCCTTCCTTGGCGATCTTGGCAATATCTTCTTTGGAGAAGTGATCATAGTGAGCGTGCGTAATGAAGATCACGTCCGCCTTGGGGCAATTCGGCGGCAGCTTCCACGGATCGACATAGATTTGCGTTGCACCGTCCTCGATGCGAAACGATGCATGCCCAAGCCAGTGAATATGCTGATGGTTCACAAGGACTCCTTTCTGTTGCGTCGGTGGCACCAGATACAGAAGCGAACAACAGAACAGAGCACTCAAACTCCATCGGAAGCTTCTGCCGATTGTGCTCATGGATGATCCTTTCTTCAGCCGCCTTGCTTCAGCTTCTCGCGCGCGACTGCGAACCCGGGTTTGATGACGTTATAGATGAACGGAATGCGCTTCTTATACGGCATGAAAGCACTTTTCATCGCATTGATGGAGAGCTTTTCGAGATCGTCGATGTCCAGGTTGAAAGCTTCCGCCGCCGTCTGATATTCGTCGGTGAGCGTAATATTGCTCATCAACCGATCGTCGGTGTTGAGGGTGACGCGGAAACGATAGCGATAGTAAATTCCAAACGGATGATCTTTCATGCTTTTCACGGCACCGGTGTGCACGTTGCTTGTCAGGCAGATTTCGAGCGGCAGTCTCTTGTCAAGCACATATTGGGCAAGCGTCCCCATGTTCAGCACTTCCCCATCTTTCACTTTCATGTCCTCGACGAGCCTGGTCGCATGACCAATCCTATGAGCGCCACACCACTGAATAGCCTGCCAGATGGATTCGACGCCAAACGCCTCTCCGGCGTGGATCGTAATATTGAAGTTTTCTCTCTGAATGTAGTGGAAAGCCTCGACATGCTTTTTGGGAGGATACCCGCCTTCTTCCCCCGCAAGGTCAAATCCCACAACACCGTGATCACGAAAATCCACGGCGAGTTCTGCAATCTCTTCGGAAATATACGGCCTCATGCTGCGCATCGCACAAACGATCACCCCGTACTGGACGCCGAAGTCGTTCTTGCCGCGTTCCAGCCCTCGCAAGACCGAGCGCACCACCGTTTCATGATGCAGGCCCTTGTCTGAATGGAAACTCGGAGCAAATCTCGTCTCGACATACACGACACCGTCCTTCTTCATGTCCTCCATCATCTCGTAGGCCACGCGTTCCAACCCTTCTTCGGTCTGCATGACAGCACAGGTGTGCTCAAATCCTTCCAGGAACAGTGGCAGGCTTCCGCGCGTTGCCCCGCGATGAAACCATTCCGCGAGCTCACCGGGGTCTGTCGTCGGCAACTTTTTGTAGCCGCAGTCTTTGGCCAACTCGATAACAGTCTGTGGGCGGACGCCGCCGTCGAGATGGTCATGCAGGAGCACTTTGGGGAGTAAACGCAAGAGTTCTTTGCTATAGGTCATACTATCCTCTTTCTGAAGAACGGATATCTGCGGATTTGTCAATCGCCTCGCGTGCTGTTGAGCAGACTTTGCCCCGCGCGTTTCGATTGACAACGGAAATCACCAGCGATTTGATGCTGAAAAGAATCGATCTCAACGTTGGATCGCATGACGAATCCGAGATGCTTTCTGAACAATGTAGTGTAGCCTTCGCTGAAATTCAACCAGGGCAAACGTGTGACGGCGCAGATTGACTTTTCTTGCGAATCTCGTTATTATCCCGCAAGCTTTCCAGTCGATATGCTCGGCCTCATGCTGCTGTTCCCCGATTCAGCCGTCCTGGCTTCCCTCGGAAGTCCTCAACAAGAGCCTTCAGGGGGGCATTGGGCGCTCTTACACAGTACGTAACCGTTGAAGCAGATGAACCAAGACAAGATACGAGTATTGATTGCAGAAGATGAGGACGGGCTCAGAGCCACGATCGCGGCATGGTTAGGAGATGAAGGCTTCACGGTTGAGCAGGCCAGCAATGGTCTTGAGGCAATCAAACTGGTTCAAGCCCACGATTTCGATATCGCGCTGTTGGACATTAAGATGCCTGGAGTGAACGGCCTCGAAGTTCTTCGATTCATCAAGAAGAACTCAACGGCAACCGACATCGTGATGATGACTGCGATGAGCGACGTCAGCATGGCTGTGGAAGCTATGAAACTGGGGGCAAAAGAGTATCTCGCTAAGCCGATTGACCTCGATCAACTGGTTCCCCAACTTCGGACGTTGATTCGAAAACGAGATGCCGAAGAGCGAATTCGCCAGTTGCAGGCAGAACATACGGCGAGACTCCTTTACGACCTTCATAACCCTATTTCAGGGCTTCGCCAAAGTATCGGTTATCTCGTGAAGGGAATGGCTGGAACGGTGAGCGAGCATCAGAAAGAACTCCTGGGCTACATGACCAGTTCCATCGACCGCGTGATCAGCCTCCTGACGGACATGATGGACCTGACGAAGCTTGAGGCGGGACGCGTTCGCCTGAACAAGGGGATCAGCAACGTTGCAGACCTCGTCCAGGAAGTCGCGCAGGAATTTCGCGTCCCTCTCCAATCCAACAAGATCGCACTGGATATTCATCCGGAAGCAGACCTTCCGACACTCGAATTTGATCGTCAAAAAATCCAACAGGTCCTCCAGAATATCCTGAGCACAGCGGTGCGTCTTACACCTGCACAAGGAGCAGTCGTCATCCACGTCCGCAAGGTTGCCATGGTCATGGAGGAGGGACAGCAGCCATCGGACTATGTGATGGTCTCCATTTTCAACAGTGGACCGGGCCTCACCTCGGACGATCTCGCATTGCTCTTCGACCGATATAGAAATGCCTCAGGTGAGGGGAACGATCAGCGGACAAACCTTGGCCTGATTATTTGCCAACGAATCATTGAAGCTCACAACGGCAAGATCTGGGCCGAATCGGAATTCGGCAAGGGGACAACATTCTCTTTCGTATTGCCGATCCGGTGACAATAACTTTCTCATGAGACTATGCCAAAAGCTCCAGTTTCCATACTAGCCGTCGACGATGAAGCTGCTCTCCTCCAGGCTCTCAAAGGCCTGCTGGAACAAGTCGGCTACTACGTTCAGACCGCCAGTGACGGTATCGCTGCTATCAATCTTATCCAATCACTTCCCTTCGATTTGGTTCTTCTTGATGTGAAGATGCCCCGCGTCGACGGCATTGAAGTGTTGCGGTTCATCAAAGATCACTACCTCGACACGCAGGTCATCATGCTCACCGGTGTCAGTGATGTGCGGATGGCGGTAGAGTGTATGCAGCTGGGCGCGTTTCACTACGTGACCAAGCCCTACTCCGCAGAGGAACTCCTCGCGATCATTGACCGCGCGATGGAGCGCAAACAGCTGATCATACAGAACAAAGCGCTGAAGTCCGAGCTCGAGCGGCATACGTTCTCTTCCCAAATCGTCAGCAACAGCAAAGTATTTCTTGATCTGCTCAATCTGGCTTCGCGCGTTGCACCGACCGACTCCACGGTTCTCATCCAGGGTGCAAGCGGAACAGGCAAGGAATTGATCGCGAATTTCCTTCATACGAACAGTCTCCGGGCCGATCTACCGTTCATGGCATTGAACTGTTCGTCCATTCCTGAGACGTTGATCGAGAGCGAGTTGTTCGGCCACGAGAAAGGAGCATTCACCGATGCGATCGTCACCAAGCAAGGATTAGTGGAAATCGCGAACGGCGGCACGCTGTTCCTTGACGAAGTGGCAGAGATCTCGTTGATGATCCAGCCGAAACTGCTGCGGTTTCTTCAGACGGGGGAATATCGACGCGTCGGCGGCAACAAGAATTTCAAATCGGACGTGCGGATTATTTCAGCAACAAACAAGGACCTTCGTCAGGAAGTCGGCACCGGTCGATTTCGCGAGGATCTGTTGTACCGATTGAATGTCATCACGTTGAGCCTTCCGCCGCTCCGCGATCGCAAAGATGATATCCCTCTCCTGGTGGACTACTTCCTGAAGAAGCGATTCCCCCTGAGAGAGCCGAAAAAGATGGAAGATCGGGCCATGGAAGTGCTGATGAAGTACGATTGGCCGGGAAATGTGCGAGAGCTGGAAAACGTTGTGGAACGAGCCGCCATTCTTTCGCTCGACGAGGAGATCCGGGTGGATGACCTCGCTCTTCCGATCGGGACGCGTGCCACCTTCGACTCCATTGCATCGGGCGATCCAGGGGCCGTTCGCATCGGCAGCGCAGCAAGAATGGTCGACATCGAGAAAGCCCACATTGCCGGCGTTCTCAAGTCCGTCAGTTGGAACAAGAATGTCGCTGCGAAGATCCTCGATATTAGTCTGAAGACCCTCTACACCAAAATCCAGCAATTCGATCTCACCAAAGACTGACAGGACCGATCGCTCCATTGCTGATGGATGATGGCCTTACCACTCGGTCACCGAGGCACCATGATTCTCTATTTTCTGCGTCACGGAGATGCGATTCGAGATACACGGGTTCACGACAGCGACCGACCGTTGAGCGATTTTGGCTTACAGCAGGCGACTGCCGTCGGGCAATTCCTGCGAGCCGGCAACACAAGCATTGATTATGTCCTGTGCAGCCCGTTGCTCCGAGCTCGACAAACCGCTGCAGCCGTTCTTCGTGGAATCGAGGCCGTCCCCTTGAGCACCACAGAGCACCTTACTTCCTCGAGCGACCCGAGGCACATCGTTCGCGAGCTCTCGGAACTGAACAAAGAAACCGTGCTCCTCATCGGACACGAACCTCATCTGAGCGCTACCATCTCCGCGCTTCTCTCAGGAGACGAGCGCAGCAGGGTGATGATGAAACCCTGCAGTCTTGCTTGCCTCAGTACCGTTGGGCCCCCGGAATACAACAGGGCTTTTCTTCAATGGCTCGTACACGCGGAACAGATGCTGAACATGTGACCGCCGCATCCGGCATGCTCCCGGTTGATCGGGAAGCATGTTGATTCCTTCAAAGAAAGCTAGTAAGATTGAGAGTGGAACCGCACACACCGACTGAAGAAGGAACGCCATGGAACTGAAAACCGTGAAAGTCGAAAAGCCTGAGACGACCAACTTCATCCTCGGGCAATCCCATTTCATCAAGACCGTCGAAGATATCCATGAAGCGATCGTCGGGACCAATTCCCAGATCAGGTTTGGCGTGGGCTTCTGTGAATCATCGGGACCCGCGTTAGTCCGGTTTACCGGAAATGACGCGGCGCTGATCGAACTGGCCAAGAAAAACGCCCTTGCCCTTTCCTGCGGACATTGCTTCATCCTTTTTATGGAAAACGGTTTTCCCGTCAACATCCTCAACATCATCAAATCGATCCCCGAAGTATGTAACATTTACTGCGCGACGGCAAATTCTGTCGAAGTCATTGTGGCTGAATCCAATCAAGGCCGAGGCATTCTCGGCGTCATTGATGGGATCAAGACTCAAGGAATCGAGACGGCCCCGGACATTCAAGCGCGAAAAGACTTTCTGCGCAAAATCGGCTACAAACTTTAGAAAACAGGTCAGAGGAATAATCGAATGAGACTCTTCGTCCAATTGCTCGCGTGCTGTTGTTTGTTCAGTTTGGTCCTTGTCGGTTGTGGCACGACGCGCACGTACTACTCCGATGCACAAGTCATCGGGCCCTACACTCCGGCGGTCAAGGTCGGTGACGTCTTGTACGTTTCCGGTCAGGTGGCGTTCAAACCCGGAACAACCGAACTTGCCGGTGACGATATCGAAGTTCAGACTCACCAGGTGCTCGATAACATCAAGGCAATACTTGCGAATGCCGGCTACGACATGTCAGAGGTCGTCCAATGCACGGTGTATCTCAAGGACATCAATGATTTCACAAAGATGAACCAGATCTACGGCCCCTATTTTGTTCAGGGCCGATATCCAACCCGGACGACCGTGGAGGTCTCCAATTTGCCGCGGAAAGCCAGGATTGAGATCACCGTGCTTGCCAGCAAATCAAAATAGAAAACGACGGATTGGTGCCATGAAACCAACAACGACGTCACCGCCACACCGTACGATACACGCACCGCGCGGCGCGAAGATATCCTGTAAGGGCTGGGTTCAGGAAGCAGCAATGCGGATGCTCATGAACAATCTTGATCCCGAAGTCGCAGAAAAGCCCAATGAGCTTATCGTGTACGGCGGAACGGGAAAGGCAGCGCGCAATTGGACCTGTTACGATGCGATCGTTGCACATTTGAAAACTCTTGAGAATGACGAGACACTGCTCATTCAGTCTGGTAAGCCCGTGGGCATCTTCAAGACGCATTCCCACGCTCCCCGAGTGCTTATCAGCAATTCCATGATCGTGCCGAAATGGGCGACATGGGATGAGTTTCGCCGACTCGAAGGACTTGGGTTGACGATGTACGGCCAGATGACCGCGGGAAGTTGGATCTATATCGGCTCACAAGGAATCCTCCAGGGCACTTACGAGACATTTGCTGCCTGCGCAGCGAAACATTTTCACGGATCGCTGGCCGGGAAATTTCTGCTTACGGCAGGCCTCGGCGGGATGGGTGGAGCACAACCGCTCGCAGCGACCATGAATGGAGCCGCGTGTCTCGTGATTGAGGTCGATCCGGATCGCATTCAGAAAAGGCTCAAGACAAGTTATCTCGACACGACGGCTGACAACCTTGAAGATGCGCTGACGCAAATTCGCGCGGCAAAGGAAAAGAAGCTCCCCTTGTCTGTCGGTCTGCTTGGCAATGCGGCCGACATCATTCCACAAATCGCGGATGGACATTTCCTCCCGGATATCGTTACCGATCAGACCTCGGCACATGATACGTTGAACGGATACGTTCCGGCGGGGATGCCGTATGCCAAGGCCCTTGAGATGCGGAAAAAGGATCCCGAGAAATATATCGCTCTGTCAAAAGCCTCCATCGTTGAGCACGTCAAAGGATTGTTGAAATTACAGAAGAAGGGGTCGATCGTGTTCGACTACGGCAACAATATCCGCGGTGAGGCCGAGGCGAACGGTTTGAAAAACGCATTTGCGATTCCCGGTTTCGTTCCCGAATACATCCGACCGCTCTTCTGTGACGGCAAGGGTCCGTTCCGCTGGGTCGCATTGTCGGGCGAACCCGAGGATATTTATCGCACAGACCGAGCGATCCTTGAAACATTTCCTGAGAACAAACCGCTCTGCGCCTGGATTGAAAAGGCGCAAAACCAGATAGCGTTTCAGGGCCTTCCGGCACGCATCTGCTGGCTGGGATATGGTGAACGCGCGAAGATGGGCAAGATCTTCAATGAACTTGTCGCCCGTGGCGAAGTCAAAGCTCCGATCGTGCTCGGTCGCGACCATCTTGACTGCGGCAGCGTTGCCTCGCCAAACAGGGAAACGGAGAAAATGAAGGATGGGAGCGACGCGATCGCCGATTGGCCTATCTTGAACGCTCTGTTGAATGCGGTCGGCGGAGCAAGCTGGGTGAGTGTCCATCATGGCGGCGGCGTCGGGATTGGTCTTTCCATCCACGCAGGAATGGTCGTTGTTTGCGACGGGACCAAAGAAGCAGAAGACCGGATCCAACGCGTCCTGACATACGACCCCGGCATGGGGATTATCCGGCACGCTGACGCGGGCTATGAGAGAGCCATCAAGAATGCGAAGGCGTGGGGAGTCAAGATCCCCATGCTCCCATAACGATCAAACGAGGTTTGAGTGAAGTCTCTTCCGAAGAAGAAGTCCGCACGCAAAAAGAAGCCTTCGCCAAAGGCGAAGCGCACTCCGCAACGGTTCAGCTCCACAAGAGAAGAATCTCGACAGCAAGAAGAGCGCTATCGCGAATTCGTTGAGAGCGCGACCGACATCATCTACCGGGCTGACCCCCGTGGCTGCTTCACCTACGCCAATCCGATTGCCTTGCGCGTTATGGGCTATTCGGAGAAGGAGCTCCTCGGCACAAGATATCTTGATCTCATCCTTCCGGAATACAGAATCGAGGCCGAGCGGTTCTACAAACTCCAGGTGATCCAGGGAACAGCCAACACGTATTTTGAGTTTCCTGTTCAGACCAAGACGGGGGATCTTCTTTGGCTTGGCCAGAACGTCCAGCTCTTGAGACGAGATGGCCAGGTGATCGGCGTGCAAGCCGTTGCCCGTGACATCACCAAACAGCATCTCGCCGAGGAGGAGAGGGATCGGCTCTTTTCGCTCTCCCTTGACCTGATCTGCCTCACCGGATTTGACGGCTACTTCAAACGCGTAAATCCGGCATGGAAAAGGATCCTCGGGATCGACGATAATGAACTCCTGAGCAAGCCTTTTCTTGAGTTCGTCCACCCGGATGATCGTAGAAACACCGAAGATCAATTTCATCGCGCGGCCCAGGGCGGGCAGGTCTCTGGATTTCCCACCCGGTTCCGGTGCAGTGACGGTTCCTACAAATGGATGGAATGGAGCGCCGTAGCGGACAGACAACGACAACTGATCCATGCGGTCGGCCGTGATGTGACCGAGCGAATGCGTATTGAGACGGAGATCAAAGAAAGCGAATTCCGATACCGGATTCTTGCGGACAACGCGACCGACATCATCTCGCGGCTGAGTCCGGAAGGAGTCTATCTTTACGTTTCGCCGGCGTGCAAGCAGCTTCTGGGATATGAACAGAGTGAAATGGTGGGCCGTTCTGCTCTCAATTTCTTCCATCCGGATGATCGCGTCAAAGCTCAAATCGCGCAACATAGAGACAAGGACCTTCCCGAAATCTTCACCACCGTCTGCCGCCTCCACTGCAAAGACGGAGGGTATGTGTGGGTTGAGTCGACGAGCAAGACCGTTCTGGACGAAGCAAGCGGCAAAACGAACGAGATCATTACCGTTTCTCGCAACATCACCGTCCGCAAAGCAGTAGAACAGAATCTTGCCGAGAGCGAACAGCGCCTTGCCCAGATCATCGAGACGGTACGGGAAGGCATAACCCTGAGCGATGAACAAGGGCAGTTTGAAGTATTCAATTCGGGGATGGAACAGCTCACCGGATATTCCATGGCCGAGGCCAATGCCAGCGGCGATTTTTCCAGGGTCCTGTACCCGGATGATGACCGTCGCCAGAAAATCCTTGACGGTTTGAAGACGCTTCTCGATGGAGGCCGCCTCTCCGAGCAGGAGACAACGATCACCTCGAAGAACGGTGACGATCTGACGCTCCTTGTCACAACGACCCTGGTGGAATTCCGCGGCCAGCATTTGTTCCTGAGCGCCTATCGGGATATCACAGAGCGAAAGAAAGCAGAGGACGAACTCAAGCGGGCAAAAGAAGCGGCGGAGGAAGCTACTCGGGCGAAATCAGAGTTTCTGGCCGTGATGAGCCACGAAATCCGCACACCGATGAACAGTGTCATCGGCATGACGGACCTCCTCCTGCAGACATCCCTCACTCAGGAGCAGCACGAGTTCGTCGAGACCATCCGGGTCGGCGGCGAATCACTTCTGACAGTCATCAATGATATCCTCGACTTCTCAAAAATTGAGTCCGGGAAAATCGAGTTCGAGGAGCGCCCTCTGGAGATCAAGACCTGTATCGAAGGAGTGCTTGATCTCCTCTCGCACAAAGCACTCGAGAAGGGACTCGATCTGATCTACTGGATCGATCCCAACGTCCCGCCGTACATCATCGGTGACGCGCTCCGACTCCGTCAAATTCTCATCAACCTCGTCAACAACGCCATCAAGTTCACCGATCGAGGAGAGGTGTTCATTTCGGTGACGCTTTCCTGGAAACTCGGAGACCAGCTTGCGCTCAAATTCTCGGTGAAGGATACAGGCATCGGCATATCAGCCGACCAGCTCGATCGACTCTTCAAGGCATTCTCGCAAGTCGACTCTTCAACGACGCGAAAGTACGGCGGCACCGGGCTCGGCCTTGCCATCTCTCTCCGACTCACCGAACTCATGGGAGGCAACATCTGGGCAGAGAGCGAATCTGGAAAAGGCTCCACCTTCTGCTTCACGATCAAGTCCGCAGCCCCTCCCCCTGACATGATGCTTCCGACAGTGTATCTCAGAAGCAAAGTCCCGGAGTTGAACGGAAAGCGGGTTCTCATCGTTGATGACAACGAGACCAATCTCTTGATTCTCCGGCTGTATTGTGAAAACTGGGGGATGATGCCGCGGACGAGTACTTCGCCGCGCAAAGCGCTGGAATGGGTCCGCAAAGGTGATCCGTTCGACGTCGCTATTCTCGACATGCTGATTCCTGAGATGGATGGATTGCAGCTTGGCAAAGAAGTGCGAGCCCTGAGAACTCGAGAAGCCCTTCCATTGATCCTGTGCTCATCCGCAGGCCGGTCGGCCGGGTCCGATTCCGGCAATTTGTTCTCAGCGATCCTCTCGAAGCCGATAAAGCAGGATCAGATATTTGAAACAGTCATGGCAGCAGTGACCGGCTCACAGCAGGCCGTCAAAAATGGACAGCCGCTGGAAGCGAAAGCGCCATTCGAGAGAAGACCCCTCACGATCCTCGTCGCAGAAGACAACCTTGTCAATCAGAAACTCCTTCTGCGCGTCCTTCAACAGCTTGGGTACACCGCTGATCTCGCTTCCAATGGCACCGAGGTACTCAAGGCCGTCAGCCAGACGCGCTACAATCTCATTTTCATGGACGTGCATATGCCGGAGATGGATGGGTTGGAAGCAACACGCAGGATCGTGAACACCGCACAGCGGGATGAGCGGCCTATCATCGTCGCTGTAACGGCAGATGCCCTCCAGGGAGATCGGGAGAAGTGCCTTGAGGTCGGCATGGACGACTATATTACCAAGCCGATTCGTGTAGCCGACATACAAGGAGTGCTGGAGCGGTGGGGAGAAACGGCGAGTGAGCGCACCAAACCTCCTGTCAAAACCGCGGGCTCAACGGAGCTTGGATCTCTCGAAATGGCAATGCTCGAACGCATGCAACAGCTGGGCCTCGAAACAGATTTCGCGTTCATGATCGAGCTCCTTGATACCTATGCTCCATCAATTGAACATCAATTCGCAGTGTTGACAGACGCTTGTGCAAAGAAAGATGCACACAACCTGCATCAGGCTGTTCATTCTCTTAAAGGCTCGGGCCTCAATATTGGCGCGGTGGAGTTCGGGACACTCTGCAAAAACATCGAAGAGCGAACATTCGAAAACGATTTTGAATCCGTCAAGATCCTGCTCACAAGTCTCAACGTGGAAAAGCAACGATTGCTCCAGGCGCTTCAGGTCGTGAAGGCCAGGCTTTCTGCTCAACTTGCACAGAAGGGGAACTAAACCAATCGTGCGCACCGTCGTCATGGGGACAGGCGGCATCGGAGGTTTCTTCGGGGCAAAACTCGCGGCTGCTGGTGAAGACGTGTATTTCATCGCGCGCGGCAAGCACCTCGAGTCGATGAAGATGCATGGACTGACTGTGACATCGACCGCCGGGACCTTCAAGATTCCGCCGGAGAAAGTGTCCGGCGACCCGGCATCGATAGGGCACGCAGACGTTGTTCTCTTCTGCGTGAAAGCGTACGACACTGAAACTGCAGCACGACAGATTTCTCCCATCCTCCATGACAATTCGATCGTCCTGTCGCTTCAGAATGGCGTAGACAACGTCGAGAAGATCCAGCAGCAGCTACACCACGGCCTTGCCTATGGAGGAGCGGCGTACATTTCCGCCCGTATTACGGCACCCGGAGAAATTTCCGAGAGCGGTGGATTCCAGCGGATTGTCTTCGGGCCGACGAGCGGTTCAGTAACCGCACGCGCCCGCGACATCCACGCAAGCTTTCTGCGCGCCGGCATCAAATGCGATATCATCGACAACGTCAATCAGGAGTTGTGGAAGAAGTTCATCTTCATCGCATCGATGGGAGCTCTGACTGCTCTCTCACGCCTCACGCACGGCGAAATTCTATCCAATCCAAATTCGTTATCGCTGGCGTTTGACGCAATGCGTGAAATTCAGTCAATCGCGTGGAAACTCGGCATCGATGTTGAGCCCCTCGACGAGACAAAGGTCCTGGAAGGATTGAAGAGATTCGACCCTGACACCCGTTCGTCGATGTACTTTGACCTGGTGTCCGGTAAACCGATGGAAGTTGAAGCCCTGAACGGGACCGTCGTTCGATTGGGTGAACAGTTGGGGGTAGCGACTCCCATCCATCGCGTGATCTATGCGTCCCTTCTTCCCCATCACCTGAAGCACATGCAACAGCGCGTTTCACACTGACGTGTGACTCTCCCGACAATGGTCCCACCTTATCCACAACCTTCCATGGGCCTCTGTGAGGATTGTTCCTTTTCAGAGAGCGTGAAGAGCGCACGCGGCAGCGTCTTCTTTCTCTGCGAGCGTTCTCGAACTGATCCTCGTTATGCGCGATACCCGAGATTGCCTGTTCTCGTCTGCCCGGGTTACGCTCGCCGCGAAAATCACAATCCAGATACCGCCCCTTCCTCCTCTGCTTGATTCTGATAGCACTTCTTTGTTTCTTGCTTCAAGACACGGGGTTTTTCCCTCACTCTTTGCACACACTTTGTGACCGAACCGAAGCAGTATGATGAACTCATAGCGAAGGAATCACGCCACTGGGGCGAGGTCCGGCAGGACACTCAAAACCCTCAGATTTGGCATGATCCGAAGCTTTTTGAGATCTTCTTTGGCAAGGAATACCAGCAATTTGTCAATTATGTGCTCGCTCAAGGACCACGCATTCTTGAACTCGGCTGCGGGGAAGGAAATCTGACTCTCGAACTCGCTTCGCATGGACTGGATTTGACAGCCATCGATCTCAGTCCGGAGCGCATAGAGCGGGCTCGATCACGAGCGAGGGGATTGAATCTTGGCGTTCAGCCGAATTGGATCGTCGCAGACCTCAATACTTTTCCTCTTCCAAAGAATGGGTTTGACTGCGCGGTGGCGCACGATTCGCTTCACCATATTCTCCACCTCGGCCATCTTTGTGAGGAAGTCACGCAGGCTCTCAAACCGGATGGGCGTTTCATTATCATGGACTACGTGGGAATGGGTTTCTTGAGAAAGCTGGTTGCAGGATTCCTCTACGGAATACTCCCCACCTATCAACCATACACCATGAAATGGAGATTGCGCAAGAGACTGTCGGGATTCCTTGCGACCGAGGCTCAGAAGAGAAAAGCGCTCGACCAGGAGTCGACCGAGACTCTCCACGAACACTCCCCGTTTGAGGAGATCTCCCAACAATCCATTCTGGACGAGATCAAGAAACGATTTGAGATTGTCGAACAGCGGTCGTACAATCCTTTTTGGTTCTACCTTGCCGCAAAGATACGAGTCCCCGGCCGATGGAAATATCCCATCGCGCGAATTCTCAGGTCCTTCGATGACTTGATGATCCGGTTGCGCCTCACCCGGGGCGCGTATGTCTTGATCGTAGCACGAAACTTACCTTTGGCACTGTGAGTCCATCATGCAACTTCTCATCAGTAACATCAAACAGCTCGTGACCGTTGACAGCGGCGGAATGCCAAACAAGTCCGGTCGAGCCATGCGCGACATCGGTGTTCTGGAGAACGCCTCAGTCCTCATTGAGAATGGCAACATCTCATGGATCGGGAACGCATCCGATTTCACCAATACCCTCGAACCGGATGCCGACGTACTCGACGGCTCATCGTATGTGGCGCTCCCCGGTTTCGTGGATTCGCACACCCACGCGCTTTTCGGCGGAAGCCGGGAAAACGAATTTTCGATGAGGGCAGAGGGAAGGAGCTATCAAGAGATCGCATCCCAAGGAGGGGGGATTTTGAGCTCGGTCAACGCCACCCGTACTGCGACGAAGAAAGAGCTTAAGAAAGCTGCCAGCAGACGCCTCGATGCTATGATGAAACACGGCACGACAACTGTCGAAATTAAATCCGGCTACGGCCTGAGCGAAGATGCCGAGATCAAAATGCTCGAGGCTATCACAGAGCTTGCCGACGAACACTATGCCACCATTTGCTCGACGTTTCTCGGGGCTCATGCCTTTCCGCCTGAATTCAAAGATCGTCATTCGGAGTATCTCGACCTACTCTGCGATCGATTGCTGCCATACATCTCCAAGCGAAAGCTCGCTCAATTCTGTGACGTCTTTTGCGAAGTTGGCTACTTTTCTGTCGACGAATCTCGTCGTATCCTGGAAAAAGCCCGAACGCATGGGCTTGCCTTGAAGCTCCATTCAGACGAATTCAATTCAATCGGCGGCACCAGCCTTGCGGCAGAATTGCAGGCCACATCGGTCGATCACCTGGAACATATCTCAGACGATTCTATTGAGCGATTGAAGCATGGGAAAACGGTCGCTGTGGTTCTGCCGGGAGTATCTTTCTTCCTCAGGAATCCCTATGCTCCCGCCCGCAAGCTGATCGATGCGGGAATCCCAGTCGCCATAGCTTCGGATTTCAATCCCGGCTCCTGCATGTCCTTTTCGATGCCGATGATGATGACTATCGCCTGCACACAAATGTCGATGACACCGGAAGAGGCGATCACTGCCGCAACCCTCAATGGCGCTGCGGCTCTCGGGCTTTCGGATCAGGTTGGAAGCATCGAGGTCGGAAAGCGCGCAGATATTATTCTTTACCAAATCCCGAACTATCGCTATCTTCCATATCATTTTGGCACCAATCTGGTCTCGAAAGTCATAAAAAATGGGACGATTCTCGAGTTTTGAGACAATCGACTGAGTTCAATTTGTCACCCGAAACTCCTGTCGCCCCGAAACGTTTTACTTCAGGGACTCGAAACACGCTCCTAACCAGAAACACTTCGGTACGGCCTGAAATCCAACGTCATCCTGAAGCGTTTTTGTTCGGGATCTGAAGCAAGGTCCCGACCAGAGTCATGTCGGGACGACAAGAAAAGGATCGTTCCCATCCGAGACAATAAATGAAGCCTGACCTATGAAACGTATTGTTGAGTGTGTGCCAAATTTCAGTGAAGGGCGCGACGCAAAGACCATCGAGGCAATCAGCGAAAGCATTCGCAGCGTTGACCGCGTCAAACTCCTGAGCGTCGAACCGGACAAGGATTACAATCGGTGCGTGGTGACGTTTGTCGGTGAACCGGACGCCGTTGTCGAGGCGGCCTATCGCTCCACAAAAGTCGCAGCAGAACTCATCGACATGACTCTTCACAAAGGAGAACATCCCCGTATCGGAGCAGTCGATGTCGTTCCGTTTGTTCCGGTTGCCGGCGTCACCATGGAAGAATGCGTGAAGCTTGCGAACTCGTACGGTGCACGTGTCGCAAAAGTTCTCAACATCCCTGTCTATCTCTATGAGAACGCAGCCCGATTTCCTGAGAGAAAGAACCTTGCGACGATTCGAAAGGGAGAGTATGAGGGTTTGCGGCAGAAGTTGCAGGACCCTGCATGGAAGCCTGATTTTGGCTTAACGGAGTTCAATGCAAAGTCGGGCGCGACGGTAGCCGGAGCCCGCAAGTTCTTGATCGCGTACAACGTCAATCTCAATACGCCCGACGCTTCAATCGCCCAGGAGATTGCCCTCCGGATCCGCGAGAGCGGTCGACCAAAGAAGAATGCGGCAGGCGTAATGGTCAAGAACGAAAAAGGCGAATCGATCAAGATCCCTGGAACTCTCAAAGCCGCCAAAGCCATGGGAGTTTTCCTCGAGCGATTTAATATCGCTCAGGTTTCGATCAACCTGGTTGATTTCGAGACGACTCCCCCGCATGTCGCCTTCGCTGAAGTCCGCAAGCAAGCTCGTTCGCTTGGAAGCGATGTGACCGGCAGCGAAATCGTCGGGCTCACGCCCTTGAGCGCCTTGCTGATGGCAGGGCGTTTCTTCGCGGGATCGACGGAGGCAAAAAAGAAAACCGAGCGGGAACTGATGACGCTCGCCATCGACAAGCTTGGACTGAGTCAGCTTGAGGCGTTCGTCCCCGAGAAAAAAGTGATTGAGTTTATGCTATGAACCAAACTCGAAATACGAAAACTCAAACAAATTCGAAATCCTAAATCATAAGTCCGAAATCTGTAGCCTTGCATCTCATTTCGAATTTCGATATTGGAGCTTAGAGTTTGTTTAGGATTTCGATATTCGGATTTGGAATTTCATATCAGTACCAACTCTGAAGGCCCTCTTATGCTGATCGACAAGTCTGTTTCTCAGTTTCTTGATGAACTTGCTTCAAACTCGCCGGCCCCCGGAGGAGGCAGCGTCGCTGCGCTCGCAGGTGCTGCCGGGGCAGCTCTCACTTCGATGGTCTGCAACCTTACGATTGGAAAAAAGAAATACGCAGATGTGCAGGACGAGATGAAGACCGTGGTGGAGCAGATCGAGAAGCTGCGAAGAGAATTGACTCAACTCATTGACAAAGACACCGAAGCGTTCGATTCCGTGATGGCAGCGTTTGGACTACCAAAAGGGACAGCGCAAGAACAGGGCGTTCGTTCGGCTGCAATCCAGACGGCGACAAAGGCAGCAACGTTGATTCCTTTGGACGTGATGCGCACGTGTGAAAAAGCGCTTCTCCACGCACGAACAGTCTCTCAAAAAGGGAACAAGAATTCAGCCTCAGATGCCGGAGTCGCTGCTTTAATGCTTCAGGCGGGTTGTGCTGGTGCGGCGCTGAACGTGCGCATTAATCTGGGTGGATTGAATGACACTGTCTTCGTTCAGCAAATCGCTCAGCAATCTGCAAAAATCGCGCAAAATGTCGAGAACATGACGCAAGAAGTGCTGGCAGAAGTCGAGAAATCGATCGGGGCAAGCTGACCGGCACAAGCCCTCCCTCTTCGACAACCACATCGTGCGAAACGGGCCTCTAGCTTCCGACTTCTAGCGCTTCACCGTGAGCGTTACTGAGGGGAAAAACGGTAGCATGTTGACGCGCTGACCGGTAGTTCTGTCAAAATAGAAGATGTTCTTTTGATCATACAGGTTCAGGAGGTCAGCTCCAACGGCAATCTCGAACCCGGCTAGATTCAGTTCGTAAGAGACACTTGCATCAAGCCGATGGTATCCGGGCAACCGTGCGGCATTCTTCTCTCCGAGCATCATATAAGGCGGTCCCGTCTCGAGTTCGAACCGGCCGGGGAGACCATTATCGAGCGTCAGACGATTGAAGTAACCAACAGTCTCCGAAAACGGAAAGCCCGAGCCAAATTCCCATTTGAGGGTTGCGTTCAACCCCTTCACCAGATGTGCAATTGCCATCAGGTTAATGTGATGGCGACGATCGTAGCGTGGATAGTACACCAGTCCCTCATTGTCGATTTTTACCCAGCTTAAAGAGTAGGCGCCGTAGAGATCAATCACCGAAGATCGCGAGCGCAACATGAGCTCTACCCCGTCTGAATTCCCTTTCCCCTGAACATAATCTGGGTCACTCGGAAGGATCTTGTCCTGATTGAAGACAACGAGTGATCCATAATGCTTATGATAGCCCTCCAAGCTCAATGACGTTTCTTCGGTGAGATATCCTGAGACTCCTAGGACATAGTGATCGGCCTGCTCAGGTGGCAGGTTGGAAGGGACCTTGATCCAGGCATCGAAAATCGATATGATGTCATCTTCATTCCCCACAGTTAGCATCCGCTGCGTGAACCGGCCGTACGATGCCTTCACTCTCCACGTGCCAATGGCAAGGTAGTTCAGGTTAAGCCTCGGCTGAATCTCGCGCCATGCCTGCCCCCCCTCAAGAAGTGGGGCCAGCTCTGCATGAACGCCCGCATCGATTTGAAGATCACCAATATCGGCCTGATATCGTGCCCACGCGGAAGCTTCGAAGAAAGTGCTTTGGATATCCTGTTGAGTACCAATCCTGTTGAAAAAGGAATAGTCAAGCGCTGGAGAAGCAAACTCGAAACCGAAGTAGTAGAGATCCTTCGGCCCTGTGTAGACCGTGGCCGATGTTCGTATGCCGTAATGTTTGACGGAGGTCGAAGCAGGAGTGATTGTTGTAGAAATCTTCGAGTCGCGGGTAGCGGAATATGAGCTTCCATAGACCTGCCATTGAACAAAGAGGCGATCTGTTGGCAGGTCAGTCCCAGATATTGATATGCCGGCATTCCTCCATGAATAGTCCGGCTGATCAGGATCTCGAGAGAGTAGGTTGTCACCGCTGGAGAGTATTGTCAGGTTGAACTTCTGGACGCCGCTGGGTTGCAGCGACATCTTGAAGGTCCCATCAAAGAAAGAGACCGGAATGTCTTCGCCGACGATCCTGTTGAACGTTTGCGATGAAAGCGATCTTCGTACATCAAGGAACCACGACGAATTCTCGATCGCCGGTCCTTCCACCTCAGCTTCCATCGATAGAAGATTGACATTGGCGCGTGCGGAGATTCGATCCGCTCGTCCGTCCCGCGTCATGATATTGACGACTGACGAGAGTCTCCCGCCGAAACCGGGCGGGAACGCGCCAGTGTAGACTTCGACATTATCTACGACGTTTGGATTGAAAACACTGAAGATACCAAGGGCATGGAAAGGATTGTAAATCCTGATCCCATCAAAGAGGAAAAGGTTTTGATCACCAGCGCCGCCACGAACGTAGAACCTGGAACTCACATCGCTCGTCGACACAATCCCGGGAAGAATCTTGAGAGCCTGCAACAAGTCTTGCTGGGCGGTCACTGGAATCATCTTGATGTCCTGTTTCTCAAGCACATGCACACTCGTGCTCCGTTCTAGCTCCAGACTCTTCCTTGTTCCACTGACCAGGACTTCTTTTGATTCTATGGTCGTGGGTGGAAGAAGAAAGTTCATCTCGATGGATTGTCCGGGTCTTACCGTCACGCTCTTGACAACCCTGACAAACCCAATGACGCTGGCAGAGAGCTCGTACGTTCCGGGCGGCAGTTTTGGTATCAGGTAGAAACCAACGTTGTTGGATGCTGCGCCTCGGTTCGTGCTAATGACGGTGACGTTTGCAAAGGGAATGCGCTGCTTCGTCACACTGTCCGATACGACACCATAGATGTCACTCGTTTGGGCATCCAGCATGCACAATCCCAGGAGCAGGAACAGCGAAAGGAGAGCAGCCCTATGTGAATGGCGCATTCTCATTGCCGGTTCCCAGGAAAATTCTCAGGCAAAACAACAAGGAGCGAATCGAGGGTGTACGCTCCAGCGAATCCCAGGCCGCCATTGACCTTTGAGTACGTCGGCTCGTCCAACCGGATAGACCTTGGATCGCGGTATTCCTGGATCGAAGTGTAGTAATCGAAGAGATTTTGGTCCGCCTGAAGAACCGCGAACACCGCCCACTTGTAAACTATCTTGTTGTTCAGGTATTGTACAGTCGTCAGCTGTTTGATAATGCTCTGCAGAAAACCATTTGTGAAGTTTGCACCGATAAGTCCCGTTGCTGGACTTGCAGTCATTTGCGGATAGTACAACATATCGAGCCCGAAATTATTCGGATCTGTCTTCCAAGTACCTAGCGGCAGTTCTATCCTCTCTTCCACCCATTCAGAGCCCTTCAGCACATCATAATAAAGATAGAGTCGGGCAATGTAGCCCTTCGCCAGCAATGAGAGCTGAGCGGAGAATTGAACCAACTCTCGCGGACCATGCGAGATGGGATTTTGCAGAATGCCCGAGGCCGATACAGCGATGTCCAGCGTTGGTGCCGTGGGGATGACAACGGAAGCGTAGGCCATGCCAAACGAGCGAGACTGTGCCAACACATCGTATGCTTTGCCGTGTTCCGGTATGAAAGGAGACAAGACATACATCTGCATCGGGGACCTGTAGCGGCTGGTATCTGGCCGTGAGAGAACAGTATCACGGAAGCGGTAGAGGCGGGCAGACTCCTTTAGTGTAACGATCACATCGGGGAGTGCGGTATTGGAGGTATCTTGATTCGGATCAGCCCCCTGGGGCATGTAGTTCTGTTCCACTCTGACATATTGTGCCTCGCGGTCGTTCGAGAGAAGAGCATAGAGAACCATCTGCTGATCGAGTGCCGCCCTCGGATCGAATGGCTGATCGCATGACAAGAACCCGAGCAGCATCACGCATGCGGCGACGATGCTTGGTTTGGGAATGAGCGCGGATGTCTGAATCTGGTGTGTATTCACCGATCCTCGATCGCAAACTCTCTACTCAATACCTGTTTCTCAATACTCACTTCACCAATACCATTGTTGTTGTTTGAACAGTTGTTCCTACTCTCATCTGGCAATAATACACTCCACTTGGGAATCCCGACGCATCCCAAGTGACTTGATAATGCCCCGGATGATGAGGTTGGTTGACAAGAAGTGCGACCTCTCTCCCGAGGACATCGAAGACCCTGAGTAACACAGAACTAGCCACCGATAGCTGATAGCGAATGACGGTTGAAGGATTGAATGGGTTCGGATAGTTTTGAGCAAGGGAGAACTCCTTTGGGAGGCTCCTCCCAGGATCGTTTTCCACGACCACGGCCAGACCACCCTGGACATTTCCCATGATCGTTCCTCCGTCGCCGACAACAACACCCCGCGATCCGTCGATGAACGAAAGTGAAGAGAGATTGCCCGCCGTATTTACTTTCTGAGGCATCCAAGTAATACCACCGTCGCTGGTCCGAAGAAGGAGAGCGCTATCACCTACAATAAAACTGTTTTGGGCATCGAGCATCTGTATTGCATTGAGGCGTAGGATAGTGCCACTGGGCTGATCCGTCCAGGTCTCTCCCCCATCGAGTGTCTGCGTGATTATTCCGTTGTCACCGACTGCAATGCCCCTCACGGCGTCGACAAATGATACCCCCGAAAGAAAAGCAACCCGCGTGTTGGATGTGTGTGCCCTACTCTTTGTCAGTCGCGGAAATCTCGTCTGGAATTTCCAGTTCAGGCCGCCATCTGTGGTACGGACGATGATTCCGGAGTCTCCCACTGCGATCGCCGTATTCGGGGCACCAATGGAAACTGCCAGCAGCGAATAATTCAGGTTAGGGGGCTCGAAAAGTGTTCGCTTCCAGGAAGCACCTCCATTGATAGTCGCAAGTGTGGCGAGCTTCGAGAAGCTGTAAGCAGGCGTGGTTGCCGTGACAAGTGTATCCCATCGCCCAACAATGAATCCCTGACCACTTTTGGACATCGCCACGGCGTAGAACGTATATGATGACACTCCACCCGGACTGACAGCCGTTGGAATCGACTGATCAATCCACGTGCTCCCACCATCTGTCGTTCGCAGAATGGTCCCTTCGTCGCCTACGACCACAGCTGTATTTGCATCTGAAAACGAGACTCCGTGCAGCGTCTGTATCTTCCCGCTTTCATTGACAATCCATGTCTTGCCCCCATTACTCGTGTGGAGGAGTGTGACGTACGCTCCCACCGCAACTCCCTTTGTTGCATCGCCAAAACCCACACTCTTGAGATCCATCTTTGTCCCGTTTGTCTGGGGGAACCACGACAATCCGGCATCTGTGGTACGGAAAATCGTGCCGCTATTGCCTATTGCAGCACCGACTCCATTCGTGGTAAACGAAACGGAAGAGAGCCAGTTCGCTTCAAGATTCTGTTGAAGGGTCCAATTCAGCCCACCGTCAGTTGTCCGAATAACCAATCCGCTATTGCCGACGGCGACACCAACATTGGCATCTTTGAAGCTAATGCTGTACAGATTCTCCGGCCGGACCATGGGCTGTGTCGTCCAGAGGGTGCCACCGTTTGTGGTGTGGAGAATTGTCCCAGCCTCACCCACCGCGGTTCCTGAGTTCACATCTGTGAAACAGACTCCGTAGAGCTGATTCGTCGTTGGACTGACCTGGCGGGACCATTTCACGCCGCCATTCGTCGTACGAAAGATTGTGCCCGAAGAACCAACCACCGTTCCCGTGTTTGCATCAGTGAAAGACACCGCTTGGAAGGCATTGCCCCCACCACTTATTTGGTACGCCCAAGTGTTGCCGCCATCAGTGGTCCTGTAGATCGCTGCTGGATATCCAACGACGGTGCCTGTGAAGGCATCAGTGAAACAGACTGCGTTGAGAGTGGTCGTTGAACTGATCGTTTTGGTCGTCCAGGTGACACCACCGTTGGCGGTACGGAGAACTCGTCCGGAATCTCCTGCGACCGACCCATTATTCACATCAGTGAACCAAACCCCGCGAAGATTCGTTGTCGTTCCGCTCGAAAGGACGATCCAGTTCACACCTCCGTTCGTCGTTTTCATGACAGTTCCAAAATCGCCGACGGCATAAGCATTGTTCGCGTCAATTTGCTTCATCGATCGCAACGTGTTCCCCTGAGGAACAGGATTCTGCCAGAACCACTGTTGCCGGGAGTATAGATTTCCCGTTACAGGAATTATCAATACTGCCGCAAGCGAGGTTATTACGATGCTTTTTCTCATGCATTTACACTGCGGAAAATGATGCAGCCTCCTCAAGGGTTGTCAATTCGTGACCCTCCAAAACGCCTAGTAGCGCACAGTGAGCGTGAACCTTGGTGGAATTGTGGAACTTAGCGAGCCGAAGCTAGCAGGTGGATAGTCTCCTCCCGTGATGAGAATTCCGTAGAATGGCTGCTTCGCCCGCCAGGTTGCCAGGAGTTGATTCAGAGCGTCAGTATCCAGTACTGTCCGGTATCCGATACCTGAAATGGATGCAGTGTACAGGCCCGCACCCCGGGTGGGCTGCAAATTAAAAAATACGTAAGTCGCGTACCAATTCGAGGCAATGGCAGATGTATTGATAGTGATTGATGGGCCTTGATCGTATCGAAAGAGCTGGAGAGCGGCATCGACGATTGAGACACGCGCGTCTGCAAGGAGGTCAGGGAAGCTGAAGGAGATGTAGATACTTCGAATTGCAGAGACGTAGTTGTGGGCGGTCGAGTCGTAAGCGCGCTGCCCTAGGAGTAAGACGGAAGAATTCCAGTAGATGCTGTATGGGCTGGTCTGATCCACGTAGGTATTTTGGGTGATTTTTCCATCGAGAGACAACTCTCTTTTCAATACGACCTCGTCGTGGTTATCCGTTGCGACGTCAACAGTCGTCTGATACGGAAGATAGAATGGATGCGTCACAGACAGCGCGTAGGTCCCATGCAGAAGATTTGCAAACTCATATTGCCCTAATGCGTCGGTGTATAATACAAGATTCTCCAATGTCACCTTCGCACCCTGAACTGGACCGTCAAGAGCATTTGTGACGTGCCCCCACAATCTCATAGTGTGCGGATTGAGATAGACATAACACTTCACGTCGGAATTCACATTCAAAGACTGCGTGTAGGGGTCACAGTCCGTCTTTTCAGCCGTGATTGTTTGATTCCCTTCAGGAATACCGCGAAACTCGAACGCGCCGTCATCTCCCGATGTGACGGTCAACCCGGCGCATTTCAATACCACTCCTCCGACTTGCGTCGTTGCACCAACGAAATATGTGCGGCCAGACACGTTCCAGGTTCGATGAGTGGAATCGATGGGATTGTCTCCCGATTTCGCACATCCATCAAGATGAAGCGAAATCAGGATCAATGACAAAACCAGAAATATATGGAGGTACGTTTTCAACATCGACAGTGGCAGATGGGTGTTTCTGCAAGTATTGTACTCACGGCCACGGTGAGAAGCAACTGCTTCGTGGATCCAACTGACGAGACTCCCGAGCCATATTTCGAATCATCTTCTTGTTGCGGGGAGCTACCTCGGAGGCAGTGATCATTCAAGAGCTCTAAATCGTTTTTCTTTTTTGCGGGGTTGCGGCGGAGAAAAGAACTGGGTCCGAAACTAAGAAGGATTGATTTGTGCTGAGATTGAAGAGGTGGGACTTCGACTCCCTGGTCCTCGCTCTATTTTTCCTCAGCATCGTAATCCTGCGGTAACGAATCTGCAATACGCTTCCAAGCCCAGTAGCCGGAGATCCGTGTCGGAAACCAATCTTTGATGAGTCCACGGGAATCGACCGTTACCTCATCGTAGTTCAGCTTGATCCAGGACACCTGCCCGTCTGTCCCTCTCTTCCGCAGAAGATCGTATCCATACTCAACGGGTTCACGAATATATTCCACCTCGAGGTATCCTTTGAAGTGCAGCAGTTTTTCGTGACTCTTCGGGCCATCCCTCAGAATATCTGACTCCGCAACCCTCCATCGAGTGCGTGGGTCAGACGTACTCGGTGACAGACCGGGCAATAACCTGATGATAAATCCCTCCTGCTCCAACTCCTTATTGAAGAGCGATATCAGGAAATGACGAAGCGAGCCATTGAACGCACGGTTTCGGTTTTCCTTCCATCGCACTGAGTCATCCGGCGACGATGGCCTCAAGTTGGTATACTTCGGTTGCCCTTCGAACATCAGCACCGGCCCGGAGAATGAAACTCCGATCGTCGGACGAGACTCCTCTTCCCGAAACAAACTGAGGAAATACTCGATGTGGTAACCAAGCGCGAGGTTATCAATGTGGAGGGGTTTTCTGACAGACGCGGTGAACGTGCCGTTGACCTCGGTCTTGAAATCGAGCACTTCCGGATTCAAGATTTTACATTCATTTGCACTTCTTGTCGCCCCAAGAAACAACCTCCTGAACTTCTCCACTCCTCTTCTCCACTCCATGGGTTCAGGCGCCGAGACCACAACTTCATCGAGTTCGACATTGGCGGCATGCAGCTCGATTTGAAATTCGGTTTTCCGCGACTCGGAGAGCGTCACACGCATCAAGCGCATCGAATAGCCGACTCTCGATGTCACGAGTTCGCATGGACCAACGGGCACATTGCGAATCTGGAATCGTCCGTCCTGATCTGTGCTGCAGCCAAGAGTGGTATTTGCGATGAACACGTTGGTGTTTTGGACCGGGAGGTGTGTCGAGTCGTCTGTCACCCGACCTGAGACCATAACCCTCGGAGTGACCTGAGAGAGCGATGTAGCGACTGCGACGAGCAAGGCGATGGTTGTCCAGCCGAATATGCGCATCGCTGAGAAAATCATGGCCTTGACTGCCTCAACTTGAGGTTGTCTACGACTGAGTGGGCAACGAATAGCTGAGAACATTCGAATATCTCGATCTTCTTTGCGTCTCTGCGGCTTTGCCTGCCCGCCTCGTGAAATTCTCTGAGGCAG
>PMZI01000074.1 GCA_003170475.1 Ignavibacteriota bacterium | reverse complement strand
TCAACATGTCGTCGTACGATCTCCTCGCACAGCTCGTGACTGATTCGACTTCCCGGATACTGTCGAGCGATAAAACTTCGGTGACAGTCACAACAACAAAACCGCTGCACCTTCTGGATACGTTCTTTGCGTTCACCTCGCTCTATAATTGTTCGATGACCATTCCTCTTCACACTCGATGATCCACAGTGAGGACAAAACCGACTACGCTTTTTTTTCCACGGTACTCCCTTAACTCTGGTGACATTCCTTATTTGTTCTTACTCATTCAAACTAAGGAACTTACAGCGGAAATAGCAACCGGGAAGCGACACGCTTAGGGAAATCCGGTATATTGGGGAAAGTGCCGGAAATGGGAAAACCCGGGAAATGCCATTGAAAGTTGACTCATTGGTTCAACGCGTCTTGTGAGCGGCCCTTCGGATCTCACCGCCTATCCATGAGAGTCATCATAGGGAAGACCATTCTCCGTAGTGGTGCAGGTGATGAACTGGCGTATTTGCCATCGGCAGTCTGCGAAGTCGAAAAACCGTTGCGACTGCCACCGCTTGTGAATCCTTTCCCCCATCCCGGCATCACATGATATGAAGCGTTTTCACCGTTGTCCATTCACCTTTACTTGGAGGTTGTTATGAAGAAAAACATGGGTACCGTCGACCGATCGATTCGGGTTCTTCTGGCCCTGGTTGTCGGAGTGTTATATTTCACGAACCAGATATCGGGTACGGCTGCCATCGTTCTTGGACTGTTCGCCGCGATCTTCCTGCTCACAAGTTTCATGGCGTTCTGCCCGTTGTATCTCCCCTTCAAGATCTCCACGAAGAAGGAAGTATCCTAAGACGGAAGAGCATGCCGGAGCTCACGGCGGTTGCGATGGGCGACCGCATGAGTTCCCGGCAGATTCTCTCAGGCATCGACATTGAGCATGAAGCGGGTCCATAAACATACTGCACTGTGCCGCGAGGTGGCAAAGCACATACAGACTCAACTCGACGCCGGGCTACGCTCCGCTGACTGCAGGAAAATCAGGAAACACCTGCGGCGTTGTCCGAACTGCACAGCATACCTCGACAGCCTGAAGAAGACCGTTCTTCTCTACAAGAGATATCCCGATCCAAGAGTGCCTTCTCGAACGCGCGAGAAACTCTGGGCAATATTAGAACTGCCGGAGGCGTCTCGGCGCACCAAGTGATGCACTCGTGTACAATGTTCGGTATCTTTTTGTCCGGTCGAATTCCGTGCAGCAGAGATCACACCACAGAGTGAAAGAACTGAAGTAGCTGACAATACCGTATTGAAACAATTGAAAGATGAATGGGAGGTTTCCATGGCCAAAGAAATCACGCTCAAGCAGGTCCAGGGCATTACATTTGTCGCAAAAGGAAATTCCAACCATTGGGTGGTCATGGATGGCTCCACAGATTTTGGCGGAAACCTCGCCGGCTCAACGCCGAAGGAGCTTCTGCTGATGGCGCTCGCGGGATGCACGGCGACAGACGTCGTGCCGATTATGAAGAAGAAACGAGCACCGTTAGAGAAACTCGAAATCAACGTCAGAGGAAATGAACGCGAGGAGCACCCCCGCATATTCACTGACATCCATGTTGAATACGTTTTCTACGGCGATGGCCTCAAGGCTGAGGATATTGAACGCGCCATCGAACTTTCCACGACGAAATACTGTTCTGTGAGTGCGATACTGGCCGCCAGCGCGGCGATCACACATTCCTATCGGATCGAATCACCATCGATTCCAACCGTGGCTGCAGGGACCATGATGTAGTCTTGCGGGAGGCACAAGAACAAAGGCGAAAGGGTCTCGATCATGGAGAGCTCTCTATTGTACGTAATCCTCGGCCTCGTGGCAGGCGTGCTGAGCGGAGTCATTGGAATCGGCGGCGGAGTCATCATCGTGCCTGTGCTTGTACTTCTGTTCGGCATGTCCCAACACCATGCGCAAGGAACAACCCTCGCTTTGCTTATACCTCCCATCGGCATCCTCGCGGCATGGACTTACTACAAAGCAGGCTACGTCGACTTGAGGGTCGCAGCCTTGGTCGCCGTGGGATTCTTTGCCGGCAGTTTTTTGGGAGCCCGTCTGGCAACGCACATTTCGGATGAAGTTCTCGAGAAGATTTTCGGCGTTGCATTGCTCCTGATCGCACTGAAGATGATTTTCTCGCATTCAGCCGCATCATGACCGCTTTCCCACAGGCAGAGAAAACGCTTCCAGGACCGAACACCCAGGACTAAAAGTGTCTGCCTTTCAGTTCCCGATTTGGTTGTAACCCCTCGGAATATCACTTATATTGCCTCCCGCAAGAAATGACCGGTGAAGAGCAATCGCTCTCTCTCGTTCGTGCTGAAGGATCTTGCCGACGTTCCCGCTTGCCGAGGTCGCATGTATAAGATCGAACGCATCCTCTGCCCCACGGATTTTTCCCCCGCCTCCATCGAAGCTATTCGATTTGCATCGTTCCTCGCCAGTCACGGCGGCTGTCAGCTGACTCTGATGTATGTCGACGAGGAAGAGAAGACGCCGATGGGGTACTTCGAAAAAGACGAACACTCTCTCAACCAGCGTCGCGAACTCATCTCCGGTTTTGCCCACAGCAAGTTTTCTGAGATTATCAAGGATGAAGGGCTTCGCACGGATCACACCTCCATGCTCGTTCGCTTCGGGACCGCGTATCACGAGATCATCGAGGTTGCGGAAGACAACCGGTATTCCCTCGTCGTCATCGCCACGGAAGGACTCGGCCGCTCCTCACCCCATCTCATCGGCCGAACAGCTGAACGCGTGGTTCGCCTCTGCAGAACTCCCGTTGTCACGGTCAAACCGCAGGCGGAGAAGCGCGAGTGGAAGATTCAGACCATTCTGTGTCCAACAGATTTCTCAGAGTACAGCAATTTTGCCATTCCCTATGCTGTCTCGCTTGCCAAGAGCTACGACGCTCGTATCATTCTTCTTCATGTTGCAGACCTCGCAACACATCACCCTGAAGCGCTGCTGGAGAAATTTCCCGATCCCCGATTCTACCACGACGACGCGGACAAGATCAACATTGAAAAGATCGTAGGGAGAGATGTCGAACCGGAGAACACGGTCGTCCGACTTGCCGAAGAATATCAGATCGATCTCATTGTCATCGGAACACACGGCGCACGCGGAATGCGCAGGGTGCAGATCGGCAATACCGTCGAGGAAGTTGTCCGCCGCACCGCCTCCCCCGTTCTCACCATCACGCATCCCATCCATAAGGCGGTCTTTCCACGGCGATTTAAGGAGGATTACACGGTAAGCGATTCGTAGGGACTTCGGCAGAAAATCGTGCCACGGCGACAATGTCGTCCCGAAATGATCCTGAGCGAATCGGGCTTTGTCCAGCCCGCTGAGTCGAAGGATGTTCGGGACTTGGTTTTTAGACCCCGACCAGAAACATGTCGGGGTGACGTGATTGTTTTCTCTGCGTTTGCGATAAGAACTGAGGGCCCGCCCAGCCGCTAAGACGCACCACATCACCCCACATCTTGGTTTTTTGGGAATCCTTCTCTATCTTCGTCGCACATCGAACTTTGACTTTTCGCTTCTGGATTCCAGACTTTTTCACACTGAAGGAGATACTCCTCTGAATACCCCAGGTGTCGACCAACTCTGCATCAACACGATTCGAACCCTTGCTATGGACGGTGTCCAAAAAGCAAAATCCGGCCACCCGGGACTGCCGATGGGCGCAGCAGCGATGGCGTACGTCCTCTGGACACGCCACCTGAAGCATAACCCGACGAATCCACACTGGCACAACCGCGATCGCTTCGTTCTTTCTGCCGGCCACGGCTCGATGCTGCTCTACAGCCTGCTCTATCTCACAGGCTACGAGCTTACGCTGGACGATCTGAAGAACTTCCGCCAGTTCAAGAGCAAGACTCCCGGACACCCCGAATATCATTGGACCCCCGGCGTCGAAACGACAACGGGACCGCTGGGACAGGGGTTTGCCAACGGTGTTGGGATGGCAATCGGCGAGCGGTACATGGCATCCCGGTACAACCGGCCAAATTTTGAAGTCGTCAAGTATCGCATCTACGGCATCGTGAGCGATGGTGACTTGATGGAAGGAGTTTCCCACGAAGCAGCGTCATTGGCAGGACACCTCAAGCTGGGCAACATCATCTACCTTTACGACGACAACCATATCAGCATCGACGGAAATACCAAGATTGCCTTCACGGAAGACGTGGCAAAAAGGTTTGAAGCATACGGCTGGCACGTTCAGATCGTCGACGATGGAAACGACCTCGAGGCAGTCCACAACGCTCTCAAAGCAGCTGAGGACGAAGTCAACCGCCCGTCGATCATCAAAGTGCGGACACACATCGGTTTCGGAAGTCCAAACAAGCAGGACACCTCCGAAGCTCACGGCTCTCCTCTCGGCGAAGAAGAAGTGCGGCTCACCAAACGCAAGCTTGGATGGGACCCGGAGAAGCAATTTTTCGTCCCCGACGAGTCGTTGCAGCAATTTCGGAAAGCTGTCGAGCAGGGGAAAAAGTGGGAAGCACTCTGGAATACGATGTTCGATGGATACAAACGCGCACACACCGACATGGCCGCTGAACTCGAGCACGTGAGAGAAGGAGACTTCGGTGAAGCCTGGAAAAAGGCTCTCCCGTCATTTGGAGCTGACGCCGGATCGATGGCGACACGTGAGGCGTCCGGTAAAGTGTTGAATGCGCTCGCTCCCCACTTGCCAACGCTGATCGGAGGCTCCGCCGATCTTGCTCCATCGAACAACACCTTCCTCAGCGGCATACCGGAATTTCAGGCCGGAGTGTACGCCGGACGCAATTTCCGTTTTGGCGTACGTGAGCATGCAATGGGTTCGATTCTGAATGGCCTTGCGCTCACCCCGGGGATCATTCCCTACGGAGGAACGTTTCTCGTATTCTCCGACTATATGCGCCCGCCGATCCGCATGGCAGCATTAATGGGGATCAGGCCGATTTATGTTTTCACGCATGACAGCATCGGATTGGGTGAGGACGGACCAACGCATCAACCCGTGGAACAATTCGCTGCTCTCCGGGCAATTCCGAACATGACGTTCATACGTCCCGCCGACGCCAATGAGACGTCGGTGGCCTGGAAGACTGCGATTGAACACAAGACCGGGCCAGTCGGACTCGCACTCTCCCGGCAGAAAATGCCCATCATCGATCGGACGAAGTACGCCTCCGCAGAAAACCTGACGAAAGGAGCGTACATCCTCGGCGAGAACTCACCAACTCCAAAAATCATTCTGATTGGCACCGGTTCAGAGCTGCAGTATGCGCTCGGAGCGTACGAACAACTCGTCAAGGAACAGATTCCTGCCCGCATTGTCAGCATGCCTTCCTGGGAACTGTTTGAACTGCAATCGAAGGAATACCGCGATTCTGTGATCACTCCCTCGATCAAGAAACGCGTCGTCGTTGAAGCCGCGCTGCCGATGGGATGGCACAAGTATGCCGGCGACGAGGGTGTTATTGTGGGCATGACGTCGTTCGGAGCTTCTGCTCCCTATGAACTGCTGTACAAAGAGTTCGGCTTCACCGTCGAGAATGTCCTGAAAAAAGCCAAAGAGCTTCTCGCTTGACTAAGTCTGGTGAACTTCTAACCATCGACCGACAATGACACAAACCTTACCGGAACGCCCCGTATTGAGCGCTGAATTCCGAAGACTGCGCGTCATCAACTGGCTGTCGCTCGGATTCCTTTACGCGTTTTTCTACATGACGAGATACAACTACACTGCTGTGTCCCCCATCCTCGCAGACATCCTCGGATGGAAGAACACGGAGCTCGGCGTATTTGAGACAGTCATGCCTCTCGTCTACGGGCTCTCCGTTGTGCTCAACGGACCATTCGCGGACCGCATCGGCGGGAAGAAAGCGTTTCTCTTTGGCGCCGTCGGCGTGGCACTCATGAATTTCCTGTTTGGACTTGCAAGCCTTGGAGTCATCAGTCCTGCAGTGTGGGAAGGGACGGGGCTCGCCCGGCACGTGGTAACACCAGCGGGTCTCGGCTTCGGCTTGTCGGGTGGAATGATTCTCACATTGATGGCCATCGTCTGGGGTTTGAACGGCTACTTTCAATCATTCGGCGCCCTCTCGATTGTAAAAGTCAATGCTCAATGGTTTCATGTCCGGGAACGCGGCACGTTTGCCGGGATCTTCGGAGTGCTCATTCGGATGGGTCTGCTTCTGGCATTCCAGGGCGTTCCCCTGATCCTTCTCGTTCTCCCATGGCAATACGCTTTCTGGATTCCGGGCGCCTGCGTAGCGGTATTGTTTGTCATCAACTACTTCCTTATGCATAATTCTCCGAAAGATGCGGGACTCGGTGAATTCGAAACGGGCGATGAGGTCGAAGACGACGAGAGCAAACCGTCGTCACTCAAGTTTGTCATCCGCAAGGTCTTCGCTTCGCGAGTGATGTGGATGATTGCTCTCGGTTCTATGATGATCGGGTTTGTCCGTCGAAGTGTCGTCGACGCGTGGTGGCCAAAGTATTTCGTCGATTTCCATGGCGCCAACAAAGCAGGCTTTGCAACCTATCTTCCTTACATCATCGCGACTTGGGGAATTGCCCTTGCCGGTATCGCGGGCGGATTTGTCTTTGGCATCGCTTCCGATCGTACGTTTGGCGGACGGCGAGCACCGGTGATCGTTTTCGGATTCCTTGGCATGGCGGTCATGCTTGCGTTGTTCGGACTTTCTGATTTCCTGAATCTTGGCCCTGTGATGGCTGCCTGCTGCCTTGTCGTTCTCTCGTTCTGCGTGAATGGCGCCCACGGCATGATCAGCGGCGCGGCGTCGATGGACTTTGGCGGAAAGCGCGCGGTTGCGACTGCAGCCGGTCTCTTCGACGGCATGCAATACCTCGCAGGAGCATTCGTCGGCATGGGTGTTGGCTACATCACCACAAACTGGGGTTGGGGTGCCTGGCACTGGGCGCCGATTCCGTTCGCTCTGGTCGGCGCATTTCTCATGTCGCGGCTGTGGAACGTGATGCCGCGAGGAAGGGGAGGGCACTAACCTGTTCCGAGCGGGGCTAGGCTTCGTGCTCCAGAAATAGAAAAGCGAGATCGTGTGATCTCGCTTTTTTTATTCAGCTCAATTGCCGAAGGAGATGCCATCCGTCCGACAAGACTACTTCTTCATTCCCCACAACTTCTTTGTCGCCCTCTCTAATTCCTGTCCGATGAGCTTCTGGTCGAGCGTTTTCTCCGGTTCATTCTCAAAGACGGCGTAAGGAATCTTGAACCCTTTCACCTCAATGAAGTTCGGATCTTTCGCCGCCAGTTTGTCCCAATCGTTGGTCTTGTAGTAGAAATCCATCTTCTCATTCGGCAGCGAATGGAACAGGATGGAATCTTCTTGTCCTTTTCGGGCCCTGCGTTGGTTTTTGCGGACGGATTCTTCATACGAAACCCGGATATACATCAACGAGACGCGATGGAGTATGTCCTCGTGGAGAAAGCTGAGGGCTTCATGAATTCCGTCGTCACCGCCGCGGGCAAATTCGATCAACGTTGTTTTCTTGTCGTGATAGTTCGGATCACGGGCAAGCTTCTTTCGGTACTCCAGATTGATGCGTTCCATATACAGGTTCCAGATGAAATGGTCTTTGAACCAGTATTTTTCGTCCGTCCAAATTCGTGGTTTCCCGTGTTGGCTGAGCATATCATCAATTTCGAAAGTTTCCCAGACGTAGACAAAGTCGTCCAGTTCTTCGAAATCGGCAATATGAAAACGCTCCAGCCGTTCTTTTGCATCGGCCTTCTTCAAAAAGTCGATCACCTCGGACTTGCCGGCAGCCGGTCGACCCGTAATAATGAGTATCGGGAAGTTATTGTTCATACGATCTCCGCAGTCATTTACTTGAGTTCTTTGATTCCACCCTTCATACTCCCCGGCACGTTCTTCATGGCGCGAATCATTTTCTCGGTGGCCTTGAACACCGTCTCATCCAGATACGTCAGTTGAGGCGCGTCAATGCCCAGGTACCGTTTCGCCTCACCCATCATGTAGTCGCTGGCAGCCCCTGTAAACACGACCTGATCTTCGACCTTCTTGCCATTGACCAGAAGCTTCACAATCTCGATCTTCCCTTCAGCATCGCGTTTCCACTCGCAGTCTACGCCGGACATCTGAAAACCAGACCTCTCGACGATATTCTTGAGGACAATATCATGCACTTGTTTGCCGGTGAGTTTGAACGAGACCAGGATGTTCCGGAACGGCAGAACTTCAAAAAGGTCCTGCTTCGTGAGTGGGCCCTGAGAGAACTTCTTGCGGATGCCGCCATTGTTCATGAAACCAAGGTCCGCACCTGCCCCTTCGCGCTGCGCTTCGCAAAGGAAGTTGCCGAGACGACGGTCCGAACCTTCCGTGTTCGCCTCAATAGTCCATGCGCCGATGACCTCACTGTACTCCTTGTCGATGTCCCTCTTAAAGGAATCCACAAGCGCCGTCACCACCGTCTTCCGACCCGGATGATACCACAGTTGATGAAGTTCTCCGCTGTATCTTGTAACGGCGTGGTTCTCTATCGTTAGATCGAGCACACCGAGATTTTCGCAGTTCGCCCCCGTCTGCGCGATGATGACTCCGTTGATGTATTTCGGCGTCTTCAAACGCGTGTGCGAATGGCCCCCGATGATCACATCGAGCCCCTTCACGTTGATGGCAATCAGCGAATCTTCATCCACACCCACGTGTGTGACTGCAACCACCAGATCAACCTGCGGACGGAGCATTTCAATCAACCGTCTGGCGATCTTGATCGTGGGCATAAGCTTCACACCCTTGGAGCTGCTTTGATTGACCAGGCCGTAGTATTCGCTCGACATGACACCGAAAATTCCAATCTTGATTCCGTTCTTCTCGATGATCGCATATTCTCTGTCGGTAATCGGTTTTCCGGTTTTTTCATCCGTCAGATTGGCTTCGACAACTGGGAATTTTGCAAGAGCGACCAGCTTCAGGAGGTTCGCATACGAAATATCGAAATCATGATTCCCGGGCGTCCACCCTTCGTAGCCGATGAGATTCATCATCTCGACAAGAGCTCCCCCTTCCGCTCCTTTATAGAGTCGATCGGAAATGGGATTGCCCGTCATCAAATCTCCGGCATCGAGCACCAATGACGTCACTCTGATCTTTCGGATGCTGTCAACCGCGAAAGCAAGCTCGTTGAATCCACCGACGAACGGTTTGGGCGTCGACCTCATCCAATACGCCTCGTGCGGGAGAAAGCTCGCGTGCATGTCGTTGGTGTGGAGGATCGTAATTTGTTTTGGCTGCGAGAGAATCGGCAGCACAAAAAGCATGAGTCCGGCACCGATGAGTGCGAGACTTCGGGAGAACCTTGAGGAGAAGTGAATCATAGAGAGCATCACCAGGATGGATGTGAGTGATTAGTTTGGGGTTACAAGATAGGAAGAAAATTGCTATTTTGGAACAAAGACGGGCTCCGAAGAGCCGCATTTCCCATCATCATTCCATCGAAATTGAACTTCATGAAGCGCACAAGAGCTTTCATTTTCATCCTTTTCATTCTCTTCACTGGATTCCTCGAATCGGGACAGCGGCCGAAGCTGGTCATCTTCATCTCCATTGATCAAATGAAAGCCGAGTACCTGGATTGGTACAAAGCTGAGTTTACGGGGGGATTCAAGCGTATCCTGGCGGAAGGGACTCAGTTTACGAATGCCGACCTCAATTACGCTCCCAGCGAAACAGGACCAGGACATGCGGCTCTCGGCACCGGATCGTATCCGATGCACAGTGGCATAACGTCGAACGACTGGATCGACAGAAAAACCCTCAAACAGGTGTATTGCGTGGAAGATTCGACTGCCGAGAGAGCTGAAGCGGAGGGAGGCGGCGTGTCATCGAAAAATCTGATGGTGCCGGCGCTCGGAGACTGGCTGAAAAGAGTTTCTCCTTCATCGAAAGTGTTCTCGGCGTCTATTAAAGACAGAGCCGCCATCCTCATGGCGGGACAGAGACCCGATTGTGCGTTCTGGTACGACCGGAAGTTGGGTCACATGGTAACTTCGGAGTTTTATGTGAAGGAAGTTCCCGCCTGGGTGAAGGCATTCAACGGCTCCAATTGGATCGCGCACCATCTTCCTGCAACGTGGACGAAGGCGATGCCTGAGTCGGTCTATGCCAAGTACGGTCCGGATGATCTCGTGGGAGAGATGAAATGGGGAGGTTCCACGGCGTTCCCGCACGCATTTCAGGTTGAAAAAAGGAATGAACAAATCGTCTGCTCACCATTTGGCGATGCGATGATACTCGACTTCGCCCTCGAATCTGTGAAGTTCGAAAAGCTCGGACAGCGCGATGTTCCCGATCTTCTGCTGATCAGCCTCTCGTGCACAGACTATATCGGACATGCTTTCGGAGGAAACAGTCATGAGATGGTCGACCAGATGATCCGGCTCGATCGGGCACTCGGCGATTTCCTCGCGAATGTCGAGAAGCTCGTCGGACCCGGAAACGTTCTGCTCGCCCTCAGTGCGGATCATGCGGGGATGCCGTTGCCGGAGTATCGGAGGACCGTTCAACACAAAGATGCGCGCAGAATACTTACGACGACCGAAATCAATCCGAGAATAGAAGCGCTTGACGTCGCGCTGCAGCACGAATTCAGAACAACGGAGCATGTCATTCAATCACAAGCATTCCTGAACTACCCCGCGGGTGCCGCGGCCGGCATCGATTCCACTTCTCTCGAGAGACGCGTAAAAGAGGGCTTGATGAAGATTGACGGAATCACCGACGTCTACTTCCGTCGCGAACTCACTCACGGCACTTCTCAGCCACATCCTTTTCTCGGATACTACGAACGAGGGTATTACCCTCCCCGGGGCAATGACTTCATCATCAGACCATGCGAGTACTGCTTGCTCACGACTTCGCCGACCGGGACATCCCACGGAACGCCCTACCGCTATGACACGCACGTGCCAATCCTCTTCTGGGGTATCGGCGTCAAGGCTCAACAGGTCACGAGAGTCGTGCACACCGTGGACATCGCGCCGACCATCGCTAAGGTCCTCGGAATAAACGCTCCCAACACAATCGATGGCAAGTCACTCAAAGAGATTGTGAAGTAGGATTTTTCGAGGAGAAGTGTCGAGCTGGAAAGTGTGGAGAACAGAGGGAGGGGGTAGCCAGGGCAATCACCGAACTTCGTGTCGCCCGTTACTCTTGGTGCTCCATTTCATCAATCTTCGGTCTCTCATCAGGGAGCGTAATGCCGAGGTCCTTAAGACCCGACAAATAGTCGTCCGGCACGAGAGCCTCCTCTTTCTTTCGTTGAGAGCGAACACGAAGATCTCTGATGACAGTGACAACGAGAAACGAGAAAAGGGAAACGGTAACAAGACCAAGAACAAGGTTCGCAACGATCAACCAAAAGGCGTCAGGCTTCAGAAGTGCAAACATCGTTTTGCCTCTCAAGACAGGTGCATTACCGGGACGGTTTTGCGGTTTCCGCCTCTTGATATGTTGCAATTGGCGTACCATGGTAAAGTGCACCGTTCCCGCAGAAATCATCTCCCCCACCGTCACTTCGTGTCGTGCACAATTTTTCTATACTGATTACTTCACAATCATTGTACGATTAGCTTACATGAGTGTTGTACGCTGCCACAGAGCATCTTTTAATTGTGCAGGCGGAACGGGGCTTTTCGAACGCTTCAAGGCGCGCTGGTGAATTTCATTTTTTCTTGATATCATTCTGGCGGTTTACATGGAGACCTTGGTCATTCGCCACAGGAGCAACCACGTCACCCCGAGATGCCCGTCCCGATACTATTCAGATCGGGCCTTCTGTTCGGGGTCTGAAAAACGATGTCCCGAACAGGAGTCCCGCCCTTTTGATCATACTCGTCAGCGGGATTCAAAAAACGAACATTTCGGGACGACGGTGGCTTTGTGGCACCAATTGTCGTCCGTATCTCCAACTGTCCATCAATCGAAAGGAGATAATCAATGGCTCATACCTATGAAGACCTCCACAAGATGACCGCTGTGCAACTTCGCCAGATCGCAGATGGCATTGAAGACGAACGGTTGAAGGGACACAGCACGATGCACAAGGAACAACTTCTCCCTCTCCTTTGCAACGCCCTCGGAGTCGCGATCCCGCACCATCACGTCACCGGGATCAACAAGACGGAAATGAAGACAAAGATCCGTGCTCTCAAGGCGGAACGGGCAGCAGCGATTGAGAAGAAGGACTACAAAGGACTCGAGACCATACGCGATGAGATCCACGAGTTGAAAAGAAAACTGCGAAAGTCGATGGTGTAAGCAGGAACCCCCGGCGCTGGATCGAGAGGTCCAGCGCCAGCTTGCGGTTCCATCTTCTGTGTGCGACCCCTCATATTCCCCTTGAGTTCTTAATCCCCTCCTGAGAAGTAGAATTGTTCGGAATATTCTCGTATCTTTCATGAGCAGTCCGGGCGATGGAGAACCACCGTTCGGTATCAGGTGCAGGAGAACAGCATTTCAGAACAACACAAGATTGGAAGGGCTATGACTCATTACAAGGAACTCGGTCTCGTTAATTCGAAGGAACTCTTTCAGAAAGCAATAAAAGGCGGCTACGCAATCCCGGCGTTTAATTTCAATAATCTCGAGCAACTCCAAGCAATCGTTGGCGCATGCGTCGAGACGAAATCTCCGGTTATCCTCCAGGTTTCGAGCGGTGCCCGCAAGTACGCAAACCAGACACTCCTGAAGTATCTCGCCAAGGGCGCGGTGGACTATGCAAAAGAACTTGGCTGCGCGATCCCCATCGTGTTGCATCTGGATCACGGCGACACACTGGAGCTCTGCAAATCGTGCATCGAATCCGGATTCTCTTCCGTCATGATCGACGGATCGCATCATCCCTACGACAAGAACGTTGAAGTGACTCGCCAAGTCGTGGAGTATGCTCACAAATATGAAGTCACCGTGGAAGGCGAACTCGGAGTACTGGCGGGAATCGAAGATGAAGTCTCGAGCGCCGTTACACACTATACGAAGCCCGAAGAGGTGGAAGACTTTGTGAAGAAGACAGGCGTCGACTCACTGGCGATCTCCATCGGGACATCGCACGGAGCGAATAAGTTCAGGCCGGAGCAGTGCACGCGGAACGCGGACGGCGTTCTTGTTCCTCCTCCGCTCCGATTCGACATCCTCGAAGGAGTCGAGAAGCGCATTCCCGGCTTCCCCATTGTCCTTCATGGAGCGTCCTCTGTCCCCCCCGAACTCGTGAAGGCGATCAATGCCTACGGCGGCAAACTCAAAGACGCCGTCGGTATCCCGGAAGAGCAGCTGCGAAGAGCGGCAGCATCGGCGGTGTGCAAGATCAACATCGATTCCGACGGAAGACTGGCGATGACAGCGGCGATTCGAAAGGTGTTTGCGGACAACCCCGCGGAATTCGATCCGCGGAAGTATCTTGGACCTGCACGCGACCAGCTGAAAGAACTCTACAAACGTAAAATCGAGAACGTTCTGGGCAGTGGAAACAAGGCCTAAGCGGGCTCGTGCTCAAAAGAAACCAAGAGGTGACCTTCTTATGAAGGTCACCTCTTTTTGTGTCTGAGCCTTTGCCGTGTTTGGATTGCTTCGTCGTCCCCCGAAGACCAACGGGACTCCTCGCAATGACTCGGAATCGTATGTCATTGCGAGCGCTTTCTGCGAAGCAAGCTATCCATAACGGATTGGGCCGCCCCTTGAATTTCAGCCAGGCAGGCTTGACCATCTACGAGAAAACCGCTAGAACAACGTATACGTGAGCCCAAACGCCAGGACTTCTTTCACCTGCGTCCGGGTCGAAGCATTCAAATCGTTGATGAGTTGAACGTTCACAACGACAACAAAGTACTTCGCGACATTAATCATCATCGAATTATCCATCCTCATGGTCACTTCGCTGAACTTCCGGATCGGCGAGAACAGATCGAGATTTGACCTCACGAGGATATCTTGTTGCGGTCTCCACTCCACATCGGTCACCGATTCGACACCGCCGTCGACTGAGGTCTTGACCCAATCAGCCACGGGCACGGACGGAGAGTTTGCATATTGCCTGTACTTTGATGTCACGATCTCCCGCAAAGCCGCGCCGAGCCTGGTCCTCACTTCTTTTCCGGGCTGGTAACCAAATCCTGCGCTTTGGATCAGATATGCAGGATCGAAGAATTGCGAGACGGGCGTGACCTTCCCTGTTGCATCGGTCGTGACACCCTCGGTGAACTGCGTCTTCAGTGATGCGCCCACATAGGGATTCACATGGATGCCAAGCTTGTAGGTGTAGACAGATTCAAACTCAATTCTGTCTTCGACCTTTTGTATGTCGCCGCTCCCGAGCTTCGCCTGTCCGTATACCAGCTTATAGTTGTTTCCCCACGTATACGCGGTATCGTTCAGGGTCGACTTGCCATCGAGGCGCACCGTCCAGGAAATTGCGTCTTCACCTCCCTGTGTCCAATCTTTGAGCGAGACCTGGGACATGGTCGCGCTTGCAACAACGGAATGTTTCCAGCTCGTGTCTGAAGCCGGCGGAGCCGGCGCAGGAGTTTGGGCGCTCACTCGAACAGCAAAAACTACGAACACCAAGACAAACAATTTCTTCATTTCACTTCTCCTCCAAGTTCTCAGTATTCCCACAAAGACGGTTTTACAGCTTCGTTGCACAATGGCCGCAGCGTTTAGCCTCAAGCGGAATCGCCATGGAGCACTCCGGACAGAGCTTGGTCGTCGGAACTACCGGTACCTCCGCTTTCCTTTTCATCCTGTTGACCGCTTTGACAATGAGGAACACCGCAAACGCCACGATGGCAAAGTCAAGAATGTTATTGAGAAAGACGCCATACTTCAGCACAGATGCCGGCGTTTTGTCGACGGCCTCTTTCAGAGTCAAGCCGAAGGAGCTGAAATCGACACCGCCAATGAGCACGCCGATCGGCGGCATGAGTACATCGTTTACCATCGAACTGACGACTTTCCCAAACGCCCCTCCAATGATGATACCGATCGCCAGATCCAGCACGTTGCCGCGCATGGCAAATTCTTTGAATTCCTTCACGACGGACATGGATGTACCCTCCTTGGTGAGATACGAAACATCGCACGGTGAATTCCCACTGGATTGTGAGCCGATTCACACCAATGTAGTCACTCATGTCAACAATGGCAAAATCAAAGTTAGGATCGCTAGAGGCGGCTGAGCGCTTTTCTTTTGTGCTTCCTTTTCATACATTGGCGTTTGTGGAGAGGCATCGAGGGATGCGGTTACCACAGAGGCACGAAAGCTATAAGGTCACCCCGACATGCCTATCCCGATACTTTTCTGATCGGGACTTCTGGTCGGGGTCTCAGAACGAAGCCGGAACAAAATCGCTCGGCGACGACTTTGTCGATCATAATTTTAGCACCCGTCACCATCGTCCATTCCCACCATCCCTGAACACTGAGGGAAGACCATGCTCAACGACCAAACGATGATCAAAGCTCCCATCCCGGAACACATTTCGATGGAGCAAACTCCCGGAGGTCTTCTCTTCTCCTACCGATGGTTCTCGTTGGCGTACATTTTCGTCGCCCTTTTTGCCGTTCTTTGGGACGGCTTTTTGGTCTTCTGGTATAGCATGGCGACAAGTCAAAATGCACCGCTGGCCATGCTTCTGTTTCCCATCATCCACGTTCTCGTTGGAGTCGGAATTACCTACTTCGCCCTTGCAGGATTCTACAACAAGACGCTCGTCCTCGTCGGAGAAGGGAAGCTCACCATTCAACATGTCCCGCTCCCCTGGCCGGGGAACAGAGTACTGCAGGCTTCAGAGCTTACGCAGCTCTATTCTGAAGAACGCGTGATCCGAACGCGCAATGGCACACAACTGAAGTATCAACTCAATGCGATCACGAACGAGAACAAGAAGATTGCATTGATGAGCAACCTCACTGCTCCGGACCAGGTCCGCTTTCTCGAGCACAAACTCGAAGAGTACCTCGGCATCACGGACGTTCCCGTTCAAGGTGAAATACCGAGATAGTTCGTCAAACCTTTGCACAATCGTTTCCCGAGGATGCTCTTATGGCAACCGAAAAACTGAACATTGGATCCCGCTCGCCAGAATTCGGCAATCTCACCGGCACCGATGGCAAGAAGTATTCGCTCAAAAGTTTTGCCGGACACAAGTGCCTCGTCGTAGTCTTCGCATGCAACCACTGTCCCTATGTCCAGGCGTACGAGGAACGGATGATCGCGTTTCAGAGCGGCTACGCTCCGAAAGGAGTCCAGCTTGTCTCCATCAACTCCAACGAGACAGTCAATTACCCGGAAGACAATTTCGAAGAGATGGTGAAGCGCTCGAAGCAACAGGGCTTCAATTTCCCATACCTGCGTGATGACGATCAGGCGGTCGCCGAAATGTTCGGCGCAACCCACACGCCGGAGTTCTTCGTGTTTGACCAGCAACGGATTCTGCGGTACCACGGCAAGATGGACGACAACTACCAGAATTCGGGAGCCGTCAAGGTGCATCTTGTGCGAGATGCCGTCGACGCCATCCTTTCCGGCAAAGAAGTCAAGGAAATGGAAACCTATTCCATCGGCTGCACCATCAAGTGGAAGTGAGCGAAGAGCGGATCATACTGGAATTCTCGGCGGGAACAAATTATTTCGAGAGAGTACACATTGAGACTATGGCTCGTCTTTCTCCTCTGTTGCGCGGTCTTCTTGCAGTCGGGTTGCACTGAAACAACTCCATCGTCCGGAAAAGAAGTCTTCGTCAGTTTCGAAGTGGAATCCGCTTTCCAGAATGATCTGGTGACACTTCTCCTGGACAGCAAAACCCTGCTGGAATCCCGGGTCACCACCAACTATACTGTTGATCTTGCATGGTCAAGCGGATTACAAAAACTCTCGGACGACAACCACATGTTGTACTTCGCGGTCGTTGAGTTTGGAGCTCACAACACTTACGCAATCGACCTGACGAACGACACATCCACCGTCACCATCAATTTTGACAAGGCAACAAAGCAGATTCGTTTTCAGCAATATAAAGGGAGATTGTTCCGCGACTGATTGCTAGGCATTGGGAGAAGAAGTGCTCATTGATGCTCATGCACATTTGGACAAATATGGTCCTCAAGACGAGGATGGACTGGAATCTGCCATTGCCGAGATCACCCAACACAAGATCTTCACCATAAGCAATTCAATGGATCTCGCTTCCTATGAGCGGAACCTGGAAATCAGCAAGAGGTGTGCGTGGGTGTTGCCGACGTTTGGAGTGCATCCATGGAACGCTTCACAATACACCGACTGTTTGGGTGATTTGAACAAGGCGATTGAGCAAAGTCCAATGCTTGGTGAAATTGGACTTGACCACTTTTTTGTGAAAGACGCTTCTGCATACACAGCCCAAAGGAAAGTGTTCGAATGCTTTTTATCCGCCGCAAGGGAGCAGGGGAAGATCGTCAACCTGCACACCAAGGGAGCCGAGAGGGAAGTGCTGGAGCTTTTGGAGCGACACAAGCTTTCGCGGGTCATTGTGCATTGGTATTCAGGACCTCTGGATGTTTTTCAAGAACTGGTTGCCAGAAGGATGTACTTCACGGTGGGAATTGAGCTGCTCTATTCAAAGCACATACGGACTATTGCACAAGCGATTCCATCCAGACAGCTATTGACAGAGACTGATAATCCTGGTGGACCGAAAGAGTTCATCGGCAAGCTAGGGATGCCTGTGCTGCTGAAGGATGTGGTCCGCGGATTAGCAGAGGCAAGGAACACCACGACCGAGGCAATTGTCGAGACAGTTCAGGCTAACTTGGCAGAGTTGACTCGAGACGATCCGTGGTTGACAGATACACAACGCAAGATATCGGGGGAATGGCAAAACGGGCGCTAACAATCGCCTCAAGGCGAGAGACTTCGCCTCCTGCCATTGGCGTCCGACCACAACACCCCACAACAGGTATTCGCGAGAACGATATGATGATGAAATTCATCCTCACTCTGTTCGTGTCTTCCACAATGTCTCTCAATGCATTCAGTCAAGATCCAAAGCATGTCCCATCGCAAGATTCTTCAGCAGTGAGAACGCAGACGTCTGAGGCAATTCCTTTTTCTCACCCCCGCCTGTTTGAACTTCCGCCGCCGTTGAATGTCGATTCGCAGTGGTTTCCGGGATTTCTTCGTCAATCACTCGCTTCGCCATTGCCTTCCCTTTTATGGGAATCACGGCAGGATTTTGGAATTGCGTCCGCTTGGAAAAACGAGGTGCTCAAGCAAGAGGAATACAAGACGCTCAAAACCATCCTAGGTTCTATCCAAGCGGGCGGTGCCGCATATCTTGCTTACAGGTATGTCAAGAAATACGGCCTGAAGTAATTTCTGAAGGCTATGTGTGCAGCCGGTTTTTGAGAGGAAGCCCACATGAATTCTGAACGCCGAGATAGGAAAACAGGAAGGAAATGACAACTGAAATCAAGACCGAGCGTGACATGATCCGGCACGCTGTTGCGACCACGATCTATCGCGGGGCCAAAACATTGCGCGACGCGCCAGCGGACTTCGGAACATTTCGCATCAAGCCAGAATCCCGCACTCCCGTAGAAATCGTCGCTCACATGGGCGATCTTTTTGACTGGTCCCTTTCCATGGTGAAGGGCCAGGAGGTTTGGCGGAGTTCGCCTCCGCAGGAATGGGATCGTGAAGTCGCCCGATTCTACGCGTCCGTCAAAGAATTCGACACGTATCTGGCGGCCTCCTCGCCGATCGCATGTCCATTGGATCGGCTGTTCCAGGGCCCGATCGCGGATGCGATTACCCACGCTGGCCAACTTGCGATGCTCCGACATCTCTTCGGGTCTCCGATCAAAGGCGAGAACTATTTCGTAGCAGACATCAGTGTTGGACAGGTTGGGCCGAATCAGCTCGCTCCGAGGAAGACGTTCGAATGATCAACGATGCGGTCACTCAGCCGCTGAACACACATACTGTGCTGGAGTAAGACGGAGATATGATGACCAGAAGCGATCAAGCAGTTTCCAAATTCATGGAAGGTTATAACTGTGCTCAGTCCGTTCTCTTCGCTTGGAGCGATGAGCTCAAGATAGAGATGGACAAAGCTCTGAAGATGGCGTGTGGATTTGGAGCCGGCATGGGGCGAAAAGAAGAAGTTTGCGGTGCCGTGACCGGCGGTATCATTGCAATTGGAGTGAAATACGGCAGAGGAGAAAACGGAGATCGATCCGCAACAGAATTGACGTATGCAAAGACCCGCGAGCTCATGGATCGCTTTGCTGAGAAACACGGTTCCTTCATTTGTCGGGAACTGCTGAACGGCTGCGACCTCACGACGGAAGAGGGGCAGAAGTATTTCAAGGAGAATGATCTCCTCAACAGAACATGCAAGCGCTGTGTTCGCAGCGCGGTCGACATCCTCGATGTTATCACGCACTAACGCCGACGATTCGAGATGCGAGAATTCGAAATCCCCGGCGCATCCTGCAGAGTGAGATTCCACGACATGCCCGGGAGCGCACAACCCATACTCTTCGTGCATGGACTGGGGTGCGCTTCCTCGTGCGACTATCCGCGGATCGCTGCAGACCCCGCGCTTGCGGGACGCCGGATGCTGTTGGTAGACCTTCTTGGCTCAGGTTTCAGCGATCGGCCGGAAGACTTCGGCTATTCCGTTGAAGATCATGCTGATATGCTGGGTACGCTGATCAAAGGATTGTCGATGCCGTCCGTCGATCTCGTCGGACACAGCATGGGTGGTTCAATAGCCATCGTTGTTGCGACCCGGAATCCGGGAAAGGTGCGGAGGTTGGTCGTGAGCGAGCCGAATCTCGATGCCGGAGGAGGTGTCTTCAGCCGGCCCATCGCGCAACAGAGCGAAGCTGACTACATCGGTCGTGGGCACAAGGAGTCGGTCCAGAATGCTGTTGCTGAGGGCCAAACCATTTGGTCAGGCTCGTTGCTGATGTCATCACCGCTGGCCGTTCATCGCGGAGCAACATCGCTAGTCCGCGGCGGGTCGCCCTCGTGGCGTGAACAGCTGGAGGCTCTGACCATTCCACGAACTGTGATCTTCGGATCGAAGTCACTGCCAGATCCTGACACTGAGCGATTGTCGAAAGTCAGCATAACGGTTCGGGTTGTGCAGGATGCGGGGCACTCGATGATTTGGGAGAATCCATCGGGGTACGCAGAGGCCGTAAGAGCCTCGCTGTTTTAATCATTTCTTCAGCGTGCCTCGGGAGCCACATATTCTTCGGGGCGTCGGAGTCTTTTCGTTTTGAGCGTCGTCTCACCATCCATGGAATATTGTTCAGGAGATCTCATTGACGATGAAGTCGAAAGTAGCCGTATTGTATACGAAGCCGGAGAGTGTTCTTCAAGATTATCAGCGGCTCTTTACGCTGGCAGGCGGAGCAGAAGCTCTTCAATCCGGCGCTCCGACGATCCTCAAAGACAATATCACGTGGCATTTTCCGATGCCGGGAGCCAATACTACTCCCTGGCAACTCGAAGGCACGGTCCTGGCCTTGCGACAAGCCGGATTCAACAAGTTAGTGTGCGTGCAGAATCAGACCGTGGTCACAAATGCTTTCAAGGGCGAAGACTTGAACGGCTATGTGCCGATCTTCCGTCACCACAACATTCCGGCGCTGTACAATTTCCGCAAATCCGATATGACGTGGATCCCGTTTCGTCCCAAAGCCAGGATGCTGGCACTGGATCATATTTACCCCGAGGGAATCCTTCTTCCGGACTACTTCTTTGGAAAGAACATCGTCCACCTGCCCACCGTCAAGACGCATATGTACACCACAACCACGGGAGCAATGAAAAATGCGTTTGGCGGACTCCTCAGTAAGTATCGACATTACACTCACACCTGGATTCATGAGACCCTGGTAGATCTTCTGGCCATTCAGAAGGAAATTCATCCCGGGATTTTCGCCATGATGGATGGCACCACCGCCGGCAGTGGTGCGGGGCCACGCATGATACAGCCCTTTGTCAAGGACATCATCTTAGCTTCATCCGACCAGGTTGCCATTGACGCAGTCGCAGCCAAGCTGATGGGATTTGAACCGCTCGATATCAAGTACATCCGCTTGGCTCATGAACG
>PMZI01000067.1 GCA_003170475.1 Ignavibacteriota bacterium | reverse complement strand
CTACTTTTTGGAACCGGCACTAGGGCTTCATCCACACGTCCTCTTGAGTTCCGGGCTTCTTCGAAGTCGACTGTTCTCTGAAGCGTGTTGATTCCGTCCTATCCGTTTTCTATCATGGGTATGCTTTACAACGATCGAAGTCGTACTATCGTTATCAGAACCATGAATCCGCGTATCCCATATCAGGCCTTTCGCATATTCTCTCGGTTTGCCTTACTGTCCTTGGTGCTGGCGCTTGTGCTTCTGGCCGCTCCGGCGCTCGCGCAGAAACGCCAGGCTCCACCGATCACTCAGTATAATATCCGAAGTTGGTCGACACGAGATGGACTGCCAAATGACAAGATCATCGCTGTCTATCAATCAGCCCAGGGATACATTTGGCTCGCATCGCAAGAGGGGTTGGTGCGGTTTGATGGGGCGGGGTTTGAGATTTTCGACAAGAAAAACACACCGGTATTTCCTCATAGTCAAGTCACCGCGTTAATCGAAGACAAGGATTCAACCCTCTGGATCAGCACCATTCGGGGGATGCTGAAATATCGCCGGGGAAAATTCGAATCGGTCCAGACCGAAAGTGGAGTCGGTTCCTTCGTCGGCACTGTGTTGTACATCGATCGAAAAGGGAATTGCCTGGTCGGCACGCGGACCGGGTTATTGCGCGTGGTGAACGGAGTCCTGTCGAAGGTCGATCTGCCCGGCAATCCTGAAAACACGCCTGTCAATGCAATATGCGAAGACCAGGACGGGCAACTGTGGATCGGTACAGGGCAAGGCCTGAAACTCCTCAGCGGTGGAAGTTTGACAGACGTCGCTGGGAACGGCATCCCGGAGAATGCTACGATTACCTCTCTCTGTCTCGGCAAAGACCAGACGATGTGGGTAGGTGCTCTGGAGGGACTCTATTCCGCAAGACCCGGCCGTCCCAGAACATTTCAGAAAATGAAGAGTTTGGTGAATCAAATTGTTCGCTCCTTGTGTGAGGACAGGGACGGCCATCTCTGGGTGGGCACCGAAAAAAACGGACTCTTTCGGTACGCAGACGGGAAGTTCGAGGCGCTCACGACGCGGGAAGGGCTGTCGGCCGAATACGTTCTGTCGCTCTGCGAAGATCGCGAGGGAAACATTTGGGCAGGGACGTTCTACAATGGCGTTGATGAAATATGGCGTGGGAAGTTTGAGACCTATTCCACAAACGAAGGGCTTGCCGGGCCCCTCGTGCGCGCAATAGCAGAGGATTTCGAGGGCACCATGTGGATCGGCACAGAGTCGGGGCTCTCCCGATGGAAATCGGGAAGTGTCGTCAGCTATACGACACGGGAAGGCCTTCCGCACAATGAGATTCGTTCCGTCTATGTGGACCACCATGAGATGCTCTGGCTGGGCACACGAAGCGGTCTGTCGCGCTTTGATGGGAAACATTTCACGAATTACACAATGAAGGACGGCCTCTCCAATGAATATGCCCGCGTGGTAACGGAAGATTTTGACGGCAATATCTGGATCGGATATGGTGCGCAAGGGATTGACTGTTTCAAGGACGGCAAGTTTACGAACATGGACATTGAGGGGATCCCTCACGTCAGTATCCGGACCATACGCCGTGGCAGCGACAGGACGATGTGGATTGGGACTGATGACGGACTCATCCGATGGCGGGACGGCAAATCGACATTCTACAAAGCAGAGGCGGGACTCCCAAAAGATTTGTTCGCGATCTATGAAGATTCAGACCATGCAGTGTGGATCGGTACCTACGGCGACGGTTTATTCCGGTTGAAAGACGAGAAGATCACGAGAATTACGACAAAGGATGGATTGTTTGACGATGTCGTCTATCAGATTCTGGAGGATAGTCATCAGAATTTCTGGATGAGTTCCAACAAGGGAATTTTCCGGGTTGCGCGCAAGGAACTGAACGATGTTGCTGATCGGAAAATCGCAAAGGTAATTTCCGTAAGCTATGGGACGTCCGATGGTATGAAGAGCAGTGAGTGCAACGGAAACTCACAGCCGGCGGGGATCAAGGCGAGAGATGGCCGCATGTGGTTCCCCACGACGAACGGAGTAGCCATCATCAATCCGTCCGAGATACCGTTGAATACGGTTCCCCCGGGAGTAACGATCGAGGCGCTCAAGGTTGATAGCAGCTCGATTGATCTCGATACCACGTTGAGCATAGCCCCGGGCTATAGCTATTTGGAGTTTCAATATGCCGGACTGAGTTTTGTGGTCCCGGAACAAATGATCTTCAAGTACAAGTTGGATGGATTCGACAAGGAGTGGAGAGACGCAGGAACCCGACGGGTCGCATATTACACTAATGTCCCGCCCGGCAAGTATGAATTTCTCGTCCGGGCCCGGAACAATGACCATGTGTGGAGCAAAGAAGCAGTCGCTCTTGCGGTTGAGTTGAAGCCATATTTCTATCAGACAGGATATTTCTATGGCCTCTGCGGAATTGCTCTGGTTGCGTTCATCTTTCTTGTCTATCGCTGGCGTGTGGCGCTCTTGCTACAAAGGGAGAAGGAACTGAAGCAGCGAGTGGAAGAGTCCATTGCGCAGATCAAGGTCTTGGGAGGCCTCATTCCGATTTGCTCGAACTGTAAGAAGATTCGCGATGACAAAGGGTACTGGAACCAACTCGAGAAGTATCTCAAAGAGCACTCGGAGGCTGAGTTTACTCATGGTATTTGCCCCGAGTGCAAAGAGAAACTGTATGGGACCTATCTCAGAAATCTGAGAAAAGATCGACAAGACGAGCCTACCTGACAGTCGGTGCTCTTCATCATAGACTCAAGAGAGGGGCTGTGTCGCTGCGGAACAGCCCCTTTTTCTTGACACGCTATCAAGTTGCCGATGCGGGGCAGCCGAATGGAACTTCACTTCTGAATTCCTTGTTCTTTCTCAATGAAGGAGTTGCAGACCTTTCGAATAATCCATCCGTTTTATAAGTGGCATGCGCACGAACAAGATTGCATTCCTGAGGAGGACCAATGGATCTGTATGCACTCTCAGAAGAGCATATCCGTTTCTATGAGGAAAACGGCTATGTTCGACTCGACAATGTCCTGACGATGGACGAGGTCGAAGGTCTGCGCAGAGCTCTGGCACAGGCGGTCGATGACAAGAACCGATACAACCTGAACCTTGGTCCACGGACGGATGAAGGGTATGCAAAAGTTTTTTTGCAGATGGTGAACCTGTGGGAACGCTATCCGGACTTGGAAGACTACATTCACCATGTCCGTGTTGCGGAAATCGCCCGAAAGTTGACGCGTTCGAAATTTGTGCGTTTGTGGCACGATCAGGCACTAATCAAATATCCGAAGGACAGCAAAGCAACCGCATGGCACCAGGATACCGTCTACTGGCCGATGAATGAACCGGGAGGGCTTTCTTGTTGGATGGCATTGGACGATGTTACAATGGAGCGCGGGTGTATGTGGTTTGTGCCGGGTTCGCACAAACTGGGTCCGCTTCCGCCGATTGATCTTGGAAACGTATCACCCGACAACCTGGACGCAGTGTTGCCAGAATCGTTCAAGGGCGTGAAACCGGTGGCGATAGAGCTGAAGCCGGGGAGTTGCACATTCCACAACGGACTCACCTTTCACTATGCCGGCCCGAATGTGACCGATATTCCGCGTCGAGCGATGGTCACCATCTTCATGCCCGCAGGGACAACCTACAAGAAGCACACGCACATCGTTGGCGACCGCAGTAATCTCCAACCAGGAGAGGAGTTCCATGGACCTCTCTTTCCAATTCTTGCCCACGATTGAACACGCCGAAATGAAATCGGACAGGCCGCTTCGATTTCCCGCCAAAATTCCGTATCTTTAGCCATAATCTGACACTTGCCGCTGCACTCTTCTCTCTTGGAGCCGGGTTGTTCCAACACTCTGCTTATTCAAGAAAGAGGATGAGTGACGGCGAAGGAGATGTGTTCTTTCGTCTGACACGTGCAGATGAACTTCTCATTGAAAGGAAAAAGACAAATGCGTACCAGTGTTCTTTTTGCCGCGGCAATTCTGCTTGTGCTTACTGGATGCGGCCAGTCGGAGCTTGAAAACAAGAACAAAGAACTCGAGAAACAGCTCCAGGCAAAGGACCAGTACATCGAAGAGGTCAGCTCGGCGATCAATGAAATTCATAATCAGCTTGAGAGTACCTGGGCGATGGAGAAAAAAGTGATCCAGCAGTCAACTGCGAAGGAGGGATCCAAGGCGCCTTCTCATCTGCAGGTGAAGCAGCAGATTCTCAATCGGATCTCTGACATCGATTCGATTCTTGCCGCCAACCGGAAGAAGCTCTCGAACCTTCAGCTTCGGCTGAAGAACGCTGCGGTCCAGTATGCAGGACTACAGAAGATGGTGGACGATTTGAAGACAACGCTGGAAGAGCGCGAGAAAACGCTCGCTGACCTTCAGGCTCGCGTCAAGTCTTTAGAATCTGAGGTGAGCGAGAAGACGAAGGTCATCGCCGCACGCGAAGCGACCATTGACGATCAGTCAAATCAGATCAATGAACGAACGCGGCAGATGAATACCGTCTACTATGTCATCGGCAAGAAGGATGATCTGGAGAAGAAGGGGATTGTCACGGAGGAAGGCGGTTTCCTATGGGGATTGCTCGGTTCCACGACCGTGCTAGCCGGTAATTTCAATCCCGATCTGTTCCAGAAAATGGACAAGACTAAAGAATCACAGATCGACGTTCAGGGCAAGATCGTCGAGATCATACCGAAGCGTGACGCTGGATCCTATTCGATGGAAGAGAAATCGGGAGGGCATACGCTCTTGAAAATCGTCAATTCGGATCAATTCTGGAAAGTGAACCGTCTCGTCATCGTTTCCAAGTAACAGAATGTGAAATAGCCTTTCCAGCCTTGGTCGAGTGCTCCAAACTCAGGGTTGCGATACATGTGTACTTGCAACAAGAAAGCCCGGCAGATCAGCCGGGCTTTCTTGTTTGGTGTCTCGTCCTGAAATAGCTTTA
>PMZI01000059.1 GCA_003170475.1 Ignavibacteriota bacterium | reverse complement strand
CCGGGCCTGCAACACCCCCTCGATGGAGTTTACCCCGTCGCAAGACGGGGCTCGGGGTGACGATGTTTCTTCTTGCTTGCGTCGGAACAAAACCACCGTCAGTCTGAGCGGAGGCGAAGACTGTCTCAAGCCGCAACACCCTTCGCCTTCGCTCAGGGTGACGAGATCTTTTTTGTCAGGCCTTCATAAAGACCTCGTCGGTCTGAGCCCCGCCTCAGGGCGATTTGTGTTTTTGGGGAATGATCAATGAATTACCATTCGAATCTTCCGGGGTTTTCATCGACCTGCGGATGAACTCGCCTCCAGGTTTTTCAGGCTGGGATAAACCTTCCTGTACGTCTCAAAGAGCTCTCTGTATTTTCGCTTATTGCCCGGCATCGGGCGGATTGTCTTCTTGACGGCCGTCATCGCACGAGCAGCGTCTGCAAATGAATCGTACCAACCCACTCCCACCGCCGCTGCAATCGCGGCTCCGAGAGCAGAAGCTTCCGTTGTTGTGGGAAGGCACATGTTCCTGCCGGTGACATCGGCAAGAATAGAGCACCACAGATTGCTCTTTGCACCTCCGCCGATTGCCACAAATTCGTCAACACAAGTGCCAACACTTTTCTCCACCGCGGTGATCGCGAGGAGTTGTTCGAATGCAATTCCTTCCAGGATCGACCTGTACATATGTCCGCGATGATGGGATGAAGACAGACCGATGAAAGCTCCTCTTGCATTGATGTCCCAATAGGGATTCATAACTCCGCACAGATACGGCAGAAACAATAACCGGTCGCTTCCGGGAGGGACCTTCTGCGCTTCTAGTTCCAGTTGCTTATAGATGTCGGGTTGCTGAAGCGGATCAATCCTCAGTACTAGTTTGACAAACCAATCGATTGCGAATGTCCCCGCCCTGAGACTGCATTCGTAATAATAGCCGCTTTCGGAACAACTACTCATGGTGCGGAACGCTTTGCTTGTTCTGTATCGTTTGCCGTAAACTCCGGCCACGACCGCTGTACCCAAATTGAGATACGCGCGCTCGGGAGAGAGCACATTCCCTCCAAGGCCGGCGGCTTGGCCATCCCCACCACCTGCGACGACAAGGGTATCAACGCTCAGCCCGGTTATCCTTGACGCTTCTTCCGAGATTCTTCCTAGAACCGTTCCCGGACAATATGCTTCTGAGAACTGATCTTCCTTGAGAGCGAGTGCCTTCAGGATCAATGGAGACCATTTCTTGTTCTTCAGATCGAACAGTCCGAACGGATCCGCACTCGCCCAACTCGTCTTGAACGCTCCTGTCAATTTCCACACCATGTATGACTGCACATCGCAAATCATCCCGATGTTCTTATACAACTTCGGCTCATGCTTCTTCATCCATGCGAGACGATAGACGACAGGTGCATAGTCGGGAGGCTTTCCGGTTATCCGGTGAATTCTTCGTTTTCCAATTTCCTTCGAAAATGATTCCACTTCATTCGTGCATCGTTCGTCCAGCCAGATGATGGCAGGCCGAAGACAATCGCCGTACTTGTCCAGTGGAACAAATGTTTCTCTCTGATTGGAAATTGCGATGGCTGTTATTCTTGCGGGGTCGATGTGGCGGGAAATCTGTCTTAGTGCCCGTTGCGCTGAAATCCACCAGTCGTTTGAATCCTGTTCATAGTAATGAGGTTGTGGTGAAGAACGCGGGATTGCTTCGTGGGCGCGAGCAACGACGTTTCCTTTTCCGTCAAACGCAATCGCTTTTGTGGCAGTGGTGCTGCAGTCCAGGCCGATGACCAGGCTTTCCATCTCTTTCCTTTGAACGGATTTCATTTTCGTTGGCGGTTCACGCGTTTCATGGATTTGAGATCACCATTCAAATCTGTGCTCATCTGTTCTTGATGTATCTCGCAGCAAACTGAAAGAACGACGGCCAGTCCGGAGCATCCGTGTGACCTCCACTGTGATATCGGTAGGCAATATCACCCGTGATATATGCAACGTCGACTTGGGGTTTGGTATCAGGCATGATCAACCCCGACTTACCGAGCAACTTGTAGATCGGAGTTGCACCCACACCTGTCAAGTACATGCCATACGGATCCGTCCATGAATCCTGCGTACCTCCATTGATAAACACGGGACGCGGGGGGCAGAGCGAAAGCAGGGAGTGAGCGTCAACCGGGCACAACTCTATCTTACGCGGCAAGTAGCCACCAGCGTTCAACGGTCCCATCCACTTCAAAAAATTCCCGGCTACCCAATGATATTCCCGGTCCCAACCTGAATTCTCGACATCTTGTCCCCAATGCCGACGATTCATTTTTGTTCCCAGGCTTCCTGCGCAGCTGGGGAATGCGATTGCCAATCGTGGCTCGTAGGCCATGGCAACAAGAGCAGCCTTCCCATAGCGTGAGTGGCCGGTGACACCAACCTTGCATGCATCTGCACTGGGATCCGTCGAAAAATAGTCAATGAGTCTGCTGACCCCCCAGGACCACGCCGCCAAAGTACCCCAATCGGTGGGCTTTCTCCAGTGTCCCTTGTTGCACAAACCGATGAGATAACTGGTGAGACCCGCGCCGTTGTCAGGTTGAAGAGCCGAAGAATTGAAAACACAGGCCCCCCAACCATTCGGAGAGCAATATCCCCAATAGGTATCGATAGGAGTCCAAAATCCCCCGCCTATTATTACCATCACAGGCACCGGCACTGTTGCATTCGCGGGGGTTCTCAACGTTGCAGATATTTTTGGAACATTTCTGACAGAAGGATACCGAGAAATATCAATGGTTCCGGTAATGACTTTCTCAATGTACGCGGAGCTCCCGCTCCCGCCAGTTGATGTGGTCACCGACCATGTGACATTCGGGAGGATGCTGTCAGACGGAATCACTCCCCAGATTTGCTCTTGCACGTCTTTGAGAACTTCTGGGCGGCGTTGATTCCACCATTGCGCGGGTGTCGTGATCGATGAGCCATCCTTCATTTTGAGAAGGTCGATCGTTGAGTACGAACCGACTCTCCATGACTGAGGACCCGGGAAGAGACCTGCAGACGTATCATCGTAGTTATTCCAGAGACCGTGACCCGACCTTGTGATGGTGTGTTTCGCAGAATCAGTCCAATTGCCCTCGGGGTTTGTTGCGCTTGAGGGCCAGGCATTGGTCGGCGCGTTGTCGTCACGCGTCTTTTCCGGCAAGGCGGGAAAGGAAAGCCCAAGCTGCCACATCATTTGATCCCGGTCCATGGTGTTTGTGACACTGCTCGGCGGAAAGCTCGGATATTGGGCTTTGAGTGTGGCAGACGACAGCGTGAGAGTTGCGATGAGCGCCAGAATTAGGTATGGGAACGTTCGAATCACAATTTTCATAGTTCGAAGATGTTGGGTCATGCCCGGGTTTCGGAAGCAGACATCATTCATCAGTCCTGAACGGCGATGCCGGCAGCCCTTCATTGTTATAGAGATTCGCTCCCGCCGGGTTATCAGCCCATGCGTATCGGACATACATCGGCTCGGCGATTTTCTCATTCCACACAACGACCCCGTTGTTTTCGATCTTCGCATTCGCCCATACAAATCGTTTATCTGCACCTGCAATTGCGAAGCATTTAAGTTCACCCCCTCGTCCTTTTAGTCCGCTTCCTGTATTTGTGAACGTCAGAACGATCTTGTTTCCGTCGATCTTCATTGATTGATAGATAGGTCCGGAGTAGACCACCGTCTCATCCCCGTACGCCACCTTTTCTGCAGCCAACGCCAAGCGCTTTCCCACATCTTGTTTGTTCAGAGGATGGATATCGTTCCACTCCCCGATGTCGATCGCGACTACCAGACCAGTGTGGGGCACAGACAAAGCCTGCAGCTGCGCCTCTCGCAGTAACGCCCAGTTGCTTTCCGTCGGCTCGGAGCGCGATTCCATGAAATTCGGAAGCTGAACAATCAGAAACGGAAGATCGGCCTGGTTCCACTTCTCCCTCCAATTCCGAATGAGGGCGGGCAACAATGTGCGATATTCTGCCGGCCGTCCCGCATTGGATTCTCCTTGATACCACGCCACACCTTTAATAGCATAGTTCAGGAGGGGCGAGATCATACCGTTGAACAACCCAAGCGGCTTCCACCGGATAAACGTCTGACTTCCAAGCGGTTCCATAACCGCACCGAGCCGGTACATCCATTCGCCCCTGAGATCAATTGATGTTCCGTTACTCACAAGTTCGTACGGTTTGTCCAACACAAATCCACCGTTTCCCGAGTTGCTGATCACTCGTACCACGATCACATTGCGCCCTTCATGCAATACGCCCGGCGGAACGTCATATCGCCTGGGCGGATACTGGTAGCTGACCGTGCCAACAAAGGCGCCGTTGACAAAAACGGAATCGGCATCGACAATCCTTCCCAGGTTTAGCAGGGCCGGATGCCCCACCATTGATGCTGGAACTATAATCTCTTTTCTAAACCAGACAACTCCGTTGACAGCCCCCAGTGTTGTCGACACCCAATAGCCGGGGATATTCATGCGGGCCCATCCCGACGTATCACCATTCGGGTCAAACCAGGGCTTCAGAGGATTGCGATAGCTTTCGTCCTTCTGTTTTAGCAGGGCATACCACGCATCTATTCTGGCCTTGTCCTGACTCTCAATCTTGTTGATGAGCGACTGATCCTTGAATTTCTGCGCTTCGTTGTAATGGACCGGGAATTCATTCAGCGCGTCTTCACTTAACCACGCTTCCGCGGGCGAGCCACCAAGGCTTGCATTGATCAGGCCTATGGGGACTCGATACTTGTTGTAAAGTTCGACGCCAAAGAAGTATGCCACCGCTGAGAAATCCATGACGCTCTTCGGATCGGCTGTCTGCCACGAACCCGATTCAAGGTCCTTCCGTGCTACGTGAAAGTCGTATCGTTGCGGGACGGCAAAATGCCGGATATATGGATTTGCCGCGTTGGCAACTTCGGATTCATACACCCAGCTCACTCGCTTGACAGGCAGCTCCATGTTCGATTGTCCCGAACACAACCACACATCACCAATCATGATATTGTTGATTGCAATGCTGTTGCTGGCAGACACCGTCATTGTGTACGGACCACCAGCCTTGAGACCGTTGACAATGACGAACCATTCCCCTTTATCGTTCGCCGTTGTGTGATAGACAGTATCGCGAAATGCGATCGATACTTGCTCGTGATTTGCAGCCCATCCCCAGATCTTAACGCGAGCGTTCCGTTGCAGTATCATACCATCGCTGATCAGACGCGGCAGTTTCACCTGACTGAACGACGGTAGTGCAATCAAAAACAAGAGGATGAGAATTAATGCGCTTCGTTTTGTAGGTGATCTCATTTGATCCTCAGATCGAAGGTTTCAATTTTGGGGACAAGAAGATGGAAAATGAACAATGTAATCAAGTAGGCCGATCCGGCCATGACAAACAGGATGGTGTAACTTCCGGTCGCCTGAAGGATGTAGCCGGTCCCCGAAGCGATCAGTATTCCGCCGACTGATCCTGCCATACCGCCGATCCCGGTAACAGAGCCCACCGCTTTCTTGGGGAACATGTCAGAAACAGTCGTGAAAAGATTCGCGGACCAACCCTGATGCGCTGCCGTGGCCAGTCCGAGCAAAACCACTGCCCACCAAAGCGATGCACTGGGCACGAGCACGATAGGCACAATCAAGAGTGCACACACCAGCATTGCGGTTTTCCTTCCCCTGTTGATCTCCCATCCAGCTGTGATAAACAAGCCCGGGAGCCACCCGCCGGCAATGCCGCCGATGCTCGTCATGGTATAGATAACAATTAACGGCAGGCCGACATGAGCCAGGTCGAGACCATATTTTTCGTTGAGGAATTTCGGCAGCCAGTAGATGTAGAACCACCAGAATGGATCCGTCAGAAATTTACCGACAACGAACGACCAGGTTTGTCTATATCTCAGCAAACCCAACCAGGGAATTTCTTCCGGCGCGCTCTCCGCCGCATCGCTGTGAATGTAATCCACTTCTGCTTGAGAAACCTTTTTATGTCTCTCCGGTATTTCATAGAGCCACAGCCAGAATATCAGCCAGATGAATCCGAGCAGACCGGTGAAGATGAAGGCACCTTGCCAACCCCATGTCAAAGCGATCCAAGGCACAACAAGGGGAACCACCAGTGCGCCAATGTTCGCCCCGGAGTTGAAGAGAGATATTGCAAGAGCCCTCTCTTTTTTTGGAAACCACTCCGCAATAGTTTTATTCGATGAGGGAAAATTCCCGGATTCGCCCAGGCCCAGAGAAGCTCTTGCAACACCAAAACCAAAAACCGATTTTGCCAGAGCATGTCCCATCGCCGCGATGCTCCACACGACGATGGAGATGGAGAATCCTATTTTTGTCCCTACCTTGTCAACGAACCTCCCGGCGAAAAACATGCCTACAGCATACGCCGCCATAAACGCAGCGACAATATTGCCATAGTCGATTTCATTCCAGCCGATTTCCTTCTGAAGGACCGGAGCAAGAAGTCCCAGGACCGACCGGTCGACATAGTTGATTGTTGTCGCGAAGAACAGCAATGCGCAGATTGCCCATCGATAATGTCCCCTCCGCCCTTCCTCCCCTGCCCGGAGATTCATTGTCATACGTTCCTTTCTCGTTACGATCTATTTCATCAGGATCAACTTCTTCGCCGAAACGAAATTGCCCGCCTGAAGGCGATAGATATAAACGCCGCTCGGGAGCGACGAGGCATCCCAACGAACTTTGTAGACCCCGGCCGGACGCACTTCGTTTACGAGCGTGGCCACTTCGCGGCCAAGAATATCAAATATCTTCAGCGTCACAAATCCGAAACTCGCAACTCTAAACTCGAAACTGGTACTCGGGTTGAACGGATTCGGATAGTTTTGATTTAACTTGAACTCAGTTGGAATTTGCTGATCTTCCAGAACATTCACAACGGTGCTTACGCCAGCGTAGCTCACGCCGTCATAACAAGTCCGATCTATGTCAGCCCTGAGAGTGCCTGTGGTGGCCACCTGAACAGCTGAATCATCAACGAAAACATCGAAGGCATTGCTTCCCGAGGTTTGCACACGACCGAGGTACGCCTGGTAAAGGCCGATGTTGCCGCTGCCGGTCAGAACGAGCTTGGTATCGTGATCGCCATCCTCCACTTGCTTGCATGCCATCGATCGGAACAACTGCATGGCATCGGGCGAAATCCCCGCCTTGATTCGCCAATCGGCTGATGCAGTTGGATTTCCCCAGAAGTTTACCCACACATCGTAGGTTCCTGCCCGCGGAACTGTGACATGCGTCTTCAGAGCAGGGGCATTCTCGCCTCCGAGTTCGGCGGATGTGAAAACTGAGCCCCCATTCCAAATTCCCGTCCGGAGATGCCATTTGTTGTCTGCCGGTCCCGCTGTACTATCCGGCCCGGTGACGGTGAGCGGCGAACCATCAGAGAGAGTCGTATTCGCAAGTGTGGCATCGACATAGGTTTTCGCCACGGAAACGTCCGATGAGCGATCCACGATGCCAACGACAGCAGCATCAAAGAGCTGAGCAGAGGAGTAGGTTACGCGCAACCAGAGGAGGACGGAATTTTTCTTATCCCACGCCGGAACGATAGGACGAAGGTTGTCGCGGACGGAGTTTCTGGTGATGGCCGTCCAGGACCACGTTGCACCGTGATCGGTGGTGACTCCTTTAAATATTTCATGAACTCCCAAATTTGTGTCATCACGAGGGTCGTACGGCGTTGACAGGTAGATGGTGTTTGGATCGTTCGGGCACAGAGCTCCCAAGCCCGTATAATCCTGCTCACTGGCGTACAGCTTTAGACCCGCCTTCCCGAGGTACGTGGAGGTCCACTTCACGCCATCATAACGGCAATAAATGAAATCGTGATCCGGATTGATGGCACTAGAAGAGCCTCCTTCGTTGTTGTTAGCACGGGCTGATACAAGTGTCGCGATCGATTCGTCATCGTACCTTTGAACGTCGATGTTCCAGCATCGCCGCATGGTGTCTCCATGAAGGATGGTGCTGTCGGCTAAGACCCGCGTGAAATCGACGGGAGTGGGGATGTTGAGCGTGTCGAGGATGTTGCTGTCGACAAGCGTACCGTCAGATTTATAACTTTTTCCATTCTTGATGTAGCCATGGTACAGGCTCGTTGGATAATCCCGGGGATGATATTCCGTGCAGACGAAATCGATCCGGTCCACACCGTTGCTCCAGTATTTCAGATATCCGTTGACATATCCGACGTTGGCATTCATCGTCAACTGCCCGCCATACGACCATGTGTCTCCAAGATCGGTGGAAACCATGATGTTCGGGCTCTTGTTGTTGCCCCGCGAGAAGTTGTAGGTCCGTCCTTCTAATGAAAGATAGAACAGGTTGGAATACGTCGTCTGAAAATTCACGCCCCCCGGCCGCTGCTTGCTCCAGTCAAACACCTGTTGTGTCCCCCAGGCGCCCGCAGCATATTTGCGATAGTACGAACTATAGTTGTTGTTGTGCCCCGCATAGAAGACCAGGTACTGTCCATCCGGCCGAATGAGAAACGCGGGAGCATTGTGATCGTCACTGCCGCTAAAGTTGCTGTTTCCTTTCGCAAGCAACGATCTCTGCGAGGTCCTCTTCTGAAAATCAAAAAACACAACGTCAACATCCCCGTCGCGCCCGGTTCCCCCCACACCGCGATTGTTTGCTATAGAACCGACGATCAGCCTTCCCGACATAGTGTCAACGACAGCCCGTTCGTCCTGATACCAGCACCAGGCTCCATTGTCATTGAATTGAATGAGATTGCCCTTGACCAGATCACGGGCGGTTTGACTCAAAAGAACACTGCTTGTGATAGAGAGCAGCGTCAGCGCAACAAGAACTCCTCCCACAACTCCCTTCGCACTCATGTACATCTCCTTCTCTTCGAATAGAAGAACCACCCAATCGGGGTCATTGACCCAGTTGAAGCATCTCTGCGCCGGCAAGAATCACGGCACCAATTCCATGCACATCATTCAACGGAGCAGGGCGATTGTAATAATCGACCAGATTATCGCTGACGGACGTCCCCGCGCAAACACCTTCGATTGCACCGTCAGGGCGGATTTTCGTCATCACACCTTGCCATCCCTTGCGAGCGATGTACCTGTTGCTGGGTTCAATATATCCTTTGTTGACAGATCTTGCGATGGCATAGGTGAACATCGCGCTGCACGAAGTCTCGAGATACGAATCCGGCTTGTCGAGCAACTGATGCCATAGGCCTTCCGCATCCTGATACTGTGCGATTCCAAGTATGTGTTGCCGAAGAAGCGCGACGAGCACAGCACGTTTCGGATGATGTGCCGGCAGTCGATCCAATAAATCAACCTGCGCCAGCAACGCCCATCCATTGGCCCGACCCCAGAACGCAACCCCCGAACGATCGATATCGGAGTACCAGCAGTGTTTCATAAGGCCCGCCGTTTCATCAAACACATACTTGTGGAAATTAACAACCTGCAGGGCTGCATCATCAAAGAACTTGTTGTCTCCGGTGAGTTTGCCCATACGGGACAGAAATGAGATGCTCATATACAGATCGTCGGACCAGAGGGTCCATCGATGCGGAAAGGAGCGGACCAGCGTACCATCAGCGAGTCGCGACTGCTTTCTAAGAATGTGGGCAGCGACCTGATCAATGTATGAACGATATCGGTCCTGAGGATCGCGCTGGTGCACTTCAATGACGCTGGCACCCATCGCTCCGCAGTCATCGAGTTCCTCCATGATGAAACGCTGCCCGAATGGGTAATTCCACTTTCCCTCACCCTTGTAACGTGCTTCGAAGTACTTGAAGTTATCAAAGCTGAACGCAATATGTTTGACAGGAAAGGCACCGTAGGAGGCATCATGAAGAGCTTCTCCCACCCGAACCAATGCGATATTCAGCACACCGTTCCAATACCGCCAGTCCGCATACGGACTCGCAAGTCGCAGGCGCGCATGAACGGGGGCCTCAGATGCAGAGTTGAAGTGTTGACCGGTTGTTTCATCCACTAAACGAAACACAGAATCGTTTACAACAGCATTCGCTACTGCCCGAATTGCCCGTTCGGTGTCGATCGTGCTCTGAGCAAATGAGAACCTGGGATAGAGAAAAGCGATGGCAAGAAGGGTGGAAACAATGAACCCGTAACAGCGCCGCAGATCTTTCATTGCCTTGATTCTCAACACGCCGACAACTGGGGCTGACCGGGTTAGTTTCTTCCCCATGTTCAGGCGGTGGGATGTGATTTCACGGCTTGAAGAAACGCCGCGATGTTCTCAGACTTGACCCCCGGCGGCATGCCCCCACCGCAGGACAGGATAATCCTTGAACGATCCTGAAGAGAATTGATGAGTTCGGTTGTCGCTTTCGACACGTCCCCCGGAGTCCCGCTCGCCAGAACGTCCCGAGGAGGGATGTTGCCGAGCAACGTTACTTTGTTCCCCGTCAGAGTTTTCAATTCGTTGAGCGAAATCTCGAACCCCATGTTGAAGAAGTTAACCCCCATTTCGGGCAGGAACGGTGCTGATACTGTGCACAGTGCATCGTTGTGAAGGAATCTAACGCTGACATCGGTTCCAAACAACTCTTTGAAATACGGAAGCCCGAACGTCTTGAATTCCGTTTCACCGACGAATCCGATAATGTCATCGAGCAGGAAGATGCCGTCAATGGAAGGGAACGTCTCTCTCTGAAGTGTGAGCCAGTCCTTCAGAAATGCCGTTATTTTCTTGATCAATCTCTCAGCCTTCTCCGGATCCATCATCAACAGGGTCAGGAATTCCGATGTGCCCATGAGATAGCTGGCGATGTTCAGTGGACCGCGCGCCACAGCGAACCGTATCTTGTGGCCCGCTTGTTCAATAAACGGTTGCGCGAACTTCAACCGATTCAACATGAACGGCAGGAGGCCGTCCGTCCGTGGATTGGGAGTTGGCAGCGTGTCAATATCATCCGGAGTCAGGATAACTTTGTACGCATGAGGAAATTCATTCGCAGGAAACGAACAGCGCGCTCCGAACGCAGATGGTTCCGTACACATTCCGTATTCCGACCAGAAACCCGGCAAAAACATCACGTCGGGAAATTCATTGATCGCTTTCAGGTTTACACTGAGCCAGAGTTGATCGTTCGTAAAGTAGTCGAGTATTTTTGCCCCGTACCAATTTGGCAGCCATGGACAGTCGACGATGAAACCGACCGGCAACGGCGTCAGTTTCTCACCGTTGATAGTTCTCTTCAGCAGATCCCAGTGTTGATCAGTCATGTTCTTTCACTTCTCCGATGTGAGTCCCTTGATGTTTGATCGCCTGAGAAGCCCGGACACGTCCTCATTCTTCGTCACGAGGTAAGGCCGTCATGTCACCCCAAGATTCTTCTGCTCGGGGTCTCAAAACAAGGTCCCGAACAAAAACATTTCGGGACGACAGTGCCTTTTTGGTACGGCTAAGAAGCCGCCCCCCTAGAACCCGATGGAATTGCCACCGTCGACGGGCAACACGATCCCGGTGACGAACTTTGATTGTGTTGAAGCCAGGAACAATGCGGCGTGTGCTATATCCGAAGGCTCGCCCAGTGTGCCCATCGGAGTTCTCGCCAGCACCTTTCTCTTTCTCTCGGGGTCATCGTCAAGGGCTCTTGATGACATGTCCGTCTTGATGAACCCCGGCGCGATGCAATTGACCCGAATGCCGTATGTCGCGAGCTCAACTGCCAAAGCTCGTGTCATACCCTCCACAGCTGCTTTGGACGCTGTATACCCTATGACCTTCGGTATTCCATACCGCGATGCCATGGAACTGATCATAATGATGTTTCCCGTGCCGCGACCAACCATCGTCTTCGCAACCTCTCTGCTCAGAGCAAAGACTGCAGTCTGGTTGGTCTGGATGATCTTCTGATATTCCTCGTTCGTCACATGAAACGCATCTTTCTTCAGATTGATACCAGCATTGTTGACAAGAACATCCACACCTCCGATACTCCTTTCAATCTTATGGACGAGTGACGGCAATCGATCGAGATCATTGACATCGAATGGTATACAATGAACCTTTCGACCCAATGCCTTCTTGGCCGCCTTCAGCTTTGCCTCATCTCTCCCCGCGATAACAACTGTGGAGCGATTCAACGCAAACGCTTTCGCAATAGCATATCCAAGCCCGCTCGCCCCGCCTGTCACGAGGACAATCTTATCCTTCAGATCCGCATACCTTGTTTCCATCGCGCCGTTGTCCCCATTGTTATCGATAGACTTCGTCATTTCCTGTTGATTCGAACCAGTCGAAGCAAGCCGTACTCGCGCTCGACTTTCCGAGCGATGTCGCATACAGTGCATACATACACCCAACAAATCCCCCCGAAATTTTCGTGCTCAGGAATTTGGCATCGACGTTTTCGCTGAGCATGACCGATTTGTCTTTCCCCACCGCAAACGAGAAGGAGTAAACATTGCCGAGAGCCTCGACTTTCAAAAACAGGCTATTGCTTTTCGATCCAGCTTCGAGTTCCCGCAAAGCAAGCAGTTCCATCTGGGTTCCGGGCGCGTTCTCCAATGTGGATTTGTACAACTGAACGAACGGCACGCCCTTCACCAATGATTTGCAGATGTAATAGAAGTGCTTTTCGTTCTGAAAGACGAGGAGCCCAGCCTTTTCATTCTCAGCCGCAGGTGCGAATTCAAGCCGCACGCTGGCCGATCCGACAAGATGCTGCTGCCTTCGACCCACAAAGCTTGGATTGACTGGATCAGAACAAGTCTCCGGACGCACCTTCATTGCCAGGAATCCCTTGCGATCCGAGAGACTGTACCACTTCTCTCTCGGTGTTCTCAGAAGCTCCCAATGAAAATCCAGTGTGGGAGAGTCAAATTCGTCCCGAATCGTGATGTTGCCGCCATGAGGCGTGGCGCCGCATGCCGTCGACGACTTCATTGGCAGTGGATAATGATATTGAACTTTTTCGTTATCAGGATTGATGATCGGCCAACCCTCGCGCCATGCGACAGGAGCCAGGAATGTCTCCCTTCCTGTATTGTAGTAGCCTTGGTCGGACGGCGTATAGGGTCTGCATCCGAGGAAAACGGCCCACCAGGATCCGGATTTCGTCTGCACAAGATCGGCGTGACCGGTTGAAGTGATGGGGAATTCTCTCTTAGGGTCGAGGGTTCGTTGTGTCAGGATCGGATTCTTCTCAAAAGGAGTGTAGGGCCCTTCTACGTTTGTACTCTTGAAAACAACTTCAGAATGCCAACCCGCCGTTCCGCCTTCCGCTGCAATGAGATAGTAAAGACCTCCCACCTTGAAAATATGTGGCGCTTCGATCCAAATTGGTTTCTTGCTGATGTCGACGCCGCCATTGATGAGGATTTTTTCCTCGCTGACAACTTTGAGAGTTGCTTCGTCAAACGCACGAAGCCTGATCGTCCGGTGCCCTTCGTACAAAGGCTTATTGTCTGGGGCTATGCTGTTGTAAACGATGTAGCTTCTTCCGTTATCGTCAAAAAACAGTGAAGGGTCGATACCGTTGATTTGGGGCAACCAAACAGGATTGGACCACGGCCCTTCCGGTTTCTTCGAGTAAACGACGAAGTTTCCTCCTTTGTCGACCAGCGTGCAGGTAACGTAGAAAAGTCCTTTGTTGTACCGAATCGCTGGCGCGAAAATCCCGCGGGAAACTCCCAGGCTGTCGAGATTGAGTTGCTCCGGCCTGTCCATCACATGCCCGATTTGCTTCCAGTTCACCAGGTCCCTGCTTTGGAAAATCGGGATCCCCGGAAAATATGAAAAACTCGAACATACGAGATAGAAGTCGCTCCCGACCCTGCAAATGCTGGGATCGGGATAGAAACCTGCGAGGAGAGGATTACAGAATTCCGATTTCTTTTGTGCGAATGCAAGGGAAACGGTGAACAGCAGGAAAGCGAAGAGAAACGATTTCACCATGCGATTGGTCACCTCAAGCCTCCTTATTCGATCGCTCGGTCATTTCTTTTTCGAAATGATAACACTCTCCGGCGGTCCGAGATAGGTTGGCTTCGATTCGCCCGTTTCAACAACTAGTTTCTGTAGCACCACCCCGGCGTCGACCAGCCAGAACTTCAAGACGTGCGTGCCTTGTTCTTTCAACGTGTGCTGGGAAACCTCGACGGTGATATTATTCCTCACAGATTCTTCCCAATCCTGAAAGGTCTTTCCTGCATGCATGTTGATGATCTGAGGCGGCTCATCGTCGAAGGAGATTGCGTACCGCAATCCTTGATTGTTCTGAAAATTCAATGTCGGGGAAAGATAAACCTTGACCTTGATCGCACCTTTGGTGAAGAGGTACACTCTGTACTCGAGGCGGGGGCCATCGCCACCCGGAATCTGGTTGACAATTGTTGGGGGATCTGCCATCATCGCGGAGAGTGTACGGCCGAGGCCCGGAATCCGCTTCCATGCAATGGATGATGTCCCCTTGGCCTGCGTGAAATGTTCCGCCTCGATAGAAACGTATCCATTGCTCTCAACGAATCCAGTGATATTTCCCCGTTGGGAGGATGCAGGATTGTTGATCACCGCTTGAACGACGATCGCGCTTTTGTTCGGACCCGTGATGACAATCGGTATTTCATGACTGCCTGCCGGTGCTTTCTTCCAGTCCACGCTCACCCACAATCGCTGCTCCGTGCCGATGGTGCCTTTTGACGGGGTGATATGCACCCAGGGCTGCCCAGCGTTCGCGGAAAATGCGAACGATGCTTTTCCACGATTGAAGACTTCAATCGAATGAGCTTGTCCGCCGAAGGGATTGAACTCCGGCAAGACTGCTTCGGATTTTTCTGCCGGCCACCAACGATCAGAGCCTTCGATGGCGACACCCATTTCGGCCGCCGAAGGAATCTCGATCATCTTGGTTTCGGGCATGACATTCCTGTCCGGCTGCTGCCAGTATGTGTAACCGATATGAGTCTGATCCATCATGTGGTTCCACTTGCCGTCAGCCACCACCCGATTATAATAATGAGAGATGACCGAGTCTTTGACGAAGAGGAGCTTCGCCTGTTCGGCGAGACTATTGGTCGCTGCTCTTCCCTGCAAGGCGTACCTTCGATTCTGGGCGACCGTGAAGTATAGCTCGTTCAGATTCGCGCAGGCTGACACTGGATGCAGCACGAGCTGAAAGAACGCGTCCTTATACTCATGCGGAAGCGCACCCTCGATGCGCTTTGCTCTCTCAAGAAGCTTGTCATACTCTTTGACGATGTTTTCCGCTTCGTGGTAATTGGCAAGGCTGTACGTTTCAGGAGAGAGAAGCTCAGGCTTGCGGCGCGAATTGAACTGTGTGTACTTTGTCAGGATGTCGGCGATGTCCTTCGCGTGCTTTCCACCAAACTGACTCTCGGCCCAGCGCTGAGTGTACTCCGGCAGGCGCTCAGCGGGCCACGCATCAGGATTCCACGCATAGTCCAGGAAAAACTGCGTCGGAAATTCCATCGGCTTGATGTCACCCACGTTGACGATCCACAGTCGATTGGCTCCGTAGCTGTTGGCTAGGCGCATCTGCTCCCAAACACGGGAGATCTGATTCGTGTTCAACCACTTATAGTTCCTCGGTCCACCCACATAATCGAAGTGATAATAAATTCCGTAGCCCCCGCTTCGTGATGCATCTGTCAGCTTTGGAAGCTTCCGGATGTTTCCCCAATTGTCGTCACACAGCAACAAGGTGACATCGTCCGGTACCCTCATCCCTCTGTCATAGTATTCTTGCACTTCCTTGTAGAGTGCCCACACCTGAGGGATCGTCGTGACATCCTTCCCGGTCACCTCGCCCAGGATTTGCCGCTGGTCCTTCACGATCTTCTCGAGCAAACTGATATCTGACTTCTCACTCATGGGCTCATCGCCGTCCCCACGCATTCCTATGGTGACCAGGCTCTCGTAGGAACCCATCCTCTTGATACCTTTTTGCCAGAAATCCCTCAGAAGGGTGTCATTTTTCTCATAGTTCCACGGCCCTTTGCCATACCGACGCCACTCGTCGTGAGCACGCATCATCGGTTCATGATGCGATGTGCCAATGACCACGCCATATTCATCGGCAAGTTTCGGGCTGAGCGGATCATCGTCGTAAAATGATTCTCCCCACATGGCAGGCCAGAGGAAATTTCCCTTCAGCCTCAGGATGAGCTCGAAAACCCTTTCGTAGAAGAAGTGGTTAACTCCGATAAACTTCTCCATTGCCCATCCGGACAAAGCCGGAGCCTCGTCATTGATGAAAATGCCTCTATATCTGACTGCGGGCTCTCCCTGCATGTAGCGTCCCGGACGAACGAAGAGATTTGACTGACGTCGTACCGGGACGTCAGCCCACCAATACCACGGCGAAACGCCTATGTTCTCTGAAAGGTCATATACTCCAAAGACTGTGCCCCGTTTGTCACTTCCCGCGATGATCAAACCGCGATCGACATGGGGAAAAGGCTTTTCAACCACCTGAATCAGATATGCCTCCCATTTGCCTTCAATCCCCTTTATGTCAATTTTCCCCCGGGCCGCCAGCTCGTCGAGCAGCGGATTTTTTCCAAGCGTACCAATAATCACGATCTCTTTTGCTGCTGGAAGTGAATCTATGGCGAGGAGCGGTAGAATGCCCGTCACTCTCTGAACATCTGCCTGCAAGTCCTTTGCGACGCGGGTCACACCGGGGAAGTCGTGAGAGCTCACATAGATCGGGGCCGATTTGCCGAAAGACGAAAGCACAAACGCCCCTTTTACAGTCTTGTGTGAGACATATGATCGATTGAGAACCGCGGAATGAGACTGTGAAAACAACATTGCCGCCGGCAGAAAAAGCAGAACAACTCCCAGAAGACCAGTCAACGACCGGACATTGGACATAGTTGAAAACGCATTGCGCAATGTTGAGTGCTTGTAGTTGATTGTGCTCATAGTGTTACGTTGGCCGATCGCTGTCTTCAACAGCATGGGTGGTGAAACAAATTGTTTGGGAGATGATTTACTTTGGTTCCCCGGGGCATTCGATCGCCGGCATTCCTGTTGGATCGTGGATCTTGAATTCACCGCCAACCTGCAGCATCGCCATCAGGTAGAGCAATCCGTCATAGTACCGGTAGTGTCCGCTGGGAATGGGGCTCTCCCACAGCTCGGCGACAAATTCCTTTCTATTCTCATTCGTTGACGCGAGACACGCAACTGCATTCGTCGCTATGAGGCCGATGCTGCGATCGTCTGACAACATCGTGCCGTCCAGTTTGAACTGATTGCCGTATGTCTTGATTCCCTGGGCGTGAAAGAAATTCAGAAGCCGGTTAGATTGTGTCACTTCCCACGGGTCTCTGGCAAACCATGTGTAGTCGAGCGCCACATTCATTCCGACACGCCATGCATCAAAGCGAAAATCACCGTGCCCGCTCTTCCTCCAGTTTATTGATGATCCATCAAAGTGGGCATAGTCGGGCATTAGTCCGGTAACTGCGTGAGAAGCTTTCTTGAAGAACGATCGACTTGCGGATGCGGCATCGCACCAGAATGTTTTGTTCTTATCTGCCCAGCGGGCCCAGAGTTCATAGAAGTGCGGCAGGTGATAGGATGGATCGGTGAAACCGGATGCACCGGTGTCCGGAACGAAGACAACTTGTTTTTCTTTTCGATTGAACATGTTCGTGATGCGACCATTGTTCAATGGTCTTCCTTCTTTGTTCAGCATCGCGTCCAGAATAGCCTGCGCTTCTCCCCGGTAGTTGAATATCCCTTCGCCATTTCCCCAGCGCGCCGACGCGAAGAAGAGAGCGGTGACGAACCATTCCTCTCCATCAGACGCCGCCGTGGAATCAATAATCGCGCCGCTTGTTTTGCAGTGCCACGCAAAGTAGGTCTTCCGGGGTTCCACGCGGTGCTGCATATATTTCTTTGCCCAGCTCCACAGCCGATCAAATTCGGACTTCTTGTTGAGTTGAACGGCAATCATCATGCCGTACGACATGCCTTCTGTACGGACATCGTTGTTCGCAATATCCACGATGTATGCCTTGTCGGATCCCTGTGGATAATATACCCGTTGCGTGGAGTCGTTACCATAGAACAACTGGCGAAACGCACTGTCGACCCTGGCCTTCGCTCGCGATGCACTCAGTCCCAATAACTCCGTAAAGAGATTGTGGTAGGTCCCGGTGAAGTACGCCCCTTGACGCCCTGGAGGTTGGGTGGAATCAATGCCGCTGGGAAGGCTCCCGCCAGGAGCGCTGAGGCTGAAACATAGCAGGGCAATGAGAGCTTGGAGGCAGATCCTTTTCATCAATTCATCCAGATCGGAAAGACTGAGTCTACTGCAGCGTTTAATGGGTTTAATGACAATTGAACCGTTTCAATATTACCAGAGTTGCGCCAAAAAGGCAAGGAGAAAAGAGACCTCGGAACTTGCTGCAATCCCTCCATTCGCGAGAGAAGATCCTCGACTGAATTGTGACAATCATTCTTGATGAACAACCGCATCAGGTTCGAAACGAACATCCTTGACATTCAGATCACCCACGACTTTGGAATGAACAACATGGCGAGAAACCCTGATTCGCGATCCTCTGGATGCTCACCGCGACAAAGGTAGTCAAGACGAACTTCAGGAGCAAGACTGCGTGCCGTGCGGTCCTGGCCAGAAGTTCCTTCGCTGTCTGGGCATTTTCAACATTTTGACATCCAATGTTTTTGTGCGTGAGCGGAGAATTTTCGCATCGAAGTCCAGCAAGCAACGCCCGCAATCCGAGGTTGGAGAGGTGACTCCGCGTGGAGACATTGTGCATCAGGGCTAACCTGTTGACTACTTTGATTTTCCGGGCTTCCCATTCAAGATTCGAGACGCCCAGGAGGATTGTATTTTCATTGATTATGAGCTCTTTTAACATAATATTGAGTTCAAAATAAATTAAACCGTTTCAATTCTCAGGCAGCTGGGAAGGCATCAGAAAGCAAATGAAGAGAATAACAATTGAGGACGTTGCGAAGAAGGCTGGGGTCTCAAAAGGAACCGTCTCCGCTGTGATTAACGCCAAAGACTCTGTAAAGCCGGAAACCAGGGATCAGATTCTTGAAATTATGAGGGCATTGAACTTCCGTCCGAAGGGTGTTGCAAGAAATTTGAAAAATGGCGGACAAGAAAAGAGTATTGGAATCATTATCAAGGATCTGAATTATCCCTTCTACACTTCGATTGCGACCGGGGCCAAAGAGTATGCGGACAGCAAAGGGTACTCGGTGATTGTCACAAACTCAGAAGACAATCATGAATACGAGGAGAAGCTCACTCATCTCTTTTCGGCGAAAGACATCAAAGGCACCATCATTGCTCCAACCCTGGAAGGCACGGCGGAAATCGAGCATCTGTTCAAGTTGAAAAGGATCAACTATCCGTTCGTGCTGCTGGAGGATGTCAAGGGGATACAGGCGAACGTCGTGGCGATCGATAACCTGAAAGCGATCAAGAAGGCGGTCAAGTACCTTATCAATAGCGGTCACACCAAGATCGTGCACTTTGCCGGCCCCCCCCATTCATCCCACACGTTGGAACGAATCGAAGGCTTCCGCCACGCATTCAGCGAGAGCACGCTGGTGTTCAACAAGGAGATGATCGTACCGATAGGATCTCACTACGAAGAGAGCTTCAACAAGACGAAAGAGTACTTTAAGAATAAGAGAAAAGAAGACTACCCAACGGCAATTGTTTGTTTCAACGATCAGCAGGCACTCGCCGTCATGACTGCGCTGAAAGAATTGTCGATTCGTGTTCCGGCGGACATCTCGATCATCGGCAACGATGACATCTACTATGCGCGGATATATCCGGTGCCGCTGACAACGATCAGAGCTCCTCAACACCAAATAGGCAAGAAGGCCGCTGAGATTTTGATTAGAAATATTGAATCAGCCACACTCCTGCCGACTGAGCGCGTTGTGCTCGAAACAGAGTTCATCATCAGAGAGTCGTCAAGGGTCTTGAACGACTGAACAGGACTGTGTCGTCAACCATCCGTTCGTGTGATCGACTTCCCGGTGTCAACAAGAGTAGATGCACAATGGTACAGGCGCGGAGTGCCCTGCTTCCGCCCACCCCTCAAACTCAGAAAAGCTAAGCCGCGCTTTGCGGATCTTTTCTTCTCAATGCATTTCTCCTAACGAGATGTTCCCCTCTCAATCACAACGGTTGCATCGAGGATATGCCATGGATCTCCTCTTCTCGCTCCTTTTTGCTGCTCTCATGTTCGTGCCTGTGCAAGCTCAGGAAGTGTTTGTCTCCCCAAAAGGGGATGACAGCAACCCAGGCACTCTGGAGCAGCCATTCCGAACTCTCGTGCGCGCCCGGGATGCAGTACGATCGTACCACCGGACGACTCCGGCAAGAGACGTTCACGTCTATACCGTTTGGATCCGCGGCGGCAACTACGACCTTGACAGCACATTCGAACTTGGCGCTCTCGACGCCGGCATGTCCGGAGCCCCCGTGACATACGCCGCCTATCATGGCGAATCTGTTCGCATTTCCGGCGGGAGGAGCATCCCCTCTTCGGCCTTTCGCCCTGCATCCGATCCCGGCGTTCTTCTGCGTCTGCCGCTGGAATCGCGAACGCATGTCTTTCAAGTTGATCTTCGTGCACTGGGTATACGCGATTTCGGCAGACACCGACAATTCGGCCACGGGTTGCCGGTGGTCCCCGCACCGATGGAATTGTTCTGGAATGATTCCGTGATGCAGGTTGCACGTTACCCTAACATCGGGGCAATCGATATCGGCCCCATCATCGACCCGGGCTCGGTCCCTCGTGACGGCGATTACACCAATCGCGGCGGAAGATTTCGCTACACGGATCCGCGCCATGCACGCTGGGCAGGTGTCTCCGATGTCTGGCTGCAGGGATTTTTCAACTATGGCTTCGCCGATGACAAGATCCGCATCGCTTCGATTGATACTGTCCGGAAGGAAGTGACGCTCAGCTCTCCGCATATGTACGGACTTGGGAGCGGACAAAATTTCAACCAGTATGTCGCACTCAACGTGCTGGAGGAATTGGATCAGCCGGGTGAATGGTATGTCGATACGACGTCCGGATTGCTCCTCCTCTGGCCCCCGGGGCACATTGCGACTGCGAGGGTGAGCGTCTCCATCCTGGAACAACCGTTGATTGCTCTCGATAATACCTCGTACTGCACACTCAGGGACCTCATCATCGAAAACGGAAGAGGACTCGGAATTTCCATTGAAGGAGGAGCACAGAACCATATCGTCAACTGTGTGGTGCGCAACGTTGGAACCGTGGGCATCATGATGGGTCAGGGTGCACGACAAACATTCCCGCACGTCACCGCAGACGATTACGTGGGTGTCCCCTCCTCACGCGAGGTTGGGAGCTTCCATTCGCAAATGTACCTCCACACAACCTGGGACCGAAATGCCGGCGAGCAACAGATCATCGAAGGATGCGAAATATACAACACCGGCTCAGGAGGAATCATCTTGGGTGGAGGAAGCAGGAAGACCCTCNNCGCACCTGGGAGAAACGTAGTAACGGACAGCCGCGTCCATGATTTCAACCGAAGAAACAAAGCGGGAGCCGCCGGCGTGATCGTGGACGGGTGCGGCAATGTCGTGACTCACAACGAGATCTACAACGCGGACCTCCAGGCGATTCTGGTCTATGGCAACGATCATCTCTTCGAATACAACCATATTCATCATGTTGCACTCAACTCCAATGATGCATCTGCCTGGTATCTCGGACGCGATCCCAGCGATCAGGGCAACATCGTGCGATGGAATTTCTTCCACGACGTCGGCCGCCCCGACCGCAAGTGGATGATGGGAGTCTACTGCGACGATGCTACGTGCGATGTCCGCATTGAGGGCAATGTCTTCTATCATGTTGCATCGTATGGCACGGTCTACAGCAACGGCGGGCATGACATTGTGGTGAAGAACAATATCTTTATCGAAGGATATGGGCCGGCGTATCAACTCAAGTCGATGTGGTACGACAATGGCATCAGTTCAATTCCTTATTTCTTCGGGGAGAAGGGCATTTACACGCGTCGCCTTACCAAGGACGTTGATATTACGAGACCTCCGTACAGCGAGCGCTATCCGCTCTTGAAGGATTGGCTCGACCTCCTTCCCGACGGACATACCTATGTCGGAATGCGACCGCGACGTAACGTCTTCGACAAGAATGTTCTTGTGAAATATGAAGAGACGTTCCGGTTGGTGGGGAAGTACGCGCAAACCGAATTCGGCGAGAACTACATCACGGACAAGGACCCAGGATTCGTCGACGCGGAGCGATTGGTCTTCCAATTGAAAGACAACTCTGTCGTCTACAAAGAACTTCCGGGATTTCAGCGAATTCCCTTTGAAAACATCGGGCCACGCAAACCCGAAGATCGCAGATAGAATCACTTAAAGAGGGTTGAGGATAAATAGTTCCAACGGTTGCTGTACGATTTTTTCCTCTTTGGTCAAGAATCACAGAAACGAAAACGCCCCACAACCGGGGCGTTTTTTTGAATTGGTTCCGTTCAGGATTGCGCTCTACTTTTTTACGACATAATTCATTTCCCGAAGTTTTTCCGCCACGCGCTCGCGTTGGTCCCCTTGGATCTCGATTTTTCCCTCTTTTACCGTGCCACCGGCACCACAATACTGCTTCAGGATTCGGGCGATCTCGTCCAGGGTTGTCGGATTATGCTGAAGTCCCTCAACAAGAGTCACAGCTTTCCCCTTTCTACCTTTGGAGTCGAGGCTGATCCGCACGGTTTTGTTTTTGCCATCATGGTCTCGCTTCTTGACTTCGGGATTCAGTTGTTTCCGTTCAGAGTCGGTCAGGAGTTGCCCGAGATCGGAGAACGATGAGAGTTTCTTTTGCGGCTGTTTCGATTCTTCTTCCACGGGGGTTCCTTCTTCTGGAGTGAGGCCTGAGGTGGTTGATTGCAAGCTACTACAGTCGACGATGAAAGGCAACGCCGGAGGGCATGGTGATACGGCGAAGGTCTTCAATTGCGTTTTCGCTCGCGACTCCCGTATTTGCATAAAAAAACTGACCCGTTACCAGATCAGCTTCACAATCGAAAATCAGAAATCGCAAATTGCTCAGTACCCCCAACGAGATTCGAACTCGTGTACCGAGCTTGAAAAGCTCGTGTCCTAGGCCTCTAGACGATGGGGGCAAAACATTGCCGATCTATGATTTTCGATGTATGATTTGTTTTTCAATCGACAATCAGAAATCGGCAATCGGAAATTTTCTGGCGTGACCAGTGGGATTCGAACCCACGACCTCTCCCAATTTGACCCACGAACGTTTTTTGTGAGTGGTCGTCAAATTGAGGATCCCGCCGCTGTTTGGCGGGACAGGGCCACAACCTGTAAACGATCACCTCAGAATGTTTTTCTTCTTACTCTCGTCGGGTGACCAGTGGGATTCGAACCCACGACCTCCAGGGCCACAACCTGGCGTTCTAACCGACTGAACTATGATCACCGTGAATAGACCGAAAAGCCCGTTATTCTCATAACAGGCCTTCCGGTATAAAAATACCAAAAGTCCGCCGCAAAGGCAATATGATTTTGAGGGCTTTTCGCCCGTTTCTTCCGGTCTCATTCCCACGCCTGCGACTTCATTTGTCGTATTCGGAAATGCCTACCTTCTTGCAGGATCCATTCTTACCTTCAACTGACTTTCCGTTTGGATTCCACGACGGACAGCTCCGGCTTATCGTCTGCCGGAGATCTCCACGTGGCACGCATCTTGAACCTATCTTTCGGTGCGCGCCTGCTCGGTTGAGCTGATCCATTCGATATTTATCGACGATCATGCATAAACATTCAAGGGAGTAGCAGAGAAATGAAGAAAGATTTCTTGACCATCCGTGATTTCACGCGAGAAGAAATCCTCGGCACCTTCAAGCTCGCGGCGGAGATGAAAGCTCACGCGCAGAATTATTCTTCCGCGCTGAAGGGGAAAACGCTCGCAATGATTTTCGAAAAACCGTCGCTCCGCACGCGCGTGACGTTTGATGTCGGCATCCAGCAACTCGGCGGATTCTCCGTTTGTCTCCTTCCGATGGAAATCAGCCTCGGCAAGCGCGAGTCTGTGCACGACGTCGCCAAAAACCTCGAGCGCATGGTTCAAGGCATCATGATCAGAACATTTGCGCACCAAATTGTCGTCGAGATGGCGAAGCATGCATCAGTTCCCGTGATCAACGCTCTGACAGACTATTCACACCCGTGTCAGGCAATGGCTGACTATCTCACCATTCAGGAAGTGAAAGGCGAACTCAAAGGGCTCAAGCTCTGCTTCGTCGGAGACGGAAACAATGTTGCTCACTCCTTGATGTTCGCCGGTGCACGCCTCGGAGTCCATGTCACGGTAGCATGTCCGAAAGGCTACGAACCGAATCCGACGGCATTTCAAAGCGCACTCGAAGACGCCAAACAAACCGGAGCGCAGATCGAGGTCGTTCACGATGCCATGGAAGGCGTCAAGAACGCCGATGTAATCTATACCGATGTCTGGGCATCGATGGGACAGGAATCGGAAACCGAGAAACGTAAAGCCATCTTCCATCCGTTCCAGGTCAACAAGCAGCTGATGGCAAAGGCAAACGCTGGTGCAATTTTCATGCACTGTCTCCCAGCTCATCGCGGAGATGAGGTAACGGATGAGGTGATTGACAGTCCGGCCTCTGTCGTATTCCAGGAAGCTGAAAACCGGCTGCATGCTCAAAAAGCGGTGATGTACCAACTGATGAAATAGAACAGGTTCGAATGGCACGGAGCGCACTTATCGCTGTCGGGGGCAATTCGCTGATCCACGTAGGTCAACGCGGAACGATCCACGAGCAGCTCACGAACGCACAGTCGACTGCACGCAAGATTACACAGCTTGTGGCCGACGGATGGCGCATTGTCATTACCCATGGGAACGGACCTCAGGTTGGCGCAGCGCTCCTTCGGTCGGAACGCGCTGCCGGGGAAGCGTACACCCATCCCCTGGACATGTGCGTCGCAACGACGCAAAGTGAAATCGGGTACATGCTCGAGCGGGGTCTTGAATGCGAGTTACGCCGCGCAGGTTTCTACATGCCTGTCCTCACCATCCTCACACAGGTTCGAGTCAGCCCGACGGATCCCGCTCTGAACAATCCTACCAAACCGATTGGCCCGTATTACACGAAGAAAGTCGCCGAAGAAAAAATCAGGTCTTTCGGTTGGACGATGATCGAAGACGTTGCCCGCGGCTATCGAAGGGTCGTCCCTTCGCCGGAGCCAATTGAAGTCCTAGAGCTTGAAGTGATCCGCCAGGTGTTGGAGCTTGGGATCATCGTGATTGCCCTTGGCGGCGGCGGAATTCCAGTGATCGTGGGGGATGATCACTCTATTACAGGTGTGGAAGCAGTCATCGACAAAGATCGGGCATCGTCCCTCCTGGCGTCAGGGCTTGGACTGGACTGCTTTGTCATCAGCACCGACATCGATCAGGTGTATCTGAACTACAAGCAACCCAGCCAGCACGGCGTCAAGCGGGCGACCGCCGACATGATGGAATATTATCTCAAGAGCGGCCAGTTCCCCGCCGGAAGCATGGGTCCGAAAATAGAGGCGGCGACCCGGTTCATTCGCAGCGGAGGCAAAGACGTTTTCATCACATCGGCCGATCAATTGATCGAGGCGATTCACGGAAAGGCCGGCACGCATATCACGGCAAGACACGATCACGAGCAGGAACCATGAACCTACAGCATGTGATTCAATCGCAACAGTTCTCCGTCCCGAATCTGATGGAGCTGTTTGGACGTACGCGGCAGATGGAAACAATTGTTCGTCGCGGCGGCACTCGCGACTACGATGACAAGATTATGGCGTCGCTTTTTTACAAGCCGTCGACAAGGACGCGCTTTTCGTTCGAATCGGCTATGTACCGCTTGGGCGGCAAGGTCCTTTCCACCGAATCCGCGAAGTCCTTTTCCTCGGCAATCGAAGGTGAGCAGCTCGAAGACACCATTCGCATCATTGCAAACTATTGCGATGTGATCGTTCTCCGCCATAATGAAGAAGGGGGTGCACAACGCGCGGCGGCGGTCTCCCCCGTTCCGATCATCAATGCCGGAGATGGGGGCGGCGGACAACATCCGACGCTGGCGCTTCTCGATCTGTATACGATCTACAATGAGTGCAAAACCCTTGATGGTCTTTCTGTTGCTATGATTGGAGCGTTGGACACCGGCCGCACGGTCCGGTCGCTGGCCTACCTCCTGAGCAAGTTCGAGAGGGTGAAACTGTACTTCCTCGCCCCCCCCGAGATGCAGATCAAGCAGGATATTATCAACCACTTGCAGGAACACGATGTGTCGTTCCAGCTTGAGTCAGATCCGTCTGAGATCATTCCGAAGGTTGACGTCGTGTACCAAACGCGCATCGACCGCGAGCGGCTTCAAGGCAAAGAGGTCGATCTTTCGCAGTACAATATTAATCCGGATATGCTCAAACGCATGAAGTCTGACGCAATTATCATGCACCCGCTTCCGCGTTCCGTAGAAATTGATCCGGTGGTTGATCGTGACCCGCGTGCCGCGTACTTCCGGCAGTCACAAAACGGTCTCTTCGTCAGAATGGCACTCCTGACGATGCTGTTCGATAAGGAATAATTGGCAACCGTATCCTGGGGGGAGTTTCACATGAGGACACAACAGTACATCGAGCTTGAAGAACGATACGGCGCCCATAATTACCACCCCCTGGATATTGTCATCACTCGCGGTGAAGGGGTCTGGCTCACCGACATCGAAGGAAGACGTTATCTTGACTGCCTGGCATCGTATTCGGCAGTCAACCAGGGACACTGCCATCCGAAAATCCTTCAGGCATTCACCGAACAGGCACGGAAACTGACGCTCACGAGCAGGGCATTCCGCAACGACCAGCTTCCTCTTCTCTACAAAGACCTTCACGACCTTACCGGTTACGACATGACCCTGCCGATGAATTCCGGTGGCGAGGCTGTCGAAACAGCAATCAAGGCGGTTCGCAAATGGGGGTACACCATAAAGGGGATTCCGGAGAACAAGGCCGAGATTATCTGTGCCGAGGGGAATTTTCACGGCCGCACGACAACAATTATCAGTTTCTCGACAGACGAGCAATACCGTTTTGGCTTCGGGCCATACACACCGGGCTTCCCAATCGTCCGCTATGGAGACATCGAAGATCTGAGATCGAAGATCAACCGCAACACTGCCGCTTTTCTTGTAGAACCAATCCAGGGTGAAGCTGGTATTATCGTCCCACCGGAGGGATATTTGCACGAAGCGGCCCGTTTGTGCAAGGAGAACAATGTTCTCTTTGTCGCCGACGAAATCCAGTCCGGACTTGGGCGGAGCGGAAAGCTGTTCGCCTTCGAATACGAACACATCCGACCGGACGTCGTCATCATCGGCAAGGCATTGGGAGGCGGTTTCTATCCAATCTCCGCAGTTCTCTCTGATCGTGACGTACTCGGTGTCTTCCAACCCGGCGACCATGGTTCCACATTCGGCGGAAATCCTCTCGCGGCTGCGACCGCGCGCGCGGCGCTCCGTGTGATCGTCGAAGAGAATCTTGTTCAGCGCTCGTCCGAGCTGGGGAGCTACTTCATGGAGAAGCTGCGGACAATCAGGAGTTCACACCTCAAACAGGTACGGGGCCGGGGACTTTGGATTGGTCTCGTGCTCGACGAACCCGCCCGACCGTACTGTGAGGCCCTCAAGAATCGCGGAATGCTCTGCAAAGAGACGCACGAGTGTGTTATTCGTATTGCCCCGCCTCTTGTCATCACGAAAGACGAAATCGATTGGGCATTTGAACAGATCAAGAGCGTACTCACCTCAATCACCACGAATACAGGCAATGTAGCCGCTGAGAAGGAACTTGTATGGCAGAATTGAAGCGTATCAAAACAATTATTGTCGGTGCAGCTGGACGCGACTTTCACAATTTCAATGTTATCTATCGTGACAATGAGACCTACGACGTCTTGGCGTTCACTGCGACGCAGATCCCTAACATCGCCGGAAGAAAGTATCCCGCGACGCTCGCCGGGAGGTTGTATCCGAATGGCATTCCCATCTTTGAAGAGAAGGACCTGGAAGAGCTGATCCAGAAGCATCAAATCGAGGAGGTCGTGTTCTCGTACAGCGATGTCACCTATCGACATGTGATGAGCCTTGGTTCACGAGCATCCAAAGCGGGGGCGCATTTCAAGCTTCTGAGCGCAAGCCGCACGATGATCAAGAGCACGAAGCCCGTCATCTCGGTGTGTGCCGTCCGCACCGGCAGCGGAAAGAGCCAAACCTGCCGAAAAGTTGCCCGTTTGATGCAGAACATGGGATTCAAGGTCGCGGCGATCCGACACCCCATGCCGTACGGGGATCTTGAAGCTCAAAAGGTTCAGCGTTTTGGTTCGATCGAGGACCTTCAGAAGAACCGTTGCACCATCGAGGAAATGGAGGAGTACGAGCCTCACATCGTCAACGGAACCATCATCTATGCCGGCGTCGACTATAAGGCGATACTCGACCAAGCCGAAAAGGAAGCCGATGTTATTCTGTGGGATGGCGGCAACAATGATACACCCTTTTACACGCCTGACCTTTCGATCGTCGTGGCAGATCCCCTTCGTTTGGGAAACGAGCTGTCCTACTACCCCAGCGAAACCAACCTTCGCATGGCGGATCTCGTCATCATTAACAAAGTCGATTCGGCGGATGCTCAATCGGTCATCACACTTCGCGAAAACATTCGAAAAGTGAACAAAAAAGCGCATATTATGGAGGCCGCCTCGCCCATCAGTGTCGACCAGAGTGAACTCATCACCGGAAAACGCGTGCTCGTCATCGAGGATGGACCAACATTGACCCACGGCGAGATGAAGTTCGGAGCCGGAACGGTTGCAGCCAGAAAATTCGGGGCAAGCGAGATCATCGATCCGAGGCCTTATTGTACCGGTGAGATCCGGAAAACGTTTGAATCGTACCCGGGCATCGGCATCCTGCTCCCGGCAATGGGATACAGCGACAAACAGGTGAAGGATCTCGAAGAGACGATCAACAAGGTTCCGTGCGATACCGTCATTATCGGGACTCCCATCAACCTGAAACGAATTGTGAAGATGAACAAGCCGGCGGTCAGAGTCTCCTACGAATTAGAGGAGATCGGCTCTCCCGATTTGGCGGCAATTCTTCGCGACTTTGTTTCATCCTTGAAAAAATCCTAACGAGGCGATCGCAATGAAGAAGAAAGCATCACCCAAGAGCCGACGGACCCCCAAGGGCACCTATGCACCCGAGACTCGGCTGATCTGGGGAGAATCCTTCACTCCAAAATGGGATTACAGCCACCATCTCATCCCGCCGATATCCTCTTCGTCAACCTTCCGGTTGTCGACGACCAAGCGAGGAGCAAAAGGCTTCATCGAGTTCGCTCATCACGCCGGCGATTTCGAAGTCCAATCCAAAGCACCCATTTACATTTACGACCGCCTGGGTGAGCCGAACAAGGATCTCCTTGAGCAGAACCTCGCGACCGCCGAACACGGTGAATGCGCAGTGACTTTTTCCACGGGAATGGCTGCCGAGTCAGCCCTGTGCGGCATTCTCCTCGGCGCAGGCAGCGAAATTATTGCACATCAGATGCTGTACGGCTGCACGTATTCACTCTTCAAGAACTGGCTCCCCAGATATAATATCAAAGTGAAATGGGTCGATTTCAACGATAAGAAGGCTCTCGTGAACGCAATCTCGCCGCGAACGCGCCTTCTGTACTTTGAAACTCCCGTCAACCCAACGATGGAGTTGATCGATATTGAAACCGTCGTCGGAATGGTGAAACAGCTCAATCAGAACCGGACGCAGGCAAATCGCGTGTTCGTGGCAGTTGACAATACATTCGCCACACCATTTTGTCAACGACCCCTGGAGCACGGGGTTGATTTTGTGGTCGAATCACTTACAAAAGGAATCCTCGGATTTGGCACGGATATGGGCGGGGTGGTCGTCGGGCCATCATGGAGCTATGATCATCTCTTGCTCTATCGGAAAGATTTCGGCGGGGTTCTTAGTTCGAAGAGTGCATGGCCGATTCTCGTTTACGGATTGCCGTCGCTCGCCGTCCGATTCAGACAACAGATTCAAACCGCCCAACAGGTAGCAGAGTATCTTGAGCAAGACAAGCGTATCGGCCTCGTGAACTATCCGGGGCTGGATTCGTTCAAACAACGCGGCATCGCCAGGCAACAGATGCAGAACTACGACAAGGAGTTTGCACCCGGCGTGCTGATGTACTTCATCCCGAAGGGAAAGACCCCGGCTGAGCGCCACCGGAAAGCAGACCGCATCGTCAACTACATTGCCGACAATTCTTACACAATGACGTTAGCTGTGAGCCTGGGGAATATCCGGACGCTGATTGAGCATCCGGGATCGATGACGCACTCGAGCATTCCTCCCGATGAGCAATTGAAACGAGGAATTGATCCGGGTGGAATCCGGCTTTCCATCGGCCTGGAAAAACCCAAAGATATCATCCACGACCTTCAACAGGCTCTCGCGGCAATGTAATTCTGCACACTCTGGTAATTTCGAATGCGCCGGTCATCTTGCAACTGGAAGACCGGCGCTTCTTTTTTGTAGAGTTTCTCAACAATGCGAATGATTTCATATTCTGGAAGCACATTGGCAGAAATGAGAACCTCTCTCATTTCTTGGGCCGGGGTGCCTGAAGAGATGCAAAAACCACTCCTGTATGCACTTTTTCCGTGGCACAATCCTTGCCAAGTTATTATGCCATAAGGCTTTTTGACTTCCAAGCACAAGGAGACTCTTTATGACCTCAGTCGCGGTCAGGCTTCAAGAAAATGTCACAGGAAAGTACTACGTGACGAGTGCGTGTAATGGGTGTGGCATTTGCTTCTCCTATGCCTTGCAGAACTTCATGTACAGCAACGACTCTTCCCACTACTACGTTTATCAACAACCTGCTGACGCGCGGGAGGACGATGACATCCGTCGTGCTATGGATATTTGCCCGATGAGTTGCATCAGTGACGATGGAGAGTTTCTGTAGACTCGGGGAAGTAATGTTCCATGCCATGCCCGTTTGTGTTTATCGGGAGCAGCACGACCGACTGAGCATTCTCTTGAAAGGAAATTGTTATGAGCAGCGGAGCTCTTCTTCTTGCTCGTCTCTCTGACCCCGAGCGGTTGATTCCTACAGCCGAAATATTTGAGCATTCAGAATTTGTCGACTGCTGGAATGCGGTCGATGGCCATGTTGATCTCGTGGCACTGATCAAGACCCCAGCCTCAGCGTTACCGCCGCAACTTCGTAATCTCCCCGGCATCGACGAGATGTACGTGTTCGATCTCACCGACGACGGCGCAAAGCTTGTCTGTGAACTCTCCCTCGCTCATTCCTTTCTGTTCCTCGACGTGGAAGCTGAGAAGCTCATGCTCGTCCAGACGAAAATCAAAGCATTGAAGCAGGTTATATTTTGTTCGCGAATTCTCGACAGGAACGAACTCGTTGCCGTGATCAGCGGCGACAATTTTCAATCTATCGATCACACGGTGAACGACCAGATTCGACCGACCGACGGCGTTCTCCGTGTAAAACAAGATCGCGTCATCAATCTGAAACAAATCTGAGTCCCGACCATGGCAGAACAGCTCACAGATGAATTCAAGCCCTTCAACGTTGACCTGTGGAAATACGACGGTCACGCAGGCGCCCTGATTCCCCTTCTGCAATCAGCGCAGAATACCTACGGCTACGTCTCAGAGAAGGCGATCGATCACATCAGCTACGTAACCGGAATTCCTGCTGCCGAGATTTACGGCGTTGTCACATTTTATGCTCAGTTCCGCACCAAACCGCTTGGGAAGAACATCATCAAAATCTGCAACGGTACCGCCTGTCATGTCAATGGAGCGAGAGGCGTGTACGACATCGTTCAGGATGAATTACAGATCACGTACGACGAAACCACAGATGACGGAAATTTCAGTCTGGTTTCGGTTGCCTGTCTTGGATGCTGTTCGCTCGCGCCGGTGATGACGATCAACGGCGAAACGCACGGTCGGCTGGAGTCGAACAAAGTCCGCAAAGTAGTTCGGGAAGAGAAACGCCGGGTTGGCGCTGTCTCCAAAGCAACCGAAGAATGAGGCCCTGATGAAAACGGTATCAATAGGACTAGGAACGTGCGGCATTTCCGCCGGCGGAGAAAAGGTCTTCAGAGCATTTCAGGACGAGCTCAAGGAGCGGCCCGATGCATTCCTTCTTAAGGAAACCGGCTGCATCGGAATGTGTTATCGGGAAGTTCTCGTTGAAATCTCAAACGGCAGTGGTTCTCCACGTCTTTACGGCGACGTCACTCCAGACCGCGTAGGCAAGATTGTCGAACAGGACGTCATCAATAGCCAGCCTATCCTTGAATGGCTCGTTTCCGGTGAGAACAAAGAAGTGGGTTTCTTTGAGAATCAGGTCAGGATTGTATTACGGAATTGCGGCAAAATCGACCCCGGTTCCATTGAAGAATATATCGAACAAGGCGGATACCTTGCTCTGAAAACGGTCTTGGCAAAGATGACCCCGGATCTTGTCGTGAATGAAATTGTCGCATCCGGCTTGCGGGGTCGCGGAGGAGCTGGTTTTCCAACTGGCACAAAGTGGAAACTGACACGTGCCGCGGCCGGGACAAAGAAGTATATCGTGTGCAACGCGGACGAAGGAGATCCGGGTGCTTTCATGGACAGGTCCGTCCTCGAAAGCGACCCGCATGCTGTGCTTGAGGGAATGATCATCGCCGGCTACGCCATTGGCGCTGATCAGGGGTATGTCTACTGCCGTGCTGAATATCCGAAGGCTGTCACACGTTTGCGGCAGGCGATCGGCCAGGCCCGAAAGAACGGATTCCTCGGTCAGAACATTCTTGGCTCGGGGTTCAATCTTGATCTCACCGTAAAGGAAGGCGCAGGAGCGTTTGTTTGCGGCGAGGAGACTGCACTTATGGCTTCCATCGAGGGACGACGCGGCATGCCGCGCATCCGTCCTCCCTTCCCTGCCAATTCCGGACTGTGGGGCAAACCGACGAATATTAACAATGTCGAGACCTTCGCAAACGTCCCATGGATCATCAACCATGGCGGCGCTGCGTTTGCAGCATACGGAACGGCCGACAGCAAAGGCACAAAAGTATTCGCCATGGCGGGCAAGGTCAAGCGTACGGGGCTTGTCGAAGTCCCGATGGGTATTTCCATCAAGTCTCTGATCTTCGACGTTTGCGGCGGAATCGTCAATGACAAGCAATTCAAGGCCGTTCAGATGGGTGGCCCGTCCGGTGGATGCATACCCGCCACGATGAGCGATACGGCAATCGACTACCAGCAGATCCCGAAGACTGGCGCCATTATGGGATCCGGCGGTTTGATCGCGATGGACGAAACCACCTGCATGGTGGACGTCGCGAAGTACTTTCTGACGTTCACGCAGGCTGAGTCGTGCGGCAAATGCACTTTCTGCCGTATCGGCACAAAACGGATGCTTGAAATCCTCGAGCGCATCACGATGGGCGAAGGAACGATGGCGGATCTCGAGAACCTAAGCGAACTCAGCGAGCAGATCAAAGCCGCGTCACTGTGCGGACTCGGCCAAAGTGCTCCGAATCCGGTAGTCACGACGCTCAGGTATTTCCGCGATGAGTACGTGGCGCACATCGAACAGAAGAAATGTCCCGCTCACGTCTGCGCAGCACTCCTGACATTCACGATCAATGACAAGTGTCCCGGATGTATGGTCTGCGCGCGAGCCTGTCCGGCGGTTGCCATCACCGGCAAGAAGCGCGAACTCCACGTCATCGATCAGGACAAGTGTACGAAATGCGGAAAATGTTTCACGGTATGCCGGTTTGATGCCGTAACAAAGGATTGAGGAACGCGATGGTCACTCTGACGATCAACGGACAACAGGTCACTGCATCACCCGACAAGACGATTCTCCAGGTTTGCAAGGACCTGAAGCTCGATACGATCCCGACACTCTGCTACGACGAGAAGCTTCATCCATTCGGTTCGTGCTTTCTTTGTGTCGTTGAGCTTGAAGGTCAAAGCAGACTTTTTCCTGCCTGTTCTACGAAAGTCGGCGAAGGAATGAAGATTCACACCCGCTCGGAGAAGGTCAAGCGGGCACGAAAAACATGCCTCGAACTGCTTCTTTCAGACCACTATGCCGATTGCTTCGGTCCATGTCGCCTGAACTGCCCCGCGGACGTCGATATCCAGGGATACATGTCCCTCATTCAGCTCGGGAAATACAAAGAAGCAATTGCTCTCATCAAGGAGAAGAATCCGCTCCCATCAGTGTGCGGCCGGGTCTGCACACGCAAGTGCGAAGTGAATTGCAGACGTTCGATGATCGATGAACCGGTTGGCATCGATTTCCTGAAACGATACGCTGCTGATCAGGACATGATCGGCGAGATGTGGAAACCCGAGGTGAAGTCTGCCAACGGCAAACGTGTCGCGATCATTGGCGGCGGTCCGGCAGGACTTACGTGTGCCTACTACCTCGTTGTTGAAGGATACGAACCAACGATCTACGAAGCGCTGCCGGCCATGGGTGGTATGCTTCGGTACGGCATTCCCGAATATCGCCTGCCGAAAGAGGTGCTCGACAAGGAAGTCAAATGGATTACGGATCTCGGTGTAGACGTTCATACGAACAGGACACTCGGAAAGGACTTTTCGATTGATGACCTGTTCAACGAGGGATTTAACGCCGTTTTTGTGGGCTTGGGAGCACAGGTTGGAAAACCCATGCAGGTGGAAAATGAAGAAGCTGAAGGGGTTCTCAGCGGTGTTGAGTTCCTGAAGCAGGTGGAGATGAAAACAAATCCGCCCGTGAAGGGCCGGGTCGTGGTCGTCGGAGGGGGAAATACTGCGATTGATGCTGCACGCACTTCTCTCCGGCTGGGAGCAGACAAGGTAATTTTGCTATACCGGCGAACGCGAAACGAGATGCCTGCGAACCACATCGAGATTGAGGCGGCTGAGCACGAAGGCGTCGAGATGCAGTTTCTTGCTGCCCCCGTCCGTGTAAATGTCGAGAGCGGACGCATGACCTCCATCGAATGCATCAAGATGGAACTCGGCGAACCCGACTCCAGCGGGCGACGCCGACCTGTGCCTCAAAAGGGATCTGAGTACACGTTGACATGCGACTGGGTTGTTTCAGCGATCGGTCAGGAAGCAGATCTTGGCGGCGTGGAGGGCGATGGGAAAATCAAAATTTCAAAGTGGAAGACGATCGATGCGAAATCGGGCACCTTTGACACGACACGGCAAGGGGTGTTCGCAGGCGGAGACGTTGTCACCGGCCCTGCTGATGCCATCGATGCGATTGCTGCCGGGCGGAAGGCTGCGTTGGCGATAGACAAGTACATTCAAACGGGAGTGATTGAGCCGTTGACTTCCCGCTTCGAAAGCAAGAGAGACAATTTCCACAAGCTCGCCCCTCAGGACATCCCGCCTCTTGAACCGGTGAAACGAAATCAGCCGGAAGAAGTACCGGTCTTTGAACGTATTCTCGGTTTCAATGAAGTCGAACACGCCTACGATGACGAAGCGGCGAGAATTGAAGCCCTGCGTTGCGCGGAGTGTGGATGTGATGTCGGACTCGCATGCGCGCTCCAGGACTATTGCACTGAATACGGGGTTGACCAGAAGAGATTCAAAGGTGCGTTTAATCGCTACAAAGTCGACACACGTCATCCTTTTGTAAAAATTGATCTGAACAAGTGTATTCGCTGCGGGCGATGTGTCAACACGTGCGCCGAAATCCTAAACGTCTCGGCTCTTGGATTTGTCAATCGTGGATTTCGAACGATCGTCAAACCGGCAATGGAAAAGCCGCTGCACGAAACGAACTGTGTTTCCTGCGGCAACTGTATCGATGTGTGTCCCACGGGAGCGCTCGTCGAGAAGATGCCGTTCCGGCGTTCAGGGCCCTGGAAGATGGATCCAGTCTACAACGTCTGCAACTACTGCTCGGTGGGCTGCAATGTCACATTCATGGTAAAGACCCCGGACCTTTTCTACGTTACCGGAGCACCGCCTGATCTTGGCCCAAATCGCGGGGAACTCTGTGTCAAGGGTCGTTTCGGGTACGAGCACCACCTCGATGGCACACGTTGGACGCGTCCGATGGTTCGCAGAGACGGGCGCCTGAAAGATGCCTCTTGGGAAGAGGCGTTTGCAGCGGTGCAAAAGGGGCTGGCGAAAGTCATTGAAGACCACACCCCGGACCATATCCTCGTCGCCGCCTCACCAAAGCTGACGAACGAAGAGCTGTACCTCGCAGGAAAATATGCGCGGGCTGCTATCGGAACAAACAACATCGCCTCATTCTACCGCATGGTCAATGAAGCGGACTATCACTGTCTCGATGCTATGATTGGAACGACTGCCTCCACCGTTGGAGCAAAGGAAATCGAAACTGCAGATCTGCTCCTCATTCTCGGCGGAAATCCGACTTCGGAGAACCCGGTGCTCGGGTGGCAGATGAAACGAAATATGAAGAAGGGAACGAAGGCCATCGTCATCAATTCAGGCGAGATTGACATGGTCCCCTACGCGACTGTCTGGGCAGATCCTCGTCGCGGCACAGCAACGACATTGTTGAATGGCGTGATCGCCGAGCTTGTCCGCCAGAACAAGGTCGACAAACAATTTCTTTCAGCGCGGACCGTCAATGCGGACCAGGTCCTTGCAAGCCTTGCCAAGCACGAGCTGAGCGAAGTTTCTGCGGTCACCGGCGTTGCCATCGATGCTATCCGAACAATGGTCGAACTTCTCGCTGATCCGTCCAAGAGGATCGTTGCGTACTACAACCTCGAGAGCCGTATCGACAGGGCAGCCAACGATCTTCGGGCGTTGACAACATTGATGCTCTGTCTCGGTAAGATCGGCGTCGACGGGTCAGGCATCGCTTTGATGACCAATCAGTGCAACAACGAAGGAATGCGTCTATCAGGATTTGATAATCGTCTCCTCCCGGGGGGTGCACCACTGAGTAACGCGCCCAGGGCAGATGCGGCTGGAAGACTTTGGAAGACCGATCTCAAGAAACTGTTCGAAACGTCTGGCACGAATATCAGCCGAAAGATACGAGAGGACAAGATTCGCGCGGCGGTCATTTTCGGGGAGAACCCGTCCGTAGCGTCAGAGTATCATCACTTTGTCAACAACCTGGAGTTCCTCGTCGTTGCAGATTTGTTCCTGACCGAGACTGCTCAGGCCGCCGACGTTTTCCTGCCTCTCTCTGCGTTCATGGAAACGGACGGCCACTTCACCAACTGGTCTGGGCTCCAACAACAGACCCACGCCATCGGAGAGGCCACAAGCGGATTGCGGACATTGGAAATCATTAAGAAGCTGTCTGGGTTGATGGGTGAGTCGTCGATCGGCGGATCATTTGAAGAAATCGTGGCGGAATTCGATTCACTCCTTCGCGCGGGTGGAACAGCTCATCGCGTCAACGGTTCATTCCCCACGGAAGATGGCAAAGCGCATTTTGCCCTTTACTCAGATCAATCACTCTCGACGAGCGCTGAAACGCCTGCGACAATAGAAATTGATGCTCGGATGGCGGCACAGTTGAAGCTCATTCGTGCCTAGAGGTTGGTCGCAAATCTCTACCGCCAATCACGTCACCCCGAGATGATCCTGAGCGAAGCGGGAGTTTTTCAGCCCGCTGAGTCGAAGGATGCTCGGGGTCTAAAGGCGATGTCCCGAACACCCTTCCCCGCCCGCTTGCCTCACTGGATCTCACAAGGCGGGTCCCGTTGTGTGGTCCCGCTTTCCAGGATCCCGCAACCAGGCGGGATCCCAAAGAGCGGGAGATCCCGAAAAACAGGACAGGCGCTCAGGGTGACACGAATTCGGGACGACATAGCCGCTTTTGTCGGCTCCTCTAGCAGAACCGGCTTCACCACTCTTCCATGTCGAAGTGTATCCCCTGCCCGTCTGCGATATGCTTGATATCGGCCATCCCCTCCGGATTGCCGCAAGTGATGATGATGGTGTTTCCGGGTTGTATTCTCTCGCGTATGGCTTCGCGGGAAATGTGGTGAGGCAACACCGGGCGCACCAATCGACCGAGAGACGCCTTTGCGTGTGCTGTATCAGCGCCGCTGGCCATTTCACTCTGAAGATCTTCTTCCTCCTTACACGGCATTCCAACGATGTACCTCAGCACGTTGTTTGCCCGCCCTTTTCCGACAGTAAGATGATCGTGACCATCCCTTGATGGACGGCTGATCGTAGGAACATAGACAAAATCGAACTTCTCAGACGCCTCGATAGCCACCAACTCGTCGTGATATCCAAGCTCCTGATATCCCCTGTTACCGTGGATCAGCGTGTAGCGAACATTCGACCTCTTGCCCTGTAACGCTTCGTAGTTCAGCTGCTTCATCATTGACGCAAACGGAGCAAGGCCGCTCCCCGTGCCAACCATGACAACGCTCGAAAACCCTGCAGCATGTTTCTCGAGCGTAAAGTCTCCCGCGATCTTGAAGAAATACGTGATCGCATTGTCCCCGTCGGGATTCATTTGAAAGAGGGATTCCGTGAACCTCCCGGGCTGACCCTTGTCGTCGAGGTGCAGGATAACGTAAAATTCAAGATAGCGTTGAAGCTGAGTCTCAAAGGGAGCAGACGCAATAGAATAGGAATGGCTGACCGGTCCACGCTTCTGCTTCCCCTTTTCATCCAGGTCCGGGACATACACGATGCTTCCGTCACTTCTGACCACCCTCTTTGTCAGTCGGCAGTTCTCACGCCGGAGAGCAATGTACTGCCCTGCCCGATAGAGAGGGAATGCCATTTCTTCTTCCGGCACCAGGCGAAAAATCGCCAGAACCGGAGAGAGGTTCCTTCTGTACACCACTGTGCCGATCTTCTTATCTGCCATGCGTCTTCTTCATTTCATGCACACTGGAGAAAGTAGCAAGAACATGCGCAAGATTCAATTCCCGCAGCTCAAGTTGCTGATGATCAGCGGTCTGCTGCGATGCTTTGTTGTCTGGGACAAAAGAATTGGTGAAGCAGGGGGAGTGGGAGAATTGTCCAGCCGGTGAATCAAAAACCGCACAGTGCAATGGTGCAGCGGTGTGTATCACAATTTCGCGTGCGGATCAGACCGAAGGCAGATTGGATTGATGAGAACTAGAAGTTCACAGCAAAGCGAACGCCACTGCCTCCGAGCGCATCGAAGGACGGATTGACTGAGACCTTTACACTTCCGTCATTGGAAGTTTCAGAAAGTTCAGTCACTTCAGGATTGGCAACGGTTTTGCCGAAGATATATCCTAGCGCGATTCCCAGCGGCAGGTCGCTGTACCAATGCATTCCTTTTGCAACCAACCCCACGCCAAGTGCTCCGATCATGGTATATCCAACAGGTTTGATCCAGCTTTGCCGGGGATAGTTTTCGGCAATGACTGTCAGCGTCGCCATGGCTGTGGAAATATGACCGGACGGATATGCATAGTAGCTTGGTTGATTCTTTTCGTACGTGCTGGGATGAGGGAGAAACTTCCAACGCCCACTATTCCGTGTCGCACAAATTGGGCTTTCTCTTCCGCTTATGCGTTTGAGAAGCTGAACCGTTATTCCTGTGGCAAGAAACGCTTCGACCGTCTCACTCGCTGTTTTCAGAGCCCTGGAATCGTTCTCAATCAAGCCGAACCCGGCAAACGCTACCGCAATTCCTGCATGCAGCCTGCCATCGCCTAACGTGACAGCGTAGTCACTGAACTCGCGGAACGAATCAGACTCTTTGTAGAGGCGGCGGGTCGAATGATAGGAATGATGATCTGTTTCCATCAGCGAGAGGGTGAGCAATCCCAGGCTTGCAATGGTTGGAATGCTGTGCGTGTTCATGGTCAGGTTGCCGAATCGGGCAAAATCGCTGGGAATCTGGGTGAACATGCTGTGCCAAGTCGGGATCATCTCATGCCGGAGAAGATCCACGTTGAAACCAGGTTGCACGCTCATCAGTAACGGAATCGGCAGCACTTCGTGGTCAAAAAGCACGGGATCGAGCTCAGCGCTCTGGCTGAGACAGGAAGTCGAGATTGCCGCCAACGCGAAGACGGTACAAAACACACTTGCGAGAATACGGAATGTGGTAGTCAATTCTATGCAGGTTTTGGCAAAGGTTGAAGAATCTGTGATTTCCTCTGTTCGGTCTCGCTCAGTCCTTTAGAAAGCTATCGACATCGAAAGTCCTAAACCTTGTTCGCCAATTGTTGGTGAAACGTTTACGTGCGTTTTGCTCGCATCCGCCGATTCACTCACTGTGATGCCATCAGGATGAGCAGCGATCATTCCGAAGGCGTACCCGAGGGCCAAACCAAGCGGATAGTCGCTATACCAATGGATTCCTCTGTTCACCATCCCGACGCCGACAAGCCCGCTCACCACATATCCCACAGGCCGTATCCACTTGCTCTCCGGATAATTCTCGGCAATCACGACGACGGTTGCCAGTGCAGTACAAATGTGTCCCGACGGAAAGGCGTCATACGCCGGAACGTGCTTCAGATAATCCAGTTGGTTCGGAAAAAATCTCCACAGTCCCGTCGGTGATGAACGGGTAAATGGACTTTCTCTTCCCGTGACGTGTTTCAGCAGCTGCACAACAGCGCCCGAAGCGAGAACAGCCTGCACAATCTGACTGCCTGTACGGAGCGCCCGGTGATCATCGCTGACCAATCCGTACGCGGCAAATATCCCTGCGAGTGCAAATTGCGACTTTCCATCGCCCAGGCTGACAAAAAAATCGCTGACATCACTGACGGTCTTCGAGTTCTTGTACCACTGATCGGAGACTTCGTAGGTTGCATCATCAGTCACAATCAATCCAGCCGTCAGCAAGCCAAGACTCAGGAATTCCGGAACGCTTGTTGGCTGTATCTTCTGCTGGTAGTACGTTACCAAATCACCAGGGATATTGGTGATCATGCTGTGCCATTTCAGCGTCGATCGATGCGACGTAGAGTCACTCGTCGAGTCCCTCGCAGCAACCACCACCATGAGCGAATCGTTGCGTGAAGCTCGAAGCGAATCTGTCTCTTGTGTCGCCGACGATGATGCCCGCGTCCTTCCCAGCGCTATGCTTTGTATCACAAATGTCAGAGAACATACTATGATACCACCAAACGCCAACCATCTGAAGCCGGAGTTTCTCATTCACCAATCTGTACAAGTACAATGGGGGATCGCTGATTCACTCGCCGCCGTTACACTGGGGCTCACACAGCAGATAAATGCCTGCTAAATCTATTACAAAAAAGTCTGAAAGGGAAGCTTTTTGTGCAGGAGTTCCCCGGAGACGTGAACAACTCGGCGGTCAGGCGATGGGGGTTCCTCCGCAGACAGGTCTGAGCGACTCGGGACTTTTCGAAAGTGATTGTTTTCAGGCCTTTTTTTGCGTTGGCCAGAGGAGTGAGGCAATGACCGAGAGAAGGAGGACCACCCCGATGACACCCAGGGCGATACCGATCGGGATGGGATAGATTTCAGCGAGAAGCATCTTCAAACCCACAAATGTCAACACGACCGCCAGTCCGATCTTGAGATAGTTGAAGAGATTCATCATCCCGGCCAGAGCGAAATAAAGTGAGCGCAACCCGAGGATTGCGCAGATGTTCGAAGTATAAACTATGAAGGGATCGGTCGTAATGGCGAAGATGGCAGGTATCGAATCCAACGCAAACAGCAGATCGGTTGTTTCGAGGACGATGACGACGATGAGAAGAAGGGTCGCGTAATGCCGACCTTCCAGCTTGAGGAAGAATTTCGATCCATGATATCCCGGGGTAACGGGCATCACCTTCTTGAAAAATCGAACGAAGATGTTCCGCTCCGGTCGCACCTCAGCGTCTTCTCCCTGAAATCCCATCTTGATGCCTGTGAAGACCAGGAAGAGTCCGAAGAAATAGAGGATCCAATGGAATTGTGCAATGAGCACCACGCCGACACCAATAAGCAAGCCCCTCATTATCTGCGCGCCAAGGATGCCCCAGAACAAGACTTTGTGTTGATATGCCGCGGGAACCTTGAAGAACATGAAAATGAGGAGGAAGACAAACAGGTTGTCTACGCTCAGAGAGAGCTCAATCAAATATCCTGTGAGGAACTGCAGTGCCGGTTCTTTGCCGCGCCAGAAGAACAGACCGAGGTTGAATAGAAGAGCAAGCGAAATCCAGACTGCACTCCAGCCAAGCGCCTCTTTGATCTTGACTTCATGCGTCTTTCGCTGAAACAGCCCCAGATCCACCACCAGAAGAGCGATGATGAAGACTGTAAACAGCACATAGAGAAGTGGGCTTGCCGGAACCATGGCACCAGTTGATCGTGGAGGGTTGAAATGGAAAATACGAGGGAAGGACGAAAGATACAAGCGGTCCCGGCAAGGCACTCATGCCGACACACCAGGCTGTCAATGTTCAGCTTCAGAGTTTTGATATTTCAGGTGCACGGTTTTCGCAAAAGCTTTCGCCGCGTGTTGAATTGCCCGACGAGCTTCCTTGACACCGTGCCATCCAAAACTCCGTACATGTTTTCCTTCGAGTTCTTTGTAACTCGTGAAGAAATGTTCAATTTCAATGAGCGTGTGTTTCGGAAGTTCTTTCACTTCCCGGATCGAAGAATACGTTGGATCGTGTTTGGCTACAGAGATGATTTTGTCATCCGATCCTTTTTCGTCAGCCATTTTCAGAATACCGATCGGCTTCACTTCGATCATGATTCCCGTTTGCAGCGGTTGATCGATCACAATGAGGACATCGACAGGGTCGCCGTCATCGTACAACGTGCTCGGGATGAATCCATAGGCTTCCGGATAGTGCATAGACGAGAACAGCACACGGTCAAGCTGAAACACGCCGAGCTCGATATTGTACTCGTACTTGTTCCTGCTCCCTTTGGGAATTTCCACGATGGCGTTGACAACGTGCGGAGCATCGTCTCCGATGGGAAGGTACTTGAGATTCAACGTGCAGCCTCTTGCTTTGAGCCTGAGAATGTTTTCCAGAGGAAGTAGACAGGAATTCCCAATAGAACGATGATCAATCCGGATCCGGAGTACTTCGTTTTGAAAATCAGCAGATCCATCGCGATCGCCGATGCACACAACACATACAGGCCCGGGACGATGGGATAGCCGAATGCCTTGTATGGACGCTCTGCATCCGGGCGCTTTTTCCGGAGGATGAAAATCCCGATGACGGTCAGAACATAGAACACCAGCACGGCGAAAATGACGTAATCGAGAAGGTCGCCGTAGGTCCCGGAAAGACACAGGAGGCTTGCCCAAACACCTTGAACCACCAGCGCCGTTGTCGGGACAGATCTCGTGCTGAGAGATCCCACTTTCTTGAAGAACAGGCCGTCTTTCGCCATAGCATAGTAAACGCGGGCACCGGCCAAAATCAGACCATTGTTGCAGCCAAAGGTCGATACCATGATAAGGACCGCCATGATAACGGCTGCCGGCTCTCCGAAGATCATCGTCGCCGCTGCTGTTCCCACCCTATCCGAGCTCGCAAACTGAATTCCCCTCCCCATGAGATCCATTGCACCAGGAGTTCCTGCCACAGGCAGGATCACGATGTAGGCAACATTGGCAAGCAGATACAAGACCGTCACGATCCCGGTGCCAAGAGCGAGACTCAACGGGATGTTACGTTTTGGATTGATCACCTCACCGGCAGTGAAGGTAATATTATTCCATGCGTCGCTGGAAAACAGCGAGCCAACCATCGACGTGGCGATGGCGGCGAGAATCATCAGACCTGTGAGCGATTCAACAGAAACGATCCTGCCATCCGCCACATGAGTCCAGGATGCACTCCAGAAATTGGAAAGGTTCGCCTCGATTGCGTGAGCATTGCGACCGACGATGATACCAAGGAGGATGAGTCCGATGAGCGCTGCGGTCTTCGCCGTGGTGAAGACGTTCTGCACAATCTTTCCCTCGCGCAAGCCCCGGGCATTGATGAAGGTTAACACGGCAACGCTGGAAATCGCCAAAATCTGGGCGGCGGAGATGCGGAGACCAAAAACAACGAAAAGGATGTTCTGCTCACTCAGACCCGGGACGATGACAGCGGTGAACCTCGCAAATGCAACGGCGACTGCCGCAATCGTCCCGGTTTGAATGACAAGAAATGATGTCCAGCCGTAAAGAAAGCCCACAAGAGGATTGTAAGCTTCGCGCAAGTAGACGTACTGACCACCGGCGTGCGGCATCATGCCGGCCAGCTCACCGTAGCTCAGCGCACCGGTCACCGTAATGAGACCAGTGATGAGCCACACAAGCAATAGCATTCCCGGAGATCCGACTGTGCGGGCAATATCCGCACTCACAATGAAAATCCCGGATCCAATCATGGATCCGATGACGATCATCGTCGAGTCCAGAAGCCCGAGGCCGTGCTTGAATTCCCTCGCCGGTTGCTGTTCAGTCATTGTGCGATTCTATGACAGGCAAAGAGTCCACTATTTCAATCTGAACGCGCTGTGATGACGGCCATAGGTGAAGTAGATCACTAGGCCGACAACGAGCCACACCACCAACCGCAGCCAGGTATCAAACGGCAGGCTCGCCATCAACAATCCCGATACAATAATTCCCATGATCGGAACGAAAGGAACCCAAGGCGTTTTGAACGGGCGATTCAGATCTGGTCGCCGCACCCTCAGAATCCAAACTCCCGCGCAAACGATAACAAACGCCAGAAGGGTTCCGATGCTTACAAGTTCACCGAGGATGCCGATTGGCAGCAAAGCACCAAAGAACGCGACGAAGATACCAACGGTAATCGTCGAGATGTAGGGAGTCCGAAACTTGGGATGCACTTTGCCGGCCCATTTCGGCAGCAGACCATCGCGCGACATTGAATAGAACACTCGTGATTGACCGAGGAGCATGACAAGCATGACCGTGCCCAAACCAAAAATCGCCCCCGTTTTGACGAGGTAGCTTCCCCATTTCACTCCGGTTGCATCGATTCCAACGGCAACAGGCTCGGCGACATTGAGGCTTGTATAGGGAACCACTGCCGTGAGAAGTCCCGATACGATAATATACAGAACGGTGCAGATCGCCAGCGAACCCAAAATACCGATCGGCATGTCTTTCTGCGGATTTTTCGCTTCCTGAGCCGCTGTCGAAACAGCATCAAATCCGATGTAGGCAAAGAAGATGACACCCGCTGCTCGCGCAATTCCAGACCACCCAAAATGACCCCATTCCCCGGTATTGGCTGGAATGAAGTTCTTCCAGTTGAGGTCAATGGTCTTTTCTGGATTCTGCAGCACGTACCATCCGACAATTCCTATGAACACAAGTACGATGGCCAGTTTTACGATCACGATCGCCGAATTGAAATTGGCTGATTCTTTGATTCCAATCACCAGAATTGTCGTGACGGCAAGGATCGCGAGGAATGCAACAAGGTTGAACGATGCAGCCATCTGTGGAAGTGAAGCCGGATCGAGCCCCATGGCCTGGATGGTGTTCATCATCCGGGAGAGGTGCTCCCAGTTTCCGTTCGGCATCTGGACAAGCATTGTTCCCGGTGAAGCAGTGAGCGCCGGGGAGATATGAACTCCAAGATCATTCATCAGGCTGAGGAAATAGCCGCTCCACCCTGAGGAGACGGTAGCGGCTCCGAAGGCATACTCGAGGATCAGGTCCCAGCCGATAATCCAGGCAAAGAGCTCGCCAAGGGTGGCGTAACCATAGGTGTACGCTGAGCCCGCAATGGGAATCAGCGAAGCAAACTCTGCGTAGCATAGCCCGGCGAAAACGCACGCGATCCCGGCAAGCACAAACGACAGCATGATCGCTGGCCCCGCATAGTTGGCAGCTGCGGCCCCTGTCAGCACGAAGATGCCGGCGCCGATGATTGCACCAATGCCGAGAGTGATAAGATTGACCGGGCCGAGTGCGCGCTTCAGGCTGTGCTCTCCAGTCTCTTGTGACTCGTGCAGGAGAGCATCAAGCGGCTTTGTGACCAAAAGCCGCGACAACGCAGAATGCTGATTACTCATGCGGTGGACCTCCTTCGATGATGTAAATAGGAATCTGCAGAATTTCGGGAAATGATGTTTTCAATTCTAATTGATTTTGCTGTCGGAAACAAGCGAATAGTGCCCCGAAGAAAAAGCAAAGCCGTCCCATTTGACTTCGGGACGGCTTGTGGAGAACGAATTCGAATTGACTGTGCGCGGCTCACCGCTCAAGTGTTTTTTTTCCGATCAAATGAAGAGTGGTGCAAGAACAAGAGTAATGGTGCTCAGAAGTTTGATGAGAACGTGCAGCGACGGACCGGCGGTGTCTTTGAACGGATCGCCAACCGTATCCCCGACCACAGCGGCTTTATGAGCCTCCGATCGTTTCCCTCCGAACATGCCGGTCTCGATCAGCTTTTTCGCATTGTCCCATGCCCCACCACCGTTGTTCATGAACAATGCCATGAGGATTCCCGTAATGGTCGCTACCATCAGATATCCGCCGACGACCTCAGCTCCTGTGGCACCATCGACAGGGCTTCCCGTCAAAACGTACAGCCACCGGAACCCGATTCCCACAGCGAGTGTCATGAAAACTACAAGCAGACCAGGGAGTACCATTTCCCGCAATGCTGATTTCGTCACAATGTCTACGCACTGTCCGTAGTCCGGCTTCGAGGTACCGAGCATGATGCCGGGGTTCAAGCGAAATTGCTCGCGGACATTATTGATCACCGCATAGGCTGCGCGGCCAACGGCCCGAATGGCAAGCGACGAGAACACCATCACCAGCATCGCGCCAAACATTGCCCCCACAAACACCGCTGGCTTTGACAAGTCTATGCTCCGGAGGTCGAATCCGTAGTTTCGCACTTCGTCGAAGAACGCGCTGAAAAGAAGGAAGGCTGCAAGTCCGGCGGAGCCGACGGCATAGCCTTTGGTCAACGCCTTTGTCGTGTTGCCGACTGCATCCAATCGATCCGTTCTTTTTCTTACCTCTTCAGGCTGACGGCTCATCTCGATAATGCCGCCTGCATTGTCCGTGATTGGTCCAAACGTGTCCATCGCCAGAATATACGCAGCCGTTCCCAGCATGCCCATCGTACCTACGGCCGTCCCAAATAATCCTGCGTGCACCAAGCCGGAGGCTTGACCGAGCAGATAGGTTGATACGATGGCAGTTCCAATGACCAGGACAGGAAGTCCGGTCGACTCCATCCCTACGGCGAGACCGGCGATGATGGTCGTTGCCGGTCCAGTCTGAGATGCTTCAGCGATGAAGATGGCCGGACGGTGCTGATAGTCAGTGTAGTATTGTGTGATGTAAACGAACGCTACCGACGTCAAGACGCCGATGACGCCGCAGAGGAAGAAATTAAAATAATGCTCAGCACCCAGAAGCCAATGCGACGCAAAAAAGAAACCAATCATGGCAAGGATTGCAGCAACGTAGTAGCCGCGATTCAACGCCTTCATGGGGTCTTCCTGATCAGTCGTTTTGACAACCAGAATTCCGACCGCTGATGCGATGATTCCGAATGCTCTGGCGACAAGAGGAAACAAGAGGACACCAACCATCGACATGCCGATGCTTTCAAAATAGGCGGTATTGGACATATAAAGTCCAGCGGCCAGAATCATCGCGCCGATGTTTTCTGCCGCTGTGGATTCAAAAAGGTCTGCACCTCTTCCTGCGCAATCACCGACATTATCGCCAACGAGGTCTGCAATCACCGCCGGATTGCGCGGATCGTCTTCCGGAATTCCAGCTTCGATTTTTCCAACAAGGTCTGCGCCGACGTCGGCAGCCTTTGTGTAGATCCCGCCGCCCAGTTGGGCAAACAGTGCCACAAAACTCGCCCCAAATCCATAACCGACAATGAGAAGAGGAATCTTCGATACGTCCTTTGTAATACCCAGGGCATTCACGATTCCGAACAAGCCGGCCACACCAAGAAGGCTCATGGCAACGACAAAGAATCCCGAAACCGCGCCGCCGCGAAGCGCAGTTTGAAGCGCTCCGTTCATTCCCTTTGTGGCTTCAGAGGCCGTCCGAATGTTGCTGCGAATAGAGATCCACATACCCATGTAACCCGCTGCGACGGAACAGGCCGCTCCAAGAACAAACGAAAGGGTCGTCCAAAACGCTAGGGATGCGGGTCCTGAAGGATCATGAACGGTGGGAGTCCGCACAAAAGCATAGAGGATGTAAATGAGCGCTGCGAGCGCGATGGCGAGAGTCGCGATGGTACGGTTCTGACGCCGCAGGAATGCTTCTGCACCGGTCTTGATTGCATCGGAAATTTCCCTCATTTGCGGCGTGCCGACATCTCGGCGCAAGACATCGCGGAGAAGGTACACGGCAAACAGAAGTCCGATGACGCTGATGCCTAAGACAAGATACAATTCCATAGGTCTCTCTCTAATCCTTTCTAACGGAACCCAAACGTTGGGGGGACTAAACCTGTAATCGGGGGCAATAATTTAACCAATTCTTTCTAAAATTGGAAATTCTAATTCGTGGGAATCGGCAAAGAGGGTATACAATGAGACTATTGTGACGTGGCAGGTTTGAACTCTCCTTCCCATCGGGCAATGACCACAGTGGCAAGGCAGTTACCGATAACGTTGACCATGGTTCTTCCCATGTCCATCAGTTGGTCAACACCCAGAAGCACTGCGACCCCCTCCAGGGGAAGCCCAAAACTCGAGAGTGTTCCCGCGAGGACAACAAGAGCTGCGCGCGATACACCGGCGACTCCCTTGCTCGTCAGCATCAATGTCAATACGATGACGATCTGCTGACCGATCGACAGGTCTATTCCGGCGGCTTGCGCCACAAAGATTGCCGCTAAGGAGAGGTAAAGAGATGAACCATCAAGGTTGAAACTATAGCCCGTAGGGATGACGAAGGAGACGATTCTCCGTGGTACTCCGAGCGCTTCCATTGCGAGCATGGCTTTGGGAAGTGCTGCTTCAGAACTGGAGGTGGAGAACGCAATCAGCGCGGGTTCCTTCACAGCGTTGACGAATTGACGGATCGGTACTCGCGCNNGATGAGAAGACCGAGATTGATCAGAACCGAGAGCCCCCTGTTGCCGACGGTCACGGCGATCGCTGCGGCCACTCCGATGGGGGCATACTTCATGACAATGTTCGTGAACTTGAACATCGTTTCCGCAAGCGAATCACAAAACGAAATCATGATGAGCCGCTTTTCCTTGGCCACCAACGCCAGGGCAAAGCTGAAAATCAGGGTAAACACGACAACCTGGAGTACTTCTCCTTCAGCAGCCGCCTGAAAGAAGCTTTGCGGGAAGATGTGAACCAGAACATCGCCGAAGGTCTGCTTCTTGGCCACGATGTCGCCAACGCTCGCCGCCGTCTGAAGACTGACTCCAACACCCGGCTTCATGATGTTGACCACGGCCAGCCCGATGACAAGCGCCACCGTTGTCACGGCTTCGAAATACACTATCGCTTTGACCCCCATCCTTCCTACCTGCCTCAAATCGCCATGCCCCGCAATGCCAACAACGAGGGTGGCAAAGATCAACGGAGCGACAATCGACTTGATGAGACGGAGAAAGATGGTGCTGAATGGCTTCAGGTTGACGGCTACGTCAGGCGCAAGCCAGCCGACGAGGAGACCAACCGCCATTCCCACAAAAATCCATTGCGTCAGTGATGGTCGTGGAATCTTCATACCGGCATGGTGCCTGTTATGAGGGCTGACGATTGTGAAATCATTGTGCGCTGGTTGTGGATTCTCGTTTCCGTGTCCAATAGTAATAGAATGGAAGTGACGCAAGCAGCAACACGATGCCGATGACAGCATTACGAGTGTCTTCCATCAGCGTATTGTAGATGAACCATGAAGCGATAGCGACGAACAGCAGGGTTGCATAGGGATATCCCCATGCCTTGTAGGGGCGTTCGGCATTCGGCATTTTTCGTCGCAGCACAATCACGCTCAGCGCCGTCAACGCATAGAACCCCCACGATCCAAACACAACATACGAGGTGATCTGGTCGTAGGTCCCGCTGAACGTGAGCAACGACCCCCAAACACCGAGCGAGATGATGGCGATGTACGGACTGTGATACTGAGGATGCACCTTGCCGAACGATTTCGAAAATGTTCCGTCAGCCCCGGCTGCATAGATGGAGCGTGGACCTCCGAGCAGCATGCCATTCGTTGTTCCAAACGTTGAGCACATAATTCCGACAACAATGAGGGAAGCACCGATCGGCCCCAACACGGTCTGCGCCACATCAGCAGCAATGCGCGGAGAACCCGACATGGATTGAACCGGAATGACATACGCAAAAGCCAGGTTCGCGGCAAGATAGAGAGCGATGACGGCCAATGTTCCGAACACAAGCGAGAGGGGGACAGTCCGTCGTGGATTTTTGAACTCCCCCGCCGTGAGCGTTACATCAATCCATCCGTCATAGGCCCATAACGCCGAGATCATGGCAAGTCCGAAGGCCGATGTCATCTGGCCGGTCCAGTGATCCGGCCACCAGGGAAGAAAGTTTGCACTACTTCCCTTTCCGGAGAAAAGGACTGCCAGGATCAAACCAACCAGGGCAACAACTTTTGCCGTGGTGAAAATGTCCATCACCCAGCCGCCGAATTTGACGCCGCGGACATTGATGAAGGTCACCAAAGCAATCGTAGCAATGGCGACGATCTGAATCCAGCCAAAGGAGAATTCCATCGGATGGCCGAAGAACGACCATTCCCCTTTGAGCATTGTGTTCGCCGGATTGAGGGCGGGAATGAAATATCCGAGATAGGTGGCAAACGCTACGGCAATGGCGGCAGCGGAACCGGCTTTGTTGATGAAGTAGTCATTCCAGCTGAAAAGAAATCCCCAAACCCGCCCGAAGCTGTGTCGAAGATAAACGTATGGTCCGCCTGCCTGAGGCAGAACTGAGCTCAGTTCCGCAAGCGTGAGGGCACCGAAGAGCGTCAGGAGTCCCGCAACCACCCAGACGAGAATGATCGGACCCATCGCCTGAAGATGGCCTGCGATCGTTGCCGGGACGATGAAAATTCCCGACCCGATGATGACCCCCATGTGAATGGCGATCCCCTCTTTGAGTCCAAGGGCGCGTAAAAGCTGAGGAGCTCCCGCTGATGGCCCGGCTTTGGATTCCCCAGCGTCGCTCATGCTTTCACTCCTCCCCGTCCCCGCAATCGGCTCTTCCAGAAACCATAGGAGAAGTAGAACACCAGACCAATGAGCAACCAGACTCCAAATCGGATCCAGGTGATCGCCGGGAGACCAAGCATCAGATAGAAACACATGCCGATACCGAGCAACGGCACCAGCGGCACAAGCGGAGCCCTGAAGACTCTGTGACGATCGGGATCCGTGCGCCGAAGAATGATCACACCTGCGCAGACAAGGACGAAAGCAAAGAGCGTTCCGATGTTGGTCAGTTCAACGATCTCATTGATGTTCGCGAGAGAGGAGACAACGGCAACAACAACGCCCGTCCAGATGGTAGTAATATGGGGAGTTTGATATTTCGGGTGAACCCGTGCGAAATATTTTGGCAGAAGGCCGTCGCGCGACATAGAGAAGAAAATTCTCGGTTGTCCCAATTGGAAGACGAGCAGCACGGCCGTCATGGATATCACTGCGCCCAGAGAGACGATCCCAGCGGCCCAGTTCAGACCGAGTCGGGCGAAGACTGCCGCCAGCGGATCAGCGACGCCGAGCTTATTCCAGGGTTCAATTCCTGTCAGCACGGCAGCGGTCGCAATATAGATCACCGTGCAGACGAGGAGTGATCCGATGATACCGATCGGCATATCGCGGCCGGGATTTTTACACTCTTCTGCAGCCGTGGAGATCGCGTCGAAGCCGATGAAGGCAAAGAAGATAAGGCTGGCTCCCGTCCAAACACCAGCGAAACCATTGGGCATAAAGGGCGTCCAGTTTTCCGGCTTGACATAGAACGCTCCAACACCGATGAAGAAAAGGAGGATGACAAGTTTCAAGGCAACCATGATGTTGTTTGCCCTGGACGATTCCTTGATGCCGACCACCAGGATCCAGGTCACCCCCGCGACGATGGCGATGGCGAGGAAGTTGAAGATGACGTGAAACCCGAAAACCGTGGGAGCGGTTTGCCAGGCTTCATAAGGAAGCACAATGTCAGGGGAGACTGTCCCGCCCGCCGCCAGAACAGCCTCTGCAGCCTGATGTGCTGATCGATAGTCCACGGCCAGCCATTCGGGAATATGAATCCCCAAACCGAAAAAGAGTTGATGAAAGTACGCCGCCCAGGCGATTGCCACTGCAACATTTCCGACCGCATACTCGATGATCAAATCCCAACCGATGATCCACGCGACGAGTTCGCCGAGAGTAGCATACGAATAGGTGTATGCACTGCCGGAGATCGGAACAAGTGCAGCAAATTCTGCATAGCAAAGGGCGCAGAACCCGCACGCGACAGCGGTGATAATAAATGATAGCATCACACCCGGGCCGGCTCCAAGGTGGCTTGGTCCTCCGGCCGCGGCCGTGCCGATAACGGCGAAAATGCCCGTCCCAATGATCGCGCCGATTCCCAGCGAGACGAGATCAATAGCACCTAAGGAACGTTTGAGGTGAATTTCGGATGAACTCTCAGCATCCTCTTTGATGAGGTCGAGATCTTTGCGGCGGAAGATGTGCATTCCCATTCGTTATTCCATCCTCCTCGTGAGGGAAAAAGGCCTTTGCATGGTTTGAAGCAAAGAGAGTCTGTCCCGAAGCGCGTCAGGACCAGGTCAGGAAACAACGTTTGCGGCAGCGATAAACCAAGGGAAACGATAGCAATTATTGTGTGAATGTCCAAACGGATTTTGCGGAACGAGGAGACAAGAGATATCTTGCGACGTTGGGCTTTTAAAAGCCGCTTCGGGAGTTGATCTGCCAGGGAGCGGAAGGCAGGCGGTAAACGTAGTTATTTCCCGATGAGAGTGCACGCTTACGGTGACGTCGTAAGACGATGGGATAAACTCGGTTCTGAAAAGCGAAAGCCGAGGCATTGCTGCCCCGGCTCTCTACAGCAATTCCCGCCCGTCGTACTACTTTATGTGTAGCGACGCAATCGATTTTTCGAAGGCCGGAAGGAAGTCCTTCTTTGCAGGTTCAAAGTAATTGAAGATAATCCTGTAGAACTTGTCATTTTTTACAACAAAGTACACTCTGCTCGCCACGCTCTTCGACGCCGAGTAATTCAGGAAATGTGCCTTCTGACCATCGATCGTGGTTTCTCCGCTCGACGTTGCCTTGTAGGACTTCGCATTTTGATCGACGACTTTATCCAGCGTGAGTTTTTCTGCGGGACGAACGTCGATGAGGATGTTCGAGTCATTGCGATATCCCTGAAGCATCAGCATGAACTGCACTTTCCCTTTCGGAGCCGGTGTTGTCGGGTTGAAGTTATTCGGATACTGAATGGAAAGATACTCGTCATTCTTATCCTTGTACGTGTCATAGATTGTTGAGGGAAGCGACTCGTCAACCTTGGCAGTTCTGGCTCTTGGCAACTCTGCTGTGGAGATGAAGGTATCGATCGCTGCGCGATAGGGCAGATAGTAGTCGTTGAACGCCCAGAAGACTCCTTTGAACAGTACCGAGTCCTTCAGGATGAACACGCGGGTGGCTTCAACCGTCACCTTGTCATTGTACCGTCCGCTGTAGCTGAACTTCAGTGCTGGAGTGCCGTCGACTGTTGCCGGCTCGATGGGCTTCAGATTGAAGCCGGAAGCGTTCAGGTCGGTACGATCTTCATCGACGAATGCCTCAAGGGTCTTCAAGGTATCTTGTTTTTCATAGCTTACAAGGATTTGAGCACCGTCCGGTGACTCTTTCGTTGTGGGATCGAAGAATTTTCCAACAGCCGCCTCAGACGATGTGAAGCTGATCTTTCCCGACTCCCCGCCTTTGAACCACCCCTTCGGATAGTCGAACCGGACCTTGAAATATGGATCCTGGTTTTTCTCCCAACCTGAGATTGGCGGGAGAGGTTCTTTCTTTGCGCATCCCATCAGGCCAACCATCACGATTAAGGCAATCCCAAGCAGTTTATGCTTCATCGCATACACCCTTTCTTTGTGAAGTGAGTGTGGTTCGTTTATTCGTCTAAATTCCAAAGTACGATCGAACAACGTATCCTATGATGATCACCAGCGTCACAATCACGAGACCCATGAACACATAATATCCACGCGCCGGGTTCTCTTGTTTCTTCTGTTCTTCTTGCTGATCTGCCATACCATGCCTCTTGTTTTATTCACCGCGAGAGTAATTTCAATTTTGTAATACAGGGACCAGGATCAGTCAACCGGTATTCCCAAGAGCTCAAGACCTTTTTTCGCGTCCTTGCTCTTCGGGTTCAGCTTCAAAGCTTTCTTCAATGCCAGAATCGCTTCATCCTTGTTCCCGAGCATCGCGTTGGATTGACCAAGGTGGAGCCAGGTCTCGTCATCATCATCTTTGTATTTGGTTGACTTCGCCAGAGGAGCGATTGATTCCTGATACTTCTTGTCGACGAGATAAGCAACACCGATATTCTTGTACGCTTCGGCCAGTTCCCTTTTGAACTTCGACTCGTCAGCCGGTGGAATGAGTTTCAGCCATTCCTCATATGCGCGCCTTGACGCCTGCAATGAGTCTGTCGACAGGAGGATCAAGGCTCGAGCAAGGCCAAACCATGCTGGCGGGTAGTCCGCGCGCTTCGAAATGAATGTCCGGTATGCAATGCGCGCAGAATCATATTCTTTCACTGCGATTTTGCAGGAAGCATAATTGAGATACGCACTGAGTGCTCTTGCCGAAGAATCCGTCGCGAACCGGCGCTGGAACAACGGAGCCGCCTTTTCCCATTTCTGCTCTCCCATGTAGATGCCGCCCGCCTTGTTGTACACTTCTTTCTGGTTTGGATCGAGCTTGAGCACGTTCTCATACGCGTCGACCGCGGCCGCCGTCTGCTTCATTTCGAGATACGCATCTCCCAGGCGGTAGTAATCCTCGACCCTCATCGTGTCGACCTGCTGCAGCTTCTTGAACGACTCAACGCTTTCCTTGAATTTCTTCAATTCAAACTCCGAAGTCGCCTCATAGCGCCATGCCTTGCCGCTCTTCGGATCGATCTTGAGCACACGCTGGGCAGCATCGAGGGCTTCCGGGTACTTCTTCAGAAAGAACAGCGCCTCCGAGTACATCGCCCACGCCTCGTCCGATTTCGGGAAACGATCGATATACAGCTTGAGGTACTTCGACGCATTCTCATACTGTTTCGGTCTCGACGCCATATACATTTTCGAAAGATCCAGCAGCACCGTCTTATTCGCGGGGTCAAGAACAACGACGCGCGCATACGCCTTGGCCGCGTCATTGTAACGGCGATCTTTGTAGTAAAGTTTCCCAAGTTTGTTGTAGACATCAGCATTCATGGAATCCAACTCTGCGGACTTCTCGTATTGAGTAATCGCAAAAAGAGGGACGCCCTGCTTGTTATACGCGTCGCCAAGCCCATTATAGATCGTGGCCGCATTCGGGTTGGCTTCCTTGGCCTTCGACAGTTCCACGATCGAACGATCGACTGAATCAGCACGCAGGAGCATAAGCCCTTTGGCTGTGAGAAGCTCCCAGTCGTTTTTCTTTTCCACCAGGCCACTGTTGAGCGTACTGAGCGCCGCCTTGAGGTCTTTTTGGCCCTCTTCAATCGTTGCGACAAGGATGTAGGCCTTGACGTTTTTCTCGTCAATAGAGATGGCTTTCTGACCGGCTATCTTCGCGGAATCAGGCATGGAAAGGTTGAAAAATGCCTGACCGAACAGTCGCCATGCTTCCGTGTTCTTCTGGGGAGCAGTCACGATTTCCCGAAGAAGGGCAAGAGCATCCTTTGCTTTGCCTTGGTTCAACAGATCCTTTGCTTTGTCAATTTGCGTCTGCGCCAGGAGCCCCGACACGAGCACCGCGCACAAGATGACGACAGCTACGAGGTTTTTCATTCCACATCTACTCCTGTGTGAGTTGGATAGTCCGATAGGGCATGGTTTTGGGAACAAGTCCCGCGTACAAGAACACTCGTTGTCCGGTTTCTCCAGCAGCGAAAGCGCTGAATCCATATGCTGGGCCCGGCGTTTTCTCCGACGTGTACATATAAAGAGAATAGGTCAACGGGTAGATCTGATCGTAAATGTTCCTTTGATTCAAGCGCACGACTGTTCGCACTCCTTCTGCGTTGGTTGTCAGAAGGTCCAGCGACCGGACATTGTTTCTTGCGGTCTCGTTCGCCGGGCGAGAAGTGTCTTTCCATGCAGCATAGGAAACGACCCCGAGCGCTTCGGGGTGTGCAGCAACATATTCGATGATGCTCTGCTGCGAAGTGGCCATCGCAGCCAGACTCACGTCCTTCTCCAATTTGAAGAAGTGACGGGTCAACAATTCGTACAGGCCCGAGTTCTTCCCGGTCAAGCAGAGCTCGATGACTCCGTGAATCCTCGATTCGGGAACAGTATTCCAGAGTGCTGTTTTCCCGGACACGATTCCTTCCAGCAATTCCATGGAAATTGCCGGGAGCTTGTTCGACGGGTGAACGAGAACAGCCAGCCCGTCACGGGCAATTTCTGTTTCGATAACGTTGAGCTTTGCCTTCTCAACGGCACTTCGTTCTTCTTCATTCAACCTGCGATCCACAAACACGCAGTGCACGCTGTCGTTGACCATATCAACAATCGCTGCACGCGTTGTCGTTCCCTGGGGAGTCACCACGACTTCCGGGAAGGCGCTGCGGTAATCGGATGCCAGCTGCTGAACGAGCGGCAGGTGCGATTCCGTTGCAAGAACAGCTAACGTCCCGCTCCGGATATCCGACCCCTGCCGCTTCGTACAACTGACAACGCTCAGCATAATGAGGATCGAGAACAATACTGCAGGTTTCATTCTTCCGATCCTCCTTCCTGTTTACGACGTGCTCGTGTCATCGTGAAACGATATACACTATACAGGATCAACACGATGCCAAAGAGTATTCGGAACTGTGCCGGAGTACCCTCTTTTGCTAGAACACCGGTCAGGACCAGAACCCCGACGATGCCCATCAATCCGGATATTCCGTATCCGATGACCGTCGAAACATCGACTGACTTCAACGGTCACTTTCCTTGCAGTTTGAACCGGAATGGGATCGAAACCCACACCGAGACCGGTCCGTTCTTCATCATCGCAGGCGTGAAGATCCATTGCATTGCTGCTTCGGTCGCCGGCTGATTGAAGATTTCCGCATCACTCTTTTGCACGACTGCTTTCTTCGGCTTGCCTTCTTTATCGACCCAGATCTTGACCCACACGGTGCCTTCAAGTCCAGCGCGTGTTGCCAGGTCAGGATACTTCGGCTGAACCTGCTTCACGGACTCGGGGGCTTTTTCGTACGGGACATAATCTGCGGGCGGCGCTTCGTCTTCTTCGATCTTGATTTCCTTGTCGCCGCTGCCGGGGCCCTGATCAACCACTGCCGTCTGTTGACTCATTTCAGACTGCGTCGCAATAGTTGCTTCCGGACTGACTTCCGCATCAGGCACTGGAACCGGAATACCAACGCTCGGTTTCACACCGGCATTCGCAGCCGTCACAGATGCGGCCATTGCTTGCGACAACGACGGAGGCGGACCCAGATCACTGTACTTGACAATCAGCCTCACGGTGCCGGTCGGTGCGTCTTCCCGGGTGGCATACAAAACCCCCCAGTAAGCACCTGCGCCTGCAAAATCAATGCCCATACCGATCAACAAGGCGATGGTCAGATACCTTCTGTAATTCTTCTTCAGTTCGGGCGCACCGTAGTCTGTCTTGTATTTCACATCAAATTGTTCCATAGGTGTGCTCCTTTATGAACCTCGTGCTTTTTGAATCTGGCGCTTGTCGTATTCATTCATTTGCGCCAGGCTGAATCGTTCGACCTTGGCGAGGGCAACTTGGTCCATCGCCTTGACCAGCATGTCATACTTGCCGTCACGATCGATCTTGAGCAGCGTGATGAGCTTCGGGTTTTCCTTGTTCTTGTCCGTCAGGAATTTCCTCAGCTCTTTCATTTCGATCCTGTTCGCCGGGTCAGTGCCTATATTCCAGAACACAGCGCCGTCCGGAGCTACACGAATCGTCAACAAATTGGACTCTGCGACCTCGACCTGTTGTTTCTCATCCTTTGGAAGGTTGAGCTCCATCGTCTGAGGCTTACTGAAGTAGGTCGTCAGCATGAAGAACGTCAGCAACAAGAACGCGACGTCGACCATCGGAGTCATGTCAATACGAATCCGAAGGCGGCGTTTCTTCTTGTGCTTCTTCTGTCCACGATCATGACTCTTCGAGCCACCACCACTGTCAACTACTGCCATGGGTAGACTCCCTTAATTAGTTTTTATCAAGTTCTGTAACGAGATTGAATCGGGTGATTTGCACCTGACGCAGAATACCGAGGACATCCTCAATCGGACCATAGGGCGCATCTTTGTCACCCTTGACCAGCGTCCGCAGTTTTGGATTCGAAATACGGGCCTGTACCAACAATTGACGAAGCTGATCGTTGGTAACCGGGATGCTCGCTTTCAGTTTGTTGGCCTCGCCAAACAACTGCGCTCGCAGGTTTTGAGCATCCACCCACAGGTACGTTGTCCCGGCCTTGTTGACCGTAACAACCATGATATCCGTTTCGGGCATCTTAAAGGGTGCGTGAGAGGACGGCATATCAATGGCCGTTGCCTCTTCCGGTCGGAACTGCGTCGTCATCATGAAGAACGTGAGCAACAACATAGCCACGTCCACCATCGGTGTCATATCAATACCATACCCGAGGCGTTTTTTCTTGATTTTCGGCATAGTCAGACCTCACATTATTTGGATTTGCCAGCAGGAAATTTCTCTGCCAGAGATTGAACGATCGAATAGCTGGCTTCATCAATCATATATGTGAAGTTGTCAACTTTCGTCGTGAAGAAGTTGTATGCAAGAATACCGGCAATAGCTGCAATCAAACCGCCTGCCGTGTTAATCAAAGCTTCGGAGATACCAAGTGCAAGAGCCACTGCGTCCGGGGAACCAGCCTTCGACATGGCGCGGAAGGAACGAATCATTCCAAGCACTGTTCCGAGCAAACCCCACATGGTTGCGATCGAAGAGATCGTGGAGAGCGCAACGAGGTTCTTTTCGAGCAAGGGGACTTCAAGCAGCATCGCTTCTTCAATGGCGCGCTGAACTTCCGCCATCATTTCCTTCTGACTCTTGACATCGCCATCATGCATGAGCTGCTTGTACTTATCCAGCCCTGTGCGAATGATGTTGGCGCATGATCCACGCTGCTTGTCGCACGCGGCAATTGCACCTTCGATGTTACCTTTATTGATTTCCTGGGTAACGTTCTTCAAAAACACGGCGAGGGAACCGCGACCCTGGGCCTTGCGAAGGGAGAAGATACGCTCAAAGATGAATGTGAAGACCATAATTGTCATGGCGATCAACCCTACCACCAACGGACCACCGTCCCGGATGTAGTCTGGTAACAGGTAATCGTAGATGAAATACGATGCGATCAACGCGACAACCAAAACACCGGAAATGAAGACAGATTGTTTCATATGTACTCCTTGTGATTATGTAGTGATTGGAGAGCTACTGCAACAGCACGCTAACTAGAATTTCTTGACTGCATCATCGCGGGTCTCTTCGAGATCAAACACGCTCGCGAGACGAGTGATGACGAAAACGTTCTGCACGCCTTTTCCCATCTGACAGAGTTTGATCTTGCCGCCGGCCTTGGTGTACATGGTGTGAATGCCGACGAGCGCACCGATGCCCGAGCTATTGATGTAGGACACTCCACCCAGATCCAAGATCAGCTTTCGATTCCCTTGCTCCAACAAATCGCGAGCTTTGGCCTTCAGCTCGTCTGTTTCCTCCCCGCCGATCAACGAACCGCGCGGCTCAACGACGGCAATGTCCAAATTGTTCATGGTGGTCACTTTAACTGCCATACCGCCTCCCACATTTTGTGCTAGGGATGAGACTTCCCGGTTCTTGTCCGGTGTCCGGTTGATTATTCAAGAAAGCGAGGGCAATCCTCGTGCCAAGCCAAATCACCAGAAATGATTGATAAATAAGGCGATTTCAGCCGTGCACCTCGGGCAATTGAACCTCAGGTTGAATTTTGCATTGTCAATACTGGTCGTGCGAGGAAATGCGTTATAACCGGTTGCGGAATATGGGATTAGGGGGTATTGCAGATTGCAATCAAGAAGCTCTGGCTAGAATCCATATTTCTTGCGTTTTCGCCAGAGCGTTGCCGGATCAATGCCGAGAATCTGCGCGGCCTCATCATAATCTTTAGCCTGTTGAAGAACGCGTTTGATATGGAGCTTCTCTATTTCCTCGAGAGAACGCGCATCCCCTGGTTGCTCGAGGGCCATTCGCACTTCTGCAGGGAGATGATCCAACTCGATAATTCCGTGTTGGGCAAGAAGTACCGATCGCTCGATGACATGCTCGAGCTCGCGCACATTACCATTCCATCGATAGGCACGAATTGCTTTCATCGCTTCCGGAGCAAGATCCATCGAGGCCCCCGGCGAGTACTTCTGCAGGAAATGCTGAATGAGAAGAGGAAGATCTTCAGGGCGATCGCGCAGCGGAATAAGCTTGAGTCGCACGGCATTCAGTCGGTAAAACAAATCCTCGCGGAAGGTTCCTTCTTTCATCGCCTCTTCGAGGCTCCTGTTCGTTGCCGCGATGACCCGCACGTCAACCTTCTGGGCTGTGCTCTCCCCGAGGCGTTCGTACTCCTTGTTTTGTAGAACGCGTAAGAGCTTTCCCTGGATCCCGAGCGTGAGATCGGCCACTTCATCAAGAAAGATGCTTCCGCCATTCGCGAGCTCAAATCTTCCCTGCCGATCTCGCACCGCTCCAGTAAAGGCCCCCCGCACATGACCAAACAATTCGCTCTCCAACAGTTGCTCCGGAATAGCAGCGCAGTTTACTTTTACGAACGGCATCTGCGCACGTGCGCTTTTCTGATGAAGGAACTGCGCGAAAAGTTCCTTTCCCGTTCCGCTCTCTCCTTCAATCAAAACCGAAATTGTGCTTTCGGCAACTCTTGAAGCGAGGGCAATCTGCTCGAGCATCTCGCGACTCCTCGTGATCAAGTCGCCGGTATCCTGCGCAGAATTCAGCTGACTCCGGAGAGCACGCACCTCTTGGGCCAGCTGATGGTATTCCCACGCCTTTTGGGCAAAAAGCTGAAGCTCCTTGAAGTCGAACGGTTTCTGGAGATAATGATATGCCCCACGTTTCACTGCTTCGATTGCGGTATCGATGGATCCGTGCGCAGTAACAATGATGACCGTAGTTTCAGGCGAGTATTTTTTGATCTCTGCCAGCACTTCCATACCATCGATCGGCGCCATCTTCAAATCGATGAAGGCAAGGTCAAACCGTTCGCGATGAAGGGCATCCAACGCCTCCTGCGGTTTCGAAAACAAATGCGTCTCATAGCCGACAGCATTGAAGCACACGCCCATCGTCTTCAGGATATTCGCTTCATCATCAACGACCAGAACTCTGGGCATGATTTGCGTCATCTCGCATTCCTCTCGGTCCGTGGTATCGTGAAGAAGAATGTGCTCCCCTGACCCACGCTGCTTTCCACCCATATCCTCCCACCGTGTGCTTCGACGACTTCCTTTGCAATGGCAAGCCCCAGTCCAACACTGCCCGGCGTTGCATCCGTCGATTGTTTGACCTGAACGAATTTGTCAAAGATCACTTCGATCGCATCTGCCGGTATCCCACGCCCTGAATCCGAAACAGATACACGCACAGAATCACGAGCGAAATCAGAGTGGATGGTCACCACGCCGTCCGCCGGCGTATAACGCAACGCGTTGCTCACCAGGTTCGTGATCACCCATGACAACTGCTGTTGGTCTCCGGGAACCTCGGGTGTGTTGTGAGCGATGTCTGTCTCCAACCGAATCCCCTTTTCCCGAAATTGGAGCCGCAGAGGCTTCAACGCTTCGTCTACGACTGCGCGGAGATTGATGCTCTCCCTCTTCAATTCGTACTTCCCGGCCTCGAGCCTCGACAGGTCGAGGAGTTCCTTCACCAATTTGGTTAACCGCTCACAGTCGTCCTTTGCCGTTGCAAGCATGTCTTTCTGCGGTTCATTCACCGTGCCCAGGACTTCCTGTGAGAGAATATCGACGGCCATGTTGATGGATGTCAGGGGAGTACGCAGTTCGTGTGACACCGTGGCGATGAACTCTGATTTCATTCGATCCAAATTTTTGAAACGTGTCACATCCTGAAGAAGCGTGACAACCCCGAGAATATTGTTCGACTCATCGATGATCGTCGTCTGCCTCGGTCGGAAATAGAGGATCTGTTCGCCGGGTTGCTGGATGGAAAGCAAGGGATCGCGTTTCGCGCGTTCTTCTTCGCTGACGCCTCCGCGACCGAGCAACTTCAACCATTGGGCATCGGTAACGGTCTGGTCGAGGGGTTTGCCCTGCCAGTCGGTACCGCGAATGCGAAGAAGTTTTCGTGCTGCCTGATTCATCAAAAGGAGATTGTCTCCCTCATCCATCATAATGACGGGGTCCGGGATGCTCGCGACGATGGCTTCGGATTTCTTCTTCTCTGCGATCAACTGATTGACATTCATCTCTTCATACGCTCTGAGACGTTCCGTCATTTTGTTGAACTCGCTCCCCAGTTCGCCGATCTCGTCGTTGGTCGTGATGTCAATTTTCTGATTCAGCTGGCCCCGCCCGATGCGTCGCGCAGCCTCGGTCAGCTTCTCCGCAGGGCGAATGATGGTTCTTGAAATCTGTACGCTGGCAAAAAGAATGAGAGCAATTGCACAGATCGAGGTAAAGATAACGGCAAATGCCGCATTGTTGGACGCTTCCTTGGCTCTGCGGTCGGCCGAAGCGATTGCGGCCTGATTGAACTCCAGGAATCGCGCACATTGACCCTGAACAATGAGCGAGAGCGGTTTGAGAATTCTCTGCTGAAGATTGCGCGCACTCCCTCGCTTTGCAGTCACTCTGAAGATGTTGAAAAAAGAATCCGACGCGACGTTGTAGTTTTTGTAACTCAGGGGAATGCTGTCGAGAACTGGTGGCTTTGGAGCGACAAGAACGCTCTCTGTTGCCGTCCGATACCACGAGACAAAATCATCGCGGTTCTTGTTGAAAACACCTCTGGCCGTTGTGAGTTCGTCGCCAACAGGCCTTGTCCCTGCCAGCGGCACGCTGAAGTACATGAGCGATTCCTGCGTCTGCTGCTGCTCTTCCAGGGCCCTTGACATGTGCTCCGCCGCCAAGACGCTTTGATAGTTTTCGCGCATCAACTGCCCGACAGAGCTTTGGAGCTCGACGAAGTTATAGAGGGCTACAACGCTGGAGGCGAGGCTGACACAGACCAACAGGAAATAGCTGAAGCCTATCTTGTAGCGGAGACTGCTCATTTGAGGAAATAGTATTCATTTTTCACGCTAAAGGCAAAAGCGCAGAACGCCTTAATTTCCAATGACTTCCGGTGCTGTGGAGGCCAAAAAGAGACCGAAAACACCGTTTCAATACCCCCGGAAGTAACTGACAATAAGACTTTTGGGAACTGCAACATTTTGGTTAACTTGACCGTAATTAATGACCATCAGTCATTTAATTCACTGGAGTCAAACTTGGGAATTCATGAACGTAAGGAAAGGGAAAAGGAACAGCGCCGAGAGGATATTCTTGATGCTGCTCAGCGTGTGTTCTTTGAGAGTGGTTTGGCGACCTCGACCATGGATGACATCGCAGAGAGCGCAGAACTCAGCAAGGGAACTCTCTATCTCTATTACAAGAGCAAAGAAGATCTCTATCTGACGGTGATGATGCGTGGCATGCAACTTCTTTATGATGCTTTCAGCGAGGTCGCAAATAGTGCCTGTGCTCCTGCGGAAATGCTTTCGCGTCTCTCCGGAGCGTACCTCCACTACTTCAATCTGCATAGAGACTATTTCCGAATGATGCACTACTGGCAGGCTCCGCAATTCCACAAGCAAGTCTCTGAAGAAGTGAAACTGAGTTGTAGTGTTCTCAACCAACGGATTTGGGATCTGGTAAACGGGATGCTTCAGCGGTGCGTCGACGGGGAAATTCTTCGCAAGGACCTGAAACCAGCCGAAGTTGGGCTCATTCTCTGGTCAAGCGCGACCGCTCTCATGATGCGTATTGACTCCGAAGAGGGTATTTGGCGGGAAGCGTTTCAACTCAATCTCCACGATGTCTTGAATCTCTCCAATGATCTGTTGTTTGAGGCAATTTGTACGGAAAAAGGAAGACTGGAACTGAAAGCTCTATCGAATTCTTGAACATCTTCATGAGGAATACATGAACCTGAAATCCACGTCACTCATTCTTATTCTTTTCCTGTCGGCGACCGGCTTTTCACTCTCGCCCGTTTGCGCCCAAGAGACATCTCTTCGCCGCCTCTCTCTCGAAGATGCTGTTCGCATGGCGATGAAGACAAATCCAGATCTCCTCACCGCGCGGCTTGAGGTCAAACGCTCCGATGCACGCGTTCTCGAAGCGTGGGGAAATGCCATGCCGGCAGTCGACATCACGGGGCAATATGTCCATATGATCGACAAGCCGGTGTCATTCTTTCCCGACTACTTCCTCTACAGTTTCATGAAGGGGATCGATTCCACGTATCCCAAACCGAGCGGCCAGTTTGTGCCAATATCATTCACACCCGCTTTCAATGCAAGTGCATCTCTGAATGTGAGGCAAATTCTTTTCAACGGGGCCGTATTCGTTGGAGTTGGCGCTGCGCATATCTATTCGAATCTCGCACGCGACCTTTACCAGGCAAAACAGGTGGAAACTGTGACGAGGGTTCGCAAGGCTTATTATGGAGCGCTTCTTGCACATGAAGCTTTCGACTTGATGCGTTCCAGTCTCCAGAACGCGGAGGACAATCTCAAAAATGTCCAATTGATGAGAAAACAAGGAATGGTATCGGAATACGATGAGTTGCGCGCTACCGTCGGCGTTGAGAATCTGCGACCCATGGTGATCCAAAGCGAGACCGGTTACAGCCTGTCACTGGACAATCTCAAGAATACGCTTGGCGTCACCACCAAAGACACTTTCGTCCTCACCGACAGCCTCACACTGCAGCCGGTGGACGAGCAACTCATTGCCAGAGCGGAAGATTTGGTGGTAGAAACGAATCCAGGTTTGAGTGCGTCGAAGAGGCAGATTGAACTCAACGGCGCTGTTGTCAATGCCGAGCGGTCGAACTACTTGCCGACTCTATCAGCGTTTGGATCCTATGCATACTCGGCGGCCAAGGATCAGTTCAACTTCTCACCGAATGATTTCTATAAGGGATCACAGGTTGGCCTTTCGCTCTCGCTGAACATTTTCCAGGGCTTACAGACGTTCTCACGGGTGGAACAAGCCCAGTTGGAGCAGCGCAAGAGCGAAGAACAGAGAATTGGTCTTGAAAGGACGCTTCGGACGGGGCTGCATTCAATTCTTGGAAATCTTGAGCAAACCCGGAAGCGCATTGACGCCGGGGGAAGAACCGTCGAGATGGCTGAACGCGGCTACAAAATCGTCACCACTCGGTTCTTGAGCAGCGCTGCAACTCAGCTCGAAGTGAACGATGCCCAATTAGCCCTGACTCAAGCAAAGGTGAACCGCGTCCAGGCAATCTTTGACTATTTGTCGGCGTCGGCCGACCTTGAGCAATTGATCGGCCGTCTGCCAAGCTACGCCCTCGAAAGTGAACAACAGTAACCTATTGAAGGAACATTTCCATGACCAGTACAAAACAAGCTCTTGCGGCATTCGTGATGTTGAGTGCTTTGCTTCTTTCCTCTTGCGGCAAGCAAGAGACAAACACCAACAGCAAAAAAATCCAACTGGTCGACGTACGGATTGACATCTTGAAGCCATCACGATTGGTCGACGCCATACAGGTCGCCGGCACGGTCAAGGCCTCGGAGGATGCGAATTTGAGTCCTGAAGAAGGAGGCGTTGTCAAGGAATGGAGGGCGAAGAAGGGCCAGACCGTGAAGAAAGGTGATTTGATTATCATTCTCAGGGACGAGGTTATCAAGGCGGGCTATGATGCAGCCAATGCGCAGTATAAGATGGCAGAGCTCAACCTCGAAAAGCAACAGAAGGTATTTGACGAGCAAGGGATCAGCGAGCTTCAGATGAAGAACCTGGAGTATAGCCGCGACGCCGCCAAAGCGAACACAGACCTCATGAAGGCGCGCTGGGAGCGGACGCAAATCCGGGCTCCGTTTGACGGGATCGTGGACAATATCGTGCCTAATGAAGGCGATTTCGCGCCTCCGGGTATGCCGGTTGCCCGCGTCGTCAACACATCGACGATCAAGATTCAGGCGGATATCCCTGAAATGTATTCAGGCTCCGTGGCCGTTGGCGCCGCGGCGGTCATCACGTTTGACGCGCTCCCCGGCGATACGCTCCGCGGCAGAGTGAATTTCGTCGGATCGACAGTGTCATCTGCCAACCGCGCGTTGCAGGTCGAGATTGTGGTAGCCAATCCGTACCTGAAAATCAAATCGGAGATGGTGGCAAAAGCAAGGATCATTCGCGGGACAAAGCCGAACGCGCTCCTCGTGAGCGAGAACATTGTCCAGCTTGTCGACCGTGATCGTACGATCGTGTATGTCGAGAACAACGGGAAGGCGGAAGAGCGGCGTCTGAAACTCGGTGGACGTCAGGGAATCATGGTCGAGGTGCTCGAGGGCTTGAACGCCGGTGATCACCTCATCGTTTCCGGGTATCAGAAAGTTATCAATGGTACACCCGTCATCGTGACCCAATAGCGGAGACAGACCATGAAAATCTGGAGTATAGCAGTCGATCACAAGACACCCGTGTACATTCTTATGGTTTTGATTGTATTCTTCGGGTGGACCGAGTACCAGGGACTTCCGCGCGAGGCTGCCCCCGACATCAAGATCCCTCTCATCATCGTGGCGACTCCGTACATCGGTGTGTCTCCCGTCGATATCGAGGGATTGATCTCGCAACCGCTTGAGAAGGAGCTCAAGGGACTCAAGGACATCAAACACATTACTTCTGTTTCCAAAGAGGGGCTCTCCACGATTCAAGTGGAATTCAATACTGGCGTTGATATTGATGAAGGACTGCGGCGTGTCCGGGACAAAGTCAGTTCGGCGCGATCGCAGCTTCCCAACGACATTCTTGATCCCGTGATCAGTGAGATCAATATCAGCGAATTCCCCATCATCTACATTAACGTGAGCGGGCAGGTCGGATTGGCACGACTGAAGAAAATTGCAAAAGATCTGGGTGATGAGATCGAGGGTATTCCCGGTGTTATCGGAGCGGACGTGACGGGCGGATTGGAGCCGGAAGTGCAGGTCAACGCTGATGTTTACCGGATGAATGCGTACCAGATCAGCTTCGATGATATCGCAGGCGCCATACGTGCCGAGAATCTCTCCATCCCGGGCGGCTCCATCGACACAAAGGAAAAGAACCTGACGATTCGCATCCCGGGCGAGTTCAAGGAAGTGCGCCCCCTGGAAAATATCGTCCTCAAAATGCAAAACGGTAAGCCCATCTATCTGCGCGATGTGGCAAAGGTGGATTATTCTTTTGAAGACCGGCAGACCTACGCACGCTTGAACGGAAAGGAAGTTGTCTCCGTGCACGTCCGGAAGCGCGCGGGGGAAAACCTCATTCGCATAACCGATGAGGTCAAACGGCTCGTTGAAGTGAAACGGGCTCAGCTGCCTCAGGGAATCACCATCGATATCTCCAACGACCAGTCTAAATTCGTCACACGCATGGTCAAGGAGCTCGAAAACAGCGTTCTCACGGGTATGTTTCTTGTCGTCATGTCGCTCTTCATGTTCTTTGGATTCAAGAACTCGCTGTTGATCTCGACGGCGATCCCGCTCTCAATGTTTATTGGATTCGTCGTCCTTTCTGCTCTTGGGATCACCTTAAACATGGTTGTGTTGTTCTCCATGGTACTGGTACTCGGCATCCTGGTTGACGACGCCATTGTGGTTATTGAAAACACGTACCGGCATCAGCAGGAATACGGGGAAACCCCTGAAGTAGCTGCAAAAAAGGCGGCCGGTGAGGTGTTCGTGCCCGTTCTTACCTCAACGATCACAACCCTGTCGGCATTTCTCCCCCTGGCATTCTGGCCGGGGATTGTGGGAGACTTCATGAAGTTCTTTCCGTACACGCTGATTATCACGCTGACAGCATCCCTCTTCGTGGCGTATGTCATCAGCCCTGTGCAAGCCGCACGGTGGATCAACTACAAGCGCGACATACGAAAGGCGAAGCAGAACCTTGAACATCCACACTGGTACAAGAAATACAATCCATTCACGTTCTTGTATCATGAAGTTGACACGGTGGCATTTCCCTGGCTTCAGAACGAATATGTGAAAACCCTGAAATGGACGCTCGATCACAAGGGTCTGACAATGTCAGTCTCCTTCGGTCTGCTCCTCGTCATCATGGTATTGTTTGGATTTTTCAACAAGGGGGTCGATTTCTTCCCGAATACTCAGCCACAGCAGGTCACGGTGAATATCGAGGCACCGGCCGGCACATCGCTCGATGTCACGAATCGCATTGCGGAGACTTTGGAGGACCGCATCAATCAGATTCCCGGAAGAAAAGATGCGGAGTTCGTCGCTGCAAGCGCGGGCACTTCGGATAACGCGTTTGATTTCGGCGGTCAGGGTACCCCCAACAAGTCACAGATTGCAGTCAGTTTTTACGAGAAAAAGCTGCGGCAACAGAGCACATTTCAGACTCTTGAGGAGGTACGGAACGTCACTGGTGGCATTTCCGGGGCCGAGATTCGTGTGGCGAAACAGCAGATGGGCCCCCCCGTTGGAGCGCCTGTGAACATCGAAATCTCGGGCGAGGATTACGAACAGCTGGCGTCGCTCAGTATGGTCGTGCGCGAGAAGATCAAGGACGTTCCGGGTCTTGTTGACCTGAAAGACGACTACAACACGGGACGCCCTGAGGTTGAAATTAGAATTGACCGTGAGAAAGCCGGCATGTATTACACAAGCACCGGGCAGATCGCTTCCACCATTCGTGCCGCCATCGCCGGTGTTGACGCATCGAAGTACCGGGTTGGGGAAGATCAGTACAACATTCGTGTCCGACTCAAGGAAGACCAGCGTCTCTCCCCCAGCGATCTTGAAAACCTTCGCATCACGTTCATGAATCGGCGGGGACAGCTGCTTTCCATTCCATTGACGTCTGTTGCCGAACTCAAGCGAACGACGGCTGTGTCGGATATCAAACGGAAAGACCAGAAGCGCGTCGTTACGGTTTCCGCCGAAGTCGAGGGCCGCGTCCAGTCTGATGTGGTCAAGGACGTCCGGGCGAAGGTTGCAGGATTGTCGCTTCCGGCCGGCTACGCCATCAAACTTACCGGATCAGAGGAAGAACAGCAGAAGGCTGCGGATTTTCTCGGCAAGGCGTTTGTCATCACACTGCTCCTTGTCTTCCTTATAATGGTAGCTGAATTCAATTCATTAAAGATACCGTTCATCATTCTGATTTCCGTTGTTCTCTCGCTGATCGGGGTCATGCTTGGACTCATCATCACACGAACACCCGTAAGTGTTGTCATGACGGGTGTCGGGGTTGTGGCTCTCGCTGGAATCGTCGTGCGAAACGGGATTGTTCTTCTGGACTTCGTGAAACACAAACATGACGAAGGGGGGCTCTCGCTGGAAGATGCACTTCTCGAAGCGGGGAGGATTCGTCTCCGCCCGGTGATCTTGACAGCAGCGGCAACCGTACTCGGTGTCTTGCCTCTGGCAACGGGGATCGACTTTGACTGGCGGGAATTTCATTTCATTTTCGGTGCAGAAAGCGCCGAATTCTGGCGGCCTCTTGCGGTCACCATTATTTTCGGGCTCACTGTTTCTACATTCCTGACGCTGGTCATCGTGCCGACGGTGTATTCTCTCCTGGAAGAAGGAACGCAACGGGTATCCGCATTCTTCAAACGATTCAGTGGAGCGGACACCGATTCCAAGCCGGTGTAAGTGTTGAATCCGGATTGAAGCAGTTTGTTCAGGTTCACTCAGGAAACGGAGCTTTGCAAAGGCAAGGCTCCGTTTTCGTTTGCACTGTGAGTAACCAGGGTTTGGTTTTTCCCTTGAGAAATCGATCCTTTTCCTGGCTTTTGCCGCAGGCGGGCGTCTTTTTCAGAGAGACAAATTCACACTTTGTCCGTATTATCTCTATACTACCTTTGTGTTGTTCAGCTTTTCAATCTAAAGATATCTCCAGAACGATCACCGTGCTTTTTGGAGGACAACGATCATGCAGATTCACTCGCTCAAGGCTTTTCCACGTTTTGCCGTTCTGTTTTCCGGTTTTTTTCTGCTGATGTTGCTTGGTTGCAGCAGCTCCAAGGAACTCAACAGCGTATGGACAAACCAGGAATTGGCGATCACCGGCGACGGATCCCACTGGAAAGACGCTACAATTGAAATCGTCGGCCCCGACGTCTCCGTTGGAGTCAAGAATGACAACAACTATCTCTACGTAGGCCTTGTCACCTCAAACCGTGCGACCCAGCTTCAGATGCTTGCTCTCGGATGCACGGCATGGTTCGACGTGGAGGGAAAAAAGAACAAGACCATTGGCATTCAGTTTCCGGTCTCTGGTTTGCTGCAGGGACGGCGATTTCCGGCGCAAGAAAACCAGGAGGAGTTCCAACGCATGATCAACCTGGCACAACAGCAGTTGGCCATCCTCGGTCCCGGAGAGGGCGAACAACATCGCCTGTCTGTGCAGGACGCTGCAGGCGTGGAAGCCCATCTCGGATATGTCGATGGCACCCTGATCTATGAACTGAAAATTCCGCTCCAGAAAAACAAAGCGCACGTGTTCGCCGTCAACGCCGACATGACGAAACCTATTTTGGTCGGCTTCGAAACCGGTGATTTCGCCGCAGCCATGAAGGGACAACCGGGAGTGTCGAGTCCTTCTCAAAGTGCTGGTGGTGGTGGAGGCCGCGGCCGATCAGGTGGGAGATCGGGAGGCGGCGGAACCGGCCAGGGATTAGGCAACGAGATGCCGGAACCACTCAAACACTGGGTGACTGTTCACCTGTCAAATGGGTCAGCCCAGAAGTAGGAATTGTGCAAGGAGTTAAGAACGGAGAATGTAACCGCTGTTCCGCGTATATCAATTCACTATTTCAACCAATAATCAGATCGGAGTACATTCATGAAATCCACAACCGGTATCGGACGTTTTCTCATCGTTCTTTTTGCGATGGTTTTCGTCGCTGGAATGGTGCAGATGGCATTCGCTCAGGGACAGGGAATGCGAATGTCACCAAAACAGCGTGCAGATACGCTCGGAAAACAACTCGGCCTGGATTCAACGACCGTCGTAAAGGTCGCAGCGATCTATGAGAAATACCAGAAGATCATGACGGACAAACGGAATGAACTTCAGGGTGATATGGACGCCATGCGAGCGGCGATGACGGAGATCAGGGAGGCTCAGAATATGGAGATCATTTCCCTGTTGACAAAACCGCAGGCAGCGAAGTTCGAGGAAGTCGTGAAACAACAGCAACAACGGATGATGAATCGTCCGCCGCGCAACAACTAGTTTCAATCAAAATGCGACTCTTCCAGGGCGGCATTTGGTTCGGGTGTTTCTCTGAACCCTTGCCGTCCTTGCTGTTTCTCCCCCGAACGAGTACATTCACCTCGGTTCCAGGAATCCTCGCACAGCCGATAACGCTTCCTCCCTGAAAGAGCTCTTCCCATGCAAAACAAGATTATTCTGATTACAGGCTCGACCGATGGCATTGGCAGGCAGACTGCAGTTGAGTTGGCGGCACTGGGCGCAACAGTTCTCGTCCACGGGCGCAATTCAGCCCGGGGCAAGGCGGCAGTCGAAGAAATCCAAACGTCCACAGGCAACCAGAAGGTTGACCTCCTGATTGCCGATTTGGCGTCGCTCAAACAAGTGCGGGAGCTTGCGGCGGAGATTCATCGCCGGTACGATCGGCTCGATGTTCTCCTCAACAACGCAGGCGTCTTCATGAATGAGCGAGCGCTGACCGAGGATGGATTCGAGATGACCTACGCTGTGAACCACCTTGCTCCATTTCTGTTGACCAACCTCCTTCTCGACCTCCTCAAGAAGAGTGCCCCTTCGAGAGTTGTCAACGTCAGTTCTGTTGCGCACACGCGCGGGCGAATCGATTTTGAAAATCTTCAGGCGGAGAAATCGTTCGGTGGGTACTCTGCATACGCACTTACGAAACTCGCCAACGTTCTCTTTACCTATCAACTTGCGCAGCAGCTTGAGGGAACCGGAGTGACGTCCAATTGCCTGCACCCGGGCGTCATCGGGACGAAACTCCTTCGTGCCGGTTTCAATATGCCCGGCGCGAGCACCACAGACGGCGCTGAAACACTGGTCCACCTGGCCTCCTCTGAAGAAGTGGAACATGTCACCGGCAGGTACTTTCAGAACAAGATCTCCATATCTTCGTCCCCGGTGACATACGACGAAACGTTGCAGCGCCAGTTGTGGAAGGTGAGTCAGAAACAGACAGGATTATCGGAATAGGAGCATGCGTTTTCGTGGGACAGACAAGAATGCATGACCGGGTGCGACACGTTTGCGATGATTTACTTTGGTAGGAATTGTTCGACAGATGTGCGGTCGGCGGACGTCCAGACTTCTTTGCCATGAACGCGGAGATAGGAACCCTGAACAAGACTGAAGCGATCCGACCCGGTCAACTGATGCCGAATAAGGAGAAACGATGCGTCGGTTTCAACCTCGTCGTTCTTCAAAGGAGTGGTGAGATAGTAGAGATCGTCTTTCACACCGGGACTCGTGACCCGATAATGACCGTCTGAGATCGTGGAGAATGTCGCCGATTGAAGCGAATCCTCGAAAGGATACAGAAGAACGGCTATCGTGTTTGCGGGTCCGGGAGTCGCCCATTGGTCGAAGGCAATCCAGTTGATTTGCTCCGTCTTGCCGGGGGTCAGATCGCGCGTGCTCGCAGCCATGCCCATTCCGGTTCTTGAACGCACTGGATTGTTCGCCGGCAGTACCAAAATACCCGGAGAGCTCGAGCTTTGATATCCCTGGCCTCGAGGTACGAGCGCGGTTGGCGAATGAAAGTACCACGAAAGCGTGTCCCCACCCTTTTTGCAGTCCATCCGGTCAACGATCACCCAGTATAATGGTTTGACGAACGCTATCCGGCGCTCAACGTGCACGCCCTGGTTCTTGTACCCATCATGTTCTCCGGAGAAGTAGTCGAGCATTGCTCCGGAATTCCACACAATGTTCGTCCCTTCGGTTTCTTTTCGCTCAATGTTTCGATCGTTCACGGTTACCATATTGTGTGCACGCGAAGACTGATACCATGGAACATAGAGCGAATCATCGTACGTCAGCCCGAGTCCCGCATCGACAGCAAGCGCCTTTCCGTATGCGTAGATCTCAAAATCGAGAAGATCGTTGTGAGTGTGGAAGCCGGCGAATTTCCCGTAGTTCAGGTTCATGTACAGCGCCGACGAAGTCCAGTCGGATCGCATGACGGTGAATCCGGATTCCGGCATATGACGGGAAGTGAACGAAGGAAGAGAGAGCGAAACGTTTTTCGCGTCTACTCCAAACAGGTTCTTCAATACTCCTTTGACATATGGTTTCCGGAAAAACTCCGCACCATCCTGAAGTATGAACGTGGGAAACGAGCCGCGATGGCTGTCGTTGATCGCAGGAATTTCTCCCGTTGGCGCAAGCATGCTCATCCACCAATCGATCGTGTTTCCCATCCGATGTCGAATTTCAGCTGCGAGCTCATCGCCGGCGTGATATGCAGAGAGCAGGTAATAGAGATTGCGAAAGGCCATGTAGGTGGCCATCGTGTAATTGCGCGGAGCGCGCTCAGAGTGTCCGCCGTCTTCGTAGAAATCCTGCCGAAGATGTTCACTTATCCGCTGAAGTGCTATGGCCAACCATTCCTGCGACTCTTTGAATTCCGGAAACACGAGTGCGAGATGTGCCAGCATGTAGGATCCGTGAACCTGCCAGTTGCCGGGACGATAGCCTTCCCATCGTTGAAGCTCGTAGAGCCAACGCCCCGCCCCGAGCATCGTCTTCAGCATTTGCTGATGCGTCTGCCAAGGGCGCTCCTTATACGGAAGGAGATAGTATTCGATGAACAGCCGGTTGCGAACACCCAGACCCAGTTCATAGTAGACAACATCGAGATTGGGAAAACCGTTGGTGATGACATTTCGCTGATTGTACCATTGATGGAAGAGGTCATCGAATTTCGAGAGATACCGTTGGTCCTGATTCACGACGTACGCCACCAAGAGGGGTTTGGACCACCACCAGTAGTGAAAGCCATATTTTCCAGATTGACCAATTTCACGATTGAAGTCCACCTTCGAGCCGAAGTCGACTTCGAAATCTCCCCAAGGGCGGATGATGTTCTTGAGCAGAGACGTCGCCCGGGCCAGGACGTTGTCCATTTCCTGAGGATGTTGTTGCGCATACTGACGCGCTTCATCGTAGCTTTTCAGCATATCCGTATCGAGAAGGAACCCGACATTCTGGGTCACATACTTCGGCTGTTGCTTGAGGTTCCAGTATGCCCCCCAGGCTTGAAATGTTCGATCCCATTGTTTCTTTTGAAAGGCCTGATTGACATCCGCAAGCGCGGATTGATCCAGGCGGATAGCCTGCAACAGATCCTGATTGCTAATGTCTTTGATTTGATGATTCAGGTAGTCTTTGTTGTTGAGCCGCGACGGATCTGTGAATTTGAGTTGGGCAACGAGCGGAAGAGCCACGAGGAGAACGAAGGAGGAAATTTGACGAAAGCGCGGGATTGTCCTTGCCATTGCTGGACACCTCGGACCGTGAAGAGAAAAGACTATAGAGTGATGCTCCCGAAGAGAAATCCCGTATCGTATTACGAGATTTGGATTTCAAGGCCTTCTTGTGCACCAATGCATTCCGTCTTTCCGCCGAACAGGGTCACCAACTGTTTGGCTTCCTGGACCATCCCGTCGACGAAATTGTCGTCATGGAGAGGATCATGGTGGAACAACGCAAACGTCTTCACATTGGCCTGGACAGCGAATCGGACGACAGATTCGAGAGGAGAATGACCCCAACCGCGCTTCTCACGGTATTCCTCTGTCGTGTATTGCGCTTCGCCGATATAGAGGTCAGCCTGCGAGAGAAACTCGACAAATTTCTCGTCAAGATACGTGGGGAAATCGGAGGAGGATTCTACCTTTTGGGATTGTGCAAACAATGTCCCCTGGTACGGCTCATTGTCAGTTGCATACACAATGTTTCGATGACCGTCACTCACGCGATAGGCGAGGCACATCGCGGGGTGATTCAGGTAAAAATGCTTTACCGTCAGATCGCCAATGACCACTTCTTCCCGCATTTCATGGACGAAGATATTCGGGCTCATTGCTCCGAGTTCCACCGGGAAGTAATCAGAATCCATCTGGATCTTCAGGATCTTATCCAATGATTTGTCGCGGCCGGGCGGACCGTAAAGATGGACGGTGTTCTGAGGTTCGTATGCCGGGAGGAAAAAAGGAAAACCCTGGATGTGATCCCAATGTGTGTGACTGATGAAGACGTGAATAGTCAGCGGCTGGGATTCGAATTCTTTCAGCAATCGATTGCCAAGCTCGCGGATACCCGTGCCCGCATCGAACACAATGAGATGATTGCCTGAGCGTAGTTCAACGCAGGACGTATTACCGCCGTATCGCATCGTTGATGGCCCGGGGGTGGCGATGGAACCCCTCGTTCCCCAGAAACGCACCGTCATCATGATGCGTTCTTGCGCTTGTTCATGTTTTCCCGTGCGACGTTCATCAAATCACTGAACTCAAATGGCTTCACGACGTAGGCATCTGCACCAAGTTCGGCAGCTTTATCCATGTCGGGTTTGTAGGACTTCGCCGACATGATGATGATTGCAGTATGAGTGAACCGCTGGTCTTTCCGGAGCATCTGACAGACTTCGAAGCCGAGCAATCCCGGCATCACGAGGTCAAGGAGAATAAGCTCCGGCAACTCAGTGCTCGCGACTTCGACGGCGTCCTCGCCATTGTCGGCCTGGAGAACGGCAAATCCTTCCCGTTCAAATCCGGTGGCGACAAGAGCGCGGAAGAATTCCTCGTCATCGACGATGAGTACTTTCGGCTTCACGATAGCTTCTGCTCCCGAAATTGGAAAAACAACACCCAGCACTCTTGCTGTAAGAGGCCTTCTGATAGTCGTTTGACGAGTTGTCTGGAAACTTATTAATTACTTTGCCGAAAGGCAACTCTACCAGGGAACGATTCCGACTCTGCCAACAGTGAGAAGGGACAAAATCGAATGATAATCAGCGTGGGGCGATATTCGGTTTGAAACACTGTGTCAGAGAGGCTATAACAAGGAGAAAATCAACAATGAACAACCCCATTAGAAGCAAGGGGAGCGACTGTTGAGGATTGTCGGGGTGATCCCGCCTTCCCGACAAACAGCGTCGGGACGGGTCGACGGGACGACCCCCCAACTCA
>PMZI01000064.1 GCA_003170475.1 Ignavibacteriota bacterium | reverse complement strand
TCTATCTTGAGGGAAGGCTTCAATACCGGAATTATGATGACAAGAATGGCGTGAAACGATATGTCACCGAGATTGTCATGGACGAGATGGTCATGCTCGACAGCCGCGGAGGAGGAGCAAGTGCGCCACAGGATTCCGGAAATGCACCTGCCCAGGAAGAGCCGGGTGGAAAAATCGACGACCTGCCTTTCTAGTAGCGTCGTATCCGGTTCAACAAATTGATGGTAATCACCTGTTCGTGAGAGGCGATTGGATCAGCAAGTCTGAAACCGGTCGCCTCTTCTGCTATCTCACATCTACACTTTTGACACAAACCGATGATGAAAACACTCTCCTCGTTTTTGATCCTTCTCCTTTTCGTTGCTCCTCCTTTGTCCGTCGCGGCGAAACGTCCTGTCCGCGCCAAGCATGGCATGGTAGTTTCGGCGGATGCAAATGCCTCCAATGTCGGCGTGCAGATTTTGAAGAAAGGGGGGAACGCGGTTGATGCTGCGGTGGCCGTCGGGTTTGCGCTTGCCGTGACGTTTCCGGGTGCGGGTAACATTGGTGGTGGCGGATTCATGGTGATCCGCATGGCGGATGGTCGAACCACGACGTTTGACTATCGCGAGAAAGCTCCGGCATCAGCAAACAGCACGATGTTTCTGGATGAAAAGGGGAACTTTGTCCCATCCAGAAGTCAGGACGGCTACCTCGCTTGCGGAGTTCCCGGGTCGGTTGCCGGAATGGTGATGGCATTGGAGCGTTATGGCAAACTCGATCGCAAGACAGTTCTCCAGCCCGCGGTCGATTTCGCCGCAAAAGGGTTTCGGCTGAGCCATGAGTTTGCCGACGAACTGAAAGCGGACATGCGCGACATTCTGAAATATCCATCATCCGCCAAAGCTTTCACCAAGGAAGGTAGGCCCTATGATGAAGGGGATCTCTTTGTCCAAAAGGACCTGGCCCGGACCCTTCAGCGGATCCAGAGAAAGGGTAGGGATGGTTTCTATCGGGGGACAACAGCAGACCTGATCGTTGCGGAAATGAAGCGCGGAGCAGGACTTATCACGAAGGATGATCTCGCTTCGTATGTTGCGGTTGAGCGTCCGCCGATTCGAGGAACATATCGTGGATATGAGATTGTATCGATGGGGCCTCCGAGTTCCGGCGGCATGGTGTTGATGGAAATGTTGAATCTCCTTGAACCGTTCGATATTGCTGGGAGCGGATTTGGCTCATCGAAAACGATCGGTCTCATGACGGAAGCGATGAAATTGGCATATGCAGATCGGGCGGAGTTCATGGGTGACGGGGATTTCTATCCTGTTCCGGTTGGCCGACTCATTTCGAAAGACTATGCCGCTGAGCGCAGGGTGCTTCTGGATTCGAGCAAGGCAACCCCGAGCCGGTTGCTTGGCCACGGAGCGATTGAAATCAAAGAAGGCATGCATACGACCCACTATTCCATCGTTGACCAATGGGGAAACGCTGTTTCTGTGACGACAACGATCAATAGTTGGTACGGAAACAAAATCGTTGTTGACGGCGCCGGGTTCTTCCTGAACAATGAGATGGATGACTTCGCCGCAAAGCCCGGTGCTCCGAATCAATTTGGACTCTTGGGAGGGTCCGCAAATTCCGTCCAACCGAACAAGAGAATGCTCAGTGCGATGACTCCAACGATTGTGCTGAAAGACGGTCAACCATACCTCATTGTCGGCAGTCCGGGTGGATCCACGATTATCACATCGGTGCTTCAGGTCGTCCTGAATGTCCTTGATCACCGGATGAATGTGGCAGAGGCAAATGAAGCCCCGCGCTTTCATCATCAATGGATGCCGGATACCATTCAGTGTGAGCGATTCGGCTTCCCGAAAGACGTCATTCAAAACCTCGAAGCACGCGGCTATGCCATTCGGCCGCGCGGAGGCACTCTCGGACGTATCGAGGCGATCCAGATTGACCGCAAGAACGGTTTTCTCTTTGGTGCCACCGATCCTCGCGGCTATGGTGCAGCGGTAGGCTACTAGGGTTAATGGGTCAATTGTTCGCGCCCGAAGTGGCACGAACAAACGGGTCGTCCCACATGTGGTTCACAACGAGACTTGATTCTCGCAGTGAAGTTTTCTATCTTGACCCCAGAGTTTGTTGTCTGTTCTTTCGCATAATCCGTTTTGGTGTCCCGCTTCATTTTTGAATGAAACGGGATGAAAAGGGAATTCCGTGCTCCGTGGACTTCGGTCCCGGAAAGTCGGAAGCTGCCCCGCAACTGTAGTTCCGGTCCTGCTCCGAGCAGGAGAATCTTCGATGCAAAAAGTCACTTTCCGCAAGAGGCGGATGGGAAGACGTTTCGGAGATCGGAAAAGCCAGGAGACCTGCCAAAGCAAAGCTTCTTCGCTTGATTCATTTCGAGAATCAGGCGGCCCCTCAGTTCATGGCTGAGGACGGACCTTCGCGGGAAGGTGGTTCAAAGCGTCAGTTCATAAGTTGATTATGAAAGCCCCTTTCCCGCACACCGGAAATGGGGCTTTTTTCGTTCATGCATACGATCAAACATATTCTTCTTCAGGCGATGCTCCCGTGGTTGGCTCTGACTGCCCACCCGTTGGTTGTGGGATCCGACACCGTCGCAACGAAACAGCCGGCGCGTGTATACCCGATGCCCGAATTCGTGGTCTCAGCGACCCGATGGCAGGTCAATGCCCAGCAACTCCCGTCAAGTGCGACCGTTCTCACCTCAGCCGATCTCACCTCGCGAAACGGCACCACACTTGCAAGCGCGCTCGAAGGTGTCCCGGGTCTTCTTCTCAAATCGTATGGTGGACCCGGCTCGGTCTCTACCACTTCACTGCGGGGGATGGGGGCGGAACACACTCTCGTTCTGGTCGACGGCCAGCGGTATAACAATGTGAGAGATGGCCAGGTGGATTTCGGCATCTTCCTGCTTCAAAATGTCGAGCGGGTAGAGGTACTCCGCGGAGGGTACTCCGCCATTTACGGGGCTGATGCACTCGGAGGCATCATCAATATTGTGACACGCCGAGCAGGTGGGAGTTCACATCTCTCCGGAGAATTCACAGGAGGTTCGTACGGCCTCAACGGTCAGGCTTTGAACGCCGAGTTGAGTCTCGGTACGGTGGGCGTTCAAGTCGCGGCCAAGCGTGAAGCAGGAACTGGTAATTACGAATTCAGCTTCAACGACGGTCTGAAAGCGAGCACGCTCTTGAGGCAAAATGCAGACTATTCCGTCAGTCAGCTGCAGGTCCTCCTCGATGCCCCGATTGCATCAGGCGTCTCTCTCCGAGTGCAGAACCTCTTGGATTGGGCTGACCGTGGTTCTCCGGGAGCAGTGCTTAGCGAAACGGGAAGCAACAAAGCCCGACTGCGCGATGGGGGGGTCCTCACTCAGGCGACTTTGAATTGGAAACTCGAGTCTGCGCTTCACTTGCGGGTCTCCGCGTTGTTCAACGCTCAGCGTCGACAGTATTTCGATCCGCTCTCTTCCGGCACTCCAGATGATCAGCAGAGTGAATTCGCCGACAAGACCATTACTGTGACCCCGCATCTCCAGTATATTTTGAGCACAAGCACCTCGGTGAGCGTTGGAGCCGAGTACTCTCATTCTGCGATCTCAAGCAAGCAGCTCGACGGAGTCAACCGGGATCAGCAAAGCGCCTTTGCGTCTGCTGATCACGTCATAGAGCTTCCCGGCGATTTCATCTACCAGTTCAATTTCTATCCATCGATCAGGTTCGATCATTTTTCTGACGTTGCTGGCTCAATCGATCCCAGGTTTGGGATCAACATCGGGCTTCTGAGGTCGCTGGGCTTAAGGCTCAAATCGAGCATCGGAAAAAGCTTTCGCGCACCCACATTCTATGACCTTTATTGGAAATCCGGTGGAAACCCGGACCTGAAACCCGAACATTCCCTCAGCTTTGATGCCGGGCTTGCCGTGTCGATGGATTTCCTCGGTTCGATGGAACTCGAGGGAAGCTACTTTGACATTCGTACCAATGACCGCATCGTCTGGACGCCGGATCAAGGCGGGCTCTGGACCCCCAAGAATCTTCAAAGCGTTCGATCGGATGGGATCGAGCTCATCGCAACCTGGCGTCTCTTCCAACACATTGTGCTTCGCGGATCGTATTCGAATTCAGAAACGAAGAAGGTGAGTGCAGAAACGCCGGGGGATCAGACGGCGGACAAGCAACTTCCTTACATTCCGCGTGAAATGGCCAGTGTTTCAGTTTCCCTTGATTTCGGAGTGATAAGCGTCAATGTGAATCATCTCTTTATGGGATACCGTTACTCCACGGAGACGAATGATCCCAACTTTGTGTTGCCGAGATATCCCAAGACGGATGGAAATGTGAGCCTGCAGCTCACGGAGCATCCTTTCGTTTCTGCTCTGAAGATGGAGGTCACGAACATCTTCAACACGGATTATGAAATGTTCCCGAATTTCCCGATGCCGCGAAGGGCATTCGCTATTAAAATGTTCGTTGAGTACTGAGAAGGAGTAAATTGAGGAGAGGAATGAAAAACCCTATCGATATATTTGTCGCGAGCGCGATTCTGATCATCGCTATGATCTCCGGTTGCCAGTCGAATCCCGCAGGCCCGTCAGGTTCCACCCCCGGCGCCCCCACGGGTGTCTACGTCGTCAACGAGGGAAACTTCCAGCGGGGCAATTCATCCCTGACATTCTATATGCCGGATTCCAACAAGGCATTTCAGAATGTCTTCTCCCTAGCCAATGGTCGCGATCTGGGCGATACTGGAAACGACATCGTTGTCTACGGCGGCAAGGCCTACATCGTTGTGAACGGATCTCAGAAAGTGGAAGTCATCTCAACTGTTGATCACAAATCAGTTGGCACTCTTCAATTTCAGGGTCAGCGATCCCCATATAATATCGTGATCGTGAACGACGCCAAGGCGTATGTCTCAAACCTCATGGACTCGTCTGTCACGGCCTTCAATCCCTCGACGTTGCAGATCGTTTTTGATCGCATCAAGGTAGGTGCAAACCCGCAGGGCATTGCGGTTGCGAATGGGAAACTCTACGTCTGTAACTCCGGATTCGGCTCGGACAATACCGTTACAGTTCTGAATGCCGGGACGGGGACATTGATCAAGACGATCGTCGTTGGCGATAGCCCGAGTGCAGTCGGAGCGGGGGCCGGTAACTCAATCATCGTGAAATGCGACGGGAAAACGGATTACAGCAACGCGGCGAATGACACACCAGGATCTATTGCGGTAATCAGCACGGACAATGATGTCATCGTTATCAAGGCTATCTTGCCAATTGTGACGTATGGCCATCCCGGTCGTATGACGGTGAGCAGCAAGGGGTATGGCTATTTTGCGGGTAAGACGGGAATTATCCGGATGACCTTCACGGCTTCAACGCTCAACGTAGAAGGGACGCCATTTGTCATGATGCAGGCGTATGGTCTCACCATCGATGATGCCACCGATCGGCTCTATGCCACGGATCCGAAAGACTATGTTCAATCGGGAGAAGTAGTTGTGTTTGACTCGAAAGGAGTTGAGTACAAACGATTCGCATCCGGCATCATACCGGGAGCAATAGCATTCAAACAGTAGCCCCCGTTTCACGGGACTGCTTCACAGAGTCCCTTTTGGCGCTTCCTATCCTGACGGGATTGGTCCTTGCCGACAGCATCCGCTGCCTCTCACCGGAAACTCATAGATTGCGTGTGCTCAAGCTCCCAGGGAGCTCGGGCTTGACATTATCCAAGCAGTTCGATAATATTGCTAAGCGGATGAGATTCCATCTCTCGGGGGGGAGGCAGGAATAGAAGAAAAGTCGTGGTAGCTCGCCGCAATGCCCACCCCTGTTCGTCGATCTCATCGTAAGACCTGGTTTCGTCCGATACACGAGATGACGCCAAGCTCCCCTGGAAGATTGGTTGATCGACCAGGATCACTTCTTCTTGTAGTGCGAAAATGCACACTCCAAATCACATCGTAACAAACCCTGAGAAAGCGGGTGCCCTAAAGACCCCCCGGTTCTTCCTCTTGTTGTTTTTGGCATGCCTCGTTGAAGTCTCAACTGTATGGTCGCAAGGATGGTACCAGACGAATCAATCAGGTAGCTGGCAAGATACACTCACGTGGCAAAAATCGGCGTCAGGATATCCTCCGTGGGTGCAGGCATCCGCGCCGCCGGCAGGCAACGAAAACATTCTTATCCAGGGTTCACACTCAGTCACGCTGAACTCGAATCTTGATCTCAGCAATACCCGAATAGATGGCCAGGTGATTGTTCCCAACGGAATTTCACTATCGGCGAGCGGTGGAAGTCTTGTCAGCCGAATGGAACCGTCGAATCCAAAAGCTGCTTCATCGAAGGCGTATTTGTATGGTATCCAACTCTACGGAACTATCTCGATTCAGGGGAGTTTTGATATCAGCGGTCCATCGCTGAGCGCATATTCAGGAAGCTCGATCATATTCAACGGAACCCACGTGCAGACGATCCCTTCAGGGACGTATTGGGATCTGCAGGCTAATAATCCGGTCGGAGTTCGGCTTTCCGGCGCAACTCAAGTCTATGGCACGCTCACCGTTGCAGGCGGAAACCTGCAAACAGGATCGAGCGCGTTGGAACTTGGTCCATATGCGGGAGTTTCGGAATCCTCGCCGTTCGAAGTTCTCGGGATGCTCTATACTTCGCGTTCTTGTACTCTCGGTCACAATGAATCATTTGGCGGCATGGGTGTGGAAATCTCACGATCGGGCGGTTCCTCCGTTGTGACATTTTCTGTAACTCGATACACCGGGGGAGCCCCCTCTATCACGAATGCTCATGCAGTCGCAAGGTCGTTCGATATCTCGCCTGCCATCAATACCGGACACAATGCCTCGCTTGTTTTTCATTACTTCACCAGCGAACTCGATGGCGCCGACGAAAGCGCTCTTGTGTTGTACAAGTCTTCGGGTGGGTCCGGTTGGACAAACGTTGGAGGATCAGTCGACGCATCATCTCATTCAGTTTCCACTAGTGGCATTGATTCGTTTTCGTCCTGGGCTGTAGCGGCGCCAATACCAGTTCCTACGATCACGTCTGTTTCTCCCACCTCGGGAACTCGTGGCTCCTCTATGAGCATAGCTGTTCTTGGGACGAACTTCTCGCCTGGAAGCACAAGTGTCGGGTTTAGCAGCTCCGGAATCACTGTAACTTCTGTCACAGTCACATCGCCAACTCAACTCTCGGCAGTCCTCGCTATCAGTACCTCGGCTCTGACGGGTTTTCGAGATGTTACGGTGACGAATTCATATGGCACAGGAATCTCTTCGAACGCATTTCAAGTCCAGAATCCCGCACCAACAATCACAAGCGTTTTACCTCCGAACGGAGCCGTTGGGGTGTCGCTGCTCCTGACCATCCAGGGGAGCAGGTTCATCAGCAATGTGACTACTGTATCTGTCGGCGCCGGGATCACAGTCAATTCGATTTCCGTCACAAATGATCAAGAACTGGTGGCATCGATTGCGATCGCTCCGGGAGCAACGGTGGGGCCGCGCACGGTGAGTGTCACCAATCCCGCCCCCGGTGGCGGTACAGCAGCACTGAATTCCGGATTCTCTGTCCTTCCTATGCCAACATTGACAAATATCTCACCCGCGACGGGGGCACGAGGGCAGACATTGAGTATTCTGTTCGCTGGCACCAATTTCATTTCTGGCGGAACGACGCTTAACATGGGTCTTGACATCGCTCTCGATTCCATCACCATTCTGAGCGCCACCCAGATCAGAGCCCGTGCCGCGATTTCGTATGCTGCAACGACAGGAGCAAGAGATATCTCTGTATCGAACTCTGGGGGTTCGAGTGGCACCGTCACCCTCTCCGGAGGGTTTTCTGTGATGAATCCTGCTCCGACGATTGCGAGCGTTGTACCTGGAATTGGCGCAAGAGGGAAGCTCGTGAACGTGACGATCAACGGGACGGGTTTCATTCCGGGTGTTACCGCCACGTTGCCTGTAGCAGGATTGACTCTCATCTCCGCGACGTTCGTCAGCTCGAGTCAAATCACTGGCAGCCTTCTTGTGGCCCGGGATGCATTTCTGGGATTTCGGGACATGACCATAACAAACTCGGCTCCTGGCGGCGGATCGGCAACCCTGCTGACTGCATTCGAAGTCCAAAATCCTTCTCCGACGGTGCTAAGTCTCTCTCCGAATACTGGTAGCGTTGGGCAAAGTCTCAGCGTCGTCGTAATCGGGACGGACTTTGTCAGCGGAGTGAGTAGCGTTGATTTTGGCACGGGGACCACACTCGGGAGTCTGACAGTCGACAGCACAGGTACTCACATCATGGCGGGCATCACGATAGCGTCGACAGCAATCGCTGGCTCACGAAACGTAACGGTTGCCAATAGCGGCCCGGGTGGCGGATCATCGACGCTTGCGAATGCATTTATCGTAACAAACCTCGCACCGACATTGACGTCTCTCAGCACCTATGCGGCAGGACGGGGACAGACACTCAATGTGACCATGGCCGGGAGCAACTTCGCAACGGGTGTCACCACTACGTCCTTCGGAGTGAACATCGCGGTAAATTCATTTACGGTGTCATCGTCTACAAGTGCGATAGCAAACATTTCCGTGGCAGCAAGTGCAATTGTCGGGGCTCGCAGCGTGAGCGTGACCAACGCGTCCCCTGGTGGCGGGACAGCAACGCTCTCGAGCGTATTTAATGTGGGAAATCCGACGCCGACACTTTCCTCCATCGTTCCGGCGAGTGGTGCTCGTGGACAAACCCTCGATGTGGTGATTACCGGAACAGGCTTTGTGTCTGGAACCAGCGCGTTGACTCTTGGGTCCGACATCACGGTCAACTCATCCTCCGTGACCAGCTTCACTCAAATCAGCGCAAACATCACCATCCCTCTTCCAATTGCTGCCGGGGGACGCGACGTCACCATCACGAATGGGCCGCCGGGAGGGGGCTCGGGTTTGATTGTTGCAGGATTTAGCGTTAACAATCCGCTTCCGACAATTGCAAGCGTTTCGCCCTCCAGCGCGAACCGGGGAAGTATTGTGAATGTTTCCGTGACGGGCTCACAGTATATCATGGGAGTGACGTCGTTGAATTTCGGTGCGGATATCGTTACGAACGGAATCATTGTGAAGAGCCCGACAGAAATCCAGGCAACCCTCACCCTGGCTTCATTGGCAGCCTCCGGCCCTCGGACCATCACGGTGACAAACGCAAGTCCGGGCGGTGGATCGGCCAGTTTGCCGGCAGCGTTTACTGTTAGCACCGGAACGGCGACTTCCGTCGAGGGAGACATCGGACCGATTCCTGATCAGTTTGTTCTCCAGGAAGCATATCCTAATCCCTTCAACCCTTCAACGCGGATAAGGTACGGCGTCCCTGAAGACAGCAGGGTGCGAATCGTAATCCATAATATGCTTGGCAACATCGTAGCAGAACTCGTCAATGCTGACCGAACAAAGGGAACGTACGAATTGCAGTGGCACGCCGACTATTTGCCAAGTGGAGTGTATCTTATCCGGATGACAGCTGAATCGTCAGAATCCGCCAAGAGATATCTCTCCTCCAGAAAGGTCATTCTCATGAAGTAGGTTCCGACACATTGACGGATCCTCCCTCATGGAGGGTCATTGTTATGGGGTGAGCTCGGAAGCGTTCACCCCTTTCTTTTTGTCTATCCGGACGGTGCCTGGCTCTCACGCAATGCCAATGACTTCTTGTTGACATCAACGAGCACTGTGATTACATTCATTCGAACATGAATCGATCATCGTCGGCCATGCTTGCAGATGGCCGTCGCAAGAACTCCAGCAACAAATTCTCCAGCACATTCCCACCAAGAAGGACCTGATCTCAAGCCATCGGATTGCCGATACGTGAGCGAACCAAAGGTCGTTGTTGACCAACCTTCCGATTTCCACGGAGGGTACCTCCTCGCTGCGTCGATTCACAGGAATTTCTCGACTTTTAGTTCGTTCTCCCAATCACCTCCGGCAGTAATCCCCGAAGTCTAAGTCCATTCAATAGTCCGAATCCCCTCGGAGCGAAGCCATGAAAAGCCTTCGAATTGTCCTCTCTACAACCATTGTAACCAGCATTTGTTTGGTGAACCCCTCACAAGGTGAAACTTCGGGCGCCCAATCGGGAACGCATGCGACTGCCGCTTCGTTGGGCGATTATCGAAGCGTCGCCTCGGGAAATTGGAGTTCCCTCCAAACGTGGGAACGATTCAACGGCGGCTCGTGGACGGTCCCGTCGGCTCCGCCGGACTCGGGCTCCGGGCGCATCACCGTGAGAAGCGGCGACACCGTGACAATCACCACAACCACGACCTACGACCAACTCACCGTCGAATCAGGCGGCGAAGTCGTTGTTGCCTCAGGAGTGTCCCACACTCTCACTGATGGTCCCGGAGATGACTTGACGATCGAGGGAATGTGGCTCAATCAAGGTGGGAGCTGGACCGTCGTTGGAAGCGCGAAGTGGGTTGTCAACGATGGCGGAATGTTCATCCAGAATTCCAATGCGGCAATCTCTTCTGCACTCTCGAAGGGCACTCTCAGTGGAGCTAGCAACTTCGTCTATCGCGGGAGTTCTTCTCTCGTGCCGTCATCATCCTTTTCAGGAAGATCGTACGGAAACTTGACCTTTGAGAGCACTCTGGGACAATGGTCCTGCACAGCGTCGGGTAGTAACGCGCTCTCAATCGCTGGAAATCTCCACATCAGCAATGGCGCCCGTTGGAACACAGGAGGGTTCTCGGGGGCCATCATAGTGCAGGGGAAAACGCTGATAGAAGGGGAGTGGTCAGGAAGCGGAAACGGCAACCTCGGCGCTCACACATTTCAAGGAGAATTCAGAACTAGTCCGGATGGCAGGTACGAATTGGGCACGAGCGGTTCAGGGCAAGGGAATATCATTGTTCGGGGCGATTTTGTCAACAACGGTGTTTTCACAAGTCCGGCGAACCGTCTCATGGCTTTTGACGGAACAAGCACTCAAACCATCGGTGGAACCTCCAAGATCTTGTTCAACGGCGGTCTCGCCGCAAATCAAAACATCGTCGTTGGGACAGGGACGATGGTGCAAGTGGGAGCGGGCAAATCGGCGACCGCAAATTCGGACATGGAAGTATATGGCACTCTTTCGGGGAGTGATGTAAAGTCATCGCTGGTGCTTGTCGGAATGGGCAACCGGCTGATTCTTCATGATGCGTTGGTGTCTGTCGCCATCGTCACGGCGAAGGACGGTCGCAGTCACAGCATTTCGGGAAAAGGAGCATTTGCGGGTTGCATCATCATTGCCGATTCGGGGGCTTCGATTGTTTTGGATGGTTTTCTAACGCTCGAGGACGGGAAGCTGGATCCTGAGGGTGGTGAGATCGTCGCCGCAACTGGAAGCACGATTGAATATCGCGGCTCGTCTTCGATTCCCATTGCTCCCTTGCGTTACTGGAATCTGGTGTTGGAGGGCAATCCCGGTGAATTCCTCATCGGGTCAACGACCGTCGCCGGGACGTTGTCACTGAATGCGAGTTCGCTCACAACAGGAGCCTACGACTTGGTCCTGGAGCCTCAGGCGCTTCTTCAGGAGACCGGCACGGGCTCGATCATCGGAAAGGTTTCGACGACGCGGCTCCTGAAACGCGGAATTAAAGAATCATTTGGCAATACCGGTCTTGAAATCCTGCTCTCTCTCGGAACGGAAGATTCCATCACCGTTTCCCGCATGTCGGGAGCGGCGCCACCCATACATGGAGGTGCAGCGATCGCGAAATACTTCGACCTACGATCCCGTGGAAAACAACTCGATGGCTCCTTGATTCTTCATTATACCTCTAATGATCTTCATGGAATGGCTCCGTCAGGTCTCCGGATACTACGCTCGACTGATGGAGGTGCCTCCTGGATGGATGAGGGGGCTGCTGGCAATATTTCCGAGCAGGCCCTTTCATATGCAGGTCCAATCTCAGACTCCCGATGGACGGCAGCAGCGATGTTTCCTCCCCCGACGCTGACTGCGGTGAGCCCTTCCTCAGCGTCACAATGCAGTCGCGTGACAGTCGTCCTGACAGGGACGGGATTTGAGCCAGGTGTGAACGATGTCACATTCAGTGGCCAGGGCATCTCCGTGAATTCAGTGAGTGTAATCTCCACTGTACGTTGTTCAGTCGACATTTCCATCGGGGGAGGGGCCGAGAGGAATCTGCGGGACGTTTCTGTGACCACATCCTCTGGAACTGCAGTTCTCAGGAGCGCATTCGAAGTGCTGAGCCCGCCGAATCCGGTCCCTACGATTACACGCATCTCTCCGGCGTTTGGCATCCGCGGCAAGAACACCACAGTGAGCATCTTCGGCGGTGGGCTTCTTGGTGATGTGACAGCTGTGACTCTTGGTGACAGCATCATGGTTCGATCAGTCAGGACGGCAGGCGGTTCTCTGGTAGTAGATGTCTCTCTTGCGGTCGGGGCAAGTCCGGGTCTCCGAGATGTCACCGTCTCGAATCCGGGCCCCGGTGGAGGTTCGGCAACTCTACGCTCGGCATTTCTTGTTGCCAACCCGATTCCGATTGTGACAAGTGCATTTCCGAATGAGGGAATGTGCAGCGAGACAAAATCAGTGATCCTTGAAGGATCAGACTTTATTGCTGGAGTACCCATCGTGAACTTTGGAGATGGTATCACGGTGGATTCTACGAGATTGTTGACCGCTACGCAACTGAAGGTGGCCATAACAATTGCCCCAACTGCACTCGTGGGCTCCAGAGATATCTCCGTAGTCAACAATGGTCCCGGCGGGGGAACCGCTGTTCTCCTGAGCGGATTCCGCGTCACGCTCCCCGTGCCAAAGATCTTCAGCGTCGCACCCGCGATTGGTGTGCGAGGGACTTCGATGAGAGTCTCTGTGTCTGGATCAGATTTCTTGCCGGGAGTCACCTCCTTGAGGCTGGGTGAAGACATCGCGGTCGACTCACTTTTGGTCGTGAATTCCACACAGATGAAAGGGACTCTCCGGATTCCCTGCAACTCTCGGGTAGGTCCCCAAATTGCCACGATCATGAACTCCGGCCCCGGCGGCGGGTCGTCGAGCCTTCAAAACGCATTTGAGGTTCGCAATCCTTTTCCGTTTGTGAACAGCTTCGGACCAATGACAGGTATTCTCGGTCAGACCATCGAAGTTGATTTCTCGGGTTCAGGCCTTATCGATGGTGTTTGTTCGGTCGATTTTGGAGAGGGAATTTCGGTTCACACTGTTTCGTGTGATAGTATCGGTGCTCACATGGCGGCGACAATCACGATCGCAAATTGCGTTCTGGCCGGCGCTCACTCAATCTCAGTAACTAATGCCGGGCCGGGCGGTGGGACAATAGCATTGGCGAACTCGTTCGTAGTCGAGAACCCCAAGCCGGGCATTGTCGAAGTCAGCCCCGCCGGCTGTGCAAAGGGAAAGTCGGCAATGGCGAGGATTACTGGGAGAGGTTTCCTTCAAGGTTTGACAACTGCAAATTTTGGTGTGGGCATTATTGTGGATTCGATAGCTGTCAGCAGCGCTACGAGCATGGGGGTTCAGCTTCACGTAGATTCCAACACGATTCTCGGTGCGAGAGGGGTCATCGTTACAAATCCCCCACCTGGTGGTGGTAGTGCTGTTCTTCCGCACGTTTTCAATGTGGAGACCCTCGGCCCTTCGATAGCCTGCGTCTCGCCGAAGTCTGCCCGAAGTGGCGAATGCCTGTCCGTCGCTGTCGATGGGAATAACTTTGAACAGGGCACTACCAGAGTCAGTTTTGGGGATGACGTGAGTGTCGATTCTGTAACTATCATCAGTCCCTCTCGATTGAAACTGTCTCTCTTCATCCCTCGGGATGCAGCAATTGGAACCCGCGCGGTCTGTATTTTCAACCCGCCACCCGGAGGCGGGACTGCGATCCTCGCAAACGCGTTCTCGGTCGCTTCGGACTTGGTCAGCATGCTTGATCATGGGGACAAAGTCGTTCCATCTGACTTCGAATTGCTGGAGCCATTTCCCAATCCATTCAATCCATCGACAAGAATCCGGTTTGTAGTGCCGGAACGGAGCTTCGCCGTGCTGAGCGTTTACAATGCGTTAGGGACCATTGTGGCGCGTGTATTGGAGGGCGAGACTGGAATCGGGACTCATGAGGTCATCTGGTGCGCGTCCGATCTTTCCAGTGGAGTCTATTTCATCCGGCTCTTTGCGGAGTCGCTGGAGCACGGCCGGAAGTTCATTTCACATAAAAAGGTCGTTCTCATCAAGTGAGAATCGACCAGGAAGCCGATGATCGGAATCCAGAGATGAGTGAGAAAAGGGGCGACCTTGAGGGAGGTCGCCCTTTGTGCATATGTATGCATTATCGAGGTTTTTCCATTCTTAGGAACTGCTGAAGTTGGAGCGAATTCACACAGCACGACGGAAATTCACCGATCCAGCAAACGGAAGTTTGGTCTCTCACCATCTGCGTGAATAGATATTCATCCTGCCGGTTTCATATTGCTCGGTCAACGAAATCCGATTATATTCTTGCGCATGCAAAGCTTAAGTTGCGGTTGGAAAGTGCCGTGTGGTTCAGAGACTTCGCATCGGCACAGTTGCTCTTCAAAGTGGTAATGACCGGACTTGGGAAGTTCGTCTACGAATGAAAATACGAGGGAGATATGTCTGCATACATTCAAAGTGTGCTCGCTCAGGTTAAGGCAAAGAATCCTGCCGAGCCAGAATTCCATCAAGCAGTCCAAGAAGTCGCCGAATCACTAGAACTCGTCCTCCAGAAGCATCCTGAGTATCAATCAGCAAAGATTCTTGAGCGCATGGTTGAACCGGAACGCGTTGTCATGTTTCGGGTGCCGTGGATGGATGATCAGGAGGAAATCCACATTAATCGGGGATTCAGGATCCAGATGAACAGCGCAATAGGTCCCTACAAGGGCGGCCTGCGCTTTCACCCCTCTGTGACCCTCGGTATCCTCAAGTTTCTTGCGTTCGAACAAGTCTTCAAAAACAGCCTCACATCTCTGCCGATGGGCGGAGGGAAGGGCGGTTCTGATTTCGATCCAAAAGGGAAGAGCGATCATGAAGTGATGCGCTTCTGTCAGAGTTTCATGACGGAACTCTACCGCCACATTGGTGCGGATGTGGACGTGCCAGCAGGAGATATTGGCGTCGGCGGAAGGGAAATTGGATTTCTCTATGGTCAGTACAAGCGTCTCACGAAGGAATTTACCGGAGTCTTGACGGGGAAGGGACTGAACTGGGGTGGTTCGCTCATCCGACCTGAGGCGACAGGGTATGGCGTGGTTTACTTCGCAGAGGAGATGCTGAAGACGAAGGGGCAGTCCTTCGCCGGAAAGAAAGTTGCTGTCTCAGGTTTTGGAAATGTTGCCTGGGGAGCAGTCTTAAAAGTCAACGAGTTAGGTGGCAAAGTTGTTACGCTCTCCGGTCCCGACGGATTCATCTATGACAAGGATGGCGTCAGCGGAGAAAAAGTTGACTACATGCTTGAACTCCGAGCAAGTGCCAACGATCGCATCAAAGACTACGCTGACAAGTTCAAAGTGGAGTTCCATCCCGGCAAACGTTCCTGGAGCATGAAAGTTGATGTCGCACTTCCATGTGCGACTCAAAACGAACTCGATGCGAACGACGCGAAGGAACTCGTGAAAAACGGCTGCGTCTGCGTCTGCGAAGGGGCGAACATGCCGACGACTCTGGACGGAGTGAAGGTATTTCATGACGCCGGTATCCTGTATTCTCCGGGCAAGGCCTCGAACGCCGGCGGTGTTGCTACATCCGGTCTCGAAATGTCCCAGAACAGCATGCGTCTGCCCTGGTCCAAGGAAGAGGTCGACCGTCGTCTTCACGAGATCATGAGAAACATCCATCATGCTTGTGTCGAGACTGCCGATCGGTTTGGAGTTCCGGGGAATTATGTGGTCGGTGCGAATATCGCCGGCTTCCTGAAGGTGGCCAACGCGATGCTCGATCAGGGCTTGGTGTAGTCGGACCCATCGATACAGAGCAACGATTGCCGGAATGGCTTGCTCTTGCAAGGCTTCCGACAGGCAATAGCGTTTGCACGAAAAGGCGTAACCCACTTAGGTTCTTTTTCAGCGGTAAGTATGTGAATCTTGCCCTAAGGGGGGTTACGCCTTTTTCATTGGACTCTCCATCCTCTCACTCCCACGGAGAATCACGGTTGATTTCGATTCGTGAGCAACGTCCCCTATGACGAAAATCGACCAGATACCGGGTTTGGACTTCCTTGACACCCGCGTCAAGTCCTTCCAGAAACTGATGCGGTTCAAGATTCGAGACATCCTTCTGGTCTCGAGTCTGTACGATCAATATCTTTTTGAAGAAGACGGAAGGCTGTACGAGCTGATTCGCCAGGAATTTCAGGCTCTCAACCTCAGTCAAACCCCCGACATTACCCACGTCACCAGCGGTCTCGAGGCCGTCGAACTCGCCGTGACGGAGCAGCGATTCGACCTGATCATCGCGACGCTTCATATCGAAGACATGAATGTCATCAAGTTCGCGAAGATGGCGCGGGAAGCCGGGGTCAAAGCTCCGATCATTCTCCTCGCCTACGATAATCGTGAACGCAAGGAACTCGTCGCGAACTATGATACCTCTATTTTTGACAGGATCTTTATCTGGCAGGGGGACTTCCACCTTCTTCTTGGAATCATCAAGTACGTTGAAGATAAAATGAACGTCGAGAACGACACCAGCGTTGTGGGTGTCCAGTCGATCATCCTTGTCGAAGACAATGTGAGTTTCTATTCCTCCTACCTCCCGATCATCTACATGGAGATCATGAACCAGTCGAAGCGACTGCTTTCGGAGGGGGTGAACCTGACTCACAAGTTCCTGAGGATGCGGGCGAGGCCAAAGATTCTCCTGTGCACGACCTTTGAAGAAGCTTGGGACTACTATGAAAAGTACCAGGATTACATCCTCGGTATCATTTCTGACATCAATTTCAAACGTAACGGGGTGAAAGACCCGGAAGCCGGAATCCTCTTCGCGAAGATGGTTCGCAGCCAGCACGAGGACATTCCCATTTTACTGCAGACAAGCAACCCGGCGTTCGCGGAGAAAGCACATGCGATTGGAGTGTCGTTCCTCCAGAAAGGATCACCGAGGCTCTTGCATGAGTTGCAGGATTTCATGCTCAACAATTTTGGATTCGGTGACTTTGTCTTTCGTATGCGTGATGGAACTGAAGTCGGACGCGCCCACAGTTTGAAGACACTCGAAGAGCAGCTTCAGATTGTTCCTGACGAGAGCATTCTCCTGCACGCCGAGCGCAATCACTTTTCCAACTGGCTGAAGGCCAGAACGGAGTTTTGGCTCGCTCATCGGCTCCGGCCTCACAAGATCACCGATTTCGAATCCGTTGGGCATCTTCGGAATGAGCTCATTCATTCGCTGAGGCTCTACAGGGAAATCCAGCAACGCGGTGTGATCACCGAGTTTCATAAGGAGACGTTCGACCCGAAGAATAGCTTTGCGAGGATCGGACTGGGGTCGCTGGGAGGGAAGGCCCGAGGCCTTGGATTCTTGAACACACTGATCACGAATTATCATATCGATCAGAAGTTCGAAAATGTCGAGATTGCCGTGCCGTCCGCAGTCGTCATTGCAACCGACGTGTTCGACCGTTTTCTCGCGAGAAACGATCTCGAAGCATTTGCGCTGAAAACAACAGATGATGTTGAACTGAATCGAAGATTCTCAGAGGCTCCCTATTTTCCTGAAGATATCGTCCAGAAGCTGACGGAGTTTCTGGACATCAACCGGGAACCGCTCGCCGTTCGTTCCTCAAGTCTTCTTGAAGATTCGCAGTATCAGCCGTTTGCCGGGGTCTATGAGACTTTCATGATCCCGAACAACAATCCTGACCCCGCTGTTCGTCTGCGTGAACTGCTTCAAAGCATCAGGCTCGTCTATGCTTCGACATTTTCGCGGAGCGCCAAAGACTACATGAAAGCGACCGCCTATCAGCTTCAGGAAGAGAAGATGGCGGTGATCATTCAGCGCATGGTGGGTTCACGGCATGGAGAACGGTTTTATCCTGCATTTGCAGGAGTCGCCAAGTCGTACAATTTCTATCCGGTTCCGCCTCAAGATTCGGCTGATGGTATCGTGCAGGTTGCTCTCGGCCTTGGCAAAATGGTTGTCGATGGCGGAAACGCCGTGCGCTTCTGCCCGAAGTACCCCCGGCATCTCCTGCAGTTCTTTTCCACGACGGAAACGATCCGCAATGCCCAGCAGGAGTTTCTCGCCCTGGACCTGAACGGCGGCTTCGATCATCGACAGGACGAAACGCCCGACGTATTTGTCAAAAGATATGACCTCAGCAAAGCGGAAGAAGATCAGACTCTGTACTATGTGGGCTCAACCTATTCATCGGAAAACGATTCAGTCTACGACGGAGTCTCTCGCAGCGGCAAACGTGTCGTCACCTTCGCGCCAATTTTGAAGCACAAGATATTTCCGTTGGCAGAAATTCTTCAGCTGATTCTGGAAATGGGCACATGGGGGATGGGGACACACGTCGAAGTCGAATTTGCCGCGAACATGAATGTTGATCCCGACAAACCAAAGGAGTTCGCACTTCTGCAAATTCGTCCCCTGGTTCTCAGTCTCGAAGCGGAAGAGCTCGACGTCGACAATGTTGCCCAGGAAGACGTAATTTGTCAGAGTCGCCAGGTGTTGGGCAACGGGGCCATTCGCGGATTGCACGACATTGTGGTGGTCGATATCGAACGATTCGATCGATCGAAAAGCAGCGATGTGGCGACCGAGCTCAGCCTCATCAATGCGAAGCTCCTGGCTCAGAAAAAGCCGTATGTGCTTATCGGTGTGGGGCGATGGGGAAGCCTCGATCCGTGGTTGGGTATTCCGGTCACCTGGGACCAGATCTCCGGCGCATCGGTCATTGTCGAGTCGGGGTTCAAAGACTTCAACGTGACCCCTTCCCAGGGTTCTCATTTCTTCCAAAATATCACTTCGTTTAGAATTGGCTATTTTACCGTGAATGCATTTACTAATATGGGCTTTATCGATTGGGATTGGCTTTCTAGGCAGCCGGCAGTCGAAGAAATGACATTTATTCGCCATCTTCATTTTGAGGACCCGTTGGCAGTGAAAATCAACGGTCATAAAAACATGGGAATTATTTTCAAGCCACAGAAAGGACAGTAGGGACCAAGGAAGAGGAGGGAGCATCGAACAGACCAAAATCAGAGTACAAATCACCTTTCATACGTTCTCATAACCAAGTCCTAGCAACTCACTTCATAAGATGAGTAGTAGGATAATCGATCACTCAATCAACATACATCCCAGGAGGTTGTTATGTCAGATTACGTAAAAGATCTGATGGCGGAAGTGAAAGCGAAGAATCCGGCCCAGCCGGAATTTCACCAGGCCGTCCAGGAGGTAGCAGAATCGCTCGCGCTTGTTTTCGAGAGACATCCGGAATACCGAACTGCGAAGATACTCGAACGTATCATTGAGCCAGAACGCGTCCTGACTTTCCGTGTAGCGTGGGTTGATGATCAGGGAGAGGTGCAGATCAACCGGGGCTACAGAATTCAGATGAACAGCGCCATCGGTCCCTACAAAGGCGGACTTCGGTTCCATCCTTCGGTCACGTTGGGCATCTTGAAATTCCTTGCCTTCGAGCAGGTGTTCAAAAACAGTTTGACGACACTGCCGATGGGTGGTGGAAAAGGTGGCTCTGATTTCGATCCCAAAGGAAAGAGCGACCTGAAAATCATGCGGTTCTGCCAGGCGTTCATGAGTGAGCTTTTCCGTCACGTCGGTCCTGACACCGATGTTCCTGCAGGCGACATTGGCGTTGGCGGCAGAGAGATTGGATATTTGTTCGGACAGTATAAGAAACTGCGCAATGAATTCTCGGGAGTACTCACGGGCAAGGGACTCAACTGGGGTGGATCGCTGGTTCGCCCGGAAGCAACGGGATATGGCGCAACGTATTTCGCAGCCGAGATGCTTTCGACACGTGGGAAGACCCTGGAGGGCAAAGTGTGTCTCGTGTCGGGCAGCGGAAATGTTGCTCAATACACTGTGGAAAAAATCAATCAACTGGGTGGCAAGGCAGTCACGATGTCCGATTCCAACGGCTACATCTATGACGAGGCAGGAATCGACAAAGACAAACTGGCGTTCGTCATGGAGTTGAAGAACGTCCGCCGTGGACGCATTCAGGAATACGCGAATAAATTCAAGAGTGCGGTTTATACTCCGCTCGATGCGAAAATGGAATTCAA
>PMZI01000021.1 GCA_003170475.1 Ignavibacteriota bacterium | reverse complement strand
ACCAAAACCTACATCGACGGAGCCGACGTTGAATCTGAAGCCGCGGCAGGGTACACCTTGATTCATGCACGGGCCCGGTACGGCTGGCAGGTTGCGGGTGTGGAGGGGGAGCTTGTTCTCCAACTGAGGAACATCTTCGATACGAAGTACGTCGCATTTACGGAACCGGACCCTGGCGGGAATGCTTATCAACCCGGCGCGGGCAGGGAGTTCTTTGGCGGGGTAAGGATTCGGCTGTAGGATTTCGAAAGCACCTTCAACATCCGTTATTCGATATTGATCATTGGACATTGAAGGTGACCGTCAACCTACCTGAGAATACAGTTTGAGGTGACGGTCACTTGTCCCACCCGCATCGTTGCCATTCGTTTGAACAAGCAGCTGCCTGTTTCCAACCGCCAGGGGTTTCGCCAGACAACTATCATCAAAAAAAAGCCGCCGACTCTCGCCGGCGGCTTCGCACCTGGTAAGACAATTGAGATCCTCAGCCCTTCTTCGCATCAAGTACTTCGCGGACAGCTCGTAGCATTTTGTCAAATTCGTATGGCTTCTGCAGAATATCCCTCGCACCGAGTTCGAAGATTGCCGACTTCTGAACCTGCTCGAGGTATCCGCTGGCAAGGATGAATCTGATTTCCGGATTCACCTGCTTCATTTTCCTCAAGACGTCATACCCCATGAGCCCCGGCAATCCCAGGTCACAGATCACGAGGTCGATGGCCTTGTGCTGTTCTTTGTAGATATTCACTGCCTCGAGGCCGTCGAGAGCAGTGAGAACGGTGTAACCCTTTGAGGTTAGGTCTGCTTTGGTGAGCTCGGAAATGAGGACCTCATCTTCGACGAAGAGAATCGTCTCTGATCCTCCGGCGATCTTGTCCGAATGCCCTCTTTTGAAATCAAGGATATCATGGGATTCTCGGTTCACGGGGAAGTAGAGTGACATGGTAGCGCCCTTCCCGGTCTCACTTTCCACATCAATGAATCCATCGTGACTCTCCATGATGCCAAACACCACCGCTAATCCGAGCCCAGTGCCTTTGCCGAATTCCTTTGTCGTGAAGAACGGTTCGAAGATTCTTCCGCGAGTCACCTCGTCCATCCCGATCCCCGTATCCGAGACGTCGACGGCGATGTATTCATTCGCTGTCGCCTTCGGCAATCGAAGACGTAACTTGTCTCCACGGGCGATTCTCGTACGCAGTTTCAGGATCCCTCCGTCCGGCATCGCATCGCGCGAGTTCAAGCAGAGGTTGAGGAGCACCTGGTGGATCTGTGTTGGATCAGCCTTCACTTCGGGAAGGTTTTTTTGGATCTCCAACACCACACTGATGGATTTTGAGAATGTCTCGCGAACGAGTTTGACAATGTCCTTCACCTGGTCGTTCACCGAAATTCTCTCGAACGTGATGTCGCTCTTTCGCGCAAAAGTAAGCAACTGGCTCACCACAGACGCACCGCGCTGAGTCGCTTTCGTGATGGCATCGATGCTGAGGCTCAGCGAGGCCGGGTCAACGTCCGTTCGATCGATTCTCGACGCGTACCCCAAAATGATTGCAAGGATGTTGTTGAAATCGTGCGCAATCCCGCCGGCGAGCGTGCCAAGGCTCTCGAGTTTCTGGGATTCCCTGAGCTTATCTTCGAGTTTCTTCCGTTCGGTGATATCCGTGTACATCCCATAGACGCCGACGAGGCTGTTCTCGATGACGATCGGGTATCCTGTGATCCCGACTTCCATCAACGAGCCGTCCTTCCGTCTTCGCTTGGTCTCTTTCTGGATCGCCCGACCTTCAAGGCATGAGGCCGACAGCTTCTTTGCATCGTCGACCAGTTCCTCCGGGACAATCAGATCGTTCGTGCTTCGCCCCATCACTTCGTCCTGCGAAAACTGGAACATCTGCAGAAACGCCGAGTTGGCATTGAGAATCGTGTCCTTCTCATCGAGGATGACGATGCCCGCCGGGGAATTCTCGAACAATTGGCGGAAGTACGATTGCTGCTGAAGCAAGGCTTCCTGGCTTCTCTTTCGTTCGGCGACCTCCGCCTGCAGAACTTCGTTTGTTTCGCGGAGTTGTGATGTTCGTTCTCTTACTCGCATCTCGAGATCGTGATGCGCCTGGAGAAGGGCCTTTTCGGCCTCCCTGCGGGCTGAGATGTTTCGCCCGACTGCGACAAATCCCGTGATCTCGTCGTTCTCAACGACCGGGGTGAGCGAGAATGCCATCGCCGCTTTGCGTCCGTCTTTACAGGTGACGTCGGTATCGAAGTAACTCTCCGTCACCTTTCCGTGGAACGCGTAGTCGACGTAGGCGTCCATGAGATCTTTTTCCTCGATGAATCTCTGAAAGGATTCTCCGATGAGCTCTTTTTCCGTGTATCCCAGTTGATCCTTCAGTGATCCCCGGACAAGCTCGATGCGCAGCGAGTCATCCATCTTGAGAAGGATGTCGTTCATCACCTTCAAAATCGTCTTGAGCGCCTCGTAGGGAGTGTTGACCATGACGCGGTATCGGAAGACGAGGTAGATGGCAAACGTCAGGGCGAGGGTGGAGGTGATAAAATATGTTTCGACGCTCAGGTGGAGTGCTGTGAAAAACGTCGATTCGGTGAAGGGGCCCGGAAGGAACAGGATGAGAACGGAAAGGCCGACGAGCAACACGCCCGATCTTGGCTTCCGGTCTTCAAACCCCTGCGAGATCGTGTTGAGAAGAGCGATCCCCATCCCAAAGTAGATCGACATCCAGGTCACATAAAAGACATAGCCGCTGGCGGTGACACCCCGCTCGATGGAAATCGGATTCGGGATGTATCCGAGAAGGACTAAGGTGTAACAGAAGAGACCCGTTCCATAAATGGCGAGCACGGTCGACTTGGAATCCACAATGTCGTGCCGCCCGATCAGCATCATCGCAAAATGAAGGAAGAAAAAGGGAGTAAGCGACGTCAGAAAAACGCTGATGGGGCCAAGGATGTGCTCGTATATGGAGCCGAGCCTCGCGTCAAGAAGATATCCAACGACCCCGAGGACAAGCATGCCGAGTACGCAGAATGCGTACAGCTTGGCGAGAGGCGTTTTGTGAAACCTCGAGACAATGATCAGCGCGAGGATAGGATTGACAACAAAGTATGCGATCGATACATAGTGAAACAGCATGAGGAATCCTCTATCGATAACGCTCAGTGTTTGGAGGACTTCCGAATCGACCTATCATGTGAAGCAAAGATCTTTTTGCATTGGGCCTCGGGAGGAGGACCCAACGGATATGCAAAGGAAGGAAATTCTTTCTCGTCGCGCTCCTGGCTTCTTTTTCTCTTCCCGGCGTTGGTCGGGACGGGAAATGATCGATACCGACGTCTTGCCATCGACGGTCTTCAGGAGTAATGCCCCAAAGCTACGGTAGAAGAAAGAGAAACGCAAGAGAGGCACCGGAGAGGAATCGTTTCTCCTGTTGTGCAATTCCATTGATTCTCGCCCCTCCGTTTGCTAATTTGACAATCCGGTTGGGATGGCGGTATGCCCCGAGACTCCCCGGCAACTCGGTTGAGAACTCAGCGTAGGGTTGCTCAGAATGACAGGGACTTTGTTTATCAACGAATAACGCAGATATGCCGCACCCAAATCTGAGATCGCTCTTCCTTTTCACCCTCCTGCTTGTCGCGTCACAGGCCTTTTCCCAGACGATCTATCTCAGCGCCACCCATGAGGTCTATCCATTTCTCAAGAGGATGGAGGCCCGAGGATTGCTGCCCGAATACCGGGACGCGGCAAAACCGCTCTCGAGGATTGTCCTCGCAAAGCACCTCAAGACTCTGGAAGGAGCGACCGAGCGAATGACCGGGGTTGAGAGGGATGAATACGAGTTTCTCAAAGGCGAGTTCAACTACGAGCTTGCCACGCTGGCAGGTGACCTCGAGCCAAGTGAGATACGGTGGCATGTCATCTCAGAGAGCTTTCCCGGCGGAATTATAAATCTTGAGCCGAATTTCCGTATCGATGAAACCGGCATAGGAAAAGAAAACGTCCGGGTCAGAGATCAGGGAATCAAGTTCTACGGCTACGTCTTCGATGACGTCGGCTACTACTTCAATTTTGTCGATAGCCGGGAAGCGGGGAATGCCATCAATTTCACAAAGGCACTGACTCCCGATCCCGGCGTGGTTCCCACCAAGCGAACCGACAACTCCCTGGAATACAACGCCACTGAGGTGCAGCTCAATTTCCGCGTTGGCGCGTTCAATTTTTCTCTCGAGAAGATGCAGAATATATGGGGACTGGAGCGGAACGGGAACCTGACTTTCTCCAACAAGGCACCGTCGTACCCGCAGGTCAAGCTCCGTGTTCCCGTCACCGATTGGATGGATTTCATCTATCTGCATGCCGAGCTGAACTCGAACGTTATCGACTCGTCCCGTTCATACCTTGCGAACTCATCAGCCCTCGAACCGATCTTCCGTGAGGTGGACAGAGTTAAGTACATGGCGGCTCATATGGTGGAGTTTACTCCGACCCGTGGAGTGGATATTTCCCTGGGGGAATCCGTCGTTTACAGCGACCGCGGGCCTCTTTTGATTTACCTGATTCCCATCATGTTCTTCAAGTCTGCTGAGCATTACAACGGAGACAAGGACAATGTCCAGTGGTTTGGCAATCTCGATCTGAATCTTGTTCGAAATGTGAATGTGTACGGGTCGCTCTTTATCGATGATCTGTCGCTTGACAATATCCTCACCGGACAAGAGCACCCGAACTACTTCGGATATACGTTTGGATTTCAGACCTACGACGTCCTGTTGAAAAACGTCGAGCTCATAGCTGAGTACACCAGAATCAACCCTTGGGTCTACACACACCAGTATCCTGCGACGGAGTATACGAACGACGGGTACATCATGGGGAGCTGGATGGGGCAGAACTCGGAAAACATCTACTTGGATCTCAGCTACAAGCCGTTTCGATCAGTCCAATTTGGCGGTACGATGCAGGTGTTCCGCAAGGGGGGGCAGAAGGATATCTACTACCAGTACCATTATCCGCCGGGACAGCCGTTCTTGTACGGCCCTCTTCACGAGGAACGTTCCTTCGGATTCCATGCACGCTATCAGTTCGTAAGAGATGGATTCATCGACGCCCGGGTGACATCGAGAACAAC
>PMZI01000030.1 GCA_003170475.1 Ignavibacteriota bacterium | reverse complement strand
ACCGCTTTGGTTGGTGACACAGAGCTACACAGAGGAGTGAGGAGTCACACGGAGGAGTTGTTCTCTGTGTCTCTCTGTGATTCTTCCGCGGATCTCTGTGTACCGCTTTGGTTGGTGACACAGAGCTGCACAGAAGAGTACGCCTGCCCGCCCGCGAGTATCAGCGCAGGCAGGCGGGGAGATCCACAGGGGTGATGTTCTCCGTTCCCGCGGCTAGAGGACATCCTCCACCACCTCACCTTCCGGCTCGTTCATTCTGCAACAAGCTCTCACTCAAGCCACTCCATAATGCTGTAGTAACGTAGTTTGGCAATAGAGGATGCGGTTTTCAGTGCAGAGGAGCTGTAAAGAATTTTCCCCGTTGTCGAAGTGCTCTTGAACGTGACAGAAGCACCGGCGTCGCCTGCCATGATCATTCCCCCCACGATCTGCGGAGTGCCTGATTCGCCGAGCTGTACCTGCGTATTGAATCCGTCGATAATGACCAATCCATTGAAAGTGAAATTGGAATTGAACTGGACGTTTCCGCGGATAACGAGTATCCCGTATCCTGTGACGGTTCCTGAGAATGTGATCTTGTACGTGGGGTCATCTCCCGCATTGCAATAGGTGATGACAGGTGCAGATGCGCTTCCCCACGTCACGTTCGTGCTCACGCTGCCGGCGGCGTACGTGTAGTCAGCACCGAGTTTGTATTCATTAAGGAAAGACAATGGATTCACCGTGGATACATCAACTTTCACGGGTGTGGATCCGGTGATGTTTGTTCCACCTGCTTTCTTCACCGTGGTTGAGTCTGCCTTTATCATCGTGGTGACGCCTGGGAGATCTCCACTGCCAATCAGTTTCGTGCCTGTTGAATCATAATTGCGCCCGTCAATCGTTACTTTTGTGAGAGAGAAAGCCACCGGAGTTGCACTAATGCCGAGCGCAGCATTGACCTTTGGGAACTGTTTCGTTGTGCGAAGCAGCTTCACGTTCATCGTGTAGGATGAGTCGGCATACGTTCCCTTGGTTGTCAGCCAGAGAGTGTCGCCCGACGATTTGGTTGTGACAGTGTATGTGCCCCCGTTGAATCCGCCACTCGTAGGAATAGGAGAGAGATTTCGGTCGTAGGCCCGAAGCGTGGTATGTACGGCCAAGCGCGCAAGATCGCGAGCGATCGTGTACTTGGAATATCCCATTTGTGCTTTCACGAGATATGTCGTCGAACCTTGCATGTTCAATCCGATGATCGCAAAGACGACTCCGAGTCCCATCACCAAGAAAATCGATGCTCTTCCCATGATCCTGCTCCTAGCTTAAAAACTGAGGTCCCCGAGATTCCTCGGTATGATTGTTTTTTTCCACGTCACCGCAGACCAGACCGTATCTTTTCCGTCGATGACCGGGTCCGGGCTTTCCATTCGAAATGAAGCGCAAATAGCGTGAATGCGTGCCAGGTTCGTGGCGCCAGTGATTGGAGTGGCAATTTTCTTGTTCGTGCTGTCGTAATACGTAAGCTTGAAGTAGGTCAATCCCCAATTCTGCGTTACGATCTTTGCGTCCTGACTTCGAAAGAGCGGAAAATCACCCTTATTCTTGGTCATCGCACATTGGCTGGGATCACCGATGGAATAAATAAGGGTATTTGTCGACTTGACGTTGTTAAGATCGGCGGTGAACTGGAGTTTTGTTGAATCGGCCACGAATATCTTCTGGCCCGCGATGTGGTAGCCAATTTTCGTGAAATCCGACTCAATCTGTCTTGCCAGCTCCACGGCGTTCGTCTGGGTCACGACATTATACTGATTCTCGTACATGGTAAGATTGATGTTCGCCTGAACGCGGGCAGCCGTAAGAGCAAGAATTCCGAAGATCAATGTCGCGGTGATCATATCAACGAGGACGGAAGACATACGGGAACTCCTTCGTTAGAAAAATCGTCTGTAAACAGCCAGGTCCTGAAGTGTTACCGGGATGACATTGTTCTTCAGATCCTTCCCGAGGTTCGGGTGTGTGACAGTGACGCTTACCCGCTTGTAGAACGATTGCGTTGTGAGGAGGACGTACGGATTGTCCTCGTTGACGTAGTCGATATGGACAGTAAGAGTGAACCATCCGAAGCGTGGGTTCCAGCTCATGCGGGTGTACCCGTTATAATCGTCGACGTCGTTGAAGCGAGTCAGAGATTGGAAGTTGTCAGTGCTCGAGGTGTCGATGCCCTTGTTGCCGGAAATAGTCTCTGCTGTGCCATCCGGTCCGAACTTCGCTGGAGTGGTCAGGCTGTCCGTGGAGTAGACTCGAATCCCGCCAAGCGTTTTTTGATCGAAATCCTGTGTGAGGATTTCATCCAGCAATGTCTGGCCGATGGACATAGCATCGAGTGTAGCTTCCATCTCAAGGCCCGTTGTGCTCGTCCCTATCAGCGCGGAGTTCACATTGAGCGTCATGGTGGAGAGAAGAACGAAAGCGCCGATAATGAGAAACGTCTGTCCGGATTGCATGGGATTCCTTCTTCAGTAAATGCCCGAAACCGTGAGTGAGCGTTCAACAAACTCTGCTAGATCTTTTCCGCCAGGACCTTGTCGATGGTTTCCTGGAGCGTCTTTGACGGCACCGGTTTGTCCATGACGGCAGCCGCGCCGCTCATCATAAGAGTCTCCGAACTCGCCGTAGAGCCCTTCCCGGTAATCACGAAGACCGGGATGTGCTTCGTCGTCGGTTCTCCCTTCAGGAGATTCAGAAACTCGTAGCCGTTCATCTCAGGCATGGAATAGTCCGTTACGATAATTCTCGGTTTGTACTGTTTTGCCAGATCAAAAGCTTCCCTGCCATTGGAGGCCTGAATGACATGCGCATCAGGGTACATCTTCTTGAGGAAGCGTGAATGAAGCACCCGAACGCCCTCGTCATCATCAACGACCAGGATCACGTGTTCCTTATTCTCGACGACTCTCGGCAGACGAATGGTGAAAGTTGTCCCCAAGCCCAAGTCGCTATCCACCGAAATTGATCCATTGTGCTGCTTCAGGATTTCGTAGACCAGAGAAAGACCGAGCCCGGTTCCTTGCTCACCATTCAAACCGGGTCTTGTGTACTTCTCTTCCACTTTGAAGAGCCTCTTGAGGTCTTCCTTGGGGATGCCCCTGCCGGTGTCCTTTACTGCGACTATCCATTCTTCTTCCTTTTCCTCGGCCAGGTCGATGGAGATTACTCCGCCTCTTGGTGTGAACTTCAGAGCATTGCTGAGGAGGTTGTTGAAGGCTTGCATCAGGAGAACCTGATCGCCTCGGACTTTCGAGTTAGCAGGAATCGTCGATCGCAATGTGATTTCCTTCTGCTTGGAGGTTCCGAGATGCGTTGTCAAGCAACTCTTCACGAGTTCGCCCAATCCAATTTCCTGGATGTCGAGCTTGATTCGTCCGGTTTCAAGCCGTGACCAGTCGAGCAATCTGTTCAGGAGGGCCAGTTGTCGCTGGGCGGCATCACGGATGTACGTAAGAAATTCTTTTCGTTCGGTATCTGTGAGAGATTCGCCGTCGGTAATAAGAATCTCACAGAAACCGAGGATGCTGGTGAACGGAGACCGCAAATCGTGCGAGAGGACTGAAAACAATCTGTCTTTCTGGCTATTCAATTGAGACAGCGACTCCCTTGATGCCTGAAGGGCAGACAAGGAGTCTTGCACTCGTGCCTGGAGGTCCTTACGCTCGGTGATATCGCGACTGATACCCACAACACCGGTCACTGTTCCCTGAGAATCCAGAAGCGGAATCTTGCTGGTGAGATGCCATCGCTGCTCGCCACTGTCCTTGTGCAGGGCCGGTTCCTCTTTCTCGATCAATGCGGTTCGGCTATTGACAATCTGCATATGATCTGCGTGGTACTCTTTGGCGAACTCGGGGGGATTGAAATCGAACGTCGTTTTTCCCAGAACGTCGCCCTGATGTTCTACGCCGAGTGAGCGCAAGTGTGCACGATTATTAAGAACATAATGCCCTTCGAGGTCCTTGAAATAGATGAGATCCGGCAGGTTGTCGATGAGTATCCGAAGCTGATTTCGCTCGCGCTGGAGTTCATCCTGCGCCTGTCTCCGAGCTTCCTCGGCGAGCTTGCGCTCTGTAATATCTTCGATCGCTCCTTCCATGCGGATCTCGTTTCCGTTGCTATCCACAATGATTTGTGAGTGATCGAGCACAACGATCACCGATCCGTCCTTTCGTTTCAATCTCAATTCGACATTTGAGTACGATCCCTTTGTTTTGAGATCGGCCAGAACGGCTTCCCGGTCGGAAGAGTTCATGTAGACGTCCGTAGCGAGGTTAAGAGAAGCGAGTTCCTCCACAGAGTTATAGCCAAGCATATTCACGAGCGCTCTGTTGGCCGCCGTGATACTCCCCGACATCGTGCTCTGGTACATGCCAAGAACTGCATTATCAAAGAGATGACGATACTCCCGTTCACTTTCCTTCATCGCCTGCTCAGCATGCTTCTGTTCGGTGATGTCCCGCATTATCGACAGAACGAACATCTCGCCATTGCTCCCACGAACAAAGGAGTTCGATGTTTCGGCATAAATGTCGCGGCCGTTGGCTAACTGCACCTTTCTGTTCATCAGGGGCTGAATTTCACTTTTCCTGAATCTGTCGCAGTACTTTTCAAGAAGGGCCGACGGATTGGTCGACCCGCCGTAGGTGATGGTGAAAGGCTTGCCACAAAGTTCTTCTGACTTCATATTCACCAGACGGCAATAGGCATCGTTGACGGCTGTGATCAATCCCTGCGAATCTGTAACCCTCATCGCTTCAGAGGAATTTGTCCAGACCGACTCCAACAGTTCGTGAAAGTCCACCCCTGCTTCAAATCGGCTCTTCTTTCGCGGCTGAATCGTTGAAGATTTCTTCTGAAAAGGGATGACGTTCGAAGTGATTGCGGGGTTAGTCATGACAAGCTCCTTAGTTGTGTTCTAGGGATGCTATGTCAAACGGAGTGCCAGCGAATATCCTGTATTTGCCCCGAAACCGTCGTCGATACCAGGCTGTACCATGTAGTTTCTACAACGGCAGACTGTTTCGTTCTTGCCTTGTAGACTTTACAGCGGACAGCCCTCGGGACACTCTCCGCCTCTTGTAAGGCAAGAGCCGTGACGGCATCGTCTTCACTGCGTGAATCATGGGTTGTTGTTGCCCAGCGGACGTCAGAAATGTCTGGCACTCGACATGCACAGGGGAAGGCAGGTTCACAACAGGAGAAAGTACGATGATGCACTTCAGTCAAAGAAATTGGTCAAGCATGAAAACGAAGCTCATGATCGCGATGTTGCTGATCGCTCAGCACGCCGTAGCAGAAAACAAAATGTCTTTGGTGAAGACGGACAAGAATCAGGTGATGCTGCGCCTCATCAATACAGATCCCGTTGCCGGGATGCAATTCTCCATTCATGCGCATGGCGTTGCCTTAAAAAGCATCGAAGGGACTGACCGAGCCGGATCATCAGCCCTGGCTCTTTATCAATATTGCAGGGATGCCTTCACTGTGAATGTCGTCATTCTGGCTCCTGTCGGAACTTCGCTTCCCGTCGGAGACGGGATAATCGGACGAATACTCTATGAGATGAACCCCGGTGCATTGGCTGACACGTGTGAGATATATCTCACGGAACTTCTGATCTGCAATCAGGAAGCGAAAGCATTAGAAGTGACAGCGTCGAGGCTGAGCTGGCAAACACAGGAAGGCGCGGGGGACAGTCAGTCTTCTTTTTCTCTTGGACAGAACTACCCAAATCCGTTCAACCCAAGTACAACAATTGCCTATAGAATTGAGCGAGCATCGCACGTCGTCCTTTCGATTTATGATATCACAGGCCGGCAAGTCGAGACGCTCGTTGATCGGTACCAGTCGGTGGGGATGTATCAGGTTCGCTGGAATGCCGATGGAGTGACGGGGCGGCGACTCGCTTCCGGCGTGTATATCGCCAGGTTGCAAGTAGATGGCCAGGTTTCCGCCAAAACAATGAACTACACCAAGTAAAACTTCGGGATCGATACCATGTCTTACGAAACCAAAATATCCATGAGACCGTCAACAGATGGGCAAACCCCGGTCGCCGTGCAAAGTCTCTGTAGTGAACTTTCTCGGACAGGGCAACTGTACGTTCGCCAAATATCTGCGTTCATCGACGAGATCGCTCCGAATCCGGGGAGTCTCGTCTATGTTCACACGAACAACCTTGGAGTTCAGCTCAATGGTTTGGAGCCTGCTGTCTTCTCGGCGATTGATGCGTGCACGAACCTCCAGGTCGCACAAATACACTTTGCGTCTACCGTCGGTGGAATGCTTTCGTTCGTGGACTTCCTTGTGAGGCACTTCCCCTTCGGTGTGCAGCAGATCAGAACGGTTCGGGAAGCCCCCTTTCATGGTATCGTGAATAAAGGAGATCGCCACAATTTTAGCGCTACCATGGCTCAACAAGGAATTCTCCATACCTTCGTTGCCGACGATTCCAAGGATGCTCTGTATTCGCTTACGTCGAGACTCTTGTTTTCAAAGATGACGGCAGGATTGAATGGACAGGGTTCGGAGCGGGAACACTACAGGGATTTGGAACAGTTCCTTCTCTACCATAATAACTATCGCTCCATCCCGTGGCTGGACGGAAATACCCCGTTGCGGAAACTCAAGTCCTTTGACGGTTATGAATCTCTTCACTCGTTTTGCCCCATGGAAGAGCCGGACCGTCAGCACGGAATTCCCGGCATAAGGCAAGTGCACTACAGTCCAGAGGCACTGCCGAGTCACCGACAATAATTCGAGAATCAGTGTATTCATCAGAACGGAGAGCATCATGAACCGAATTCTTCTCATCGACGATGAGCAGGCTTATCGACAAACGATCGGCAATGCATTGCGGCAATCTGGTTATTGCGTATTCGAAGCCGGGGACGGAGAAAGGGGCATTGAGATCGCCCAAAACGAGAGGGTGGATCTCATCATTTCGGATGTCGTGATGGAAAAGCTGGATGGGTTCGCCATGATCGATAGGTTGCGCATGGACCCGGCAACCTGCACGATTCCATTTATCCTGATGACGGGTCTCGCTGATCAAGAGTCCAGGAGACGCGGAATGACGCTGGGAGCGGATGATTTCCTGGTCAAGCCCTTCACCGGCACTGAACTTATGACAGCGATCGAGACGAGACTCGCCCGACACAAGGAAATGATCATGGAGGCGGAAAGAAAACTCGTGCAACTCCGTTCGAGTATCACACTTGCGCTGCCGCATGAGCTTCGCACGCCCTTGGCGAGCATCCTGGGGTTTGCTGAGATCATTGGTGATGAGAGCGGAGAACTTCCCGCCTCAGAGATCGCCCGGTTCGGAAAGATGATACATCGAGCGGGAAAGCGACTCGAAAGACTCCTTGAGAATTTTACAATCTATGCGCAAATCGAAGTGGCTGCGAGCGATCCCCAAAAGGTCGCAGGCCTCAGGAACACTCAATTGCCGAACACCGCCGAACTGCTGAGAATTCTCTGCAAGACCAGTGCAGCGACCTACCGCAGGGAAGCGGATCTCACGCTTGTGCTCTCGGATGCCCCGGTGGCAATGTCAGCGCAATTCCTCCGAAAAACCTGTGAGGAACTGATCGACAACGCGTTCAAGTTCTCTGAAGCCGGCAAAGAAGTCACTGTGACGGCGGGAAAGGTCGACAACAAGTTTGTCATCTCCATCGAGGATCGGGGAAGGGGTATGACGTCCCATCAGCTAGCCAGCATGGGAGCCTATGTGCAATTCGAGCGCAGATTCCACGAACAGCAGGGAACCGGACTTGGGCTCATTATTGCAAAGAAACTCGTCGAGATTCACGGCGGGACGCTGGAATTCGTGGCTACAGCAGGAGGAGGGTTGACGACCATCGTTTCCCTGCCTGTGTCGCCGACACTCTAATTTCTGGGTGTACGAAGAATGCGCGGTCATGGTGATCGACAGTGTGGAGCATATGCAAGTTCGAGGTGAGGAGGATGTATGAGAAAGTCGCTCGAAATGGAGACGATAACACAGACGCAAACGCGGCATCATGAGACGATTCTCATCGTTGAGGATGATGAACCTCTCTTACGATTGCTCCGGTTTTTTCTTGATGATGGCGGGTACCATGTGTTGTGTGCGAAGAATGGCGAGGAGGCGATCGACACGTATGTTGCTCATCGTCAAGAAATCGACCTTGTTTTGACAGATTTGGGATTACCAGGACTCACGGGGAAGGAAGAAATCTTGGCACTCGAACGGATCAATCCAAGTATCCGCATCATTTGTGCAAGCGGTTACGTTGATCCGGCATTGAGGTCGGAGATATGTCAAGCTGGAGTGAAGGCGATTGTCAGCAAACCCTATGCGCCGCAGGAGATATTGCAGACGGTGCGGACCGTATTGGACTCCCGAGCAAAGGAAGAACGATGAAATCTCTCAAATCTACATGGAAATTGACCAAGGGCCTCTCTGAAAAATACCCGGCTGTTCTTCTCGGATATTTTCTTGTCGGCTATTCTTTCATCTCGGTCATTCGTCTGATCATCAAAGCAAAAAGGAATGGTCCTTCGGTTGAGGATCTCTATGATGTGTTCTCAGCACTCCCTTTCATGTGGCTTCTGGCGATGTCCATCGTAAAAATCATACAGGAACGATCCAAACTCCGCAAGATACAGGACGAGCTGGCGCGAGAACAACTACAACGGCAGATTACAGAAATCCAGCTTTCTGCCTTGAGAGAAGCTGAGAAAGTCTTGCAGCACAAGATCAACAATCCGCTTGCCGTGATTGCCCTTTCGCTCTCTCGACTGAAACGCGCGGTCCAGCGTGACCGCGAGCTCATTGATGAAGCCAACGATATCGAGTGCGCGTCGCAAAGAATTGGGAGTGTCTTGACTGACTTTTCCAGAACTCAGCTTCGATGAGGCGAGTGAGATGATTCTTGGTTACTGAACTACGTCGTGAGGGAGAGCATAACCCCGGCCTCGGTGGGAGACCGGGGGGAAGGCTTTCCTCCGGAACATTGATGAGGTTTTTGCGAGTCTCCGCTTCTCCATCTTCATCGACAAAACACGAACAATTATGAAGGTTGTCAACTCCGGCTCAAACAGCCTGTGGCCTCCTTTTAGTACATGATCGCCCGCACACGTTGTCCAGTCTGTTGCTCACGCCACCTTGCTTGTCCCTCGTTTTCTGGGTATATTGACCAAAAACCAAGCATCCTGTGAGGGTACAGTTTTGGTAACATTTACTCATTCCAGACTCCTAACACTCCTTGGAAATCTCTCGGGCAAACGGGTCGCCGTCGTTGGGGACCTTATGTTGGACCGGTATTATTGGGGTTCCGTAGCCAGAATTTCTCCGGAAGCGCCTGTTCCGGTGGTCGAGGTGGAGTCGGAATCCACCCGCCTTGGGGGGGCCGCAAACGTCGCTAACAACATCGCTTCCCTCGGGGGCACACCGCTCATGATCGGAGTGGCCGGGGATGACGAAGCCGGCAAAACGTTGCGCTCCATCATTGTCGAGAACAAGTTCCCGGTCGAAGGACTTCTCGTGGAATCGTCACGACCGACAACCGTCAAGACCCGTGTCATTGCCGACCACCAGCATGTCGTGAGGGTAGATCGGGAAGTGAAGCACGAAATCAGCGAGGAAACACAAGCGAAGATTCTGGATGTTCTGCGTCGGAATGTCCAATCAATTGATGCGATCATCATCGAAGACTATAACAAAGGCGTCATCGTCAAGAGCTTGATTCATGAGATCGTTGGTTTCGCGCGAAGCAATGACTTGATCATCACCGTCGATCCGAAATTCAACAACTTTTTTGAATATAAGCATGTGACCGTGTTTAAACCGAACAGGAAAGAGACAGAAGAGGCTTTGAGTGTCCGGCTGCATGACCAAGCGAGTGTCGATCGGGCAGCGAAAGCGCTCGTCGAGAAACTGGAAGCCGAAAACGTTTTGCTCACTCTCGGAGAGCGGGGCATGACGCTGATTGAGCGTGGGGGTTCGCCGGTCCACGTACCCACGATGGCGCGTAACGTCGCAGATGTCTCAGGTGCGGGTGATACGGTTATTTCGACTCTCACCATGGCACT
>PMZI01000003.1:1663-12370 GCA_003170475.1 Ignavibacteriota bacterium | reverse complement strand
AACCATTGAGCGAGCACTTTACAATTAGCCAGACTTAGTTTGAACTTCGCCTATCCAGTGTGCGAGCGCCGGTCCCACAGGTCCAAAGGACTCCTTCGGAGGATCCCTTCGGGATTTGCCGTTTGTTAGCCGCTGTGCAGCCGCTACGTGTTTGCTTCTGGACCGCCTGCTTGGTGTGCAGCAATTCCATGAGTCACCGCTCAGCAAGATGCGATTCCACCTGCTGGCTAAGAAAATCCTTGAGTTTCTCGATATATCCTGAGTGCTTGACTCGGATTCGGGATTGCCCGTCAATGATAACCGTAGAAGGATTGGAATCGAAGCCAAATGCCTTCAAGGTGAGGCTGCCATTGTCGTATACGAAAGGCAAATCGTATGTCGTCCCCCAGGAGAAGAAGAGAAAGCTTGATCTCTTGGAAGTTGCGAAGGCCTTGGCTTTTTCAATCGGCTCCCATCCCGAGTTGACAAGGTAGAATGCGACTTTCGGATTGTTCTTGTATCGCTGATAGAATTCTTCCAGTTGCGGCATGGATTTGCGACAAGGATTGCAGTCGGTGCTCCAAAAATCCAGGACGACGACTTTTCCTTTGAGACTGGAAGAGAGAATTTTCTGGCCATCCAGGGTGATGAAGCTGAAATCTGGTGATACCTGGGTTGGGTCAGCTGATTGCGCGTGTTGTTGCCATCCAGACTCAGTGAGAAAGAAGCAACATGCAAGGTAAAAGACGAGTAGCGATTTCATAAGCCAATGCTCCCTGAGGAAATGAAAACCTGAGTTGCTGCACACTAACTACTAGGTGCGGCTGCATGGCGCCTAACGTTTAGGCAAACCATTGAGCGAGTGAACGAGCCCAAAATAGCTTTGTAACAACTTCGAAATGATCTTGGCCTGCCCGCACTAGCCCGCGAGCGCCGGTCCCAAAGGACCAAAGGACTCCTTCGGAGGATCCCTTCGGGATTTGCCGTTTGTTGCGCGCAGGCAAAGTTCTATGTGGATTGTGTTTTGCGGCACATCGTTCAACCTTTTGGCCGTTGGACTACAATTACCTTCTAAAACTTGTCTTCAATGCTCCGACCGGACAGACCTCAACACAACGCTGACAGAGGATGCAATCGCCATTGCTGATACGCGCACCCATTCTTGCACGCTCGGCAACGGGAATGTCCATCGGACACACATCTGTGCAAGCCTCGCATTCGTTGCACGCTTCGGCGTGGGCACTCACATGGAAGACCGCGGGGCGGCTTGTCCAACGCATGATGAATCCAGCGGGACAAAGGTACTTGCAGAACGCGCGTTGGTCGTGTAGAACCAACGCCAGTGCAATGGATGCAACGTAGTAAACGGCAACGCCAGCAGCAACAGGCCAGAAACTGTTGCTACCTATATATCCGTGAGCCCCGCCGGATTGAGACTTTGGCACAAACACGAACAGAACTGCGGCCGCAAAACTGACGGCCACGCCGACAAGCGGCATCCAAACCCAGACACCATTACGCCGACCCGAGCCCCTGCCGACGGGAAGACGCTCGAGCACCACAGCGCGCCAACACCCCCATCCGCACAGAACTCGGCCAAAGATGAGCGGCCCGACGACAGTGGTTATCATCGTGTGTCCGATAGCCGGGCCCATTGTTCCCAAAATAAGAAGCTCGAAGAAGCCATCGATGTCGAGGTTGACTGCATCGACCAACATGAACACAAGAATTCCCATTCCAGTGGTGACCAGGATGAGCCACCGCCACCACTGTTTTCGGTCAGCACGAGCAAATGCGTATCCGGCAAGAAACGGACCTTGGGAGATCCCCATAACGAAAAGACATATCGCCAAACCCAATAGATTTCCCTGAAACAGTACTACTGCGGCCAACGGCCAAAAGCCGAGAATGGCGAGAGCGCTGAAGACGAGCAGCGCACGACTGACTCGACCAGGAGTCGTGCGCTCTCTGGTCACGGTATCCCCCGAGGATACGTATATGTTTGGATTCTTCTTCGCCCGTAGAAATTTTGTGAACATATGAATAAATTCTATTACAATTGTTAAAACAACTATGTCCAAAATAATATTCGAACCAACTAAAATAAAGCGAGCGAACGAGCCAAACCTCGCGTCGTAGGACATTTGAAGTGACTTTAGCTTGCCTCTACTAGCCCGCGAGGGCCGGTTTGCCGTTTGCTAGCGTTCGTTGTTTTGCGTTCAAGGCCTCAAGGATCGAAGTCTGAACCCATATCAAGAAAACGTTGGCAGCCGGTTAGGCAGCTAGAACAGAATCTAGATTGATTCTAGAAGAATCTCCATACCGATTCACCTGGCTTCTGAGCCTTGAATCGTCTGTACCAAAGACACATGGGATACAAAAAGATAAGTCCAAGGAACCACAAAGCATACATCACGCCGAATGAAGTACCGTTTGGAAAAGCAAATCCCATGAGAGCGTACAGATATAAATGTGCGACATAGAAAAAGAGGGCTGTGCTTCCAAAAACAACAAGGGGCTTTGCCCAACCCCGCAGCTGTGTTTCAACTTTTGAGAAGAGGAAGAGCAGCAGCAGGTCAACACCGAGTGTCAATAAAATGAACTCGAGAGAAGGGGGATATTTCGTCAAGTTGAAAAAGTCAATCCAACCGCTACCGTGAGTGTGAAAGTCTCCAAAGTTTCCGAGCGTACGCAAAACAGTGAAGTACAAGAGAAAAGCAGTGCCACCTATGAGCGCACTTTGATAAGCTCGATTGCGATTTTGCCGAATTAGCCTTCCGAATACTAATCCCAGACCCGTAACTCCAAGCCAAGGGAGAAAAGGATAGAACACTTGCCAGATGCCTGTCTGCCCAGGGATCAGCAACAAACGAAGCCCAGGTGAGTAAAGGAACGCGGAGTCATCAGCACTGGGAATCAGTGATTGGGTAGCTAGAATAGCGACGACACTAAGCGGCACAAACACAGCAGAGCTGAATCGCAAGAGGAAGGACCAGAAAATCATTGTTGCCCCGAGTGCATAGAGTACCCCAAAATGCAGAAGAATCATCTCTCCACCACCTGGCGGTTTTGCCGTGTGAGTTGTGCCGCTGAACATACCGATTGCCCAAGCGGGGTTCTCAAGAAGAAGTTGCAGGACAATCAGAATGAATCCTCTCAAAGCAAAGAAACGAGTGATCCTGCGGTCAGCCCACCCAATTTGGCGGCGTGAGTCGGTGAAAAGGATCATGCTAGCACCCATCAAGAAGAAAAATCCTGGTGCACAGAAATGAGTGACAAGGCGCGTCAGGAAATGTCCGGCATCCGCATAGACAGGAAGTGACACTCCCCAAAATTCCCCCGGGTGGACTCTTGCAACAAAATAGCTGGCATGATCCAGAGCCATCAGAACAATGATCAGTCCTCTTAGCCCATCTAGCCAGAGCAGCCTCTGAGTACTTCCCTTTTTCGTTGTAGATGAGAAGGTTTGAGAATCTGGATGGGTTTGAGCCGCCGGTTTGCCTGCATCCTGACCTAGGCCAGGGATCATTGTTTTCATTAGAGTGTCCCCGATATGTGATCGCCGGGAAGTCTAGAGATCGAGTAAGGAGCGTTTGCTGACATTGGCTAGAACTGCATGCTGTAAGCAAAATATTGCCGCCCAACGTTTAGGCACACCACGGTGGTTTTTGGTGACCAAGACTTGACCGAGTTTCAACTGAGCCTATCAACCGACACCAAAAACCGTTGAGCGAGTGTACGAGCCCAACATAGCTTTGTGACAACGTTGACATGGAACTAGCCTGGCCATATTAGCCCACGAGCGTCGGTCCCAAATGGATCCCTTCGGGAATTGCCGTTTGTTAGGCGTTCGTGGCCGCCCGCCCTTTTGAGTTTGAGAAATCACGGCTTGCATCTAGTTCACATATATGTTAACTTCAATTATGCGAGTGATTGAATTCTATGAAGCGTTGTCTCGGACAAAGCCGGTCGAGGAATTCCTCGATAGCCTGTCCGACCAACACGCGCAAAAAGTAGCTTGGGTACTTCGGCTTGTTGAACGACTTGACAGAGTGCCGGAACAGTATCTGAAGAAGCTCGTCGGCACTGATCAGCTTTGGGAAATCCGCATACAGGCTGGTGGGAAGAATTATCGGCTGCTCGGATTCTTCGACGGGCCTGTGTTGTTGATCCTAACAAGCGGATTCCAGAAAAAGCAACAGAAAACGCCTCGACAGGAGGTAGAACTAGCGCAACGACGGCGCACTGAATATCTACAAAGGAAGGGAAAGCCATGAGTGATGTTGAACGGTACATTGAGAAGCGAAAAGCGCGCAGTGCGAAGTTTGCGAAAAACTTCGAGGCCGGATATGAGGCGTTTGAGTTTAGTGTCATGTTGAGAGAAGCTCGAGAGCGAGCCGGAGTGACACAAGAGACCATCGCCAAGAAACTACGAACGAAGAAGTCAGCGATTTCCCGCATTGAAAACCATGCCGAGGACATACGACTCTCGACTTTGGAGAAGTATGCAAAAGCACTTGGTATGAGAATCAAAGTACAACTCTCCGAATAAAGACCTCTGGTTGTTTCCTCACAGCGGGCGGCCATGACGCCTAACGTTTAGGCAAACCGCCCGCCCGACCGAACGCCGTTTGGCTTTTAACGGTCGTTCGGGCGGGCAGTGGTTTTTGGTGATCCATGACTTGACCGAGCTTCACGTGAGCCTACTAAAGACACCAAAAACCATTGAGCGAGTGAACGAGCCCAAAATAGCTTTATGAAAACTCTGAAATGATACTAGCCTGCCTTTATTAGCCCGCGAGCGGCGGTTTGCCATTTGTTATGCGCAGCGAGACAGTTATTTGCCAATCTGCTGAGACTGTAGAAACCACAACCTGCTACCACGATAAGCAATCAATTCTGTACTGATGCCGACGGGCGTTCCGAGGATCACGATCGTTGAACCGTCAGTCCAAGCGGAAGTGAGTTGCATGGAAGACGCGTTCGGGAGGGTAAGCGTAGTCCAGCCCGAGCCGTCATAATGATACAGGTGTGAGCCTCCAACGGCGAATAGATCCGAGTTTGAGGTACCAAACAGATCCCAAATCGGAGTTGGGAAATCAATTGTCTCCAGATTCGTCGAATCGCCCGAGTCGTAGGCCTTGAACAGTCCATATGGCTGACCAATCAAAGCTAGGTTGGAAGAGAGCGGCCACAGTGAGTGGACATAATCTGATAAACCGAATGACCAAAAATGGCGCCACGAAACCTTGTCCGAATTCGTGACCCAGGTGCTGGATGCGTAACCGCGATCATGGGTGAGCAAGAAATTGTTCCGCCCTGGGATGCTTATGATAGAGTGGACATAGAACTGAGATGAATCATGGACAAGTGGATCGAATGCTGACTGATTCCAGTTTGTGCCGTCAAAGCGGTAGAGCATGCGAGAGTATCCACCCGCCCAAATGCCGGACTCTGGAGAGCCTCCCACTGCAGTGAGTCTGTGATCTGGTTGTGGCAGGACCTGACGAGACCAGGCGAGGCCATTCCAAATGCTGATGATGGAATGGCCTGCAGCATCATAGCCAGCTGCAATAACATTGGACTCGGAAAGAGGAAGGAGATCAGACACAACATCGCCAGGTTGCGCAGTGCTGATTGCCTTCCATGAGTTTCCGTTGAAGCGAAACAGAATTCCAGCGTCACGATGATTATGCCCGACAATGAAGAGATTGTTGAGGCTTGTTCCACGGATCCGGAGCGTAGACTGTACGATAGCCGATTGAACTGCAATGGTGTCGACTTTCCAGTTTATGACCATCGAGGAATTATCATTGGGGGCAACCCCAGAGTCACACCCAAGTATCACAAGTGCGATAGAAAATATCGAAATTGGTCTCATATGACGAATCCTTGAGTGATGAATCTCAGACTGTCTCGTTGCGCCTAACGTTTAGGCAAACCGCAGTGCCGTTGCGAACTCCTTCACTCTACTATTGTGTGAGCAACGGCATTGAGCGAGTAAACGAGCCCAACCTCGCGTCGTAAAAACTTCGACATGGAACTAGCCTGCCAACACCAGCCCGCGAGCGGCGGTTTGCCGTTTGTTAGCCGCCGTTCGCCGACAATCTTACTTTCGCGGCGAGGTTCTAACCGACTCAATAATATCAAACAGCAGCTGCAACCCGCCTGAGGTAATGAGTCTTTCCTTGCCATAAGCATACAGTGTTACCGAATTTGAAAGGCGGTTCGAGGAAAAACGTATTATCGAATCTGCTAACCATGTGTGCGGACGGTCCCACAGTCCATCATAGAAGCCTAGATGGATTCCGCTGGAGTCAGGATGGTCAATGCAACCAACCTCGTCACCGTTGAGATGCGTGACATAACGAAAATTGTTCTCATCGGATGCCTCCTCGTCCAAAGTAATTCCGTGGGTTTTCGCAACAACATCAAAGGAGAGAAGACTCCGGGTGATGGTTAAGTCAATATGATCGTCTATATACGGTACATGGCGTCGTTGCTGGGACGTATCGACAAATGCGAGCTGAAGTGAGAGAGTCGAATCGGTTTCTGATTTGATGACAGAATAGAAGCTTGGAACAGCGATGTCGACGTCGAGAGCGTTAGAATGGATGGATCTCCAACTGGCGATCAAGGTGTCGAGATGAAGGTCTGGAAAGCGATCGGTCAGGTAGTCCTCATAGGTAACCCAGCGGCTATGCTGGATGGATTCTCGGACTATCACACCAGACGAGGTGTCGATATAGACGGTGCCGCTGGACATCCGGATGGGCCACTTGGACAGAGTGCGGAGAAGACCATTGAATTTGTCGGCAAGAAGTGGATATTGAGCGGCGTGTTGATGGAGTTTCCGCACGAACTCGGCGGGGAAGTTCGAACAGATTAGGCTTGATATCACGTTGTTTTCAGATGCTGCGACGGCCTCATTGTACCAGTAAAAGACACAAATCGAGTCATCCGTGTACAGTCGCTTTGCTTCAACTCTTTTCACATCATCCTGGGGAGATGACTTGCCGCAGGCATGTATCAAGCCGAATATGGTTGCGATAATAACGACTTGCCTGATGGAGGATGCGCAATATTGAGACATTGGTGGCCTCACAAAATGTGGTAGAGGCGAATGGCGGCTAACGTTTAGGCAAACCGCAGTGGTTTTTGGTGACCAAGACTTGACTTCGCTTCATGTGAGCCTATTAAAGACACCAAAAACCATTGAGCGAGTGAACGAGCCCAACCTCGCGTCGTAAAATATTTGAAATGATTTCAGCCTGCCCAGCCTAGCCCACGAGCGGCGGTTTGCCGTTTGTTATGCGCCGCCGCCGTTGTTGAGGATAAAGATCCCGGTAAACGACGGACGTATTGAAGACGGCTTGAATCTTTGCTTTCATCTCAGCCTTGTCTGGCAAAACATAGTTTCGGTCAAAGTGAGCCCACCCAATGCTATCTTGGCCAGCGTACACATAATGTATCAGGACATCGAGGGTGACTCCCAAGAGCTCCGTAGACAGTTCTTGATTAAAAACTCTGGTGGTGTCGAGGAATTGCTTCACATCTAGCTTTTTCTTCTCAATTGCTTCGAGGTTGACCGAAGGGAACTCCCGATTAGCAAGTCTGAAGCCGCCGAGTGAGTCAGAGTACTTGAAAATGGCATCCGCACCGGGAGAGCACGCACCACAGAGTTTGTCGAAGTAGTGAAAGGAGCGAATATACTGGGTGAATTCATAGCGACCATCGTTATCAATGTCGTAGATTCGGCCTATGTCGCCGATTTCTGTTTCCTCCTCGTCGCTGTGATAAAGAACATGAATTGTATCGGCAAGATCGAGAATCCAATACATGCTGCAGCAATGAGCACCACCAGTATATTCGAATACAATGACTTGCTTCCTGCCATTAGGAATTAATGGATAGAGCACATATTCCACTCCCATCGAATCTGTGACGCCGATTTCAGTCCTAAACTTGATCGAATCGTTTCTTGAGATGACCAGACTGTAGACATTCTCGCCGGAATCTGTGGAGTCATGCGTCTTGATAATATCGTAACCAGAAACATGAGTATCATATTTCTTGCGCAACATGTTGTGAAACCACGTCTTGCTCCAGGCTTCAAGTTGTGCGTCCCGAATACCCATAAGTCTGATTGCTTCCCTGTTTTCGGGCGTCGTCTGGTCAATGACACCCTTATGATTTGAGTGAGCCGCAGGGGAAAAGAACGTTAGAATCAAATGCTTGCCGAAGAACGCGACACAAGTCAAAACGATGATCAGGATGACAAGCAGTATATAGAGCCGAGTTGATCTTTTCATGGTTATTGGTTGGTGAGTGTGAGTCTCGCTTGAGAGCAAAGGCGGTGGCGCATAACGTTTAGGCAAANNCAAGATTTGACTTCGCTTCAACTAAGCTTATTAAAGACACCAAAAACCATTGAGCGAGTGAACGAGCCCAACATAGCTTTGTAACAACTTCGACGTGGAACTAGCCTGCCCATTCTACCCGCGAGCGCCGGTTTGCCGTTTGTTAGGCGCAGGCGCCGCACTCAAAGAAAAGCGAATTCACTGTATGGAGAAGTCGTAAAGCTTCGACTTGCCAAGGTAATGAATTCCATGAATACGGCAATACTCTGCGAGTGTATCGTCTAACCATGACGGTGCGAGCGGATGAAGCATCAGAGACTTTACAAATTGGGGCACATGGTCGAACGATTTCCGCAGCAGTTTCCGCGGTGGGCCATGCTCGTCTCTGACGCGAGACAAGATTGAAGAAGCCTCAGTAGGAGGCATCTGACCAGCCTGGACTGCTTGGGTCAATGCTTGTTGCCATTGCTCGACGTAGCCTGGTTGCGTGGCCGCGCGTGTCATGTTCTCAGTATCACCTTGGACAATTATTCGAACTTCCTCTTCGTGTTGGAACGCGTCACGCTTGGTCAAGAGAGCGCGACGACCGTGTAGGCTGAGGCCGTCAGCCGATAGAAGTTCTCGAACCTCGGATTCTAGATTGAGATTTGGGAGATAGATGACGTTGTCGACGAAGACATATTCGAGTAGCGAGAAGCTAGCCTGATCAACCTCAATCCTGACCGACATGTTATCGTGTGAATAGATTCTCCAAAGGGCGTCGCTTTCAGGTTTCCTACTCCAACACTGGACAAAATACAAGGAATCCAAGATTGTGAGAAGCTGGAGTGCGCCTTCAGCGGGCACAGGCTGCATATGTTTGGCCAACTCCGCCGCCACTCTTTTCCTGCCCTCTGCTGTCTTGACGGCAGCGTAGACATAACCTTCATAGGGATCAAGCCAAAGGGAGGGAGACACGAGCGTCAGTTGCTTGCGTTGATTCATGTCAACGACAGCTTGAAAAGTAGTGAATCTGTATAACGAAGGCATTTCCATCCTCCTTGCGTGCGGCGCTTGCGCCTAACGTTTAGGCAAACCGCCGTTGCGAGCCGCCACTATCGCAATACCTCATTGCTGTGGCGGCGAGCAATGGAGCGAGCACTTTACATTTAGCCAACCTCTGTTTCAACTCCGCCTATCCAGTGTGCGAGCGCCGGTTTGCCGTTTGTTATGTGGAGTTTTGGCGGTGAAAGCATCATTCCCTTGGTTTCTGTAGAAAAGTGGTTTGGTCAGCGTCTTTGAGAATCATCTTGCTTGAACGTGTCGCGAGATCATAAAGGTAAATACACTTACTTCGAGTATAGATTAATTTGTCATTGCCTATCCAGGAGAAATGATCTCCCGCAGTCTTCACGGTCCTAGAAGGGTGTTTAATGTCCACCACGATGGCCTCTCCGGAGAAAAACATGCCGACATATTGATCATCGAAGGACCACTCAAGATACTGAACGCCAGCGAACATGGAGTTTGTCGGACCTCGGTACAGTGGGAGACATGTGGAGTTGTTTAGATCGTAGAGCCAAAGCACATCGTCGCGCTGATGACTCGCGCCCGGAACCTCGGGATCCTGAACTTGAAGGAACGCAATGCTTTTGGTGGAGTGTGAGATTCTTTGTTGCATTATTCGGAAGTCCCTAGAAAGTAAAACTCTGTCAGTGCTCTTATTAGCATCGACGCAATGCAGATCATAGCGAGTATGCTTGTTGACATATTCGCCGTCTACATACACCTCCATTGAACCGTCAAAGCTGAAGTCGGACTCCCAAGCGCGCTCATTAGCCATGCCTATATTCAAGATAGAGCGCGAGTGGGCATCGTATATATAGGAATCACCAACTGCATAACCGTCTGAAGTGTGGTACAAAAACCGATCTTGAGGAAGCCATCGGTTGATGTAGACCCAATCAGAATCTGTCTGCTTGAGTGTTCGTTGTGTTTGCAAATCCATGATGACAATAGAGCAAATCGCTCGTTGCGGGGCGGTCTCCGTGGTGTCCCAGAGGCCGGGCTCTTCTGCTGAACCGACGACTGCCGAGTACGCCAAGTATCGAAGGCTTGGAGAAAAGAGGAAGTCGTCGATGGGAACTGAAGCATTCGTGAATTTGTGAGGATGGGATCCGTTCGGGTTAGCAACCCAGACGGATTGGCCACGAAGAAAGGCGATTTTGTTGGCCAGTTGGGCTACACCTTGCGCGTAGACGCAAGCTGGGGAAAAAATCCAGAAAGCGAGCGAAACACATAGAACAACACATGAGAACGCTGTCTTCATATTAACTCCTTGCCCCGCCAAAATTTCACATAACGTCTAGGCAAACCGCAGTGGTTTTTG
>PMZI01000003.1:0-1647 GCA_003170475.1 Ignavibacteriota bacterium | reverse complement strand
TTTGCCGTTTGTTATGCGCAGGCACATTCTTAGTGTGGTGTGTTTTGTGGCGCCACTCTGATAGGCGCTAGAAAATGAGAGTGGAGCATGTCTTAATCGTTCACCCCAACGTACATGAGAATCTTGACCACCTTCTGAGCTTTGCTAAATACGACAAAGAAATTCCGGTCATACACAAATGTCGTGGAGAAGTCGTACGCATGGAAGGCAGAATCGTACGGTCCCGTTCGCTCGAAGACAGGATCCACTTCACCCCGATCGCCGTAAAGCCTCTCAACATCCGAGGAAGGACTGCCAACTCTTAGGCCCCGATGTGTGACGTAACTAGAATCATAGATATCCATAGCACACAGAGTATTGGTTTCGTTGTCTCTCCATAGAACGAGTTTGGGAAAAAAGAATCCGGTCCACCCATAATCTCCTGGCGTGGTGCTGTCTGGCTTGCCAAGCTTGGCGGTAATAGCATCAAAACGCTTGCTCAACTTTAGAAAGCCCATGCTCCAATCTTGCTCGTGGAGCGTCAGACAAAAGAAGACGCTTATTTTCGTGACTAGTTGGTCTTTGATGAAAAAGGCAAGATGGTAGTCACCGGATGAATAAAGCCGTATTTGCGAGAAATCATGAAAGGAGAGATCGTATGGACCATCGGTCGACAGTTGCGCGATCAGCCTCCCGTTGCCATAGATCCGTGTGAGCTTACTTGAAGGATCTCCAACCCTGAGGCCACGGGCTGTGGAAAAAGTCGAATCTTGAATATCAAATCCCTTCACCAGCTTGTTGAACTTGTTATACCATATGACCATGGTTCGGTACTTAGCAGTCAGATAATCTGAATAGTGCAGATCCTTTCGGAATTCTTGCCACTGTCTGAGGCGGGCCAAGACTGAATCGTAGTTTGAAGTGAGGTAGAACGCACCCAAGTAGTCTTCATAAATGCCATCCCTGTACACGCCATGAGGCTTAGAAAGATGAGCAAGCACAGAATCAATAGGCGATCTGAGTTTGAGATGTCCCACCTCGAAATCCCGTGCATTCAGAGCCTGCCCATGGAGGCAACTTGAAAAGGCAACACTAGCAAACAAAAGAACGAACGGTCGAAGAATGTGCATCATAAATGTTGCTTCCCCTTCTTCATCTGGCGCGCCACAAAACACGTTTGAAATGAATGTGCTTGCGCATAACGTTTAGGCAAACNNAATGACACCAAAAACCATTGAGCGAGTGTACAGGCCCAAAATAGCTTTGTGACAACTCAGGCATGGAACTAGCCTGCCAATCTTAGACTGCGAGCGGCGGTTTGCCGTTTGTTATGTGAAGTTGTTTTGCGGCTATCGCGCAACAATCAACCGCGCAGGTCCGATTAGTTCACTGGATTTATTGACTCAACAAGTGATATGACAAATGGATTGATTGTCAGCGTGTCTGATTCTGGACTCGGCTGAATGACCTGCAATAGACTCTTGCTTCGTGATGTGGTCAAATCTACCCAGAAGAAGGGGGCGATCCTTTTCTCCAGGTGCGGCGGAATCTCAGGCAACGGGGCCCAGTAATGTTGATACCAAGTCTGGAAGACAGCGATCACCCGAAGAGCGTGACGAGTACGATAGAGCTTGCTGCTGTCGAGTCTGGTGAATTCAGTCGAACTCC
>PMZI01000042.1 GCA_003170475.1 Ignavibacteriota bacterium | reverse complement strand
TTGACGCTGCAGGCCGGCATTGAACAAGGGAGCGACGGTATTATCATCCGCGGCGGCGGGACAAACCAGACAATGGTTGTCCTGGATGGATACATACTGAACGACGAAAGAAAGAACGTTCCGTATCAGGCGCTCAGCTTGTCCGCTGCACAGGAAATTCAGGTTCAGACGGGCGGGTTCAACGCTGAGTACGGCAACGTACGGTCCGGCGTCGTCAACATCATAACAAAAGAAGGAGACCGCGGGCACTACAACGGGACATTCAATGTACGGTACCGGCCGCCCGCGCCAAAACACTTTGGCATCTCTCCCTATGATCCCACTTCATACTTCAACCGCCCCTACACGGATCCAACCGTGTGCTGGACAGGCACAAAGAACGGAGCGTGGGATCTCAAGACGCAGAACCAGTATCCTTACTTCCAGGGATGGAACGCCGTCTCAGCTGCAACGCTTGTGGATCAGGATCCAACGAATGATCTGACACCGGAAGGGGCCAAGAGGCTCTGGGAATTTCAGCGGCGCAGGCAGGGAGACATTCAGAAGCCGGACTACACCATCGATCTCGGGTTCGGCGGACCGGTCCCCCTCATTGGTTCGGATCTCGGAAATCTTCGGTTCTATCTCTCACATTTCAATGAGCGCGAAATGTTCATCGTCCCGCTCTCCCGGGATGCGTACACAACAAATCACACACAGCTGAAGCTGACCTCGGATATTACACCGACCATGAAACTGACCGCCATAGCTCTCTACGGCGAAGAGAACTCCGTTTCGCCGTATGAATGGACGACCGCGCCAACCGGTTACCTCATGCGGAGTCAGTATGAGGTTGCAGATCTTCTGAGCAGCACTGACGGCATGAACGTGCTCTATATGCCCGACCGCTACAGCCCCGCCTCCGTCTACCGTTACACCGTCGGAGCGACATTGACACATATGCTTAGTCCGACGACGTTCTACGAACTCGCCATTCAGCGAAACTCAAGCCGGTATAACACATTCCAAACGACAACACGCGACACATCGCGAATCTACCAACCTGTCCCGGGCTACTATGTCAACGAAGCGCCGTTCGGCTATTGGGGGTACAGCACCGGAGCGATTGACGGCGTGACGAGCACAGGCGGATGGATGAACCTCGGACGCGACCAGAGCGTGAACTCAACCAATTCCATCCGATTCAGTTATACGAATCAGCTCGATCAGGACAATCAGATCAAAGCCGGATTCCAATTCTCCTACGATGATCTGAACATTAACTCCGGAACGTACAGTCCATCAATGACGACATGGACTCGCAGCATGATTTATCATGTGTTCCCGTATCGGCTCGGAGTGTATGCACAGGACAAGCTTGAGTTCAAGGGATTTATCGCAAACGTTGGCCTCCGGTTCGACCTCTCGAATCCGAACAGTAACTACTATGACCTCGGCACCTACGATCCATTGTTCAGTCAGGGACTGGGAAAAACGCTTGAGCAAACCGCCCCCGCCGAAAATGCAAAGACTCAGTACTATCTCAGTCCTCGCCTCGGGGTGTCGCATCCGATTACGGAAGACTCGAAGCTCTATTTCAACTACGGACATTTTCTCTCGGAGCCGACGTCATCGAGCCGTTTCATGCTGCAACGGGAGTCAAACGGACTCGTCACGTACATGGGGAACCCGAATATGGCCCTCGAGAAAACCGTCTCCTACGAGCTCGGGTTTGAGCAAAACGCGTTCAACATGTTCCTCATCAATCTCGCCGCATACTATAAAGATGTCACCCATCAACCGGGCTGGATCTATTATCAGAACATCAATACATCTGTGCAGTACTATGAAGCGTCGAGCAACAACTACGCTGATATCAGAGGCTTCGAAGTAACATTGACAAAACTCGGCGGGTCCTGGATCAGCGGCTTCATCAACTACACCTATGACGTCGGAAGTTCCGGTTACTTTGACCTGACGACCTACTACCAGGATGTGAACAAGGAACGGGCCTATCTTCAGTTGAACCCGTATCAGTCGAAACCGCATCCTCAGCCATACGCGCGGGCGAACGTCACGCTGCGAACGCCGGAGAGCTTCGGACCGGAAGTTCTGGGATTCAATCCGCTCGCCGGATGGAGCCTGAATATCCTGGGCACATGGCAGGCGGGAAGTTACGCGACCTATAATCCAAATTCGATACCGGGGGTCGTAGACAACGTGCAGTGGGCAGATTCGTACAACATCGACATCCGCATGATGAAGATGGTCCGGCTCTACAACTGCGATGTGCAAGTGTATCTGGATGTGCAGAACGTCTTCAACTTCAAGCATCTCAGCTACGCAGGTTTTGTCGACAACTACGACTACCAGGATTACCTCGCGTCACTCTGCTTCCCCTGGATGGATGGAGACAAGAAGGGGACTGACAGAATCGGCGAGTATCGCCCGAACGGTGTGGCTTATGATCCGCTCGAACCAAATCCGACCAACGACCCGGCGATCACCGCGCGCAACAATGTCCGGAAATCGAACAAATCGTATATCAATATGCCGAACGACGAATCAATGACATTCCTGAGTCCGCGCAACTTTATGTTCGGCGTCAGGCTCAGTTTCTGACAAAGGTTTTCACGACTCGACTAGAGGAGAATTACGATGTTTTTCACTCGCAAATACAACGTCTTTGTTGCCATCGCAGCGTGCTGGCTTTCTTCACTCTCATTATTGAACGCCCAAGTGCCGGAGACGCAGACGCGCTATATCCGCGTGGGGACGCTGCAGAGCCGGTACACAGCCTACGGTGCAGAACGCGCATGGAACAACAGTTACTATGAAGGAATGATGTGGCCGGCGGACTATCAATATCAGGACAATGCTGTGATCGAACGAATGTGGATCGGCACAGCCAATTTTACGGACTCGAAGGCGCAGCACTGGGACGATTACTGTGTTTCTCTTGTCCAGGCAAACGCTGGCCTTTCTCTGTTTCCCATGGTACACAAACAAACCGCCAAGGTAGATCTGCCCACGGTGTATGTTGACGGGAACGATATCAGCGCTCCCTACCGGGGGGATATCGACGAAATCGATCCAACCATTATTCCCGACCGTATTGTGACCAATGTCGTCAATACATCGATGGGCGTGACGATGACACGCCGCATCCTGGCGTTCAGTCAACAATACCATGACAATTACTTCATCAAAGAGTACACCTTCAAGAATACCGGATTCGTCGACGGCACCACGACGAAAGTTCTGAACGCCACTGTCAAAGGATTCAGATTTGGATTCGGCGTACGGTACAGCGTCAGTCGCGAAGGATCGTTCAAGATCGCGGATGGACAAGACTGGGGCAAACATACCTGGGTCACGCGGCGTGGCGAAGACTACGCCTCGCATGTGAACGACAAACTGACAGAGGCGAGTCCGATTCCGCAATGGTTGCGTGCGGGTTTTGCGTATGCAGGACAATCGGCGGTCAATACCTTTGACAACATCGGAGGTCCTGACCGGACAGCAACAGGGCGGTTTTGCGCGCCGCAGTTCGCAGGCATCGTAACACTGCACGTGGACAAGAGCGCCAAAGACAAGAGCGACGACCCGGCACAACCCAACACACTTGGCTGGCATGCCGGCGACACGTATCCAAGCCTCGGCGACATGACCATCGGCACAGCTCCCAACCACGTTCTCATGTACTCAATGTTGAGCGGCGTGGCGTACCCAAGCTCGGACAAAGGAAATAAGTCGGAACGTATGGACGAAGTCTATATGGCGAAATATCCGGATCCATACACCGTCCATGGAGACGGAGGCGGAACGAATGTCTGGATCAACTATGGTCCCTTCGATCTGGCTCCTGGTGACAGCGTTGTGATTGTCATGGCCGAGGGAGTTGCAGGATTGGATCGCAATGTGTGCTGGCAGCTCGGTGCGCGATGGAAGAAGGCCTATGACAATACCAGCGACAAGGGTCCCTTCACACTGCCGAATGGTTCGACAACAACTGACAAGGATGTCTACAAAGACACGTGGATCATGACGGGCAAAGATTCGATCATGATGACATTCAGCAGAGCGAAGCGAAATTATGATCTGGGATACCTGATCCCGCAGTCGCCTCTCCCCCCGCCGTTGTTCAACGTTACATCGGGCGGCGACCGTATCAGCCTCACATGGGATCCAAGTCCATCAAAGAGCAACCCGGGCTTCGGAGGCTACAAAGTGTTCCGCGGGACAGGAAAACCTGACACATCGTTTACCGAGATCGCAAGCGTTGGGCCGACCACCACGTCGTTCGATGACGTCACTGCACAGCGAGGCTTCGCCTACTATTATTATGTCTCGGCATTTTTTGACGGAACCACCAACACGTCAGGCGGTCCAAATCCTGCCGGCCAGCTTCTGAGCAGCCGATTCTATACAAAGACCAATCAGCCCGCGTATCTGCAGCGGCAAGCGGGTACGAGCCTTTCGGCAATTCGGATCGTTCCCAATCCTTACAACATTGCATCCCCCGGCATGCAATATCCTGGTGAACCGGACAAGATCATGTTCCTGAATATCCCGGGACATTGCACCATCAAGATCTATACGGAGAACGGTGACCTGATCAACACCATCAGTCATGAGAACGGCAGCGGAGACCAAGCCTGGAACTCCATCACGACATCCCGACAGGTTGTCGTCAGCGGGGTGTACATCGTTCATTTCACCGTTACACAAGACTTTACAGATCCTGTCACGGGTCAGTTGAAGTATGCCAAAGGTGATACCTCGTATCAAAAACTCATCATCATTCGCTGACCGACAATACGTCTGTAGACGCAACAAACGCCCCCTTCATGGGGGCGTTGCTTTTTTTGTTGGAAAATCCACAATCCAGAACCATTCCAATTCGACAGAACGGTTTTCTCAAAGATGACAGTCTTTCTTTTTTTGATGTCATTGTAACTTTACTGACAATTCCTTGACTTCGTTCCAACGGATTTCTACCTTCTACCTGAAAGTAAGCACCGTGAAGTTGGCTCGTCTGACCACCGCACCAGGCATACGACAACTG
>PMZI01000002.1 GCA_003170475.1 Ignavibacteriota bacterium | reverse complement strand
TAGCCATAGCTTGTGAATATGGCCGGTATGGGTATCGGAGGGTGACGGCACTGTTGAGGGACGAAGGATGGAACGTGAACCACAAACGGGTAGAACGGTTATGGCGTCAGGAAGGCCTGAAAGTGCCGAAGAAGCAGCCCAAGCGACGACGGTTGTGGCTCAACGATGGTTCGTGCATCCGTCTTCGTCCGATGTATCGCAACCACGTCTGGAGTTATGATTTTGTTGCTGAGCGGACCACCGATGGAAGACCGATTCGGATGCTGAACATCGTCGATGAGTATACCCGGGAGTGTTTGAAGATCTCCATCGGTCGACAGGTCAAAGCAGCAGATGTGATCTATGAGTTATCAGAGCTGTTTGTTGAACGCGGCGCACCCGACTTCCTGCGATCAGACAACGGGTCGGAGTTTACAGCAGAATCAGTTCGTGAATGGTTACAGCGTCTCGGGGTGAAGACGCTCTTCATCGAACCGGGCAGTCCCTGGGAGAATGGCTACATCGAATCATTTAACGGAAAGATGAGAGACGAGCTTCTGAATGGAGAGATCTTTGACACGATCTTGGAAGCAAAAGTGATAACCGAGCGATGGAGGAAAACGTACAATACAGTTAGACCACACAGCTCCTTGGGGTATCGTCCACCGGCACCACAGGTCCGATATCCCCTGGGCTTGCCAATGGCAGAACAAATTAACTAACTTTGCATTGGCACCACAACAGGGGGCTGGTCACCGTGCGCATCCACCCTGTTGACGACGACCATGAGTCCGAAATCTAACTCAAACAGCTCTTCTTTCAACAGTGATCTTGTATGTCCAAACGTCAATGCGAAAATCCTGCCTCTGACCTTGACCAGCAATAGCGCGGAAGAAAGCTTATTGGGCTCAATTCGGATGCCCTTGCCAAAACCCTCTCTTAGAAATTCCACCCAGGCGGGTTCCCTCCCCGGCGATTCCGGAACGTACAATGCCGCCTCGAAGCCCTTTTTCTTTTCGATCAAGAGCTTAGTTGCTACCAGTGGGCTCCGAAATGCAGACTTGAATTGCTTGCATCTCTCTCCAAGTAGAAACATGTTGAGATGTTGCATTCTTTCGTCTCGAATGGACATATTGTATCTCCTTCGCTATGCCCCGACGATCATCTTCTCGAAGAAATTCATTCGAATAGATGAGGATTCTCAGGCACTTCTGTGTAATCCGCTTGACCTTTACCTCTCGCTTGAATCTCGATCTTCCACTTCCCTAACGCAAAAGGCGCTATGATTCCCATAACCTCTTCTCAACTGTCTCGGCTTTTGTTTGGACAACCACGACCAACTACTCATTTTTTGACTGGGCCTCCGTCTTGATCGCCGCCCTGAATTCTCGGAATTCCCTCCTCAACTTATCCATTGTTGACTGCAATTCCTCCTCGCGCATTCGTGCGACTTCGAGTCGGTGTGAGCTGTTGAAAAGTTCATCTCTCAGCGCAGCGTTCGCATAAGCTAACGTGTCATTTCTCTTTCGGAGACTGTCATTGGCGACCTGCAAGCTCTGCAATACGGGGTTCGTCGAATTATGCACAGCGGCTACAGTGTCTGCGACTACACTCAACAGAGTCATTTCACTCGATTTATCCAGCCGCGAAGAATACTAGCTAAGTGAAGCCGCGGATATGAACATGACAACAAGAAGCATGGACATCCCGCGATTCAATCTGAGTGAATTCGAGTATTTACGTATTTCATCAAGCGAAGCCTGCTGAATGTAGTGAGTTTCCTTCTCCTGCTTTTTCTGGAGCTCGATGATCTCTAGTTTCAGTTTGCGGGTATTGAGTACGTTTTGCCAAAAGACAACCACCCCGGCTACGATTCCTGCGATTGTGGCAATCGATCCCCATAGTTTGAAAAGACCATCTGACATGTTTTATTCCTACATTTCGCTTTCAACACGCTAGCCGAGGCTTAATAGCTTCTAGGCCCGCTTCGCACACGCCATTTTGGAAAATCGTCCGATTTGTGGCGATTATTCTCCCAGTGCAATGGCTGTAAATTGCTCAAATCATCCGTTCCTCCCTTTGAAACTGGCATGACATGATCAATCTCCCAACCATAAATGGTCGTCCGGCCATACTCCCTGCGTTGCATGCTCGCCCCGCAACAGTCTGCACGGAATGAACTCAATCCAAACTCCGGTGTTCCCTTCTCCCAAACCGCTTCAATTGTCTTTTCGTCAAACAACCCCCCGCTTGAATTTGTGTTTCGGTTTCTTCCCATCGCCTCGTCTCCAATAGTGCTAAGGATAGAATGTGGAGAACTCGCCCTCGACATGATTACGAAAGCAAAAGCCTTGATCTAATTTATTGACCCTCTTTGTGCCTTTACCTCGCCAACAATTGTTTCTCTGCAAGGGAGTCGGCACTGAATTCGCATTGGCTCACTCTTTATGAATTAACTTCCAATTGCTTCAATGTGAAATGCTGCCCCTCTGAGGTATTTCACCGGAATCTCTGAATTGAAAGAGCGCTGGCACAGGACCTGGCACTACGCCATCCATAACCCAGACTGTCGAGTTCGGATGTGCCCTCACCCATGACCATCCAATCCTCTCTCCTTCAGGAACGACGCATTGGGAATGCTCGTCTCTTCCTGTACTTGTTGGCAGCGTGTGCAGGCCCAACGAACCAACGATCCCTTTGATAAAGAGAAGCTCAGCACGTGTTGTCCAACCCGGTTTCTTGACGATAACCAAAACCTCAGCGAGCGTCCGATTTCGATTTGGCTCAATCCATGCAGCACTCAGTGATTTGATTCCGTCTTCAACTTCCTGCGTTCTTGTTGACTTATGCATTTTGATGATCCCTCTTTTTGCTACGATCTACCCGTTTTGTTGTAGCACATTCCACCAATTCCCCAAATTCGAGCCTCTGAACCTCCTTAGGGAATTCGAATTAAGCCCGCCACATCCCTTCATTCCCATAAATCCAGCTCACGTCAAGATGTTTTGGTAGAACTCATCTCACGAATGTCTTAGGGCTTAAGAATTCTTCTCGCAAAGCCCCGCTTCTGGATCCCGGTGTAAGGGCGGGATCCCAAAAGGGCGGCAACGGAAAGTTCGCCAAGATCAACCTTTTTCAAACTTCTTTGCGCCTTGGCGACTTTGCGAGAGCGTTTTTGAGACAGCTTCTAATCAAGTGAGGTCATCCCCCTCGACCTTCCTTCTGAGTTCTCGGGTCGCCAGCCCGATGATGATGCCAACGCCGATTGCCTGAAATGCACTGTTGACGTAAATGTTGAAACCAATGATCTGGACGAGAAGGCCGCCTGGGCCAAGCAGGAAGCCCGTCACCACAAACGTCAAAAGGACAAGAGCAATCCAGGTGCCTATCGATACCGGTGCTCTTAACTTCTTGGATATCTCAATTCCAAGCCATCCGAAGAAAAGGTAGGTGAAGGCAATCGCTGACACCTCTAGAATAGAGACCTTCATCGAGCGAACGTCCTTTCAAATCCCGCCGGGCTGACTCATTGCCAATTGATTTGATAATCCACAGAGCAAGCACTGCCCGCTGACGGAACAAGTGGCTGCCGGGTCATCAATACAACACGTCGCCTTTGTGTTTTCCCCACATTTCAAGTGTCAATTTCGCAACCATGGAGATCTCTTGGTTCATATCATCAACAAGCGGTCTGTGCTTCGCAAATCGAATCAACGCGTAGACTCTATAGAAGGGGTTGTCGAACACAAATTTCCCCGACGAAGAATCGAAACGAATCACCGCACCTCGCGCTTCCTGCTGAAGCTGGTCCAAGTGAGCAGTTAGACTTGCACTGACATAGTTGCGCGATCTCAATCGGATGCCTTTGAGGAACTCCCCTCGTGTCATTCCATCATCATCCTCGCATTCGGAAAGGACTTCAAGAATCAGGCGAAATCCATCATGCTTCTGGTGCACTTGTTGGCGAAGAGCCTTGTCAAATGCGTCTTTCATGGAATCGGAAGTGTTCTCCACGTAGTCATTGAGCGCCTGTTCAAAATGCCCTGCGTCGATCAAGACATTCTTCGGACACCTGTCGAGCACTCGCGCGCGGCGACACATGCGTTCAACGCAAGTTGATGGCAGACGGATGCAAGCCCGTCGCAATAGTGCGATATGCCGCCCTTGACCTCTGCACTGACAGAGATATTCAAATGCTGCTCACCTTTGGCGAGGATAATTGCTAGTTCCGGTCTGGTCATAAGCTGGACAGGTATTTCTGCCACTCTGTTAGCCATCTCCGCATCATAGTCCACGATTTGTCGGGCCGTGTTGACTGCACCAATCGCAACAATCTTCAGCCGGGGAAACTCCACGGCCATATCCATGAACACTTTCATTAACTGCGACAGCTTGGTCTTCTCAGCGGCAGGCATCTTGTGAAAATCTTCAAGCACCCTGCAACATCCTGCCTGCCCGATAAAGGTCGCCAGTCGTTGAGCTGTGAGCTGAGGAGGTACGATCCGCTGCTGCTTTCTCTGAGATTCGTCCGAGCTGGTTCCTCCAATCTTTGCCTTGATCCCAAGATATTCCGCTTGCACAGAAGTGTCCAAGGTCCCCTTTCGGGCTTCGGTCCTCTCAGCGACGTAGTACGCGTCAAGCCGGTCGAAGGCATCAAGAAGAAGTTAATCAAATGACATCCCGCTCATACAGCGCGTAGTGACGTGGTCCTCATAGGTCTGGTTTAGTTTGTTGTGCGGCAGCGTAGACTTCCCCGAGCCCGAGTGTCCGAAGATGACAAGCTGCTTTCCGGGAGTCATGAGAGCATCTACGAGCTTAGCATTCACGGACTCTCGCTCAACAAAAGTCAACGTCGCCGGCATAGTAGGAGTGAACACCTTGTACTATAGAGCGACAGGCATAGATTGCATTTTGCTGTTCCTTTCTTGTCCCTCCCGGCTGAAGCTGCCGTAAGGGCTCGCTACGCGACTCGGATCCCTCTGTTTGACGGCGGACAGAAGGAGCGACTATCGCTACCCGGTCCGTTGCCCTGCTTCACAGGGTGAGACTCCGAAAATATCTACGACGGCATCTAGTTACCCGCTGCAAGTTGTCACCACCCGTTGTTGTTCCATGAATCCGCAGACAATCGTTTTAGGTTCTCAGCATATCTTTTCAAATTCAGTCTTTTGGCACCCAACACGATTCTGCGAATCTCACGGGCAAACACCGAGCCGATCATCACCTTCGCATCATATTCCGAAACGCCCTCGCTTTTGAGTCGTTCGAAAGTGACACGAGTGATCGCCGGTATGTCTTCCGCCAGTTGCTTATCAACAGCTTCGATCACAGCTGCTAGATCACCGACTGATTTTTTCGGCTCAATCATCGATCGCCGATGCTCCAATCTTTAGCTCTCTCTTGAGTATATGATGATCGAATTAAGGAGCGCATATTCGCCCCTTGTCAAGTTTCTCCGTTCAACATGCAACTTTCTTTCGAACCTGTAAATACCAAGAACTTGGTATTGACTATAATCAGGGGTCGAGATAGATTTCGACGGTTCATGCAACGCATCGGGTGGCCAGACATAATTCACGAGCCTTTTGCGTCATTATTACAACCGGATAAAAGGGAGTTCATCATGCCAGCAACCGGCGACACATGTCAGGTTTCAGGGATCTACAAAGTCATCAATCACATTCAGCATCCGAAGGAAATCACTATGGTAGCCGGAAAGCAATATCCTCCATGCGCTGAATGCAGCACAAAGGTTCAGTACCAATTGGTCCGGCCTGCCCAGCACTAAGTTGGGTAAATGAACGCCGGATATCAGCCGACTTCCATGAAGAGAAGCCACTTCGCGTGGCTTCTCTATTTATTTTTCAATCTCAGATGATATCAAGTCGCCTGAGAGTCAGCCGCATTTCCCATCCCCCTGACTCTGCAATCAGTATAGCAAAACGCTTTGGAGGACCCGGTAGACATTCGAATCTCACATTTAAGAGGAGAGAGTATGCCAAAGACACTGGAAGAGGGATTTTCCACATTTCTTACCTGGATTGCTCCACTGAGCTCGGAGCAGGACTTGGCTAAAAGTCACAAAGATTCCGTCAAAAGTTGCTTGGAAAAGAACATGGATTGCTATGAGTTCAATGAGATTGGCTCCTTCGGCAATGGCACAGGAGTCCGGCACTACAGCGATACGGATTATCTTGCCGTCTGCCCCACAAAGCGGCTCACGCAGAATTCCTCAACCACTCTGAGGAATGTGAAGGAAGCATTGCAGGAAACTTTTTGGAGAACTGCGGGCATCGAAGTAAGCACACCATCTGTTCGCATCCCATTCGGGCAATACGCGTCTGAGACCCTGGAGGTCACGCCCTGTGACTTCATCGGTTTGGTTGAAACCCCCGTAGGCAAAAAAGGGGCGTATGATATCGCCGACTTCGAGGATGGATGGATGAAATCAAGTCCTGCTGCACATAACGCGTATGTTCGAGGTCAAGACGAACGCCTCAAGGGCAAACTCAAACCCCTAATTCAGCTTGTAAAAGCATGGAAATTCTACAACAATGCCCCGATCACATCCTTCTATCTGGAGCTCAGGATAACAAAGTATGCTGAAACCGAGCGGGATATCGTCTACGATATTGATGTTAAGAATATTATGAAGTTTTTATCCGAGAATTCCCTGGCAAGTATGCAGGATCCTATGGGTATCTCTGGTCTAGTGAGAGCGTGTGCGTCCGCTGCGAAAAAAGATGACGCTCTTTCTCGACTGTCAACGGGAATGGCGCGAGCACTGAAGGCGGTTGAAAATCGGGAAAAAGACCCTGACAGAGCATTTTACTGGTGGCAATTGTTTTTCAACAACGAATTTCCCGCTCGATGAACAACATTAACGACTCCCAAAACACCGAAAAGCAGATTCGAAGGCTTGCCGCCCAACGGCAGTACTACGCGAACGCAAAGGAATATTCTGCCATTCGGTTTCTGGGTAGTATTATCATTCCCACTATTCTAGCGCTCATCTGTCTCTTCATCCCGGCCATTGCGGCTTATGCCGGATTGTACTCAATCGTATTTCTCCTGGTGGACGTGGTGTTCCTTGAAAAACGGATATCCATTTCAAAGAGAAAGGCCGAACGAATTCAGGAGATGTTTGATTGTGATGTTCTCGATCTTCCTGCATCAATCCTGGAATTGCAAACCGAGGTTTACGACGAGGACATCATGGAACATTCGAACTTGTATCTTGAGAGAATGCGCTCCTTTCACGATTTGGAGAATTGGTATGCGCCGGCCATCCACCTCGTCGACATATCAGCCGCAAGGATTCTCTGCCAAAAAGGAAACGTTCATTGGGACGCGACCATACGAAAGGCGTTCACAGGGTGGGTCAAATTACTTGCGTACATGATGTTTGGCATAGTTTTGTTGGTGGGGCTAATTGCCAAGCTGCCATTCTCCGCAGTAATCTTGATCCTCAACAGCTTGTTGCCCCTAGTGAGATATAGTTCGAGAGAATCAATTGACAATGACAATGCTTGCCGACGACTCGAGTCTCTTCGGATAATCTTCGAAGCGGCATGGAAGCAAGCAACAGCGCATACGATGAACTCCCGAGTACTTCTAGCACTGTCTCGAGCAGCACAGGATGTACTTTTCGCACATCGCACTGAGAGTCCATTAATACCGGATTGGGTATTTCAGAGGAGTCGCTCAAAGAACGAATCGATCATGAAACAAACGACACTTGAACAGATCACTGAACTGAAAGAAGCCACTAGCAAGGTTCATGCGAGTGTCACATCCTCGAAGCCAAGAGCACAAAGGCAGGGCAAAAAGTAAGGAGGCTTGGACACGTCGACTGTGAGGAATGGAAAGTTTCACAATCTCCTGCATTCCTTAAGTGAACCCTGATCTTTCTTGATCCTACTCAAAGACTTGACTGAAACATTCGAGAAGTGAACCTGCTGCAACCGGATTGTCAGGCTGCATTTCACGGTTCACCTCGCGCTCCTCCTCCCATTCCGCATTCGCTCAAGCATGCTAGGGAACGTACATGTATTTGTACTGACACGATTTTGTCCGTTGCATCTGTTAGCACTCTACAGGATTGATTTTCAGGCAAAGATTGGCGTGATTCAGGCGTCTTGCGAATTCTGACTGCGTCCGAACCGACATTATCACTTAACATCAGAGAGTAGGCCCTTGGCTCTTGAATTGTCCCACGTGAAAAGAACACTTCAAGACCATCTTCAGGAAGGTCTGCTGCTCATCGTGGGCACTGGTCTATCTGTTGCCGAAGGTATTCCGGGTATGGGGCCTCTTGGGGACCACCTGAAACATGTCATGCCTCCCAAATTGGCCGTAGCACCAGACCCAGCTTGGAATGACGTAGTTGCCGCGCTAGATGGTGGTGATAACCTTGAATCTGCAATGGGCAAGACCACACTGAAATCTAGTACGGTTGACGCCATTGTCGAGGCAACGGCGATTTTCATCTTGGCTAAGGAACGAGAAGTATTTGACCTGCCCCCCGAAAAATGATCCAAGAATAAGTTAGAGATTTATTTATCTTGGGTCAAAA
>PMZI01000084.1 GCA_003170475.1 Ignavibacteriota bacterium | reverse complement strand
TTACGTGCTTAACATAAGGTCTGACCGCAGGCGGTCGCCAGCCCGCCATCATCGCACTATGTTGGTCTGGCGGGGGCGGGGAAGGGTGCTCTGAGCAACTCAGAGGTAGGCTTGCTCTTCGAACAATGAGACACATTCCGCATTCACACGCAACGAATATGAATTTGCAGAAAGATGAGAAGAATGCGCTTTTCAATCAGGGGAATTGAGCGAGAGCGAACGAAACGGCGTCGTACGCCATTAAACGATCTCGGCGGGGAAGGATTGACCTATGGTAAAAAGCGTCCTTCTACTGACCTTTACCTTGGATGAAGGACTCCTTTGTCTGCTGGCGAAAAGACCGAGGTTAGAGCGTCCTGATACTTGTGCCCATTTCTCTTACAAAAAGTCCCGCTGTACGGGATCCGACTCATCTGATNNTTTGTATGTTGATGTCGGAAAATGGGCAAAAGAAAACTTATCCCGAAATTCCCGCCTGACCTTGAGAGGGCATGTGCAGCGGCGGGCAGGTAACGCGCGTGGGAAAGCAGCCAACGCACATCCCATAATGTCGCCCCGACAAGCAGAATCGTCATCCCCTACCCAAGAGCAATCTGGGGCGACATCAAACACACGCGATGGCCGTCCAACCCACCTGCCGAAATTTCGGGACTGGGTCCTTCGTGCAATTCGCCCCAACGGAGATCGCCGTTTCGTTCTTCGGAGATTACTGAAGAAGCTTATGGCCCTCAAGGCCGGAAGGATATTTGGTGGTGAAGGATTGATTTACGGTAAAAGGCGTGGCTACTCCTCAGAGGATAATCTTTGAGACTCGGCAACTCTCTCAGCCAGATCCGCCGGCAGCTTCACTCTCAGGATCTCAAGCTCTTTCGGGAATCGGTCTCTCTTCTTTTCATCCCTCACAACATCGATCATGGATGGATCGGTAAATATCATCAGGCGTTTTTGCGGTCGTGCAGCGAGCATGAGAAACCTGAGCGCGTCGGACCTGACCTTCTGCAATTCATCGGTAGCCTTCTTACCATTCGACGTAAAACCAGCGCTTGTGCAAATGGCTGCGACAATCTCACCGTCGTCAGAGACGGCGGCGAATTTGGCCTGAGCTCTGCTTTGGAGTTCCAGGTTCTTCTGCTGAAAGGATTGGCCATACTTCTTCGGCAAGTATTTTTCCCGTATCCAGTCTTCAGCTGTGATTTGCGCTTTGGTGTCAGCCATGATCTGATCTCCGATTTGCGAGTTACATTCGCGAACATTAGCTCGCTGCCCTGAATTCTTCGTAGCGTTTTTCAAGAAGAAGCCGATCGGGCGACAGCTTCGCCGGCGAGGGAAGGACAATGCGCTTCTTGTTTAACTCCACCAACCCGTGCTTCAACATAGGACCGTCTTCTTCCTTGAGGACATCCTCACGCACTTCTATGACATAATCCGGGCGAAGACCGACGATGTTCGAATCAAAAGCTGCATGATGGAGCTTGCAGAGAGAGATACCATTGGTGACTGAAGGTTCTCCCTCGGGATCGGAGTCTGCAATGATGTGAGCCGCATCAAGAAGCTCCAGATGTCTCAGCCGGCAAAAGGCACATTGCTCTCGATATGCGCGAAGGACACGCTCTCGGAAGACCCCTTGATGTATACGCTGCTTGATGGTGCGAAGCGCATACGATCTCGTATAGGCGTATTCGGGCACGGATTCAGCAACATGCGTTGACTCGCCCAGATTCAGTTGCAGCGATTGTGGTTGGCTGATCTGCACAGAGAAGGCCAGGTCGCTCGGAGAATCGCCGACGATGTAAACCGGCCAAATGGGTAAGTACTTCCCAGGAACGATACCAAGGAAGTAAATCAATGGTGTTTTGCGGAGCATCGCTTCGCGCAAACCAGCGTTGTCCCTGTGATCTGGATCTGTCCCGCGGTAGCGATATGTGAAGATTTCGCCGTCACCGAGACTATCGTTGTACGGACCAGAAGGAGTTGTTGTGATCGAAAGCGGGATTTCAGGAACAATCTGAGGTTTGAATATTCCCTGAGGACTTACGAAGGGAATGCGCTTGCCCTCAAATTCGAATCCTCTAGCGAGGACATCTCGCTGTATTACATCACCATATATCCCAACGCGCTTTGAGAGCCAGTCAAAGGCTGCAAGGCGAACCCTGTAATCAATATCGTCGGCTGATGGATTCAACTCTAATCCCGGCCTACTCATCCAAAGAGCTTTTTGAAAGCTTCCTTGTTCACCGAATCGAGCTTGTCCGCAAACTCATTTACCCAGAACATGTCTGGAGTGAATCGTTGAGCCCGAGCGCGTATCGTAAAATTCGGATTCTTCGGATCGAGCGTAAAGAGAACCAGCCCTACTCCGAAGAGCATGCATATCGCCTCCAGTCGATCCAAGTCCAGCGGAGATATCGTGATTGGTTCGACGATATATACCTTTGTGCTAAACAACCTGTAGGCAATCGCTTGCCCAAAGGCAGTAATCGGATCCTGGGTTGAGATCTTGATTTCTGCCGACAGCACCTCAGGATTGAATTGAACTACGTCGCGTTTCGCCGGCCTATAAGTTCCAATCACATCAGGGGTGCCCCATTTCTTGCTTAGACTGCTACCACCGAGCCTGATTGCTTCAGTGCATTCTCCAAGTTCGTTCTTTATCCACTCTGCGAACGGTTCATAAAAGTCTTCTTCTGAAAAACTGGTCGGGACGATGGTGGTCTCAGCCGGTTCCTCAACCTCTCCCTTCTTGAATTTCCAAAGACCCCTTGAGGGTTTGTAGACTTTGTCTGCATTCGTTATATCCAAATCCCAGGTGGCCCCCTTAATAGTGTTAGGTGAGAGATCCGGCAAGCTCTTTATCAAGGACCGCTGAAGCTCCGCCCAGCGAAGACCCTGTGTGCTGTCCTTGAGAAGCTCGATTGCCTTCTTTCGAATCACATCCGTTTTGCTTTGCATCTTTTCAGTCCTTGTGCTTGTGAGTTTTGGGAGAAACCTCTTCGGAGGCAATTCTCTGAGATTCTGCAACCTTTACAGCGATATCCGAGGGTAACTCCACTTTCAAGATTTCAAACTCCAGCGGAAACCGCCCTTTCTTCTTTTCCTTCTCAACCAAGTCAACCATCGATTGTTCCGAGAAGACGAGCATCTTGCGCTCAGGAACACGCTCAAGCATGTAGAACCAAAGGACATCGGATCGTATTTTGAGCAGCTTTGCAGTGGCATCTTTTCCGCCAGGCCTCGTACCAACACTCGTGGAAATGGCAGCAACAATCTTTCCGTCCTCGGAGACGGCGTCAAAGGAAAATTCCCCGCCCGTTGTAAGGACCAGGCTTCTTTTTGTGAATTGTTGGCCGAATTGCTCCTGGAGAGCATGCCTTCTGATCCAGAACTCGGCCTCATTTTGCGCTTTCGTGTCAGCCATTCTCGAATAGCTCCCCTTTAAATGCTCTCTGCACTCGTCCTGAGCGAGTCCCGTCTCTTCTCGACGGGACGAGTCGAAGGATCAGGCAATTGTTCACACCAACTCTCCCTTGAAAGCTTTTTGCATAAGGCTATTAAACAAATTCTCCAACTCCTTCTCCGACTCCTTCTGCTTCGCCCGAAGCGACTCGGTCTTTTCGACTAAAGCGGCAAAGTCTTGTTGTTTCGAGAACGAAGGAATTGGAATCTTCACTTGTGCAAATTCTTTCGATCGGATGCCTTTTGCGGTGCTGCCGCCCGATCGCCTTTGTATTTCTGCTTGTATAGCTTTTGACATCAGACAGAACATAAGATAGTCAGACGTGACATCTTCTCGAGGCTGAAGAGTGATGATTCTTTGGCCAACGACAACTTTTTCAAACTTGGCCAGCTTTGCTACATTGCCGAGGGGTGCCTCGGTTGTGAAAAGCACATCATTTTCTCTCGGGAATCCTCTGGTCATCCATTCTTCAAAGTCTTCTTCAACTATGTACTCCTTGGGCTCATCACTTAAGTGACCTTCCTTTACATTTTTTGCAGTAATCAAGCGAATCCCAAACGCTGATTTTCTTGGCGTTTTTCCTCGGTAGTCGATGAAACTCGCAACATCTTTGGTACTCTTCCAGGTGCACTTTCGTCTTCCGTTCAAGTAATCCCCAAACATATCCAGAAACGCCGACTGGAGGAATTGCTCGGTGAGTTGGTTCGCCTGGCGGCGCTTTTCGCGGGCGGCGTCGGCTTTGTCCAGAATACGCGCAACCTGGTTTTGAGTTCGTAGCGGGGGAAGTTGGATCTCGATGGTTAGGAGTTTCTCTTTTGAGATTTCTTTGAATGTTGAACCGCTTCCGAGGCGGTTCATCTCTCCTATTTTAGTCTTCAATTGGTAATAAACGAAGAGTGGTTCAATCGAGTCGGCTTCTTTGGGCAATAATGCTTTACAGCCTTGATTGAATGCCATGGACTCGGCAAGGATAGCCAAGTATCCAATTGGTGCTCGCGTCGAGATGATGATTGAGTTGGCTGGGACCAATTTCGCCGAAGAGTTGTTTAGACCCTTCTCGGTAATTTTTCGGGAAGTTTGGCGGATATAGGTGGAACTGAGTCTCCCTAGATCGAAAGGAGTAATCCATTTGATCTTTCCATCTTCCCAATACTCTGGAACCGCTGTAGATGGTGTCGAACCCGTTTCGACATCAAACGCATCGCCAATTCTAACTCGCTTCACATCGTTCATTGTGGCATACCGGATATCTTGCTGATGTCGTTCGCGATCGCCCTCTCTAGCTGAGCCGCTTTGGCCCTCGTCGATTTGGTTGGTCCATGTCACACGAACACTTCGCAAACCTGTCGGAATGTGCTTGTTTTGAGCCTCTTATGCTTCTTTCAGGCTTGAGATTCTGTGCGAAAGAATGTATATTTACTACAGATATGAACAACAAATCTCTCCTGTATACGAACAAATACCTTCGAGACAAGAAGACGCGCGAGGAATTGGTTTTGGAGCACGCTGCGACTTCTGCCCGCATTGAAGGAGTCAAAGAAGCCAAGAAGCGCGTCGCCGTCATTGCACGCGCGAACGGTTCCTCTTCAAAGCGAGCGTGAGCGCTCTCAACACGATTGCCGTCATCGGTGCGTAGTTGTCCTTTAGCCCCGCCTGCACCGCTCCAACATAGCCGTCAAACTCTTTTCCACGACTTCCAATAAATCCGAAATCGATCCCCGGCATCCCTGCCTGGTACGCCATCATCGTCGCCAGCAATCGCGCAGTCCGGCCGTTGCCCTCCCTGTAGGGATGGATGAGAAGCAACTGGACATGAACGACAGCGATGTGCTCTGCGATTTCTTCGGTCGTTGCTCCCTTGCAGGGGGTGTGTTTCGCGAGGACGTGGCTTTCCAGTCGATCCATGAGCTCAGGGATCAGGGTCCAGTGAGCAAAGGTGAAGCCGCCTTTCGTCAAATCGACTTTGCGCGTTGTTCCGGCCCACGAGTAGATCTTCCCGAGAAAGAGCCGGTGGATACGATCGATGTCGGCGCGGGTGAATGTGTGGTGTTGACCATAGAGCCCCATCAGCACATGTTCGGCTTTGATCGCAGAGGCAAGTTCCGCCTCCTCCATTTCACGCACGCTCGTGATGCCGAGCAGATTGCTCAGAACCTTGCCTTTCGATCCCGGTTGATACGCTTCTAGGCCGGAGACACGATATTTGACACCCGGCGAAATTGTCTGGCGTCCCGATTTCGTCACCGCTTCACCTTTCCTCTACTACGCAGGCAATTTGAGAGCGAAGGATGACTGCTCTTCGTCCCGTAGGCCTGTGTGAACCGGCTACTATGTCCGCTTCGGTTATTCAATCATCTTCCTGATGGCTTCAATATCGCGCTCTATCTCGTTCTCCATCTGATTCACTTTCCGTAGAATGACGCCCGGCTTCTCCCACTGGATCTCCTTGTGGTCAACTTCTTTGTAGCGTGAGATGGAAAGATCATACTTGTTCGTGCGGATTTCGTCCGCGGGAACGGGGAAGAACTTCGATTTCCGATCTACGATTGACGATTTGCTTCGGCCACGCCACTTCTTGATTATGTCTGGAATGTCATTCTGAGCAACCTTCTGCCTCTTGTCATCTAGAGAAAACCCGTCCGCCTCCATGTCGTAGAACCAGACTCTATCAGTCGTTCCGCCCTTCTGGAAGATCAGTACCGCAGTCGAAACGCCAGCATAGGGCTTGAAGACGCCGGAGGGCATCGAGATCACGCCTTCGAGCTTGCACTTGTCAATGAGGATCTTGCGCACATCGACATGAGCGTTGCTTGTCCCGAAGAGGACACCGTCCGGAACGATCACACCGCAGTGGCCGCCGGTGACCAAAAGACTGTTCATCAACTCGATGAAAAGAAGTTCAGTCTTCGTCGTCTTTAAGGTGAAGCGTTCGTTGATGTCGCTCTTGTCTATAGAGCCCTTGAACGGAGGGTTAGCGAGGATCACATCATATTGCTCTTGCTCCGTAAATGCTTTCGAAAGACTATCCATATAGCGAAAGTTCGGATTGTCGATGCCGTGGAGCATGAGGTTCATCGCTCCAATGCGCGTCATCGTGGCGTCGAAGTCGTAGCCTGTGAGCGCCTGGCTCTTGAGAAACTTGAGCATCTTCTTGTCAGCGATCTTGTCGCCAATGAGGTGATGTGGCTTTCCTTCGTCGTCATATTCGAGGACATCTGGGCTTGTGTTCGATTCGAGCATGTGCTCATAAGCGTTGACGAGGAACCCGCCGGTGCCGGCAGCCGGGTCGCAGATGCGGTCGCCGACCTTTGGATCCACGAGTTTCACCATCATCCTGATGATGTGCCGAGGTGTGCGAAACTGGCCGTTCCTTCCTGCTGTCGTGAGCTGCATCAGTAGATACTCATAGAGATCTCCCTGCACATCAATATTCTGTTCTGAGATGTGCATCTCGTCGATGATTTTCACAGCATCTTGAAGCAGGGATGGCTTCGGTATGATGAAGACAGCGTCCTGCATATGCTGCGTAAAGGAGCTGGTCTCTGAGCCAAGGTTGCGCAGAAAGTCGAACACCTTGTCCCGCACATGCTTCAACATCTGATCCCCGGGCAACTGGCTCCAATACGACCAGCGCGCCTCTTTGGCAGGCGTTTCTGAGTCCACGATTTTTCCATGAAAGATGGATCTGTACGTCTCACCTTTTCTTTTCGCCGATGCGGCGCGGGCATTGTCCATGTCCTCGACGCGCTTGAGGAAGATCAGGTAGGACATCTGCTCGATCGCAGTTAGTGGATTTGAAATACCACCCGCGAAGAACTTCAGCCAGAGGGCGTCGACTTTGGATTTGAGTTGTGGGTCAGTGAGCACTTACTTTTCCTAGATATAGCTGGAGCTTTGCAGCTCGTACGTTGGACTTATATTGAGTTCATTTGACTCGAACGCGATAACCAACTCTTCATGAAGAACAAGCATTCGCGCGCGAATTAGGGCCTACCCCCACCGAGCAGTGAAAAGGAATTGAGCAAGTGGCTATGGCTCCATTTTCTGAAGGTGTCAGCCCGAAGCATGAGCACACACGAAACGACAAACGAGCAGGCGGACGCAGCGAACTCATGCACCAAATACCCATTCTGGAACTCGACGACAGCGGTGCAAAGTATCAAAATGCTCAGAAGCAGGAACGCTAGGCTCAGATTCCTAGCCAAGCCGCTCATTGCAGAGAACATATCGGCCTTTTCTCGTGCATTCGGCGCTTTTATGTCCACAAAGGAATAGATTGTCGAAAAATGATAATCGGTTATCTCGGTTTCAGTGTTTTCCTTCATAAACTCAGCTAATACTCTCGCGCGATGATCACCACGAATTCTGTCTGTAATAAAAAGGACAATCACAATCGCAATAGAGTCCGAAATGAACCCAATGAGATACGCCAAGAAAGCATACGCAACCGTGGAGTATATGGTGAGATTTGAAAACGAGTCGATGAACTGAAAGGGAGCAACCCACTTCAAGGCCCATGGCACCATAATCAAATAGCATACTCCGGGAACCATGTATGAAAATATGTCAAACACTGTCAATCTTAGGCTATTCATTTTCCACCTTCTTCCAGTACTCATGCGGTTTTCTTATTGGTCGTTTTGGTACATCCAGAAGATCTTCGAATTGGGGTATAGCAAGTTCTGCAAGATCGCGCGGCTCAAGCTTGTGTAGCCCCCCCCCATAGACCCTACCTCCGTCATTAAGTTGTGCTATCTGAATTCCGTTCAGAAGGTCAAAAACCCGCTTGTGTAGCCGCGGATTCCGTTTCAGCGCCTCCGCTAACTCTCGAGTTGGATAAAGGAAAAGATACAAATTTGTCGCAACCGCCTCTGACTGGTTCCACACAAATCGAAACGGGCTACCAGTTGCTGCGTCTCGTCCAAAGTAGGTGCATAAGAATGGAGGCGGCTCCCTGCGTTCCTGGCGATACCAGGGCTCTCGATTCCTAACCAAGTAGCGACTGGTTATGCCATTCGACCTCGCGGTTTTCAAGTAATCCCAAAACCTCGGGTGGCGCTTGCGCAACTCAGATTCTGGCAGATCACAGTCAATCAAAGACAGTTGAAGCGCGAGCTTTGGATATCCATCAGATTCTGAGTGCACAATTTGCTCTGACAAATCACGGGGACCCGGTAGTATTGGTCGAAGATAGGAGTTCGGGATTCCAAGATCCCTTGCCCTAGTCCTTGGCAAAATAAAGAATGAATTGGCACCAGTCGCAATACCACGCCGCACGGTAAAAAGCTCTTTCAGTCTGAAGTGGCTAGTCTTCTTTGGCAAAACAGCAGCAGCACTGGACGGCCATTTGTCCCGACTTTGCAATTGTGAGCTCAGAATTTCAATCTTCTCTTTTGGAGAGCTTAGGCTGCCGCCATAACTAAATTGGACAACATGGTCCTCGCGGGGTTTGCCTTTCTTGAACACAACAATTGATGAAGCCACCACGACACCTTCAAATTGAATGTCCTTTGGGTCAAACCGATGAATACGAACTACAGAAACAAATTCAGTTAAGTACCGTCTGATCGCCATTCCATAATTGGATTCCATGAATTCTGATGGAATGAGCCAGGCAGCGATGGCCCCGTCAGTCATCCAGCCATGGCAAATCAGCATGAAGTACGCGTAGAGACTTGAGCGCCCGCTTATGGGAATGTCGAGTTCCTTCTGAACACGCGTTCTTAGATATCCTTTTTGTTTTTTGAGCAAGAAATGGTGGCGAACATAGGGTGGGTTGCAGAGGATAAGATTCCTCGGATTGTTTAATCTCTGCTGAAAGAAATCCCCCTCAATAAGGCGTAAGCCATGTTTTGCCCAAAGTCGCTTTGTGATGGACACGATTGTTTTGTCGATTTCAATGCCGATTGCGCTCCCGATCAACTGTTTGGGAAACACTTGCCGGAGCGCAGAGTAAAATGTGCCAGATCCTATTGAGGGATCACCGAAGTGGATCAACTGACTTCGGGGCAGCAGAGTTCCGGCAAACCGAGTTATTTCGATGGCAAGCTCCGGGGGAGTGAGAAACTGGCCAAGTTTGCTACGTAATACTCGGGGGTTGAGTGCTGTGGCTTCGTCATGCGAATTCCTGAGCAAGTCCAGTTCTTCCTGATCACCACGATATGTCTTGTGAAGGTCCTTCCAAACTTCCATGGTGTGCTCTTGCCTAATCCGAAGCTTATCCTGAGTCATATGATTTCGCCCACGGTTAGTCACGACAAGTTTTTCCAAATACTTGTAGATAGTCGTTACCAACTGTACGCGTTGGTTGATGTTCAGATTCCTCAGATAAGAATAATCAAGCTTTTCCTTCGTGATCTCCGTGAAGAGATTTTGCAGACTTATGCTGTATTCATGAACAATGGTGTCTGAGACATTCCTTCTCTTCCTTAGGATCACCTTTGTCAATTTTGGTCTGCTGGCTAATGGAACCTTCAAATGCCAATCGAACTTTTCCAATTCGACTACAAGCCTATTTGCGAACTCCTTTGAATGACCGTCATACAGGGTTATGTGTGGAGGACTCGTAATATAATCAGGCTTGTACTGAGCCAGCTTGGGATTATGCAGGTCACAACGGATGAAAACAGTATTTTGCGGCATCACACTTTTGGCTGATGAGTCAAACAAGCCAGGCTCAACTAGCTCGATCTCGTTGAATTGCTCATCTTTCCACAAGGAGCCAGTCTTATCTGTTCTCCTGAGCGGTCCGCGGACCGTTACATGCGGCTTGGATGTAGAGGCGGGCTCACAGACTCTTCTGATTAATTCCAAACATCGGCCCACAATGTCGTCATCAATATAGAGTATATACAAGGATGCCATATCTAGATCACCAAATATCGGAGAATGCGGTGTTTTTTATCCACAATCTTCAGAAGTTCAAACATCTTGTTTCCAAAATCGTTAGCTCTACGAAATGCCTTTTCTCTCTTTTTTTGATCCGTGAAATGCCGTTCCAACTGATTCGTCGACAGCGCAGTCATTTCCAGGAACCACCCGTACAGAAGAAGAATTTCGTCAATCGTAGCTTTAGATTCCGACAGATGCTCGGGAATGCTGAGAAGCCTTTGTCGGGGCGTCAATCGCACAATTTCCTCAACGACTTGCTCTGAGATTGCTTTCATTCTGCAACCTAGAAGCGCGATCGTTGCGAAACATGTAGTCATTCTACTTATTTTAAGCTTGAAGTTTCGCACGCGTCGCGTCACAANNACAACTGCATATTTGTCGGAAGTTTTTCTTAGCCGCTTGTTCTCATAATTCAAACAAAGCGTCTTCCAATAGCGCATGATATCATTCACTAGAAAAATGGGTTTGAAGTCACTCCGATGCCTTGGGTAGTCTCTGAAGTACGACTGGATTATTCGGGAAATCGCTTTGTTGTACAGATCCGGACGACAAAGATATTGACTCTCGAGAAGCAGCAGCATTCGTGTTGTGAAGTGGTTATCGTAGTCGTCCTTTCTGCCACCGAGTTGTTCAACCATGTCTCCCATGTGCAGGATTTTCAGGTACTCCCCATCATTAGAAAACTTTGGGAAATCCATTTTTCCCACGATATCTATCACCCTGGCAAACAACCTCAGTTGGCTGGTGCGAGGCTCTAATAGATCAGCTTCTGAGGAAGCATTGAGAAAAAACATGTCGATATCAGAGTGTTGACTGGCCTCAAGGCGAGCATAAGATCCTGCGCCGAATATCGTCAGTTCTGGAAACCTTCTTAACTCCGACATGTTCTTCATGCGAAGTCGAAGTTGGTTCAGCCTTTTCTGTGAATAGTGTTCTCTTCGTGATGCTTCATCTGACATACCTGCTTCTCCTTTATGTTACCGCAATCCTCAGTGACCAAGAAGCTTGACTACAGCATTTGTGCCAATATTCGTAAGTCACTCCCCAGATAAATCGGCCAAGTCCAGCCTCCTTCGCTTCAAGAATACGCTTTGAACCACGCGCAGAAATGGGGACTGGTCCGAGGTGAACATCAAACGCTTCAAGCAGCGAGTCTTCTTACAAGTGAAACCAAATCCGCTATTTCGCGGGCACTGAACAGCTTATCGACTGCATTCAAACCAAACGAAGTGAAAGGCTCTTCATACAAATCAGAGACCTCCACTTGTTTTCTTTGCATAAATACACTTTGAACAACTCTGAGAAACCGGGATTGGTCCGCGCTGTAATTATGCTCAAGAACAAATGCATCAAACGCCTTTCGCACCACCGTCTCGTAAGAAGGAAGGGCTTCAATCTTGAGCACATGCTTCAGGAAATCCACGAGACTCCCCACACGCACACCGAATGCCTTTAGCATGTTCTCGTCGTCCAAACTGATCTCGTCTGTGCCAAGCTCGGCTTCCAGCGATTCCTCCAGGCGCACGAGATCCTCAGCATTAACGGTGTCGCCGGATTTGAGCTTTGCAATCGTTGGGTGCGTCGCTGCGATCTTTTCTATCTTCTCTTCGATGAGCTTTCGGTATTCTTCAACATACATCCGTTGAGAGTCTTTGCGCAAGAATACCCACTTGCGCATGGCGATCACGTCGTCCAATCCCAGCTCGAAGACCAGCGATGGCCGCTCTCGCTTGAATTTCATGACCGGAGAAAGCGCTTCCTTTGCCACATCAATGGTAGCAAGAGTCCGGTGCATCCAGAAATCGTTTGAGAGCACATGGTCGATATGTTGCTGCCGGGCTTTCACTTCTTCGATATTCGTCGGCAGCAGGCTCACATCTTCACGGATCGACTGGATATGCGACGCGAGATCCTTGTGCTGCAAGTGAGCAAGTCCGCACCGCTCCATCTTGCTTATGAAAAACGTTTCGGCCGGGCGTACAAATGGCACGAATCGGAGCAAGGGAGCTACTTTCATTCTCAGGAACTCGAGCTTGACCTCTGTGATGTATCGCCAAAAATCGTCCTGCCAAGCTTCGCTAACCTCGTTTAAGGCTCTCCGCACAGAATATGATTCGAGTGGTATGCGGGCAATGTCGGCTCTTATGTCGCGAACGATGCGCTGGAAATCGGTTAGGGTTTGATCCGGCTTGTTTGCTTGTGACACGCTTCGACTACGCTCAGCGTGACGGGGGTTCTTTGTTTGTTCGCCCAGGAGCAAGCGCAGCTTCTGCAACCGCGTATTGAAGATCGTTACTAACACTGGAACCTGAGTGGATTTCTCTTCCTCAGCGGGGAGCATGTTGAAATGCTCGAAGTTCTCCCAGTAATCAACGATCAAGAACTCTTCCTTCTTTCCGTTTGGCAGCCACTCAAAATGCCGGCAGGCTTCCTGACAGCGAGTTCCACGGCCAATCATCTGCCAAAACTTGATCTGCGAATTCACCGGCTTCATGAATGCGAGGTTCGTCACTTCCGGTATGTCCACGCCAGTATCAAGCATATCGACAGAGATCGCGATACGCGGCATGTCCTGCTTCTTGAAGATTGCCAGGAGATCGCGGGATCGCTCCATCTTTGAATCGATGACCTGCACCAACTTTCCCTCGTACTCCGGATACATCTCGTTGAACGTCTCAGCCAACCGCATGGCATGCTGGTGCGTAATGGCGAAGATGATGGATTTGCCGGGATATTGTCCAGTAGCGTCCTTATAACACACATCCATGAATTCTTCCCACTGAGCGCGGAGGGTGTCCTTGTTTGTCACTTTCTTTTCGAGGTCAGTTCCCTCATAGTCAATCTCATCCGGATCGATGCCTCGCTTGCGCAGCTCCTCTTTCTCCTCCTCCGTCATGTTTGCGCCCTTGATTCCCTGGCGCTGGAACTTCGTCTGCGCAGCATACACGTTTTTGTCGACGAGATATTTCTCCTCGACAGCCTTATCGAACGTGTAGAGAAACGTCGGAATTTTCTCGTGACAATCGAAGAACTTGAAGGTATCGCGGTCGATAAACTCCGCTGGGGTGGCTGTCAGTCCTATCTGGATGCCGTCGAAGTATGCCAGAACATCCGTAAACTTGTTATAGATCGAACGGTGACATTCGTCCGTTATGATGAGATCGAAATCGGCCGGCGTGAATTTGCCGTAGCAGAGCTCGAGCGTCTGCAGAGTTGAAACGCAGATACGTTTCCTCTTTGCATCGTCAAGATCGTATGTCCGCACCCTCGCCCGCGACTCGTTCGGCAGGAATGTCTTGAACCCGTCGGTGAGTGCTTGCTCCACCAGCGCATCGCGATCGGCCAGGAACAGAACTCGCTGCGCATTGTGAGTTCTGAGGAACACATCAATCAACGCCATGATTGTACGCGTCTTCCCCGTTCCGGTCGCCATCACCAACAACGCCTTCCGCTTCTTCTTTACCTCCACGGCTTCAGAAATGCGACGGATCGCCTCAACTTGATATGATCGCTCGACGATTGTGCGGTTGATCTCAACGCTGTTGAGCGGCTTGTGGTTCTGTTTCAGGAAGAGAAGGCGTGCGAGGTTCTCCGGGGAGAAGAAACCGGCGACCTGTCTTTCGGCTGCGACATCACTATCCCAGAAAAAGATCTCTTCGCCATTGGCCATGAATCCGAATGGACGAAAACTCTGCTTCTTTTGAATTCCCTCGAGATAGTGCAGCAGTTGCTGCTTTCCAACACGAGCATCGCGGCTCGTCCGTTTCGCTTCCACGACGGCCAAGACTTCTCCGTCCTCCCGGTAGAGGCAGTAGTCTGTGAACCCCTCTGAGACAGAACCATCATAGCCTGCGACGGGGATCTCGAATGCGACCTGTGTACGGTCGGAGAGATTCCATCCGGCTTTCTTGAGCTGGGGATCAATGATGCTATATCGCGTTTGCGCTTCGCTGATACGTTGGGGGGCCATCTCGGTCAATGATGTGCTGAACTGACGATAGCTACCAGCCAGTGCATTATTTGCAAATCCATTGCTGCGAATGTAATGGATTTTTGCGAGAGATGAAGACAAGCGACTTTCGGGCCTGTCACACTTACTCAGAATCTATCCCAGCGGGGGTGCAATGTCAATACCGGAAATCCGGTATATTGGGGAAAGTGAGACGATTTGACGACAGAAAGCCATTTTGGCTTGTGATGGCGGGCGCTCAGGGTGACGCATGCTTGTTTTCCGTGGGCCTGAAAAAGAACCCCGTCGTGGTGAGCGCCCGCCCAACCGCAATACTAGCTCACTCACGGGCGGGAAGTCGAACCACGTACCGGGCTGGCTCTGAGCACCCTTCGACTTCCAGCCCGCTAAGCGGCCCGGCGGGCGCTCAGGGTGACTGGGATTTTCTCTTTTGCCGCTCACTGACTTTCATCTGTCCCTGTCCTACCGACAACGTGTTGTGGATTTCTTTAGGAAAGTCCCGCTCTATGAATACCGCTCGGAACATTGGCATCCCGTCGCACTGGGCGAACGAAAGGGCCTCTCCAGGCACCGTATCCCAAATCAAGGTCGTGCTCAGTAAAACGTTCCTGGCAAGTATTAACTACTCTTTCATCCGTTCGGGCTATTACGCTTTGTGTGTTTCTTCGATAGCGTATGCAAAGGAAACGCTTGTACTAAGAGCCTTCATCCATATTGTGCGAAAGAGGACTATTATGTGTTTTTCAGCAAATGCAAGTTTTGCGGGCGCTGTTGTCATTTCGGCAATAGGTGTTGCGACTGTCAGGGAAGTTCATAAACCTTCCCAGATGGTCTTTGCAAGTATCCCTTTGTTTTTTGGACTGCAGCAATTTACAGAGGGATTATTATGGTTAACATTACGCAATCCGCAACTTGCCCATATTGAAACATTTTGCACATACATGTTTTTAGTCATGGCCGAGGTTCTTTGGCCAATGATGATACCTCTTTCAGTCCTCTTCATGGAAAAGAGTAAGAAAAGAAAAAAGATACTATGGGTCCTGCTCGCTATGGGGATATCGGCGTCACTCTATTATACTTTTTGTTTGTTGTTTTTCAATGTCACGCCGCAAATCATGGGGTATCATATTCAGTATAAGAACGATTTCCCGAACTCATGGACAATGATCGCTTTCATAACCTACTTCATTGCTTCCGTTACTCCTCTTTTTGTTTCGAGCACTAAAAGAACGCATCTGTTGGGCATATTAATGTCTTTATCGTTTCTCGTTACAGCGGTATTTTATTGGCAATATCTTGCATCAGTGTGGTGCTTTTTTGCCGCACTCATGAGCGGGGTTATCTTCTGGATACTCAGAGATGCAAAGAAGAAATTCAACTTTGACAAACTGCATGCTTTGGAGAATGAGGTAAAAGCGATAGTCGGATAAATGAACAACCTCTGTCTTTCATCGAGTCCGCGAAGCAGCATTAGCCGTGTTGGCATCCCCTGGACACTTCATCGAGCGAGTGCATCTCGTCTTGTGTCAGCACGATCTCCATCGATTTGGCATTCTGCATCGCCTGGGCAGCTGACGATGCCCCGGGAATTGCCACGACCAGTTCTCCCTGAAAACTGTTCAACCATTGCAGCGCAACCTGGGCAGGAGTACTTCCGTGCGCTTCTGCTACTTGCCCCAACCGCGCGATCAGCGGCCGGCTTCGCTCCAAGCCTCCCCGTCTGAAGCCGGGAAGGTACTTGCGGATCCCCACGGGCTGAGCAGCCTGATCATTCTGTTTGTGAAACTTGCCGGTCAAGATCCCCTGTGCCAACGGCGAATATGCGATGATGGAGATACCCAGCTCTTTTGCCGTCTCAACGACTCCGTTCTTTTCGATCCCTCTCTTCAGCAGGCTATAGCTCATTTGGTTGGACACCAGCGCGAGTCCATGGCGACGGAGCTGCGCATGAGCACGTCGCATTCGATCTGCATTGAAGTTGCTCACTCCGACATAACGGATCTTCCCGGCATCAACCAATCTCGCCATTGCATCCATCTCCTTTTCGACGGTCGAAAACCCTAGAGGTTGATGTACTTGATAAAGGTCAATACGCAGGTTCTGAAGTGATCGAATTCGATCATCGATTGTACGAAGAATTGACGCGGCCGTCCTGAACATGGGCGACCATTTCGTGGCGATGACGACATTGCCCGTCGTCTTCTCAAGTGAGATCAGTGCAGTCGACAGCGCCTTCTCCGACGCACCATTGCCATACAACTCGGCCGTATCGAACCAGTTGACTCCCCCCTCTATGCTCACTTTCACAATTTCCTTGATGGTCTCATCGCTCAGCACCGGCCAGTACCTGCCGGCAAGCCCTCTGCCTTTGCTGAACTGCCAGCAACCAAGTCCAATAGGACTCACCAACAGGTCTGACGCTCCTAGTGATCGTAGTTTCATCCTCTTCTCCTTTTTCTTGTATGGTATGACCTCGGCGGGCAATGAGGCGGGAGACGACATGCGTCAGGATCGCCATCTTAGCTTGTGGTGGCGGGCGCTCAGACGCCGAAGGGTTCTGCGGAGGCCGCGCGATTTCCCCCCTGCCAACATCGGTCAGTGCCTTGGAGAAAGATCTCTTCAAAACTCGCTACTTCAACAATAACATCTTCCTGGTTTCAACGAATCGTTTGCTTGGATCGCTCAGAGACACCGCTTCCAACCTGTAGAGATAGAGCCCGGAGGAGGCATTTGCGTTCCACACAACCTGGTTCCATCCGGCAGATTGCTCCCCATTGACGAGATCTACAAGTATTTGTCCGAGGGCGTTGATAACCGACAGCCGCACGAAGCTCCGTGTTGGCAATGCGTACGCAATGGCTGTGCTCGGATTGAACGGGTTGGGATAGTTCTGCTGAAGAGAGAACTCGGTTGGAATCGAAGGTGCCTGCTCGACCCCAACAAGGGTCGAGGAAGAGGATGGCAGGATCGCGATCGGGTTTCCGGTTGCGTCATTCGCCTGTATGTCTCGTGTCGTAAATGTTACAATGCTTGTTTGGTTGAGGATTGCAAATTTGATCTTCGCAATTTGTCCCGAGCCTGTAACGCCCCCCTGCCCTGCTTTGCGGGTGATTCCGAATGCCACATTGCCATTGTTGTTGTCAATTTGAGGGAAGAATATCACATCGCTCCCGAGCATCGTGCCTTGCGTTGCTTCAACAACCTGCATGAAGTTCTTTGAGCCGGCGAAATCCAAAACGAACGAGAGACCGAACAGGTTGCTCACCGAATTTGTGGTGTCACCAAGGACTATGTTCACTTCGAAGTTGCTTTTTCCATTCACCGAGGCTGGACCGATTGCCCTCAGGAGCGGAGTTCCCAGCGCGATGGCTGCATTCGCATTTGGGCCACCGTGGACGGACGAACCGATCTTTCCAAGCGAATGGGTCTTCGCCCAGTTGAGTCCAATTGGAATGACATCCGCCTGGTTGATCACTCCATCTCCGTTTGCATCGGCATATATTGCGGCTTGAGACACCCAAGCTGTTGCTGCTTGTGCAATCCATTGCTGCGAGGCGTTCGATCGAGCCGGTCCTCTGCTACCCCAGTACAATCCAAGGGGAAGTATGTCGGCCTGATTTACTACCCCGCTGTTGTCCGCATCTCCGGGCCACACTGTAAAGCCTTGTACTGTGGTCGTACCTGAAATTGGTGTCAGCGTAATAGAGTTGCCATTTTGATCGCTCGCCGAAACATTCGCGAAGCTGAAGGTCACGGTTCCGTTGTCGGGTGCAGTCGGAGAAACGTGGAACTTGAGACGAAGAAGCGTCCCTCCCCCACTCACGCCAGGCAACGGTGCTTTACGCGAGATGCCTACACTCACTTTACCAATCGCGTCATCGGGCGTAAGGATGTAGAGCAAATCTGATCCAAGAAACGAACCCGAGACATCAGCCGAGACAAAATCGATGTAGGAGGTGTTTGAGTAGAGCAGATCAAAACTGGCACCGAAGATGTTTGATGTACGAGTCGAGTCTCCGACCTTGATCTCGACGGTAAAGTCATTTCCCTTGCCAACGGAGAGAGGGGTGATAGCGGTTAACGTCGCTTGCGACGATGGAACGCTGATCATATCCGAAAGCGGCCGCCGCCATACACCACCACTGGGCGTACCTGCGAAGAGACTTGCCCCTTGGATCGCCACAGAGATGATGTTCACATTTGTCAATCCAGTGTTGACCGTCCCCCAATTTGCACCGTCGTCTGACGAAAGGTACACACCTCCATTCGTGCAGACGAAGAGATTGGTTCCGCTAGCGACGAGACCAAGGATCATTGTGTTCAACGAACCGGGTTGCGACCAGTGTGCACCGTTATCCGTTGAGACGAAGACGCCACTCGCAGTCCCTGCAAACAGTTTTGTGCCGGAGAACGTGAGAGCCCGTACCGATGTGTTCGAAAGCCCCGTGTTCATGGCCGACCAGGAGCCACCATTGTTCGTCGAGATAAACACGCCGCCTCCGTCGGTCCCCGCGAACAGCGTCGTCCCGCTGGAGGCGATGTACCAAATGGATAGGTTCGACAGACCATTGTTTACCGCTGTCCACGTTGAGCCATTGTTGGTCGACAGAAACACACCACTGCCAGCAGTCCCCGCAAACAGATTCGATCCGCTGATGGCGAGCGTCCGGACAGGAGCATCCGACATCCTCGGGCTGGCAGATCCCCACGTTGTCCCGCGATCCGTGGAAACAAACACAGCGCCGTCCGACCCACCATAATGTGTTCCAACAAAAAGCATGAGACCGTTGGCGGCGATCGAATAGCAATTTGACGATCCGGAATTCAGCGGAGTCCAGTCAACTCCGCTATTAGTAGATCGATACACATCGATCCATGTGCCCGCGAAGAGATCAGTTCCATTGGCCGCCAGACTGTAGATATAGGTGTTGACCATGCCGGAGCTCCTGACAGTCCAGCTCTGGCCGTTGTTCGTCGAAATGTAAATTCCTCCGCCACTGTACGTTCCCGCTATGACCGAGCTACCGTTCACAACAATGCCATTTACGATGAAGCTTGAGAAGTCTGACTGGCTGATGGACCAGTCCACCCCGCTGTTTGTTGAAAGGAGCACCCCGCTGCCATATGTCCCTGCGAAGATTTTCGGACCACTCACCGTAAGCGACCGAACAGATCCGATTCGCCATCCGCGGCTCGATACCGACCAGTTTGATCCGCCGTCTGTTGAGATGAAGACGCCGTTGCTGTCGACGCCAGCGTAGATGCTCGTTCCGCTGACAGCAAGACACCTGATGACTCTATTGGTCAGTCCCGAACTCGCATCCGTCCAGATTGCTCCGGCATTTGTTGAGAGAAAGAGGCCGTCATTTGTACCCGCGTAGACATTCGTTCCACTTGTCGCGAGCGACCACACAGTCTTGTTCATCAAACCGGTATTGACCGCGATCCATGAGTTACCGTTGTTTGTCGAGAGATAGACACCATTGGTATCCGTGCCCGCGTAGACACTTGTCGAAGTGGCCATCAGAGACCTTACACCGGCAGCCGGCAATCCGGAATTCATAGCCGTCCAGCTTGCACCCGCGTTGGATGAGAGGAACAGGGCTGTCGATGTCCCCGCGAAGATGTTTCCGCCGCTGACGGCGATGCAACGGACATACAGGTTTGTCAGTCCGGTATTCACAGGTTTCCATGTCGTACCGTTGTCGGTGGAGAGAAATATTCCGGCACCGTTCGTTCCCGCGAAGAGGTTGCCGCTACTCAGCGTGAGACAATTGACGTAGCCTCCCTGAGGACCATTTGTCTGCACCCATTGTGCATGTATTGATTGGAACGATGGTTGCAGGAGGAAAAAGGCAAGAAGAATTGTAGCTCGTAAGCGTTTCATGGAACCTCCAAGGGTGCTTCGCACAACAAAGCAATCCGTCAAACTGCAGCGTCAATTTCGGATTCAATATGAACATCCAGCCAACACGTGAAGCAGGAGCTTTGGTCATCACACGACTGCGCTGAAGGTGATTCTACTTCAACAATATCATCTTCCTCGTCTCCACGTATTCCCCCGACTGCAGCCGATAGAAATAGATGCCGCTGGGCAAACTGCCCGCATCCCACTGCAATTCATATGCACCGGCTGGTTTCTGGCCATCGAAAAGCAGCGCAATATCCCGTCCGAGAACATCAAGTATTCTCAGTTGGACCTTTGAGGCTTTCGGAATCGCAAACGCGATCCGCGTGGAGGGATTGAACGGGTTAGGATAGTTCTGTTCAAGACGGAACATGATGGGGACCTGGTTCACGTCGACTGCCAACGCCGAATTAAGCACCACCGCTGCACCGATATTCTTTAAGCCCTGGGCACTCTGGGCTGCATCGTTTGAGGCCAGCTTCCCAAAGTTGGCGTTCTGCGCTGCAAACGGGAATGTGAGCGCCCACAATCCTGTAGCGCCGTTCCTATTGGTCGAGTGCGTCTCGATACGGTTCGTTGTCTCACCGTCGGGACCGGTGTAGGTGCCTTCCTTGTACGCGGCAACATAGTACCAATACGAAAACCCGAGCACAACATCCTTGTCATCATATTTGTAGTTGTATCCTGTCGTCGTTGCGACCGGCGTGCTCGCGAGCTGAAGCTTCGGAATGACAGCAAGCAGATCCCATGTGCCCCATGTGTCGGGCTGATATGATCCCTGGGAGGCGGTTGCGTTGACCTGGGCGAACGCATCAAACTTTGGGTTGACCGGTTTCTTGAGGTTTGCCGGAATCGGACCGGGAACCATGTTTTCCTGATACCGGTCGGACACACGCATCCCCTCGTCGAGGAAGTATTTCTTGAGATATTGGGACGACCTGTAAATCTTGTATCCTGCAAATTCCCCATCGCTCTCCGCCCGGTTGTCCCACTCCACTGCAATCGATTTCGCCGGCGTGCCTGAAACCTTGACGTCCGGCATCGGCGGAAGAACCGGGATGTTGTAGTTCTGTGAATACGCCCAGCGTGCTGCACGGACTGCTTTTTGAATACCTTCGAGGCGATATCCTGCGACGGTCGCCATGACGATTGTCATGGACTCACCCTGGGCGAGGCTGAACGGGCCAACACCGGCGAACATATCACCATTGAAGTTCTCCGTGTTGCTGGCCCCCTTGGAGAATTTTCCCCAGCCGGTCGGGTAGGTTGTTGAGGCGTCTGCCTTGCCATCCTCGAATGATGGAGCGTCGAAAATGTTCGAGCTCTTGAAATCTCCATCCGGACGTCCGACCCCGGATGCCTTCGGCACAAACGTCGTCACGTCGCCCGCCGTGCCGCCGGAGAAGAAGTTTGGATTGGGATTGAGATTGAAATTCTGCGCGTCTGTTTGTCGGCTCTTGCCTCCATCCAGGAACCACACACCGGTCGCTGTGAGGAACTGTGCTTTCGGGTTGCCGGAGCCCCAAACCTGGGCCTGGCTTCCTCCGGAGACATACCATCCGCGCTGTGAGCCGACCCCAATCGGATCTGTACCAAAGATGGTCTTTTTCGTAGCGTTGCCGACAACGGTCTTCGAGCGATCCGCTGGTAAACCTCCCTGCTTTGCGTCGATCATGACCATACCGGTCCAGATGTCGGTATACCAGTTCTTAGGACCAGTATTAAATCCGATATCAACATTCCCGGCTGTAGGGTTCAACACCGATGCACTGGGGAGGATCGTGCTAAATGCCCACGGTGCGCCCGAGGCATCAGGATCATCGATCCATGCTGCCTGAGCTACGAGTGGTGTGGGCACAATATCATTGTTGTTTCGGCCACCGCCGCCATAACTCCCGACCGACATATACCTCTCTGTCGAGAGTTCAAACGCCAGCGCCTTGATCGTGTTATTCACCTTTTCCGTCACACCATCCATATCCATGTCGACGTTTCCGGTATTCTTGAACTCGAGCTCAAGGATGACGAAGTCGTTCAGGTTGTTCCAGTTTGGCCCCTGGAAACCATGGGCGCGAATCTTCATGTCGATGCCCACGTTCGTAGGCCAGGCTGCTTCGTACACCGCATGTTGTCGCCGTGTGCCGTCAACCCAGTATGGCTCAACGCTGTAGTGTCGGGTGGCATCCTTAGCGCCAAGCAACGTCGGCATATACGTAAGCTGTGCGTAGTTGCCACCGCCACTGGCGGCAAAGTAGCTCGGGTTGGTCTTGCCACCAATGGCTGCGGGATTGAAGGTCGGATCTGGATCAAACACGCCGGCCCAGGCATTCTTGTACCAGTAGTTCGTATAGAACCAGGCCGCTGGCCAGTGCGTCGCAGGCGTTGTCCAGGCACGGTCGAAGTTGCCCAGGCGAATGAAGTTGCGATAACCTAGTGTCGTGTAGGTCCCCGCGTCGCTATAGCTTGGCGTTGTGCCTTCCGGCAAGAATGATTCCCATGCATCGCCCGCCTGAATCACACCGCCACCCGGATAGTTGACAGTAGAGGTGGCCGGTGCCGATTGGGCGAACAACGATGCCGGAACGACAACGAGCAATAGAATGAGAATCGCGAAGAGTTCTCTTTGTCTTGTCTTGTCCATAATCATGCTCCCATAGGTGATATGATTCACAACTATCGTCGTTCTCTTAGAAATGAAACTTCACACCAAAATACCGGGAACCCGGCATAATTGATTCAGGATCAGAAACGAGAAGAGTGGATTTCGATGATAGAAGACTGACATAACATCTCCACTTGATCGTGGAAGTATGATACGGTGCGAGAAGGGTGATGCAAAGGTAGCTAGAGCAGCGAACAAAGGCAAGTGACCGAAAGGCGACCAGATTCGCAATCCGAGGATATTGCAGGTCAGCGTTTGAGATTCTCCTGCACGGTGATCGCGAGTTGCTCTCGGGTGAAGGGTTTCAGGAGAAGGTTCTGGGGGTGGAGATCACCGACTTGTTCCTTCAACTGCTCTTTTGATTCTGCAATGAAAAGGAAAGGAACATGCCTCGTCTCTGCATGCGACCTGACGGCACGGAAGAAAGCGGTCACATCCAGTTTTGTGCTCACGGTATTGCAGATTACCAGGTCCGGCTTGGTCTTCTTTGCAAGCTTGATTGCAATCGCCTCATCTTCAGAGTATGATAGTTGATAGCCATTCAGAAGGAGGATTTGTGAAAGCGTGACCATCTCCTGTCGGTTATCATTGACGATGAGTATTTTCTTCGGACTCGGTGTGGTCATTCGTAGTCCTGTTCCTTCTCAACCATCTGCAATCTCTCCAATGCTTCACGGATAAGAGTTACCCCGTTTTCCTTGAGAGCCGTCTCGTCCCAGAAAATGCCACCGTTATTCAGAAGCTCTTGGACGCCAAATGTGATTGCATCCTGATGTGCCTTCAGGTATCCCGGATCTCTCTCGAGCAACGATTTCAAACCACGTACAAATTCAATGCCTGGTCGGCGCAGAAGCACGCTCAGAGCACGTTCAAATTCTTCGCTTTTCATGAAGATATGTTTCCGTTGAGTCGACAGAGGGAAATCGTTGTTTTCAGATCATACTGTTCTGAGTCCCCCCCCAGAGAACCCCCGCCACCCCTCTCGAAGGCAGGGGTTCTCGATACTTTAGGTTAGTATCGAATGATACCAGGGGGAGTTTCGGCGGCAGTGAAGTCGGCCATTTCTGCGCATCTTAGGGAGCGCACTTTGGCGGCCACCTATTTCCTTTCGATTATCTCCTGTAGACGACGATGTCATCCAGGAAGAACACATTGCCCCTGTCTGCACCATCCGTATCCTGATCACCGAACAGAATGGAGTCAAAATAGGCAATGTCGTACGTGTGCTCCCCGATTTTCGTATCATCCAGCAAATAGGTGCAGACCTTTGTTGCGAAATTATATTCGATCCCAAGTTTGTACCACCGATTCGATTGTATTTTTGCAATCTGTTTGATGAAGATGGTGGTATTGGGGGTGGCATAATTCCAGGTTTGTGCGAACACTGAATCACTTTGGGTGCTTCCACCAAACCCCATTGCCATTTGCACTTTGGCGTAGGACGCTACGTCAGAACGCTTCTGAAAGAGCATACCATAGAAAGCAGTTCTTTGAGTAGAATCTTTTTTCATCATCCGAAACTCTATCCCAACGATCCCACTTTTCAGTGTATCGGACAGTTGCCTGTAGATGCAACTGTAGTCAGCTCTCCCCGGAGGCAATGTAAGAGCGTGGGAAGGACTTACATAGTCAGATGTTGTTATCACGGGCGTCGTCACCCG
>PMZI01000004.1 GCA_003170475.1 Ignavibacteriota bacterium | reverse complement strand
TTTCAGTTTTCACTGATCGACCGTGCTCTGTCTTTCCGCGACTGCAGCCATTCCCCGGCCGCTGCCCCAAAGCAACCAACCAGAAACGCGATGAGATGAAGGGCAACCAGTAACCCTATAAGTCTGTAGCCAGTAGCGTGGATGTCGCGGACTTTTGACATTATGGAAATCAGCGTCGCCATGTAGAACATCGACGCGATGCCCGGCTCCAGAATCGTGAGAGCGATCGACCGGCGGCCTACATACCCGCTCACGAGAATAATTCCTGCCCCGGACCAGAGTATGAACCCCCAAATTCTGCTCGTCAGAAAGAAATCCTTTAAACCCAACACCAGGAGAGACGGCAAGAGGTGGAAGAGGACGAGAAAGCAGTAGGTCACGACCAGCCATCGCCAGTCAATGTTCGAAAGATGAATTGTTCGATTGTCGTTCATGTGTTTCTCCAATAGGGTGTATGTGGTGAACCGCCTATTCGAATTCACCCTTGTACGTCCACCAGGCCATTAGTCCTGCGCTGTCGACTTTTACATCAATCGTACATGACGCATATTTTGCTGAGGTCGCATGAAAAGCGGCCACGTTTTTGCCTCCTGTCACTTTGTACGATGCCTCTTCACTCTTCTCGCTTTTCGGCGGAATCGAGTACCCTTCAAAACTCCGACCGCCGCCGCCAAGCGACTTGGGAAGAATGAAATATTGCGCCGCATTGACGGCGAGCTCATTCAGTTCGTTGATCATGAAATCTCTGTTTTCCTGAACGGCTTGAGCGTGGTACAAGGTCGCCCGTGATCTCTCACCGAAGTACGCGATCGGCACAACCGCAACCACAACAAATATAGTAACCAGTCCGCAGAAGGTATAGCCGGAGATCTTTAACGGTGGTCGCTCCTCACGTGACAATCCAGCCAGCCGTCGCCGACGCCACCCGAGAAAAAAGATTGTCGGACAAAGCACCATGCCAACAAGTACGGGGACAAGTGCTCTTGCGCGATCACCGGCCGGGGGCGGCTCAGGCGGTTTCCCGCTGAACGCACGAAGACCGTTTCCAATTGTCTGCTTCCCCCCAATCATCCACGGAAAGATTGAGTTTGGCGACGAAATGCCCATTGTACCAATTGAATCTGACTGGCCATGCAAAAAGACGACAAGACAAAGAGCGGCAATCGTCACAATTATGATTTGCCACAAAAATCCGGGAGCGAAGTCCGGAGAATCAATTCTCTGAGACATGTTCAATCCCTTTCTCCGTCACAATGAAACGTTCCTGAATCATGCCAAGCTGTCCGTTGTGGTTTTTGAATTGCGGATCTCTTCCCTTGACATATGTTTCCTGCGAAAGAAGTTCGATCGCCGCTGGCTCGAGTTTCGTGACGATGAGCTGCGACTTATCGTCCTTCCATTCGGGCTTATAAATATTTACTCCCACTGCAGCTCCGGGGTTCTCCTTGCAGAAGATATCCGCCATCGATTCTTTTTTGGGTCCACGCTGCTGATAGAACTTGTCCAGAGTTTTGAGGGACGCCTCCGACATATAGCGTCGCATGACACCCCTGCCGATGACGCCCCTGATTTTCATGAGCGTTTCGGCCTGCCATTCGGTTTGAGCCTGCACCCGTTGCCAAGTAAATGCCCCAAGGGCAAGAACCATAATTGCTGCAACGCCAATCCAAATCCTGACGCCTTTTCCTATAGGATTGCGAAGTGTATACGCCAGCATCGCGACAAAATACAATGCGCCGGCGATCCCCGCCGCATTGACCGATGGCCAGAGATCCATCGCCGATGGAGTCAATAAGAAGACGAGGGACACAAGGATCACGCCGCACACAATCCACAGGAGCGTAATCGAAACATCCTGTTTGATTTCAATGGTGACGGTATCTTTCTCCATGAACGGTGCTCCTATTTGTTCAATTGAAGCTGTTGAAGCGATGCGGGGATTTTCGACGCCAGCTGCGCCGGGATCTCAGTCTGACGCTGCGGCGGCTGGGCAAGAATTGGTGAAAGCAGCAGACTACCGACCATAATCAGAAACAAGATAGAAGCAGCGGCCGGCAAAGGAATCGATATCCGTGTGAACCACATCGGTGCATACCAAGGTCTTCGTTCTGACCTGTCTGATGTTGTCGCAACGCTTGCGAGAACGCGTCGATCGAGAGAGGGCGGAACTTCCGCAAGTTCCTGGTTGGCGATGCGCGCATGAACATGCGATGCCAGCTTTAGAAACGATCGGCACTCTTTGCACCGCGAAAGGTGAGCAAAGAGTTTTGAGGTGTCTTTGTCGCTCAGCGCATGGTCGACATAGAGGCTGATGCGTTGTTGGTAGTTTTCGTGGGTCATGGGAAATCCTTAATGGTGCGTCATCACGAGGAGTCCCGCTGCGTTTGAGCGGGACGACGAAGTGACCTGCATGTGCGGGGGAGTCATGCTATGATCTCCTCATATAGGTCCCGTCGTTCTTGGTTCATTTTCTCGATGAGTTCAAGCTTCTTTCGTCTTGATCCAGCTTTGATCTGTTTCTCACGCTGGATTGCGGAAATGGGATCATCAAAGACTTTATAGTACACGAGTTGGTTCACGTGATAGCGTCTGGTAAATCCCTTGTTAGCACCTCCCCTATGTTCATGCATCCTGCGT
>PMZI01000001.1:3778-9168 GCA_003170475.1 Ignavibacteriota bacterium | reverse complement strand
GAGCGCCGGTTTGCCGTTTGTTAAGCGCCGTGCCCGTGTCAGCTCAAATGATCCGAGCAGAATTTCTGGACAAACAGCAACATGGAGCGTACCTGGTCCATATCGTATTTGCCGAACTCGCCGTGAGCTGCCTTGTTGCGAAGATCAGCCCAACTGGTCACCTGCTTGTGAAGTAGCTTATCGTATGCATCAGCCTTGTAGAGATCTTGATTGAGGCGCTCGAGGTTCTTCGGAGAACCGTCAGGGTTCGCCGTCTCGACACCAAGCTTGGTGGCAAGCTTTCTTAAGGAATCTTCTAAGACTGCGCCGAGTAAGACAGCACTGGCGTCCTTGTATCCTTCAGTGAGCAAGTACTCGGCCATTTCAAGAAAATCGCCAAATATCTCTGCTCTCAATAAAGTGCGGATGTCACGCAAGAGCCCGATCTTGAAGTCAGCATAGGTTGCTTGCAAGCATCCGACAAGCATCGCGAAATGCTCAAAGTTGTCCGAATGAAGGTTGTAGAAATTAACGCCCATTTTGTCGAGAGGGCTCGAGAACTGCCGGTAATAGAGGCTGGTCTCAGAGGAGACGTTCTTGATGAGCTGACCAGCTCGTGAAACCCAAGCTGACACCTGGGTAATCTCAGCAGCACGAAGGCCGCTCGAGGAGCGGTTAATAAAGGAATTGAGTTGGTCGCCTTCCTTTATGAGTTCGTCGAACTGTTGGATGAGTTTCTCTTCGAGGATGTTCATAATAATGAGCTCCTTAGTTCGGGCATGGCGCTTAACGTTTAGGCAAACCGCCGTTGCGAGTTGCCCGTATCGAACTGATTCTCCATTGCTCGGGCAACGAGCAATGGAGCGAGCACTATTAATTTAGCCGATCTTGAATCTCCTCTGCTTATCCAGTGTGCGAGCGCCGGTTTGCCGTTTGTTATACGCTGCGCAGCCCGCATTCCTGTGCTTCCTCATGTCCTGAGTTAGGTGGCCGTCATTCAATAGAAGAGCTAATTGGCATAACGTACTGCCATCTCCCATGGGCATTCTTGTACAAATCGCTCTGCGAGATGTTGCCATGATAGGAGTACACAACGGCCTGTGAAAGAGTGCTGTTCAATCGAACGCTCACTCTCGGAAGTGTGTGAATATGAAAGCCGCCTAGGCTTGCGCGAAGTTGAACCATTTGTTCCAAGAAACTTGCTCGTGGCCATCCAGGCCATGGTTGGTCGTACGTCCGCTTGCCAGATCCCGGACATTGCCCTCGTATGAAATTCTGCAATATCGTTTCATATGGTGGTGTTACGTACACGACCTTAGCGTGAAGACTGGATGGTAGTGGCCTAAAATCGTCGATAGCATCTGAAAAATCATAATTTGAAAATGAGCGGTGGAACGTGGAAGTGTCTACGACTGAAAAATCGATTTCGTTTTGTATCATACAGAATGGGGAGCCGCGGTATGCATGCGGGTATTTCTCTATCTCATAGTTGATAAAGTCTTCAAAGATTTGATAGACTGTTTGGTGAATTTCGGACAATCTAGCACGATTGTCACGAGACAACGGAAGTCGATTGTTCTGCCACTTGGTGAAAAACTGCTCCAGTAGCTGGAGGGAATCGGTGCGATAGGCCTGACAAAGAAGGTCCTCCTGCAAATGAATCTGCTTGAGTACGAAAGGAGACTGAGCACAGGATACGAGTTCAAGTGAGATAGCAATGGCAAAGAATGTTTTCATGTTCAACCTCATTCCTGAGACGGCCACCTAACTTCTGTGCGGGCTGCGTGGCGTATAACGTTTANNTGGTTTTTGGTGACCAAGACTTGGCCGAGCTTCAACTGAGCCTATTTAAAGACACCAAAAACCATTGAGCGAGCACTTTACATTTAGCCAATCTTAGTTTCGCATTTGCCTATCCAGGGTGCGAGCGCCGGTTTGCCGTTTGTTAGGCGCTGCGCTGCCGATTCTGGCCCGCCATCAATAGACATTGAAGCCTATACCGGCTCTGGCCGTCATGGACAAACCGGAGACGATGGATAGAAACTTCCAACTGACTCGCAATTCACCAAAACAGAACAAGCCTTCGTATATCCTGACGTCTGATCCGATCGCGCCAAAGAATGCGAGAGATGGACTTCGATTCACGTGATATACTATGAGATTTCCGTGATGATGAGTGAATAAAGTATCTTGATCTGAGGCCTCCATCGATGACCCGACAGCGCCAATGAAGTACGGCGAAGCCCTGTTGCCCGGAATAGTCGCGTAAACCTTGGCGCCAAAGAAGAAAGAAGTCAAGGAATAGCTCCCGGTACTACTAGGGCTTTCCTCACCCTGGAATGAAAAGGAGTTGAAGTCAGCGTAACCGCAGAGCATCAAGCCGGGAAAGATCCGATAACCCAGTGAGACGTTGGTATTCGGTCGTGGTTCCCAATGCATGGGTCGCGTAAGTTCCAAGCCCCGACCTGCGGAGACGAAGGCGGTTGGATCTTGCTGGGCCAGCATGAGCGATGCAGAACAGGCAAGTCCGAAGAAAAGAATGTAAGCCCTCAAATGAGGTACTCCTTTGACAATTCTGGTACAATCGGAGCGATGACGAAAACAATCTCTGCTTCGGCAGCGTTGCGCCTAACGTTTAGGCAAACCGCAGTGGTTTTTGGTGACCAAGACTTGATCTCGCTTCAACTGAGCCCATTAAAGACACCAAAAACCATTGAGCGAGTGTACGAGCCCAAAATAGTTTTGTGACAACTCTGACATGGAACTAGCCTGCCAATCCTAGACTGCGAGCGCCGGTTTGCCGTTTGTTAGCTGCCGCCGCAGTCACGCATCTGTTGTTCGTTTGTACTACTGCGATCCTTGGTCTCGGTGCCGCATATATGAGAACGCGAGTAGCTCCTGTGTATCGTGTTAGTTTTGTTGCAACAGCAACTCGACATCTGAGCGAAGAGACTTGCAAGCATCTCGCGTGAGCGTCCGCGCACTGTCAGCCCCGATATTCTGGATGATTGTCGAGAGCGCAGTGCGAGCCTCGTTGAAGTTAAGTTGCTGCAATTGGGTTCTGTAGGTATCGATGCATTCGAGGTACTTGTTTGCGGTCTGTTGGTTCTTGATCCAATCCAGCTTGGACATCGCTGCGACATCTTGGATGAGAGACCTGGCTGATACAACCTTTACCAGACTTACTGGGGTCCCAATTACACCGTGATAGGTGAAGAGATAGGTGACTGAGCTGTCTGTATCTATAGGAATCTTAGAGATATGAAAATACGGGTGCTGAATTTGCGCGCCTTTCACTTGAGGTAACACATATACAGTGAGATACGAACCCTCTGTAGTATTTCCGATCATTTCAATGGCGTACGTACCATCAGCCTTTGGAGTGACTAGGGAGCTTTCAAGGACCACAATCGAAGGTCCTCCCTCGTTGGAATTTTCGTAGTCGACCACGGCATTGGGAATCTGCTGCAGCCATACGGCTTGTTCGGTTGGTTTGGAGAATCTTCGATCGATGCCAGACTTCCTGCCGACAGGGTCCGTTACTATAAACTCAACCGCAGATGAAACGTGCAAATAGAAACTTGTCTGTGCACGGAGAGCAAGAGGGATTACGAGAAAGAGTATGGTCGAGAGGGCTATTCTTCGGATAATCTTATTCATTAGCATCCAGTCGTATGTAGGCGAAAATTGGAAGATGAGATGCGGCACCGAGTGTGAGCGGAATATCCATCTGAACTCTTATTGCGGTGGCAGCTAACGTTTAGGCAAACCGCAGTGGTTTTTGGTGATCAATGACTTGACTTCGCTTTAACTCAGCCTATTAAAGACACCAAAAACCATTGAGCGAGCACTTTACATCTAGCCAACCTCAGTTTCACCTTCGCCTATGAAGCGTGCGAGCGCCGGTTTGCCGTTTGTTAAGCGCAGTGCGCCGCACGAATACTTGATTATATCATAATTTGGTATTAATTTGTGCATGGTCACAATGAGGAGACGGATATGCCGATCATCAAGTCGATATCGAGCTTGCGAAACAGAACTCGAGAAATCGCTACGATATGCCACGAACAAGATGAGCCTGTCTATTTGACGACAAACGGTGAAGGCGATCTTGTTGTAATGAGCATAGATCATTATGAGCGTTTGAAGGCTGAGGGTGAATTGTTCGCAAAACTGGGAGTTGCCCAGGCTGAACGGGCAGCAGGGAAGAAGGGCATCACCCACAAACAAATGATGTCCAAACTTCGCAGACGGCTTCATGTCAGCTAAATACACGCTGCGTTACCTCCCAAGTGCGCAGACGGATCTGGTTTCAATCTTCGACTTCATCGCTCAAGACAGTCCGAATCAAGCTAGTGTATTCGTAGACAAGCTTGACGATCGGATTGGAGCGCTTGAGCAACATCCATTGCTAGGACGAGTACCACGTCACCCGAGACTTCGGGAGGACGGCTATCGCGTTCTCATCGTCGAATCCTATCTTGTATTCTACATCATCCGTGGCCGCGAGATTGAAGTGCATCGCGTCGTTCACGGATCCCGCAATCTGGACCATCTGATCTAGTCGATTCAGCAATCCTCGTGCGGCGCATTGCGCATAACGTTTAGGCAAACNNGGTTTGCCGTTTGTTATGCGCAGCGCCGCGAGACAAAGTTGGTTAAAATGCCATTCCAATCTGGACATAAAGCTCGTTGAAATACTTGAATATGGTGTCACCGCCTATGTATGTGTACTTGTATCTAAGGTCGACTACCAGCATGTGATACCAACAACACGTCCCCACACAGAGAGAAAGTGGCACTCTGTACTTGGCCATATTGTACTCTCCGAACGGGGGATAGTAGCCAGGAAAGCTGAGTGTGTCGACCACAGTGCGGGATCGAATGTTTGTCGTAAGAGTCTGAGTACCGATTGCGACTGACGGCCCCGCGTAGACTTCGAAGGTAGTGACAGGCCCGAGAGTTGTAGAGTATGTCGGAAGAACTGCAAGTTCAAGGGATGAAACCATAAGCCTTTCGTCGAGAGAATATTGAGAAAGTGTGAAATCGTAGGAATACAAGAATCGGTCGTCAACACGGTAGTGCACAAGTCTGACGAAGTTGAGTTCTAGCCTAAGTGAGAGAGCATTATTGAAATCACTTACTAGTGGATGTGTGTCTGTGAAGAGGCCGAGCGCAAATCCAGGCTGCTTTGTGAAAGTTCCACTTGAGTGTGAAGCATAATCAAGCAACTCAATGCCAAGCTTCATGCCGGTCTTAGGATTACCTTGAGCAAGGCATTCAGCGCTAGTGGTCGCTAGCAGAAGGACAAGATCAAAGAGAAGAAGCGAACTGAGTTTGATCATCATGGTGATGCACCTTAGGTTGCAAACTTCATGTCGAGCGGCGTTGCGCATAACGTTTAGGCAAAC
>PMZI01000001.1:0-3746 GCA_003170475.1 Ignavibacteriota bacterium | reverse complement strand
GCGCCGGTTTGCCGTTTGTTATGCGCCGCGCAGCCGTTCGATCAACGCTGGAATTACATTCGAGGTAGGCTGGCGCCCCTCACCACGTAGCATTGATCCACTGCGGATTAGCCCCTGCGATTCCTCCCAGTGAAATTTCGGTGGTTGAACCTCCATCAACCGCAACAATCGCGATGCCAGTTGAATATTTCTCGACGGCGATGCTCCTACCATCGGGTGACCAGTTCGACCTCCCAGAGGGTCCCATGCCGGGAATCAAGGGGTGAACCAATTGGCTGGAAAGGTCGAAAATCCGAAGCGTATCCAGAGCATAAAAAGCAATTTGCTTTGCGTCAGGTGACCATTTAGGATTGTAAATGTAGTTGTTGTCAGTCCAATATTTTCGAAGACTGCCGGTGACTTCCCAAATATAGAGGTCGTGGTATGCTTCGAATGCAAGTTTGTCGCCGCCGGCGGACCAGGCAGGGAAACCGGAATACATCTTCACCGAATCTGGGGTCACGCGGATTTGCAGGTTGTGTTCGTAGTCGAGCACAAATAGCGTCTGGAACGAATACGTATAAGCGACCAACGGACGACGCGGGGACGGTATCGGCCCTGAAGTGTATGCCGAGTCAGGAACTACTTGTCTTTGATTGGCTCCATTTGCATCGCACATCCAGACGCTAAACCGGCCAGATCGATTTGAGCGAAAGACGAAACCACTCCCATCATAAAGCCACTCTGGGCTGTCATCCATTGCTGCGTCAGCAACAACCCGAGTCACCGTCCTGTTGCTCCTCGTGATCTTCCAAATGTCTGAGCTTTGATTCGCATATACGGTGAAAAGGATCGACTGCCCATCTGGAGAGCAAGAGAAAAGAGGGGCGAGTGACATTGAATCAGGCGTCAGTCTTTTGATGTTCGTGCCGCCTGCTTCGACTGCGTAAATGCCCGGCAGGACATTTGGAGCAGAGCCCGAAAACAACAATTGAAATGATGTCATCGAAGAATCCGGTCCCACACCGTGGTCGCAGGAGCCAATTGCTACGGCGAGCAAGCCAATGATGATTATTCTGATCATATGTGTTCTCATGGTTTGATTGGGGCGCCAGCCTAAATTCTGCTTAGGCTGCGTGGCGCATAACGTTTAGGCAAACCGCAGTGGTTTTTGGTGACACTGAAATTCAACTAGCTCAAACCACGCCTACAAAAGATACCAAAAACCATTGAGCGAGCACTTTACATTTAGCCAAACTTAGTTTCAACTTCGCTTATCCAGAGTGCGAGCGCCGGTTTGCCGTTTGTTAGGCGTAGCGCCGACTTTTTCTAATCCGTCCGTCCGATCCACTGGTTAGGTGCTCGTACTAAGTGCATATTGCCTCCAGAGTCTAGCACTCTTGCAATGACTTCAACGTAGACGTTTGGTCCCCACTTCGGGCCATTGTTGAAGATCATTGCCAACTGATTCTTCTTCAACTCGCTCGGTGGATATGGCTGACTCGATAACCAGCTCTTCCATACTTGCTGCTGATAGACAATCCACACTGCATCACTGGAAAGAGTATTTGCGATCGAGAGCGTATCCAGAGCGTTGATAAATACGACACCTGCCAATGGCGTACCATCCGGAGGCGATATTGGCATGAAACTTCTCCACATGGAGGTTTGGAGAATAAATTGTCTACCCTGGACCATCGTCGTTTCGGGCACAGCAAGAAGCTGGCCGGTCTGTAGATCTGGCGGGGGTGCAACGAACGGCTCGCCAAGATCGGAGCAGCCACCGATGAGGAGAAGAACAAGAGGCAATATGCACGTCTTATGAGATTTCACTTTACGTTGGTCGGCGTTACGCCTAACGTTTAGGCAAACCGCCGTTGCGAGCCGCCACTATCGAACTGACTTATTGTTGTGGCGGCGAGCAATGGAGCGAGCACTTTACATTTAGCCAAACTCAGTTTCAACTTCGCCTATCCAGTGTGCGAGCNNGCCGGTTTGCCGTTTGTTAGGCGAAGGCGCAGTCAATAACTGCAGTTTTGTGGCGTCCCTGGAGACCATTCATCTCGTCGGAGGTGAAGTTGGTATGTCAGGGAATAAGCTCTTGCCAAAATGAATTGGCTCCCAGAAATATTGGACAGCCAGCGCTTGTTGCGCACTCTTTGCATCTGGCGACACCACGGACGTTGAGAGATACCAGGTCCTACCAGTTTGCGTGTCAAGCAAGATTACGACCTGTCCCTTTGTGGCATGAGTTGGAGTAATAACAATCGGCTTTGCAGCGTCGGAACGAAACGCTTCCAAGTCAAATTCTGACAGTATATATATCTTGAACCTGGAACTAGCCTCAGACGGCTTTTCGTTTGGTGTTTGAGCAAATGCCAGCATAGGGAGAAGCAGGAGTAGAAAACTTTTTTTCATTTGTTTCCTCCGCAATTGTATGAATACCAGAGAGGATTGTGGCGCACGGGATGACAAACTGCAAATCAGTGTTCGACGGAATCCAAGAGACCCGGAACCTCCAGATCGCCAATTGATGCAAGAAGAGTGTAAACTCTCTTCAGCTCATTGGCTTGCATTTCTTTCAAATGCAGATCAGTTTCCTGGGGGGTCAGCTCGAAGAGCTTCGCATAAATGGCTGAAAGCATAGTCTGTGTCACTCGAATATCCGTTAGCGCGTAGATCAACGCCGTGTCTCGGCTGTTTTGAGTCATGACAAGTTTGCTACCATTCGGCATTGTCTTCTCCTCCTTGTTGATAAACAGGCTCGCCACAAAACTGCTTAGAACGTTCTGCGCTTTCGCCTAACGTTTAGGCAAACCGCCGTTGCGAGCCACCACTATCGAACTGACTCATTGCTGTGGTGGCGAGCAATGGAGCGAGCACTTTACATCTAGCCAACCCTTGTTTCAACTTCGCCTATCCAGTGTGCGAGCGCCGGTTTGCCGTTTGTTATGCGCTGGCGGGCCCGCATACATCATCCTCATTGTAACGGAACACATCGGAAGATTCCCGATTTGTGTTTGACGCATGTTCGAATATTCAAAGTATACTGTTCCTCCAAGCCAGCTCCGATGCCGGCTTCCTTCCATGCGGCAAACTCAGGACAATTGTCAGCTGAAGCACCGCTGTCGCTCGGTTCCCACGACGTGACTGAGAATCCATTCCAATGAACGCCATGAGTCATGACACTGCACGTTCGGTTCGCACTCCTAAGATCGAAGACCCACATGACTTCGGGGCCTGGACCAGTCGTGAGGGTAACGGTCAGTAAGTCGTCGATGACCCTATCGAACCAACTGCCAGAAACTCCAATAGTGAGAATGATCGAATCAGCCTCTGTTATAACTAGTGTGTCGTTTCGGGCCGCGATACGCTTGAAGACATCGATGCGATCAGACGCGCCGCCACTTGGAGTTGTCATCACATCGTACTTCTCATAACGGTAGAACTTGCCCGCATCGTTCGGGGAGGCACCAAGTTGGCGAAACGTCAGCATGCCTTTCGCTGGTTTCGACAACACAAAAGTCATCGGAAATGAAAGAGGCGGAAGGTGTGGGTCGTCTTGCCAATCGGGTTCCGAGCGCTGTTGCTGCACCTGAGCCGACTGGTTCGGTTGAGGGGCTTCCACGGTTCGAGTCTGTCGCCTACAACTGCAGAACAGAGTCAAGAGAAGGAAAACAAGAAAGATCATAACCGTAGATCGTGCATTCATACTATCCTCGATTCAAGGTCCGTGGCGGGCCCGCTTGCGCATAACGTTTAGGCAA
>PMZI01000040.1 GCA_003170475.1 Ignavibacteriota bacterium | reverse complement strand
TAAAGCTATTTCAGGACGAGACAGCAAGAACAAAGCCCCAAACGTTCGTTCGGGGCTTGTCGTTGATCATGGCGGGTTGACCACGTTCGGTTTACTTCAATAACAACATCTTGCGCGTCTGGATAAAACTTCCTGCCGTCAATCGTGCAAAATAAACGCCGCTTGAGATTTGGGAAGCGTTCCAGGTAACGGAATATTCGCCGGCAGATTGTTCAGCATTCACGAGATTCGCTACCTCGCGCCCCCGGGAATCGTATATCTTCAGGGTGACACGGTTCTTTGCTGGCAACTGATAGCTGATGGTCGTTGCTGGATTAAAGGGATTCGGATAGCAATCATGAAGGGCATAGGAAGTGATCACTGATTCGCCCATAGAGTGAACAGCGGTTGTTGTTCCTGTGGTGGTGAATTTCAATCCCAGGATCCGATTCCCTTTATAGAGCGTATTCGCTTGTGCTTCGCAGATGTTCAGACTGAACGTATATTTCCCGGTGCTTTGATATGATTTGACAAGGAGCCTGTTCATTCCCTGCTGGACATTGATGTTGACGATCTCTTTGTAGAACTCAGTTCCTGCAAACGTTCTTGTCCCTGCATAATTGTACACGACGCCGCCGTTAAGATAAATCTTCAACGCCTCATCCGATCCGACCCACAATTCAGCTTGCTGTGCGGACGGGGCAGTGAAGTAGCTGAAGGCATAGCTGACAGCTGACTGAGACCCAAGCGTCGAGTAGTAATCGCTTAAGAGAATTTGATCATCGATGAAGTAGACGGGCTGACTCCATCCACCGGCACCCGCAGTCGGAGCGGCAGAGGCTTCGTTCGGAACAAACTCGTGGTCCATCGGAGAACTGATCCCGTTCGTAGGAAAGAACCCGGTCAGCAGCCATGTTCTATTGCTTTGACCAAACGAACAGGGGTTCGTAGTACCGAAAGGCTGAGGATAGCGAAACAGCCTCTTGGTTTGCTCGATCGTTGTTCCCACAACTGTGATATTGCCGGAATTATTCGTACCGAGGCCGACACGTTCCGCCAGCGTGATATGATCGATGTCGTCCGGATTCAGACCCATGATCCGGCAACAGACATTGTCGACAGCGACGGGATCGGCTCCCGCAATGATGGTATTCATTTTGACGCGATTGGAGATCTTCAGGTTTGAATTGTCGAACCTGTCATAGTTTGGACTCTTCGTCGAATCGAGACACGTAATGGCGTCGACAACCGCGAATCGGATACGGGCAATCGATGCCAGATCGACGATCTCCTTGTCCTGCCAGTTATGCCAGGTCGTCGACATCTCGCCCATGTGAAGCAGCTTATGAGCTCTGCCGTCCTGCGCTACACCGGTCGTTTTGTTGAATCCATAGCGCGAGCAAGCCGCCAACCCGATCTGATTTTTCAATGCGCCTGTGTAGCGGAGATCTTTGTGAATTTTCATGACCGGCACCGTGATGTACACACTCGCATGAGTGACATCCCGGTGAACGAAATATCTGCCTCCTTGCGGTTGAGCTTGCCCTCCCCCGGGGACTGCCACCGTGTCCAGCTCTGGCCATGGGTTGGTGTCTGAATTGCCGTTGAGGTTCGAGAGGCGAAAATCGACTCCTGCTGCGAGGGCTTCCGTCTTGAGACCTTGATATCCCGGGACATCGAAGAGCTGCGTCCATGGAGCGGCCGTCGTGCCGCTTGCCTTCTCAAAAGTCGTGTAGGGCCTTGGAGATCCATCGCCCACGATAATCTTGATCCTGCCATGATCAATTTCGTCGACCAGGAAGACCAATGCCTTTACCACACGCACGTCGGTGATGCCGCCGCTTCCGCTGGAATCCTGCTGAACAAGATTTGGTTTGATCAGAACTGTATCACCGCTCTTGATGATGCTTCGAAATCCGCCGGCAAGATCCACAGCACGTCGAACCATTTTTGAAATAGTGGTGTAGGTAATCGCTTCAGAGGTCACGCTGCACGTATCTAATCCGAGCGCAGGATCATTGGATCGCACGATCGAGACCGTCGCTGGTTGTGCCGCGGCCGCCTTGGACTCCGAATCCGGGAAGAAGGACGAATAGACAACTGCGAGTTTACTGTGAGCCTGCGTGAGGTCCCATACAAGGAATCCAAAAATCACAATCACATACACACATAATTTGACGGAACGGGAGATCCTCTTATTCCACGACTGAAGGCTTTTCATTCCTTGTTCTTTCGCTAGAAAAGGGAATACACTACACCCGCAACATACGAGAAGACAAGTGTAAGTGCCAGATAAAATGCGAGGACTCTAATGCCGAGCTGCGATCGATAGGCATACAGGGTCTCAAGTTTTGTTGCCGGTCCTGCGAGGAAGAACGCAAGCATAGGGCCTTTTTGCATCCCCATCTCCATTAATGTTTCCATAAATGGGATTGCTGAACCTCCACACGTATAAAATGGGACTCCCATACCGATAGCAACGAGCGTACTGACTTTTCCGTCTCCTCCAAGAAGTCTCGCGATCGTTTCCGGCGGAATCAAGGCACGGACGGCAGAACTCAGCAAAAGCGCAATCGAGAAGTACTTCAGGATATACTTCGAGTTTGCCACGATATCCTGGGCCAGCGTTTTCTCGCCGGAGTTCCGCAACGAGCGCATTCCTGGCTGCTCCTGATACAATCGCTTGAAGAGTGTTGCAGTCAACATCCCTCCGGTGACAGCGAGAAGGAAGGCTGCGACGGTCCGAGCGATGGCCATGCTCATGCTGATCTGCGTCGCCGTCAAAAAAAAGATCGTCGGATTCATCAGAGGAGACGAAAGAATGAATGCCATCACCGCGCTGAACGGCAGCCCCGTTGCCATCATCGAAAGGCCGATGGGCACAGCCGCGTATGTAGGTAGCGGAGAGACAAGTCCAACCAGGGCTGCAACAATGATGGAAAGAGGTTCGTTGAAATTGGGGTTCAACAGCTTCTTTGTTCGTATGTAGCGAACCCCTGCAACATTCAGTCCTATGCTGATGATGATATAGGGAAGAATCTTCCACCACAGATCGAAGAAGTCTTCAAGGATCCGAAGCGTGTAGGTGCCTTCAAGCCAATTCCGTATGTGATAGTACAGGTCGATGACTGATCTCTCGGTGTTAATATATGAGTACAGGTTGAGCATGAATCAACAATTCTTCTGCCACAAGTTCAAGTCGCATCTGTTCTCAATTGAAGCCATCTCAAAAATCAAAGAACAGAAGAAGAAATGTCACGCCCCGAGGAGCGGGGTCACAAAGTCCCGCTGTCTGGAAGCCGTCCAAAAAGTGCCATTGTCATATCGATCCTGCTTCCCACGGGGAGAAGTCTTTCCTTGATAAGATTTCTCGTCTCCAAACGACGGAGACTCGAAATGACAAGCGGAGCCCTTGTCATTTCGATCCCGATGTTTCCCAATCGGGAGAGAAATCTGATCCAAGCCTTCAAGATTTCTCAGTCTCCCGACAAGTCGGGATCCTACTAAGTGACAAACACGACTTGTTGGACAGCCTCAAAAGCGGGATCGCAGAGAAAAGTCAAAAAATAGAACTCTGCGTAGCTCTGCGTGAGTATTTCTGAGACAGGCTCCAGTGTTTTCTCGAACGACTTAAGGATCGGCCAAACATGCCGACGTCGTCCCCATAGCCGAGCAGGCCGGCTGAGCAAAAGCTGATCCGATTTTGTTATATTGGTGCTACGAAGTGTCACATCAGCTGGCATGATCTCACATTCAACAAGAGGAGTTCAATATGCCCGAAGGTCCGGAAATCGAAATGGAGAAACTGAACGAAGCCATCCATGAGGAAATGGAGAAAGAGGGGGGGCGTTTTCTCAAGCAAATCGCACTGACAACAGCGATCCTTGCGGTATTTGCCGCGGTCGCGGCGTTGAAAGCCGGTTCCACTGTGAATGAAGCTCTCGTTCTGAAGACCGAATCTACCCGTCTCCAGGCACAGGCCTCCGACCAATGGGCCTATTACCAGGCCAAGGGACTGAAGGCCGCTGTCCAGGAAGCTTCAAAGACATCCTGGGAGGCGATCGGAAAACCCGCACCGCAGCAGTTTTCCGACAAGGCTGCACGCTATCTCGAAGAGCAGGTTGAGATAAAGAAACATGCGGAGGAATTGGAGAAGGCACGCGACGAAAAGTCATCAGAAGCTGACCATCTTCTTCACAAGCATCACCGCTTCGCCGACACCGTCGCACTCTTCCAGGTCTCAATCGCACTTGGTGCTATTGCAGCTCTCTCACGCAGTCGTGCACTGTGGATCGGATCGATGGTTGTCGGACTTTCAGGCATCGTACTCTTCGTCATCTCATTCCTTGGCTAGCAACGACGAAAATGGCATGGCAAACGAATGGGTGAAAATCTACGGCGGACCCGAAGGAATTGGATTGGTTCAACTGTGGGTTCCGTGAGACCGGCATATCGATCTTCACCCTGTGAAACGCGTGGCTGAGTACGGGATTCAATAGACGGGCGGAACAACCGATCATACGAAAGGGAAGACAAGAAAACCCGCTGCACATCCCACCAAGAGCCGCACCGTGCAACGGGCTTTCAATTCTCGTGCGAATACATACGCAACGAGTGGAACAATGACTCAGACAGTGTCGGAGAGCAGAGACGTCATCCCTCGAGTTCGATTTCCCTCACGCTCTGTTCGAACCTTCATCCTTTAGAACGCAAACGCCGCCTTCAGGGAAAACTTCAGACCATCTTCTACCGGTACCATCAACAACGCAGGGCGTTCGATCTTAAACGCCGTGAGACTGAGCTCGAATGCCCCATCCACGTTGAGCTTATGATCCTCCCACTTTGCCACACCCCTCATCAAAACCTCTTGGATGACGCCATGAAACGTCAACTTTCCGGAGATCTCGATGCTATCAGCGCGCTGCTTCACGGCTGTGCTTGCAAAGGTGACATCGGGATACTTGATCGATTCGATGACTTCCATCGCGTGCGAATCACGATTCGAATTGCCTCCGTCAAAGGTCATGACGTCGACCTGAGCCGTCACGCTCTTGATTTCCTTTTTTGCGGGATCGATCTCAACGCGGAACCAGCCGTCTTTGCTTGTCGCTTCGATGTGATGAAGCGGGTGGCTCATCCGGTAGGTGATCGAGGATTCCTCTTTGAGGACATCAACTGACTTTGTCTGTGCGAGTAAGCCTGCAGCAGCAATCAGGAACCACGCCACCAGAAGATTCATTCTTGTCATGAGTGCTCCTCGTTCAGAAAGTGACCGTAATCATGGATGCGGCAAATGTCGTCAAGGTAATGTACCCCGACAACTGATGGATGTGCTCTTTCTGTGTACTTGATGATCGGCGACCGATCATGGATCCAAGGATAGGTGTGATGATCATCCCTGCAGCATGGACCCACGCCAGAGTTTTGTGTAATGTCGTTGTGCTGAATTCGTCGCGCCGAATCACAGGGGGCGGTGACAAAATCGAGAGCAAGCCGGTGATAGAATACGTCGCAATCGTCCCGGCGACAAACGCCTGGTGATAGGGACGATACCCGCTGTTCCCATCGATGATCTTTTGCCCGGCATACGCGGCCGATGCCATCAATCCAAGAGTCACGAACCCGCCGATCTGATGGGCGACGAGCATACCCCTTCGGAGGCTGAGTTCGCTTGTTCGAGACTCGGGAGTTAGCGGTGCCGCTATGCCACTCGTTCGGAGAAATCCGTCCTCACCCCACAAGCCTTTTTCCATCCAACTGATGTTATTCGGCAAAAGCTTCCGTGCTGTTGGTCGAGGGAAAGAATCAGAAGGCGCAAGAAACTGATCTCGGGATATCTGGTCTAGCACCAATTGAGTCCGAACGTCAAGCTGAGGCATGAACATTTGGTTCGATTGTGGCGCCGCCTCTGGAACGAGCGGTAACGGGTCATCCTGCCCGAGCATTGTCTGGATGCTCAGCACAGTGAGAACGGCGACCATTGCGATGTATTTCATAACCTTCCTCCTCTGGTATCACATTTCTTAATCTACAGCATGTGTGCGCGCTGCTCAGACACTTGTCCTCTTCTACATCACGAGTAGACCCTCAGCGATGTGCCGTTGAGCGATGTATTGTATTTTGTGAGCCCCTGGTTCGCAGGTCCATTGATCAATGATCCGTCCGTCCCAAAATTCGACCCATGAGCCGGACAGTTGAAGCGATTGTTTCTACTATCGTACTGGACCGTTGCACCGGCGTGAGGACAGACGCTGTACACAGCCACATATTGCCCAGCCGTCGTCCTTGTTACTATGATGCCATTATTGTAGACGTACCCCCCGTTTGTTTTAAGCGCATTGTTTGCGGCGGCCGTCAGGTCGAGTGTGAAATCGACATTCGTGGGGGCAGAGGACACCGGGTTTGCGACATTGCATCCCTCTAGACAAGAACTATAGGCAACGAATGCCGCGCCGATGCCGAGGGAAGCGAGGAATTCTTTACGATCCATAGACCTCTCCTGCTTGGTGTGAGATTGTTCGGTGATGAATACAGTCAGAACATGGCCCGGCCATCGGTCGAAATGAGCATATCACTGCCTAATAGATTCCTACGATCTGGGAAATTGGCGTTCGAAATCAGTTATTCTACTGACAAACGCCGGGAAGAAATGATAGCGCACAGAGCTCTTGATGAACGCAAATCTCTGGAACGAGTTCGTATCAATTCGAGTTGGCTCTGTGGCTCCTTTGTGAGATGAGGAAAAGAAGAATTGGGTTCTTGATCCTGCACATGACCCATGAAATAATAACGAATCGAACCCTCGGAATGTTCCCAATGAGGATTACTTTTTCTTGTTTTATTGCTTGATAGTGTTCGGGATATGAAGAACATCGAGTGGGTCTCGAATGTTGAAGCAGCGAAGCCCTGATTGTTGTCAGGGCTTCGCACGTCCTAGCCACTATTCATTTCATCGGTGACCCCGGAATCCTCCACCGTGCCATCCGCCAAATCCACCACGGTAACCTCCTCTGTACGAGAACCCGTAATAGATCGGAGAATACCATGGATCATAGAAATACGGATAGGCACCCCAATAGTAATCGGGAGACGGAGAGTAGGCAACCTGCTGTGATTGTGTCGAGGTTTTCGCTTGATCCGCCGATTTGATCATCGCGTGAATCACCTTATCGCTCACGCCGCTCTTCTTGAGATCACGAATATCGTTGCTGGTAAGCCGGAAGTACGTGTGTGTCGCATTCATCTGAGCGAGAATAACGTCGTCGCCGACGCCGTCTTTGGTCATTGCGATGACATCATCGACGGTCATTGCCGGGCCCATCAAGGTGTCTTCTTGCACGACATGTCGTCGCTCCCGATGTGCATAATAAGGCGACATGCAGCCAGTACTCAGCAGGCAAATCGCCAAGCCTGCCAGAATGATTGAGTATTTCATGTTCCCTCTCTCCTCTCGCCTAAAGTTGTTCTAGAATAATCTTTGTCAGTAACCAGATGGTGATACAAGCGCTGTGCCGGATCTTTTCAGTCGCTTTCTCTGCGATTTTCGCTGACTCATCGAACGAAATCAGGCAATAATGTCTCTTTTTATGAACATCACCGTCTTTTTTGTAGTCAAATGACAGTGGATGACTCGGAATCCTTGATGATTCTAGAGATCAGGTGAAGAGAATCATTGCGTGAAGAAACGAGACGACCCTGACTGCAATCACTAGATGCCGATGCAAAATGATAAGTTTCAGTGTCTGATGACGAAGAAGTGCGGTTCTTCCATCTCATCGGGGAGATACAATATGCGCACAAAAGCACGGAAAATGTCCTAAAAACCTGCATGCAACCAACTCAATTCACTCCAGATGACCCGGGATGAGAGCATGGGATCATACGTCTGGCTATCCTATGGCGCGTCACGCGACCTTTAATTCTCTTCCTCCTTTGCTTTTTCCTTTTTTTTCGCCACATTATATTAGAAGTGATTGACAGAAGAACAACTCCTGGCTCCACCCTCTGGATGTACTGAGACTCCCCCCTCTCCAGAGTTGATCTTGGCCTTCAACACGAGTTTCCGCTTCACCGTCCTTGAACATTGTGCTTGAGCATTCCGCACCGTAGAGATCCAGATTGTGCAGTTTGGCATCCTGCGCTGAGACGGTTATTTCTTGTGTTCGCCGCTGAATCAACCATATTGAAGTGAGTACTCGATGGAAGAGAACAAAGTTCATACGTTTCACATTCCAGTGATGGGACTGGCTTTCTCGATTGATACCCCGGTCAAAGTCGCCCGATTTGGGATTTCCTCCGTGATCTCGATCGTCGACGATGTCTTGATCGAGCAAATGCGGAAGCAGTATGTCGTCTCCCGAGGCGAGACATATGAACCGATAACATCGAACGATCAGGATTATCGTGCTCGGAGAATCACGGAATATCTCAATCTCCTTCATCGGATTGTGCATGAGCAAATAGAATCGTTGAAGGCGTCTGCATTTGAGAAAGGGAGTGAAATCGCAAAGTACTTTGAAATGCTGGCGGATCAGTCCCCTCTGAAATCAATGTACCGTCGGATGATACAGGCAAAAGATGCAGCCACACAGCTAACGCTTGAGAAGGAGCTGAGGGCAAAGATCGTTGCGGGCAGCATCGACGTGAATATCATGACGAAGATCGATCGCCTTCATCCGGGGAAGAATAACGAAAAGCCTCCGGCAGAGTTTTCAGACGCTCTCTCGTCACTGCGTGGATTCGTAAAAAGTGATCTTAACTCCTCCGTGGTTCTTTCCGCGGGCCTGAATTCACGGTTATTCAGCTACATGGCACAGTTCACCGAATTTCTCCCGGATGAAAACGGCGATTTCCGAAAAAAGGTAACCCTGAAGGTCAGCGATTACCGTTCAGCGATTATCCAGGGAAAGATACTCGCAAAAAAGGGAATTTGGGTATCTGAATATCGCATCGAATCGGGATTGAATTGCGGCGGTCATGCCTTCGCAACGGAAGGTGACCTGCTGGGACCCATCCTCGAGGTCTTCAAGGAAAAAAGATCGGAACTCATCAGCGAGATCCACGAACTCTTCTGCGCTGCTTTGAAGGAGAGGGGTGTCCGTCCGCCGGAATCACCGCTCAAGGTTTCCGTCACCGTTCAGGGGGGCATCGGTACAACGCAAGAGGACAGATTCCTCATCGACTACTACCAAGTTGACGGCACGGGATGGGGATCGCCATTTCTTTTAGTGCCCGAGGCGACCAATGTTGACGAAGAAACGAGAAAGAAGCTGGCGTTAGCCAAGAGAGAGGATTTTTACCTGAGCGACGTCTCGCCGCTCGGCGTGCCGTTCAATAACCTTCGGGATACAACGAGCGAACAGCTTGTCAAGCGACGCGTGCTCGACGGCAAACCCGGAAGTCCCTGCACCAAGAAGTTTCTCATCAGTAATACCGAGTTCACCAAGGAACCAATCTGCACTGCCTCGACACAATACCAGCGACTCAAGATCAAGCAGTTGCAGGGTATGGATCTCACGCCCGATGAGTTAGAGCGGACGACTGGAAAACTGCTTGAAAAATCCTGCCTGTGCGAAGATCTTGCAGCTTCTGCGGTCATTAATAGTGGAATGAACGGTTCTTCCGAACACCCGGTTGCGGTTTGCCCCGGTCCGAACCTCGCGTACTTTTCGAAGATCGTTTCGCTGGAGGAGATGGTAGGACACATTTATGGCCGGATGCAGCTCATCACGACCACAGACAGACCGAACATGTTCATCAACGAACTCCGGCTCTATATCGATTACCTGAAGAAGGAAATCCAGACCCGGTTTGATTCCCTGACAGCGCGGGAGCAGAACCGTTTCAACACGTTCAAAGAAAATCTCCAGAATGGAATTACCTACTACAAGTCCCTCGTTCCGAAGCTCGCTCAGGAGACTGAACGGTACCGTGAAATCATGTGGAATCAGTTGCTCGAGCTTGAGCAGGAACTTATGGACATTGTTGTCCCCGGCGTGCCGGTGCTCATCCAGGCGTAACGGAGAGTTTTCAGATCGACCTTTCCAGGGAGTAGTATGTCAGTCGAAGCAAAACAGTGTTTGAACTGCAGGCGCACCGAAGATGCTGTCCCACTCATTACGCTGCAAATCATGGGCGGGAATCTCTGGATGTGCCCCCAGTGTCTGCCCATTCTCATTCATTCGCCGCAGAAACTGACAGGAAAGCTCCCCGGCGCCGAATCCATGGACGCCGCAGAACACGGTCACTGACAACTAGACTCTCTCTTGATCCAAAAACAAAAACCCCTTCCATGCACTCGGTGCAAGAAGGGGTTTTGCGTTTCATGTTGATGGTCACCCTCATCGAAGCTGAAGGCTGCTGAAGCTGACCTTAGAGCAAGCTACGGCTTGTTCGCCGCGTAGAACTCTTCCATGAACTTCGCCAGGGCTTCGACCGATTCAACCGGGCAGGCGTTGTATTGTGAAGACCGGACTCCGCCAACCGACCGATGTCCTTTCAGACCAACCAGCTGCATCTTCTTTGCTTCTGCCACAAACTTTTCTTCGAGTTCAGGTGTCGGCAAGTTCCACGTCAGGTTCATAATGGACCGATCGGCCTTGTCGCTCACCGAGCCTTTGTAGAAACCGGTATGCGCATCGATCACATCATAGATCATCTTCGCTTTCTTCTGATTGCGGGCTTCGACTGCTTCGAGCCCCCCTTCTTTGAGAATCCACTTCAGGGTTCTTCCGACGACAAAGATGGCGAAGACCGGCGGGGTGTTATACAACGACGCTCCGTCGACATGTGTTTTGTATTTGAGCATCGATGGAACCTGTTGCTTTGCTTTGGTTTCGACATAAGCACGCTTGATGACGATCATCGTAACGCCGGCGGGTCCGAGATTCTTTTGCGCTCCGGCATAGATAAGGCTGTACTTGCTCCAGTCTCGTTTCATGCCAAACATGTCGGACGACATATCGGCAATCAGCGGCACGCTGCCGACATCGGGGACTGATTTCCATTCCGTACCGTAGATCGTGTTATTCGTCGTGATGTGGACGTAGTCCGCGTCGGGCGAGAAGTTGAAACGCTTCGGCAGATAGTTGAAGTTCTTGTCCTTCGAACTCGCGGCTTCGTTCACAGCGCCAAACAGTTTCGCTTCCTTCGCAGCTTTCGTTGCCCATTCTCCTGTGACGATATAGTCGGCCTTCGTCTGCATGAAGTTCATCGGAACCATGGCGAACTGTAAACTTGCTCCTCCCCCAACGAATATCACCGCATAGTCCTGCGCGGAGAGGCCCATCAAACCGAGCGCATCCTTCTCTGCATCCTGAATAATGGCTTCGAAGTCCTTGGAGCGGTGACTGATTTCGAGAATGGACATTCCGAGAGAACCAAGGCTCGCTACGGCATCCCGTGATTCCTCGAGCACCGTGACAGGAAGAACGGCGGGACCCGGATTGAAATTGTGTGCTCGATTTGGCATTGCAAGTCTCCTTTGTCATTTGATAATGAGCATCGAATAGTACACGGCCAATATACAAATTTTTCATTTCATCGAGCATCGAAGTGAAAGAGAGAGATCGCCCAAATTCCTCAACATCACAACGTTGGATGCCGCCGTTGTTTCCGAAATCAGGAATCTGCCTCCCTGGGCAAGGGGTTTCTCCAGTTGTGACTTGCTCAGAATTTTCTTACGTTTCGTCCATAAAATGAAGAGATGCGGAGGAATTTCGAAAAACGGATGCAACCCATCCGAAACTTCATCTCCCATCCGAATATTGTTTTCCTGTAGGAGGCTGTCATGAAGATACTCGTAACAGACGGTATATCGCCGGAAGGCGCAAAAATCATGCTCGATGCGGGTCATGATGTTGACCAGGTGAAGTACACACCGGAAGAACTCCTCGCCAATATTGGAAAGTACGACTCGATCATCGTCCGCTCGGCTACCAAGGTAACCAAAGAAGTAATCGAGGCGGGGAAGAATCTGAAAGTCATCGCCCGAGGGGGAGTTGGATTGGACAACATCGATGTTGAGGCCGCCAAAGCAAAGAAACTCCTCGTGCTGAACACGCCGGGAGCATCCGCGATCTCCGTTGCCGAACTCGCCATCGGTCATATGTTTGCTCTCAGTCGATTCCTGCACATCAGCAAGATGGAAATGATGGCCGGGAAGTGGCCGAAGAAGGAGTACTCCAAAGGCGTTGAACTGTTCGGGAAAACACTCGGCGTCATGGGATTCGGGAACATTGGCAAGGAAACAGCGCGACGCGCTCTCGGCCTCGGCATGAACGTTATGGCGTACGATCCGCCCTTCACGCTGATGGATTTCGTTGTGCGAATCACAACACGGGAGAAGTTGCTCGCCGAATCCGACTTCATCACCTTGCATATTCCTGCCGATAAAAAGGGCGGTCCGGCGATCGGGCGAAAAGAATTCGAAATGATGAAGAAGGGTGTTATCATCGTTAACTGCGCTCGCGGCGGAGTGGTCGATGAAGTTGCGTTGCTCGAAGCGCTCGAAAGCGGCAAAGTTGGCGGCGTGGGAATCGATGTGTTCACGAACGAGCCCCCCACAGATGCCCAGAAGGCCCTCATCAATCATCCGCGGGTCAGCGTCTCGCCGCATATCGGCGGGTCGACGGTTGAGGGACAAGAGCGCGTGGGAATCGAGATCGCCCAAAAAGTAGTAAAGGCTTTTAACCCGGAAGCATTTCACTAGAACTTATCTCAAAACACTCTGGGGAAAGAAAATCGTCTCACGCAAAGACCTGCCCGCCCTGTAGAACTCACTGCGGCAGGCGGGCGCAAAGTCGCGGAAATACGATTTTGTTAATGAGTTTCTTATTTCTCTTTGCGGCTTGGCGACTTTGCGTGACATTTTTGAATGACTTCTAGTAAGGAGTACCAAGACCGCATGTCGACTGTACGTCCGTTCAAAGCGTTTCGCCCAAAGCCCGAGTTCGCAAGAGAAGTCGCGTCAAAACCGTACGATGTGTTGAACTCGGACGAAGCGCGGGAGGAAGTCAAAGGACATCCGCTCTCGTTTCTCCACGTCGGGAAACCGGAGATCGACCTCGATCCGGGAACGGATGTGCACGATCCAACAGTGTACGCAAAGGGAAAAGAAAATCTCCAGAAGCTCATCGACCAGAATGTGCTTGTTCAAGATCCTGAACCCTTTCTCTATGTGTACGCTCAAACCATGGAGGGGCGGACTCAGTACGGCATTGTCGGATGCGCATCGGTGGAAGAATACTGGAACGATACGATCAAGAAGCATGAGCTCACGCGGAAGGACAAAGAGGAAGATCGCTGCAATCACGTCCGCGTAACAAACTCGCATTCCGGTCCCATCTTCCTCACCTACCCGGATAATACCGAGATCAACGCCATCGTGTCAAAGGTCGTCAGCACTCCTCCGGAGAACGACCACGTCGCAGCAGACGGTGTACGGCACCAATCGTGGGTCGTGAAGGACAAGTCTACGATTCAGAAACTTCAGCAGCTCTTTGCGGCAACTCCTCATTTGTATGTCGCAGATGGGCACCACCGTTCCGCTGCCGCGGGAATTGTGGGACGCGAAAGAAAACTTGCAAATTCTGGGCATCGGGGAGACGAGGAGTACAACTTCTTCCTGGCAGTCTGTTTTCCGGCAAGCCAGTTGAGGGTTCTTGATTACAACAGAGGGGTGAAAGATTTGAATGGCCTCTCCTCGACGGAATTTGTCAACAAGCTCAAGGCGGACTTTTCTGTCCGGTCCATTCAGGGCCGCCCAAGACTTTCAAAGAAAGGCGAGTTCGGTTTGTACCTCGAGAAATCGTGGTATGTGCTCACGGCTGCGGATGATCTCCTGAAGAGGAGCGATCCGGTGGAGCGTCTCGATGTCGCAATCCTTCAGAATCACATATTGAATCCTATCCTGGGAATCAAAGATCCCCGAACGGACAAGAGGATTGACTTCATCGGCGGAATACGCGGCATGGGTGAACTTGAGAAGCGTGTTGACTCCGGTCAGATGAAAGCTGCATTTAGCATGTTTCCAACGTCGATTCACGAACTCATCGCCATTGCCGACGCCGGCAAGATCATGCCTCCCAAATCCACCTGGTTCGAACCAAAGCTGCGAGATGGGCTTTTTGTGCATTTTTTGGACTAGGGAATCTGTGAGGGGGTTAATTGGTTAATTAGTTAACTGGTTAACTGGTTAATTGGTTGGCCGAACAACACATCACCGCTCACCGACTAGCTTATCACCAATTAACCAATCACCAACTGACAAGCTTCTGGAGGCATTTGATGAAAGGAATTATCACAATATTGTTGACATGCGTGCTCGTTGCGTGCGCCGTCGCTCAGCACGACATGCAAAAGATGGCGAGTAGCCCTGCCAAAGCCATCGCCATTGTCTATCCTGCGAAGGACAAGACCGTCAAGGGAATGATCACCTTCACACAGACGGAAAAAGGGGTGAAGGTCGTTGCGCACCTCGAGGGATTGACCCCGGGCAAGCATGGTTTTCACGTGCATGAATTCGGCGATTGCAGTGCCCCGGATGCCACCAGCGCCGGCGGCCACTTCAATCCGACACAGATGACACATGGTGGGCCAACCGACGCCACGCGTCATTCCGGCGACCTTGGCAATATCGTTGCTGACGACAAGGGTGTCGCTGATCTGGAATGGTTGGATCCCGTGATGCAATTGACCGGACCTCAATCGATTATCGGCCGGGCGGTCATCGTGCATGCAAAAGAAGATGATTTGAAAACTCAGCCTACCGGCAATGCCGGAGCGAGAGAGGCATGCGGGGTAATTGGAGTTGCAAAGTAGGGATCGATGGCATTGGTCCAAACATGTGGAAGGCCCGGAGCAACCCGGGCCTTTGTCGTTCAAGTAATTTTACTACAGCACGGCGTCATTTCTTCTCCAGCTCATATGCCCGCGTCTTCCCCTTCTCTATCGCCGGAAGCCCTTTCGTCATCCACACCGGCGCCGGCTGACCCATCAGATAGTGATCGAAGAACTGAAGCATGCGAATGGAAAGATCCTTTCTATTTTTCCGCTGAACCAGATTGTGCGCTTCCCCATTGTACGTAAGCATCCACACCGGCTTGTGCAGCCTGCGCAATGCTGTGAACAATTCTATTCCCTGATACCACGGCACTGCTCCATCTGCATCATTCGCCATGATCAGCAGAGGCGTCGTGACGTTAGGGGCTCGGAAGAGCGCAGAGTTTTCCAGATAGAGCATCGGTTTCTCCCACAGCGTGGCACCGATACGGCTCTGCTCTTTTTCATACTGCATCATGCGACTCACGCCTGACTCCCAACGAATGCCACCATAGGCGCTTGTCATGTTCGACACAGGTGCTCCGGCTCCGGCCGCAGCAAACATGGTGGAGTTTGCCACCAAATATGCAACCTGATAGCCGCCCCAACTCTGCCCCTGAATTGCCACCTTCGAGCTGTCAATGAATCCCGCCTCAATCAATTTCAGGATTCCCGGCACAATGCAATCGTACGCGCTTTTGCCGGGATAGCCGACTTTGTACCGGATATCCGGAACAAAGACCACATAGCCGCGGCTGACAAACAGAGAGATATTCACTGTTGACGCTGATGGCGCAGGAGCGATATATCGATGGAGAAGGTCCGAGTTCCGTTCATAGAAGTACGAGATCAGCGGATACTTCTTCTTCGGATCGAAGTTCTCCGGCTTGTAGAGAAGTCCGTCGATCGGCTTACCATCTCCGGCTATCCACGAAACGAGTTCGACAGTTCCCCAGAGATAGTCCTTCTGCTGGGGATTGATGTCGCTGATGCGATCGAATTGAGTCATCGTCATATTCGTGATATACAAATCGGGACATTCGCGGAAATTGCTGCGCGTCATGATCAGCTTGTCACTCTTCTCTGCCTTCTGTGGGACCGAGAAAAGATAGGGCTGCAATGCGAGCTTCCGCGGCGGGAGACTCTCGTTGAGTTTCAGGGTGTAGAAGCCTGACGACTTGTCGGCATACGAGAACCCATCCAGGAGCACCTGTGCGTCGGGATTCAGAAACTTCTCCTCGCGATCCAATCGGACATACCGGAAGCGTAGGTTCTCCTTGCGCCCGATGCGGGTAAGGTTCTCTGCCGGACGTTTCCCCTCCGGATCGAGCCGCCAGATGTCGTGACGATCATAAATGAAAGCATCTTTGTCATCCTTCGTCCACCCCATCATTCCATGCGACGGCGGATCGCCAGGTACGTCATTGAGCTCATTGTAGACAGGGAATGGAACCGTCGCAGAAATGTTGACGGTTTTCTCCTTCTTCACGGAATAGGCTCGCCAACATGTATCTTCTTCTGCATACCAGGCAATGTACTGCGCCCCGGGGGAAAGAGCAGCGTTCCCCTGAGTTTTCGTCGCAATCTTCTTTGCCTCTCCGGTGAGGAGATCGACGAGATACACATCACGATACACCGCATCCCACGAAATGAGCTGACGGTACGGAATCTCCGAGACGCCAACAGCGATGTCCGCGTTCCCTTCGACTCCGGCGGTGACAACCGGCAGATCCGGGTTTGCAAGCTGAACGAATTTCTTTTTCTTCAGATGAACCACCGCCGAATAGGTACGTTTCTTTTCGTTGTCAAGGTTCTTCACCTGATGCGACTGGAGATAGGGATCCTGCCAATTCCAGATATCCAATTTGGCGGTTTCCTCATCGTTCATCGTCGAGTCTTCCGGCATCGGAACGGGAGCGGTGCCGAAGAACAGCCGCCTTCCGTCCTTGGAAAAGAAGATTCGCCCGTTCTCGCTCACAAGCCATTTCTTCGGCATCCCCTGCGTCAGAGTATCGACGAGCAGGTCGGCAGACTTCATATTTTCCGCCCAATAGAACAGCGCATAGTAACGCTGCTTGGTTTTGGATGTATCCCGATCGGCGACGAAAGCGGCTTGCGTCCCTTCTTCATCGCAGACCACTCCTTTGAACTTTCCTTTACCCGACGCAAGCGTGTCGCAAAAGAACTTCGCAGTATCAACGGCTAATTTCTCCGTGTTCACAGTAAATACACCCGCCTTGATCGTGCTGTCGTTTCCGGTCGTTGCCACGATAAACCGTTTCCCGTTTTTCGAGAAAGCGAATTCACTACCAAATGGAAACGTGTATTCTTTGTTCATGAGCAGATTCCGAAGCACGACCGTTGTTCCTTTTTCTTCTTTCTTTGAAGTTTCCTCGTCGGCCGGATCCGCCGCATCATCCTTTTTCTCGATAGTCTTCTTCGCTTTCTTCGAAGTGTCCGCTGGCTCCTTTTCGAGCTGATAAGCAAGCCATCCTGATCCCTTCTCGGGAAGCTTGAACGATTTTACACGAGGAATCTTCGTGAGTTTCGATGTCGCCAGATTGTAGATACCGAGAGAGTCCTTCGGCAGATCGTCCTCCTTCTTCTTGGCGATCTTCAGCTTTTTGACTTCCGCGTAGAAAGGCTTGATCGAGAAGATGACAAAGTCAGATGCTTCGGAGATCTTTTCGTTTATTCCACGTGGTATTGTATCGTATGTGTTCAATGCCGCGTTAAAGAGAACGAGATGCGAATCCCCTTCCTGAGGTTCTGCGGAGTACACGACCCACTTTCCATCATTCGAAACCGATTCCCAGCTGACCCTCTTCCAGCCGTCATAGACATCGTGACTCAGAGGTTTTTTTGCTGTCGTCTGGCCAAACACGGTCTGTGCAAAAGCAACGACGAGCATAACGAGAATGATGGTGCGAGATTTCATGGGAACTCCGGATGGCGGGTTGTGGTGAATTGCTGACGGGACTCATACAAGTCGGCGTGCAACGATGATACCAATATTCTCGAATTCATACAAATTGAATCTGAGATTGCAGGCCCAACCTAATCCTCCCAGTGAATGGGAAAGACGAGAGGGAGATTTCATTCCCATGAAATAGTCTGCAGGCGGGTTCTCCGTTGGCGGGAAGAAATGAGTGATGAAAGAGCGCGCTGGATCCAGCCCAACAGGCAAGGGTGATCAGCGTCCGGCAACATCTCGGAAATCAGCAGAAGAACACAGTCCGAATGCGTTCGGGTCAGTTGAGCTTCACGTTGAAGAAGAGACTGTCGCTCGCAAACGCACTGAAGATCCCCAGGCCATTGTTGACATTCGTCAGAGGCTCGTTAAGAGTGCGCGAGTCCTGCGTCCGCGATCTGTAAAGGTTCGCGTATTCTTTATCGACGTGATAGAGCCTGACAACGTGCTTTCCCGTATAGAGGATGGAGTTATCGTTGACAAGAAAACTGGATTGGTTTGTCGGGTCTGACACAAATCTTCGTGTGAATGTTGAATCTGGCCGGATGAGTTGTCTCCCGGCATCGACGCTCTCCACGACGACGAAGAAGTAATCGCCACTCGGATTGCTCCAGGTCACGACGGCGCTATCGGAACTCGTGACCCGGGTTCGCGCACCGAACCTGGATTGGACGCTGTCCATCTGAAATGAAACTGTCTGAATCGAAAGGCTAATCTGTTCAGGCTTTTTTGGTACGATGGTCTCCGCCGTCAAAGTTTGACCGCCGGCAACGACTTCAATTCTGAAATCGTCCCCCGCATTTACAGTCAAGTCGTTCCCCTGATAGCTGTAGTAACCGGGGCTCCCCACGCTCGGCGAAAGCTGATAGCGCAGCCCGTTCCTCATAAGAGCAACGGAGGCGTTTGATATCGGAGTGTTCGTGGTGTCCGAACTGCCGATGGCAATACTCGACATCACCTGGATATCCTTGACCGGCTGATTGGCGTATAAATAAGCCTGGAGGACAACCTGAGTATCATTGGGGAACACCGGATTATTGTTGCAGCCGGTCCAGAGGAAAGTCATGGTGATCAGGACGAAGGATATTGTTTTCATGATCATGCTCCCTATCGGAAATCCACTTGAACGAAAATCGTTGGCGTAAGACCAAGTCCCGTCACCTCAGTGATGTGAACAGGATTCGAGTTCAGATCGTATTGATAATATGAGATGTTCTTGTGATTGAGAAGATTGAACGCCGAGATCCCAACAAGCCAGTGAGAAGAAGTCTCATCGCCGAACCGTTTTGAAATGCTGACGTCGAGCCTTTGATAGGAGGGCAGCCGGTACGCGTTCTTGTCGCTGACATGTGTGTATTGAAATGAGTTGTTGTCAAGCATGGCGATGGAGTATTGGCTGATGGGTGACGTGTATGGTGTCCCGGATCCAAAAATAAAGTCGGATGACACTGCCCAGCTCCCACCCAGCGACAAATTTCCCACGATCTTCAGCTCGTGTGTCTGATCCTGTTCCGCCGGAAAAGGACTCCCGTTGTTGAAATCCGCAAATGTATCCTCAGCTCTGCCAAGCGTGTAAGAGATCCATCCATTCAGAGATCCCTGTTTCTTCTGCAGGAGGACTTCGATTCCTTTGGCCGTGCCCGATTCGGAAAAGAACCGGTACACATCATCTGCCGTTCGCCGGAATCGCTGACTGAACTCGACAAGGTTACCGAGCACTTTGTAATATGCTTCAACGTCCGCGAGATATTCCTGATTCTCCAGCGAGGCGCCAAGAATGTAGTGAATGGCACTCCCGGGCTGGAGATTGTTCTGGGCCAGCACCCAGAAATCACGGCTGCCCTGGGTCAAATCTTCGTTGATGATCCGGTTTGTGAACTGATGATAAATTCCGTACGCCCCTTTGAAGGAAAGGTACTCTGATACCGCATAGCGCCAGGAGAATCGGGGCTCGAGATATGATTTGTTCATGAGTGAGTAGTTCATCCCGCGTACGCCAAGAATCATGTCGAGATTCTCCAACGGCTTCCACTTGTCCTGAAGATACAAAGCGCTTTGCGTCGCTTGCTGATTCAGATCCAGGAGATTCGCCTGGGACTGGCTGAAGATCGTTGTTGCAGAAAGGGTATATCCAACCTTGATGAGGGAAATCTCTGTTCCAAAACCCAGCTCGTGACTTCGGTCAAGTATCCAGGTGTTGTCCAGTCGGAAGGTATTGTCGTTGATACTATTGTCCTCGTTGGTCGACTGGCTGTTCTGGTTATTGCTGTTTGGATTCACCCGACTGACCTCAAAATGGTAGGCGCTTGTATACTTCGCGGTAGCAAGGACCGCATTGGTGAAGAGCGTCGTGCTCCATTGGTGGAACCACTTTGCGCTCCCGCCAAGATTTCCTTGTCGTGTATCGTCGGTTGTCGAAGGAAGATTGAACTGAAAGCTGGAGTTGCCAAACGACTGGGAACTCGCCTGCTGCGATTTGTCCAGGTCATCCATGCTGTTATAGATGCTCAGTGCTGCGATATCATCTGTTCCGATGTTGTACGTCAACTTCGCATCCAGGTCGTAGAACATCGGGGTCGGGGTTTGTTGGGTCGAAAATGCATTTCCTCGGAATCCACCACCCCCTCTCCCGCCGAACACTCCCTGCGGACCATTCCCGGACGAAGATGTTCCCGTCAGGAAATTGTAGAGGGATGAATATGCTCCGGTCGACATGATTTCTGAATACGAACGGCGGCCGGCTGCTAGAAAAGAGATTTTGTCTGAAATTGGGATCTCCACGAGTGCATTCGCACTGAGCAGATTGATCCCTGCGCTGACATGACTATTTTCGGGATCACCGCTCTTCCCAACCATATCCACGACGCTCGATAGCCGACCGCCGTACTGCGCCGGAAACCCACCTTTGTAAAATTGAACATCTTTCACCGCATCCGGATTGAATGCGCTGAAGAATCCGAAGAAATGGTCGACGTGATAGACCGTCATGCCGTCGAACAGGACGAGATTCTGATCCGGCGTGCCACCCCGGACATAGAGCCCGGAGGACCGATCATTTGTCCCGCTGACGCCGGGAAGGAGTTGCATGGATCGAAAAATGTCGGCCTGTCCTGCACTGGGTAACGTGGAAAGCTGACGTGCCGATATCGTTTGGAGACTCGTTTCGTGTTCCGTCTTCAAAATCGTCGACTCCTGGGAAACGACGGTAACTCCCTCCAAAACAATGTCATGTTGAACCATGCTGATAATCAGGTTGTCAGGATCTTTGACCGGATCGATCTGCAATTCCATAACCTCATACCCGACATAGTGAGCCTGAAGAACAAATTGTGTGTCCGGCACGTTTGTCAGAACGAAGTAGCCTTCGAGGTTGGATTTCGCCCCGATCGAGGTTCCCCTAATGATGAGCAGAGCATTCGGAAGCCTCTCGCCAGACTTGGCATCCTTCACGACGCCGTGGATGCCATGCGATTGAGCATCAAGCGAATCTGCTCCCCAGCAGAGAACGGTGAGCAGAAGCAATACTCTTATTCGAAAACTGAGAGGTTTGGTCATAGCGGGCCCTTCAGCACATCGTTCGTGGAATGAATTGTCTAAATCAAAGATCGACTTCCTTCGGCGCGGCTTCAGTCAAATGCAGCGTGCCAGATCACATGGAGAGTGCCAAGACGTAGCCACTGCGCGTGTATTTTTGGACACCGAGAAAGCCAGATTCTTGCAGGCAAAGGAGGTTTTCATGAGAGATTTTAGGATCGCAGTCAGCCCATCATGTCACCCCGACACGCTTGTCCCGATATGCTTCTGATCGGGACTTCTGGTCGGGGTCTCAAAACGAGGTCCTGAACGAAAGCGATTCGGGACGACATTGTAGGCGGTACGTCTCCCCGACACTCTTTTGGTCGGGGTCCCAAAACGTGGTCCCGAACACCCTTCGTCTTTGTTCGTTTCGACTGTCGTCGAGACTCGCTGCGCTCAGGGTGACTGCATTTCGGGACGACATGAAGACCTGTATGTCACCCCGACATGCTTTAGGTCGGGGTCTCAAAACGAGGTCCTGAACGAAAGCGATTCGGGACGACACGGCAAATCAATCATGGATTGCAGTTGCAGACATTTCTCCCTTCTTTATAGTTGCACTGGGAACTCACAGGAAGGACGGAAAGTGAAGAGATGATTGAATGTTTTTTTGAGGGCATGAAACGCCTCGCCGTGTCCTCCCTTATTGCCTTTCTCTCTCTCCTTTGCATCAGCGAGAGCGAAGCACAAGTTTCCCTCCGGCAAAAGATCGGTCAGATGGTGATGGTCACCATGACGGGAGACTCTCTCGACGGGAAGTCCTCGCCCAGCGTCGACACCATGAAATCTGATCTCGCGAACGGCCTCATCGGCGGGGTCATCATGTTCACCTGGAGCAATAACCTCAACAATCCGCCCCAAATTGCCCATCTCACGAAGAAACTTCAGGAACGAGCGTTCACTCCTCTCTTCATTTGCATCGACGAAGAGGGTGGGCAAGTTGCGCGACTCAGCGCCGCGAACGGATTTGCCAATACTCCATCAGAGTTTCAGTTGGGAAGCGCGAACAACGAGTCGAGCACCAGAGCGACAGCCTCAACCATGGCAAGTTGGTTCGTGCAAACCGGACTTAACCTCAACCTGGCGCCCGTCGTCGACGTCAATGTCAATCCCAATAGTCCCGCGATAGGAGCCCTCGGTCGCAGTTTCTCGTCGAATTCCGACATCGTCGCTACCAATGCCTCCTGGTTCATCGATGAGTTCCACAAGAAGAACATCCTCACGACGTTGAAACACTTTCCCGGCCACGGCAGCGCAGCGACGGATTCTCATCTCGGGCTCGTCGACATTACAAACACATGGTCCGACCAAGAGCTCACTCCGTATCGGCAGCTCTTGAGTGCAGGAAAGATCGACGCGATCATGACGGCTCACGTGTTCAATGCAAAACTCGACAGCCTGTATCCCGCCACTCTTTCGCAGAAAATCCTCACGGGCATCCTCCGGACTCAGCTTGGATACAATGGAGTTGTTGTGAGCGACGACATGAGCATGCAGGCCATCGTCGCGTATTATGGATTTGACGACGCGGTAACGCTGGCGGTGAACGCCGGCCTCGACATACTTCTCTACACCAGCAATCTGCACGATGCCAGCTCTTCACAAGCACGACACGTCGTTGATCTCATTGAGAAGAGAGTTGGCGACGGAACCATCAACGCCAGAAGGATCGATGAGTCCTACAACAGGATTATGGCGCTCAAGAGCCGACTGGTCTCAAGTGGTGTGGTGTTTGCGCTCTCGGCAGTGCCGGACCACTTCCTCCTGAGGAATTATCCGAACCCCTTCAATCCATCCACCACGATCGCCATACAGATCCCGCAGCAAGATCACCTCAGCCTGAAGATCTTTGATCTACTGGGAAGAGAGATTGTCAGCCTCCTGGATGATGATGTCCAGGCTGGAACCAGGCTCGTCACGTGGAATGCGTCAAATCTTCCCTCTGGAATCTATATCGCACAGCTGAGAACCAGCAGGGAAGCTCACAACCTGAAAATGGTGCTGCTGAAGTAGAATCCATCTCAATACACATTGGGGAAAGAAAATAGTCTCACGCGAAGACGCAACGTCGCGAAGAGATGAGTCCTTTTTCATTTCACTCAATACTTGATACTCACATCTTATTATTTTCTTCAAGCTATTCTTTGCGTCTTGGCGCCTTTGCGTGACATTTTTGATGACCGAGTATGTTGTTGTTGCGCACCTCCCCTTTTTTCCGTACCGTCTCAGGAGCGATCGGCGCTTCAACACCCACCATCCGACGCTTCGAAACCCATTCCCTTTTTCCCTCTTCGTCAGGAGTTCGCCATGGCACGCTCGTTCGCAATTCTTCTGGTTGCACTCGTGAGCTTCAACCTGTTTGCTGAATCCCCCAAGGGATATTACCGTTTTCCGGCACTCTCGGCCGACAGAATCGTTTTCACTGCGGAAGGTGATCTCTGGAAGGTCGACGTTCAAGGAGGCATCGCTCAACGGCTGACTTCTCACCTCGGCGTGGAGTCCAACGCTGCAATCTCTCCGGATGGCATCCTCATAGCATTCTCCGCCCAGTATGAAGGACCAACCGAAGTGTACACAATGCCTGTGGACGGCGGCATTCCAACCCGACGGACGTTCGATGGCGAGATAGCGACGGTGGTGGGATGGACACCTGATGGGAAGATCATGTATCAGACTTCACACTTCTCGACACTCCCGAATCGTCAGCTCCTGACCATCAATCTCAAGAGCGGAAAAGCAGAGATGTTGCCGCTCAGCCAGGCAAGCGACGGCTGCTTCGATGAGAAAGGTACGACCCTGTACTTCACGCGTCTCCCCTTCCAGGGAAGTCACACGAAACGCTACAAAGGCGGAACAGCCCAGAATCTGTGGAAATATGAAATCGGCAAGCCTGAAGCATCCCTGCTCACTTCGGACTTCGCCGGCACGAGCAAGACCCCGATGTACTGGCACAAGCGCGTCTATTTCGCCAGCGATCGCGATGGAACGATGAACATTTGGTCGATGGACGAGGGTGGGAGAGATTTGAAGCAACTCACCTTCCACAAGGGCTGGGACGTAAAGTCGCCTTCACAGCGCGATGGAAAGATCGTCTATCAGGCCGGAGCGGATCTCTATCTGCTGGATCTTAAGACGGATGCCGACAATCTCGTACCGATATCACTCGCGTCAGATTTTGACCAGGAGCGCGAGAAGTGGGTCAAAAAGCCCATGGACTATCTCACAGCGAGCGCGCTCTCTTCGAACGGCGACAGGATCGCTCTTACCGCACGGGGACAGGTGTTCGTGGCACCGGCCCAACAAGGCAGACTTGCGCAAGCCACACGAAAGAGCACCGTTCGATATCGCAATGCCCGGTTCATGCCTGACGGCAAGTCACTCCTGGTTCTTTCGGATGAAACCGGTGAACTTGAATTCTGGAAGGTTCCTGCGAACGGCGTGGGCACTCCGGAACAACTGACGCGGGACGGAAGGGTGTTTCGGTCGGAAGGTGTCCCGTCTCCGAACGGCAAAATGTTCGCGTTCACTGATCAAGATCAAAAACTTTGGATTTTCACCATTGATCAGAAGAAGATGACTGAGGTCGTTGCCTCGACGATTTCCGGAGGCATCGGTGATTTCAGTTGGTCTCCGGACAGCAAGTGGCTTGCATTCGTCTCATCTGCAGACAATTTCAATCAACAAATTAAGCTCTACCACGTCGCTGATGGCAAGACGACTGTTCTCACAAGAGACAGGGTCGAGAGCTACAGTCCAACGTGGAGCGAAGACGGAAAATGGCTCTACTTCCTTTCGGACCGTTACTTTCAACCCTTGGTCTGGAGCCCGTGGGGGCCGAGACAACCCGAACCATTCTACGACAAGACCACAAAGATTTATCACGTTTCTTTGAGAAAAGACGGGCGCTCGCCGTTTCTACCCACCGATGAGCTCGTTGCAGTGCAGCAGGAAAAAGACAAAGAGAAAGAAAAGGAAAAAGAGAAAGACAAGAAGAAGGATGCAGACGACGAGAAAAAAGGAACGACCGTTGATGTCGTCATCGATCTGGATGGTCTGCAGGACAGGATATGGGAAGTTCCGGTGAGCGCTGGCAACTACGGCAGCCTCACGATGAACGAGAAAAACCTGTTCTGGCAGGAGTCGGATCTTTCTCAGGACTCGAAAACCAAGCTCGTCGCTCTGGAAATAAAGAACAAGGAGATCTCCTCCAAAACGCTGGTCGACGATATCGGCGGATACGAAATTTCACGCGATGGCAAGAAGATCCTTGTGTGGAAGAGCAAAGCTGCCTATGTAATCGACGCATCTGCCACGCCCCCCTCGGACATCGGAAAGAGCAAGGTGAACCTCGATGACTGGATGATGACGATTAACCCGCGGGATGAGTGGCGTCTGATGCTCCGCGAAGCGTGGCGGCTCGGCCGCGACAGTTTCTACGACCCCAATCTCCATGGCGTTGATTACAAGGGGCTGCTCGACAAGCACTTGCCCCTCGTCGATAGGGTAACGGACCGCGACGAGCTGAACGATCTCATCTCAAGCCTCGTCGGCGAACTTTCCGCTCTTCACACATACGTCTCAGGTGGGGATCGTCGCGTTGCACCTGATCAGATCACTCCGGCTTCTCTCGGAGCCGTCCTCATCCGTGATGAAAGCTCCGGCGGATACCGCATTCAGCATATCTATCGGGGCGACCCTGACTATCCGGAGGTGTCGTCCCCGCTCATCAGGAACGGTCTCGACATCCACGACGGAGATGTCATCAAAGCCGTGAACGGGATTCCAGCACTGTCAGTCGAGTCGCCGGCTCTCCTGCTTCGGAATCAGCTCAACCAGCAAGTGCTCGTCCGACTTACGTCTGCCGGTTCGGGCAAAGAGTTCGACGCGATCGTGAAACCGATTTCGCAGTACGACGAATTCAACCTTCGCTACACTGAATGGGAATATACGCGGCGACTGCTGGTTGATGAGGCAAGCACGGGAGATATCGGCTACGTTCATCTCCGCGCAATGGGGGGCGGCAACCACGCAGAGTGGGTGAAGAATTTTTATCCCGTCTTCAACCGCAAGGGCTTGATCATTGACGTCCGCCACAACAACGGCGGCAACATTGACAGCTGGATTCTGGAGAAACTGATCCGCAAAGCGTGGTTCTATTGGAAGAACCGACAGAATCAGCCGACGTGGAATATGCAGTACGCATTTCGGGGACATCTGGTGGTGCTCTGCGACGAACGGACAGCTTCCGACGGCGAAGCCTTCACCGAGGGTTTCCGCAGGCTCGGACTTGGAAAGGTCATCGGCACACGAACGTGGGGAGGAGAGATTTGGCTTTCCAATCGGCCATGGTTGCAGGACAGAGGATTCGCTTCGGCAGCAGAGACTGGCGTCTACGGACCCGAAGGAGAATGGCTGATTGAGGGACATGGGGTCGATCCGGACATGGTGGTGGATAATCTTCCGAGAGCGAGCTTTGACGGCAAAGATGCCCAGCTGGATGCTGCGATCAAATATTTACAGGAGCAAATCAAACTTCACCCGGTGGAGGTTCCGCCTGCTCCGAAGTTCCCGAACAAGGCATTTGATTACAACAAGAAGTAGACTGCGCGATTCAGAAACACAAGTCGATCAGGATGTGCTCGCCGGCACATCCTGATTTTTTTTGTTAAACCTCGTCGGATGTGCGATTGTCTCACATACAGACGAAGCAGAACATTCAAGACGACGATCGTTCACAAACCAGGGGAAGGAGTTCAATCATGAAACGGACAATCATAGTGGGGTTGGCGATGATGTTGCTGGGAGGCGGGTTGCTCGCTCAGGAACTCAAGCAGGATGTGAAGGAAGTTGCGAAGGACAAGAAAGAACTTCGCAAGGATGCCCGCGACCTGTCAAAAGACAAGAAAGATATCAGGCATGACCGCCGCGACGTTCGCCAGGACAAGCGTCAGATCGCCGGTGATGCAAAAGCCCTGAGTGCTGCGAAAGTCTCAGGCGATCCGAAGGCTATCGTGAAAGCGAAACGCATACTACAAAAGGACAGGCGCGATTTTCATAAAGACAAACGTGATTTGCGCAAAGATCGCAGGGATGTGCGCCTGGACAGGCGGGATGTCCGCACCGACGTGAGAAACCTGAAAAGTGACAAGAAGGATCTCCGTCAGGACGTCATCAAAAAGAATTCACAAACGCTGTAATCCCTCTCTTCCAAACCAGCCCCAAACAAAAAGCCCTCGAGCAATCGAGGGCTTTTGCTTTTCATCGTCATTCCCGCGAAAGCAGGAATCCAGATCTATGCTCAAAGCTGGTTTCTGGACCCCTGCCCGCCTGCCATGAACGCTATGTGTAGTCGGGCAGGCTTGTGCAGGGGTGACTTGCCATTGGTTTTGTTCACGGCTTTGAGAAAAGGCTCGTTTGATACGCCCAACATTTTCCTCATGCACGCTCCTTGGCCGTGCGTTGAAACGCACGGCTTTGCTGAAATCAAACCCTCTGGGTTTTGCTCCTGTTGAAGCCGTCGACTTCAGTCGATGGCGAGACGATTATTCGAGGGTCAATGTACAGGCATCGACGCAACGCTCGGCCGCAACTGAACGGCCTCCATTTTAACGAAAACCGATTCGCTTTTAAGCCCTTCAGAAGATGCCGTCAGCTCAAACGCTCCAGCCTCTTTCAGGGACTGAACAATCACCTGACATTTTCCGTTAAACAGCCGTCGTTGATATTGACCGACAAGAACCTTGTCAGGCTCGTGGCTGCTTGGATCGCCGTTTCCCACACCGATGATCTTCCCTTTTCCGATGACGTCGAACCGAACAAGATTATCCGCCACTGACACTTCTCTTCCTTTGTCGTCGAGAGCACTCACGGTCACAAGAGTAACATCCTCGCCATCGGCCCGGAGGAGAGTCCGGTCGGCTGTCAACTTTATTTTCACGGGTTCGCCGGTCGTTTCCACTCTCGCGACGATCTGTTTCCCGTTTCGCTTACCGCGGGCCTCAAGAATTCCGGGCTGATAGGGTACCTTCCATTCCAGATGTGAATTGACCTCCATCGTCTTCTTCCCGAGGGATTTTCCATTGAGAAAGAGCTCCACATTTTCACAATTGCTCTGGCACCACACATCGATCGTCTGACCCTCTTTTCCACGCCAATTCCAATGCGGCGCAATGTGAAGCACATCCTTGTCAGACCACCACGACTGGTAATAGAAAAAGTTGTTCTTCGGAAAACCGCACATATCCATGATGCCAAAGTGGGAGTTAATGCAAGGCCAGCTGTAGGGCGTTGGCTCGCCGCGATAATCGAAGCCCGTCCACACAAAAGCGCCTGCCAGCCACTCCCTAGCAGCGTAGAACTTCCACCACTTCTCGGCGGTCGCGCCCCAACTCGGCGGATAAAGATCATAATCAACCATGTATCCGCGCAGCGTATCCTGTGCATAATTACCCCGGGTGCAGAGCGTGCTCGCTTCTTCGCTTCCGAGCAGGATCTGTTCGGGATGTTCTTTTCTGTACTTGTCGATATCGCTGATCGTCATATAGTTGAAGCCGCGTATCGGCAGGATGCTGTTGATGCCCTCAAACGTGTTGCCATTGTTCGCGGCATAGGTGTACAGGCGCGTCGGATCAAGTTGTTTCAGTCGCACAATGAGTGATTGCGCTATTCGCTTTCCGACGTCGGTGTTCTGTATGACCCATTCTTCGTTCCCCAGCGACCACAGGATTACAGAAGGATGATTGCGATCTCGAAGCACCAGTCTCTCGAATTGGCCGATCAGTTCCGGCGTGCTCCCCATCAAACGGTTCTCATCGAGCACCAGCATACCGAGCTTGTCGCACGCTTCGAGCAGTTCGTTCGTCGGCGGATTGTGACTCGTCCTGTACGCATTGCTTCCCATTTCCTTCAGCCGCTCTATCCTGAAATACTGGAGCCGGTCAGGCAGAGCTGACCCGACACCAGCATGGTCCTGATGGTTGCACACACCCTTGATCTCGACGCGCTTGTCGTTGAGGAAGAGCCCTTTGTCCTTGTCGAAGCGGACAGTCCGAATGCCAAATGCAGTCCCCACACTGTCCACCGTCCTTCCGTTTGACTTGACGACTGAGACGAGCGTGTAGAGGTGAGGTTGCTCAATGGACCAGAGGAGCGGATTACTGATGGTCAATTCCTGTTGAACGGTCTTTTGCTCATGCGATGGAACGGCAGCCTCCTGCGACGACGATGCAACGATCTTTCCGTGCTCGTCGACTACCAGTGAAGCCAGGCTGCAGAAGGAGCTAGACTCAGACTGGTTGATTACACCAGTTTGGGCAAACACACGAGCCGCATTCTTCTCCACTGCGGTGTGAATGAAGACCCCGTAGTCAGGGATGTGGACAGGATCTGTCTTGATTAACCAGGTGTGACGATAGATGCCTGCACCCTCGTAGAACCATCCTTCGTACTGACTGACATCGACTCTGACCGCCAGAACGTTCTTTTGGCCATAGCGCAGATAGTCGGTGATATCGTAGCTGAACTCCGAATAACCGCTCAGGTTGTTCCCCAGATAATGGCCGTTGAGCCAGACGATGCAATCCCGGAACACGCCGTCAAATTTCACTTCAAGCCTGCGTCCTTCGTCCTCCTTCGGAACGACAAAGGCACGTCGGTACCATCCAACGGCCGACTTCGCAAATTGGCGGCCGATCGGTTTGTAACCATGACTCTTGACATCCTCGTCTTTCACATTCACAAAATCGAGCTCGACCGCCCAATCATGCGGCAGATCGAGAGTCCGCCACGTGCTGTCGTTGAAATCCGGAAGAATCACGCCTGCAGTCTCCCCTGCCTTCGCAAATGTCGCTTGCACTCCGTAGTCAAAATCATTCTTTGGATCGGAAGCGTCGCCAAGGTGAAATTTCCAGCCGGGATCGAGAAGGAGTTTTTCTCTGACAGCATGAGGAACAGTTTGTGCGAAGGCACCGGATACGCTTTTGTTTTGAGGGAAGGATGGCAAGAGAACGATGAAGCAGAGACTCATCAAGATCGCGGTATCACACCAGATTCTTCTGTTGTTGGAAGTCATGGCACATTCGCCTTTCTCAACAATGTTCACTGCACGCATCCTGGAAGAGGGTCTAGAAATCCGGTTGAAAACCCACCTCTGTGACTGAGGCAAAAAGTAATCATGTCACCCCGAGATGCCTGTCCCGATACTTTTCTGATCGGGACGACAACTCATGTCATCCCGACATGCCTTAGGTCGGGGTCTCAAAACGAGGTCCCGAACACCCTTCGTCTTCGTTCGTTTCGACTGTCGTCGAGACTCACTGCGCTCAGGGTGACTGCATTTCGGGACGACATTGTCTGCTATCGCCTGGCGGCGTCCCGCTCCATCGAGTAGAATTGTCGCGGGAGTGGCGCGCCTTTTCGACAGAGTTTCTACACCACACGCTCCAGTCCACCTTCGCCCATGAAGATGAGCGTGACGCCGATCTCTTTTGCGTACGACGTTATCCGTTCATCCTTATAGAATTCTTTGTAGTAGATGACCTTAATACCACAATTGACCACGAGCTTGAAGCATGCAAGGCATGGCGAAGCTGTGACATAGAGCTCGGAATCGTTGATAGCAACTCCGTTTTTTGCCGCCTGCGCTATAGCATTTGCTTCGGCATGAACCGTCCTCACACAATGGCCGTTGTCGATGTCATGCCCCACATCGTCGCAGTGCGCCGCTCCCCGTAAACTGCCGTTGTATCCGGTCGAGAGGATGGTACGATCCCTGACGATCACGGCACCGATGTGCTTTCGGTCGCAGGTGCTGCGCGTGGCGACCTGCTCGGCGATCATCATGAAATACTCATGCCATTCAATCCGTTTGTCATCCATTGGAATGCCCTTCTTTTGGTGAGACGATCGGCTGCTGGGGAGGAACGTTACGACGTACCAATGATATTCAAACAATGAACTGAAAGCAAGACGGCTGGTGATTGCTTTGGGGTGTCCCCTTCCATTTGTGACATTAGACGCGTATCTTAGAAACCACAGCATCACAAAACCGTACCCTCATCAGACCTGAAGCAGAACCATGGGAAGAATATTCGAAAAACGAAAGTATAAGATGTTTGCGAGATTCGCTCGCATGTCCAAGGCGTTCAACCGCATCGGCAGAGAAATAGAAATCGCTGTAAAGGCAGGGACGGCTGAACCGAAACTGAACCCCCGACTTCGCATGGCGATCCAGAACGCCCGAAGCGTCAATATGCCAAAGGACCGCATCGACGCAGCGATCAAGCGCGCAGTATCCAAAGATACGGCAGGCTATGTGGAAGTGATTTACGAGGGATACGCTCCGCACGGCATCGCGATCCTCGTTGAGTGTGCCACCGATAATCCCACCAGGACGGTTGCCACCGTACGTCATGCGTTCTCGCGCCACAATGGCACACTCGGAGCAAGCGGCTCCATCGCTTTCATGTTTGAACGTAAAGGGGTCTTCCGCATCGCAGCATCCCACATCCCGAATCCCGACGAGTTCGAGCTTGAGATGATCGACCATGGCCTCGATGAACTCGTGCATGCGGATGAGGATTTCTTCATCTACACGTCATTCCATGATTTCGGCAAGATGGCGAAAGCGCTGGAAGAGAAGAGGATCGAAGTCACGAACACCGAACTTCAATACACGCCGACGACCACAAAAGAGCTTTCCGAGGCAGAGGAAAAAGAAGTGCAGGAGTTGATTGACGCGCTGGAAGAAGATGACGACGTGCAGTCGGTGTTTACATCCATGGCATAGCGAGTGGAAACTCGAAATCCAAAATCATAAATCCTAAACAAATCCGAAATTAGAAATTCGAAATCCCCGCGCAACCGACGAAAAGCTGGGACTCGTCATTCTCCAGCTCACCGATCATCGAATGTCGCCCCCCTGCCAACAATTATTCCTTGTGGTGTCTCCCCAGTGACATTTCAACGATCAGGTGGAAGGAACATCCCTTCTACCCGATCGTAAAGACAAGGCACACAAAGAGCCATCAACCACGGTTACCATCTTCTGCACTCCGGGCCACACAAATGGCAATCGCTTTGCATTTTGCCTCTGGCTCTAGCTCGGCAAAATGAGGAGTCGTATATTCCTGCCAGCACACTGCGACTGCAGGCTATGCCAACCTCTGATCACCTCCAACAATATGATCTCGAACAACGGACTTTGGCGTTCACAAAGAATGTCATTTCGTTTGTGTATTCCCTGCCTAAAACAATTCCCAACGGGGAAATAGCAAGACAACTGGTGAGATCTGCAGGCTCAGTTGGAGCGAATTACATCGAAGCAAATGAGTCCTTGGGCAAAAAGGACTTTTTGATGAAGGTTCGAATTTCAAAAAAGGAATCGAAGGAAAGCCGATATTGGTTGCAGCTTGTATCTTGTGACGAGAGCAATGAGACCTTGCGAGTCGGCCTGATACAGGAATCGACAGAACTTATGTTGATTTTTGGTGCGATCCTTCGCAACTCATCCAGATGATATTCAATATCATGATGAACGAATATCGATGCGGTTTTGTCCTGTTTCAAATTTGTGCTTTCGTATTTGTTTAGGATTTCGTATTTCGTGCTTCGAATTTCCTGCACGCAATCACTTCTCCTGAAGCGCAAAAAAAGGCCCCACACTTGCGAGGCCCTTTGTCCTACCAGACCAGCCGCCGACTAGAACCGGCGACTGCAACATGTTTACGCCATGACTTTTTCTGGCTCTCCCTTGAGCAGTTTCAGTCCGTACTCATACCCCTTCTCAAAAGCAGCGAAGTTGAGTTCCTCTGTCCCTTTCGGGACTGAGACCTTCACAGCATTGCGAGCCGCCTCGCGTCCGACAATGTTCGTGATTGCCGTCGCGAAACCGAGCATTACAATATTTAACACGAGTCGTTTGCCGAGTTCCTCCGCGAACCGGGTCGCCGGAATCGAATAGTGCTTGACGTCGCTCCGAAGATTGTGCGTCGCCACCAGGTCTTCTTCCGTCAGGAGCATACCGCCCGGCGCGAGTTCGGGAGAGAATTTCGAATACGCCTCCTGCGACATCAATACCATCACGTTCGGAGCTACGATGTAGGGATAGGTAATCGGTTCGTCTGAGATGATGAGTTGTGCACTTGTTGCACTGCCTCGCGCCTCGGGTCCAAATGCCTGGATCATAGTCGCGTTTTTGTGGTCGAAAATAGAAGCCGCCCTTCCAAGGATGTATCCGCTGAGAATCACTCCCTGACCCCCGAATCCACCGATTTTTATTTCAGTCCTAGGCATGGAACACCTTTCTCATTTCTTCAGAGGGAACGTAACGGTCCCCATATTTCTTCTGATAGTGGTTGTTCATGGCTTCCAGGTAGGTCGGTCGCTCTTTGTCGACGAACTTGCCAACGACAATGTCGCCCTGGAAATCGATCGCCACTGACTTCGTATCGGCACCATTCTTGATCTGGCTGTGATCACGGTAGAATTCCATCTGGTCGAGACCGTCGCCAAGCTTGTTACGGCGGCTATAAAGCGTCGGACACGGGGCCAGAATCTCGATGAACGAAAAGCCCTTCTTGGCCAACGCTTCTTTGATCGACTTTGTCAGATGTCTGACGTGGTGGGCTGTCCAGCGAGCCACATACACCGCACCGCATGACTCGGCGAGGAACGGAAGGTTGAATGTTTCCTCAAAGTTGCCATGAGGTGTCGTGGAAGCTGTCGCCCCTACGGGCGTCGTCGGCGCAACCTGTCCGCCGGTCATTCCATAAATCATGTTATTGATGAGGATGACTGTGATATCCATATTGCGGCGGGCTGCGTGGATGAAATGGTTGCCGCCAATGGCGGTGAGATCACCGTCGCCGCTGTAGACCACGACCTTCAATTCCGGATTGGCCAGCTTGAGACCCGTAGCAAAAGGAATGGCACGGCCATGGGTGGTATGGAACGAATCGAGGTTCATATAGCCCGCCACGCGTCCTGTGCAGCCGATACCGGAGACCACCGCGACTTTGTCTAGATCCAGCCCACTCGTTTGCAGCGCACGGACGAAGCAGTTTACCGTCGTTCCGATACCGCATCCCGGACACCAGATATGAGGCATCCGATCCATGCGAAGGTACTCTTCAATGGGATTCGCCGGGATATTGGCTTCAATTTCATAAAGTTCTTCTGGCATGATCACTTCCCTCGAATAGATTTTTCAATTGCCGCCAGGATATCCTTCGGCTGATGAACTGTTCCGCCGGCGTGAGGCACGGAAACGACATTGCACTTCCCTGCTGCACAGCGTTCGACTTCATACACCATCTGTCCCATGTTCAATTCCGGCATGACGATCGCCTTCACACGCCCAGCCAGCTCCCTGATGCGTTTCTCGGGGAACGGCCAGCACACGATGAGGCGGAGGTGTCCGACCTTGAGCCCTTTGGCTCGCGCCTGCTCAATTGCCGGTATAGCGGTACGTGATGTGATACCAAAGGTTACAACGACAATATCCGCGCCTTCGACATTCTCTTCTTCGTACTTGATGATGTCATCAGCATTGAGTCGGATCTTATCCATCAGACGTTGGACAAGCTTTGCCTGTGTGGCCACGGACATGTTGGGATATCCCTTCTCATCATGGGTCAATCCCGTCACGTGGATCTTGTAACCGTCGCCGGCCTTCACCATCGTCGGAACTAGGTCCCGACCGGCCTCAAATGCCAAGTAATTCTCCTTCGGCCCTTCATACACTTTTCGATTATGCACTTCGATCTTTTCTGCCTCCGGGATGACTACTCGTTCGATCATGTGACCGACGCACTCGTCCATCATCATCATGACCGGAACTCGGTAACGCTCGGAGAGATTGAAGGCATGGATGGTGAGGTCGAAACATTCCTGCGGAGAATTAGGCGCTATGGCAATAATCTGATAGTCGCCATGAGAACCCCACCGTGCCTGCATCATATCGCCTTGTGCCGGCATGGTGGGCAAACCGGTCGATGGACCTGCGCGCTGAACGTCAACAAACACGCACGGCGTTTCGGTCATGGCCGCGAATCCGATGTGTTCCATCATCAGCGAGAAGCCGGGACCGGACGTAACAGTCATCGCTTTCTTGCCGCCCCAGACTGCCCCCTGGATGGCGATGGATGAAGCGATCTCATCTTCCATTTGAATGAAGACGCCGCCGACGAACGGAAAGCGGTCCGCAATGCGTTCGACAACTTCTGTCGATGGTGTGATGGGATAGCCGGCAACGAACCGGCAGCCTGCCGCGATGGCTCCTTCGCTGCACGCGTGGTCACCGTCAATGAAATGAGCTCCAGTAAGAACTCCGATTGGATCTGCGTGCACGGTCAAGCCTCCTTGGATTTCTTCTTCATAATGTAGCCGTAGATTGCGAAGTCAGGACAAACCATCCCGCAGATGTCGCATCCTGTGCAGAGTTCACGCTTCACCAAAATCGGTGTGTGGTAGCCTTTCGAATTGTATTCGCTGGCGAGCTCAAGCACTTCGGGGGGACAAAACTCAACGCAGAAACCGCACCCTTTGCATCGTTCTGCAGAGATGACGACACTCCCTTTAGCAGCCTTTTTTGTTTGTTCTGCCACTTCAGCCATATCCACCTTCCCTTATAGATTTTTGGGTCTCAAAAATGATACAATTTGCATGCCGACCACAATTCAGGCCGTTTTCGGCAAATTTGCCTACAGGAGGTAGATCACGGGCTCGGGATTCCTATTTCTGGAAACAGGAATCCGATTCATGGGTCTGACGGAGAACCGGCAATAGGTCTGGAACGGTGTTCAGCAGTTACGAGGCTTGCTTAGAATTTGTAAGTGTATTTGGTCCAGAGCTCTTCCTGCAACTGCCAGTATCGCGACACGGCATCGTCGGCAATCTTCTGGCTGTATTCTGTGAGAAGCCGTTTCGCTTGCGCAGGATCTTTCTTATACATCGCGAGCATTTTCGCTTCGAACTCAGATTGATTGTTGAACGCCCTGGTTTCTATCTCCCTCCAAACATGCTCGACATCTTTCGTCATGTCCTGATACCTCAGATAGCACAATTGCCCGACGGATCTGAATGCCCACCATGCACAGTCCCGTCGGAATTTTGCGCGTCCGTCAACCATGTAGCTTTTTGGCATACTCTCGATCCCGCAATAGAATGGAGTATGCGGAGTCGTGACAGGATTGTCGTATCCCAGCCAGACGACGCCGCCGATAGGATCCGGCAGCCAGCTTCTTGATTGCGTGACTTGCACATATGTCGCACGCGCGCAAGCGATCGTTCGTTCACTCCTCACGTTGAATAATTGCTTGTAGTCATTGTTCATGAAGGGATTCGCCACGGGACTCTTGATGACCTTTCCGCTCTTGTCCTTCGCGATCACCCCGTTCGTCATGTCAAAATCAGTGTCCTGGTAGTAGTCACGAAACATTTCGAGCAGATCGTTCACCGAGAGTTTCCTTTCCGCCTTCACGGAGAAGGGAAAGTTCTCCGAGTTCGGATCCAACTTCAGAGTCGGAGCCGCTTTGCTTAACACGCGCCACTCCCTTCGCCGGGCATACATGCCGTTCCGGTCCGCGTACGCGTAGCAGAATTCAAACGGCTGACCGCTCTCGGGCTTCCACCATCCATTTTCCTGAGCCAGCGAGAATACGTTTTCGGAGGCCATGAAATTCTCCGGGTCCTTCAGATTGATTTGACGGATCCTGCTTGCGTTCGCCGATACTCCGACATGATCATCGGGTATTCGTACGGCTGCCCAAACGGCCCCCTTCTTTCCCTTTCCAGGGCCAAGGATTTCGAAATGCCACGTTTCCTTCGTGTCTGCAAACGTGAAACATTCTCCGTAGTCGTTGTAGCCATACTGCTTCGTGAGCTGGTCGATGATCCTGATGGCATCCCTCGCCGTGCTCGCCCTTTCAAGTGCGAGTCTGTAAAGCTCAGGGCAATCGAGAATACCTTCGTCACTCTTCAGTCCAATTTTTCCGCCAAAGGTCGTCTCCCCGATGGCAAGTTGGCGCTCATTCATAATCGGATACGCTGCATTGATGTAGGCATAGGTCTCCGGAACCTGTGGTATATCACCGACGGAGATCGCATCCGGATCGTTCGGCCCCTTGGTTTCTTTCGGACTCATGTAGACAGGCGCCATTTCCCCCGACTTGTGCTTCTTGTTAGGCACAATAATCATCCACGTTCTGTCCGACTGCGAGTCGCATGAATGCGAGGTCATCGTTGACCCGTCGATCGAGGCAGCTTTGCCGACGATGATGCTGGTGCAGGCGTCGAAATCCAGCCGGTTACCGAGGTTTTCGTGACGGATCGACGTGCTGCTCAGCGTGAAGAAGAGTACGATGATGATCAAGGACCCGAAAACATGAATGGGTTTCTTCATGGCGTTTCTTTCAAATGGTGAAATGTTTGATGCTGTGGAGCAAGACTTTTTGTTTGTCCTTTTGTGGTCAGACAAGAATGTCCGACCCACCGCGATGAGTCTTCGTAGGACAAACATTTGGCGAAGCCATCCCATCGGGACTTGTTTGTCCGGACGGACAGCTAATACCCCAGCTCTTCACCCACGAGGAAAACGTTCAGCCGATCCTTTACCCGGTTCGACTCGATGATGGTGATCTGGCTGCACGCTCTCGCCGGTGGGTGACAGTTCTCGTCATCGCAGAAACCCGTATGAGTACACGGCGTATCATACCCCAGGCGGATGCAATTCAATGGTGCTGCAACGTCCTTGATGCGCGACAGACCTGCTTCCAGAGATGGAACGATCTTGTTTACTCCGACCATGAGAATGACTTTCTTCGGACCGAAGATAAGTCCTGCGACTCGGTTTCCCCGGCCGTCTTCGTTTACCAGCTTTCCATCGGCAGTGATTGCGTTGCAGCTCGACACCAGGACGTCGGCAGTCATGCCGCGAAGCATAATTCGCTCGACTTCTTCACTGCTGATACCAAGACGGTAGCGGTCGAGCAATTCGATAGTCATCGATCTCAGCGCCACGAGCAGGCCGGATTGCATCACGGAAACAGAGCCGCCAAGAGCTACTGTCGCTTTCTGCGGTATCAACTTACAGATCTCAACAATCGATTCTGCCGCAGTGCGATGGTAGAAGGCGTTGATGTTCCGCTTCTTCAGGTTCTCGATGACGAATTCAGCCTTGCGTTGATAGATCGCTTCTTTCGGCTTTGTGATGATCTCGTTCAAATCCATCATGACGGTTGCCATAACAATCTCCAGGATTGGTGCATCGACAAGTTCAATGAGGTGTTCGTGAATGAATGTAACATCTTTTCCAGAAATCCTCTCATCCAAAATGCATCGAAGAGCGGACCTAAAACACGAATGCGCTGAACGGATTCAGCGCATTTCTTCAGGATGTGATGATTTCAACGGTTACACCGTTGCCACAATTGCGAAACCCAGTTGCTCAACTCAGTGATGCCCACCGGGACCATGGACATGACCATGGTCGAGCTCGTCGGGAGTTGGCTCCCGGACACCGACCACTTTCACTTCGAAATTCAGCGTCTTGCCTGCGAGCGGATGGTTTGCGTCGACGGTCACGCTCTCTGCTTCGACTTTTGTGACCGTGACGATCTGCTCCCCGGTGCTGCTGTGGACGCCAAACTGCATTCCGATTTGTATGTCGTCGACACCGCTGAACTGGGCCTTCGGGATATCAATGATCTTCTCTTGATCCCATTCACCATATGCATCTGCGGGCGGCACGGACACTTTCAAAGTCTCGCCGGCGGTCTTCCCTTCCAGCGACGTCTCCAGTCCGGGAATAATGTTGCCTATACCGTGAATGTAAATGAGGGGTTCCTGGCCTTCGGAGCTTTCGATCAGAGCACCGGATTCGTCCGTCAGGGTATACTCTATCGTAACGACTTTGTTTTTCTGAATCGTCATTGCAATCCTTTGTGGTTGAGGAGAAATTTGAACTACACAAGATAAAAAGAACCGTACAAACCGCAAGCATTTTCGGGAAGAAGCTCACCCGCCTGTGGCTTCAATTTGTTACTCACTCTATCATCAAGATGAAGGAAGATGACTGGTGGATTGAAACGGTGGTGTGGCAGGATGAGACTGCAGAAAGTTCAATTGCAGAGAAGTATCTCAGCAAGAAGAAGAGATACTGAGGTCGCCAGAAAGCAGTTGGAAAAAGCCCTCCATCGCAGAGGAGAATACACACACACCTCTGCTCCCCTCTCACAACGCTCAAGCCCACACACGAGAGAGGACGATCTTCGCTTGGCTTTGCCAGTCCCCTCTGCGGGATGGCTCGCGTGTCGGCGAGAGGGGATTTACCTGTCCACCGTCTTTGTGGCAGAGGGGTGTGTCATACCTCGGACCTCATCAACGAACTTGTGAGACACGAGACCGGGTTTTTTCAATGAGTCTGCCATGGCGATTTCCGTAAAGACCTTCGAATTACTTGATCGTCTGTCTTGGCTCGACCCTCAGTGCACGATCTCAACGATCGCCCGCTTTGTCGGCGACACTTGTACGCGGACAAGAATTGAATCTCCCTCGCTTGTCACGATTTTTCCGACGCCAACAATGACACAGTTGTCATCTTGCGCGCTCTCAACATAATAGCGCGCGTTTGGGTTTTCCCCCATCGCAGCAATTCGTCCAATGGTCACGCCGGTAAAACTCCTGTTGCCGCCCCCTTGCGTCGCCGGTTTCCAATAGTAGGCGAGCGCCTTCGCAGAGAAGGCGTGCAGGTCGGTGATGATTGCATTTCGAGTATTCTCAATGGCATTAGCTGTGAACATGCTGACACCAACAAAGATGGCAACGCCGACAAGGATCACGGCCAAAACAACGAGCAGGAGTTGCGTCTGTCCCATTGCGGGGGCCCCTCATAGTTGTTTTCGACCGTAAAATCGTATCGAGAGCTGTATGGAGACTGTAACGATTGCGATCGGGAAGATCATAGCGAAGAGAATCGACCCTAGCAGCCCCATTTCGAGCATAATAGAGTGCGAGCATTCCTGCAAGTACGTGACGGTTCGCGACCAGCATGCAAAGACAATGAGATAACCGATCACGATTCGCCAGAATGTACCATAGCGATAGATCAAGGGAACGCCAATGGCAATTGTCACGCCCACGGCAAGCTCGTGCGCCATAAAAAAATGTTGCGGGGCAACATAGCGATCACCGAGCAAATGGAGGAAATGCTCTTGCAGATATGTGCTATGGATCGATGGTGCAATGATGAGCCAGAAAAAGAGCCCGTACAACACACTCGAAACAACAAAAAGAGAAATCGATAAGTATCTGGCGCACACTGCCTTAAAATGACTGATGGGGAGACTGCGATTGATAATTTGCCCTTTGTTCTGCTCTTCCCTGATGAACACGGCAACCGCGATTGCCGAGGCAAATACAATTCCAGACTGAATTCCGCCGACGACAGGTCTGCCGCCCATTGCCAAGCAAGCCATTAGGACCAGGTGGACATTGAAGAGAAGAAACACCCAAAACACGAAAACCGCGTTTAACCTGAAGTCATTGACGAGGAGTTTGAGCACGACTGCCTCCCTTGTGCATGAATGAAGACCGCGTATTCAGCGATTCTGTGTGTGTTGCACGATTCTCCGTTATCTCATTGAGCTTCACCAGGCACTCTCTCGCACAGAGGTTCACTCAATGCCCATTGATAATCACAATTGTCTCTTCCCATAAAGCCATATGGAAAGCTTGATGGCGATGACGTTGATGACTACTATCGAAACCATCGCGAAGCAAGACCATCGCGACAATCCGAGGAAGAAGGACGTGTGGAGAGAATAATCCATGAGATGATCGACCAATCGCGACCAAACAAAGAGAGATGCAACGTAGCCGGCAAGTATGCCTGTGATCGGGATCGAGAATCGTGTCAGCAAAGGTATTGCAGCAGCCATGATGAAACTGACGGAAAAGCCGCGGGCGATCAACGAGTGCTCAAGAGCATAACCCGGATCCATTTGAACGGTGAGCCGCCAAGAGTGGTGCGCTGGAGCAAGCCCTAGCATGACCTGCTGAAACAGCAGTCCGTACCCTATGCAGGCAAGAGCGATGATCAAGATAGAGAGATATCTCGCCGTGACAATTATTGCGTGGCTGAGCGGCAGGCTTCGGTACATGAGCTGCCCTTTGTTGAGTTCCTCGCGGAGAAACATGTAAAGCACCATCACCGATGCGAAATAGAGTCCCGCCCCCGCGCCTACTGTTCGGCTGTATTGAAGGATCATGCGTGCAGACAAGAAGTCGAGAAAGAGATTGAACAAGAGGAAGACCACCATGAACCCAAGTGCATTCAATCTGATATCGTTGAGGATCAACCTAGCCATGGTTGCCTCCCTTGTGCATGAAGAACATCAAGTCTTCCAGCGTTGGTTTTTCAGTCATGGTATCTGAAGACACCATCTGCCGCACCGCTGGCATATCCGATGTCAAAGCCTCGAACCCGTAATGAGATTTCCTCCATCCTCTGAAGAAGTGCTTGTTTTCTTCGGTGATAAAATCCTCGCGTGACTTCACGATCCGCCATTTCTCCTGTATCTCATCCTTCCACAGGGAGCAGAGCAAGTCGCCGTTGTCGATGAAGATGACATAGTCGGCGATCCGGTCAAGATCGGATGTAATGTGAGTCGAGAAAAGAACAGATTTCTGTTCACTCTGCATTATTTCGCTGAGCATTTCCAGGAACTCCCGCCGGAAGATTGGATCAAGACCAGTTGTCGGCTCGTCCATGATGATGAGATCTGCATCGTGTGATAAGGCCAATGCCAGAGAGAATTTTGTCTTCATCCCTTTCGAAAGAGAGCCAAAGTTCTTTTTGCGCGAAAGTCCAAATCGGTCAAGCAGATCGAGAAACCGTTTCTCGTTCCATTTGGAATAGAATGGGCCGATAGAACGCATGAGAGTGAGCAGATTTTGGTCTTCATAGAAATAGGGTGTATCATACACGAAGCCGATTCTATCTTTGATCTCAACTTCATGTTGCTTGTTATCCAGGCCGAAAATATTGATTGTTCCTTCATCTCTGTTGATCAAGCTCATAATCAGTTTAATGATCGTCGTCTTCCCCGCGCCATTAGGACCAATCAGTCCTGTGATGTAGCCCTTCGGGATCGTGAGTGAAATGTTCTTGAGAATGAAATCTTTGTATTTCTTGCGAAGCGATTCGATCTCGATGACGTTTTCCATTAGTCTTCCTTCAGGAGTAATGAGAGCATGCGTTCGAGTTCTTTTTTCTTCACTCCAAGCATCTTCGCCGCTTCCACCGCATCTGCAAGCTTCGATTCGATGAGTTTGAGTTTCTTTTCCTTCAGGAGTGCTTTATTCTTCGCCGAAACAAACGACCCTTTCCCCGGAACTGATAAGATCAGCCCCTCCTTCTCCAGGTCGTCGTATGCACGCTTTGTGGTGATGACACTGATTTGCAGATCGAGCGCAAGTTTGCGAATCGATGGCAGGACTTCACCGTCAGAGAGTTCGCCAGTAACGATCTGATGCTCGATCTCGGATTTGATTTGCTCGTAAATTGGATCTGGGGATGAGTTGGATATCAGGATTTTCACTGAACGTGTCCACTAGCAAAGAATGACAGGATCTCGTCGCTGTATATACTGCATATAAGCTATATATACAGTGTGAGAAAGTCAAGTGGAAAATGCATGAATGCTCTTTCAAAGGATCGACGTGGTTCTATGGGAATTTCGACAGGAAGTCTGGAGTATCCCGGATCAGGCAAGTTGAGGAATGGTTGAGCACGCTGGATCACAGGAAGTGAAAAGCGCCTCTCCGCGCACACACGTTTCGCGTCGAGAGGTCTTCAACCGAGCTTCTCGGAAGGGAAACGACTACAGCTTTTTTCTTTTGGTGAAGAGCAATGCCGACCAGGTTTCGTCAATCGAGCAGATTTTGTAATCCACCAGACCTACTGAGAGACCTGCAGCGCGTACGATGGGTTGAGTGAGATCCGTCGACAACGGACCGCCCTTCTTCGGCCACACAATCCACAGCTTGCTTTCTCCAATCATCGCGATCATTGGGCCAAGCATTCTGGTGAACTCGGCCTGAGATCGATTGAACCAGAGCGTGAGAGAGCGGACTTTCGAGGGACGGTTTGTGACCCGCACGTGTTCGGGGAGAGGCCCGAGTTTCTTTTTGAAGCCGCGGGGCGCACAGGCGAGCACAACGACGGACCCCGGCTTGATCCCGAGCTTTTTGGAAAGCGAAGCACCCGCGTAAGCATCGAAAACAGACTTTGGTGCTACCGGCTGCGCTGGCGGGTGATCGATCGCCTTTTTGAGCGATGAGACAATGTTTGTCCATCGGGCGAACACAGCATCCGGTAACAACGATCTGATGCCCTCAACTTTGATCGGGTCGCCTTCGACAAACACGAGCGGGATGTTTCTCGTCTGTTTGGAGTGGCGCAGCAGCAGTCCAAAGTCACGCCCCTGCGATGGAAGCCTCGAGAGGTCGATCACGACAACATCCGGTGGACTCTGCTTAAAGGACCGGAGGGAGCTCGCACCTGATGGAATTGTTGCATCGACCTTGTAGCCGGCTGTCGCCAGGCTCAGAGCTCGCTTCTGCGCTTCGGCTGCATTCCAGAGTATTAACTTGACAGTTCGCATCTGCTAAGACTCATTGGTTCGAGAAATACGGATGTCCACTATCCTGCCGCGTTACGATACATCTTCAGCCCTCAAAGAACCGTCGAAAACTGACGAATTGAGCGTTTTCGGTGGCAGGAGGCCTGAATCCAGTGACAAATCCCTCATAATATACTCTGACCTTTGCTCATGAACAAAGACTGAGCTCACGCAATTGAGTGTTTCTCACCTTGAAAGTGGAGGGAATTTGGAGGAGAATTCAGTCGTTCGTACTTTGGATTGTCTCGATTGCACCGAACCACGCCATGAGTCTCACGGTGATGTCATGGTGACTTAAGGGCTGGAAACCCCAGCCAATTATTGAGTGTTCTATACGTGACGGCAAGCACGCTCTGCCGAGCTTGCACGTGCTATTTTGCTAACAGTAGTATCAATCTCTGATCGAACGGAATGGGTCAGTCGAACGCAGATGATGAGGGGAGTTCTATGAATCAATCCGATGTCCTTCGTGTCCTTGTTGCAGAAGATGAGGAATCGTTTCTCAGGGTCCTGACAACGGTCCTCGAATCAACCAAACGATTCACCGTGTACCCGTGCGAAGGAGGCGAGGAAGCTGTCGAGGCACTCAAGAGGTCTCAGTTCGACATCGTCATCCTGGACTACAAGATGCCCGGCATGTCGGGACTCAATGTGCTTCAGTGGATCCATGAGCAAAAATTGGATACTCCCGTTATCCTGCTCACTGGTGCCGGATCCGAGAATATTGCAGTTGAGGCGATGAAGCTCGGCGCGTATGATTACCTTCGGAAGGACTCTTTCGACAGAAATCATTTCCCCGTCATCGTGAATGGAGTCTATGAGCGCTATCTCTTCAAGAAGGACAAAGACCAACGAGAGATCAGAGCACGCAAACTCGAGAAAGATATTGCCGCATTTGAACTGCTGAGCAATTCCCTTGCAACGTTCGCCCAGGATGTAACTGCGACACTGTCGGATGTAACGCAGCTGACAGATGAAAGCGAGCAAACATTGTATCCGCTCCTTCCCGCTCCGGGAAAAGAGCATTTCAAATCCTATCTTGGAAAGATCCGGGAGGAGTACAGAATTCTTCTCGCAATCGGCCGATCCATTGTCAGCCTTTCCAGGGTCGTGAATGATCATTACCTCAAAATGCAGAGTCTGCATCAATCAGAAGTTGAGCTGATCGAGAAAATGAAGACGCCTCCCGAAGGAATCTCTCGGACCAACTGATGCTGGGAGTTCAAAAAGCTCTCCGAGAACATCCGTTTGTTACCTGTCCAACGTCTTTCGCATCGCTCTGCTCCATCCTCTCGAAGTCATCCGCCACATTCCGGCGCCCTTGTCGATTCCACCCTTCCCGCTCACGTTTCGAAAGCTGAATTCTTCTCGCGACCAGCACACACTGCGGCTACGCATTCGTGGCTTCGCATGACGCCGAACCCACGCGTTCCATCACTCACGTTTTTTGAATTCTCTCTGAGATGAATCTGACAGGTTGGGTCTATTTCTTTGACTGCGGACGCGAAACCGGAAGAGCGGCGGAATTCTTTGGAGCTTTCGGCGCGTTTTCAATCCTGATGACCTCTTCACACTCGCTGCACACATAGACTAACTGAGTGTACTGGAAGGAATGGTACTGTATCAACCATGCCCATTTGATCCGCTTGAAACAGTGCGGGCAGCTGATATCGATCTTTGTCTTTTCGACGCGCGAATTCATTCTTGAAGTGCCATGGGAGATTGTGGAACCCACCGCGAAGTACTGAAGGAGTTTGAATTTCCTTTTTGCGAACCGTGGCTGGCGACAGCGCCGCTCGATCAGAGCGAGTCAGAGTCTTGGTCCCTCGGATTGTCTAAGTTGCATAGTATAGAACACAAAAGAAACCCGAATCCCAGGAGTGTTTCCTTTTTTGAACGGTTTTCGAAAACCTACCGCAAATCACCTGAAATAAGCACTTTCGTGAGCCGAGGCTCACATCTATACAGTAGACGCCACAGCATCTCTTCAAGTTCCTCTGTCCCGCCCCCGTTTCATCACCGATTTCGTCGCTTCTGCGTCTCTTTTCGTCCCCTTCAGCGCATTATCAGATCTTATGAAACTCAAGGGCGTAAAGTATGGTGAACACCGAATTGAGACCTTGACGGAAACTCAAATCCACAACTGTAACGGAGGACGGCATGAAGAGGAGCGCAATGATGTCCGGAGTGATTGCCCTTGCGATCACAATGGCCCTGCCAGCGACAGCACATGACATGCGGAAAGAACTTGGCGAAGCCAAATTCGACACGGCGGTCAAAAACCTGCTTGTCGGAGTAGGCGATGAAAGCAGCAACTGCGGCCTGCGGAGAAGTGCGATCTACATGTTGGGAGAGCTTGAGGCAACGGAAGCAGTGATCCCCCTGATGAGAGTTCTGCATTCTTGTCCGGACGAGAAATCCCGCCTCGCCGCTGCCTGGGCGCTGTGCAAGATCGGCGATGCCCGTGGAGAGTACGCGGTGAAACAGGCCGTTCGGTTTGATGAGAGCTCAAAGGTGCAAATGCACTGCGCATGGTACTACAACACCTATGTGAACGAGGGGGCATTCGCATTCTATCCCTCCTCGAGCGCACCGACGCAAATCGCTGAGTTGCGGTAAGCTCCAGAGATCAGGCGAAATCAAATTCACCTCAAAGCGGGTGGCCGAAGGGTCACCCGCTCGTTGTTTCTATGAACACCCGCCTGACGATCCCCCGGATTCAAAACCTCCAGAGAAGAGGAGTCTGTGGATTCAGGAAGATTTTCCGTACAATGGCGTGAATCCATGAAGCACAGGTCCGACATTGCTGCAAATCCTCCTGGAGAGAATGCCGATGACGCGGGCAATTGCGTTGCTGCTCACTGTGATCACTTTTGCGGTATCTCAGGAATCGACTCCGAACGCTCAGCGTCGCCCGGTTGACCGCATTCCCTATGCTCCGCCGTCACTTCTCTTGAAGGAACCACCACCCTTACAACCAGTTGATTCCATCGTCGTACTTCACGGACGCCGAGACAGGAAAGTGATTGCGCTGACTTTTGACGCCTGCTCAACGCGGAAGCCGAGCCAGTACGACGAAAGGATTACGGAGATCCTGGTGGAGACCAAGACTCCTGCAACGTTGTTTCTGGGGGGCAAATGGATGGAAGAAGAGGTCGAGCAGACGAAATACCTCGCGAGCATCCCCTACTTCGAACTGGGCAACCACACGTTTCTCCATCCGCATCTTCTTGAAATGTCGGATGCCCGTATCCGGCAGGAATTAGCGTGGACGCAGGAGATCATGTACTCACTCACCGGCAAACAGTCTTCGCTGTTTCGTCCGCCGTACGGTGAAGAAGACAACCGTGTGGCACGCATCGCAGCGTCTATGGGTCTAAGAACAATTCAATTTGATCTCGCCTCGGGAGATCCGGATTCCAGCATTTCAAAAGACAGGCTCATTGAGTATGTCTCCTCGATGGCAAAAAGCGGCTCGATTATCGTCATGCACATCAACCGGCGTGGATGGCATACCGCCGAGGCGCTTCCGGAGATCATATCCAGACTCCGGAAACGGGGGTTCACGTTTGTGACCGTTGGAGAACTGCTTTCAGAATTGGAGCCCTCCGCCACCACAAAGCAAAAGGCCAGGGACTGATCCCCGGCCTTCCATTCACTTCCAGCGTTATACCCGCCCCCTCGATGAACCCCTTGACTCTCTTGGGGATTCAACCCTGATGCAGCCTATTTCCTTTCTTCAAAACGCTTGACGATGTTCTTGTTCTGGTGGTTGCAAGCGTCTTTTCCTTCCGCTGTGAGAGCATAGTCGATGCGGTTCTTGTAGAATTCTGCAATCCGGCCGCGCACAATCTTCATCGTGCTGTTCATCAGACGATTCTGCTCGTTGAATCCTTCGCCGAGGACAGCAATGGCCGCAGGCAACCAACGCTCGGGGAACATGCCCGCACTCTTGTTTCCTTCGCGATACCGATCGATCTCCGATTGAAGAAGACGCAACGCCGCCGTCTGCCCTTCGTCGGTGTGACAGGAGAAATGATGGTGCTTGAGGTACGCGAGGACCGCATCTTTGTTCGGCACAATAAGACCGACCGTGTACGCAGAGTGGTCATTGTAGAGCATCACCTGTTCGATGAATGGAGAGTGCGCCACAATCGTCTCCTCGATCCCTTCAGGACTGTATTTCTCGCCGTCATGACTGATCAAAACACTTTTTTCGCGTCCCAGCACAAACAGGAATCCATCGGCATCCAGGTAACCGATGTCACCTGTGTGTAACCATCCATCGCGGAGCGTCTCGCTCGTTGCGCGCGGATTGTTCCAATAGCCAGCCATGACATTTTCCCCTCGCAGCACGATTTCACCTTTTTGTCCGACGGGCAGGGGGTGGCCTTCATCGTCACACACATTGACGTCTATGCCGGGGAGCACCGTGCCGGAGGAGCCGAATTTGTGCTTGGTGGGAGTATCGCACGATACCACAGGCGAGGCCTCGCTCAAACCATATCCTTGGTACATAGGGATGCCGATGGCGTTGAAGAACCGCTGCAACTCAATGTCAAGGTGCGCCGCTCCACCGACGAAGTAGTCGAGCCGACCCCCGAAGCTTGCACGAACTTTTCTGAAAATAAGCGCATCGCAAAGAGTGTATATCGGGTGTTTCGGTTTGCCGACATCCTTCCCGCCGTTGTAGCCGTCACCATAATGAGCGTACGCAATCTCCAATGCCTTTTGAAAGAGATTCCAGACTAACTTTCCCTTCTCGCTGATCCCTTTCTCAATATTCTTTTTGAAATTCTTTGCCAGTGCAGGCACGCTCAGGAGAAATGTCGGCTTGATCTCCTTGATGTTGGTCGGGATGTTTCGAAGCGTCTCCAGCCCGGTTTTCCCCGTCTGAATGGAAGCCATACTCGCCCCGATACTCGTGAGCAAATAGACTCCCGCAGTATGCCCGAACGAGTGGTCCCACGGGATGATGATCAGTGAGCAGTACCAATCCGGCTGCGGCAGATGATTGGAGCATTGCTTGACATTCGCCGTGTAGTTGCGATGAGTGAGAGTTACTCCCTTCGGGTCTGCCGTCGTGCCCGAGGTATAACTGATAGTCGCGGGATCGGACTCCTGAATCGACTGCCACCGCCTCTCGAAATCAGAGCGATGGCGTCTGAGATATTCCGTTCCCCGCTCAAAGAGCTCGGGAAATCCGACTTCGTCTTCGGCGAGTTTTCCCTCCGGATCAAGAAGAATGATCTTTTCGAGGTCGGGAAGGTCAGCCCGCATTCTTGCAACTTTGTATGCTTGTCCCCCGGAAACGACCACCATCCTGCATCCTGAATGGGCGAGGCGGAACTTCAAGTCCGACCGCTCTTCAAGCTTCACGGAGAGAGGCACATTGATGGCACCGACGAAGAGGATTCCAAGCTCAGCAATCACCCAGTCATTGCGCCCTTCAGAAATCAGTCCGATGCGATCCCCCTTCTCCACACCCAGGCTGATGAGCCCTGCAGCACATTGGTGAACGGACTCCTGGATTTCGCGATACGTGGCACCTTTGTAGGCCGACTCTTTCTTCTCCCACATCAGTACTTTCTGCGAGAACTGTTGGACGCTGTCTTCAAAAAGGCGCGGAATCGTTCGTTGTTCTGACGACGTCATGGTTGGAGACCTTTAATGATGATGAACTGGGATCGCTCTGACGTAACTCGGTGCGTGTATTGTCGAAAAGGTTTCTGCTGAATCGCCTGCAATCTATAAAAGAAAATCAAGACCTGCACGACTATCATTCGGAATATCGTTTGGCGTGGCATTTGTGAGAATCAACTGTAGGAGAAGATGACATCCTGTCCTACACGCAACGGGCGCGAGCAGAGGCGCATTCAGCTCTCGGTGCGCACTCTTTCCATCTCGCTCTGAAGTGTGTCCCACGCATCATAAGCCCTTGCAAGGAGTTGCTCGAGTTCCTTCCGTTCTACAGAGATCCTCTTTGCTTCGGCGCCATTCTTGTAAAGTTCCGGATCGAGCATCGATGTTTCAATCTCCTTATGACGCGCCTCAAGTTTCTCAATCTCGCGCTCGATCGTCTCGACTTTTTGTTTGAGCGGCCGGAGTTTCACGGAAAGTTGCTGGCGGTGCTCGGCTTCAATCCGTTTCCGGTCTTTTTCGCTCATCTCGAATCCGGACGACGCCTTTTTTTCTGCGGCCTCGGTTTTCACCGACGCTTCTCTTTCTTCCCGTTTCTTGGCGAGGTAGTCCGAAATGTTGCCGATGAAGGTCTTCACCGTTCCATTCCCAACCTCCAACACTTTGCTGACAATCGGATCGAGGAAAGACCGGTCGTGGGAGACGATCAGGAAGGTCCCGTCATAATCGCGAAGGGCTTCCTGCAGGACTTTCTTCGATTTCATGTCGAGGTGATTCGTGGGCTCGTCGAGGATCAGGAAGTTTGCCGGCTTCAGGAGCATCTTTGCCAGGGCAACCCGGCTTTTCTCGCCGCCGGAGAGAACGGAGACTTTCTTGAACACATCATCATCATGAAAGAGGAACGCACCGAGCAGCGAGCGGAGTCGCCTCCGGATGTCCCCTTCGGCAATCTCCTCGATGGTATCAAGGACTTCCTTGGATGGATCGAGCTCTTCGGCCTGATGCTGCGCGAAATAGGAGAGCGTTACATTGTGACCGACAATACGATGTCCGGAGTTGAATGACTCAGTCCCCGCAACGATCCTCGAGAGCGTCGACTTTCCGGCTCCGTTGAGTCCGACCACGGCAATCCTGTCCCCTCGCTCGACTTTGTAATCGAGGCTTTCGAAGACCTCGATCGGTCCATAGCTCTTACCAAGGTCCCGCAGTTCCATCACCACGCGGCCGCTCGGTGGCGGCTTTGGAAACTCGAACCTGATGCCGCTCTCCTCGGGTTCAATTTCGATGATCTCGACTTTTTCCAGCTGCTTCACACGACTTTGGACCTGACGCGCCTTGGACGCCTTGTATCGAAATCGCTCGATAAACTCCTGCGTCTCCTTCAAGCGCTGCTGTTGGTTCTTCATCGCCTGGATCTGAAGCTCGCGGCGTTTCACGCTTTCGGTCTCGTAGAAGGAATAATTCCCCGAATACTGCTCGAGTCTCGTCATGGTCAGCGCGAACGTCCTTGAGCAGAGATTGTCAAGGAATGTCCTGTCGTGTGATACAAGGACGACAGCCCCGTGGTAGCTCCTCAGGTAGTCTTCCAGCCACTGCAAGGTTTCGAGATCGAGATGATTTGTCGGCTCGTCCAGAAGGAGCACCGAAGGCTCACGGAGCAGCAACTTTGCAAGTTCGATACGCATTTGCCACCCGCCGCTGAACTCCTCCGTCATGCGGGTGAGATCCGATACGGAGAACCCGAGTCCCATCAGCACCCGTTCGACTTTTGACTTCATCCGAAAGGCGTCCAGGTCCTCCAGCTTGTGCTGAAGCTCGCCGTAGATTTCAATCGTTTCTGCGTGCTCCGGCGATCTCGGATCAAGCCGTTCAAGACTCCGATGCACCTCTTCGAGTTCCTGCTGAATCTCAAGAACATCCTCGAAAGCGGAGGCTGCCTCTTCATAGAGCGTTTTTCCGGAGACCGCGATTCCTTCTTGTTGCAGATACCCCACCGTCACAAACTTCGCCTTGCTGACGGCACCTGAATCGGCCTGCACCAGGCCGGTGATAATCTTGAGGAGTGTTGTTTTCCCGGTGCCGTTCGAACCCACCAATCCAATGCGGTCGTGTGGACTGATCATGCAGGAAAGGTCGCTGAACAAGACACGACCTCCGAATTGGAGCACTATGTGTTCGAGGGAGAGCAAGAGGTACTAAGCGTTGAGCATCAAATAGTGAGTGGTGATTAGAAACCATCTCAAAAAGGACAACAGTCATTCCCGCTCGTTTTAAGCGGGAATCCAGACAGCGCGTTCTGGACTCCCGATAAGGACATTCGGGAGTGACATCGGTTTTTGAGATGAGTCCTAGTGATTAAGAAAGCATGAGCGCAAACCGTAACCAGAAAAACAGCACGCAGACTGCCTCGGGGATTGCCGTGGTGAGAATATACGAAAAGGAGTGCGAAGATGAGAGCCCGACTGACATAAAAAAGCCCCCTCGCGGGGGCTTCAAGATCTTCACTTGAGGCGAACGTAAATTACTTTATCAACTGCATCGTCTTTTCCTGCACAAACTCACCGCTGCGAATTCTGTAAATGTATGTGCCGCTGGCGAGGTTCTTTCCCTCAAACGTAATCGAGTGAGTCCCGGCACCAAGATCAGAGTCGACAAGGGTGCTGACTTCTTTGCCGAGCATATCGTAGACAACGAGGTAAACATGATCCGCTTTTGGAATCGTGAACGATATCTTCGTCGATGGATTAAATGGATTCGGATAGTTGGTCTCCAATGCGTAGCCTTCCGGCGTCACATTGTCTGAGCTTCCTGAATTGGGAGTGTCATCGCTCAACATCTGGCTCGTCTCCGGCAGATCCTGTCCGTCCCAAAGCATGAATTTGGCAACAGCGAGCTTTCCTTTCATATCTTCGCCGAGCAACGCCCCGAGCGCCTTGAGTCGTTCGATCCCCTTCACCAGAGCCGCCTTGAATCCTATGCTCAGATCGTCTTTGTGAGTCGCATACCATGCCAATCCAACTTTTTTGATGCCGTCTTTCCATTCCGTGCCGTATGGCTTTGCTTCCGTACCGATACTTACCAGCGTAGCTCTGTACTTGGCACCGAGAGGTTTGAGATCTTTGAGGAGCGCCTGCCGATCCGCAGCAAGGGCTGTGATCATTTGCCGGTACTTCCTTATGTCGCCCGGATTGTTGTTCTGCACCGCGTTTCTCAAAGCGAGTGTGAGTCTCTTTCCTTTCACTTTAAGTTGTGCGGCACGATCACGCAGAAGATTCATCGCACCGAGGTCGTCCGCGGTCATGGAATGGTCCAGCGTGCCTTTCCAACCTTTCATTTTCGGGATGATGTTCCCCTGAGCATAATCACGGACTCCCTTGTAGAGTTCCTTGAGCGCATCTTTCGTTTTCTGATCGATCACTCTCCCCTGAGAAAACGCCGTGCTTCCGGCGAACACCACCAGAGCGATGAGCAACAGTGACTTTTTCATACGTGATTCCCTTCTCAATGACAGACAATTGCTGAACATCCTCAACCCACCTTGTCAGACCATTGACTTGTTGCCTGACTGTGATTCGACGCTAAAACCACCAGGCCGGTTTAATCGGGAGGTGCCAGAATTCTTCTTCCTAAGTTCGCTCTTGAGCGTCACAAACGCAACAGCGCGGGGATCGGCAGAGGCTTGGCTATTCTGAATTCAAAACACTACATTTGGGCTCATCAATTACAGTGACCGCGGTTTTCTCAGGAATGAACATGAAGATCAGAGTATTTGTCACAGGCGGCACATTTGACAAAGAATACAATGAACTCGACGGGAAGCTCTATTTCAAAGACACGCACCTGAAAGAGATGCTGTCCCTTGGCAGATCCAAAGTCACCGTAGATATCAGGACGCTGATGATGGTGGACAGTCTCGAAATGACTGAGCAGGACCGCCAAATCATTCTGGACCATTGCTCGAAATCCACCGAGGACAAGATCCTGATCACCCACGGGACCGACACGATGGAGGTCACGGCACGCGTCCTCGGGCAGAAACTGAAGGACAAGACGATTGTGCTGACCGGAGCGATGATTCCGTACAAGTTTGGGAGTTCCGACGGTCTTTTCAATCTCGGAAGCGCGCTTGCCTTTGTTCAGACGCTTCCCCACGGAGTGTACATTGCGATGAACGGAAAGTGCTTGCCCTGGACCAATGTTCGGAAGAACAGACAGACAGGTGAATTCGAGGAGATCACAAAATAGTGTCTGCCCTGCGATCAGATCCGGATGTCGTGATTGTCGGCGGTGGACTGGCAGGGCTGGCGTGCGCACGGCATCTCCAGCAGAATGGCATTTCATTCCAGATCATCGAAGCGTCGGACGGCGTTGGAGGCCGGGTACGAACAGACCGAGTATCAGGATTTCTTCTGGACCGCGGCTTCCAGGTCCTGCAGACTGCGTATCCCGAAGCCCAGCGGGTGCTGGACTACACCAAGCTTGACCTGCACGCATTCTTCCCGGGAGTTCTCCTTCGGATCGACGATCATTCCTACCGCGTCGCGGACCCTGTTCGGAAACCTCTTGAAGCTTTTGAAGCTCTCTTCACTCCCATCGGGACAATGCGGGACAAGTTTCGGCTTCTCGTACTTCGTCAGCGCCTTCACAGACAATCGATCGACTCGATCTTCAAGCGCGAGGAACGAACCGCCCTCGACGCTCTGCAGAAGCAAGGATTCTCCCCGACGATCGTTGCGACACTGTTTCGCCCGTTCCTCCGGGGCATTTTTCTTGAGAGGGGACTGAAGGTTTCCAGCAGAATGTTTGAATTCGCCTTCAAGATGTTCTGCGATGGCAATGCTTCCCTTCCCGCGAATGGAATGGGAGCAATCCCGGATCAACTGGCGAGTGCGCTGCCTCCGGACTCGGTTCGATTGAATACCAAAGTTATGAGCGTTTCCCCAACCATAGTGACATTGGAGTATGGCGAACGGCTCAAAGCCCGCGCAGTTGTGGTTGCGACAGAAGGACCCGAAGCATGCCGATTGATCCCCGGATTGAAACCTGTGGTCTCTTGCGGCACGACCTGCATGTATTTTGTGGCGGACTATGATCCTCTGGGTTCACCGATTCTAGCATTGAATGGCGACGGATCCGGACTCATCAACAACCTCTGTGTGCCCAGTTCCGTGGCACCAACGTATGCGCCAGCAGGGTCATCGCTCATTTCTGTTTCGATTCTTGGGATCCCCAAAGAAGACAACAAGACACTCGAAGTTCCCGTTCGCTCTCAACTCAAATCCTGGTTTGGACAGAAAGTCGACTCGTGGAGGTCCTTTCGAACGTACAGGATTCATCACGCTTTGCCGAGCCAGGCGTTCCCAGCTCTCTCTCAGCCGCAGAAACCCGTAAGAATGCAGCCGGGATTGTATGTGTGCGGCGATCACCGCGATATTGCTTCCATTCACGGTGCTCTCGTCTCGGGTCGGAGAACAGCCGAGGCAATTCTTGAAGACTTCGCATCCTGACCGATCGCTCCCACCACCCATGACCACACACGTGTCCGACGAAGAATTGATCAAACGAGCAAAGAAAGGCGAAGAGCGAGCCTTCACGGAGCTTGTGAAGAGGTACGAGTCCCTCGTGTACAGCTTTGCGTTCAAGGTCTGTAGGGACGAGGAGAAGGCGAGCGAGACGTGGCAGGATACGTTTATCAATGTCTTCAGGAAGCTCCATCAGTTTGACGGGAGGTCGAAGTTCACAACATGGCTTTACAGCATTGTTACCAACAGCTGCAAGATGAAACGACGACGGCGCAAGCTGGATCAGGCTTCCGTGTCCATCGAACTGCCGCCGGAGAGTCACGATGGTTCAGATCACGATCACTCTGTGCAGACCATTCCCTCATGGAAAGAGACGCCTTTGGATTCCGTGATGGACAAGGAACTGCGAACCGTGCTCGATGAAGCGATTCAACGGTTGCCGTATGAGTACAGGGTCGTTTTTGTTTTGCGTGATGTCGAAGGAATGTCCGCTGAGGAAACAGGAAAAATACTGAAGCTGAGTGTGCCGGCGGTGAAATCGCGACTACGACGAGCCCGGGTCTTCCTGCGCGAACAACTCAATCCTTACATGACCGCATGAAAAATAAAACTGTTCGCTGCCACGACGTCCTGAACCACATTTGCGAGGAGCTCGATACCAAGCTCACGTCTGCCAAATGCCGTGAGCTCAAACGCCATCTTGAGAAATGTCCGAACTGCACAGCCTACCTCGATAGCCTGCGCAAAACCATTACGCTGTACTCCACCACGCCAAAACCGCGGTTACCAGGCAAGGTTCGCAAAGAGCTGTTTGCAGTGCTGAAGCTCAAGGCCTAGACCTGTTCAGAAACGCCAAACCCCGGGCTCTGCCAGGGCTTGGTGATAAATCGAAGAACGAGACCTCGATTTCATTTCAACAGCATCATCCTCTTCCGTGCAACCTGCTTCATCCCGTGATCATCCGACGCAACAAGCTGATACACATACACGCCACTTGAGCACCGCGTCGCATCCCACACCTCCTGGTGATATCCGGCCAGTCGGTCACCATCGACCAGAGATGCCACCTCCTGGCCAAGCATATTGAAGATCTTCAGGTTCACTTTGCTGTTCGCCGTGAGCTGGTAGCTGATGGTTGTGCTTGGATTGAACGGGTTGGGATAGTTCTGGAACACCTCGAACTTCTCGGGAGAACTGACAGCAATCGTGATCTCCTTTGTCCATGTTTCACCAGTCGGAGCAGAGATGACAAACTTTAGCGTTTGGTTCTGCTTTACCGGAGCCATCTTATCCACGGAAAACGAAAACGTCGCCGGTGCCTCCTGCTGTGGCTTCAACATTCCGACTTTTTGCTCCAGTCCCGCGAATTTGAGCCAGGTCGGGACGTTCGTCGCATTGACTTTCACTCCCGCGACACCCAACGCCGCCGTGTTCGCCACCGCAAGCTCTATGGTGTTGCCTGATGAGGCGAATGGTAGTTGATAAGTGGTTTGACCGATGGCGACGGAGGCAACGAATAGGATTAACGTAACGAGTGTTCTCATGTTCATTTCCTTCCGAAATGAGTCAGAATACAGAAGCCAGAAAAAGAACAGCGTCACCCTGAGCCCCGCCTCCCCAAGAACAGAACTCGGGGTGGGTCGGCCGGGGTAAACTCCGTCGAAGGGTGCACCTAGCTGGCTTGTTGCATCCTTCGACTCCTTCGTCCCGACACAAAGCGTCATGACTCACTCGCTCAGGATGACTTGTTATTCGTTAGAGCCCGACCATTCTACTGTACGCTAAACTCCACCAACGCATTCGTGCCAATATTCTGCACCTTGTTCTGCGTCGCCGAGCCGATGGTTGCCCTGAATGTCAGGTTCGCAGGCAGCAGCTCTTTCGTTACCTCACCACCGACAGTCGCCCCGATCGGCACCCAGGAGCTGAAGTAGTAGCTCACCTGGGCCCCATCGACAGGTTGCCCCTGACCGTTCTTAACCGTCACCGTGCACAGGACGGTGGAGAAGCTCACCGTGCTGTTCGTCGAGATGTCCTGCACCCTGTCGTTCGTCACGGTCGCATAAGCCATTCGGAATGTGTAGCTCGTAGGCAGCAGTTCTTTGCTGGCCACAGCATTCATTGTGTTGCCGAGCGCCTTCCACGAGCTGAAGTAGTATTGCACTGTCCCTTGATCGATGAACGCTCCCAGACTGTTCTTTAGTTGTACTGTAGCATTCACCGTGTTGAACACAACCGTGGGGTTCGTGCCTATGTTTTGTTGCTTGTCCTTCGTCGCTGA
>PMZI01000082.1:1307-104273 GCA_003170475.1 Ignavibacteriota bacterium | reverse complement strand
TACATCCGCTTGGCTCATGAACGGGGTTTGGGAGTCGGCAACCCGCGGGAGATTGAGATCGTGGGAGATGATGTGTCACAAGAAAACTGGCATTTCAAAGTGGGGTATAACTCTCACAGCTTTCTTGCGTGGCTGGCCTGGTATGGCCCGACCAAGGTATTTCAGAAGTTCGTCTTGCGGACACCGTTGGTCGTCATCCCAACCTTGATAGGCGAGATCGAGCAGGACTATCTCTATTGGCCTTTGAAATACAAGAGCATCGCAGCAGATTGGCGCAACGGCACGCCATGGGGGCAACTGTTCCAGCAATATCAACACCATGGACATTTGGCAGAGTGAGGCGGCGGGATGTCGCAAATTAGATTTATCATGCCTCGAACTACCTTCGTGCTTAACCTCATCGAAGCTCTCCACACCCTCATCTGGGCAACAAGAAGTTTTTCGCGATCAATCGTTTGACGATACCGGGTCTATGTTTGAGAGCCGCCAACCCACACCGCCGTCGATTTCGCAGGTTCAGGAACAAGACCCTCCAAGAAACTAATCTTCCCGAAAGCATGTTTATAGAGAAAGCCGGTTGGCTCGTCACTGTCTGCCAACCGGCGCTCATTTCAGGAGGTTCTGTGTCTATCAGGCCAATCAAGCGTATCATCGAAGCACAACCTACCATCGAAGGTGCCGGCGTACACCTGCGTCGAGCATTTGGATTCGGGAATACGAAAGATTTCGACCCGTTCCTTTTATTCGACGACTTCCGCAACGAAAATCCGGAAGACTATCTCGCCGGTTTTCCCTGGCACCCTCATCGGGGAATCGAAACGATTACCTATGTGCTCGCTGGAACCGTAAATCACGGAGACAGCCTCGGAAACAAGGGCATACTGGGATCAGGCGATGTCCAGTGGATGACTGCGGGGAGCGGAATACTTCACCAGGAGATGCCGAAAGGTGATCCTAAAGGAAGAATGCATGGATTTCAACTTTGGGCCAACCTTCCGCGTGCTCTCAAGATGACCGATCCACGATACCAGGATGTTCCATCGGCCGAAATACCGGAAGTCGGTGACGAAGATGGGACTGTAGTGCGTGTGGTGTGCGGAGAGTTCTGGGGAAAGACCGGTCCTGTCACGGGCGTGGCGGCAGATCCGCGGTATCTCGACGTCTGGGTTCCGCCGGGCCGCCGCAAGACGCTTCCCGTTGAAACCACACGACACGCCTTTGCCTACATTTTTGAAGGCGACGGAACATTCCGCGATGCATCCGCTCCGGGCGCCGTGATGACAGAGCAGGTCGGAAATGCCAGTGTTACAGTGCCTGACAGAACAGGAAACCGATCCATGGTTCTTTTCGACAGAGGAGATGAAGTCACTGTTCAGGCGGGAGAGAAAGGCATTCGTTTCCTGCTTGTTTCAGGAAAGCCAATCAAGGAACCAGTCGCCTGGTACGGGCCGATTGTGATGAATACGGAAGGCGAACTGAGGCAGGCATACGCTGAACTGCAGGATGGAACATTTATCAAGCACGGATAAAACGAACGCAGGAGCAACCCGCGCCACGTACTTAGTGATGGTTTTTGTTTTCCAGAAGGATGTACTGATCATCCTCGAAGAGAATGTTGTACGTGCGAAGAAAAGTCTCCCGGCGAGAAAGCCAGTAATCGACCATTTCTCTCGAGTCCGGCAACCGCACCTTTCCGATTGCGACATAATGATCACCAAACCGGATCGGACCCAGAATATCCTGACCGCCGGGGCAGCGAATGACGCGGAAATCTTTCAGCGGCAGCCAGCTGGAAAGCATGATCCGCTCTCCCAGTCCTGAGCCTGTAAGAAGAACGATCGTCCCTTCTTTGTGAATCACCCCGAGCTTCTCTCCAAACGCTGCTGCATCCTTGCTCAGTCCATGGAAAATCTTGGTGGCATCTTCGTACGTTGCCACGCTCACCGATGGCACAGTGAGTTGAACAACTGGCATGATGAGCAGAGCAACGACTGCAAGGCCGCGAGCCACCCTCGACCCGACTCTGCTGAAGAATTCAGAAAGACCCATCCCCCCCGCCACAGAAAGAATCAGTCCAAACGTCAGCACGAACCTCCAGTTCCACCACCACTGATCGATCAGAATTGAGTCTGCGAGAATACCCGCGAACATGAAAAGTGCTGGAAGGCTGAAGAAGACGAGCAGCAACATGTGTCGACGCTCGGCAGGCACGCGCTTGACACGCGCGACCCCGGCGACCAATGCAAGAAGTGCGACCGGTCCGAAAACATTCAGAACAACTCGTATGAGTGTCATGAACACCGGCTCCTGGCGATAGCGCATGGGATTGTGGGCATCCGTCGGAGCAGGACGATATTTCAAAGGCGCAAACTGAAAAGGATCTCCGAACTCGAACTTATTCCACCAGAACCAGACCAGGATTCCGGCCACGCTGAGCAGGGCAATCGCCAGCAAACGTACCCCCCTCCTCTTCCCGATTCGATTCCATTCAGAAATCCCCTTGTATGCGGCGACGAGAGAGACGAACGCCGCAAGGATCCATGCTTCATAGCGGCAAAGGCTTGCGAGCATCACTGCGAAGGCGCAGAGGAGAAGCCATCGATCGTTCTCGTCCTCACGCCAGCGGAGAAATGCGTATCCGCCAAGTGTAACAAAGAAGAGCAGACAGAGTTCGTTCATCGGCGTGAGCGCCATGTAAATGACGTTTGGATTCAACCCAAAGAGGCATGCGCTGACGAATGCAATCAGAGGTGAACCGGAAATCCTCCTCACGATCAGAAGAAGCAGAACTGCAGTACCTACGAGGCAGGGGATACCGAGAGCGGGTCCGGCGATTCCGGAATAGAACAGACTATCGATGGACACGAACGGAACAAGGAGAAAGTGCGGGAGGGGCAACCAGACGGTTCCAATGCTCTCGATGCCAGGATGTTGCGAATCGATCAATTGACGCGCTTTGACGATATGCGAAGCGGCATCGCCAAAATACAAGAAGACATGACTGTCGAGTCTGGACAAGATGATGCCGGTTGCAGAGCCCACCAGCAAGAGAAGCAGCGCGAGCACATGAGGCGCTCGGTCTCTTATGAAATCCTGCACACTTCGCATGTTCGCGGCAAATCCCTTTCCATCGTTTCGCGATCATTGAATTAAGCACAAATTTCCCTCCGATGGCAAGAGAAACGTAAGGGCTGAGTTGTTTGACTTCCTCTGATTTCTTATCTTAGCCATGGCGAGTAGTTCAAGGTCCTTCGCCTCTCATGTAACCTAAAGAGCAATGCCGATGAGAATGAAGTCTCTGGTTTTCGTCTTCCTCCTTCTTACTGTCTGTGAGAACCCGCTTTTCTCACAGAACAGATACAATATCGCGCAATTCCGGGACGAGACGGTCGACTTCGTCAAACAGCCGGCCAAATGGGAAGGAAACGATTGGTTGAAGCTCGGCTTGGTTGGTGCAGGGACTTTTTTGGTGATGCAGGCCGATCAGCCGATTCGTGACGCGCTGATGAAAGACCAAAGTTATTACAGGAGCTTTCCAGTCGAATTCGGCAGGCTCTGGGGAGAGACCTACACAACCGCCATCGTCGCCGGCGCGTTTGGATTGCATGGACTGTTGGCTGACGACAAATCGACGAAGAAGGTCGGATTTGAGATCATTCAGGCAGCCCTCTATTCAGGAGGAATCACCTCCGTTCTGAAGTTTGCTTTCGGGCGGGCGCGACCCTTCATGAACAATGGCTCAGCGGACTATCAACCATTCACACTTCTCGACGATGGATTCCACTCGCTCCCGTCGGGACATTCGACTCTGGCATTTGCGCTCTCGACGGTTCTTTCAAGAAATGCTCAGTCGAATACGCTGAAAGTGCTGGCGTATGTGCCGGCGGTACTCACGGTGTTTTCACGGGCGTACCAAGATTACCACTGGACCTCCGATTGTATTCTCAGCGCTGTTATTGGATACGCCGTCGCGACCTGGGTCGTTGACCTTCATGATCAGAAGGAGGCTCCGATTCAAGTCTCTTCCGTATACCCTTTGACGATTCGGATAAACCTCAACTAGTGCTTCTCTCTTCACGTGGACCTATGGATCTTGAAGCTGAGATACTGAAAGAACACTCCAAGCGGCAGACCGTCAGGATTGCACGATGGATTGGTCCTGACAAACGCCGCTTTCGTCAATTGATGGAGTTGCTCCTCCGGGGTGATCGTATCGTCACACAGCGCGCTGCCTGGATTCTGAGCTCCTGTTACGAATTCCACCCTCAGTTGATCACACCCTGGCTTCCCGCCCTCCTCAAGAAAATGCAGGAGCCCGATGTTCACGATGCGCTCAAGCGAAATGTCGTTCGGCTTCTTTCATGCATCGACATTCCGAAACCGCTTCTCGGAACCGTGGTCTCGCTCTGCTTCGATTATTTCAACTCCGTGGACGCCCCGATTGCCGTGAAAGTCCATTCGATGACCGTCCTCCAGAGAGTAGCGGCACAACAACCCGACCTGAAGCGTGAACTTCAAACCTCGATCGAATTGATGATCCCCTATTTCGGACCTGCTCTTCAGGCACGTGCCAGGATAGTGATCCGCCAGTTGGCGCGGGATCAGAATCCGCGAAACCGTCGGAACGCGGGGTGAGGGCTATCGGGGACATCATTTCGCGCTGAGAAGCGATCGATCGGACCTCAGCAAACCTGCATTTTGACCAGTTCCATCACATTCATCCACAGTTCGTCACAAGTCACTTGCCGTTTCACCGTCGAACGCGTACATTCAAAAGCGTTTCTCCAAAAAGACCTGACGACGTCACATCGCTCATCTCTCATAGATATGACCCATTTTAAAGACCGCTCCACTCACACCACTGCTTTCCAGAAAGGTGACTCAATGACTCCTCGTGCAGCCCTGACGCTTTCCTTCCTCGGTTTCTCCCTTGCTGCACTCGACCCATCGTATGCTCAGGTTACCGATCGCACCAAGGTGCCTGAAAAATACCAGTGGGATCTCACACACGTCTATCTCACAGACGCGGCGTGGAAAGATGCGAAACAAAAAGCGGCAGCGGAGGTCCCGGGTGTCGAACAATTCAAGGGCACCCTGGGCAGTTCCGCACAGCAACTCCTCGGTTGCCTCGAACGGGTCAGCGGCCTGACGAAAGAGCTCACCCGACTCGGCAGTTATGCGAGCATGCATGCAGACCAGGACACACGGGATTCGAAATACCTTGCGATGCAGCAGGAGATCAGACAGGTTGGCTCGGATTTCGGAGCAAAGGCGGCATACATCGAACCCGAAATTCTCTCCATCGACCGGAAAACCATTGATGGGTTCCTCCAGCAGGAAAAGAAACTCCAGGTCTACCGCCAATACCTTGATGACATCCTTCGAAGAAAAGCGCATACCGGAACCGCGGGAGAGGAAAAGATCATTGCCGACGCCAGTCTGATGTCCGACGCCCCCGGCAGTATCAGAGACATCTTCGCTGACGCCGATTTCCCGTATCCCGAGGTGAAGCTGAGCACCGGCGAGACCGTGAAGCTCACCAGTGCCGCGTTTTCGTTGTATCGAACCGTCGGCAACAGGGAAGATCGAAAAAATGTCTTCGCGACGTTTTTCGGGAAACTCAATGAATTCCGCCGGACCTTTGGCACTCAAATGAATGCCGAGGTAAAGAAGGATATGTTCTACGCCCGGGCCCGCAATTACCAGTCGAGCGTTGAAAGCGCCCTCGATGCCAACAACATCCCGCCACAGGTGTATCACAGCCTCGTCGACGGCGTTGACAAGAACCTGCCGACGTTTCACCGTTATCTCAATCTGAGGAAACGCATCCTCGGGCTGAAGGATCTTCACTACTACGACCTGTATGCGCCGCTCCTGAGCAACGTTGACCTGAAGTACACGATCGACGAATCAGAGAACCACATCCTTGCATCACTTGCTCCCCTCGGACAAGACTACACGAACGTGATCAAGAAAGCGTTCGTTGACCGCTGGATCGATTTCTATCCAACCGACGGAAAACGCTCAGGTGCCTATTCCAACGGTTCCGTGTATGACGTGCATCCCTACATGCTTCTGAACTACAACGGCAAGTATGACGATATGAGCACGCTCGCTCACGAGCTCGGCCACACGATGCAAAGCTACCTCTCGAACAAAGCACAGCCGTATCCGACGGCGGACTATCCGATTTTCGTTGCCGAGGTGGCATCCACCTTCAACGAAGCGCTTCTCATCGACCATATGCTCAAGTCCATCAAGGACGACAATGTTCGCCTCTCGCTGCTCGGCAACTATCTCGAAGGCATCAAGGGGACAGTCTTCCGACAAACGCAGTTCGCAGAGTTTGAGCTTCGGATTCATGAGCTGGCCGAAAAAGGCGAATCGATCACCGGCGATGCGCTGGACAAGCTGTATCTCGAGATTACGAAGAAGTACTATGGACACGACAAGGGTATTTGCCTCGTCGACGATGAGATCAAAGCGGAATGGGCATATATCCCACACTTCTACTACAATTTCTACGTCTATCAGTACGCCACGGCATTCACAGCCTCGGCTGCGCTCTCGGAGAAAGTCCTCGCCGGAGACAAGAATGCAACGAAGAAGTATCTAGAGTTCCTTTCCTCAGGAAGTTCAGATTACGCGATCAATCTGCTGAAGAAGGCTGGCGTGGACATGACAACGCCGGAGCCTCTAGAGTTGACGATGAAAAAGATGAATCGTGTGATGGACGAGATGGAAAAGATCCTCGACAAGATCAAGAAATAGCAGGCTGCTGAAAAAAGGCAACGTCGGACAAGGACCGTTCGCTGTCCGGCGACTTCAACAAGGAGGAACAATGTACCGAACGATCAGTGATTTCACGGTGGATTGGAAGGACGAGAGTGCTGCAACATTAAAAGTTTTGCATGCACTCACCGATCAGTCCCTTCATCAAAAAGTTTCGCCGGATGGGCGCTCGCTGGGTTTTCTTGCCTGGCATCTCGTCCTCACCCTGACAGAGATGGGATCGAAGATGGGACTCCAGATTACAGGACCTGCCGAGGATTCGGAACAACCGGCCCACGTTTCTGAAATTGCTTCGACATACGAAATCAGCTCGAAGTCTGTGGGTGAGGTCGTCCGCACGACCTGGAGCGATGCCTCTCTCGATGAAAAAATCAATATGTACGGCGAGATGTGGAAGCGCGGCTTTGCGCTCGCTTCATTGGTAAGGCATCAGACTCACCACCGCGCCCAAATGACGGTTCTGATGCGACAAGCAGGCCTCCCGGTACCAGGAATCTATGGACCTTCGAGAGAAGAGTGGGCCCAGATGGGCATGCCTGCACCGAAATGAGCCCTATTTCCGCCGCATTTCACCAGGCGATGCAAGGTCGAAATCAGCATTCCGGGCGCCGTTCACCGATTGCCGACCTCCATTTACCGAAAATGACGCAACAAACTGCCCACCAGAGAGTATCTTTGAGTTGAACACATTGACAAAGGAGATCTCTCATGGATTCATTTGATTCCCCCAGGTTTCGAGGATCGCTCGTTGCGGGGACAATTTTACTTGCCGTCGGTTTCATTTTCCTTCTCAACAATTTCGACTTCATTTATCTCGGGCCGGTGACGCACTTCTGGCCACTCATTATTATTGCCATCGGAATCACGAAGTTCTTCACTGCTGACCACCCTGCGGAATACCGAAAAGGTGCCTGGTGGGTGATGATGGGATGCTGGTTCTTGATTTCAACTCTTCACTTGTTCGGTTTCAGTTTCCAAAATTCGTGGCCGATTCTCCTGATCGTTCTGGGAATCAATTCTCTCTGGAGAGCACTGGACCCACAGTCGGCTTGCCGCCATCCAAAAGGATATCACTATGCCAACTAGCAACTTCCGTATGAGCTTTCAGGTCGTCCTGGGACTCATCGTCATTACCCTGGGGGTCATCTACACTCTCGACAACCTCGGAATCATCTACGCCGACAGCTTCCTGAGATTCTGGCCGATCCTCATCGTCTTGTACGGATTGTCCAGGATTGTTCAGTGCGATGCAGTGCCGCAGAAACTGTGGGGAGGATTCTGGGTCCTCGTCGGGGGACTCTGGCTCCTCGATAGACTCAACTTCATCTACTTCAGTATCTGGGACCTCTGGCCGCTGATCCTTGTCATCATGGGCGCGAGCCTCATCTGGGGCAGATCGCGAGGACACGCTCGGGTTATCATCGGCGCAAGTTCGGTTTCGGGCGATTCGAATTCCACGATCAACGCCCTGGCGTTTATGGGAGGCTTCAAGCGATCCAATGACTCACAGGATTTCCGCGGAGGCGAGGCTACAGCCATTATGGGCGGATGTGAGATTGATCTGCGAAAAGCATCGATCAAAGAAGGCGAAGCCGTTCTCGATCTTACCGCCATCATGGGCGGCATCGAAATTTGGGTACCGGAAGATTGGAAGGTAACGCTCAAGGGAATTCCGCTTCTCGGCGGCTTTGAAGACAAGACACATCGGACAGGGCTCGAATCGACCAAGAACCTTGTCGTCCGGGGATACGCAATCATGGGTGGCGTGGAGATTAAGAACTAACGCATGCATCCCATTCTTGCATATCAGGAACGAATCAGCGTCTACCTGCTCTGCTGGTTGATCTTTGGCGTCATGCTGGCTGCAGTCCTCGCGTTGCCACACGATTTTTCGTGGACGGAAGCGCTGTCTCTCGCAGTTCCGCTGACACTGGTGTATAGCGGTATCTGCCTTTCCAGTTGGTATGTCTGCCGCGTCTATCCACTTCAGAAATCCAGTCTGGCGCAGGTCATCGTCGTGCAGACGATGGCAGCAACGCTCACAATCCTTCTCTGGATTTTGATCGCCAGCGGTTGGGTGGTAATTCTTGAACGGGCGCTCGTCCTTACGACATTCCGCTCCAGGGTCTTGACCAAAGCCCCCTTGCTGATCGGAGTCGGCAACATTCTTTATGGGCTCACCGTTGCCGTTCACTACCTCATCGCCACATTCGAAGCCTCGAAAGAATCTGAACAACGGGAACTTCAGTCGCGCATCTTCGCACAGGAAGCCGAACTGAAGGCGCTCCGGGCTCAGATCAATCCGCACTTCCTGTTCAATAGTCTGAATTCCATCAGCGCACTTGCCACGCAGGATCCCGCCGCGGTTCGAGCAATGACTCTTCGCCTTGCGGATTTTCTCCGGAAGAGTCTGCGTCTCGGCGCACAGGAAATGATCCGACTCGAAGAAGAAATCTCGATGTCCCTCAACTTTCTGGAGATCGAGCAGATTCGATACGGGTCGCGGCTCCAAATCATGCAGAATGTCGAGGAAGTCTGCAAAGATTGCCTCACCCCTCCTCTGATTCTCCAGCCGCTGATTGAAAACGCCGTTCACCATGGAATTGCCCATATCCTCCATGGCGGAACAATCACGATCGAAGCATCATGGCGCGGCAGTGTCCTCCATGTTCGCATCGAGAATCCTGTCGATCCTGATCGCCCCCACAATCGCAAAGGAGGATTGGGGTTGGAAAACGTTTCCAAGCGTCTCCGGGCGATCTACAAAGATGACGCGCAGCTTCAAACAGAAGAAAGCAACGGCATCTTCCGTGTGAACCTCTGGCTCCCCGCTCAAACAAGCCGCGACTTCCACTCACGAAGCTCCGCCACCACCACCGTCAAGGTCTCAGAAAACCTGCCGGCCTGAAGTACACCTCAGTCCATGATCACCAGTGAGACCCCTCTGTCAAGGAATGGGTTATTGAAAGTCCCGCGCTTTTCGTATCTTTCGTGAGCTATGAAATCTCTTCGAACGATCATTGTTGATGACGAAGAACTCGCCCGAAGCATCATCCGCGAGTACCTCGAGGATCATCCGGAAGTCGTGATCGAGGCAGAATGTTCGAATGGCTTCGAAGCGGTCAAGGCGATCACCGAACTCAAGCCGGACATTGTGTTTCTCGACGTTCAGATGCCAAAGCTCAACGGCTTTGAAGTTCTGGAACTCATCGAGACCGATCTCACGGTCATTTTCGTCACGGCATACGAACAGTACGCCGTGAAAGCATTCGAGGTTCACGCCATCGATTATCTCCTGAAGCCCTTCAGCCGCGAGCGTTTCGATGAGGCGCTTGAGAGGGCAAAGGAAAAACTCGAAAAGGATCTCTTCACTCCACAGCAAGAGATCATTCAATCGGTAAGGACGAAAGATGAACCGCTCGAACGCGTCCTCGTTCGGGACGGCTCAAAAGTCTTCGTCATTCCTACTGGCAAAATCGACTACATCGAAGCGCAGGACGACTACGTTGCAATCAAATCTGACGGAAAATCTCATCTGAAGAAGCAGCGGCTCGCTGACCTCGAATCGCTCCTCGATCCAAAACGGTTCGTTCGCATCCACCGGTCGTATATTCTGAATGTCGACCGGCTCGCCCGCCTCGAGCTCTACGCCAAGGACAGCCGAATGGCGATCCTGAAGGATGGAACACAGTTGCAGGTAAGCAGAACGGGCTACGAGAAGCTGAAGGAATTGTTGTAGCAGGGATGATCCAAGAGGGACCGATTGATCGGGCCATCTGGTGATCAGGACATCGGGCCATTGAAACATCGGTACATCGAAGAATCGATTCATCGGATGACTTGAAGATCCGTAGTTGTTGAATCGAGAGTCTAACGGAAAACGAACGTGTTTACAAAACCTGAAGCTCTTCGGGATCGATCGAAGCAATTTGCAGTGTCGGTCGTCAAGTTCTTCCGGCTTCTCCCAAGAACAGAGGAAGCCAGAGTGATCGGCCGGCAACTTCTTCGATCCGCAACATCAGTCGCTGCAAATTACCGTGCGGCCGGAAGAGCCCGATCACGCGCAGAGTTCATCTCAAAAATCAGTATGGTGGTCGAAGAAGCAGATGAAACCGTGTTTTGGCTTGAGCTACTGATCGACGCAGAGATTGTTCGAAAAAAGGAGATCGAGACTCTTTTGGTTGAAGCGAATGAGTTGCTCGCCATCTTTGCTGCTTCGCTTCGTACCGCCAAAGCAAATCGTTGACGCGATGGCGCGCTGACCCGATCACCCGATTCTCAAGCAGCTGTCCTATAATCCGATGCCCCCCCTCTCATCAATCCTGTTCTTTCAAGGTTGCATCTAGAGGCAACGGTGTGTACCTTCATCAGGAAGAACACGCTGATTCCTAAGAAAGGCTCACTCCGAAATGCCCACCGGCGATCCCCCAACCGACTATTCGTCCGTCGTCATCACTGCTCAATTCGGCAACGAGAAGGACCGGTTGGGTGCCATCGAGCATATTATCGCAACTCACTGGAAGGTGTTGTATAAGTATCTCCGGCTTCGATACGCAGTGGCTTCCTCGGACGCCGAAGCGATGATGCAGAGCTTCCTGGCCGATGTGCAGGAAAAAGGATTCCTTGATCAGTTCGACGGCAGTAAATCTCCCATTCGCGCGTATTTGAGAGCAAAACTTGACGAGTTTGTCACCCGTCAGAAGACATCGCCGACCGACCCCTCATCACTCCCAATCGATTTCTCCCTGGCTGACGAAGAATTCAGAACCGAACAAAGAGATTCTTCCCAATCGGCGGAGGAGTACTTCGAAAGCGAATGGTTGCGGAACATCTTCACTCTCGCCGTTGAAGAGCTGTACGGCAAGCTGCAGCTTCAGGGAAAGACGGTTCAGTTTTTCCTGTTCCTCCGGCACGATCTCCAGGGGAGCGGGACGAGCGATCAGCTTTCCCTCGATGATCTCGCGAAGGAGCTTTCTGTCCCGCCCGAGATCGCCACAAGTTATCTCAAAGAGACGAGGGCAATGTATCAGGGTATCGTCACCGATCTCATACAATCCCTGACCACCTCCACTGCTGAGTTTCGAAAGGAAGTCCGCCTCTTATTTGGCAACGCTCCGAGTCCCGCTTGACCCGAAATAATCGGCTCAAGCGACGACGTTTTGCACCGACCTCATGATCTGTATCCAGCAACTTTGCATAGGGAGTTAACAAAATGAAAACAAGATTCTTCGTTCCCCTGATATTCCTTCTCTTCCCCATTCTCGCGGCGAGCCAGGGAGACCCCGCTTTCAATGGCAAGTGGGTGGTGGTGCCGCAGGCGAGTCACGACATTGCGCTTTTTGCATCGATGTCTGTTGAGTTTAGCCAGCAGCCATCCGGCGTTACGCTTCTGCAGAAATGGGGAGGTGCTCGTTTTTTCATGGACTCACTCGCCCTCAAATTGGGTGGAGTTACCAATACCGTGGCCATTCATCAGCGAGTTTGGCCGAGCAATGTCTTCATGGGGCTGATGATGCCGGTCAATGGATCGAGACAAATCAAGGCTTCCTGGGAACAGCAGGGCAAGGTCCTGAAGCTCGACGAATCATATTCCATCCATGGATCTCAAGGGATGAGCCCCATCCATGCAACGCATCTTTACGAGCTCTCGAGCGACAAGGAGACCCTGACGTACACGGTGAATCGGTCCACCCGCACAACAGGTCCGCCTGTGAAATACATCTTGAAGAAGGCGGGTTACCGAGAATCGTACTATATCCGACTTGAGGATAACTGGCAGGTGCAGGGGAAACTCGGCACACAAGCCTTCCTCATCAGTCTGCAAGGGCTTGCGAACATCGATGCTCCACGCCTCTATCTGCTCTATCCGGACAATTGGGATTTCACGTATGTGAATTCGGTGTTCAACTTCTACAAAGAGAAAAAGAATTTCACGTTCACCGAACTTCGGACTCCCCAGGCCGCTCTGCAGGCACTGAAGAAACATGTTCAAGGGTATGTGGTATGGGACAAATCCGTTCGGACGTCGCTCATCGTCGCCTTTACGGTCGCCGGCCTCGAGCGCTCCGTCGTTGTGAGCGAGGACTTGATACCGATGATGGAGAGTGCCGGCCTTAAACCGGTTGCCGACTTCCGTGGAAAGTTTACCGGCCAAACGGATGCTCAGATTTATCAGTGGGCGTATGACCAGTATTTTGCACGCTGCAATAAGGACTATATCATTTGGCTCGGCGGAGAGCATGGAACTGTGATGAAACCCGGCGTCGCTGATTTTGGAGTTGCGAAGCAGGTCTTCTTCAATGATCTCTCCAGCAGAGAAACCGACACGGTGGAATATCGACTGGCCAAAAAGATCCTGAGTCAGATGAATCCGATGGCGATGGTGATGGGATGGCATTCCTACGCCAAAGATCTGGAGCGCGAGCATGTGAAGCTGACTTCGAGTTTCGGATTGCGTGTGGAAGGGTTGAACACGCTCCCCAATGTTTCGTTTGCAAGCCAGGTGCCGGTTACGCCGGGATTCAAGTTCACAAACAATCACCATCTGGTCCCGGGCAAAGACTACACACCGGAGAAGAAAGTCTACGTCACTTGCATACAGACCGACGGCATCGGGCTTGGCGCGTGGCTGAAACCCGGCAGGGGCGAAATCCCATACGCATGGGAAGTGCTCATGAATTACGTCTGGATGGCGCCGGCAATGGCAGAGTATTTCTACACCATGGCGACACCGAATGACTATTTCATTGGCTGTCTCTCCGGACCCGGCTACATGTATCCCAAAGCCGTTCCGCCAAAGCTGCTACCGCCATTAATCGCGGAAGCGAAAAAGGACATGGACGTTCTCGATCTGGACGTGTTCGAGATCATGGATTACTCCGAGGGCGCAACCGTTGAAGGCAACCCGGATCTGACGAGAGACATCGTCGACGCGTATTACAAAGGCATGCCGAATGCGATTGGCTTCGTGAACGGCTATGCTCCGGCGTTCACCTTCACCTCAAAGGACGGCAAGCCGTTTATTTCATTTGACTACTACCTCGCATCCGAGCCTTCAGAAGCGGATGCAGCGGCGGACCTTGAAGAACTCGCAAAGATCAACAGCAAGCGGCCGTATTTCCTCCTCGTCCATGTTCGGGAATACAGCGATGTCAAACGAGTGAAGGGAATTTTCGGCAGGCTCGGGTCCGACTTTGAAGTCGTTCCACTGGATGTTTTTCTAAAGCTTGCAGGAAAGGCACCAACGTTCGAGGAGAGATTCCTCGAGCGCAAAAAGAACTAGCGGTCGTGCTCTCACGATAAGCTATTTCCAGAAGACTCGAACGGTTTCGGATCAGATCTTTCTTCGCGTCACTCTGCGGTCTTTGCGGTTTGAATCAAACCGCTGAGAACGCCAAGAAACGCAAGGGGTATTTTGAATAGGGCTCTGATGAACAATTACCTCATCCATATATTGTGAAGGACTATGCCGACACGCCCATACGTACTTGCTGAGACTACCTGGAAGACGATTAAATCGACAAAGTACACCGTCGCCATTCTCCCGTGGGGCGCCACAGAGGCGCACAACTATCATCTCCCGTACGGAACGGACAATGTCGAATCCGATTACGTCGCCACAGAATCTGCAAGGATCGCCTGGGAAGCCGGAGCCAAAGTCATCGTTCTTCCAACGGTGCCATTCGGCGTCAACACAGGCCAGCTTGACATCAAGCTCACCATCAACATCAATCCAAGCACGCAGTTCACATTGCTCAAAGATGTGGTCGATTCATTGTCACGACAGGGAATTCAGAAACTCGTCGTGCTGAACAGCCATGGAGGAAACGATTTCCGGCAGATGCTCAGGGAAATTGCGCTGCAGTATCCGGAGATGTTTGTCTGCACGATCAACTGGTGGCAGATCATCGATCAGAAGGCACATTTTGCCGTGCCCGACGACCATGCAGGAGAAATGGAAACAAGCGTCATGCTCAACATCGCACCCGATCTCGTGCTTCCATTGAACGAAGCCGGAGACGGAGCAGCCCGCAAGTTCAAGATCCAGGGACTTCGTGAGCGTTGGGTGTGGACTCCGAGACAATGGACGCAGGTTACGAAGGATACCGGTGTCGGCAATCCGAAGCGAGCTACGGCAGTCAAAGGAAAGGGCTACCTCAAAGAAGTGACGCAAAAGGTGAGCGACTTCCTGAAAGAGCTCGCGGCCGCGAATCCGAAGGATTTGTACGAATAACAGGATGAGATGACCGTCACCTTGACGGGCCTTTCCTATTTAGGTGACGGTCATCTACCAACCCTATGAACTGGCGACTCATCCTTTCCCTTTCTCTCCTCGGCATCGCACTTGGCGTCGCCTCCGTGTTTGGCTTCACGAGCGGGCGTGAATGGCTCGCCTGGCTCTCTATCGGAGTCTATTCAGCCTGGAAATTTTCCATTCGCTCACGCGAAGAGCTTTTTCTACATGGCTTCTACCTCGGTATTCTCACCGGATGCTTCAGCTCAGTTGTTCAGGCCCTGTTCATCTCTCCATATCTCGCGAACAATCCACGGATGGTTGAAGCGCTGAACGCATTGCCTCAGGGTTTGCATCCGGCTGCCATAATCCTCATCATGGGTCCCATCATAGGAACGGTGAGCGGTGTGGTGTTTGGGGTTCTTGCTGTGGTTGTTGGCAAGCTGGTGCAACGAAACCTGTAGGACAGGTTGACAACCTGCCCTGCAATGGGATTGACCCAATCCTCCCAATGACCGTCACCTTCCACCTCGACAAGTTCCGCCATTGGTTGAAACGAACGACCTGTGTTGCAGAAATGGCAAATACAAAACATACCGGGTCTCCGGTATTGCCCATCGCAAAGCTTATTCGTACCATTTTCGTAGCCGTCACAGCAGAGCTCCCCTATGAGCGACCGAGTTTTGTCTCGTCTTTTATTCCTCGTGATGTATCCGTGCATCCTCCTCGCGCAAGGAGTTGACCTTCGCGGTGTCGTTTCTGACAGCACTACCGGCGAGAAAATACCTTTTGCCAACGTGACCATCGTCGGCCTCAACCGCGGCGCTAGTTCCAATCTTCAGGGATTCTACCTCATCCCAAATCTCTTGCCCGGCCGCTACACCATCGCCGCAAGCTCCGTCGGATACGCTACTCGCACGGCAACCGCAGAGGTCCGCGGGACGCAGCCGGTTGTTGTAAATTTCCGGCTCCCCTTGAGACCGGTTGAATTGTCGGAAGTCATGGTCACCGCCACTGCGAAACGAGAGCTTACGGAAATCCACACGAGCGTGCACGTTCTAGAACAGCGGGATATCCACGCCGTTCCGATGGCGGCCCAGGAAGATATCTTCAGGTCAATCGGAATACTTCCAGGGATTGTCTCCACCAGCGATGTGAGCTCTCAATTCTACGTCCGCGGCGGGGCTGGTGACCAGAATCTTATTCTTCTCGATGGAATGCGCATTTACAATCCCTACCATGCGTTCGGCATCTTCAGCGTCTTCGATCCCGATATTGTCAAGACGACAGAGGTCTATACCGGTGCGTATCCGGCTGACTACGGAGGAAGATTGTCGTCCGTTGTCAGCATGACGACCAAGGACGGCGGGTCGAATTCAATCTCCGGACGGGCGAACATCAATTTTCTTTCTTCGAAGCTGCAGCTCGACGGCCCCTTTCCTGTCGGCGAGGACGTGACGTTTCTCTTGAGCGGACGGAAATCTCTCTTTTCCCAGACCTTCACCAAGTTTCTAAACAAAGACGTCCCCTTGTCTTTCTTCGATGGGTTCGCGAAGGTCATGTTTCAACCCGGACAATCCCAGGGGAAGTTCAGTCTTCAGACGTTTCAGAGCGGAGACGACCTCAAATCCTCCGATCCGAATCAACCAGACTATTCGTGGCGCACAAGCGCGACCGGTTTCACAGCCAGTGGATTGATCGACGACAGGTTGTATGTCACGGCTGTCGGGTTTGAGAGCCGTGTGACTGCAGAACGGGATGCGAAGCAATCCAAGACCATCTCTGCCGCATTTACATCTGTCCTTGAAACAGGGATGCGGGCCAATGCCACCGCGTATTTAGACTCGGGAGATTTGTTTTTCTTCGGATTTGACTTCAGTTTTCCGACACTCGACTACAATACAACAAACAGTTTCGGCGCCAGGAGCGAGTTGACGAGTTCTCTCGTCGATGCTTCAGCATCTATCCGTTACCAAACTGCACCGGGTAAATTGCGTGCTGATGTTGGTCTGTTCTTTGATTTTGGCAGCCTCTTCGAAAGAAGCGGCGGTCTTGAGGTCCTTCAACCGCGCATCAACGTGAGCTATGAGCTTTGGGATACGTGGAAGGCGAAGGCAGCGTATGGCCGGTTCACACAAAGCATTGTCACGGTGAACAACGAGGATGACATCATCTCGGTATTTGATGCATGGATCCGGGTGCCGGAGGGACTCAAGAGCGAACAAGCCGACCACTTTGTTTTGGGTCTTGGAGGAAACTTCCTTCCTTCATTGTCGACCAACTTCGAGACCTACTTCAAGAATTATGAATCCCTGGTGCTGTATAATCGGGACAAAGTTGGGCCTCTTGATCCTGATTACATCGGAGGGACGGGGAAAGCCTATGGTGTCGAATGCATGATCAGGTTCGGCAGCGACATTGTTGATCTCTATGCCGCGTATACGCTTAGCCTGACGACGGTGACATCCAATGGCTTCACGTACTATCCCCGATACGACCGGCGGCACAACCTGAATCTGCTGTCCGTGCTTCATGTCGCGCCGGCATTCGATGTGACGCTTCGTTGGACTCTGGGATCGGGATTTCCCTTCTCCCAATCAGTCGGCTATTATGACCGCCTCAACATGCAGACTCTTTTCCGTGGTTCGTATCTTGGGGAGACGGGGAACCCGTACGTCATTCTTGGTGACAAGAACGCTTCCCGTCTTCCGGCCTATCACCGGCTGGACGCGAGTGCCTCTTACCGATTCACAATCCGCCCGATCACCGGGAATGTTGGCGTGAACATCATTAATGTTTACAACCAGAAAAACATTTTCTACTTCGACCGAAAAACCGGTGAACAAACCAACATGCTGCCGTTCTTTCCAACGGCGACGTTGACGATAGATTTCTGAGAAGGACACCAAAAAGTGGTTTGCTTGGAAAAACAACGTTTACTGCTGGCTGCTTCCTTGATTGCCCTGCTGTTGGCTGCAGGGTGCGATCACTCGTTCGATCCACGGGGTCCTTACGTGAAGCGACTGGTGGTGTATTCTGTGCTGTCGAATCGCTCAGACAGTCAGTACGTTCGCATCTATACAACGTACAATCCGACAGGTTATGACCCTCTTGAAAACACCAGTGATACGTATGTCCGGAACGCGAAGGTGACCATGACAGATGATTCGGCGACTTACAATCTCAAGGAGACAGTTATCCCGCGCGATGACAGAAGTCGTTACTCTTCAGATTTGGTGGCATATTCTGCTTATCCTTCCCCGCTTCGTCCGGGAAAGCAGTACTCGCTCGCGATCACATCGGATCAAGGAAATGCGACAGCCACAGTGTCAGTTCCTGGGAAGGGATATATTTACAACAACACGCCATACATTTTTGTGAACCCTCGCATAAGTGTCGAAGATATTCCCGTTTCAGTGACTCTCTCGTCGAGCGCACAAGCATATCTCGTTCGTCTCTACATCAACTACGATCTGGGCAGCGGTCAAAATGTGGAGCATAGACGATTGGAAATTCCTTCGAGGATTGATTCTGTAGGAGGGTCCTTCCAGTACACATACCTATTTACCTACCCGACGTTAACGCGTCGTCCCTCGAATATCAATTCATCCCTGAATCTCGTTTATCCCTGGGCGGCCTACTTTGCGATTTACAGGGGTCTGGAAGCTCAATACGCAATTTGGTACAAGCTGACAAGCGCTACGTTCATTCTCACTCAAGTCGAGACAAACCTCTACAATTACTACAACGTCGCCAACGGGTTTCGAGATCCGTACTCCATCAGGGAGGACCAGCCGGATTATACGAACATCGCGGGAGGATTTGGAGTGTTTGGTGCGATGGTGGAGGATTCCGTGGTTGTCGATCTACAAGCTCGCTAGAACCTCAAGACACGTTGACAACCTGCCCGAAAAAGCGTTGCTGACAAGATAGTGTCGGTGTTGACCGCCTGGATATTCTTCCCTCCTTTTTTCCTATATTGACCCTGCCGGCTCAAATTTACGTTTGGTTACCCATCTAACCCTCGCAGAGTATTCATCATGTCGAAATTGAATCAATCAGCCACCTGGAAAGCTCTCGAGCAACATCAACGAGAAATCGCCCCTCAGCACATGCGTGCAATGTTTGCAACGGATCCACATCGATTTGGGAAGTTTTCAGTCCGGTGGAACGACTTTCTTCTGGACTATTCCAAGAATCGTATAGCCGAACGAACGATGACGCTTCTTTTTGACCTCGCCCGTGAATCTGACTTGAAGAAGCGTATCGAGCAAATGTTTACCGGCGAGAAGATCAACTCGACAGAACATCGCTCAGTTCTTCACATCGCCCTTCGGAACCGATCGAACACACCAATCATGGTCGATGGCGTTGATGTCATGCCGGCGGTGAACAAAGTGCTCGAGCACATTCGTGATTTCTCGGAACAGGTCCGCAGCGGCGCCTGGAAAGGCTACACGGGTCAGCCCATCACCGATATCGTCAACATCGGCATCGGAGGCTCGGATCTCGGTCCCGTCATGGTGACGGAAGCGTTGAAACACTATAGTCATCCTCGTCTCAATGTCCACTTCGTTTCAAATGTCGACGGAACGCACATTGCCGAGACCTTGAAGCCATTAAGTCCTGAGACCACTCTCTTCATCGTTGCATCGAAGACGTTTACGACACAAGAGACGATCGTTAATGCAGAGTCCGCCAAGCGATGGTTCCTGGAGCGTGCAAAAGATCCGGCCGCCGTCGCAAAGCATTTCGTCGCGGTTTCGACAAATGCGAAAGCGGTTGCAGCATTTGGCATCGATACAAGGAACATGTTCGAGTTCTGGGATTGGGTCGGGGGACGGTACTCTCTCTGGTCGGCGATCGGTCTCTCCATCGCTCTCTCCGTCGGCATGGAGAACTTTGAAGAACTACTGCTCGGCGCACACGAAATGGATCAGCACTTTCGTACCGCCCCATTCGAAAAGAATCTGCCGGTTATTCTTGCATTGCTTGGGATCTGGTACAACAACTTCTTCGGCGCTGAGTCGCATGCCATTATTCCCTACGACCAATATCTCCACAGATTTCCAGCCTATTTACAGCAGGCCGACATGGAGAGCAACGGCAAGGGAGTCACTCGAGGCGGCCTGCGAGTCGACTATTCCACCGGTCCCATCATCTGGGGAGAACCCGGCACCAACGGGCAGCACGCTTTCTTCCAACTTCTTCATCAGGGGACAAAGCTCATTCCGGTCGACTTCCTTGCGCCTGCGCAATCGCAAAACCCGATGGGCGAACATCATGCAATTCTTCTTTCGAATTTCTTTGCGCAAACTGAAGCTCTCATGAAAGGCAAGACGGAAGCCGAAGCGCGAACGGAACTTGAGAAGGCCGGGCTGCGCGGATCGGAGCTCGAAGAACTCCTCCCCCACAAAGTGTTTCCGGGGAACCGTCCGACCAATACGATCCTCTTCAAGAAACTGACTCCCCGGACACTTGGCTCGCTCATCGCCCTGTACGAACACAAGATCTTCGTTCAAGGAGTTTTGTGGGATGTGAATTCCTTCGACCAATGGGGTGTCGAACTGGGGAAACAACTGGCGAAGGCAATACTCCCGGAACTCGCCGGCTCTGATTCCGTCACGAAGCACGATTCGTCAACGAATGGGTTGATTGATTTCTACAAGCAAAGCCGGACATAACTGTCATCCCGAAAAGTTTCTGTTCGGGATCTTGATTTGGGACCCCGAGAAAAAACATCTCGGGGTGACGTGCTCCCCCTCATGTCGTCCCGAAAAGTTTCTGTTCGGGACCGCGTTTTCAGACCCCGAGCATCCTTCCCCGCCCGACCGCCTGCGGTCAGGCGGGCGGGGACTCAGAGGGCTGAACAACGCCCACTTCGCTCAGGACCATCTCGGGGTGACATGACTTCTTCTTATTCCGTCCTGAAAGAATTCTGTTCGGGACCTTGTGTTCAGACCTCTACCAGAACCATGTCGCGGTAATGTGCCACCCTACATGTCGTCCCGAAATTCTTTTGTTCGGGACCTCGCTTTCAACCCCGAGCATCCTTCCCCGCCCGACCGCCTGCGGTCAGGCGGGCGGGGACTCAGAGGGCTGAACAACGCCCACTTCGCTCAGGACCATCTCGGGGTGACCTGTTGACTTTGTGGAACAAACAGCCCCGTCCATTGGGCGAAGCTCGACTTTCCGAAGAGCGAGAAGCACAAACGCCATTCCGCTTATGGTTTTTCTCACTTTTCTTTGTTAACCTTTTCACGTCCCTTCAGCTGACTCGATCGAGCTGATGCGTCAACTGATTAACCGGATTGTTCCAACGCCCCACTGAATGCCCCGAGGGATCACTGTCATGACTCGCCCCATCTACACATACACCGTCGCTCCATCTCTCCCGAAAGAACTTGAACCTCTCCATGAACTCGTGTACAACTTGCTCTGGGTCTGGGATCATGACCTGATGGAACTCATCATCCGTCTGGATCCCGATCTCTGGGAGAAAACGAATCACAATCCCGTCCTGATGCTCGGGATGATCAGTCAGGAGCGTCTGAATGCCGCTTCGCGGGACGACGCACTGCTGGCACAACTTGAACGCGGCTTCGAGCGATACAAGAAATATCTCGACACCGGGTCGACATGGTTCCGCAAAACGTACTCACAAGTGGAACAAAATCAGATCGCATACTTCTCGGCAGAGTTCGGCATCACGGAGTGCCTGCAGAACTACTCGGGCGGGCTCGGCGTCCTCTCCGGCGACCATCTGAAATCGGCAAGCGATCTTGGATTACCTCTGGTTGGCGTTGGCTTGTTGTATCAACAAGGGTACTTCCGGCAATACTTGAACGTCGACGGATGGCAGCAGGAGCGGAATCCGGAGAACGACTTCTACACGTTGCCGATCCATCTCAAGCTTGATGAATCTGGCAAGCCGATTATCGTCTCCGTCGATCTTGACGGCCGGGCGGTCTATGCTCAGATCTGGAAAGTGCAGGTCGGAAGAATCTCATTATATCTCCTGGACACAAACATACCGATGAATGTCCGTCAGGAAGATCAGGATATCACGGATCAATTGTACGGTGGGGATCGTGAGCTGAGAATCAAACAGGAGATTCTCCTCGGTATCGGCGGATACCGAGCGCTGAAGGCGATGGGAATCCATCCTTCGGTCTATCACATGAATGAAGGACATTCGGCATTTCTAGCTCTTGAGCGCTGCAGGGATCTCATGCAGACGCACAAGCTCTCTTTTGCTGAAGCGCGGGAAGCGTCGACGTCCGGCATCGCCTTCACGACGCATACGCCCGTCCCCGCAGGCAACGACTACTTTTCTCCCGAGCTCATGGAGCGTTACTTCTCGCGGTACTACCCGGAACTAGGACTCAGTGGGAGAGAATTCCACGGCCTGGGCCGGCAAGACCCAAACAATAACCAGGAGGCTTTTTGCATGACCGTCCTTGCGTTGAGGATGGCAGGGAACAGCAACGGCGTCGCTAAACTCCATGGCGTGGTTTCACGCAACATGTGGAAGAATGTCTGGCCCGGACTTCCTGCGCGAGAGGTCCCGATTATTTCGATCACGAACGGTGTCCACGCTCCCTCGTGGATCAGCCGTGACATGGCGGGCCTGTATGATCGCTACCTTGGTCCCCGATGGCGGGAAGATGCGGGCGACCATGGACTCTGGGGCCGCGTCGATCAGATTCCTGATGAAGAGTTGTGGAGAACACACGAGAGACGACGGGAACGATTGGTCGCGTTTGCCCGAGGCCGCCTGCGCAAGCAACTTGAATCACGAGGCGCGCCGCCGTCTGAATTCGCTCAGGCAGACGAGGTTCTGAATTCACAGGCCCTGACGATCGGTTTTGCGCGGCGCTTTGCAACGTACAAACGATCGACGTTAATCCTCAAAGACGTTGAGCGCATTCTTGGCATTCTCACCGATAAAGATCGTCCCGTGCAGATCATATTTGCCGGTAAGGCACATCCTCACGACAATCCGGGCAAAGAACTCATCCGGCAGATCATACATTTTGAACGCACTCCAGGAGCACGACGGCGGATGGTGTTCCTCGAAGACTACGACATGGTTGTCGCCCGCTACATGGTGCAGGGCGTCGACGTGTGGCTCAACACCCCGCGCCGTCCTCTGGAGGCCAGCGGAACAAGCGGCATGAAAGCAACGCTCAATGGCGCCATCAACCTCAGTATTCTCGACGGATGGTGGGACGAGGCGTACACTGCGAATACAGGATGGGCCATCGGACGAGGCGAGGAATACACCGACGAAGCGATGCAGGATGAGATCGAATCACATGCACTCTACGACCTCCTCGAGAAGGAAATTGTTCCTCTGTTCTACACCCGCGGTGCTGATGACCTGCCCCGTCACTGGATCGCAAAGATGAAAGGTGCAATGCGGGCCATCGGACCTGATTTCAACACCAATCGGATGGTGCGGGATTATGCCGAGAAGATGTATCTTCCTGCCCTCGACCGTTACAGCGAACTCAGCAGCGACGGATTTGCCCGGGCGAAACAGATCGCTGTGTGGAAACAGCACCTCCGGGAACGCTGGCAAGGGATCAAGATGGTGGAAGTCAGCGCTGAGAATCACAAAACGCTGAAAGTCGGCGAGACGCTCACGGTCCATGCCCGCATCGATCTTGGTCAGTTGAAACCCGAAGATGTCTCTGTCGAGTTGATCTACGGCAACTTGAACGCAGAGGGAGAAATTGAGAACCCGAAGATCGTCTTGATGAAACCGCAGGACAAGCCCGAGGGATCCGTGTACAACTTCCTTGGGACGAACAAGCTGGAGATGAGCGGACGGCTGGGGCACACTGTCCGGGTACTTCCGCATCACGAGGATCTTGAGAATCCGCTCAAGTTGGGATTGATCCTCTGGGCAAAGTAGCCAGCGGTCTGTGATTCAAAGTTCGCCAAAGCTAAGAGCCCGCTCAAAATCTGAGTGGGCTCTGCTGTTTTCTCACGCGACGCTGTCTCTCATCTCGGGTGTCACGAACCACTTCATAACACATTCTGGATATTCTCCGAACTTCAGCTTGATTTGAGACCCCGAGCAAAGGCAACTCGGGGTGACATGTCAGCCTATGACGTCGTCCCGAAAATCTTTTGTTCGGGACCTCAGAGACCCCGAGCATCCTTCCCCGCCCGACCGCCTGCGGTCAGGCGGGCGGGGACTCAGAGGGCTGAACAACGCCCGCTTCGCTCAGGACCATCTCGGGGTGACATACTAACTCGAGCTGCTAGCGATATGTCAGGGCATGCACGCTGATGCCCCCTGCACCACAGACCTTAGAAGCCTCCCGAGAACATTCCCCAGAATTGATTCCCCATCTCCCACCATTTTGACATCGCCGAGCGCGCCATGTCGTTTGTGTATCCGGTGACATACTCCCGCGCTTTCATATGGCCCGCTTCCGAGCCATCCTTCTTCAGCATTTCCTGGACCCGCAGTTCGATTCCCGGCAGATCGCTGAATGCTTTGTCCTCGTACTCCGTTTGTGCCTTGTCCATCATGGCGCGTGTTCGTCCGTACATGAGTGTCGCCAGGCGATTTGTCCGGCGGAACCACCACGTTGCCGCATCCTCACGGTACCGTTGCTGACCGCACACTTCGAAGCTCTTCGGGAGCTCGAGAGCGCCCGAGAAAATCGGGAACCGGGGACTTTGAGCCGGATTGTCAAATGCAAACCACGCCACAGCGCCGACTTCATCCGGCAGCCATCCGCGGACCTGGATCACCTGCGAGTACGAGCAGCGTGCGATTGCAATCGTCCGTTGTCCTGTGATCGTTCCGGGCTTCAGTGTATTCAACATCGTCATCAGCTCGCGGCTCATCCAAGGGTTCGCAATGGGACTCTTCACCATCTCAGGCTGTTTGCCGGCGATGCTGTCCTTCACGACGTCTTCCCGTGATCTCGGATACTTGGGTACCATTAAATTCTTCATCATATCAAGATCGGTTCCCTCGTATGTTTCGCGGTACATCTTGAGCACGTCGCGAACGGCAACCTTCTTCTCTGGCTTCACACTGAACGGCAACTCATCCGCATCCATCGAAAGCTTCAGCGACGGAGCAAACGAGTTGAAGATGAAGAATTCGCGGGTCGAGAAAGGTTTCTTGCCGCTATATGCCTTCCAGAATTTGAACGGCTCACCCTTCGCGGGATCCCACCAGCCCATGTCTTTCGCGACCGTCTGCACATTCTCCGAAGCGAGATAGTTGTTGGTGTCTTTGACGTTCAGCTGGCTGATCCGCGGAATGTTCGCAGAGACGCCGATATGATCGTCCGGTATCCTTGCCGCAGCCCACACTGCCCCTTTTTCCGCCGGTCCGGCACCGAAGATCTCGAATTGCCAAACTTCTTTCTTATCAGCAACCGTCAGGCACTCGCCATAGTCGCCATAACCATATTTCATGGCAAGACTTCCCATGAGCTTGATCGCTTCGCGTGCGGTGGAGCAGCGTTCCAGGGCGATCGACTGCAGCTCCTCGATCAGGAACCACCCTTCATCATTGCGCAACTCATCGCGTCCATTGATCGTGGTCTCGCCAAACGCCAATTGCTTCTCATTGAGACAAGGATAAGCGACGTTGACATAGGAATACGTCTCTTCCGCATCCGGCACATCTCCTTTGTAGATCTTCCCGCGCATGTCGGTCACAAATTCCGTGTGGAGATTTCCCCAGTAGATCTTCTTGACGGCGCCTTTGCCGTTCTTCTTGTGAGGAACGACATTGACCCATGTGCGATAATTGCCGTCGCAGGTGTGCCCGACCATCACCGAGCCATCAACGCTCGCCAACCTGCCAACCATGATGCTTGTGCAGCCTTCGTCAGTCTCGATCTGTTTCTTCTGCTGCCCGAGAGCTTGTGCGTAGACCACCAGAAGCAGCACGGAAAAAAGAAGCGCCATGTACTTTCGGAAGTTGAAGCGAAGAAATTGTTCCATGTGTTCAGTCCTTTCGGTGTGAACGTGACGTATGTGTGAATATTCTTCTATTCGTACCAAATTCGACCGGGTTTGGCCAGGGCCGGATTGCGCAAATATTGACCTAGTCCGCGGGCGACGACATCAGCGTACCTGGGGATGCTGTCGCACACCATCGGTTTGTCGGGATGCATCTCTGTCCAGCTGACCATCGTCTGCAGAACCGCCGATGTATGTCGACCGACACGCTTGTCGATAGGCCATCCATTCGCGTCAATCTTCTCGAACAGCAGTCCATGCTGTCCCGCCCTCACCACAAAATCGTCTTTACCTGTGAGCAATTGTTCTGTGTTCGTTTTGCCCCGCGTGGCATCAAGAAACGGTTCCGGCGCCTCGAATAAGAGTCCGGCTGCATCAGAAAAATCCCCGATCTCGCGATGCGAGAGGCCGTGCAGGTTCTTTGGAGAAAACTCCATTCCCATCTTGAATCCTTCCATATCCGTCAGCGTCATCGAAACGATTGCGGCCAGGTCCTGTGCCTTTTCGTGCGAGACGATGGTGCTGATCACCGGATATTGAAGCTCAGCCTCGTGAAGATCGATGACAATATCCACCTTTTCCTTCCTGATCATTTCCATGAAGGCGTACGTTGTTCTTTCCGTGAGAGTGCCGTTCGGCCGCCCGGGCCAGCAGCGATTCAGATTACGCACGTCGACATATGCGAGATATTGACCGCTCGGATAGTGGATATACACTTCGGGATCCGGCCACTGATCGAGCGGATTCGACCACCGATCTCCCATACGGAATCCCTGTTCACCCCAGGATGTCGGGATGGAGAATTCGGGTGGATAGGCTCCGCCGACTCTGGTTACCGTGGTTGCACTGCGGTTTGCGCTGAGAACAACGATCAGTCTTCCCTTTTGGAGAACCGCGTTCTCAGCAAAGATCCATGCGGCAAGTCGTCCCGCGGGCTCTTCAGGATGCGTCCCGCCGAGAATACAGAACGTCGCTCCGGGTTCCTTCCCTTCCAGGATGTACATGTTGCAGTCGTTCGCTGTCCCCTCGACACCGGAGAAGTACTTGCTTAACCTGACGACCTGCGTCACTCCGTCACTGACAACGACGGGCTCCTTCAGACGCCTGCTCTGATAGAAGCTGATGCCGGAGAACACCAGCAGCGCTAATCCCGCGAAGCCAAACACAAGTTTACGAATCATAGGGGTCATGGCCGTCTCCTACTTCAACATGAACAAACGGAGGAGGAACGGAAGCACCACGATGATCGTGAGCACTTCCTTCTGCCATTCCTTTGTCTTGAAGAAATTGTAGATCAGAACCGCGCTGACAAAGGCGACCAGACAGTAGTAGATGAAGGTGATGATGATATCCATGAGATTTCCTCTGACTTGAGTAAATACGAAATTCGAATATCGAAATGCCAGAGCAGTACGAAACTCTAAAGAACAAATCCTAAACGGAAGCCCCTGTCTTGCTTTTCAAGTTTTGAGATTTCGAATTTAGCATTTCGGATTTCGTAGCGCGATCTGTGATACGCTTCGCCCGAACAACTCATTAGAGTCCTGTCAGAAACCCAAGCTGCTTGCTGTAAATGACCATCAGCATCCCGATCATGATCATGATGATCGCCGGAATGATGCATGCTTTCAGGAACTGAGCATACGAATCTTTGTATCCTGTGACATCGACCGTCAACCGGCCAATGATTGCTGTCGGCGGCAGAGCGTCGCCCAGCGGCCAGATAATACTCATGCCCGCAAGCGCAACGATGGGATTGAGGCCAAGGGTGTTAAAGAGAAGCACCAGCGGGACGCCGATGACAGGAGCCGCTCCCCACATCAACACAGCTTCCGAGAGGGGAAGAACAATGAACAGCGATGCGAACACTATTGTCACGGGCAGTGTCACCGTGGTCACCGCCAGCAAACCGCGAACGCCGGTGAGCGTCATGATCTGAACGAGAATTCCCACGCACGTCAATGTTCCGAGCAACGGCAGAAGCTGATTGACGGTGTCCCGGGAAATCCTGAGGAAATTGAGCTTAAGCGGCGAGAGAATATACGAGACCAGCGCCGAACAAAGGAACATGAACGGGAGTCCAGTAACGACCGTTGAATGAGGCCAAGTCCTTCCCAAGAAAATGAAGCCGAGGAATACAACAAACGGAAGGATGATCTTGAACCAGTTCATTCCCTCCGGCGCAGCGGGAAGGCTGGCGAGGACCTCCTCGGTCTCCGCAGGCTTCCCTTTCCAGCCGAGAATGAACATGGTCGCAATGCCTGCCACGAGGCAGGGGATCATTAGCGGCCAGAAGAACCCGACATACGGCATGTTCACCCCTGCAGCCGTCATCATTGCCCACAGGCTGACCGGCGGCGCCGCGGCACTTAAGCCTGCAATTATGAAGACAATCGCCGCTGTTTTTACTTTGGGAACACCCATACTGACAAGGACTGTCGCAACCATGCCCCCACAGATAAGAACTGTCACACTTCCGGCTCCGGTGAGAGCGCCGGGAACGAGAAGGATGACGGTCAACAAGACCAGAAGAATTGCCCGGCGATGATGAAACCGTTTGAACAACCCTCTCACCACGAAGGCAACCCCTCCCGATTCCTTGAGGATGTTCATAAAGAGTGTTGCCGTGATGAAAATGAGGTTGATGTCGAGGTAGGTCATCGCACCTTCGGCGATGTGACGGGCAGAAATGCCAAACCCGCCGGCAACACACCCTGCAAGGGCGCCGATGAACATTGAGATCTCAGTCGAGAGCTTGAAGAACTTGGCCACGGCATACGCCGCGACCATCACGACCAGGACGAGAGAGGCATAGGTAGTGAGATCCATAGTTTACTTCTGATAGAGATTTTTCAGAACATCTGATAGTTCCATGTTCTTTTCAAACAGCACCAACGGAATTTTCTTTCCCGTCGAGATCGTCGTGAACCGCTTGTCTTCGTCACCGTCTTTGCGAACGACCATAATGTCTGACTGCGGACAAACGGCATCAATCGACTGTTCGTCGGAGTTATCGCCGGGAGCCGCTCCCTGAGCACGACGCTCCATGCCTTCAACGTGCGAACCAACCACCTTCATCCCCTGCTTCCGGGCTTCCGCGATCAGCTTTTTCGTCCGATCAATTTCTTCTTCGATCGAGACCTTTGCCGCTCCCATTCCCTTCAGACTTGCTCCAACCACAATGATCAGAGACTTGAACGGCTTGCCTTCCTTTTTCTTTGCAATGATGTCGCCGGCCGCAGCTTGCACATTGTAGACATAGTCGATCCCGAGTCTTCCGAAGAACACTTTGATCTTGAGCGGCCCGGGGCTTTGGCCGCAGGATGTCAGAAGGACGGGCTGTTCGAGTTTTACTTGCTGCTTTTGCGCCGCGGCCGGAGACCAGACCAATCCCGCAGCGACTACAAGCAAGAGAATGAACGACACATATTTCATGATCGACTCCTTCAGGATGATGTTCGCAACAACTTTCTTCTGTACAAGATGAAAATCATGAGGATGAGAAAGAAATAGAGACTCATGGCTGCAACCAGAGAGGCATTCAGTGCCGAGTGGGGTTGTGAGACGTCTTCTGCCGAGACACTCGGCAAGGGGGTCGGATCCCACGGGAGCCCGTATTTCAACATGAGCCCTTTGATATGCAGAAGGTGTACCACTGGAATATGGCGCTTGGCCATCGCAAAAACAACACCGTACCTCTCCTCTTTCTCCGGCAATGTGATTTGTCGGTTGACACCCGGTTCGAGCTTCAAGATGATTGGATCTATTCCAAGGTCGGCCTGACTTCCTCCAATATTGACAAAGGCTGCAATTCCTCTTGCCCCCGTTGCGCCAAAGTAGATTCCCATTCTCCTGGCAACGTTTCGCACAAGATCCGGTTCGTTGATAATCGGGATTCCGGAAAGGTTCATCTTCTCGGCGAGCATTTTTCTCGTTTCCGGCTCAAAGTCATTTCCAACATCAGCGGCTCCGCCCAACGAAACTCCCGCAAACGACACATCCACCAGATGTTTGCTCTTTAACAATCCCAGGATATCCAGAAGCGTCCAGTCAACCCTGTCTGCACCAAAAGAAGAAGATCCGAGAGAAAGGACTATCACCGGATGCACACCCAGAGTTTTAGTTGCAGCAAGCGTCGCAACCGCAAGCGCCGGAAACGATCCGGAACATCCGACTGCTATGGTATCGCCTTGCTTCACGCCGGCTTCGATGAGGAGCTGCACGACAAGCCCTGCAACGTTTGGATTGGTCGTTGACCTCTTTGCATCAGCGCTCCCAAGTGTCGTCACCATGTCTGAATACTCAACCCCCACGAGTGCAGTGTGATTCGGATCTACGGTATCGTCGAATTGAAATCCGCGGGAGAGGTAGTTCTCGCGCAATGCTTTGATGGCCAGTTCCATCGACTCGGAAGCAGCGACCTTCCGCTCAATGTTCCCACCGCGAGGAGCCGGATCCAATGAGAGCACAACACCAACCATCGCAGTGCTCACGAGAGCACAGAGAACCAGTCCCTGCACTTTCGGATCGGGAAATATCATCCTGAACTGATCGAAGAGTCTTACCATGCCTACGCAACCAATCCTAAAAGCCGGCCGAGAAGATAAACAGTGACGGTCACTGTGACGAGCGATGCCGTCGTGGAAACGATGCCTTGTTTCTCAAAGTTGTTCGCGATGAGACCCGGGATGACCCATCCGATGACTCTGAATTCGAGTGAACCCGGCGAGAGGATCGGAACCACCTGCATCCAGCAGAACGTCCATAACGCGCCGACCAGCACCATGAACACAAATATCCGTCTTCCGAAGATGATAAGATAGCGGGAGAGGAGTTTGTAACAGAGGTACGTCAGCAGTGCTGCGATGAGAGTCCCGAGAAGACGTCCGGGTTGATGGATGAAGAGGACGAGGTAGCTTGGAACAATGATTCCTCCCGGATAAAACCCTGTCACTCCGATGAAGAGCAGCGAAGCGAGCAATGCGACGAAAATGAGTTCATATTCCATATTCTTTTCCTTCCCGCCGCCAGTATTCGACAAGTTGTTCTCCGGCGCCCCGGATATTGCCGAACCCGAAAAGAACTTCGTCCTCTTCCATATGTTCAGCGATGGTCTGGGTTACAGTGTCCGGAGACTTCGACGCGACGGTTAGTGTCTTGTCAATTTTCCGCTTCACGACGTTTGCGTGCCCGCCGAGAACATACAGCTGAGAAAATTCCTTCGCCACCCCCGAGTTCAGCGCTTCGATCCACTGTAACGTCCTCTCGGGGCGGTCGGCGCGCAGATTCAACAGTCCTGTAAACGCCCGCGGTTTGCCTGCAAGCAACTCATGAGTTTTTGCAAGCACCTTGAGTGTGGAGTCCGGATCATTGGCTGCGAAGGCATTGACCGCGAAGATCTTTTTTCCATTCAGTTGCAGGCTCCAGATCGTAAATCGACCTATATCGTGGATTGCATTTTGTATTCCCCGCACAATGACCGCGTCTTCGATGTTCAGTCCTCGCGCTACAGCGGCGACGAGATCCAGGTTTTCTGAAAACTCGTTTCTCGGAAGAGGAGACTTCGGATCGGCCGGAGAAAGCATCGAAGTACGCGGAACCACTCTGAGCTGCAACGAACGCGTCTGAACGATTTCTTCATCGATATACTGTTGGGAATCCTGGGACACATAGACCGCCGCGCCCTTGGGAAAATCGAGATTGAGAACCCGGGCGATGTCATCTTCCCTCTCTCCCATTGCATCCGTGTGATCTTTCCGAACGTTCGTCAGAATAACCATATTTGGCTTGAGGATACGCTGTGATTCGACGAGATGGTTCTCCGGCCGGATGCTCATGATCTCAGCAACAAGGCAGTCTGCCTTGAGAATCACGGCTTTCTTGAGGGCTTTCTTCTGTTCGAGAATAGACACCAATCCGCGGCGGGCAACATCTTCCACAGTACCATCAGGCAGAACATATTGCGCCTGTGAGCCGGTGGATTTCGCCAGCACGACGCCACCGTTTTCTCGAAGGATCGAGGCGAGCAGGCGGACGACTGTCGATTTCCCGCGCGTACCGGTGACGGTGATGACGAGCGGAATGGATTTCCTCAGCCGATCGAGAACAACTCTCTCATAGACGAGGTAAAGGACAAAGACAAATACTGTGATGAGGAGGATCGTCAAAACAATCTCCAGAAAGAGGAAAGGAAAGTCTTTTTGTCAATGTCGGCGCTTTTTCGGCCACAGACTCAATTTCGCGGCAATCCGATAGAACTTTTCGAATGCCTCTTCGAGCATATTCTGATCATTCTCATCCAGCATCAGGAGGATGTGAGCATATGCTTTGAGGAGCGATTGTTTTCTGCGTTCTATCATTTGTTCGCCCGATTTGCTGAGCGCCACAACCATCCTTCTGCGATCATCGGCAAATGTTTCCCTGCTGACGCAGCCGCTCTTGACCAATCGATCGACAAGCTGAGACGTCGTGCTCTGGGCAATGCCGAGTTTGTCAGCGAGATCATTCACCGAGCACTCGCCCAATTCCCGAATTGTGACGAGTGCCTGGTACTGATTCAACGTCAGCTTCAACCCCTTGCCCCCCTGAATCTTCACATCACCGACGGGCCGATCCATCCGTCCGCTTTCGGTGATGCCCATGATCATCCGATTGTTATGCCAGCGGGCAATTGACCTCATGATCCCGGGCAGAAGTCTGACGATTCGCTCTGCGCGAGCCGTGACACTTTTTTTGGCCATAGCTTCAATCTTTCAGAATGGAACGTGCGGGTCACCATGGTTGCCAATTATATCGTGCTACAATATAATCGAACTATGAAGAAATGCCACCCCGTCGAACTATCTCAGGAATGAACGGGGTGCCTCCTCCTGCTTCGAGAGGGGACGTGCACAATAGAGTTCAAAGGGAGGAACGCAGAAGCGTTCGAAGAATCTATGGCAGGAAAAGTCATAAAAGCAGGAGCCAATCAGGGTTGGATCATCGCATTCAAAAATCCGCGCAAGAGTTCTGAGCTGTCAAAGAATGCCTTCCACGTGCTTCGCTATTGCCGCAGAAGCTGTCAGTGCCGGTGACTCCATTCCGATCAAGTTGTAGAACCCCTCCAATCCCCTCTGCGCTTCATGCACAATGATCCAGTCTTTTTCATCTTCTCCCCTGCGTTGGAGCTTGGGTCGTATGCCGCTCATGTCTGGTGCCAGGTCTTCATCGGCAATGGCGGGAAGAATCCGGCGGACGGACTCGGCAAACACGTTTCGTTTCGACTCTGCGACTGAGTAGTCGCAGTTGAGCTCATCCATGTACTCGGTGTCGGGTCCCATCCTAAGCCGACCGCCGAGGTCAAGCACGACGTGAACGCCAAGCGTCTCTTTGTGCGGCACGGGATAGACGAGGCGTGAAACCAGTTTAGCTTTCGTAGAAGCCACAGAAAAATAGGAACCCTTCGCGAACACCATCCGATATCCGGCTTTGTCGATATCGATGCCGGCCATCTGAGCGACTTTGTCCGAATAGAGACCAGCGGAGTTGATGATTTTTTCACTCGTAACGACCGAACGCTGCCCGCCTTCGTCCACCGTAATCGCATACTCTCCGCCGCGCCTTTCGATTCCCACCACCTCACAGTGATGCTGAACCGTCACTCCATTGCTCACTGCGAGATGATAGTAGCAATCCATCAATTCGTGGGCACTGACGATGCCGGTCGTCGGTGAGAAAATCGAACCGACGGTATTGATGTGCGGCTCCAGAGCGAGCGTCTGCTGTTTCGTCAATATCTCAAGCGGGACCCCGTTCTCCCTTCCATTGGCGTACGTCGCCTCAAGGACCATTAATTCGCTCTCGTTCGTAGCGGTAACGATTTTTGTGATCTGCTTGTGTCCGACGTTGTGCTTTCGACAAATCCTGTAGAGCTCCTCCCGCCCTTCCACGCACAGCGTCGCCTTCAAAGAACCCGGCTTATAATAGATCCCGGCATGAATTACCTCGCTATTCCGGCTCGAGGTTTCCATTCCGTATTTCTCGTTCTTTTCAAGAATCACGAGGTTCTTGTGCTTCTCCGAGAGCCGGGCGGCGATTGCGAGTCCGACAACACCTGCTCCGATAACAGCTATTTCAAAATCAGCCATAGGTCAATGCAAAATGGACGATGAAAAAGAGTAGTCGGAAAATAGGAAAAACCTCATTGAAAGGACAGAGGGAACGGTTGGCGCCAGCAACTCGCAGAAGAACGGCTTTCCCTCGCCATCCGATAAATCGCCAGCCGTCTCGCGGTCTGGCGGGGACGGCTCGATTTCTATAAAACCCGAAGGGTTTTGCATCTGCAAAGGCGTCGACTTCAGTCGATGACGACCCATTTTCATCGATGACCCGAGCACGCATCGCGGCCTCTCCTTTGTCACGATCTCCAAGTGCGATCTGCTCTCTGCCTATTGCTGCTGTTTGCTCCTTTTCCTTTTTCCTCATTCTTGCTACCTTGTCGAATCACCCTGTTTGGGCTCAAGAGATCGCTCACCCATGACCTTCCGAAGGAGCACCGCAATGCGCAGCATTCTAAGTTCTTTCTTCATGTTTCTCCTCAGTGCAAGCATTGTTTTTGGACAGGCTGCGAAGCAGACTGAAAACAAGTGGGACGTCAACGCCAAGCACGGCCCCTCGTCAGACGTTGAGTTCGAGACCACCGAAGGAACATGGATGGCGGTGGATGTGAGCCCCGACGGAAAGTGGATCGTTTTCGATCTACTCGGCGATATCTATCTCATGCCGTCGACCGGCGGCGATGCGAAATTACTCACCGGCGGGCCGGCTTACGACGTGCAACCTCGCTTTAGTCCTGATGGCAAGAAGATCGCCTTCACGAGCGATAGGGACGGACTGGACAATCTCTGGATCATGGACATTGATGGAAAAAATCTGAAACAGATTACGAAAGAAAAAGAGCGGCAGGTCAACAATCCCGTCTGGACGACCGATGGGCTCTATCTCGTTGGACGAAAACACTACCGGAATACACGATCTCTCGGCGCCGGAGAGATGTGGCTCTATCATATCGGAGGCGGGGGCGGATTGCAGCTTACGAAGCGGCGAAACTGGCAGCAAGATGCCGGCGAACCGTGTGTTTCTCCCGATGGACGCTATCTCTACTATAGTGAGGATGTGAGCGGAGGCGGAGACTTCGAATACAACAGGGACCCTTATGGCGTAATTTATGCTATTCAACGACTGGATCGCACCACCGGAAAGACCGAGCAATACATCAGTGGCGCCGGAGGATCGGCTCGTCCGCAGGTCTCACCCGATGGAAAGACCATCGCATTCGTACGGCGGGTGCGACTGAACACCGTCCTCTACCTCCACGATATGGAAAGCGGAAAGGAAACACCACTCTTCGACCGATTGAACCATGATCAGCAAGAAGCATGGGCAATCTTTGGAGTGTACCCGGGATTTTCATGGACACCCGACGGCAAGAACCTGATCATCTGGGCAAAAGGAAAAATCTGGAAGATCAATGTTCAGACGAAACAGGCGTCCGAGATTCCGTTCAAAGCAAAAGTGAAACAAACGATTGCCGAAGCTGTTCGATTTCCGCAGGAAGTCGCACCGGAGAAATTTGGTGTGAAGATGCTCCGTTGGGTGACCGTCTCCCCCGACCAGAAGTCTGTCATCTACTCTTCACTTGGCAAACTCTGGGTTCGCCCCCTCCCCGACGGAACTCCGAAGCGTCTGACGAAGGATGAGAAGAATCTTGAGATGTTTCCGGGCTTTTCGCCCGATGGAAAGTGGATTACCTACACGACGTGGAGTGACGCAGACTTGGGAGCAATCTGGAAGGTTCAGTCCGACGGAAGGAACCCCCTGAAACTGACTTCCGCAAAGGGGACGTACGAAGAACCTTCCTTTTCGCGGGACGGAAAGAGAATCGTCTATCACAAAACAGGCGGTGACGGTCTGCGCGGAAATCTCTATAGCAAGGAGCAAGGCATCTACTGGATGACGTCAGACGGGGGAAAGGCCACCCTGATCACCGAAGAGGGCTCACGTCCCGTATTCAACAAGAACGGTGACAGAATTTTCTTGCTCTCCGCGGAAGGAGAGAAAACCGCACTGATCAGCATCGGATTGAGTGGTGAGCAACGCCGTGTGCATCTGCTTTCAGAGAATGCAGAACAGATCATCGCCTCCCCCGACGAGGAATGGGTTGCACTGGTCGAACGCTTCAACGCCTACATCGCCGTCTTCCCAAAGACAGGTCAGGCCGTGAACATTGGACCGGGATCTTCGGACTATCCGCTGAAAAAGGTTTCCCGGGACGCGGGCACATACCTGAATTGGTCTCAGGATAGCAAAAAGCTCTTCTGGTCGCTCGGACCGGAGTTGTATACACGCGACCTGAGCAACACGTTCACCTTTGTCCCGGGAGCAAAAGACAGTGTGCAGGAGAAACCGGACACGACCGGATTGAACATTGCGTTTCAGGCGATCACGGACAATCCAACGGGCTCTATTGCTCTTGTTGGCGCGACGGTCATCACGATGAAGGGGGACGAAGTCATTCCCAATGCGACCATTCTCATCGAACGCAATCGCATCAAGACGGTCGGAACATCAGCAAGCACGCTGGTTCCACCGGGGACCCATATCGTTGACGTGACCGGCAAGACAATCATGCCCGGAATCGTTGATGTCCATGCTCACGGCAATTTCGAAAGTTGGACACCACAGACAAATTGGCGTTTCTACGCGAACCTTGCCTACGGCGTCACGACGATGCACGATCCATCCGCCACTACCGAGGCAGTCTTCTCCAACTCCGAAATGATCAAGGGAGGATTGACGGTCGCTCCGCGGTTGTATTCTACAGGAACAGTTCTCTACGGTGCAGAAGGTTCCATCAAAGCCATCGTCGACAACTTCGAGGATGCGATGTCACATCTTCGTCGCATGAAAGCGGTAGGGGCCTTTTCGGTCAAGAGCTACAACCAGCCGCGCCGGGACCAGCGCCAGGAAATCATCGAAGCTGCGCGATCGTTGAAGATGATGGTCGTTCCTGAGGGTGGCTCGACCTTCTTTTGGAATATGAACCAGGTGCTCGACGGTCACACAGGCATTGAGCACAATATGCCAGTGGTCCCGTTATATAATGATGCCATCCAAGTGATTGCGAAATCAAAGTCCGGACTGACACCGACACTCATCGTGCACTACGGCGGAATCATGGGCGAAAACTATTGGTACCAAAATACAAAGGTCTGGGAGAACGAGCGACTGCTCACGTTTACTCCCCGGGATGTTGTCGATTCACGTTCGCGCAGGCGCATCATGGCAAACGATGATGACTACTCCTTCATCGAAACGTCGAAAACTCTCAAGAGCGTCCTCGATGCAGGAGGCAGCGTTCAATTGGGAGCGCATGGACAACTTCAGGGACTCGGTGCGCACTGGGAATTGTGGATGCTGCAACTGGGCGGCATGACGCCAATGCAAGCTCTCCACTGTGCGACAATCAACGGAGCAACCTATCTCGGACTTGACAAAGATCTCGGATCTCTCGAATCGGGGAAGCTCGCCGACCTCGTGGTGATGGACAAGAATCCTCTTGAGAATATTCGCAACAGCAACTCTGTTCATTACGTCATGATCAACGGCCGGTTGTTTGATGCCAGCACGATGGATCAGATCGGGAATCATCCACAGAAGCGTGGAAAATTCTTCTGGGAGGAGTGAGCATGCACTGCACATATTCAGATTGCTGTCCACTTTTTGAACAAGGCAAAGACATCGCATGAGAATCGCCCTTATCCAACAACGCGCCACCAAAGACAAGGCCGCAAACCTCGCCCGGGGACTTGAAAACGCCGCGAAGGCCGCGCAACAAGGGGCACAGGTCATCTGTTTTGCCGAACTGGCATTCGAACCGTTCTACCCGCAAGATAGAGCGTCAGGGACTGTCGCGGATCTTGCCGAACCCATTCCGGGTCCGGCAACCGAAGCATTTGCCTCATTGGCGCGGAAGCACGAAGTCACTTTCGTTCTGAACATTTTCGAGCGAGATGGCGATCTGACATACGATTCTTCTCCGGTTATTTCTTCCACAGGCGAACTGCTGGGGAAAACAAGAATGGTGCATGTGCCCGACTATGCTTGCTTCCACGAAAGAGGATATTACTCACTGGGGAATCTCGGCGCCCCGGTCTATGATCTTGGCTTTTGCAAGATCGGAGTGGCCGTTTGTTACGATCGCCACTACCCTGAGTACATGCGTGCGTTGGCGCTCGCCGGAGCGGAAGTCGTGATCATACCGCAGGCCGGCGCAGTCGACGAGTGGCCAGATGGGCTCTACGAAGCGGAGATGCGCGTCGCCGCTTTTCACAACGGATTTTTCACGGCGCTGTGCAACCGCGTTGGAAAAGAAAAGAAACTTGAATTTTCAGGCGAGTCCTTCGTTTGCTGTCCCGATGGCACGGTCGTTGCGCGTGCCGGGAAAGGAACGGAGGAAATCCTCTCCTGTGATCTTGATCTCACCCTGATTCCGAAATCGCATGCGCGCACCTTGTTTCTTCCAAATCGGAGAACAGAACTTTACGAAGCCTGGCTGAAATAGAAAACACAGCGTATTCAATGTTGATCGCGGCTGTTTGAAAACCGATCTGCAATTGCTATGTTGATATAGATGCCCCCCCTTTTGGGAAAGCGGGAAGTTTCACGAACTTCGGAACAGACACAGCGCTTGTAACGATGACTACCGTAGAAATCATAGCTCTTGCCTTCTCGCTTTCACTCGATTGCTTTGCAGTCTCTTTGGCATTGAGCGCATCCGGTTATCTCAATGATAAAAGAGCCGCGTTCAGAATTTCTTTCCACTTCGGCCTGTTTCAGTCTTTGATGCCGATCGCAGGTTGGTCTGTCGGTGCGCAAATCGAGCCCTATATTGCATCATTCGATCATTGGATTGCATTTGCGCTTTTATCGTTCGTTGCGATCCGTATGGCTCTCGCTTCAAAAGAGGTGCCCAGTACCGAGCCATCCAAGGATCCCAGCCGGGGGTGGACACTTGTCACACTCTCCACAGCAACAAGCATTGACGCTCTCGCTGTAGGATTGGGACTGGCAGCGCTGGGAATCGAAGTCTGGTACCCCAGCGTTATCATTGGATGCGTGACAATGCTCGTTTCGATGTTTGCGATCGCCGGAGGAAGGCGGGCGCGTCGTTCGCTTGGTTCTCATGCACAGATCCTCGGCGCAGTTGTTCTCTTGATCATTGCTCTCAAGGTCGTCATTGTACACGGAGTGTGAAGCTCACTTTTCAGACCCCCCACTTTTATGGATCGAATCTACTTTCAAAACTCAAGACACCTGACGCTCATCGGCTGCTTTCATCCCGCTGACTCCAAAGCGGCAGTCGTGATGGCCCACGGTTTCACAAACGACAAATCGTCGCAAGGAAGGTTTGATGCCCTTGCCGAATCGTTCAATCGAAATAGCTACAACGTCCTTCGGTTCGATTTCAGCGGATGCGGCGAGAGTAGCACAGACATTCTCTCCACCCACAACATGATCGATGACCTGCAATGCGCAATCGAGTTCGTGAAGAAACAAGGCTGCACAGCCATTGCACTCTATGGTCATAGCCTCGGGGGATTGATTTGTCTGAAGTGTGATGAACCTTCCATTCGCACGATGGTCCTCACCGGAGCACCGACCGACTACATGAAATACGACTGGTCGGAATACTATTCCGAGGAACAGTTGAGGGAAATTCGGGCAAAAGGATATTTGACGGCGAAGGATCGTTCGGGGCAAGATAGACTCATTGGCAGGCAGCTCTTGCGAAGCTTTGAGGAAATAAATCAAAGAGAACTCCTGGGCGGAATCCACTGCCCCGTCCTTCTCATCCACGGCAACGATCCGAACGATTGGGAGGAGACGTTGCTTCTCGAGAAATCGAAGCAGGGCATCAACCTGCTGCCCGCGGGCTCTCAGCTCGAAATCATCGACGGCGCGAATCACACATTTCGCGAACATCTCGACAGAGTAATCGAAGAGGCAAACAACTGGTATGCGAAACATCTGCCGATTCAACAGATCTGATCTCTGGTAATATGACAGGGATACTTCCACTCGCAAGTGGCGATGGATACAAGGCGGCCCTCAAATCTCTCTTCCACCATGGAGGAATCAGCAATGACGGAGACCATTCAGTTCACACTCAACGGCAAACCCATGAAGCTGACGGTCGACAGCGATCGAATGCTGCTCTGGGTGTTGCGCACCGACCTGGAGTTGACAGGAACAAAATACGGTTGCGGCGAGAGCCTCTGCGGCGCCTGTACAGTCGTTGTCGACAACATCGCGGTTCGATCCTGCCAGACACCGGTGAAACACATTCAGGGTCGTGAAGTCGTCACGATCGAAGGCCTGATGAAGGAGGGCAAACTTCACCCTCTCCAAAGGGCTTTCATGGACCATGACGCGCTTCAATGCGGTTACTGCACTCCGGGTATGATCATGAACGCATACTCCGTCTTGCGCAACCACCCGAAACCCTCGGCTGCAGATATCATAGAAGGGATGAATGACAACCTCTGCCGCTGCGGTGCTCATAACCGCATTGTGCAGGCCATCCAGATGGCTGCAAAAGAAGTAGAAGGAGGATTCTGACATGAACGACGATCAAACCTCAGGGCTCGAATTCCTCGAAGAGCCATCCGATTTCCAGATCAGCCGCCGGGACTTCTTCAAAGTGGCGGGCAGCGGTATCTTTGTGCTCTTCACCCTCGGAGACACGCTTCTTGCTCAACAACGACAAGGCAGCCGCCTGCCGACCGATTTCAACGCTTTTCTGAAGATCGGCGAAGATGGACGCGTTTCCTGCTACGTCGGAAAAATCGAAATGGGACAGGGAATCGTCACTTCCCTGCCGCAGATGCTTGCCGACGAACTCGACGTGTCGGTCGACTCAGTCGATATCGTCATGGGTGATACCGATCTCTGTCCGTGGGACATGGGAACCTTCGGCTCATTGTCGACGAGGTCATTCGGACCATCGCTTCGTGCAGCCGGAGCTGAAGCCAGGCAAGTGCTGCTCGAACTGGGCTCAGAGCAGATGAAAATCGCAGTAGACAATCTGGCAACGGAAGATGGTTTCGTAGTCGATAAGACAAACAAAGAGCATCGGGTGTCCTATGCTCAGTTGGCGAAGGGGAAGAAGATCGAGCGACATGCGTCGGGAAAAGTGGCGCTCAAGAAACCCGCAGAGTTCAAGATCATGAGCGCGTCGTTGACGCGTCGTGATGCTCAGGAAAAAGTCACCGGCAACGCAAAATACACCGGTGACATCCGGCTGCCCGGGATGCTCTACGCGAAGGTACTTCGACCTCCGGCTCACGGGGCAAAGTTCATCGATGTCGATGTGTCAGAGGCGAAGAAGATGAAGGATGTCCAGGTTGTCAGGGAGGGTGATTTTGTCGCCGTCCTGCACAAGTATCCGGACGTTGCAGAGGAGGCACTCTCAAAAATCAAAGCGAAATTCGATCAACCAACGTCCGTTCTCGACGACAAGAACATCTTCGACCATCTTGTGAAGGTCGCTCCGGCAGGGAGAAGCGTGTCGACGAACGGAGACCTCAAAGCCGGCGAGAGTGCGGCCAAGATCATCGTCGAAGAGAGTTATTTCAATGCCTACGTTGCGCACTCAGCAATTGAACCGCATGCCGCCATTGCGAACATCGAGGGGGGCAAAGCAACCGTTTGGGTTTCGACTCAGAATCCCTTCACCTGCAAAGAAGAAATTGCAAAGGAGCTCGGCTTTCCATCCCAGAATGTTCGTGTCATTACGCCGTACGTCGGCGGAGGCTTCGGAGGGAAAACGACAAATCTCCAGGCTTTGGACGCGGCGCGGCTTGCTAAGATCACCGGGAAACCGGTTCAGGTTGCATACACTCGAAAGGAAGAATTCTTTTTTGATTCTTTCAGGCCGGCTGCTGTCGTGAAAATCAAATCCGGCGTCACGGACAAAGGTAAGATCAGTCTGTGGGATTATGGAGTCTACTTTGCCGGCGAGCGAGGCGCTCAGCATTTCTATGACATCCCGAACGCCAACACGACTGCATACAATTCAAGTTGGGTTGGAGCCTCGGGTTCTCATCCTTTTGCGACCGGTCCCTGGCGCGCGCCGGGGAATAACACGAATTCGTTTGCCAGAGAATCTCAGATCGACATCATGGCTGCGAAAGTGGGGATCGATCCACTGGAGTTTCGCCTGCAGAACCTGGGTGACAAGAGAATGATCCGCGTTCTCAAAGCTTCAGCCGAGAAATTCGGTTGGAAACCGGGGAAGGCCCCAAGCGGCAGAGGTCGCGGCATTGCGTGCGGCATCGATGCGGGCACGTACGTGGCATCGATTGCCGAAGTCAAGGTGGACAAGGGTACCGGGAACGTCCAGGTGAAGCGCGTGGTTTGCGCACAGGACATGGGCGTCGTCATTAACCCCGAAGGTGCCACGATTCAGATGGAAGGCTGCATCATGATGGGGTTGGGCTACACGCTGACAGAACAGGTTCATTTCAAGGGCGGAGATATCCTGGAGGCCAATTTCGACACATACCAGATCCCACGATTCTCCTGGCTCCCCAAAATCGAGACGGTCATCCTCGACAATAAGGAACTTGATCCTCAAGGCGGCGGTGAGCCGGCAATCGTCACCATGGGCGGTGCGGTGGCAAATGCCATCTATGATGCTGTCGGCATCAGAATGCACCACCTCCCGATGACGCCGGAAAGAATCTTGGAGGAAATGAAGGAAAGCTAGCGCTGGCGCCTGAAGCAATCCCGCAAAACGAGCGATCCGTTCTGGTACTCTGAGTTCATGGTGAGAGAACAATGACCTACATGTTGTGTAAGCACCGCGTTCACGATTTCGAACGATGGCACAAGATCTTTACTTCTCACGCTGAAGCACAAAAGAAGTCAGGTCTTCATCTCCTGTACCTTCTCCGGGCAACCAACGACCCGAACCAAATCGTGTATCTCTTCAAAGTCGATAACATGGATGTCGCGAAGGCCTTCACCAAGGCGCCGGAGGCGACACAGGCCGGTGAGCAATCAGGAGTAATTGGAAAACCGGAAATAATTCTACTCAACGATTGATCGCGGAGAATAGGACATGCCTCCTTATCATCCCAAAGAGACGCGCTACAACTCAATGACGTACAATCGATGCGGACGCAGCGGCCTGAAGCTGCCGGCGATCGCTCTTGGACTCTGGCACAATTTCGGCGGAGTCGACTCGCTTGAAAATTCGCGGGCGATGCTCAGACATGCATTCAACCTCGGCATCACCCATTTCGATCTGGCGAACAATTACGGCCCGCCTCCCGGATCCGCCGAAGAAAACTTCGGCAAGATCTTCCGGAAGGACTTTGCTCCGTACCGCGACGAGTTGATCATCTCGACGAAGGCGGGCTACTTGATGTGGCCCGGACCGTACGGAGAATGGGGATCGAGAAAATACCTCATTGCCAGCCTCGACCAGAGCCTGCGAAGAATGGGGTTGGAGTATGTTGACATATTCTATAGCCATCGTCCCGACCCCGAAACTCCGCTGGAAGAAACCATGCAGGCACTCGATCAGATTGTCCGAAGTGGGAAAGCTCTGTATGTCGGAATTTCTTCGTACTCAGCGGATCAGACGCGTCAGGCCTCCCGGATGCTACGCGGACTGGGCACGCCGTGCTTGATTCATCAGCCAAGTTACAGTATGTTCAACCGTTGGATAGAAAACGGACTGCTTGGAGTTTTGAACGAAGAAGGCATCGGGTGCATCCCGTTCTCCCCTCTCGCACAGGGGATCCTGACAAACAAATATCTGAACGGAATCCCCAAAAACTCGCGGGCTGCCAAACCGCACGGATTCCTCAAACGGGAGCAGGTTACCGAAGAGAAGCTGGGCAAAGTCCGCCAGTTGAATGAACTTGCCAAGGTGCGCGGTCAGTCCATGGCGCAAATGGCTCTTGCCTGGGTGTTGCGCTGCAGCGAAGTCACATCGGCGCTCATCGGCGCAAGCAGCAAAGCACAAATCGATGATGGTGTTGGCGCGTTGAAGAATCTGGCATTTTCACAGGAAGAATATCAGGCAATAGAGAGAATTCTGTCAGGACAGTAGGGAGGATTCTCTCGCCAAAGACTTTTCGATGCAAATTACATATCACAGTCAGTACTTGAACGGGAGGTTCGGTATGGCTACAACAATAGACAATCTCAAGGAAGCTTTCGCCGGCGAGAGTCAGGCATTCCAGAAATACACCAACTTTGCAAAGAAGGCAGAGCAGGAAGGGCTTCGCAATATTGCCCGTTTGTTTAAGCTTACTGCTGAAGCGGAGAAGATTCATGCAGAAGGTCATTTCAAATCACTTGAAGGCGTTGGCTCGACTGCTCAGAACTTGCAGGCTGCAATCGACGGAGAGACCTATGAGTACACGAAAATGTATCCGCCGATGCTGAAGCAGGCAGAAGCAGACAACCACAAAGCGAAGCGGATGTTTGGTTACGCCGTCGAGGCAGAGGCCGTGCATGCGAAGTTGTACGCACTCGCCTTGGAGTCAGCAAAACAGGGAAAAGACCTGACAGACGTGGAATTCTATCTCTGCCCGGTCTGCGGTTATATCGAGCTTGGCAAGCCCACGAAAGATTGCCCGATCTGCGGAACAAAAGCAGAGAAATTCGTTCGCGGCTGACGATTCGGAATACGACGAAAGGCGTCCGGATGCTCGCGAAGACGCTGTCGACATGCAGCTTTCGGATGCGATTGTACCCCGCTTTGACCATTTGGAGTAAAGAAGAGATGAATACCAAGTCCGTTCTTGGCATGAGCCTGATACTATCGACTGGTTTGTTTCTGGTGATTGTTTCTTGTGCCTGCGCGCAGATTAAAGATCCGAAGGCAAAACCTCTCGTAGTTGAACTCAATGTGGGTTCAATCGACTATCAGAAGATATTAGCCGGCCCACCGCAAACTGTCTCGATGGAATCCGGCCTCGTGACCCTGGCTCCCGCCAAATCGGTGGGCAAGCACTCGACCAAGAGCTACGAGGAGGCCGTCATCGTCCTCGCTGGCTCCGGGGAAATGAGGATCACGGGTGGACAAACACTAAAACTCAAGCCTAATGTCGTTGCCTATTGTCCGCCGATGACGGAGCACGACGTTGTCAACACAGGATCGGTGCCGATGCGCTACCTTTACGTCGTCGCAAAACCAAAGTAGGAACAGATCGAAGGGATAGAAGATTCATGTTGATCAAGAGAATTGAGCTGCGATATATAAAGATGGAGCTCGTCGCTCCGTTTGTCACCTCGATGGGAGTCGAGACACACGAGGAGCACATCATCATTCGTTTGGATGGTGATGGCGTCACGGGCTGGGGCGAATGCGTTGCTCAGGGAAATCCGTTCTATTCCTACGAGACGGTGAATACTGCCTGGCATATTCTTCGCGATTATTTGATACCGAGCCTGCTGGGCAAAAGAATCGTCTCTGTCGACGAGGCCATCGGATTCTGTGCACGGGTACGCGGTCACAGGATGGCAAAAGCGGGACTGGAGGCAGCTCTGTGGGATGCTATTGCGAAGGAAAGGAATATCCCCCTCTCGGAGATGCTTGGTGGAGTCAAAGATCGTATTGACGTCGGCGTCAGCATCGGTATGCAGGAATCGATCAGCGAGTTGCTCCAAAGAGTGGCCAGCTATCTGGAAGAAGGGTATAAACGAATTAAGATCAAGATCGAGCCCGGGAATGACCTGGAATTGATCAGTGCGATCCGCAAAGAGTATCCCGACATTTTGTTTCAGGTCGACGCGAACTGCTCGTATCAGCTCAGCGATGTGAATGTGTTCAAGGCCATGGACAACTACGGCCTCTTACTGATCGAACAGCCCCTCGGCTACGATGACCTGTATGACCACTCCAGGCTTCAACAAGAGTTGAACACTCCCATCTGCCTGGATGAAAGTGTGCAATCTCTCTCCGACGCACGTGTCGCTCTCGAACTGAAGAGTTGCCGCAGCATCAATATCAAGCCGGGCCGAGTGGGAGGATTTACGGAATCAAAGGCTATTCATGATTTCTGCGCGTCGAAGAGCACTCCTGTCTGGCACGGTGGAATGCTGGAATCCGGCATCGGTCGTGCAGGAAACGTCGCTCTTGCCTCGCTGCCGAATTTCAAGCTGCCCGGCGACATCTCTGCCAGCGATCGATACTACAAGCAGGATATCGTTGATCCTCCCTTCCGGGTTCTGCCCGATGGGACAATGGTTGTGCCGACCATGCCAGGCATTGGCGTTGAAGTCGTGATGGAACAACTGAACCACGTCACTCAGCACCATGAAGACTTCTCAGCGAAGTAGTTCCAGTTTTCCGGTCTCACCCAGACTGCGAGAATACCCGACTGTTTGCCCGACCGCTCGATTGAGTGGACACATACCAGCCACCTGATCACGAAGGAGGCTTCTTGAACGCTGCACAGCTACTTGCCCTTTCTTTCTATTGTACGATCTGCTCATCACTTCCTTCTGCCGCACAGCAACGACAAAATCCTTCCGCGGCAGATTTCGTTCTCCGTAACGCATACATTTATACTGTTGATCAGAAGCGCACAGTGGCGGAGGCGTTGGCAATCCGGAACGGAAGAATTGTATTCGTAGGCCATAACGACAATGTCTCGAGATTTGTCGGCACAGAGACACAGGTCATCGATCTCGGCGGTCGCATGATCCTCCCCGGTTTTATTGACAGCCACTGTCATCCCTCCGGCGCATACAAGCAGTTCTATGAAATCAGCTTCAATAGCGTGCGGACTGTTCCGGAGTATCAGAAAGCCATTCGGGAGTACTACGCAAGTCATGCAGGGGCAAAGTATCTCAAGGGTCGTGGTTGGAGCAACACGCTCTTCCCGAAAACAGGTCCTGACAAGAAGCTCATCGACGAGATCGTCAACGACATTCCTGTTTCGCTTTCTTCGGAGGATGGACATTCGAAGTGGGTGAATTCAAAGGCTCTCGAGCTGGCTGGCATTACGAAGAACACTCCAAGTCCAGAAGGAGGCGTCATTGAACTCGATCCCATCACAGGTGAACCGACAGGGACACTCCGGGAGAGTGCTGCAGGTCTGGTTGCAAAGTTGTTCCCGGACTACAGCATTGACGAATTGATGAAAGGCTACGAAGCATATCAGCAAATGGCTCTGGCGTTCGGCATCACGATGGCGCATGACGCTGACATCGACCTCGAGAGCAACGAGATCGCAGCATACAAAATGCTTGAGAAAGAGAATCGACTCGCCATGCGTTTCCGCGGTTCACTGTATGTCAGTCCGAAGGATGGACTTAAACAAGTCGCAGCGATTACGGCGGAACGGGCGAAGCACAAAGGACCTCATTTCCAGATTCTGGCAGCGAAGATCTACATCGATGGTGTCGTCGAGGGAAGCACTGCCTATCTCAAGGAACCGTACAAACACGTGCCGAACTCCAGGGGCGAACTCCTCTGGAAGCCCGAAGATCTCAATGCCATGTGCGCCGAGCTCGACAAGAACGGCGTGCAAATTCACGTTCATGCCATTGGCGATGGAGCAACAGGTGTGACGCTGGATGCCTTTGCGCACGCAACCAAGCAGAATGGCCCGCGTGATTCACGAAACCTCATCACTCATCTTCAACTCGTTTCCCCTGACGACATCCTCCGTTTCAAGAAGCTTGGTGTCATCGCGGTAACACAGCCGTACTGGTTCATGAAAGATGACTACTACTATAACATCCAGGTGCCATATCTCGGTCAGGAACGTGCAGATGCCGAATATCCGATGGAGAGCTTCTTCAAGGCCGGAGTGAAGGTGACCTCCTCCAGCGACTATTCGGTCACTATTCCTTGTGATCCTCTTGTGGCGATCCAAACAGGAATGACCCGGAGCCGTCCGGAGACCGTCGATCCAAAAGAGGTTCTCTGGCCCGGAGAAAACGCAACGTTGGACCAGATGATCGCGAGCTTCACCATCAACGGGGCCTACGCCAACTTCCTTGAGAAATCCACCGGCTCCCTCGAAGTCGGCAAGTTGGCTGACCTGATCGTGCTCGACAAGAATCTCTTCAACATTCCGGTGACAGACATCGGCAAAGCCCGGGTGGTGATGACATTCTTTGAAGGCAAAGAAGCATTTAAAGAGAAATCGTTGAAACCCTAGAGTCACTCGAAGTACATCGACCGGCACTCACATCGTTTGGAGCGAGTATGGAAGATCTAAGGATTCCTGTCAAAGAGAAGCTGACCTTTGGCCCGCAATGGTTCAGCGTCACACAGATAATCTGCGCCATACTCTTCATCGCACAAGGGATTACATATTCGGGCACTTTCATATGGTTTCCCCGCTTCGCAATTGCGTATGGGGTTGCTTTGTTGGCGGCGATAATTGTTCTGCCGCGTCTGACGAAGGAATACTCAATAAGAATTGATGATCAGGGAATCCGGGGCAGAACAGGGTACTCTACACTCATTGACCTCCACTGGGAAGACCTTGCCCTCGCCGAAATCAAGATGTTCGCTCTCATCCTCAGGACCAAAGGGGGCGGGACAATTCACATCGACCTTGGTGAGTTGACCTATGATCAGCACAAGCTTGTGAAGCCGAGGCTGATTGATATCTTCAGATCAAAAGGCCTGCTCAAGGAGCCGGCGGGAACAATCGCAGAAACCATCAGGTGATCACGAGATGGCAGGACAAAACAAAGAAAATGCAGAGCATTACACATGGGGAGCTGGTTGTGACGGCTGGCGGCTCCTGAATCGGGAAGATCTCTCTGTTATCCAGGAACGGATCCCACCAGGACTCGGTGAAATCTTGCATTACCATGCCCGCGCCAGACAGCTGTTTTACGTTCTTCAAGGACAACTGGAAATCGAAGTCGCTGGAAGCAAGACGCCTTTGACTCCTGGCGACTCCCTCGAAATTGCGCCGATGCAGCACCATCGTGTCACAAACACATCGGACACGGACGCACATTTTCTTGTCATCTCGTCCCCTACAACAGCCGGAGATCGCGTCAATCTCGGTGAATGAATGAACAACAAGGCCAAGCCATCGAATTGAACGTGTTCATTCCGTTTTCAGAGATACTCGAAGGCGAAAAGATTCTTGAAGGATCTCCCCCCTTTTCACTCTAAAGGAAGGTATTGCATGAAGCTCAAGCAGAAACCAAATTCCGGAGCCCGACAGCTCGACCGACGCGATTTTCTGAAGACCGGCCTCACCGGTGGCATCATCGCTGCAACAATTCCAGGCTTGGCCACCGCAACCGAGATCAATCATCCCTCCCTTCCGTCGTTGGAGAGCAAGCCGTTCGAGCTCGACGAGATCACCATCACGGAGCTCCAGGCAGGAATGAGTTCGGGAAAATATACCGCCCGTTCCATCGCGGAGAAATATATCGAACGCATCAAGTCTATCGACCGGAATGGACCCGAACTCCGGACCGTCATCGAATTGAATCCGGACGCACTCACCATCGCAGACGCTCTCGACAAAGAGCGAAAGGAAAAGGGTCCCCGCGGCCTCCTGCACGGTATTCCCGTGTTGATCAAAGACAACATCGATACTGCAGACAAGATGGCAACAACGGCAGGGTCACTTGCACTCGTGGGATCGAAACCACCGGCTGATTCCTTTGTGGCACATCAATTGAGACAAGCCGGAGCAATTATCCTCGGAAAGACAAATCTCAGCGAATGGGCAAACATTCGTTCCAGTCGCTCAACGAGCGGTTGGAGTGGCAGAGGCGGCTTGACAAAGAATCCTTACGCACTGGATCGAAACACTTCTGGTTCAAGCGCCGGATCAGGAGCGGCCGTCGCAGCAAATCTCTGCGGCGTGGCTGTTGGCACTGAGACGGACGGTTCCGTTATCAGCCCTGCCTCAATTCACAGTGTCGTCGGGATCAAGCCAACGGTTGGCCTCATCAGCCGTACAGGCATCATTCCCATATCGCACACGCAGGACACCGCGGGACCGATGACCCGAACAGTCAAAGATGCGGCCATTCTCTTGAGCGCACTTTCCGGAATAGACCCAGAGGACAAGGCAACGCTCGAAAGCCGTGGAAAATCTTCTAGTGACTACACTCAATTTCTTGATATCAAGGGACTCCAGGGTACGAGGATTGGTGTGGTGCGTCGCTACTTCGGCTTCCACGAGTTAGTCGACGCGTTGATGGCGAGAGCCTTTGATGTTATGAAACAGAACGGCGCAACCATGGTGGACCCGGCAGACGCCGACACTCTCGGTCAGCTCGACAAAAACGAGGGCCTAGTGCTACGGTATGAACTCAAAGCCGACATGAACGCCTATCTTGCGCGACTGGGCTCGAGCGCTCCTGTGCACACACTCAAGGAGATCATCGAGTTCAATGAACGGAACAAAGAGAAAGAGATGCCTTACTTTCAGCAAGAGACATTCATCCAGGCAGAAGCCAAAGGGCCTTTGACGGAGAAAGAATACATCGAAGCAAGGGATAACAATCTGCGGCTCGCACGCGCTGAAGGAATCGACGCTATCATGGACAAATTCAAGCTCGATGCTCTTGTTGCGCCCAGTGAAAGTCCTGCCTGGTGCACAGATCTTGTCACAGGAGATCATTTCCTGTCCGGCAGCACAACAGCGGCGGCAGTGGCAGGCTATCCGAGCATCACCGTCCCGGCGGGATTTGTGTTCGGCTTGCCCGTGGGCATTTCCTTCTTCGGACGGGCATGGAGCGAATCCACCTTGATCAAGATCGCCTATGCATTCGAGCAGGCTACGAAGCACCGTAAACCACCGCGGTTCTTGCCGACGGCTAACGTGCGAATCGATCAACACTAGCAGGATGCGGAAAAAGGCATCCAAGAAGGCAAAACCGTCAGGGTGAGCGGAGTCGAACCCTGTCATTTGCATCATTGAGACGTTTCGACTTCGCTCAACGTGACCAAATTTTGTTTTTCAGCATCCTCCTAGATGGAACAAGGAACCGTATGGCAATCAGCCCCCTTGCAGTCAAGCTGAAGCTCAAGCCCGGACTCCATGCGGCCATCGTTGCCGCCCCGGCGAACTATCTCAAAGATCTTTCACCTCTGCCTGCCAGCGTCTCCGTAGCAACGGACCTGAAAGGAACATATGATTGGGTTCAGCTTTTTGTGAAGAGCAAAGCGGAGCTTGGACGCATGGCACCTCGAGCGATTCGAGCTCTCAATCCACAGAGTATTCTCTGGATCTCATTCCCAAAGGGTTCTTCGCAAATTCAGACTGACCTCACACGCGACAAAGGGTGGGACGTATTGAAGAAGGCGGATCTCAAGTGGATTACTCTCATTTCGGTCAATGAGACGTGGTCGGCATTCGCTCTGCGCCCCTACAAACCGGGAGAGGCAAAGAAGTCATTCCGATAAACGGAGCGATTGCCACCAGGTTCTTCATAAGCATTCATCATCCTGCAAGGGAGAGAATCGATCATGGCAACATTTGGGAACTCGATTCGCCGCCTCAGTCGGAAGATCGCACGTTGGAGCATTTTCGCTGTCGTGTTCGTTGGCCTGGTGATACATCCGTCGTCGGTACAACAATCATCATCCGTGATCAACTGGAACGCATTCAAGTTCCTCATGGGAGAATGGGTTGGCGAAGACACCGGGGCGCCAGGAGAAGGAACGGGAGGATTTACGTTTTCGTTCGATCTTCAGAATACCGTTCTGGTTCGAAAAAACTTTGTCACGTATCCGGCCACAAAGGACCGGCCGGCATTCAGGCACGACGATCTGATGATTGTATTTCAGGAAAACGGGAAAACGCGTGCAACGTACTTCGATAATGAGCAGCACGTGATCAACTACAGTGTGACCATCTCCAGCGATTCCAATTCCGTCGTCTTCGTCAGCGATGCGGTACCGTCAACGCCGCGCTTTCGATTGACGAATGCAAAATCAGGAACGGACAAGATCGCCATTACTTTTGAAATTGCGCCTCCCGGAAAGCCAGAATCATTTTCCCGATATATCGAGGCATCTGCTCGACGGAAGAAATAGGCCACTGTTCCTCATCTGCTGACCGCAGTTTGTGTTGGATGCACTCGGGCTTTCGCGATCAACGCCAGCGGCCCAATGAGACGTTGCGATGCTCATCATCCCTTCCACATGGAGAATGCTCTGATGCTTGCCAAATCGGATCTCATCAGTTTTGTCGCAACCAACAACGCCGCAAAAGCTCAACAATTCTACGAAAAGACTCTCGGTTTGACATTCGTGAGCGGTGATCAGTTCGCCCTGGTCTTTGACGTGAACGGAACGATGCTCCGGATTCAGAAAGTTGACCACGTCAAGGCTCAGGGTTTTACAGTCCTCGGTTGGAAAGTTGCCGACATCACAACGGAAGTTCATGCACTCTCACAACGTGGCGTTGTGTTTGCTCGGTACGAAGGAATGAATCAGGACGAAGACGGGATTTGGACTGCACCCAGCAAAGCGAAGATTGCATGGTTCACAGATCCGGATGGGAATGTGTTGTCGCTTACTGAGTTCTAAGTTCGGGTACAGTCAACCAACCATCAATGAGTCCAACGGTGCGGGTTCATTCACGCGTCAAACGGATGGCGGCTCGGAGCAACGAGGGAGAAAGGGAAAGAAGGGCCGCTCCGATGTGACGGAGCGGAGTGGAAAGCATAATTCGTTGTAACGCGGCTGCGGAACGGAGGCGCGCATTGAACGATTGCCCCCAACGACGGGGGTACTCTGTTTCAAGCACCACGGGATTCGGGCCCGAATGACGGTGTTCGCGAAAGAGTCTGCCAAGCAATTCTCCACTTTGCAGTGCTATCCCGATGCCGTCACCTGCAAGCGGCGAGATCACTCGCGCCGCATCGCCCACCATGAAGATGCCGTTCTCAACAACATTCCGCCTTCCGAAATAGATGTTGCCTGTTCCATAGATTGGTGCGTCGTCAACCACGGACATCATCGTCCCCTCCAGAATACCTGCAAAGTGCTTGTTGGCGGACGCCAGTTCCCGCAAACGTGCCCGCGGTGACACATTATCCCCTCTTCTTCGTTCGAGGAAACAGATCGTTGCCATTCCGCTGTTCACTTGATTGACGCCGCAATACATGTCCGGTCCGGTGAAGATCCGAATTTCATCTGCATTCATTCCCGTCAGCGCCGACGACGGGACATGGAACTTGATCCCGTTCAATTGCGTACGCCTTCCCGCGAATGGACGATGGAGCCGCTTGTCAAGCGGTGATGTCTTTCCGTATGCGCCGATGCACCACCTTGATTGAAGCGACCGTGAGGCCTCACCTGATCGACAGTAAACTTCGAATCCGTCTCCCCGTCGAACGACTGATTCGGCTTCGGCCGGTTGCAGGACCTGGACTCCCTGCCGTATCGCGGCGTTCAACAGGAACTGATCGAACGCTCCGCGCTTCAGGCCGTACGCCGTGAACCCTAATGATTCGGAGAGTATTGGTCCAGACTCCGGGCAGAGAGCAAATCTGTTGATCGGTGTTGGACCGAGCTGAAGGAATTCGCGCTCCATTCCTAGATTGCCGATGATGTCGAACACTTCATGGGAAAGGAATTCACCGCAGAGAGTTTCGCGTGGAAATTCCCGGCGCTCTACCAGACAGACCGAATAGCCGGACTGCGCCAGAGTCAGCGATACCATTGCACCAGCGGGGCCTCCACCAATGACGACGATATCAAATCTTGATTCGGCCATCGCCTCTCCCGGTCAAATCGATTGAGACGAGCCAGCGAAAAGCCCAGTGCCAGGTTATCGAGACCCGACGAAACATCGAAGTAATTTCGTTCAGTTCCTCCTTCACGAAACCTCGCCGAACGGAAACCGGTGCATCGTGACGAACCATGACACTGTGTGAGAAAAGTTGCGTCAACAAGGTAATGCCCAGAAAGGCAAACACTGATCGTTGGAGATCATTGATAACAATACCAACACGCGCCACACGCGACCACTCATCAAGCAACATGTGCAGGTCTTCCGGGCCGAAGTGATGGCAAAAGAGCGACGCGTGGACGATATCGAATGACTGATCGCGGAATGGAAGACGAAACGCCGATCCGTTCACGACCTTCGTCGAAGGAACGTGAGGAGCAGAATATTGGCAGGCGCGCAAGTTCAAATCGAGGGCAGTGACGTCCACTGCACGGTCGGGCGATTGCAGAACGATGGCAAGATCCGATCCTCCCGCCCCGCAGTCAAGAATTTTCAGGGGAACACTTTTCGGATGCGTTCGTGTCAACTGGGCGATGCCGACCCGCGACACATGGTCGCCGCCAAGAAAGCGATTGATCACTTTCAGTTCTTGCAGGGCATCGTCGATCCGTTCATCGGTGATCGACATATCGTCGATCATTTCGATCGAACTGCTGCGTGCGCCGAGCATCAAACCCCTTTCAGGAATGCCATTTCCATCGACAATCCCGGGCCGAAGGCTATCGCGCACAACCACTCGTCAGGCTGCACGCGGGTACGGGAGAAGAGTTCTTTCAACACAAAGAGAATCGATGCAGACGACATGTTGCCATACCGGCGAAGAACGGCGCGGGATGGTTCAGCCTGCTCATTGGTCAAATCAAGGCCCGTCTGCAGTGCATCGATGATCGCTCGGCCGCCGGGGTGCAGCGCCCAATGACGAATCTGTCCGGGTGTTAAGCCCATCCGGTCGATGATCTGCCTGGCAACGGGGGCGGCTTGCTGCGCAATGATTTCCGGCAATTGCGACGACAGCATCATTTCAAATCCCGTATCGCCAATCTCCCACCCCATGAAGTGCGCGGAGGCGGGGAAGACATGGGAAAAAGTCCGGACCAACTCAGCCTTTGCTGGCACGCCGGGTGCAGTGGAAAACAACGCAGCCCCGCAACCGTCCGCGAAAATCATGTTCGCGAGAATGTTGTCGCGTGTTGGCTCGGTTTGGAGATGGAGCGAGCAGAGTTCGACAGACACCAGCAGTGTCGTCCGGGGCATCCCGGTACCGCTGCGCAGTGAATCCAGCACAGAAGTGAATCCAACGAGAGATGCAGCGCACCCCATGAAACCGATGTGGGTCCGTTGAACATCCGGGGAGAGGCCGAGCGTTGTGATGAGGTGATAATCGAAATTCGGCGCGGAGAAACCCGTACACGAGATTGTAATCAAGCGATCAATTGACGAAGCTGAGCGGCCTGTCGATTGCAGCAGATCAGTGACGGCAGCGACGGAGAGCTTGTTGGACCACTCTTTATACAGCATCATTCGCTGTTTGGTGCCGGGCGAAGGCGCGGACGGATCGACCGGATAGAACCGTGTGGACACAGAAGGCTCTGCGTCCGGCACTACCACGTGGCGAGTTTCGATGCCCGATCGTGACGCGGCGGCATCAATCATGCGCGCAACCGCCGGACGTTCGCCCATGCGTTGTTTCAATTCTTCAGCGGCTTTGCGTTGCTCGACTCTATACGGCGGCGATGCAGTGGATATATGCAGTAACATTCGGCACTTCCTTTCTTTCAGGCGCTTTCTCAAGGTAAAGAACGCCATGGTGCGTTGCAAGCCTCTTGAGCGAAGAGAGGGAATTCCGTACCATGAAACCAAGGTTGCGTTCGAAGGCGTTTTATCGAAAAGGAGATGAATTGCGCTAAATGACATCCGGGATTTTCACTGTCATGACGGTTCTGTCCGCTGCCGTTGTTGTCACGGGGTGCAGCAAATCAAATAGCGTATTGCTTGGGCGCGTTGAAGCAAACCTCGGCACTCATCCGATCATAGTCACGGACTGCTACCGCACCAGTGTGCCTTCCACACAAATGACCAAAGACCCGGTCGACGGTACCGTTGTCTATCGCTGGGCTCCTTGTGTGGATGCGGATGTCGTCATACACCATGATCTGCTCATGGTCAACGGCAAAGCGTATAAACGGCTCTCGCCTGGCGACACGATCATTGTTGATCATGGGCAGGTTCTCGTCAATACTCATGTTGCCCGAGGGGTTGGGGAACTCCCATAACGATTTCCTCCCCTTTTCCGAAAGACGCTCGTCATGATGGATCGAATACAAATCAGACTCGGAAGATCAGAGGAGTACCAGAAAGTGTGCGATCTGGTCTTCGCCGAACGCTGTCGAGGCCCACAAACGGCTGGGCTTTCGTGCCGCCAGCACGTTGCAGAGAAAGGAGGGCATTGACGTTGTTCCGATGGTGGTTGAAGTCTGACAGGAGTAGCACTCAAGGGAACTATAAACGCACCGGATCTATTACACTGAAGGAACTACGATGATCCATTCAATCGCAGCGTTGGTACTCGGCGTCATCGTGAGTATGATAATCGCCATCACACATGAGGGAACGATGCAGAACGATCCAGAGACAGAGAAGACGCTTGCCGCCGTCATTCGTTTTAATGAGGCGTTCGACAAGCATGATATCGATGCGGTGATGGCTGCCATGACCGACGATTGTGTCTTTGAAAACACGAGTCCATTTCCCGATGGGACGCGATGGGAGGGGCAGGACGCTGTCCGGGCGTACTGGGAAAAATTCTTCCAGGGTTCACCAACCGCCAAATTCGAGACTGAAGACATCTTTGCAGTGGGGAACCGTTGCACTGTCCGATGGGTTTATACCAAGACGAAGGACGGAAAACCGTGGCATATCCGTGGGGTGGATGTGTTTCGTGTCCGAGACGGCAAGGTTGCGGAGAAACTGTCATATGTAAAAGGGTGAGGAGTGTTCATGTTGGAAATGGCGCGGTCAAGATTCAGCGATAGAAGGTAATCTACTTGGAGACAAACCATGGAAATTCCGAAACCAACCGATGCGCATCGCAAACTCCAGTCACTTGTCGGTATCTGGAAAGCAGAAGAAAAGATGTTTCCCCCCTGGGATCCTAAGGGTGTGATGGTTGTAAGCCATGTGAACAACCGGTCCGCGCTGGATGGACTTGCCGTCATTCAGGATTATGAGGTGGCAATGAACGACATCGTCAATTTTCGAGGACATGGAATATTCACATGGGACCCGATTAGTCAATTGTATGTTCTGCACTGGTTCGATTCAATGGAAACGGGGGCGAATGTTTTCCAGGGGTCGTTTGATAACAAGAAACTTACAATGACGAACAAGTCTCAACAAGGCTACGCCCGTGCATCTTGGGAAATCATCTCCGACAAAAGCTATATATACAAACTGGAGACTTCCAGTGATGGGAATCAATGGCAAGCCATGGTGGAAGGATCATATTCACTGATCGGTTGATCATCGCATGCGAGTCTAATCTAATGTCACCAGGATCACGACCATCTCATGACTGACATTCAACTGCTCGAGCTCGGAGAGGATGCACTGGCGCTGATCGAAGCGGACCTTGGATCCTACTGCGCAAAGCACAACGTGAGTGCCGGGCTGAACAGCGGACATACTCGCGATATGGCGGCACTCTGGAAAAAGTTCATGCTTTCGGTGGGCGCGGTTCCACCGTGGATCGGCTATCTGACTGTCGACAAACTCAGCAGGACCATCGTCGGCACCTGCGCCTTCAAGGGAGGACCCAACCGGGAGAAGACGGTAGAAATAGCTTACTTCACGTTTCCAGACAACGAGGGAAAAGGCTACGCCACCGCGATGGCATATGCACTCATACAGATCGCTCTTTCCCATCCTGATCTTCCTCAGATCATTGCTCACACGCTTCCCCACCCTAATGCATCAACCAAAGTGCTACAGAACGTCGGGATGAAATTCGTCGGCGACGTGATTGATCCTGAGGATGGTCCGGTGTGGCGCTGGCGGTACGAGCCCACGCAGAAGTCCTGACCCTTCTTGAAACTCCATTCATTTTGAATTACTTTGCACCTGCATCGAGGGAGCAACCGCACCGAGAAAAGAGGAATATTCGATGGTAGACAAGAGTGAATTCAAAGCTGTCGCGCGAGAGCTCAAAGGAATCTTCAAACCATATCTGAAGAAGCTGATTGTCGTCTCTGAAAGTGATACGGGTATCTACCTCGACACCAAAGTTGTCCTGAAAAACAAGCATCGCATTTTCTTCGGGGGCGTGCGAACCGAAAAGGCGTATGTCAGCTTCCACCTGATGGCGCTGTACTGCTTCCCCGAGTTGTCGAAATCCATGTCCCCAGCACTGAAGAAACGCATGCAGGGAAAGGCTTGTCTCAACTTCACGACGGTCGACAAAACCCTTCTCAAGGAACTCAGAGAATTGACGAAACTTGGAGCGGCTAAGTTCATGTCAAAGGAGTTTGTGGCAATGGTAACCAGCGGCAACATCAAAGAATCAGCCTAGATCCATCCGTATCGGGCAAAAGACAGGAGATCATCTTGGCGCATCACCATGTAACAGGAAAACAACAAAACAGCAAAATGTGTCTTGTGTGCGGCCTGAAAAATCCGTACGGCCTCAAAGCATCCTTCTATGAATTGGAGAACAAAGAGCTTGTGTGTGTCTTCACGCCATCCGACGGCCACCAAAGCTACCCGGGCAGATTGCACGGCGGCATCACCACCGCACTTCTGGACGAGACAATCGGCAGAGCCATTATGATGCACTACGAAGAAATGTTGTGGGGCGTTACGGTAGAATTCACGACGAAGTTCAAGAAGCCGATTCCTCTTCACCAGGAACTTCGCGTTGTCGGACGCATCACGAACGACACCAGCCGTTTCTTCGAAGGCACCGGCGAAATACTCCTCCAGGACGGCGAGGTGGCAGCAACCGGCTATGGGAAATACATCAAGCTGCCATTGGAGAAGATCGCTGATTTCGATGCGGCCGAGCAAGAGTGGAAAGTGGTGCGCCTGGAACATGATCCAAAGATGATCGACCTGCCGTAGAAGAAGCGTTCACGTTACCTGGCTTGATTCCGAGCTGAAGAAGAGCGCTTATGAGAATCTTCAAATTTGTTCTTGTCTCGGCTTTGATCGCCGCCGCTATGAGTGGCTGCAGCGATCGGGGAAACGTGGTCACTCCGATGGCCGAAATTCAGGGACAGGTATATTCCGTCGCCACCCCCGGCCCCACACCCGTGGGCTGGGTTCCTCCTCCGCTTGAGACAATCAGTACTGTTCTGGTTCTCACTTCAAATCACATTGTCATTTTCGAGGTGCTGACGGACAGCAAAGGAAGGTTCTCTTCGTCCCTCGATCCCGGGACATATTATCTGCGCGTGAAGGAGTCGATGATTCCCTCTGAGACCGGCCCTTACACTGTGAAGTCGGGAGAATTACTTTCGGTGCGGGCAAACTATGACAACGGCATGCGATAGAACGCGCTGTTGCGGTTTCCCGAAAAGTTAGCGATACTCCAATCACACTCCTACACTTCCGAAATCAAATTCACCTCTTTCACACCACCAAGGAGACAATCATGACACGTCGTTTGACCTCAATCGTCATCTTTGCGGCGTTGTTTTTCGGAATTGCGGTTGCGCAGAACTCCGTACCGTATACCCGCGATGAAGTTGCAACCCTGAAGAAGAAACTGGTCAATGCTCTGGATGCGGTCGGCCAACCTCCAGCCGGCTACGTGAAGGAGAAGGAGAATTTTAGTCTCCCGACGGACGCAAGCAAAAACCACGACAGCGGTCTGTTCTATCCTGCCTACGGAAGTGGGAGTAGGACGTTTGGGAGCGACAAGTCAGCCGAAAAGTCCGAGAAAGATCTCCAAAAAGACTACGAGAAAAAGATCGCTGAAGCTCAGGCAAAAGGGGACTATCAGGCTATCGGAAAACTCGCCCAGGAAATGCAGCAGAAGTCGGGCCAGATGCAACTGAAGAAGATTGAGGGAAAGAAGGAGCCGATCGAGATTCACGTCAACATCAATCAAAGTGGCGGGGAGGCCATTGATCCCGACGGCGTGCTCTTTGAGCGGACAGGCCTCATAGCGTTGAAGGAAAAAAGCGATGGGAATGAGGAAAAAAGCAGGGTCCGCATATTTTTCGATCCCGTCAATCTCAAAGACACAAAACAGCTTTCTAAAGTTGACATGAAGATGCCCGAGAAAGGCGTGAGTTCGAAGACCTCAGTGTACAATATCACTATGGAGTTCTCCGGCCCGACGACAGAGATCGAGGCCTGGGCAAAGAAGATAGACAGCGGCAAGGTGTTGTCCCAGATCGACGGAAAATAGAGTGAGCAGTCCCAATCACCGATCTCCGGCAAGATGAACCCATGAAAAACATCGTCGTTACCGGCAGCACACAAGGTATTGGGTACGGTCTTGCGGATGCTTTTCTCAAACGGGGGTGCTCGGTCGCAATCAGCGGCCGAACACAAGAGAAGGTCGATGCGGCTGTGGCTCGCCTCAGCGCGAGCCACAAGCCGGAGCAGATGATAGGATTGGCGTGCGATGTAACCAGGTATGAGCAGATCCAGGCCCTTTGGAATGCAGCTCATGGCCACTTCGGCAAAGTTGATATTTGGATCAACAATGCAGGCGTCAATGCAGGTCAAATTCCTTTCTGGCAACAGTCTCCGGACGGCATTCAGACGGGAGTAGAAACAAATCTGATCGGTGCAATGCACGGTTCCGTCGTCGCAATCAGGGGAATGTTGGAACAGGGATCGGGCGCAGTCTACAACATGGAGGGCCTCGGCAGCAATGGCCGCAAGATCAAAGGACTGACGCTCTATGGCACGACAAAATACGGCCTCGCCTACCTCACCGATGCCCTCGCCGGAGAAACCAAGGGAACACCGGTCATCGTTGGAGCCATCAGGCCCGGTATGGTGCTCACAAACTTGTTGACAAAGCCGTTCGACGGCAATCCTGCTGAATGGGAACGAGCGAAAAAAGTCTTCAACGTGTTAGCAGAACGGGTCGAGACGGTAACACCCTGGATCGCCGACGAGGTCCTCTCCAACACCAAGTCCGGAATTCGCATCCAGTGGTTAACTCCTTCAAGACTGGCGTACTGTTTCTTGAGATCCCTTTTCAGCAAGCGCGACTTGTTTCGTTGATCGATGCACGTTCTTTTCCCGGGAGCACACTATGCTGGCGAAACTGAAGGATTACATTGTCGTCTGTATTCACAGCAAGACACCCATCACAGGCATAGATCTGAGAGTGTTGCAGGACAAGATCCGCGCCTCAAAACCGCACTACTGGGAAGAAACTGAACCCGGAATCTTCCTTTCCTTCTATCTCATCAAAAGAGGCGGCAGGACAAAGAGTCTCAAGCTGACTGCAGGCGCTGGGAGTCTTCGAAAAGCAGGTACGGTCTTCGAAGAAATCGGGATCGGGAAGACTGTCGGCGAACTGATCACAGAGAGCAATTGGTACGGAGAGATCCTCACGTGTCCCTTCGGTGATGCGGTCAACAAAGCGTTGAAGAGAGCAAGCGAGGACGCCGAGAAGGGACTTGCTCGAACCTCATCAGGAGAAGGGGCCGGACCTTGAAAAAGACGACGATCGATTTTCTCTCGGCTGTGGGATTGGTGGTGATGATGGCGGGTGTTCTGCTCTTGCTACGGAACCAGGGGCTCCTCTCCCTCTCTCCCTTCGTCATCGCAGTCCAAATTCTCGGATTCTGCCTGATGATCTGGGCCAGAGTGAACCTCGGCGGGCGCAGCTTTCATGCCACGGCCAGCCCGACAGAAGGTGGGCTGATAACAACTGGACCCTATCGCTATGTTCGCCATCCTATTTATGCAGCCGCTTTATACATTATTTGGGCTGGTGTCTTTGGAAATCTGTCCATGCTTAATGTCGCATTCGGTCTTCTGACTCTTGCGGGTGCCCTCATCCGCATCGGTTGCGAAGAAGCTCTCGTTCGTGTTCGGTACCCGGAATACGACAACTACGCCAAAGAAACAAAGCGCCTGATACCATTTCTGTTCTGAAATTGAGAATACATCGGATTATCAGGGCTTCTCTGTGCCACAAAGTCACCCGGATTGATTCTCCTTTCATAACTTTCCACGTGAACTTACGTCCTTATACGGGCAGTATCCTTTCCCTTTGACGGTTCAAAACCATGACAAACGATACCTCCTCTTCTTCTCAGCCAAACATCGGTAGAACCATTCTCGATGATTTTCGTCGCGGGGATTTCGAGCGCTCCATGAAGCGCGACTACCGAGAGCTCAAGGATTTCATGCTGACAGAAGAAAGAGAAAAACGCCTGAAGGAGATGAGAACACTCAGGCGCTTGTTTTTCATCTCCTGGTGGTTTCTCGAGGGCCTCATTCTCAAACTCACCCCCGCCCGCCGCATCCTCCTGCTCGTCGCTGTGTTCCTGATTATCAGCAGTTGGGGGAAGAATGGAAATGAGGGTCTCCATTTGCTCGGCGCTCTTGTGTTGTTGTTCATCATCATGCTTGAGTTGAAAGACAAGCTCATCGCTCACGAGGAACTAGAGGCAGGTCACGCAGTGCAGAACGCCTTGATGCCGGAGCGCACTCCTCCGGTGTCAGGATGGGGCCTCTGGTTGTTCACGCGGTCTGCCAATGAAGTCGGCGGCGACCTGGTCGACTTCATCAATATCAGCCCGGACAGAGTTGGGGTAACACTGGGTGACATCGCCGGGAAAGGATTGCGCGCCGCTTTGCTCACCGCAAAATTGCAGGCAACGATCCGTGCTCTTGCTCCCGATTTCTCCTCGCTCTCGGAGCTCGGTCGGAAGCTCAACTTCATTTTCTGCCGCGACAGTTTGCCGAACCTCTTCGCATCAGTGGTGTATCTTGAGGTTCAGCCCAACGCGGGCTCTATTCGCCTGGTGAACGCAGGACATCTTCCTCCTCTCATCGTCCGTGGTGCGCAACTTGAAAGAACAGACAAAGGCGGAATGGCTCTCGGCCTTTCCCCTCAAGCTACATACCAGGAACAGCGCCTTGAGCTCAACACGAATGACATGGTCTTTGTGTACTCCGACGGCCTCACGGAAGCCCGCAATGAGTCGGGCGCGTTCTTCGGAGAACAAAAGATTCTGGATTTGTTGCCGCAGCTTGCGACATACTCTCCTCAGCAGATCGGAGACCGCCTGCTCGCCGAAATCGACCGGTTCGTGGGCGATGCGCGGACGTATGATGATATCACCATAGCCATTCTCAAACGCCTCTAGAGCTTCTTCCCTTCTTTTCGTACCTTGTGAAGCACATTGGGAGAACGCGACAAACGCCTATCGTCTGTCCAGAAGGCGCTCACGAGGCCCCTAGCGTGATTGCAGGAGACCGAGTTCTTTCGAGTCCACATGCGAAACTCTCGGTCGAAAACCACTGTTCTCTAGTGGTGGACTCGACCACGTGTAGTGAATCGCAACGTGAAATTCTTCATCGCACAAAGGCGGATTCGCTGAAAATCCTATGAATCATGGAGGCAACCATGGCGAGGAAACCTGTTTCAGCGCCTGTTCAGGCGTTTCTGGAGCTCATTGATCAATCCTACAACAGGAAGTCGTGGCACGGTACGAACCTGCGGGGGTCAATCCGCGGTCTCTCTTTACGCAAGGCGCTCTGGCGTCCTGCACCCGGCCGACACAACATCTGGGAAATCATCGTCCACTGCACATATTGGAAGTACGTCGTGCGGCGCAGAATTCTGGGAGAGAAACGAGGCTCATTTCCACGGAAGGGAAGCAATTGGTTTCGCAGGACAGGACAACACACCGAAGGCCAGTGGCGAAGTGACATACGGCTGATGGATGAGTGCCATCGTTCTTTGAGCGAAGCAGTCACATCACTCCAGGCGAATGACCTGAAGCGTGTTCCGCGAGGAAGCACGGTGAAGAATGCGATGATCCTGACCGGGATTGCCTCGCATGATGTTTACCATGCAGGACAAATTCAAATTCTCAAACGACTCATGAAATGAAAGGACCACGAGCAAGCATCCTCATCGAGCGCTGCCTGACGTGAAGACGGTATGAATCGACTCAACTTCATCATTTTCTTTTCCATTTTCTTGTTGTTGTATGGCCTTATCAACTACTATATATTTTTCCGCGGCCTGCACGCAATTCCTGCGGGTTCACCAATGCGGACGGTGTACATGATTGCGTTCTGGGTGGTCTCACTGTCATTCATTGCAGGGAGGCTCCTGGAACGGGTGGCGATCACACCATTCAGCACGGCGGTGGTCTGGGTGGGAAGTTTCTGGTTTGCTGCGTTTGCCTATTTCACGCTGGCGGCCCTGTGCATCGATCTGCTCCGTTTGGTCAACTACATCATTCCGTTTTTTCCGGCGTTCATCACCGAACACCTCGCCCGCACAAAAGCTGTTTTGGTCATCGGTGTGTCGTCCGTTGTTGTCATAGCCCTGGTCGCGGGATATTTCAATGCGAAGAACCCGCGCCTCAAGACACTCGCAATTCACATCCCGAAGTCTGCCGATTCATTGAAGACGCTGAGCGTGGCCGTAGCCTCGGATATACATCTGGGGACGATTATTGGGAACGGAAGATTGAACCGGATCGTCGACACGATCAACAGTCTCCACGCCGACCTTGTTCTGCTCCCGGGCGACATCGTCGACGAAGACCTTGCTCCAGTGATCAAACAGAACCTCGGTGAAACTCTTCGAACCATCAAAGCGAAATACGGAGTCTACGCCGTTACGGGAAACCATGAGTATATTGGCGGAGTGGAAGAAGCCTACCAATACCTGATGGACCATGGCATTCGAGTGCTCCGCGATGAAGTGATTACCGTGAACGGAAATATCACACTCGTGGGAAGAGAAGACAGGAGCATCTCGCAATTTGCGGGAAGGAAGCGAAAGCCTCTCCAGGAGTTACTGGCCAACGTGGACAGACGATTTCCCATCATCATGATGGATCACCAACCCATTGGCTTGAATGAGGCGGTGGACGCCGGGGTTGACCTCCAGCTCTCCGGTCACACACACCATGGCCAGATCTGGCCCTTTGGATGGATTACGGAAGCCATCTACGAAGTCAGCTGGGGATACAAGAAAAAGAACCAGACGCACTTCTATGTGTCGAGCGGTGTGGGAACGTGGGGGCCGCCGATCCGCCTTGGCAACACGCCGGAGATTATCAACCTGCGGATTACCTTTGACTCAACGGGTTCTTTGTAGAGGACAAGACGGAGGGACAACTTTCAATGCACAATGAGTTTGTTTCTGAAAGCGCGTACAACCTTGCCGTTGAACGCAGCACATCATCCACAGCAAGCGCTCTGAAGGCGAATTAGCGAACGTGCCATCCCTTCGACTCTCCGAACTCCACATCTATCCGATTAAGTCCGCTCGGGGCATCCCGGTCACTTCGGCTCGAGTTGAGAGCCGCGGTCTCGAATACGACCGACGATGGATGGTGGTGGATGAGCGGGGGAAGTTCCTTACCCAACGCTCGATTCCTCGCATGGCCTTGATCCGCGTGACGTTGGATGCTTCGCGTCTCATCGTTGAATCTCAGGGGATGGAAGAACTATCTCTCCCGTTGAGGCCGGCCTTCGGGGACGCAATACGAGTGAATATATGGAACGACTCCTTCGACGCGATGGACGCCGGACCGGAGGCGGCGGCTTGGTTTACGAAGATGCTTTCACGCTCGTGCAGGCTTGTCTTCATGCCCGATCAGACAGAACGCTTCGTGAACCCGAAGTACTCACTTCAGAAAACAGAAGTGAGTTTTGCCGACGCATTTCCTTTCATGCTCATGTCCCAAGCGTCATTGACTGATCTCAATGCTCGCCTCGTCGAGCCGGTCCCGATGAATCGATTCCGACCCAACCTCGTTCTTGAGGGGTGCAGGGCATACGAGGAGGACACATGGACCGCTCTGAGGATTGGTGATGTACGTTTCCGTGTCGCAAAGCCCTGTTCACGCTGCACTGTTCCAACGGTAAATCAGGAAACGGGAACTCGTGCTGCGGAACCCATTCTCACTCTCAGTTCGTACAGGACCATCAACGGAGAAGTTTATTTTGGTCAAAACCTGATCCTCGACAAAGGGGGGATTCTCGCTGTCGGTGATGAAGTCCATGTGATCCGCGGTCAAAAAGTCTCGCCGGGGTCTCTCAAATTGTGATTGAAACAAAAAAAACCTACCGTGAAGTATGTGCTCTTCGTCTTGTGTCTTCGCGATTGCCGCGTGCCCAGGCCTGAGCGTTCAAACACCTTTCCACCGGAGTTGATCATGAAAACCGCTCGGAGCTTGTTCATGCTCCTGGTGATCGCCGCCACAATGACGAGCTGCATGGGGGAACGAATGCTGCTGCGCAAAGGAGAACGAATACTTTTTCTCGGTGACTCCATCACCGAGCAGGGCGTGAAACCTAAGGGCTATGTTGCACTTCTCCAGGAAGACCTTCGCGCGCGACATCCGGAGCTCGGTCTTGAGATCATCGGCGCTGGAATCAGCGGAAATAAAGTCACCGATCTCGAGAAGCGGCTCAGCAAAGACGTGATCGAAAGAAAGCCAAACATCGTAGTCATCTACATCGGTATCAACGACGTCTGGCATTGGGCGTTGGAAAACCATAAGGGAACAACGAAAGAAGAATTTGAACGCATGCTGCGGGAAATCATCGCCAGGATTCGGTACTCCGGATCGGAAATCCTCCTTTGCACTCCCAGCGTAATCGGAGAAAATCCCGATTCGACGGTTGGTCAAAATCCGATGCTCAACGAATATTGTGCTATCAGTCGCAGAGTTGCATTTGATCAGGGAATCCGCCTCTGTGACCTTCGAAAGGCTTTCATCGCCTACCTCACGGCACACAACACCGAAAAAAGCGAGAAGAACATTCTTACGGTAGACGGCGTCCATCTCAATGACGCCGGAAACCGACTTGTCGCTGATGAGATGTTGAGGTTTCTCGGGGAGAAGTGACTTCCCCTGTACTCGTCTGGCATGCAAAAAGGCCCGATCGGATTTCGATCGGGCCTTTTTCATTTTCACCACCTGAGTGACTTTGATCAGCCTTTTTTGCGGAATCCCAGACGTTGATCCACCATCGCCAACCCTGCGGGATTGTCACCGATGCTCTTGAGCAGCTCGATGATGTCGTTCACGTTCTTCTCTTCTTCCACCTGTTCTTTGATGAACCAATGCAGCATCACCTCGGAGGCGTAGTCCTTCTCCTTCAGGGCGAGTTCATAGAGAGCTTCGATGGACGCTGTAACTTTCTTCTCGTGCTCCAGCACCTTCTTCATCACGTCCAGGGGAGTTTTATATTCTGCCGCCGGTTTGGCGATCGCTTCCAGAACCACTCGTCCGCCCCGCTCAAACACATACTGATACATCTTCATGCCGTGTTCGGTCTCTTCCTGGCTTTGAACCTTCATCCACCCGGCAAAGCCCGACAGATTCACAGACTCAAAATGCGCAGACATCGCGAGATACAGGTACGACGAAAACAACTCCTTGTTGATCTGATCGTTCAATCCATCTTGCACTTTCTTGGTAAACATGGGAATTCACTCCTTTCGAGAGTTCATGGTGTTAAGATTCCTGAGTCTCCTCAACCAATTCACAGGTCATTGAGTTCCCAGAACGCGCGGGAGCCAGAGGCTCAATTCAGGTACATAGGTTATGACGAGCAATGCAACGGTTTCCATGATGATGAACCAGAAGACCGCTTTTGACAAATGGAATATGGATTTCTCAAATCGCAGACTCGACAAGAACAGGTTCAGCCCCATCGGGGGCATGAGGTAACCCAATTCCAGGTTCGTCAGGAAGATGATGCCGAGATGAACGGGATCAATGCCGAATTGTTGCGCAATCGGGAGAATGAGCGGCACGGACACGATCGCCGAAAAAATCTCCATCATCATTCCGATGATGATGAGAAAACCATTGAGGATCAGCAGGAAGGTGATCTTGCTGCTGATCTGCTGCGAAACAATCTCGAACAATCGTTGCGGGACCTGCTGATCGATGAGGTAATTCATGAGGCCGAGAGCTGATCCAAGAATCATCAGGATTGCCCCGACTAGAATCATGCTGCGTTTCATGACGCGCGGCAGATCACGAAAGAAATGCAGATCCTTGTAGATAAAGACTTCAACAACGAACGCATAGAACGCCGTAATCGCCGCTGCTTCCGTGGCAGTGAACGCCCCCCCATAAATGCCGCCGATGACGATGAATGGCAGCGGGAGCTCCCAGGCGGACGCCCTCAGTGCTCTCGTCACATTCTTCCATTCGAACGGCATCTTAGGCACTTTTGCCTTGATGCTCACACGAAGGCTGTAGATGGAAAGGAAAGCAATGAGGATGAGTCCCGGAATCAACCCGGCGACAAAAAGCTTGTCAATGCTGACGTTGGCGACAAATCCGTAAAGAATGATCGGAAGACTGGGAGGGAAGAGAAGTCCGATGCTGCCCGAAGCTGTCACGAGACCGAGGGAGAATTGCTCGGGGTATTTTTCCTTCAAAAGGATAGGATATAACAGGCCGCCCAACGCAACAATCGTCACGCCGGATGCACCCGTGAATGCCGTGAACATCGCACAGGTGACCAGAGCGACGATGGCAAGTCCGGCCGGCATCCAGCCAAAGAGGGCCTGGGCAAGATCGACGAGACGCTTCGGAGCTTTACTTTCAGCGAGCAAATAGCCGGCAAAAGTGAAAAGCGGTATTGCAATGAGCGTCGGCGTATCTGCAATCTTGTAGAGATCGATGATCAGTGCCGACGTGTCGATGTCGGCAGACGTGAATGCATACAATCCGATAGCCGCGATAATCGTGAACAGTGGAGCGCCAAGGAAGGCAAAGAGAAGAAGGATGATGACGAAAAGCCAAACACTCATGCAGCCGTCTCCTTTCCTGCGACAGCCCCCAAGTGAAGCAACGCACGGATCGCAAAATGCACGACCAACAGACCAAAGCCGATAGGGATGATCATCTGGGCATACCAGGAAGGAATATCTCCAAACAAAACGCGCCGATCCGCGATCTCTCCTTGCACGAATGTCCACGACGCGCGGGCAAGCAGGAAGCAGACCACCGCCGCGAATGAGTCAGTCAACACCTCGACAGCAGATCGCATGCGTTTTGAAAGGAACCGACGCACCGCGTCGATATTGATATGACGGTTCTCGCTCGTCGCAATCGCCGCCCCGAGGAATCCGAGCCATAAGAGCAGATGGCGGAGGAAGACATCCGCCCAGAGAATGCCGGACGAGAACAAATTGCGCAGCACTACTTGAAGAAACGCCATGACGACCATGACGAACAGGAGCGTGATGAGCACATACCCCTCAAATCTCGTCAGGAGTTTGTCAAGAGTCTTGAGAACGTTCATTTTGCCGTCTTCTGTGCTATGCGGTAATCTGCGACAGATTTTTCGACTCGGTTCAGGAACTCCTCGGTGAAGAGTTTGCCGACAAGGGCACGACGCGACTTGCTTCCCACCTCGATATAGTCCTGCAGCTCTTTTTGATCGGCGGTCAAAATCGTGATTCCCCTCTTCTGCAGTTCGGTGATGGAGTCTACATTGTCTTTGCGACTGAGCTGCGTGAGTTTTGCGATATAGAGACGTCCATTACGGAGCAGAATCTCTTGCAGATCACTCGGAAGCTGGTCGTAGTATTTTTTCGAAATCAGCACGGAGCCCGCCGCGTCGGCCAGCGGAACATCGACCATGTATTTTACTCTTGTATACCACTGAAGGGCGATTGCGGCGTACGGGGTCGTGTAAAACGCATTAATCAATCCGGTCTGGAGAGATGTATTGACATCGAGGAGGGAAAGGGGAATTGGATTCATGCCAAGCGTGCGAAATGCAGTCTCGGCAATCGGATCTCCCTCCCATGTCCACATTTTGAGCCCCTTTAAATCTTCCTTCTTTCGGATCGGAGTGGAGGTAAACACGTGGACAAATCCCACCTCCGCCCAGCCCAAGAGGACATATCCTCCCTCCTCGAACGCCTGTTCGAACTCCTTGCTATAGTTCTTGTAGAGCATGTCGACTTCGTCGTTATTGCGGACGAGGAATGGCGAGTCGAGAATCCGCACTTTCGGTGCAATTTCTCCCATGCCCAAGCCGGTGAAACCACCACTGTGAAGCTGCCCTACGCGGATCTTGCGGAGAACGCTCTTTTCGTCTCCTTGAACACCCGCCGAGTAAATCTTGAATCCCATGCGCCCGCCGCTCTCTTTGCGAATCGCGGCATCATACTCCTTCATGACGTTCATCCATGTGCTTCCCTCCGGAGCAATGGTCGCGAACTTGATCGTGTACTGTTGTCCATAGACAGCGAGGGAGGCAAGAAAAAGCAACCCAACGGCGTACTGTAGTCGTTTCACTGGTACTCCTTATTGGTGAGTGTCGCCACGAAGTCAAGACAGCAACCCTGTCACCCCGAGATGATCCTGAGCGAAGGGGGCGTTGTTCAGCCCTCTGAGTCCCCGCCCGCCTGACCGCAGGCGGTCGGGCGGGGAAGGATGCTCGGGGTCTGAAAACGAGGTCCCGAACAAAAGATTTTCGGGACGACATCTTCTTTGTGCGGTTGTGGCAACTCGTAGGCTTTCGTATTTAGTTCTAAAAGAGTTCGTTCATGTGTTCGCGGAGCAGGTTCGCCTTTTTCTTGGCAATGGCGTTCGACAGACGGGCCTCCGGCAAGATATCGGCCGAGGCATCGTCGACCTTCTTGAGCAGCGTTTCAAACAATCCCTGATCCTGAATCTGGACCGCGTAGGTCTTCGCGTAATACACGTACGTCAAGAGGAACTTCCCACCGGTCAAGTCGAGTGCGCGGTCGAAATACTCCTTTGCCCGTTCCGGCTTTCCTCCCATCGCCTTTGGCATGCTCCCTTCGATGCTTCCAAGGAAAAGGTACGGACCGCCGTAGTAATACGTCGAGTCAAGTTGACGAACACACTCCATCATTGCCAACACCTTTGGCAGATCCGCAAGTGCACTGATATCGGAGCGGGTAATATTGATATAGCTTCCCCATCCAAACGCCGTCCAGAATAACGCCGGCACGTCATCTTTAGAGAATGTCATCAATGCGAACTGAAACGTGGCGACGTCCTTGTCCAGCGCATCCCTGAATGCCGCGTTCTGCATCAGGACCCTCATGCCATAGTTGCGTGCGCGCAAATAGAAAACGCGCGCCCGTTCGACACTGTCGTCCTCGGCAAACGCCAGAGAGAATGCGTTAAATCCCTGAGAGGCCATCACGAGAAGCTTCTTATTCTCGGGATCCCCTTTGATCAGCGCTTCAACGAGCTTGAGATTGGAACCGAGGGCGCTTTCTGCGAGCTTCAGATCACTTTCCTCGTTAAAAGTCTCGAGTCCAAAATCCATGATGCCACCCATGGTCCGGATGGCCATCGTCTGTATACAACCCTGGAGCATCAATGCTGCAAGAAGGAGAGGAAGTTTCTTCATTGAGGGTTTCTCGGCATTTGAGGAGGGCTCGGCGAGCATCACTGTGCCCCATCTCACAAAAGATATTTTTCAGAGGTCAGATAATTGCCTCAAAATATACTGAAAAAAGGCCGAGTTTCAAATCGGGAACCCCGTTCTGGAGCGGGATGCATGGAGAACGGGAATGCGGAAAGAGATTTGATAGTGTTCGGAATAAAAACTACCTTTTCAATGGTTTCTCTAACCCGGTTGCGTGTCTCCTCTCCCTCCAGAACGCGTAACTACCAGGCACTCAATTTTCCATGCGCATACTCCTCGTCGAAGATGAAGCCAAGGTCGCCCGATTCATTAAAGAAGGGCTGACGGCTGAAGGATACGAAGTCGAGATCGCCGATGACGGCAAACTCGGCGAGAAAAAGGCGCGCGAAGGCGACTTTAATCTCATTCTGCTCGACGTGCTTCTGCCGAAGAAAAACGGATTCGATGTTCTTCACTCGCTGCGGACAGAAGGGATCCGTACGCCGATTCTCATGCTGACAGCGAGGACCGCTACGGAAGACATCGTCCAAGGGCTTGATCATGGGGCAGATGATTACCTCACCAAACCGTTCGCGTTCAACGAACTGCTGGCAAGAATCCGCTCGCTCATTCGCCGCGAACGCCAGAGCCTGACAACGATCCGCCTTGCCGACCTGCAGCTGAACACGATTTCTCGCAAAGCAACCCGGGCAGGCTCCTCGATCGACCTGACGGCGCGTGAATACTCATTGCTGGAATACCTCATGCGCAATCCCCACAAACTCGTTTCACGCCAGCAGTTGGCAAAAGAAGTCTGGGGTTTCAGCTTCGATCCGGGAACGAACATCATCGACGTCTACATCAATCATCTGCGCAAGAAGATCGACCAGGGATTCGACGTCAAGCTCCTCCACACGGAACGAGGAAAAGGCTATTACATTTCGGACAAAGAACCCGCCAGAGGTTCTGCCAAATGAAGCTGTTCCATTCTATTCGTACAAAGTTGACGCTGTGGTACACAGCACTCCTCGGCATCATGCTTCTCAGTTTCGGCGGCATTTCCTATTTCTTCACCAGATCAACTCTTTCCGACAATCTCGACCGCTCGCTCCACAGCGAAGTGACATGGGTTAATGAATTCATCGAGCCGAAAGCCAAAAAGGTTCGCTTGAAACGATCCGCACTGCTCGAACTCCAGCAGCTCAAGAAATCGGCCGCAGCACCCATAGAAACGGAACAGATTTCGACTGACTCCGCCGCAGTCGATGAAATCTGGAACCAGATCTACCAGCATACCATCCTGAGTCCTCGCCGGCAGTACATCCAGATTCTCGACCGGAATGGAGACCTGTTGTACCGTTCACCAAGCCTCGGCAAACAGTCCCTCCGGTTCACAGACATTCCCTACGGATGGATCAAAGTCGTGACGATCTACAACGACGAGGGGCATGAGTTGCGCATTGCCTCAACTCAAAACGATTACGTGAAGATCCTCGTGGCATATCCGATGGAAGAACTAAATGAGGTCCTCGACGGAATCTTCATGATTTTTCGCATCCTTGCACCAATCGCTCTCCTCATTTCCGTGATCGGAGGCTGGTTCCTTGCGCACCGATCGTTAAAACCTGTGGATACGATTACGAAGACTGCCCGCGAAATCAGTGCGAAGAACTTGAACCAGCGGCTGCCAGCTCAGGCAGTGGATGACGAGCTGGGACGATTGACTGCCACCTTCAACGACATGATCGGACGGCTGCAGGAATCATTTGTTCAAATACAGCAGTTCTCCGCCGACGCGTCACATGAGCTTCGCACCCCACTAACAATCATGCGTGGAGAAATCGAGGTCGCGCTCCGCAGGAGACGTCTCCCCACTCCGACACGTGAACTTCTCACCAGTGTGCATGACGAGCTCGTACGGCTTTCCTCCATCGTAGAGAGCCTGATGATTCTCATCAAGACCGAATCCGGCCGCCTGGCGTTCCAGTTGAGCAATATCGTTCTTGATGAAATGGTGCTCGGCTTAACTGAAGATGCCCGCGTCCTCGCCTCAAAAAAGAAAATCACGGTAGAAATCCTCCGGATGGATCCCGTCATCATTCGCGGTGACGCAGGGCGATTGAGACAGCTCTTCCTCAACTTGATCGAGAACGCAATCAAATATACCCCGCAACGCGGCACGGTCTCCTTCTCACTGACGCGGGAAAACGATCAGGCGATCGTCAGCATCAGCGATACGGGTATCGGAATACCAAAGAAAGATGTCGAGAAGGTGTTCGATCGTTTCTACCGGGTGAAATCGGACGGCACCGGCAGCGGACTCGGTCTGGCAATCGCCAAGTGGATTGCTGAAGCTCATCATGGCACCATTCAGGTTTCGAGCCGCGAGAAAAAAGGAAGCACGTTTACCGTCACACTCCCCGTCTCTCCCAGCGCAAGTTGATAGACAACCGTCCACCTTTTTTCATGCCATCCCCGCCCTCCCCCTGAGCTTACCTTGATTTTCGCACCTTTTTTCGCTATGTACGATGTGTTACGGACGAATTGTTCGTCCATGCGACATCGTTTCTGCATAATGAATTTGACGCGTCGACTGTTCCGCCCCGATCGGGAGCTTCTCTGAACATACCTAAGCGAAAAACTTACTTCTTCTCAGACGCCCATCTTGGAGTCGGAACAAAGGAGGAGGACCGCCAGAAAGAACAGGCTCTCGTGCGGTTCCTTGAAATGGTTCGCAGCGACGGCGAGCAGCTCTTTATTGTCGGTGACCTGTTCGACTATTGGTTTGAATACCGGTTCGTCGTCCCGAAGGGGTACTTTCGCCTGTTTGCAAAGCTGGCAGAACTCTCAGAGTCGGGCGTCAAGCTGATCTATTTGGCGGGAAACCATGATTTCTGGCTTCGGGGGTACTTCGCCGAGGAGCTGGGAATGATGATTGAGCATGACCCGATTGAGCGCGTGATCGGCGGGAAGAAGTTCTACATCCATCACGGAGACGGCCTGCTGAAGAACGATACCGGGTACAGAATGCTGAAACGTGTGCTTCGCAACCGGACGAACATCTTTCTCTTTTCACTGGTTCATCCGGATTTGGCGGCCCGTATCGCTCGTTGGTCGTCGCACAAAAGTCGCCAATACACATCGAAACGTGAGTATGAAGGCGACGACATGACAGAGTTTGCTCGCTCAAAGATTCATGAGGGATATGATTTCGTCGTGATGGGACATAACCATGTCCCCTGCAAGCGGAACATCGCTTCTGGCGTCTACGTCAATTTAGGAGACTGGGTGCGCGAAAGAACCTACGCAGTGTTCGACGGGATATCGCTCGAGCTGAAGTCGTGGACATAAGACCGAGAAGCGCTTATCATCTGCTGTGACCGGCCATGACAAAGAAAACATACAGTTCCGAAGAAATGGATCGATATTTCAATGATCCTTCGTACCGGCGCTCATTCCTCGGCCGGGGCAAGGGATTCTTGAAACGGAATCGAAAGCTCGTCGTCGGCCTCTTTGTTTTCTTCGTTGCTCTCCTCTCGTGGTACGGATACTACATTGCGCGAGGCCTTCCCTCCCTCGAAGAACTTGAGAACCCCCGACCTGCACTCGCTTCGAAAGTGTACGCTGAGGATGGCGCCATCCTCGACCAGTTTGCGGAACAAAACCGAACCCGCATCGAATTGGCGAAGCTCCCTCAGGGTTTGATCGACGCGCTGGTAGCCACCGAAGACAAGGATTTCTACACACACTGGGGCGTCAACCTGCCGCGATTCGCCCGTCAGATGGTCATCAACCTGCTAACCTTCCGCTTGGCCGGGGCTAGCACCATCACACAGCAGCTCGCACGCAACCTCTACAAGCTACAAGGCCGCGAAGAGTCGATGTTCGATAAGATTACCCGGAAAGTCCGCGAATTCTTCACCTCCGTTCAGATCGAACGTAACTTCACGAAGAGGGAGATCCTTGAACTCTATCTCAATGTCTCTTTCTTCGGGGGCAAGGCCTATGGCATTGAGTCTGCTGCACAGCAGTATTTCAACAAGTCCGCTGCGGATCTGACGGCTCCCGAGTACACGTTGCTCGTCGGCATGTTGCAGGGCCCAAATTACTACAATCCGTTCAAGAATTTCGACCGGGCATTGCGTCGCCGGAGCATCGTCCTGAATCAGATGCTTCATGACGGAAAACTCGATGCGAAGCAGGTCGACGATATCAAGGCAGACAGCCTCTCCTTCCGAAACTTCGAAGGCGACTACCGGGTTGGAATTGCCCCTCACTTCGTGGAATGGGTACGACAGCAAATGGAGCAGAAAGCCGAGACGTACGGCTACAATCTCTATCGCGACGGCCTGCGCATCTACACGTCGCTCGACAGCCGCATGCAGCGGAACGCGAACCGGGCCGTCGACGAACACCTGGCGATTTTTCAAGAGAAGTTCGACAAGTACTGGGATTGGAAAAAATACCCAGAGATCCTTGAGAGCAACGTCGACAAAATGATCCGGGACCTGGATGTCTACAAGAAAGCGAAAACTCCATCGATCCGGGACAGCATTGTGGCTGCCCTCAGGACGAACAACATGTTTGTCGATTCCGTGAGGAAAATTGCCCGAAACATCGAGGTGGGGATGGTCGTGATTGACCCACACAACGGGCATATCAAATCGATGGTGGGAGGCAGAAGCCACGTCTTCCGCTATGGACTGAACCACGTCACACAAATCCACCGCCAGCCCGGTTCAGCGTTCAAGCCGTTTGTCTACACCGTCGCCATTGACAATGGAACGCCTGTCACCTTCATGCTCCAGAATCAACCGGTGACGGTTATGATGCCTGACGGCACACGATGGACTCCGCAGAATTTCGACGGGGGATTTGGCGGGTGGGTAACACTTCGAGAGGCGCTCAAGCGATCCATCAACCTGATAGCAGTTCGCCTCATCATGGAGATTGCCCCGCCAAAACAGGTTGTTGAGTATGCTCATCGCATGGGGATAAAGTCGTCAATCCCGCCGTATGAGTCTATTGCGCTTGGAACCGCGGAGGTCTCTCCTCTTGAGCTCACGTCGGCGTACGGAGTCTATCCAAACGAAGGCGTTCTCGTCGAACCGATTGCCATCCTTCGCATCGAAGACAAGGATGGAAATCTGATCGAGGAAAACATTCCCGAGAAGAAGGAAGTGCTGAGCAAGGAAACGGCGTACCTGATGACGAACCTGATGGAAGGCGGCGTGAATGAGGAGGGTGGCACAGGCAGGTCGGTTCGCTCGTTTTTCTCGCTCCCGGCGGCCGGGAAGACGGGAACCACCAACGACTACGGCGATGCATGGTTCGAGGGCTTCACGCCTCACCTCGCCGCAGGCGTTTGGGTTGGCTTTGACGACAACCGGATCAAGTTCGGAAGTGCTGATGGACAAGGTGGACGCGCAGCAGCTCCGATTTTCGGACGCTTCATGCGATACACGTACGATGATCCCGAAATTGGCCTGCAACTCGACTACTTCAAGGAACCGGATGGAATTGAGACGGATACCATCTGCGTCGATACAAAAAAGAAAGCCCGCGAATTCTGCCCCGAGAAGACGACAGAAATCTTCAATTCAAAATACCCCATCGGTCAATGCGATGTTCACACCAGTCCAAATTGGCGTGTCGAGAAAAATCCGAACAAAGTGAATTGGTAGGAGATAGAATCCAGGAGTCACAATTCAGAACTCGAAACTCAAAACTCAGAACTCAAAACTCTGGGGACTCAATTCCGGCTACTGACTTCCATCGAACGCCTCACGTCTAACGTCTTCCTCTCCCCCATCTCACTTCACCAACTGCATCTTCCTCATCTCAACAACCCCCCCGGCGATCAAGCGATAGAAATAGACGCCACTCGCCAAGGTGTGCCCCTCAAAACGCGCTGTGTAGTATCCCGGTTGCAACACATCGTCCACCAGGCGCGCCACCTCGCGGCCAAGCACATCGTAAACACGAAGACTCACCGGGCCAGCTTGAGGAACGGCGAACTGTATATTGGTCGTTGGATTGAAAGGATTGGGGTAGTTCTGACTCAAAGCAAACTCAGTCGGGATTGCTCCGTTGCGATCCACCGTAGTCGCATCCTGGCCGGTTTGGAATCTGAATTCAGAAGCGTAGTCGCCAGCGCCATATGCATTCGACGCGGCGACGATCCAGGAATAATTCGTCGTTGGATTGAGTACCGTAGGACACAACAGGGTAGTATCAGTCTGAATGACATCCACCACCAGCGCTCCCGTAACAACTGCCGTCACCCGAATATGGAATGAAGTTCCGGCGCCCTTTTGCCAAACAAAGGTCGGCGTGCGCGAGACGCTTCGCAACCCGCTGGAAGGTGAAATCATTGTCACCGGTAGCGGCCAGCCCGTCCTAAAACTCCACGCGCCGGAATACGTACCTGTCGCCCCTTGATTTCCACCCAAGACTCTCCAATAGTATGTGCTCTGAGGAGCGAGCGTCGAGATGGACGCGGCACTATCAGCCGTGTTGACCGTTGCGACGAGTGACGCTGGAGCGAAATCACTGCTCGTGGCTGCCTGCATCCGATAGTTCAAGAGAGTAGAGTTTCGATTCCAGGAGAGAAAAGCTCCCCGAACGAAATTCTTTTCACCATTGACCGGAGAAGCCAGCACTGGCGTCGTTACCGATGAACTGATTGCGACCACATTGCTGAGAGCACTTTCATTGTTGTTCCGGTCAAACGCAGAGACTGCGAAGAAATATTGCGAGTTCTCATTGTCAAGGCGGGCTGGCGGAACGACAGTGGGTACACCTGTCAATGCGAGCAGGTTTGTCGCTGCATCGAGGTCCGCGGGTTGATAGGTCTGCTTCTTGAATCGATAGACTAGATAGCGTCGTGCAGTATCGCCATCGGTTGCAGCGAGCGGAGATGTCCATGTCAGTTGATACAAACCTGTGACTGGATTCAGCGACGCCTGGAGATTTGCCGGCGGATTCGGCGCGAGGGTATCCTTCCAATTCATCACCGGGATGACCGCCGCAGTCGCAAAGTAACCGTTCTTCAACGAGTCCATCAACCCACCGGAGTTGGTCGTCACAGTTTTGGCCGAAAACAGGGTTACCCCCTGTGCTCCGTTGACCCTGTTGAAATTGATCTGCGATCCGATTTCGGTCGGACCGAGCGGAGCGTAATTTCCCGTGTACAAATGCCTCCCATACGTGACCGATTTCCACCATGGCTCAAGCTTCGCATAGTCCTGTCCGCCACCGAATCGCCAGTACAACTGAGGAACGATGTAGTCAATGTACTTGCCGCTCATCCACGCGACCGCATCGCAGTACAACTCATCATATCCGCTCGTACCCGAGGTCCCCGCCGGAATACCGTTTTTCCAGATCCCGAACGGACTCATCCCCACTTTCACCGCAGGCTTGATTGCCTGGACGCTGTCGTAGATCATCTTCATCAGCAAATTGACATTATCGCGCCGCCACGGGGCAAGACTGTCAGGGTAGGAGAATCCTCGACGGTAAATGCGAAACGTGGCTGAGTCCTCTTTCGTGAAGCCCTCGTCTGCATAGGGGTAGAAGTAGTCGTCCATGTGAACGCCGTCAATGTCATATCGCCGCACAACGTCGGCAATGACGCGCGCAACATGATCACGGACCAAGGGAAGTCCTGGGTCGAGAAAGACATACCCGTTGGTCGGACATGTAATGGCCCAATCCGGGTGCCGCCTGATAACATTGGTCGAGTCAATTTGGGGAGGTGAACTTTTGCTGAGCTTGGCCCGATACGGATTGAACCAGGCGTGCAACTCCATTCCGCGCTTATGAGCTTCCTGGCAGGCAAACTGGAGAGGGTCGTACGAGTCGCTGGGGGCTTGACCCTGGGTTCCGCTCAGCCAGTACGACCACGGCTCGTACGGCGACGCGTAGAATGCATCGCACGCCGGACGAATCTGGAACACGATGGCGTTGACTCCGGTGGCAGCCAATTGATCCAGCATGGCCGTGAGTTGAGAGCGTTGAACTTGTGGAATGATTCCAGGTGCGGATGGCCAATCAATGTTGGCGACAGTCGCAACCCACGCACCCCGAAATTCCCTTTTCAGGGGAGCCTGAGCCAAGAGGCATGAGTATGTGAACAGCAGGACGAGCGCGAGAAGAACTCTGTGACAAGATTTCATGCAATACTCCTTGGTGGTTCCGGCAAACGCCAGAGATTTCACTATTGAGATGAACGACTTTTCCCGACGAGATCAAAAGCACGTTTGAGAGACGACCGAATGAGTTCGGGCTCGACTCCCTCGAGAATCCGGACTTCTCCCAGACGAACAGGCAACACAAAACGCGTCTTGCCATCCACTGTCTTCTTGTCGCGCTGAATTGCATCGAGGATTTTCGATGACGCCAATGCGTCTCTTTTCATACGAAGAGGGATGCGTGAGACAAACGATTCGATTCTCTCGAGCACATCAAGGGGAAGTAATCCCATTTGCTGTGCGATAAATGCTTCGGCCGCCATTCCCAGCAGCACGGCTTCCCCATGTTTCAGGGCACGGTAATTCCCTGCAGCCTCCAGCGCGTGGCCGACAGTATGCCCGTAGTTCAGAACCGCCCGAAGTCCAATCTCCCGTTCGTCTTCCGCCACGACGCGTGCTTTCAGCTCGCAGCAGCGAGCCTGAACATGCATCAATGCTGCCTGGTCAAGTTTCATGATGGCATCCAGGTTAACTTCGAGGAAGGCAAAGAATTCCGCATCAAAAACGACTCCGTACTTCACGACTTCTCCCAGGCCACAGATCACTTCTCGCGACGGCAGAGTTTGAAGAGTCTGGCCATCGATCCACACAAATTTCGGCTGGTAGAATGCACCGATCATATTTTTCCCCAGCGGGTGATTCACGGCAACTTTTCCGCCAACGGAACTGTCGACCTGAGCAAGCAGTGTCGTGGGTACCTGGATCAGCGTAATCCCGCGCTGATACGTCGCAGCAACAAAACCGGCCAGATCGCCAATCACACCGCCGCCGAGGGCAATGATCGCCGCCTTGCGCCCAATCCCTCGCTGAAGGAGTGCGGTGAAGATGACATTCGCACGAGACAGGCTTTTCTGAATTTCGCCTGGAGGAAGAATGATCGATGAAGCGTCGAATTCGAAATGGTGGAGGTGTTTCTGAAGAGGCTCGAGGTAATGTTGTGCTACCGTCGTATCGGTGATGATGACCACTTGACGAGGAATACCGTGTTGCTGACAGGTCGGAGCAAAAGAGGCCGTCATGCCGGTCCCAAAATAGATGGGATAACTCCGTTCACCCAACGCAACATCAATCTGTCGCTGTATCAAGTATCCTCCCTATCCATCAATGAGACCGCGCAGCCTTCGAACGATCTCATCGACTGTTGTACCGACACGTTTGCGGTCGGTCTGAATGACAACATCAGCCCGCGCATAGAACTGTTCCCGTCGCGCGAGGAGATCCTGCACCCGCTTCTCAATTTCTTCCACGGGCAACCGCTCACCACTGGCTCCCGTCAGCAACGGACGGTCAGTACGATGATGAACCCGTTGGAGGATTTCCTCCGGTGAAAGCTTCAGGTAGACAATAATCCCGCTTCCATGAATCAGTCGAAAATTCTCTTCATCTGCAATGGTCCCGCCTCCGAGAGAAACAACGGAATGCGAACGCGTTGCAATTTCCCGGAGCGAAGCAAGCTCAAGCGTGCGAAATGCCTGCTCACCATCCGTTGTGAAAATATCGATGACTCTCTTATTCGCCTTTTTCTCAACGATCCTGTCCGTATCGACAAATTCAAAGCCAAGGGTATTGGCGAGGATCGGGCCGATGGTGCTCTTGCCGCTTCCCATGAATCCGGCGAGGTAGATAAGGCTCTTTTTCTTCTGTTGATCGTTGTTCATACTCACTGTGCGAGAGAGCGAGGAGCTGGTGTGTTCCGGTTCAGAAGAGGTCAAAGACGAGACCCATTCCGAATGTCAGTCCGTTCACGTTGATCCGCGCACGGAAGGGATCCTGCGGCAGGAGGATGAGAACACCGTTTGAGCTGGTTGCCTGCTGTGCAAATTTGCTTTCCGTTGTGAATTCCGGATCCCGAAAACGCATTTCCGCACGCGCGTAGAGGCGCGGAAATATCTGATAGTCGAAGTTTGTTTCCACGTGGATTCCGTAGCTCACCGGTTTGTTCTGCTGCAGGGCATCTGCTCCGGCGACATTCAGAATTCTCGTTCCGATGTATGCGCCGATTCCTCCACCGATGGACATTCGAACACCGTCAGATCCCAGAGGAATAGGAACATTGGCCCCTAGCTCGATCGGGATGAGCTTGAAGCCCTCTCTCACGATCAGGAGGCGCGGAGGAGTCGTGAAACCGACAAGCTGGCTGGATTCGTCTTGTTTCGAAAGATATTCGGCCGCGAGCGTGAGTGCGACGGACTGACCTGGAATGTTGATCCGCAGTTCAATCCCGGGGCCATAGATATTGTCGAGGGCAACATATTGCCCCCGCATATCGTCTGATGGTGAATCGGGATTGTTGAAAACCTTGGAAGAAGTTGTGTAGGTGCCGCGGAAGGCAATGGATAGGATTTTCTCGTTCGTCTGCGCGGGAAGGGTCCCTGCAAACACGACGATGGCAACGATCGACGGGAACACGCGCCTCATCAACACCTCAGGATCAGTCGACAAACTGACGCCGTCGCACATCTTCAATTGGCCGGGCACACTTCTCGCGACGTTCCCGGCCGCGGAACCATTACATCGATGGAATAAACAATCCACCCTGCAGCCGATATCAGCGGAAGAACTTTTCCCGCTGGTCTTCGATCGTAGCCTTATCCTTCAGCGCTGTCAGCCAATCGGAAAACATCCGGTTGCGCTTTTCCTGGAGGATTTGGTCTCTGAGAGTGTTCTTCTCGCCGGCAAACTGCGTCGAATCAAATGCCGTCTTTGAAAGCAACTTCACGATATAATATCCTCGCCCACCTTCAAACGGCTTGGACAGTTCTCCGGGCTTCAGTGAAACCACCTGCCCGATGAAAGCGTAATCGCGTCCGACACCCGGCGGAGCATCCATAGCCTTGAACGAACCTGTTTTTTGAACAGGGGCGCTCGGGATCGCTCGCACAGCAGCTGAGAGATCTGTGCTCGATCCGAGTGTTTTGTAAAGAGCGTCTACCTGTTCTTTCAGCTTCTGCATTTTCTTCTCGCGAAGGACCTGCATCCGAAGAGTCGGTTTCACTTCATCGAAGGGCCGAACGCTCTCTTCACGCACGCTTGTAATCTTGAATACTCCCAATCCCCCTGTGACGGCGATCGGCTCGCTGAGCGCATCGAGTTTTTTCGTAAAGGCGAAGTTCATGGCTGCATCGTTGATACCAATGCCCGGGATGACAGAGCTTTTGAAAAATTCCGGAGTCTCTCTCAACGCATATGCACTGGTCTCTGCAGCTTTCTCGAATCCTTCCTCTTTTGCAAGGTAGGAGAAGTCCTGAGCCTTCTGGGTCGCCGCTTCCGAACTTTGCGAGCTCGCCTTCACCTTCATCGTCAACGCTGCGATACGCAATTCCCGATTATCCCTGCCCGTTACTTTGATGATGTGCCAGCCAAACTGCGAACGGATCGGTCCAACAATCTCACCTACCCTTGCCGCGAACGCTGCTTGTTCGAATGGCTTCACCCAGCCACCCTTTCCGTTCCATCCCAGATCGCCATCGGTCACCTTGGAACCGTAGTCTTCGCTGAATTCCGCAACGAGCTTGCCAAAATTCTCGCCACTCCGGGCGCGGCGAAGAATGTCTTTCGCCTTCTGAATCTTTGCAACAGAATCCGGCCCTGAAGTCGCGTTCAGGAGAATGTGACTCGCGCGGACGAAATCTTTGCTCCCTTTGCGCTCAGCTACGATCTTGACGAGGTGCATGCCGGAGTAGTCGCTGATCGGTCCGACAATTTCCCCCTTTTTCGCTGAAAAAACTGCGCCTTCCAACTGCCGACTGAGATCTCCGTGTTTCACAAATGTTGTGTCGTTGACTGGATTTTCTGAATAGGTCTTTGCGAGCTCCACAAAATCCGAACCGCTTTTCACCTGATCCAACGTGCGGTTCAATTCCGTCGCAACAGCTGTCGTATCATCTTTCGTCGGGGCTGTGCTGAACAGAACATACTTCAGTTTCCGGGAAGGACGAACCTTGAATTCCTCCTGGTTCGCGTTATAGTGTTTGCGAAGGTCATCGTCGCCGACCTGAACCATCGAATCCGGCACAAGCGTGTTGGGATCGAAGAGAACGTACTCTGCATCCATGGCAACGGATCGGTCTGCAAAACGCTGGCGAATTTCAGGATCCGTCACTCGGGTTGATGCGAACAAGAGACTTTGGAGCTTCTCGAGACGTCGCTGCCGTCGCACTTCGCCTTCGATCTGGACCAGGATCGCGCGGTTTTGAGTGTTTTGAAGAGCCTGGTCATACGCGGCTCTATTGAATTTTCCTGTGGAATCGATAAACTGACTGGCGATCATCTGAGGCGGATTTGGTCCGAGGAGAATCTCGCGGACTTCGTCATCCGTCACGGTAATCTTGAGGCGTTCAAGCTCGTGTTCGATAAGAGTCTGCTGCACCATCGTGTTCCAAACTTGTGTGCGCAACTGTCGCTCTGATTCTTCATCCGGTTCGGCGCCGGACTGCTTACGATACGCGTCCGTCTGTTGCTTCAGAAGGGCTGAGAATTCGCTGTAATTGATCGTCGTTCCGTTCACCTTTCCGACGTAGTCACGCGTCCCTTGTTGGTGCCTCCGCCCTGTGATGTCCATTCCCCAATCGAGGACGATGTAAACGATGAAGAAAACGGCAAAGACAGCGAATGCCTTGGTAAGATTGTTTCGGATTTGCGTCATCAACGGCATAACGGGTACATCTCCTAGAATAATGCGATGGGTTGGGACATGGAATTTTAATATAGCCGTGAAACCCCTGAAAAGCAACGATTTTCTTATTGACTTTGCAGGCACATTCGGTTATCTTTTTATTCGCTTTTCAGATCTTTCCACCTCCAGTTTGCATCCGACGTGAGTCCCCATACTCCCCGCTCGATGCCTGAGAGTAATGATTTTCGATATAGCTCGGAGAACGATTTGTGAGAAACCAATTTTCAAGGATCTTTCTGATTCTTGCGGCCGTCGTCGTGTCACTGGTCTTCCTGTATCCAACATTTCAGGACTATCAATTCCGCAAGAAACTCGCTTCCCTTTCAGGCCAGGACAGCATCACCTACGCTGAGCAAAACCAGGACGCTATCCTCAGCGCAAAGCTGAAACGCATCAAACTCGGTCTCGACCTCCAGGGGGGCATGCGTGTCGTGCTGGAAGTGGATGTCATCCAGTTGCTCGAGAGTCTCGCGAAGAACCAAGACGATAATTTCCACGCGATCATCAAGGAAATCCGTTCACAGGCAACGACGAATGACGAGTCTGTCATTCCGATGTTCGGCAAGAAATTCGCCGAGCGCGGTATTCGGATGAGCCGCTACTATGGCAACATTCGCGATGCTGACAACGCTATTCTGACTCAACTCGACGGCGAGACGGCCAAGGCTATTGACCGTGCCATCGAAATCGTCCGAAACCGTGTTGATCAATACAGGGTCTCTGAGCCCAACATCCAGAAGCAGGGATCGCGGCGAATTATTGTTGATCTGCCCGGTGTCAAGGACGAACGCGAAGTCAGTTCGCTTCTTCAGGGAACTGCAATGCTCGAGTTTCGGCTCTTGCGTGAAGCGACAGTTTCCTATCGTGTCATGCAATCCATCGATGATTTTCTGGCCGGAAAGGTCGTAGGAGATACTGCTTCGGCCGCAAAAACGGGCCAAAAGGCAGAAGAATCGAAAGACGCCTTGCAGGACCTGCTTGGCAACAACAAGCCGTCGAGCACCGATACCTCGAAAGAATCCAAGTTCATCCATGAGCACCCCTTCTTCTCTAATGTCAGCCCCGACCAGCGCAATAGCGGTGAGGCATATGTTCTTGACAGAAATCGTGACCGGGTCATCCAGCTCCTGAGCCGCTCCGATGTCCAGCGGTTGCTCCCGGCTGATTTTGAATTTCTGTGGTCTGCAAAAACCGCACAGAATCCCGATGGCAAAAAGTTTTACACCCTCTTCGCCGTCAAGAAACAGNNACCGGTAAGGTCATTGTTGACGCCCGCGCCAGCGTTAACCCGGAAGACAACCGGCCAATCGTCAACATGGAAATGAATAGTGAGGGCTCCCGCGACTGGGCCCGCATTACCGGCGCCAATATCAATAAACGGATTGCCATCGTGCTGGATAATGCGGTATTCTCTGCCCCAACCGTGATTAACAAAATCACCGGCGGCCGGTCGCAGATTACGAATATGGAGAGCCCGAACGAAGCAAAGCTCATGGAAATCGTTCTGAAGGCCGGCGCTCTCCCCGCTCCTGTTTCGATTATTGAACAGCGCTCCGTCGGACCGTCACTGGGCGAGGATTCCATTCGTTCAGGTCTCACTGCGACGGGCATTTCCGTCATTCTGACGATTCTGTTTATGATAGTGTATTACCATACGGCTGGGGCAACGGCGGACATCGCTTTGGTGTTCAACCTCCTCTTTATCCTTGGAATTTTGGCCGGATTTTCGGCGACGCTCACACTTTCAGGTATCGCGGGAATACTGATCACCATCGGTGTTGCGGTCGACGCGAACGTGCTNNTCGGCATGGCGGTGGACGCGAACGTGCTGATCAACGAGCGCGTGCGCGAGGAACTCGCCGGAGGAAAGACTTTGAGTGCGGCAATCGACGCCGGTTATCGACGAGCGTGGACGGCGATTATCGATGCCCACGTGACATCGTTCCTTACGGGTTTGGTTCTCTATCAATTCGGCACGGGTTCGGTACAGGGATTTGCATTGACCCTGATGATCGGTATCGCTGCCAGTCTGTTTAGCTCGGTTGTTATCACGCGCGTGCTTATCAACATCATGATGAGCAGGGGTATCAACCCAAATTTCGGATAGACCGTCACGAGTCTGTGCCCGCGGGCACTCTTTGGTCACACTTGATCTTCGGAAAAGGAGTCGTATAGGAAATGCGTGTCTTCAAGAAAACGAACATTAACTTCATGGCAATTCGAGGGAAGATGTATTTTGTTTCTTCCACCATCATTATCCTTGGCTTGATTTCGCTTTTCGTCAAGGGTGTGAACTACGGCATTGATTTCCGCGGCGGCACGGAGCTGGTTCTTTCGTTCAGCGCTGCACCCGATTTCGGAAAGCTTCGCTCAGCGCTTGCAGCGGCCGGGCTCGGTGACAGCGAGATCAAATCCTTCGGCAATGACCAGACGATCCTCATTCGCACGACGAAGCAGGAAGAGGGCATGACGGTTGCCAACAATATCAAGACTGCGATTCAGAAGGATCTATCCGATCTCAAGTTCCAGGTTCTTCGGGAAGACAAGATTGGGCCGAAGATCGGAAAGGAACTCCGCCAGGATGCTGTCTATGCTGTTATCGCCACTCTCGCGATCATCCTGAGCTATATCGCAATCCGCTATAAGTACATCTATGGCGTGGGAGCCGTTCTCTCCCTGTACCACGACGTATTGCTCACCTTGGGAATTATCTCGATACTCGACGGCGTTTTTCCAGCTTTGAATCTTGAGATCACCCAGGAGATCATTGCGGCCCTGTTGACGCTCGTCGGTCTTTCGGTGAACGACACGGTTGTCGTGTTCGACAGGATTCGCGAAAACTCCAAGATTTACAGAAGCATGTCGCTCATGGACGTGATGAACAAGAGCCTGAACGACACACTGAGCAGAACCATTATTACCTCCGGCACAATTCTCATGGTGCTGCTGGTGCTGCTCTTTGTTGGTGGAGAGGTTACCCGTGGATTTGCGTTCACACTCACGATTGGCATCATCACTGGAACCTATTCATCCATCTACATCGCCAGCGCCATCGTCCTTGACAATAACCTGAGGAAGAAGATCACCGCGTAGGCAACGCCGGTTGGATTTTCACGAAGAATCTCGTACCATTGAGCGAAGTATTCAACACTAGGAACGGCAAAAGGATCAGCGCATGAAACTCAAAATCAAGGAAGTCAAAGGCGTTCAACTCGTCGAGCTGAAGGGGAATGTGATGGGTGGACCCGATGCATCATCTTTGAACGAGGAGCTGCACAAATTGATTGACGCTGGGAAGAACAAGGTGGTGGTAGATCTCGGGGAAGTGAAATTCATGAACAGCTCGGGTCTCGGTATGCTGATCGGCGCACTGACGACCGTGCGGAATGCCGGGGGAAACCTGAAGCTGGCGCGCGCTTCCGAGAAGATCGAACAACTTCTGGTGGTGACGAAACTGGTGACGGTTTTCGAGCACTTCGATGCCGTCGACGAGGCTCTTGCCTCCTTCAAATAACTCTTGTGGCAAACGACAACTCTGAAGAGCGAATCAACCGATTCGCTCTTTTCGTTTTCAGCCCTCACTCTATGAAGCATCTTCTTGCTCTCACTCTTGTGCTCGCGCTTCTGTTCTCTTCGTGCCGGAAGCACGCGAGCCCTCCGGAACCGGCAACCCACTCCTTCATTGACGACGTCGGACACAGCGTGGCGCTGTCTCATGCTCCTCGAAGAGTCGTCTCCCTGGCACCCAGCCTGACGGAAATCCTGTTTCTGATCGGCGCCGACTCTTCCCTCATCGGTGTTACTGACTATTGTGACTTCCCTGAGGCGGCAAAGCAGAAAGCAAAGATCGGCGGGATGCTCAATCCGAACATCGAACGCATCCTGGCCCTCCAGCCCGATCTCGTCTTGATGTCCGGTTCCGGCAACATGAGGGCTGACTTCGAAAAGCTCTCCTCGACGGGAACCCCGGTGTTTGTTTCGTATCCTCGAACCGTCGACGGCGTGTTCAAATCGATTCTCTCTATTGCAGATCTCACAGGGAGGCGTCAAACGGCCGACTCCCTGGTGGCCCTTCTCCAGCTCCGGCGCGACAACCTCGTTCACAAAGCCGCGGCGAAGAAAAAGGAAACGGTCTTGATGATTCTTTCATTGAATCCGCTCATTGCCATCGGCCCGAAGACGTTTCTCAACGAGCTTGTCACTCTTGCCAATGGGCAGAACATCGTTCACGATTCCTCAACATCCTATCCGGTGTTGAGCAGAGAAGAGATCCTGCGTCGTCAGCCCGACGTTATTATTGCCACAAATGATATCGTGCGGTCGATCAATGACATCCTTTCACCCTATCCTGAATGGAAATCGCTGACCGCGATCCGGAACAAGCGCGTTGCCATCGTCGACGCCAGTATCGTCAGCCGGCCCGGCCCGCGCATCATCGATGGGCTTGAAGCGATAATCCGCGCCCTTCACGGAGAGCACTGACTCAGACGGCACGTTGGTTTCTTGCTTTTCTTCTCTGATTCCGATACATTCAACGAGTCAGTTTCACCCCCTTCATAACAACCAACTCCGACGACTCACTTCTATGGCAGAATCTTCACAGTCCCTCTTTGTTGCGGTCGCGGGTAATATCGGGGCGGGGAAATCCTCTCTCACGCGCCTGCTCGCAGAACGCTTCGGTTGGAAGCCCTACTTTGAATCGGTCGACGACAACCCCTATCTGCCTGATTTTTATGCCGACATGAGCCGGTGGTCGTTCCATCTTCAGATCTACTTCCTTGCGAACCGGTTCAAGCATCACAAGCGGATGACAGAGGGGGGCGATTCCGTTATTCAGGACCGGTCGATTTACGAGGATGCCGAAATTTTTGCGCGCAATCTGTACGATATCGGCAAGATGGACCAGCGCGATTACACCAACTATGAATCCTTGTTCGAGGTCATGACCGACTATCTGAAATCGCCCGACCTCATGATCTATCTCCGGGCTTCGATCGATACACTGATGCAGCAGATTTCGCGCCGGGGGCGGTCCTTCGAGCAAGGCATTCAACGGGAGTATCTTGAACAACTCAACAAGCACTACGAGAACTGGATCTCCCGATACAAGCGCGGTCCGCTCCTGATCATTGAGAGCGACAATCTCGACTTCGTTAACCGGCAAGGGGACCTGGAACAGATTGTGCGCCTCGTTCGACAGAAGTTGGACTCCATCGTCGCTTGAGTTCATACCCTGGGCCCGCTACAAAAGCAAAGGCATCCACACCGAGAGGTACGGATGCCTTTTTCATTTCACTGTGGGGAAATGCCGGAGAGTTGAGGACCTACTTCCGGTTTCCGGTCAGCATTTTCTTGTAGAGGGACCTATTCTTCACGACAGCAACCGCCACCTGGAGTTGCTCATCATCCTTGAACGATGCGGCAATCGCTGCTTTGTCGCCCTTCAATCGCCCGATGATTTCAAGCCTGAGCGCACTCTTGATTTCCTTGTCATAACGTTCGAATGCTCGGGTTTTCTCCTCGCTGATCGCTTTCTCTACTCGGTCAATTCCCTCGTAGATCGACTTGCCATAGCGCTCTTTCTCCGCGGCTGCACGAAGTTCCTTCACTTTTGTTTCTGACTCTTCTTCGTACTGAAAATCCTTCTCTTTCAGAAACGATTCGAAATCTTTCAGGATCTGTCCATCAACGGCGAAATCATCCGAGATCGTTTTCTTCTGACTTGCCATGTGGTTGGCAAACTTGAACAGCATCGCTTTGCGGGACAGCTCATCGAGCAACTTGCACGATGCTTCCTCCGGCACGGTTGAATCGGGACTAATTCCCCGTCCGTCGAGCACTTTACGATTATGCAACGTTCGAAATTCCCTGCGCAGACTGTCGGGCTTCACAGTCACGACACCATCCTTCGTCCGATGGAAGTAGTCGAGTTCCTGGATGCTGCGACCGCTGGGAGTATAGTATCGGCCTGTCGTAATCTTGAGTGAACTCCCTTCGGAGATTCGACTGATCGTTTGAACGAGTCCTTTACCAAAGGAGCGAGTTCCGACGATTACCGCCCGATCGAGATCCTGAAACGCTCCTGCCACAATCTCACTGGCGCTGGCGCTTCCTCGATCGACAAGCACTGCCATCGGGACATCGTCCAGCATAGGCTTCTCGTAGGAGTAGTACTTGTGCTCTGAATCATTTCGACGCCCCTTCGTGGACACGACGAGCGTGCTCTCCGGAACGAACTTCGAAACCACATCGACCGCCATATCGAGCAATCCTCCCGGATTGTCCCGCAAGTCAAGCACGATCGCCTTCAGGCTTCCCTTCTCCCGCAGTTCTTTAATGGCATTGCGAACATCTTCACCGGCACTTCTCGAGAAGCGTTCGAGCCGCAGATATCCTACTCCATCACTCACATAACCGCTATAAGTGACATTCCGAACAGGGATTTCTTCACGTATCAAGACGAATTCAATAGGCTTGGGTTCACCTTCCCGTTCTATTTTTACTCTGACGGTTGTTCCGGGCGTCCCGCGCGAGTGGTTTCGCACATCTTCCGTCGTCATACCTCTGGCGCTTTCCCCGTCGATTTCCAGGATTCGGTCGCCGCTCTGGATCCCCTGTTTCGCTGCCGAATAGCCTTCCATGGTGCTGATGACCGTGATGGTGCCATCGCGGAGCCCAATAGTGATTCCCACACCGGCATACTTGCCCGTTGTCACGAGCTCCATCTCGTCAGACTCTTTCTCACCCAAATAGACGGTGTAGGGGTCGAGCGTCTTCAACATTCCGTCAATTCCAGCGTGCATGATCTTTTCCGGATCAACGTTATCGACGTAGTTGATGACCACATCGGTGTAGACCTTTCCGAATACCTCCATCCATTGTCGGGTCTTCAGAAACAAATCGTCTTGACCAGCCCAGAGAAAACCCGTCACCAACCCACAGACAACAAGGACAATGCCGAGAGCCGAGAACATCCTCACCGTCATTGTGAACTTGGTCTTGAGCATCTTGCTCCACCGGCCCATACTCTCACTCATTTCTCAACCCTTCTGCGTTGTTCGTTCAAACACCCTTGCGTTGATTCGCCATCTCCCGTTCGAAGCGGTTCCACACTTTCTGACGGATCTCCTCGATGCTCATTCTCCCATCGATCACCTCAAACCTTGGCTCTTCTTTCGCGAGTTGAAGAAAACCTTCCCGAGCTCGCTCATAGAATGCGCGCCCGCTCATTTCCATGCGGTCAGCGCCGGCCTTTTGACGCTTCATCCGCAATTCGATTTCCGAGACCGGGATATCGATAAAATACGTTATTGCCGGCAGCAGCCCATCTGCTGCAACTCGATTGATGGACTTGATTGCCTCTAGGGAAAGCCCACGGCCCCACCCTTGATACGCGGTCGTTGAATCATAGAACCGATCGCAGACAACAATCGTTCCAGCGTGCAATGCCGGTTTGATGATCTCTTGGACAAGCTGCGAGCGACTTGCAGAAAACAAAAACAGCTCGGTGAAGTCAGACATGTCGAGCAATTCACGGTCGAGCAGGACCGCACGAATTCTCTCTCCAATGGCTGTTCCACCCGGATCGCGAAGCACGAGCGTCTTCGCCCCCGACCGCGACAATGCATCCGCAAGGAGACCGACTTGTGTCGACTTTCCGGAGAAGTCGAGTCCTTCGAAGGTGATAAACATGGGAGGATGTTGTTCAACCTGCATATTTTATAAAATAGCCAAAATCGCCCACGGATGCAAACAACGCATTTGCATTGGTTGCGGGTCACTCTTTTTTTGATTACTTTTCTTTTCAAAGTCGCGCGAGCGCTTGTCGAATCCATCGACATGGCCAAGAAGAAAACCCAACATAGCCCCCCGAAACCCTCCCCCACCCCTGAAACAGTCGACAAGTCTGAGCAAAGGCGTATCGAGTCGCGGGGAGAGGACGCCGCATTGATCAGGCGCGCGCTCACCGGAGATCAACGCGCCTATAAGAAGCTCAGACAGAAATATCATGAGCCGATCTACAACTTGATTTATCGGATGATCCGGGATAAGGATGAGGTCGAGGATCTGACTCAGGAAGCATTCATCAAAGCATTCATGTCATTATCGAGTTTCAATGACGAGTTTGCGTTCTCAACCTGGTTGTACAAGATTGCCACGAACAATTGCATCGACTATATCCGCAGGAAGAAGCTTCAGACCTTCTCCATTGATAAACCGATAGAATCAAAAGACAGCGACTACACCTTCGAGCTTCCGGATTCCACATACGAACCGGACCAGGAGCTCATCGATCGGCAGCGAAAGAAACTTCTCGAAGATGCGATCAACTCTCTCCCCGCGAAGTATCGGCACGTCATACACTTACGGCATGTTGAAGAGAAAGAGTACCAGGAGATCGCCACAATCCTCAAACTTCCACTGGGCACTGTAAAGGCTCATATATTCCGAGCGCGTGAAATGCTGAACAAATATCTGCGCGACAGACTCCGCCATTACTGAGATCCTCCTGCAACTCTGTGCCACCAAATTGCGTAAGCCATTGCAGGAACAACAATTGGTCAAATCGTCATGAGCAACAACACCGGGGTTCGAGTCTTCCTCGTCGGTTCACTTTCCATTTTTTGCGCTTCGATCCTCTTTGCATTCCAGCAACAGGAAATCACGCGGCGTGAAATCTCGCGTACATCCGAGAAAGAAATTTCCATCTCGCTAGACGCATCATTCGGAACGGTGATCCTCCTCAAAGGCGACCGCAACAAGGTCGTCGTCGCAGAATACTCACATGAACAGGATGACCATCGTGAGCTTGAGATGTTCTATGACATCTCAGCAGGACGCGGAGATCTCGAGATCAATCTCACAGACAGCAGAAATCACAAAGATCGCCGCAATTCATCGATCTCCTGGGAAGAGATGAAGGACGAACGGGACAATGGAAATGAGCGGCGCCTGACTGCACGGTTGACGGATGCTGTTCCACTTTCACTGAAAATTGGCTTGGGCGCGGGGAAGGGGAAATTCGATCTTTCCGGCCTCAAACTACGAAACCTCAAAATCTCTGCCGGTGCAAGTTCCGCAGATTTACAGTGCAACGAACCCAATCCAATCAGTTGCGAATACGTAAACATCGAATCGGGCGTCAGCAAGTTTACTGCCAACAACCTCATGAATCTCAATTTCCAGAAACTGAAGTTCAGCGGTGGCGTCGGGTCTTACACGCTCGATTTTTCCGGAAAGCTCCAACAGAAAGCATACGCAGATGTCGAAGTGGGGCTTGGCAGCATCGTTGTCTATGTTCCGAAGAATACGCCAGCGAGAGTCATCACCGATGAAAGTTGGTTCTCAAGTGTCGATGTCGATGATTGTTTTGAAAAAACAAGAAAGGGAACCTACGAGACAGACGGATTCGGACAAAGTGACCGCTCCCTCACCATCAAAATTGGTTCAGGACTCGGCAGCATAAAGATCCGATGTAGATAAGCTCAGCTTTGTTTGCGAAGAGGAACCCGACGGTCGGCCAATAAGCGATCGTCGGGTTCTCCTTTTTCACCAGGTGAACTCTGTCGATCGATTTCATGCGCCGATGATCCGAGTGGAAGTCGGCAGGCCATTTCCTTCGGCTACGGTGCCTCAGTTCTGCAGCTCACCCGGTGTGAGATTAGCTACCCAATACCAAAATGAAAGAACTGTCCCCAGGAGTGGGGGTGACTGACATCGCGGGTGCGGATGAGATTGAGAAGAGCCTGGCGGTACGCATCCCCCGGCGCCAGGCCGTTTGCCAGATGTGTATAGAAGTACTCACTGAAGAACTTTGCGGCTTTTCTGTCGGAAAACCACGAGTTGAAAAAAACGTCCGAGGTGCCGTTGATTCTCAGTACCAACGCATGCGTGGTCGAGAGGCCAAATCCCTGTCCATATTGATTTGAGAGGACCACGACAGGCGGCGCCTGAATTTCTGTCAACTTCTCAAAGGGAATTTTTGACACGTCATCGGGCGTCTGTTCCTTCGCGAGGGCAACCATTCCGAGCGGTGAATCTCCCTCTTCCATGAGAAAATCTGATGAAAGCTGCAGCACATCGGTTTTCACATCTTTCAAATTATCCCACGAAGCATCCCTGGAAATCAGAATCGTCGCCTCCTTGAAGAAGCTTCTGATATCTCTCAACTCGTAATCGATCGACCAGTTTTTTCCCGTCGGATTTCCCATTGCCGTTACGCGGCTGAGGCGTTCTGTGTCAGCGGTCTTGAACCGAATCGCAGCAAGAGAGGGAAGATAGTCCACGCTGGTGATTTCGATGAGGTACTTCACCGAACCACCTCTGTCCTGCCGTTCGATGGTGTGAAAAGGAAATCCTTCAAACTCAGGGCTCTCGATCACGACGAGATTTCGCTCCAGCATGCCGTCGACAGGCCTGAGGAGATAGTCATAGAGCTGTGTAGAGAGCGTCGCAAAGCGAGTCATCGTCGCAACGCTCGTCTCGCCCGCAGTGCCGGCGTAGACACTCGGATCGTGCAGGAGCCGCTGATATTCGGCGACAAGCGAGAGCAGCTTCTCCCGTGGAACGATGGTGCTCTTCACTTCAAATTTGGTTTTCGTCAAGGCAAAGACATGAAGCTGGTCATTCGCCGGTAGAAATCTCACGACAAGCGTTCCCGGGGGAATGCTCGCCTGAATGTCTTTGATTTTCATGGAGCCCGTGTGGAGGAGCGGCTCGTAGTTTGGATACTGACCAATAATACGCTCGGAGAGCGTCGCGACCTCCCGCTGAAGATTGGAAATTTGATTGTGCAGCGAATTCACGTATCGATCATCGTTCAGTCCGCGTCGGACGGACAGGATGCTCGATTGCTCAATTTGAAGCATGCGAAGCTCACGCACTTTTGACCGGGCGTTCAAAAGATCCTGTTTCAGGCTCGGATGACGAATGGCGATTGTAACATCCTGCAAAACCTTCGCGTGGAAACGTTGTGAGCCCAGTTCGAGCACGGAAAGCGCTTCTTCCTTTCCGTTCATCTGGATCAAAAGGCTGGCAAGTTGTGCGTACCACCCCGACCGCTCTTTCTCAAGATTCAGGATTTCCTGGTATTGATGATGGTACCTCGGAATCATGAACTCGCCGAGGGTTGTCTCTTCCACTTCGATCGCCTGGCGATATGCATCCCGGGCCTTCGTGAGATTGCCGATGGACTCATACAGACGTCCAATTTGAGCACGAGCGTACGCTTCGCCGGATCGATGACCACATGCCTGGAATTTTTGCGCAACCAGCTGATATCCCTGAGCAAGCTGATCGACATTCTGGAGTTTCTGGTTTGCGGTCAATGACCGCTCGTCGCACCGATCTTCAAAGAGTCCAAGATATCCTTCGGCAATGCCATCGCCCTGTGAGCGCGCCAGACCGTCGGCCTCCGCAAAGTACTTCTTGGCATCGGCGAAGCGACCGTTGTCAAAATACACTGTTCCGATATTGAAGAGAAGTTGGATTTCCTGATCGCGCCCGGTTCTTTTGCTCCTCAGATTGTTCGTCGCGTCACGAAACGCCTGCAACGCCTCGTTGTTTTTCCCCTCAGCCTTCAGGACGATGCCTGTCTGCATCCGAAGACGGGCGTCGAGGACAGGTTCATTGCTCTTTTGTAGCATCGAGCGCGCCTGGTTCAATGAGTTCTCTGCAGCATCCAGTTTCTTCTGCCGATAGAGCACCTCTCCCAACCCCCCGAGGGCCTCCGCCGCCTGGACACCACCCTGACTCTGATAATAGGAGTAGGCCGTCTGGCAATACGCAAATGCATCATCCAGGTGATCGGTGTAGATGGAGACTTCCCCCATTTTCATTTCGAGACCTGCCTTCGTCTCCAGATCGTTGAATGCCGAACTCAGCCTGTGAGCTGCCCGGTACGAGAGGAGAGCAGATTGATAGGCGTCCAGAGACGTGTAGGAATCTCCGATCAATTCCCTCAACTTCATTTCTGTCCGAAAATCCTTGAGAGATTCGGTGAGATCGAGCGCCGATTCAAACCTCCCCAGCGCCGTGTATGAACGGCCTTCGGCCAGAGAGATTTGGCCGAGATACCGGTTTGCCTCCACCACCGTGTAGGTCTGTCCTGATCGCTCGAAGACAGGAAGAGACCGGACAAACAGGGATTCCGCCTGCAGATAGGCTTTGTCCTCGAAAAAGGATACGGCCTTGTCGAAAACTCCGGTTGCATCTGTCAGCGGTTGATCATTGCGCTCACACTGCGCGAGGAAGAGGAGGAGAACACAGGAGACGATCGGTATGCGTGATCTCATGGGGAGGATCTTTTGTTCAACACTATGCAGGAGGCGCAGCGAAGGTTCGGCAAGATCCTCCGGCACCCTGATGCGCGATCTCCGTTATTCACATTCTATCGAAATGAAATTCCAACGCCTGCCGCAATGACCGGCTGCGTCGCAAAGGAATAATCTGCATGGACATTGATGATTGCCAGAAGCAGACGGACTCCTGCGTGAAAACGCGACGTGTTTTTTCCGTCCACATGGAATCCATCAATTCGCACCGGCGTGCCGATAAATTGGGTCAGGGACGGATCCGGACTATAACCGTCGACATCCCAGGCTGACTTCTCCATCTGATATCCTCCATAGAGCGTGAGGAGGGCAAGGCTTTTGCTCACTTCGATTCCGTAGGCGATTCCACTTGCTGCCACAATCCTTTGGTCGTTCATATCCGAAACCGTCAGCTTCTGCGTCATGAAGTGAATCGAAATGTCTATGGGACACAGCGGGATGTATTGATCAATACTGTGGCGGATTCCGAACCCGATGAAATTCACTTTGGCTGCGTTGCCAGGGAGCGTTAAGTTCGGAACGAACCTGCCAATGACCTCCAAACCGAAAGGTAAGCCGATGGCCGCCTGAGGCATCAGAAGCGGAGCAAACTTCATGTTGAATCCCTGGGGGGAGGTGAAAATTGTCTGCCCCCGAAGAGGGACGAGAGGAGATGTCGACTTGACTGTCACCGCCTTGCCGTTCGACTCGCCGAGAGCCGTGGGCGCTCCGGAAATCACTTTGTCGTAATCCCTGCCGGCGATGAGCGGGTACTGAACACCGTTGTATGTGAATGCTATCTGGTCTGGAAGCACCAGATCGAACACTTTGTCTTCGTCCTTCACTATGACGGCTCCAACCTTCAATCCGAAATCGAATCCAAGGATGTCATGAAGATCAGCGGAATGATACAGACCGCTATTGAGGTCTGCACCCCAGGCCGAGAGAACCGGCGACAGGTAGTTGGCTGCGTTTTGACCAGCCACTTTGGAAAGCTGTTTTCCCAGGTCGTCTTGTGCAGTCGACAGGCGTGAGAAAAGAACCATACATCCCGCTAGCAATATGAGGTTTCTTGACCTCATGGAATCCCCTCCGAAATTCAGTTCCGTATTGGTGCTCTGTTCCAAATATCGAAAAAAGCTCAATGAGAACCAAACCGTCCAGTTATGCGGTCGGATTCTTCACAAATTTGACGATATCATCTGCAACATCCGACAGGATTCCGTCCACTCCCATTTCGATCATCCTGCCCACAACAGCAGTGCTGTTGAGAGTGTAAACGTGCACGGCAATCCCCGATTGTTGAGCGTCCCGAAGCATTCGATGCGAAAGCTCGTGCTTTGCACAGACAAAGACCTCTGCCCCAACCCTCCGGGCAAGTTTGGAAGGCATACGTCCGTAGTCCCTGTAGATATTGTAGAGAACTCCCGTTCTCGCTCGAGGATCAATGCGCTTGATGGTGCCAACCATCCGATGGTTGAAGGAAGAAAAGAGCACGTGATCCCGATAACCGAAATTCATGACGCAGTCCAACACTCTGCGCTCAAGCAACTCAAGCTTTTCCGGGAAGAAGAAATCGGATTTCAGTTCGATGTTCACCCAGCGTCGCTTGTCCACGAGGGCCAGGACCTCATCGAGCGTCGGTATCCGTTCCTTCGAAAACGCTGGATCGAACCACGAGCCGGCATCGAACTCCTTGATCTCCGCTACAGAGTAATGTCGTGCCACACCGTTGCCGGTAGAAGTTCGTTGCAGCGTCCGGTCATGGAGAACGATCACCCGGTCGTCTTTGGAGAGACGCACGTCGAGTTCAATCATGTCTATGCCGGGGGTTTCGCAGGCACGCGAAAATGCTGCGAGCGTGTTTTCTGGCGCCTTGCCGGAGATTCCCCGATGGGCGACAACAAACGGCGGATGTGACTGGAGTGGTTTGGGTTGATAGATCTCCATCGTGTACTCCGGGCGATTGCTACTCTGCCCGACCTTTCTGAAAAATCGCTACGATTTCCCGGTACACGTCGTTGATGTCGCGCATTCCATCGATCTGGGTAAAGCGACCCGACAACCGATAGTACTCTTTGATGGGTTTTGTTTCCTTCACGTAGATCTCCAGTCGTTTGCGGGCAGTTTCAGTGGTGTCATCCGACCGTTGGTAGAGTTCGCCGCCACAAGCTGGACACTTTGATGGATCATCTCTGCGAAGTTGACCGGAATTAAAGATCCGACCACAGGAGCGGCACACTTTGCGATCCGTCAGACGTCGTATCACTTCATCATGATCTACTCGCAGACTGACGACACCATCGATCCGGATATGGAGTTCATCGAAAAGCCGATCGAGAGCTTCGGCCTGCGGGATCGTACGAGGAAATCCGTCCATGATGAATCCATCTTTGCCCGTACCTGCGGTCACCACTTCCCGGATTAAGCCGATCATCACATCATCGGGGACAAGCATGCCGGCGTCAAGATAACCTTTGGCCTGCATGCCGAGAGGGCTTTTCTTCGTCACTGCTTCTCTTAGGAGGTCGCCCGTCGAGATATGGGGGATGTGAAACTTCTCGGCAAGAAGTTTTGCCTGAGTACCTTTTCCAGAACCCGGGGGACCAAACAGAATCATTCGCATAGAAGAGTCTTTCTTTGTCGTTAAGACAGAACGAAAAATTTCAGGATACTGTTTCCGTAATGGTTGGCTTGGATTTGGCCTTTGATTTTTTCTCTTCGACAGCAAGCTGGCCGCACGCCGCCTCAATATCTTCCCCCGCACTGCTCCGAACCATGACCGTGATGTTTTCCTCCCGCAACGCCTGCGCAAACGCTTCCATCCTGACACGTGGCGTTGGCTTCAGCGTCGCTGCGAAGCCCGACGCCCCTGTAAAGGCAATTGAATGGAAGGGAATGATATTGACCTTGCATGGAATGCGTTTTGAAAGTTTGACAAATCTCCTGATATCTTCTTTCGTGTCGTTGAATCCATCAAACGGGATGTACTCAAACGTGGGCCTGCGCCGGGTCTTGCGGTAGTAGTACTCCAGGGCCTCGACCAGGTCGTCCACGCTGAATTTCTTCGTGATCGGCATCAGCTGCGTGCGCTTCTCGTTGTCAAGCGTATGAAGCGATATTGCCAGCTTCTCCTTCCGGTCTTCATCTGCCATCTGCCGGATTTTATCAGCATATCCGGCCGTCGATATGGCGATGTGTTTGGCGCCGATATTCAGCGACCTATCGTCCGAGAGGATATCGACCGATTTCATCACTTCTTCGTAATTCAGCATCGGCTCACCCATGCCCATATAAACGAGATTCGTAATGCGTCGGCTGGCATGGCGCTGTGCATGAGTCACCTGATCGATGATCTCCCCTGCCGTGAGATTGCGCAGAAACCCCATCGTTCCCGTCGCACAGAATTTGCAGTCGAGGGGGCAACCAACCTGTGTCGAAAGGCACAATGTCAGCCGTCGTTCTGCCGCCGGCGAAGTTTCCTCCGGTGGTATCAAGACGCTTTCGATCATCAAATTGTCGTTCAGGCGGAACAAGAACTTGGTCGTCCCATCTGTCGGTGAGACGCTCTTCCTGACGAGGTCAAGGCTGTCTATTCTTGCTGAATGCTCGAGGACTACCCGAAATTCTTTCGAAATATCGGTCATCTCGTCGAAAGATTGCGCCCCCTTGGCGTACATCCAGGAGAAGAGCTGGGCAGCCCGGTATTTCCTTTCGCCGAGGGATTCCACGAAATCCTGTAGTTCCTTGAGCGATAGTCCTCTGATATTCTTCTTCTTCTTCTTCAAGGGTCCTTCTTGGTGGATAGGGAGTAAAACTAGCGAAATAAGGCAACGGGAGCAAGGGAGATTCCCGAAATCTAAGGTGAAGTCAAACAAGGAATTGAATGCCACCTTCGCTTCGACTATATTGGCACCGTAAGTCCTTCCTTTTCCAATTCATAACTGGAGTCACCCATGAAACGCTTCGCCACTCCTTTGCTGCTTCTGACTCTTCTACTGATTGCCGGCTGCAGTCAGTCGCCTCTGAAGAATTCCTCACGCGAAGACAAAAACGGCTGGATCTACGTCCACCTCGAAGGCACGCCGAGTCAGATCGGCTATCAACATGGATATCTGCTCGCGCCGGAGATTGATGATGCGATCAAGATGTTCGCGTTCTATTTCGAGAATGGTTCTGTGAAGAAAGACTGGAAGTTCTTCCGGGAGGCGTCCGAACGAATCTTCTGGCCGAAGCTCGAGAAGGAATACCAGGAGGAAATTCAGGGGATCGTCGATGGACTGGCTGCACGAGGATACAAGTACGACACAATCGACATCACCGCGCTCAACGCCAACATTGAGATTGCCTCGTACTATATTCCATGGTTGGCAAACAAAATCAAACAGGATTCACTGAACAACAAGGCTCCAGGAAAATGCAGTGCGTTCATAGCAACCGGCAGCTTCACAGAAGACGGTAAGATCGTCATTGGCCACAATAATTGGAGTGACTACATCAACGGGGAGCGATGGAATGTCATCGCCGACATTGTGCCCTCCAAGGGCCACCGAATCCTGATGGATTGCATGCCGGGACTTATTCACAGCGGCGATGATTTTGCCATCAATGACGCAGGCATTTTGTATACCGAGACGACCATTACACAGTTCAAAGGATTCGACGAAAAAGGAACGCCGGAATTCATGAGAGCCCGCAAAGCGGCGCAGTATGCGAGTTCCATCGATGACTTCATCAAGATCATGACCACGGACAACAACGGCGGATACGCTAATGACTGGCTCGTGGGCGACACAAAAACCAACGAAATCGCCCGCCTGGAGCTCGGTTTGAAGAATACACCGGTCTGGAGAACATTCGACGGAATGTATGAAGGTTCGAATTTCCCCAGCGATCCCAAGCTCACGTCCGAGGAGACGACATTCAACCCTAACGACATGACCGTTTCAGCGAACAGTCGAAAAGTCCGCTGGGCCCAGCTGATGGTTGAGAAGAAGGGGAAGATCAACGTCGAAGTTGCCAAAGCGATGGAGGGCGAACACTACGACCCGATCAAGAAGACCGAGACAGTCAGCGGTTGTGTGCTCTGCGGACACATTGATGTCGATCCACATGGTGCGCCGGAGTGGAGCAACGCGCCATTCTTCCCGACGGGGGCTGTTCAGGGCAAGGTGACATCCTCAGCGCTTGCCAAGGATATGAAGATCTGGGCCCGCATGGGTCATCCGTGCGGTGAGGATTTTCTGGCCGCGCCGTTCTTTGAGAAACATCCCGAGTACAAGTGGCAGGAGAAGTTCTTAAAGGATATGAAGGGAAATCCGTGGACGCTGTTTGAAGGAAAGAAGTAAGCTAGCGGGTCAGGCTCCATCATCAGAGTCGCCTCGATGACAAGAAACCCCGAGTCGCGTTCGCAGCTCGGGGTTTTCATTTGGTGACATGGTACAAAAAGAAACCCCGAGCCATTTTCATGACCCGGGGCTGCAAATAAAATCCTGGCATCGTCCTACTCTCCCATACAGTCACCCATATAGTACCATCGGCTCCGGGGGGCTTAACTTCTCTGTTCGGAATGGGAAGAGGTGTTACACCCTCGACATTGACACCAGAATAAAATCACAATTGAGAAGTGCATAACCGTTTTACAGCTTTTTGGCGAACTCACCCAAAACAATATTGATGCACCGGTATCTGGATCTGTGATCAATAAAAATATTGGTTAAGTCGCACGACCTATTAGTACCACTCGACTCGAGCATTACTGCTCTTACATCTGTGGCCTATCAACCAAGTCATCTCCTTGGGGTCTTTAGGGGATAAATCCCGGGAAACCTAATCTTAGGGCGGGTTTCGCACTTAGATGCTTTCAGTGCTTATCCCATCCGGACATGGCTACCGAGCAATGCCACTGGCGTGACAACTCGTACACCGTCGGTCCGTTCACTCTGGTCCTCTCGTACTAGGAGCGACACCCTTCAAGTTTCCTCCGCCCGCACAGGATAGGGACCGAACTGTCTCACGACGTTCTGAACCCAGCTCNNTCTCCAGCCCCAGGATGCGATGAACCGACATCGAGGTGCCAAACCTTGCCGTCGATATGAACTCTTGGGCAAGATCAGCCTGTTATCCCCGGCGTACCTTTTATCCTTTGAGCGTTGGCTCTTCCACTCGAAGCCAACGGATCACTAAATCCTGCTTTCGCATCTGCTCGACTTGTAGGTCTCGCAGTTAAGCTCCCTTATGCTTTTACACTCGACGCATGATTACCAACCATGCTGAGGGAACCTTTGAGAGCCTCCGTTACAATTTAGGAGGCGACCGCCCCAGT
>PMZI01000082.1:0-1258 GCA_003170475.1 Ignavibacteriota bacterium | reverse complement strand
TTTGACCGAACCCAATGCTAGGGTGCAGTAAAGGTGCACGGGGTCTTTCCGTCCATGTGCGGGTAACCGGCGTCTTCACCGGTACCACAATTTCACCGAGCCCGTGGTTGAGACAGTGACCAAATCGTTACACCATTCGTGCAGGTCGGAACTTACCCGACAAGGAATTTCGCTACCTTAGGACCGTTATAGTTACGGCCGCCGTTTACTGGGGCTTCGATTCAAAGCTTCGAATTGCTTCTAACCTCTCCTCTTAACCTTCCAGCACCGGGCAGGTGTCAGTCCGTATACATCGTCTTGATTGACTTCGCACAGACATGTGTTTTTGTTAAACAGTCGCTTGGGCCATTTCACTGCGGCCCTTTTCAGCTAAAGAAGTAAATCCTCTCACCTACTTGGGGCACCCCTTATCCCGAAGTTACGGGGTTAATTTGCCGAGTTCCTTAACCACGGCTCACTCGAGCACCTTAGAATACTCTTCCCGTCTACCTGTGTCGGTTTGCGGTACGATCCGATATATTTCTCCCGTACGAAGATTTTCTCGGCAGTATGATTACGGTTAGTTTATGTCCAAAGGACTCCCATTCGTATCTCAGCCTTAAGAAAGTGCGGATTTGCCTACACTTTCAGCCTACATACTTAGACCGCCTAATCCACCAGGCGGCTAACCTTCACTCCTGCGTCCCTCCTCACGGTCGAACGAAATATACCAGGTACAGGAATATTAACCTGTTTTCCATCACCTACGCCTTTCAGCCTCGGCTTAGGGATCGACTAACCCTGAGATGACTAACATTGCTCAGGAAACCTTAGACTTTCGGTGTGCAGATTTTGCATCTGCATTATCGTTACTTATGCCAACATTTGCTTTTCTATACGCTCCAGCATGGCTCACACCACACCTTCGATGCCTATAGAATGTTCCTCTACCGCTCCTTGCGGAGCCCATAACTTCGGTATACAGTTTAAGTCCCGCTAATTGTCGACGCCTGGTCGCTTGACTAGTGAGCTATTACGCACTCTTTAAATGAATGGCTGCTTCTAAGCCAACATCCTAGTTGTCTGAGCAACCGGACATCCTTTCTCTGTTAACTGTAATTTAGGGACCTTAGTTGATGATCTGGGTTGTTTCCCTTTTGGCAATGAAGCTTATCCCCCACTGCCTGACTCCCGAGAAACATTTATACGGAATTCGGAGTTTGTCTGGGTTTGGTACCGTTGTGACGGCCCTAGCTCAATCAGTGCTCTACCTCCGCTA
>PMZI01000044.1 GCA_003170475.1 Ignavibacteriota bacterium | reverse complement strand
GAACGATCAAAACGCATGACGCGGTGGTTTCCGCGGTCGGAAACGTAGAGATTCAACCCATCGGTCGCAAGGCCTGTCGGCTGATCAAATGTGGTGGAAGACCAACCGTAGCCGCCGACGGAGGAAGAGATATCCTCCTCCCCCTTCGTCAGAACAATAAGGTTTCTCTCAGCATCCAGAACGTAAATCCAGCCCTGCGGCGTCGTGACAAGGCGTGTCGCTCGTTGAAATGACCCGAAAGCCTTTTGCTCAACGAGCATGGTATCAGGTGCCTCGGCCCGGAGGATGACAACCGAAAGCAAGAGCAACGTGATCATTGAAGGTAACGCTGCCAATCGTCGTCGCGCATCTCGCCTCTCTTCGTCGAGTTCACGAGCTGGTATTCGCCAAACCCCGATCGATCGACAAAGTCAAACTCGACGCCATTCTCGACCCCATAGTAGCGCCAGACTTCGTACGGTTTGTTTTCGGAAGAGGTCGGGTATCGTTCAATTTCATCCGGCTCCCCGTAAAGCACGAGAACACGTCCACGGTCCGTCTTCCAGCCGTCCCGGTTCATCGCTCTGTACCGTTGTCCGGCGGTGAGCACACGCTGCAGATAGACCATGCGCAGGATCGGTGCCCTCCCAAGTCGCCCATCTTCCACTTCGGTCCAGAATTTCGCCAGAAATTCCCGACGACCTTCCTCCGAGGTAATCTGACCAAAAGTTCTTATCTCCTGATCCGTTGCGATATACTGGGCCTTGCTGAACTCGTCGGCCAATTCCTGGGCAGATAATCCTGCTAGTTCTGTTGCTTTGATACTCGCCGCGGCCGCTTGCGTTATCTGAATGTGCGGGTTGTAAAGGTAAAACGTTTTTTCTATAAGAGAGATTGGGGTACCCGCCTCATCGCCCAGGATCAAGCGGAACCGATAACGTCCGGATTGAATCGAAGCAACGTTCATTGTTCCCGCTTCGACGGCGTTCTTCACATTGTACTTTCTCTGCTTTGTGGTTTCCTTGAGTACCTTTCCGTCCTGCCCAAGAATCACCGATTTGACACTATAGGTTTTCTGAGGATCGAGATTATACAACTCGCAGTAGTTGAACATCATTGGATGCGAAGCGACTCCAAACACAAGAGTCGGATTCGGCAGAACTTCAAGTGAGTTCTTGAAGAACAGATCATTTTTGGCATCTGACTCTTTAATGCTCGAGCAAAGTTCAAGGTCGCTCATGGCGGCTGCGGCTTCGAAGGACCGGACCACCAGTGGCAGGGCCAGGCTATCACGACGGGACGGAGCAAGCGAATCCGTCACCACAACTTCCAAGGAATATTCACCAAAGGGAAGAACCATCCCCACCTCGCTGACAAAGGTCGAGCGCATCGACATCTGGCTGGTATCTCTGACCACCACCGGAACGCCGGAGAGACGACTAACGACATAACGCCCCGTGCGCGTGCTCTTCACACGAGTGTCTACCTTCAAAAATCCGGAATACCGACCGTCTCGGACTTCGTAGGTCACAAGCCCTGGGTAGAATCCATAATACACTTCCAGGTAGCCCGTGGAATCGTCGTTTCTGAATTTTGCATAGTCCAGGTTGAGGATCAACGGGGATTTCGGAGATAGTCGTTGAGCCAGACTTGCAGGGGCAGCGAGGACGCATATCAACGTCAGAAAGAACACGATTCTCTTCATGAATACTCCCTTTCGATACACTCAATATATCAATACGACAGAAGGTTTGCAAGCAACCTGTAGGCACCCGGATGGACATTGAAAAATTGCGGATTGAAGGCAAGATCAGAATAGGTAATCATCCCTCTTCCCATTTTCCACATCGCGACGAGGGGATTACGATCGACTCCTGCTTTCACCGGTATGACTGCCTGGTCAAGCGCTGGACCGGAGAGCGTGTTGTATGCGATCTGGAACAACCAATTCGACCACTCGCTTCTGACGATCAGATTCGGCGTCGTGAAGAGAGACGATGTTGTATCTGCATCGACGACGGTCTTTTCGTCGTATGCCCCGGATGCGGTCAGTTTCAATCCGTCGACGAGAGGATGAGAATTCCAGACTCCTGCGTCTTGAGCGAGAATGATCAGGTGCCCTCCCTTTTGAACAAACTGCCCGAGCGATGCTCGATATCTTTCGACGGTGCTGTCAAGCGACATTGCACGTCTGTCAATGAGGACGACATTGAATCCGGAAAGATCAATCGCCTCCCGAGGATGGGATTCGAGCATTGACCAATGGGCACCAAGGCGTCGCAGAACGTCTACAACGGGGCCGCCCTGAACACCCGTAATGAGCCCCACCCTCTTCGACGAATCAATCCGCACGTTGAACCGGCGTGCAGCGACACTGGCTACCGTGCGGTCAGCGATCTTGACCGGAAGAACGTAGGTTCCTTCATCAAGCGATTTGTTCCACGTCAGGGCCAACGTGTCCAGAAAAACCGCGCCTTTCACATTCAAACGAAATTCCCGCTTCTCCGACCTCGCGAGAGAGTCGTCGACCCAAATGGAATCACGCACACCGTCTCTGGAGTGGTTCGTCAATTTGACTATCACACGTTCGGATGGAACCACGCTCACCATGGGTGAAAGCACTTCAGCCGTAAAGCGGGGCGCATGTTTGACGAGCTCCGCGATCCGGTACATGAAATTCTCTTCAGGTTTCGCTCCCTGGTGGATGATGTAGAAAAGGAATGTCGCCGCCGTGGTGTTTCGTTCGAGGCCCTGGAGGCCCGCAGGAAGATGGTACGCGACGGCACCCGGAGAAAGGATTCGATAGGCCGTGCTAAATTGAATATCCACTCGCTTCTTGACCTGTTCATTCACCACCCAGCCTTTTGGATCGACATCTGGAAAATACAGGAATGTCGTACCACCCGGTTTCATCCCGATGATCGCGTCGATACTCAGTAAAGCTACCTGACGTTCGGCCAAAACGGTCGGATCGAAGGAGTAGCGTACCTCGATTCCAAGAAGCGCGACGCGAAGTTCTTCCAACGCGACTTTCCACTGCAGCGCGATCTTCCGTTCCTGTGGTGTCAACTCCCAGATGTGTGTTATTAAGCGGTCAAGGACTTCTATCACCCTCGCAAGTCGCACCGGGACCTTTTCCTTCTTGTTGCCCGCTTCCGGGACAGTCGATTGACCCCGCATTGCTGCAGCAGTAAGATCGAAAATTCCTTTGCCGATTTCCTTCAGGCGTTCCGGCAACGGCCCAGGAAGGTTTTCGTCGATCTGCTTGAGACGAGCTGCCCGCGACGGAGCAAGGGGCCGATAGCTAATTGCAGCACGCTTTGCCTCCACTCCGAATGCGTCAACAATCCATTGCTTTCTTTGAACCGCAATGGAATGATATTCCTGACCCGCCTCGTCCCCGATTTGCTGATACGATTTCTTCCATACGGGATGAACCTGGTCGTTTGGCGCCTGAACACCGTCGTTCGTTCCCATGTCGACCAGTACTCGGGCGACGGTCCATGGATTCACTCCACGTGGATCCGAGGATTTGATCGACTCGATAGAGTGAAGGACACGAGTCAGTTCAGCTTCCAGGACTGCCCGTAGCGGGCTTGTTGGACCACCGAGCCAGTCCCGGGCTACAAGGATAACATCCGGATGCGTGTCGAGAATCAGTCTCGTCAGTCGGGTTCGCAGGGTGTCCGCGCGCCATTTCAGGCGGACAGCCTCTGTTCCCGGCGCTGCAGGGATGTCCTGCATGTTCAAGAAGAACGCCCCGCCATCGATGGTTGCGAGAGTCTTCGTCGCTTCTTCTCGCAGCTGACCTGCGTGGTGCATGGGATACTCGCCGCGCAAGTCGTCTTCCCCTGATTCTCCATTGGTAACGAAGGCACTCAAGACTCGTGCTCCCCTGCCCAACCGAAAGTAAGCGAGCGTAGCAAGATCTTCGTAGCCCGGTCTCAGCGAGATCGAAAGCACAACCAACCGACTCTGCGCATCAAGAGATTCCTGATAGATCGCCGCACGGCCCGATCGAGGGAAGTATTGGGCAGAGAGGAGTGTTGTGAGACAGAGAAGAAGGAGTGTCAGAATGAGCTGTCGGGTCTTCATGAGATTGTGAAAAGGACGAGAGTGGGGCTGGATTGGCATATTCTTTCGTTATTTGATGATGGTCATTCTATTCGTTGCCGCCTGGAGACCAAATTGAAGCTGGGCAAAATAGGCCCCTGAGGAAAGCGATCGGGCATCAAAAAACACGTCATAGATGCCCGCCTCCATTGAGCCCGAGGCGACTTTTGCCACTTCTTGACCACGCGTATTATACAACTTCATTGTCACAAATCCACTTTCCGGAATGGAAAAAGTGAAGGTCGTTGTTTGCGTGCAAGGATTTGGAAAATTCTGCCAGAGCTTGAACGCGGATATCGGCGTCCCATACACTTGAAGAGCATGATACGCCAACTTCTGATAGTACGGAAGCAGGAGCGCATCAACGTTTGGCGCGAGATAAGTATTCCCCTCCGGACTGGACCCAAGCACTGTGGCAAACATCACACAAGCCGACAAATATGCCCCCTCAGAAGCGGGGTGGCTGTTGTCCATTTGCCAGAGCGCCGCGTTGGGGTCAGCCCTGAATGCGAGCTTCCATGCCAGACCGATCGGGCAGAGACCCGCGGAGAGCTCGACAGCAATCCGGCGATACGCCGTTGTAAGAGAATCCTGCATCTGGAAGAAATCCTTGAATGGTGGACTGGAGTACGCTCCAATCGTCTGTTGCCCGCCAACCCTTCTCCCCCACGTGAGAAAAAAGATCGTCTTCCCGCCGACACTCTTGATCATCGCATCAAGTTTCCGGGCAGCCGGGTACATGCTATTGTCGCGGTAGTACGGGATGGCGGGAATCATGCTCTGCTCCTGGAGAACGACAAAGTCCCATCGACGCTCCATGATTTTGTCGATCGTGACACCATAGCCAGCATGCTGTTCCAGAGAGAAGCCCCCCACGGTGCTCTCATCAACGTACAAAGGGCGGTTCGCAGCTTTCGCCATTTCCCTCAATAGAGACGGCATATCGTTTTCGTACGTGTAACTGTTGCCGATGAACAGGATGCGTACTGTGTCGCGCTGCTGAGAAAGTGCAACAGAGCCGAATGAAATCGTTCCGACGAAGAGGATGAAGATGATCTTCTTGTACGACATGGCACTCCTGTAATAAAATCTGTTACCCACAAAACACAAGCCCAACATGGTAGGTCAGACCTGCCCGCCTCGGAGAATCTCGCCAGGGCAGGTCCGAAGGACTCCTTGGGAGCGGGCATTCTTGTCTGACCCTATGCGGACAAACACGAATGTTTGTCCCACTGCCATATCAAATAAAAAAGAAAGGCCGCCCTTGACGGGCAGCCTTTCCTCGATTCTGAAAATGATTCTGAGACTTTTTAGAACTGGACCTTCACGGAGAACACGTTGTTCGCAGCAAAGTACTGGACCTGGCGATAGCCATAGTCAAACACAATGCCTGTGTTCCCGGTTTTGTATGCAATACCAACACCGAAGGTAGCTCCAAAAATGTTCTCATCGGCTTTCGGCTGATTCAAGTAGCCAACTCGACCCTGGATCTGGAAGCCTTCCATGTTGTAGCCGAGTTCCAGTCCACCGCGATATTCGTCATAGTACAAGTTGTTGTTGACGAACGCTCCGCTCACAGAACCAACGAAGTTATCGCCAAAATTCCGCTCGTACGTCAGACCGATATCAACCGTCGCAGGAAGTTCAAACGTCGCGGCCTGAAGCTGGTACTTCTGCACCGGACGTGAAGCATTCTGGTCGACAGCCGAGACATAGAGACCTGGTCCATTGAAAGTCATACCGGAACCGATATTCTTGATCGCGAGGCCGATGCTTAAGCCCTTGACCTGGATAAGCCCTTTGTACTGAATACCGAAATCGAACGCGAACCCGGATGAAGAAACCTGGTCAATCTGCTCTGAAATCAACTTAGCAGTGATACCAACCGAGACGGCATCGGTAAGATCGCGGGCATACGACAGGCCCATCGTGATATACGTCGGTGAGTAGAACCTTCCCGAAAGCCCTTCAGGATCTGTCTCTGAAGTCAACGGAATATTTCCGAAGCTCAACGACTTGATGCTCACACCAACGTCGCCGAAATCGCCAAACTTGCCGGCGACTGCGCCATACGTCACATTGATGTCAGCGATGTAGCTCATGGACGAAACCATTGCTTCTGCGGATCCCGTCATCTTGATCAAGCCTGCCGGGTTCCAGAACATTGCTTCAACACCTTGCGTTACTGCGAGGCTCGATCCGCCAAGGGCCATATCTCTGGCACCAACGGGGATGAGCAGCTCGGGGGCCGCAACGCCCCCTACCCTGGGATTCTGTGCAGTCACAACGCTTACACCGAGAAGGACAACACAGAAAATGAGGGTTAGCAACCTTAAAGTATGCGACTTCATATCTCATTCTCCTTGTTTGATTGTCAAGATAGCCTTGTTGGTTTAGTAGAGATCGAGCAGTTCCTGCTCTTGGATCACCGCCATCTTGACCACTTTGGAACCGACGTTCGGTACATCGATGTAAGCGATATACATGCCGCTGGCCACTGGATAATTGACCAGGTTCAGAAGATCCCACTTGAAGAACGTCGATTGATCGTTCTTGTTGAGGGTTCTGACCAACTGACCGGCCAGGTTGAAGATGCGAATCGTAGCCTGGTTCGGCATGTTTGTGAATTGTACAAACTTATTGAATCTGCTGGTTTCCGCAGAGTTGATGCCGTAATACGGATTCGGGAAGACCGTGATCTTGTTCAAAGAGGCCTTCGCCAGATCTGTATTTGCAACCGTCGCCGGAGCCGTGAACGTAAAGCTCACGCTCGGTTGATTGACATGCGCTGCAGTGATCAGGAACTCATTGCCGGCCGCCCATGCAGCCTCACCGCGACGAGCGCAAGCAATAATCCACATCATGTCGAACGAACTGGCGTAGACATCCACCTGATATTTAGGATTCGGCGTCGTGGAGTATGCAGAAGCGAAAACGAAAGCCATCTCTCGAGTCGTGGCACCAGTTATGGTTCCCGAGCTGTTTTGTGGCCAGTAACGTCCATCCACAAGCCCTCCAACCACGTTGTTCTCAAACATACCAACCGCAAGACGGGTTGGCGGAGTTGTCTCCATGTTCCATGCCGAGAACGGAATGCAATAGTTGAAGTCCTGATACTTGTACGTTCCTGCACTGGTCGTGTTGACGATCCAAGGTACGAACGAAGGATCGGCAGGTGCGGATGTAGAAGCGCGCAGCCACCGATAGCCTTTTGAGAAGTTCACATCTGTAGGAGTCGCTTTGGGATCCCATAGTTTGGTATTGTCAACAACAGCTAGTTTCAGATCTGTATTGCGATAATCGGCTATGGTCAGCGACGTTCCCCAGTACGGGAAGTTCGCCGGCATGCCGATCGTACCGGTGCCATCAAGAGCATAGGCAGCTGGATCGCCGGCGTTGCTGAATCCTTCCAGTCCGATAGCAGTCCAGCCATTGACGGGCGAGAACTGTCGTGTTCCGGCCGGAATTGACCATGCAATCATTCCGGGATTCGGAGGTCCTGTGGTCTTGACCTGTATACCATCGATCGTCAGGTAGTTGCCGTCACCACTCTGGTTCTGCTGGGCGGTGAGCAGCTTCTGGCCTGTCGTCGTGTTCGTCAGGAACCATCCCAAAGAGTCGAAACCGACTTTGTACGAATTGCCAGTCAGGGCGCTTGGATTCAGGACAATCGGAATGACTTTTCCATCGCTCGTGCCTGTCTTCGTTACTGCCAGCGTGTCTCCATAAGATCCACCATACTGGGCACCAAACGGTCCGGATTTCGGCACCACCGTAAGGATGAGTGGGGGCGATTCCAAAGCGTTCGGAAGGAAGCCCTTCACTGTGGCGACACTGTATGCCGTCACGGCGATGTAGTATTCCTGGCCGTTGAAGATCTGTTGAATGTCCTTGATCTTATCTTCGCTAAACACGAACTGCCGCGAAATTCCGCTGTTTGTTCCGAACTGAACCGGAACGGCTACGATAACGCCGGAAACCGGCTCAAGATCCGTGACCACTGCGGGATCGTTCGGCGTATCATACGTTGCCAGCCGCTTTGCATCAGCAAGCGTAGAGCTCGCCGCGGGGAACTGATACACGTTGTAACCCTCGAACCGATAGTGTCCCGGCTCTGAGAATCGCTGCTCGATGGCTGCGACGCTGGAGGCATCCGCCCAGTCGAGAACGATCTTCTGATTCAGCGAGGCAACCGAAACTTTGGGTGCCGGAGGAGGCTTCGGAACCTGGAACAGAGCGTCGAAGGTATTCTGCACAAATTGATCGTTGAATTTCATAACCGAGATGCTGGACAATCTGTCTGCACCAAGGCCCACAACGAATCCAACGTACACTTCCTGCGTGTCTCCCGGAGCAAGCGTGAACGGACCGGAATCCAATAGCATTCGACGGTCGCCGGGGGCGAAGGAGTAGTTTGTGCCCAATCCATCAATAAATCCTGTATGGGCCACCGGGTCGCCGCTCATCATGTAGTGTGTGGCTGGGTCGACGCCGGGAGGAACCAAATAGCGTGACGGGGAATTGCCAAACACGCCTGCAGGGGCATACCCGCGTAACATAGCGTACCATTGGAAGCAAGTTAAAGCGTAGCCAGATGCTCCCGTGGGACCTGCTGGATCAGTGTAAGGGCTTCCAGCAGAGAAGTATACGAACGATGACATCGGCAGATTCTTCTTGTTTTTGATGTGCGTAAAGTTGAAGATTGCCGAATCACCCGGCGATGGTACTTCCGGACCGGCCAGGAAGTCATAACCTGAGCACGGAGGAGGCAAGCCGTACTTCACAAACGTGTTGTCCACCGGGTTGCCGTTGTAGGTATACCCTATACTCATGGTCGAGTCGCAGCCCACGAGATCGTCGCCGGAATTGCCGAGATCGATGTCTGACCATTGGCAAACATAGACGCTATCGAGCCAGAACGAGCCTCTGACACCGCCGCCAACGTCGACACCGCCCTTATTGATCATGCGATAGCGGCTAAAATAGATATTGCCCATCGCATCCGTTCGCTTGTATCCCCAAACGGTCTTCTGAATCTCCATGCCTGACGGCTGCGAGCCGGTGAATTTCACCGTCTGTGTACCATCGAGGTCATTATATGCATTCCAGAGAACCTGGTCTGCCGGGGAGTTGACATCTGCACCCGCCACACCCGGTTCATCGTACTTACCGGAAATGAGGTTGTCAGGCGTAAATGTTAAACTGAACGCCGGTGGAGCCTGGTATCCCGGGATGCCATTGCGCTCGATGTACGGAGCACCCTGCGCAACCGGCCAGTTCTTCCAATCCTTGTCATAGCGCTGATAGATCAGATCCTTCATCGACTGCGTTACCGCTGAAGGGCTCGCCAGCTCATTCGACGTTTGAGCGTCATACGTCAGTTCCGCATCGCTCATGCCATAATAGTCACGCCGAATTCTGTAGACGTACACATCAGCGTCGTTCGGGTTTACCGCTGCCGCGGTGGCACCGAAGCCTGTCACGCGTCCCGCTTTAATTCCAACATAACCACTCCCTGAGTATGTGCTGCCCTCAACGCGGATTGGCTGAACAGTTGGAACCTGGGTTTTTGCCGCATCCAGAAATATCTTTGCGCCCCAGATGAATCCGTCTTCGTACACGACGTTTCCTGTGCCAACGGGATAGTACACACCGTTGTCGCCGGATGGAGAGTGGTTCGACTCACCGTCGTACCGTGTCCACGTCGTAATATTGTTGATATTCAGAATCTGGTACTGGGGATTGCCAGTGACCTTACTCAGTGTCTTCGACTGAGTCTTGTTTCCTGGTAGGTCTTCGCCAAGAGCAACCGACCAGAGCAGCAAGGCACCGACAGCAGCCAACACCAGCACGATGTATAACTTGCGCTTTACCATACTTGTAACTCCTCGAGAAGTTTCTCTAAGTTGATTTTCTTTGAACTTCAGACGGCGTCTGCGTCGACGCCCGTGAGACTACAATTCCATCCTTACACCAACACGAATCTGACGAGGCGTTCCATACACATCACCCCGATAGCTCATGACGCCCCACCGATTATCCAGATTGATGGCACGATAGAACGATTCGTAGTTTGGAATTGCTTTGTATGGCTGCGCGGCTGAGGCCTTCAGCCATCCATCGTCGTACGGCGTCCCGGTATTCGGGAATACGTCGATGATCTGCTTTGTATTCAGCAGATTCAGAATATTCGCATACACTTCGAAATCAACACCGGCAATGTAAACCATCTTGCTGATGTTCATGTCAATGTTGAAGACCCATGGGGTCGTTGAGCTATTGACCGGCTCGACCGGGTTACGCGATCGGGCATCATTCAGAGGCCACACACCAATGTTCCATGCGTTCGCCTGTCCAAGATTCAAAGGCTCTGCGATCATCGTGTACGGGTGACCGCTGTTGAACGACATGATCAAGCTTGCGCCCAAACCTTCGAGGACCGGACCACCATCGCCCTTGGCGAATCGATAGTCAAAGATCAGCGATCCACGGTGCGTCTGATTATAGGGCTGCGGTGCGACGAAGTTCGGGAACCGCGCCTTGATTTCGTCTGATGTTGCGACCGAGTTTGAACCAGACGATGCACCGGTGCCACGGGCATCGGACAACGTATAGTTCACATTGACCTGCAGTCGCTCAGTCCGGCGAAGCTGGATGGTGAACTCAAGACCCTTCGTTGTGGCAAAATCGGTGTTTTGATATGCCAGGGTGAGCGGGTTGCCAATGGAGTTGTAGAGTCGCCGTAACTGGAGTTGATCTTTGTTGTCTTTGTAGAATCCAGTGAGGGTGAATGCCAGATTCGCAGTCAGCACCTGACGAATACCCACCTCGAACAGCGTGGTGCGCTCAGGCTGCGCCTCGAATCCAAGGCTTCCACTGGAGAATGTGCGGGTATTAGGATTGAGCCAGCTGCTGAATTGATACGACGAATTGTACAACTGGTTCAGACTCGGCATCTGTACGTACTTTCCAAACTGCGTGTAGAATACCGTTCGGTCCGAAACAGGGAATGAGAAGCTGATACGAGGTAGCAAGAAGCTGAAAGAAGGAGAGTTCTTCATCTGGCTCTCGTCGACGAGACCCGTCTCGGCGTTCACCGGCACGTTCTGATAGTCGAGCTGACCCGTCAACGGATTCAGCGTCGGATCCATCATTCTCATTTTGGGGTCGACGAATTCGTATCGCAGACCAAAATTCAAAATCAGGTCATTGAATTCGAACTTGTTCTGCAGGTACGCTGATGCGAATGTCGGCGTGTATGGTTTGTCGACTGTGGCTCCGGGGATGCTGAAACCATCGGTTTGATTGCCCTTGTAGTCGTAGCCGTAGTTATTGATGCCCGCGACATTCAGCCAACGAGCGCGGCGCAGACCATCATCCACGACATTGCCTTTTGCTATATCAGCACCATAGACAACGTTGTCCGCGGCAAATGTTCCACTCCTGGTTGGATCCAGGAAGTTCATCAAAGCGGAAATACTGGTGATTGCGTACGACCTCATCGTCCACGCATCGATGCTACCACCGGCCTTCAACTCCCAACGAGAATTGATCTGAGAGGTGAAATCGATGGTGGCACTCACACTCGATTGCAGGTTCTTTGAGTAGGTATTGATCGGTGTGTTGGGATCGTTGATGAGGAATTTCTGAATGATACTCGTCTGCGGAGGACCGGCATACCGGTTGATCCACGGTTGGATTCCTGTGCCAAATCCTGCATTCGTGTTCGCTGCGCTGTCAGTGTACAGATAGAAGTTGTCCCCGAACGTCGGATCGGTCACCGTTGCATACCTGCGTTGCATCGACACACCGACTTCGTAGAACGTTGTCTGGCTGACGATGTGCGTGAGCTTCACTCCGCCGGAATACGTCTCGGTACTGTTTCGCGATAACTTGCCGGGATTGCGGAAATAGTTTGCAAGGGCCGCCGGCCAGGTCGCGTTGTTCGTCGAAGTGTTGAGGTCATACAGACCGTTTACTCGGATCTTGATCGGCAGATTCGCAAGCTGTTTCAGGTCGAACAACAGGTTTCCCTGACCTTGAACATCCTGCAGCCAGTTGTTCGGCAAATAATTCTCAAGGAACTTGATCGGTCCAGGCAGCGGAGTGCCTGCATTGGCGCCGATATTCAGACCGTCGTCGACGAGGCCGCCGAACTCAAACGGTGTGAGCCACATCGGCTGCCGATCGCGCCAGTAGTTGAACTGTCCGGCTGCGAAAAACCGAATGCCATTGATCAATGGGCCACTCAGTGTAGCGACGCCGTTCTTGTAACCGTAGGCGTTTGTCTTGAGGAATTCTTTGCCCGGCTTCGCAAAATCATCTGTGAGGTAGTCAGCAGAGAACTTAAGCTGGGATCCTCCGGATCGAGTCGTCGTGCGGACGATACCGGAGTTTGCACCACCGAGCTCGGCGGTGAAACCACCCGTCTGCAACTGAACTTCCTCGATCGCTTCACGGATGGCGCCATAGCTCTCCGAACCAAACAAGGGGTTCGTTGCGTTTGCTCCGTCAACGTAGTATGCAACCTCACCAGCGCGACCGCCACGGACATACAGTGTTCCACCCTGCTGAACTGCACCGGCAGAGAGAGCAACGATGTTCTGGACACCACGGAACGGGATATACTGTACTTCTTCCTGTTGCGTGACACGAATCGTGTTGGTAGTGTTACGTTGAATCAGCGGTCGCTCAGCAACGATTTCGACTCCTGTGACCTGAATAGCCGAGCTCGCCAACTTGAAATCCTGCGTGGTGGTGATGTTGGAGTTGACTCGAACATTCGAAATTGTTGTCGGTGAGTAGCCGATATAAGTTACCTTCACCGTATAGATACCGGCTTGCACGCTTAGGATAACGTACTCGCCGTTCACATCGGTGGCAGCACCCATGCTCGTTCCTTCGATCTGAACGTTAGCACCAATGAGTGCGTCGCCTGTTTCTCTATCCGTAACCTTGCCACGCAACTTACCATCCTGCGCGAGCAAGAGAGCGGGTAGAAGCAAAAGAGCGGCGAAAGCTACAAGGAGCTTGCGGAACATAACGTACCTCCTTTGTATGTGGAGTATGTGAATTGTAGAGAGAATCTTTTATGGGTCGATGTCCGCGAACTTGGGACGATCGGCAGGTAGAACGAGGAAAGTAGTTTCAACGGTTTCTCGGACGCGTACAACACGAAACCCTTCGTCCGATTGAGCAGTCACCTCCTTCTTGATGGGAATGCTTGCTGTTGAGACGGGATGTTACCAATTCGTTACGATTACCTTTGCCAGAATATATAACTCCGAGATACCTTTGTCAAGCGGAAATTGCTTTTTCGTAACAAAATACTTGACACCGACTTGGGAGGTCCGTATGAGATTGTCCTCAAAGGAGGCCCAGATTAGCCTCAAAATCTCTGTCTATTTGGCACAACCCGGGCGGCGCCTGTCCGAATCCACCTTCCGGAGAAAGCCGGGCCGGACGGAACACTTCGTCCCACCTATTTTACCTGCGGGGTAGACTTCCTGGCAGATATTGCAAATCTTCATGGATTGATCGCAAAATACGCCTGTGCGGCGCCAATCCCTTTCCCAAGTTCAACCTTGTGGCCACAGTCATGGAGCGTCATTTCAACTGCAGAAAGCACTGTGATCATGTCCAGCTCGTCGTAGTAGCCGAGATGCGATATCCGGAAGATCTTGCCGGCAAAGGCCTCCTGGCCACCCGCAATCGTAATGCCGTATTTCCCCTTCAGTGTTTTATTGAACGCCTTCCACTCAACTCCCTCCGGCAACCATACCGGCGTCACGGCAAACGACGGAGAGTCAGAGAACAGTTTCATGCCGATCGCTCCCAATCCTTCCCTCAGCGCCAACGCAAGTCGTTTGTGTCTCCTCCAGATGTTTTCGATCCCCTCTGCGCGGATCATCATCAGCGAGGCATCGACTCCGATGATGAGGGAGATCGCGGGGGTCCATGGAGTATCATTCGCCGCATGAGCCTTCAGCGCTTTGCGCAGGTCGAAATAGAATTTCGGAAGCTTGGAGGATTCCATGGCGGTGATGGCACGGGAGCTCAATGCAACAAATGCCAATCCGGGAGGAATCATCAGTCCTTTTTGAGAACCCGTCACGCAGACATCGATCCCCCATTCGTCGAATCGAAATTCATGCGCACCGATAGCGGTGATACCGTCGACGCATACGAGGGCGTCAGAGTTGTCCCTGATGACGCGGGCCAGCGCCTTCACGTCAGTTGCAGTTCCCGTGGAGGTCTCGCTGTGAACCAGGTAGACTGCTTTGGCGTGAGGATGGGCTCGCAACGCAGTCATGATCTGCTCAGAGGTGGGGGCTTTTCCCCATTCCGTCTTTATCTCGACAGCGTTGAGGCCGAACGTCTTGGGCATTTTCACCCAGCGCTCACCGAATTTTCCTCCATTGACAGAAATGATGGTGTCGCCAGGCGAGAAGAGGCTGACAAACGTCGATTCGACGCCTCCCGTTCCTGAGCTGGCGAGCGTCAGAACCGGCTGTTCTGTCTGGAACAGGTATTTCAGATTCTGATTGACCCTGCTCAGAATTTCCTTGAACTCCGGGTGGCGGTGATGGATCATTGGCTCCGCCATTCTGAGCATCACGGATTCGGGGACAGGGGTGGGGCCGGGTGTAAACAGGCGTTTTTTCAAAGTCAATCGTTCCTTCTGTGTTTAGTTGTTCTTGGGAGGGACATAGTCAGACGGAAGAGCATCCGCGACACGCTGCAAGGACCAGGCTCCAGTTATGTTGAGACTGTATGGTTCAATGTACTCCCCCATCAAGTTGATGGTCACAAAATCCCGGGAAAGCTGCATCCACGAAATCTGGGAATTGCTGCCCACAATGTTCCCACGCGGAGTCCTCCACGCCACTCCGGGTCCGTTATTGTATTCCACTTCCAGGTAGTCTTGGAAACGGAGGAGTTTCTCGTTCGGCACGGAACCCGGAGAGAGGATTTCATCTTCGCTCACCGGCATTCGCATGCGGCCATTGGAGAGAAGAGGGTTCGTGACGACATAGATTGAGAATCCCTCCTTTTCTGAGTGTCCGCTTGCCAGACTCGCGAGAAAATGTCGTAAGGATCCTTTGTACGCTTTCAGCCGAGCCTTCTGCCAATCCAAGCGTCGGTCGTCGTCCTGAGCGGGGATTTCGCGATAGAAGGACCGCCAGCCGTACGTCAGCCATCGTGGCCCTATCGAGAAGGTCATGAGCCGCAAAAGCACCTCATATCCCAGCCCGTTGTTTTCAATGCGCAACGGTTCCGGGGCGCGCGCCTCAAAGGTTCCCGACAAATCAGTGGAGAACGAGAGAATCTCGGGATTCACCAATGTACATATGTCGGCATTTGGTCCTTCACCCAAAAATGCGCTTGAGAACCTGGCCAGATCCTTTCTCCAGTCAGCGGGATCTGCCCCCACCACTTCCACCCCGCCGAGCTGAAGCACTTTTTGCTTCAGTCTTATTTCAAGCGACGGCTGAGTGGAATCGGTGATTCTGACGAAACGCGTATGAAGAACATAGCCGACGATGGAAACAATGAGCTCATGTGTCCCGGCCGGCACATTTCGGATTCTGAACAGCCCCTGCTGATTTGTCGGTGCGCCCATTGTTGAATTTGCGATAAACACATTCGCGTTCTCTAGAGGGAGTTTTGTGGAGTCGTCAAGGACACGACCGGTGAGCGTGTACGTGGGAATCTGTTGTGCTGGAAGGAGGTGTATACTGCCAAGGACCAGACACATTAAAATCCGGAATGGAGTACTTCGCGGGTGAGCCGACATCGGAGGTTCCTGGTGACAAACTGTCGTTTCAAGATACATCAATAGCGCCCGACAATCAAATTTCCCGCGACTCAGCCGTCATGTTTGCAATCGCAGGAGTCTGTGAAGAAGGTGTCATCGTCATTTTCCCAAGGGTCCAAAGGACTCCTTCGGAGGATCACTTCCTGACGATTCCGATGCTTCACATTGTCATTTCGACCCCGGGTCTCAGGGGGAGAAATCTTGCCCCAGATCAAGATTCCCTGCCTGCCGACCTGTCCGCTGAAGCGTTGCGTAAGCGGAAGTGCCTTCGGTCTGCCCGCCGCAAGCGGAGCGCAGGCAGGCTCACTTCGTTTGGAATGACACACTGAGCCCCTGTCATTTCGATCCCGATGCTTTTCAATCGGGAGAGAAATCTTACCCCAGATTAAGATTCCCTGCCTGCCAAAGTGCCTTCGGCACGCAGGCAGGCTCACGTCGTTCGGAATGACAGATATGGCTTAGAGGACATCCTCCTACCTCACCGAGCAAGAAGCGTTCACCTCCTAAAAACAAAAAGACCTCGATGAGTGTCGAGGTCTTTCGAAAAAAACGTTATCAATCGGATGCCGGCTAGACAGCCTCCTTTTTCTGATCCAGGGAGTGATTCATGTGCGCATCAATCATGCGCAGCAACTCCAGTTTACCGTCCCCGGTTATAATAGAGAAGGGAACGATTCCACGGCAGCATCCTTCATTCAACTGTTGACTGAAGCGGGTACGATAGGTATCGAGCTGCTTGGACAATTTGCTGACAGGGAGTTTGTCCGATTTCGTCAGCACCAGGAGGTAGGGAATCTCGTAATACTCGAGCCAGTCCATCATCATCAGATCGAGCGGCGTAGGCTCCTGTCGGGAATCGATGAGCTGCATCCCAAGAGCTATCGGCCTGCCGCGCTTGAGGAAATCCTCAATCAGGCGCTTCCAACCGGCACGCATTTGTTCCGGAACCTTTGCATACCCGTAGCCGGGAAGGTCCACAAAATAGAAATGGTTATTGACAATGTAGTAGTTGATTTCCCTCGTCTTGCCCGGGGTATTGCTGGAGCGGGCAAGGCTCTTCCGATTGCACATCTTGTTCAACAGTGACGATTTGCCGACGTTCGATCGGCCGATGTATAAAACTTCCTTCAGCTCATTCTTCGGAAGTTGATGAAGGTCCGCTACACCTTGCAGGAACTCAGCAGACGTGATTTTGAGCATGGAGACTTCCCCTCTCTTCTACAGAATCAGAAAGAACAGGTCTACTCTCACTATTTCGAGTCAGACTCTTTTGCCTCGGGTTGAACAGGCTCTGCTTTCGCCGGCGTTGCGGCCGTCTCGGCTTCACCCTTCTTCTCTTCGGCTTTCTTCGCTGCGGTCTTGCCCTTCGGTCCCCGCTTGCGTCCCGCCGCGGCTTTCGCCTTCGGTTTCGGGGCGGCTTTCTCCTGTCCGGTGTTGTAGTCTACAAGTTCTAGAATCGCGACTTCGGCGCCATCACCTTGCCGCTGACCGAGCTTCACAACACGAGTGTATCCACCCGGCCGGCTCGCGACCTTGCCTGCGATCTCATTGAACAACATGCTCACAGCTTCCCGATCACGAAGAAATGCGAACACCTCGCGACGTGCGTGGACGTCCTTGATTTTCGCATCGGCTTCCTTCAACACTGCATTCTTGGCGCGGGTGATGAGTTTTTCGACAACCATCCGGGCTTCTTTGGCTTTCGCCGTTGTCGTCCGTATTTTCTTGTGTCGAATCAACGCCACGCTCAACGACGAGAGTGTCGCCTTACGGTGGCTGGCGGTTCGGCCAAGTTTTCGACCTGCATTCCCATGACGCATGCTTCGGTTCCTCTATTCTACGTTCTTGCACGGTTGGGAGTACCCAATCCGTGATGTGTGCCTTTCAAGCTGATTCTGTTCGTTACTCGTTACTGTCTTTCAGGTACTTGTCCACATCCATGCCAAAATTCAGCCCTAATTCTTCGACGATCGCCGAGAGTTCGGCGAGCGACTTTCGGCCGAAGTTACGGAATTTCAGCAACTCAGACTCATCCTTGCGCACGAGATCCGCGATGGTCTTAATGTTGGCAGACCGGAGACAATTGTGCGAACGCACGGAAAGTTCCAGTTCATCCACTGACATCTTGAGCATCTTCCGAGTCTGCGCCAGTTTTGCTTCCTCCTCGCTCTCCACCTTTTCGGCCTCAGGTTCGGCCTCAAAGTTGATGAAGAGTTGAATGTGATCGCGAAGGATCTTGCCGGCGTGCGTCAGGGCTTCTTCCGGAGTGATCGAACCATCGGTCTCGATCTCAAGAATGAGCTTTTCGAAATCTGTTTGTCCGCCGACGCGGGTCGGTTCGACAAAGAACCGCACGTTCTTGATCGGCGTGAAGATCGAATCAATCGCGATCGTCCCGATGGGCTGGTCAGCCGCCTTGTTCTCTTCTGAAGAGACGTACCCTTTGCCCCGGCCCAACCGAAGCTCCAGCTCAACGTTCGCTTCCTTGCTGAGGGTCGCGAGGTGCATCTCGGGATTGAGGATCTCGAGTTCTGCTGATGCCTTCTGGATGTCAGCAGCCTTGAGAACGCCCGGGCCTTTTACTGACAAAGTCACCTTCGTGAGTTTTTTGTTACTCGGTCTGATGCGAACCTGTTTGAGGTTCAGAATCAAATCAGCAACATCCTCCACAAAACCTTTGATCGTGGAGAACTCATGCTGAATGCCATCCACCCGGATTGCGGTAATCGCCGTACCCGGAAGAGAGGACAGCAGCACCCGGCGGAAAGAATTGCCAAGCGTAACTCCAAATCCCTTTTCGAGGGGCTGGACAGTAAACCGTCCAGAGGTCGGAGTCAAGGAGCTTTCGTCAATCTCGATCTTTTCTGGCATTTGAACTAATGCGTTGCTCATGGTTCTCTTTCCTCTCGCTGTGTGCGAGGAAGTTAGGCCCCGGCAAGCTGGGGTTGATGATACATTGGTGAACGGCCGTTAGGACTACTTCGAGTA
>PMZI01000048.1:211-29470 GCA_003170475.1 Ignavibacteriota bacterium | reverse complement strand
GCCCGGGTGACATCGAGAACAACGAGCGATGAAACGCTCCAACTGAACAATGACCGGAAACTCGAGTTCTCGGTGAGTGCGCGATACGGGCTGTGGTAAGGAACCCAAACTCATCGTTCGACATTCGACGTTCGGCATTGGATTTTGTACCGGCTGCAACGGTTCTCGCAGGCAAATGTCCAACATCAAAGTCTGAAGTCTGAAGTTCCAAGTTTACTGACAACGCATGCCACTTCGCACTATCGTAAAATACTGGCTTCCTGTTCTTCTTTGGATGGGATTTATCTTCTGGATGTCGACGGGGATGTTCTCGGCGCAAAACACTTTCGATTTTTTTCACCGTCTCCTGCGTTCAGTCGATCCGGCGATATCGAATAGCATGGTCAGGTTGATCAACAACAGTTTGCGCAAGGCAGGGCATGTGACAGAGTTCTTCATCTCCGGAATGCTGGTCTTTCGGGGGTTCAGGGCCGGCTCAAACCAACCCCGGATGTTGCGCTGGGCGATGTTCTCTATTGTGTTTATCGTTCTCTTCGCTGCGAGTGATGAATACCATCAATCGTTCGTAGCCTCGCGCACCGCCTCAGTTCTCGACGTATGCATCGACACGGGGGGCGGCGTCCTGGCGATTTTCTACAGCATGCTGCGGCAATACCGGAAGGGGCGAGGGAGAAAGGGCTGATGGCACATCATCATTCTGGATTGGTAATTCATCATTGGAGATCAACAAGTCAATGCAAAGGTAGTTCATGAAGAAGGCGCTCATAACTGGAATTACGGGTCAGGATGGATCATACCTGGCGGAACTGCTTTTGGAGAAGGGCTATGAAGTTCATGGCATCGTTCGAAGAGTGGCTCTGGAAGATCCCAGCCACAGGATGTGGAGGATCCGGCACCTCCAGGAGAGCATTCAGTTGCATTCTGCCTCGCTCGAGAGTTATCCAAGTTTGTTCAAAGTCGCCCTCGAAGTCCACCCGGACGAATGCTACCACCTGGCTGCTCAGAGCTTCGTGAGTAATTCATTTGAGGACGAGTTCTCGACGCTCAACATCAATATTAATGGCACGCATTCCATGCTCTCTGTCATGAGGCACGTTGCACCGGAATGCCGATTCTATTTTGCCGGGACCAGCGAGATGTTCGGCAAGGTGAAGCATGTACCACAGAACGAGGATACACCGTTTCACCCGCGTTCGGCGTACGGCATTTCCAAAGTGGCCGGTTACGAACTGACTCGCAACTATCGCGAAGCCTATGGCATGTTTGCGACCTCCGGAATCCTTTACAACCATGAATCGTGCCGACGTGGCTATGAGTTCGTGACCCGGAAAATCACGACTGCAGCAGCAAGAATCAAGCTGGGAAAAGCAAAAGAACTCAGACTCGGGAACATGGACGCGAGCCGTGACTGGGGGCATTCAAAGGATTACGTTCGGGCAATGTGGGCTATGCTGCAGAAGGAAAAACCGGAGGACTATGTCATAGCCACAGGAACAAGTCATACCGTCAGGCATTTTGCTCAGACAGCATTTTCGCTCCTCGGACTGGACTACTCCTCGTTTGTGGTGTCGGACCCGCGTTTCTTCCGACCGGCTGAGGTGGACATCCTGCTCGGCGATCCCTCGAAGGCCAGAAAAGAATTGGATTGGTCACCGTTATACACTTTTGAGGCTCTCGTTGAGGAAATGGTGATGGAGGATTTGAAGATTGAACAATCGAGGAGGGATTGAAAAGAAACGAAGGCAGCCCGCAATGCAAAATGAGGTTTGTGTTCCTCCGATGATGGAGTCTTGGTTTTGAGCACCGCATGACGTCGCCGCATCCCCTGGTAGAACCACAAGAGACCAGATTCGACAACTCGCCCCGGAATGCCCCTCAACAAGTTTTCTTCGTGAGACCTACCCCGCGACAATAACCAGCCATTCCCTTGCCTATCAGATACGTAGGACCAAACCTTGAGCATCGGAAGAGTGCCATCGCAGAGCTCGACAAGCTCGGGGGGAAACATCATTCCATTGAGCTGAAGGCAGGAAGGTGTGGAACTACGAAGCGGAGTACCACTGATAGAGTCGGTGGAGGCCGTCATCGAGATTGATGCGTGGCGTCCATCCAAGAGCTTGTATCTTGGAGATATCAAGGAGCTTTCTCGGTGTCCCATCCGGTTTCGACGGGTCAAAGCGGATGTCGCCCGAAAACCCCACGATCGATCTGATTCTGTTGGCCAGATCTATGATGCTGGAATCAATTCCAACGCCGATGTTCACAAACTCTCCGATGTCTTTGTAGTTGTGGTGCATCATGAGATGCACGACGGCATCTGCTAGGTCATCGGAATACAGAAACTCGCGGAGAGCATTGCCCGTTCCCCAGAGCTTCACAAACGAACGACCGATTCCCAGGTGCTGGAGAGTTGCCTCAATTTCAGCTTCGCTGCTGTTCGCAGTGATTTCAATCCCGAATCCCAACCCACGTGCCCCGACATCCTTCCGGATGTCTTCGAATCGCCCTGCGTTCAGCAGGTGTGCAAGATGTATCTTCCGCATCAAAGCCGGGAGTACATGCGAAGTCTCAAGGTTGAAATTATCACCGGGCCCGAAGAGATTTGTCGGCATCACGGAAATAAAATTCGTGTCGTACTGCTCGTTGTAGTACCGGCAGAGTTTGATGGCAGCGATTTTTGCGATCGCATACGGCTCGTTGGTCGATTCCAACAATCCGGTGAGGAGATACTCTTCTTTCAGCGGTTGCGGCGCAAGCTTTGGATAAATGCACGACGAACCAAGGTTCAGAAGTTTCTTGACGCCCCAACGGTGGCTTGCGTCTATCACATTCGTCGCGATGGCGAGATTATCATAGATGAACTCGGCTCTGTACGTATTGTTTGCGTGGATCCCGCCCACTTTGGCAGCGGCGAGGAAAACGTACTCCGGCTTCTCATCGGCGAAGAATGAGTCAACGTTTTCGCGTTTCCTGAGATCCAGTTCCGAACGCCCTTTGACGACGATGTTGCCGAAACCCAGGTCCCGCAGCTTTCGGACAATGGCAGACCCTACCAGCCCGCCATGACCCGCCACGAAGACTTTCGCGCCTCTATCCATGGCTTTCTTGTATTTGTTGTTGTAAAGTGGTCGCGTGATTGGTCCAGCCAAAGTCCTTTTTACTCAGGATTTTGATCCCTTCTCCCGGGGGTTGCAGACCGGCGCCCAACATGTCAAAGTCCATCATCACTTTTACCAGATCATCAAAGAGGACTTTAGGTTGCCAACCGAGTTGTTTCTTTGCTTTTCGGATATCTGCCTGGAGATGATCCACTTCTGTCGGACGGTAGTACTTTGGATCGATTTCAATGAGCACTTGACCGGGTCGCAGCCTTCCCTGGTGCGCGGAGCTGCAGCTCTTGACGATGGCCTTCTCGTTTGAGCCTTTCCCCTTCCATTCAATCTCAATACCAGCATACTCAAAAGAGTTTTTGAGGAAGTCTCGAACTGAGTGGCTCGTTCCCGTTCCGACAACGTAGTCGTCGGGTTTTTCCTGTTGAAGCATCAGCCACATTGCTTGAACGAATTCAGGGGCGAAGCCCCAGTCGCGCTTTGCGTCTACATTGCCCAGATACAGCTTGTTTTCTTTGCCGGCGAGAATATTGGCGATCGCCCGAGTAATCTTGCGGGTCACAAACACTTCACCGCGTCTGGGACTCTCGTGATTGAAGAGAATCCCATTCGAAGCATGAATCTTGTATCCCTCCCTGTAATTGACAGTCATCCAGTAGGAATACACTTTGGCTATGGCGTAGGGGCTTCGGGGTCGGAAAGCGGTGGTTTCATTCTGGGGCGGATGCGCTCCCCCAAACATTTCAGACGACGATGCCTGGTAGAACCGCGTCTTGATACCACTTCTTCTGATTGCTTCAAGCAGCCGTGTCGTCCCGAGCCCGGTAATATCGCTTGTGTACTCGGGCATATCAAACGAGATTCGGACATGGCTTTGTGCTCCGAGATGATAAACCTCATCTGGCTTGATATTGTACATCACCTCGGTCATCAGACCCGGATCAGAGAGATCGCCGTAGTGTAGCCGGAGTCTTGCCTTCGGGATGTGGGGGTCAACATAGACATGGGCAAGTCTTTGAGTATTGAATGTGCTTGCACGCCGGATAATCCCGTCGACTTGGTAGCCCTTGCTCAAAAGCAATTCTGCAAGATAGGAGCCGTCCTGGCCCGTGATACCGGTAATCAGTGCTTTTTTCATGGACGTGTTCCGAGGAGTGAAAAGAGATTCATGACGAAGAGCGCTTGTGAACTGAAGTTAAGCAATCCCCGGGAATGAAGAAACAAAAAAGAGGGAAGAGTCACCGCCGTCGCGGTTGTCCGCCACCATGATAAACCTCGGGTTGAAAAGAGGTGTCAGACGTTTGAAGTCGGGTATTCTCAATGGAGATCGACCATCCTGACGGATGGTTGACAACTCTGGTTTCATTTCTTATTATGAAAGCATAGCAATGTTGGGTCGAGTGACGGTTCCACGTTGCATTGGTCGTGAAAGGAGATTCACATGAAAAGCCTTCTCGCTACACTTCTGATATGCTGGACAGCCATCCTCCCTGCGCAAGACTGGCCCCGCGAGGTTGCAAGCACGCAGGGGACGATTACCATTTATCAACCGCAGATTGCATCGTTCAAGGGAAACGCGTTGGGTGCACGCGCCGCCATTTCCATTGTGCCCAATGGAAAGGACGAACCGGTGTTCGGTGCCGTCTGGCTGGATTGTCGGGTCTCGACAGACCGAACGAACCGAACGGTGAAACTCGAAGATGTGAAGGTGAAGCAAATAAAATTCCCGAACGGAACGGATGAAGAGACCTCGAAGATTTCCGCCGCCCTGGAAGATCAGATGCCGCTTCTGGATCTGACGTTTTCGCTCGACCTCCTCCTCGAAAGCATAGAGACCGCTCAGAAGGAAAGGGAAAACGCCCGTGAACTGGACGTGACTCCGCCGAAAATTATCGTGATGAACCGCCCAGCCGTGCTCGTCGTGTTGGACGGCGATCCCGTGCTTACTCCGGTTGAAGGGACTTCGTTGAAGCGCGTGAGCAATACGCCGTTCTTCCTGGTTCAGGTTGCTTCTTCCGGACGATTCTATCTGCGCGGGGGAGGCCTCTGGTTTACGACCATGGGCATCAAGGGACCATGGCACAAGATCGACAGTCCGCCGAAAGCAGTCCTTGCTCTCTCCGACCAGTCGAAATCCGACGATGCATCTGATGAGGAGTTGAACGCTACCGATGTCGCAGTCAAAACAGGCCGAATTCCGGAAATTGTGGTGAGCACGGAGCCGGCAGAGTTGATTGCCACCGACGGTCCGATTCAACTCGCATCGATTCAAGGGACGGGGCTGCTCTACGCGTCGAACACACCGAGCAGAGTATTTGTGGAGATCGCGACACAACACGTTTTTATCCTCATCTCCGGCCGGTGGTACACAGCGAAGACCTTGACGGGCCCCTGGACGAATATCGAATCAAAGAAATTGCCGACGGATTTCGCCAACATCCCGCCGGGATCGGAATGCGACGATGTGCTTGCGAGTGTTGCCGGTACGATCCCTGCCAAAGAGGCGATTCTCGATGCACAGATACCGCAGACGGCAGAAGTGGACCGTGCGACTGCGACGACCGAAGTTCAATACGACGGAGATCCACAGTTTGAGCCGATTGAGAATACCGGAATGGAGTACGCAGTGAACACGCCGACGGCAGTCATCCGCGTTGGCGGGAGATACTACAATTGTGAGAAGGGAGTGTGGTTTGAAAGTCCGGGAGCGTTTGGTCCCTGGGGAGTATGTGTCAATGTGCCCGAAGTCATTTACACGATTCCGCCGCAGTTCCCCGTCTACAACGTCCGCTATGTTCGTGTCTATGGTTACAATCCTTCGGTCGCGTATGTCGGATACACAGCGGGGTACACCGGATGCTACGTTTATGGAGGCAGCGTTGTGTATGGAACGGGGCATTATTACCATCCATGGCATGGGCGCTACTATTATGCGCGTCCTTGGACGTGGGGATTCGGAGTTCACTATGATCCATGGTCGGGTTGGTCGTTTGGCCTGGGATTTGGTAGTGGTCAGACGCATGGATGGTTCGCACCGAGCTCGAGGACAGTCCATGCAGGATGGTGGGGGCCGGTTGGTTACCGTCCGGAGTACCGGCCCGTCGCCGGTCCGGCGTACCGCAATGGATATCACCCCTCGTATCATCCGGTGATTGCTAGCAAACCCGCGGCTCCGTCGTCAGGTGGAACGAATCGGAACAGCGGCGCGACCCGGAGCGGCACAATGTACGATCGCTGGAATACGGGTGTCAAGCGGCCATCTGTTGGGGAAATCATATCTCGCACGACGGTGCCACCGAAACCGGCGCAGCCTGCCCCGTCTCGCCCCGACAATACTCCGACGGTTCCGTCAAGACCGGCGCAGACTCCTCCGTCTCGCCCCGACAACACTCCGACGGTGCCGTCAAGACCCGTTCAGCCTCCGCCCTCGCGTCCGGATAACTATCCCACAGTGAAGCCCGAGACGCCGAGCGTGGGGCGAATTGACACAAGGGGAAATTCACGGATCACTCCGCGTTCGACGCCGAAAGACAACAATGTCTACGCGGCTCCGGATGGCAACGTCCTGCGCAAGACTCCTCAGGGGTGGCAGCAGCGTGACCGGAGTACCTGGAAGGATGTCGGTCAGGCGCCGGCAAACCAGGGGTTGAATCGCGATAGCGAGGTGCGTCAGCGGGCCGCAGATCGAACCTCAAGTTTCAAGACGCTGCCTCCGGCAACTCCGAAATCCCCGCCGCCCTCAAAGGTGCAGCCTCCGGTGAAGGATGAACCGAGAAGGAATGCGGTGCCGGACAAGAAGAAAGATGACAAAGAAAAATAACCCTGGGCAATCGGGGAAGCTAGAATCGTCAACGTACCATCGAATTGAGGCTGAGTCATGAAAATCATCGCAGAAGCCCCCGTCCGCATCGATTTTGCAGGAGCATGGACAGACGTCCCCATGTTCTATGAAACATTCGGCGGAGCGACACTCAATGCCGCGATCAAGAAGTATGTCCATGGCGAATTGCTGAGCGGGTCGCACCGCGAAAGCAAAGACGGAATGACCGTGCACTATGAAGCCAATCTCCCCTGGGGTGCCGGCCTGGGAAGTTCAGCCACGATGAATGTTCTGTGGTTGGGTCTCGTCAAGGGCCGCCCGCTCACAAGCGTGAAGGAACGACTGGTTCTCGCAGAAGATGCATTCAAGATAGAAAAAGTCCTGGGCATCATCGGCGGAAAGCAAGACCAGTGTGCATCCGCGGTAGGGGGGATCAACGTATTCGAGTTCACGAAAGACGGGATTCGTTCTACTCCCGTCGGTATTTCTTCCTCGCGCATTGCTGAACTTGAAAAGACCCTTCTCTTGTGCTACACCGGCGTTGCCCGACTGTCTTCGAGAATACATGAAAATGTGTGGGGGAATTTCGCGAAGGGGCATCGCGACATCATCGATGCCTTGATCAGGATGCGTGACTCGGCTTTTGAAGGAAAAGATGCGCTTGAGGCAGGAGACTTCGAGAAGTTTGGAAGGATCCTCACGATGCAATTCGAATGTGCGAAGATCATGGACGGATCGACGAGCAACCAGGGACTTGAAGACTTATTCGCTCTTGTGAAGGACGATGTCGTCGGCGGAAAACCGTGTGGTGCCGGCGGAGGGGGATGCGTGGTTTTCTGCTGCAAAGGTGAAGAAGGCAAGAGCCGTGCGACGCAGAAGTTGACAAAGGCGGGGATGACTATCATCGATCTGGCATTCGATTTCCAGGGGTTGAGGGTGAGTATAGAGAGCTGAGGACAGCCGTTCGACGACGTGACAAGAGTATCTGTCATTTCGAAGCATCCGCCGACCTGCCCCAAGTTCCGTTGTGGGGGAGGCGGAGACTGAGAAATCTTGTCGAGCTGGGGTAGGATCTATGATGTCGATTCGCAATTGTCACTCGTACCCGCAATCCCACGGTTGCGAAGAAACGAGGTGCCATTCCCGAACTCTTCTGTCGGGAATCCAGAAGTGAGCTTGACATTTGCCCCTGGCCGGTTCAATTCACGTTCTGGATCCCCGCCAAAAGCATGCGGGGATGACAAACAAGCAAAGAACCATCCGTAGCCGCACCTTTGGATTGAGGATCGGCCGAGTCTCTCGGCGAAGCCTTCAGGATGTGGAAAGAAACCCAGAAACCGTCTCCACCTTAAGAACAGGAGCGCGTATGAAACGATCAACACTCTTCCTCACAGTTGTGATGCTGGTGTGTGTGACTCTTCACTCCAGCGGTCAGACAAAGAAGTACGACATCAAATCATGCACGATCACGTTCGAATCGACGCAGAAAATGGCAGGCTTCGACATGAAGAACAAGGTCGTCCTGTACTTCGACGAATATGGAATGAAGGAGTGCCGCGAAACGTATGAAGGTGATAAGTTGCGGGATGTCTATTTGAGCGATGGGAAGAATCTCTACAGCATCAACCCCGCCAAGAAAACCGCCGTCAAGCGCGGTGAGGCGTCGAACGGAACTGAAGTCAGAGTCGCATGGAACGATGTTTCCGACGACGACAAGAAATCAGGAAAGGCAAAACAACTGCCGACCATGACACTCGGCGGCAAGCCATGCGAAGCGTTCGTGGTCGGCTTGGAAGGATCAACTACGACCTACGCTAGCTGGAATCATGTCCTGATGCTGATTGATATGAAATCGAAAGACATGACGATGCTGAAGAAGGCTGTCAGCGTTGATGAAAAAGCACCGGTCTCTGCAGACAAGTTCAAAATCCCTGCAGGGTATACGATAAAATAGTCCAAACATCTGCGACTGTTCTTCAAAGGTCTGTTGGCACAAGTATTGAATGGGTGGCAAGATGCCCCGCTGGTGCTCATTGCACCGTTCGTTGCAGGGGGAAGATCGAGAAGCGAGCTCATGCGCTTGATCGTTCTTCTGCTCACCTGTGTGACGAATGTCAACGCTACATCTCAAAGCACTGCCGATATTTCGTTGGCGCTGAAAACGTTTCGCACCAGCAGGCACGCCCTGAACCGATGTTGCCTTTGGCGCCGAACTGCAGTAGCTTTGTCTGGCTCTCAGAACAGGACTCGTTGAACCGGACAATCCTACCAAAGAAACGAAGCCTGATAAAGATTTCAATACGAAGACAAGAATGTCGCCGCGTGTTTCTGCTGCGCAGCAGGAAGCGGAAATAAAAGAACTTCGATTATCATTGGAAGGATAGCGTATGAAAACCATGATTCGGTTTCGGGTATTGGTGCTCACCCTGCTGGCACTGGCGCTCTGCTCCTTTCTCGCCGGCGCTCAGGATATGGCAGTCCTTGCATCATTCAAAGGGACCGTCATCGTGACGAGAGAATCCGGACAGACTCTGCGGGTGACAGGCAAGGAGAAGCTCTTTCCTGGAGATCAGGTCCGAACAAACTCCGATGGCGCCGCGCTCATCATGTATTATACCGGCAAGGAAGTGTACCTGGTAGCGAACCAAAACCACCTCCTCGCCAAAGCTGTGCGTGAAGACGGGTTCTTCTCACGTCTCGGCAAAGTCTTCTCGAGCATCCTCTGGAGCAAGGAACCTTCAAAGAGCGTCCTTGGGGCGACGAGGGAATTCAAGGAAGGCAAGAGCATCAGAGGTATCTCTCCGAGTTTCGTCGTAGCAAAAGCGTCCGATCTCAAGTTCACCTGGATCGACACAAAGTCAGAACCAGGTTCAAACTACGTTGTCAGCGTGAAGAACAGTGACGGGACGGTCGTGAAATCAGCAGCTGTGAAAAACGCGAGCGAAGTGGTGATGCCGCTCTCTGACTTGAAGCTGACGGAGAAGCGACAATTGCAGTGGCATGTTCTCGCGATGAAGACAGGGCAAACTTCAGAAGAGACAACATTTTCTGTACTGTCCGATTCTGATATGAAACTGTTGCAGACAGACCTGAGCAAGGTCGCGGATCTCTGCAAGGGAGATCCATCAGTCTCTCGCCGAGCACTCCTGGAAGCAATGCTCTACATCGATCGCAACCTGTTCATATCAGCCGAGGCGAGCCTGCAGAAGGTCGTCGAAGCGAAACCAGACCTCGCCGTAGGTCACGAGCTTCTGGCGAATGTGTACACCAAAATCGGACGAACCGAACAGGCAGAGGCTGAGAAAAAGCTGGCCCAGAAACTCAGTGTGCCTCAGTAGGAGCCTGCTCAAAAGCTCGTCATCGACTGAAGTCGACGACTCCGAGTAGGCGAAACCCTCTGGGTTTTTCCAGAACTGAGCCGTCCCCGCCAGACCCACCCGCCCATTCGCAGGCTGCCGACGGTCGGGCGCGCCGCACGGCTGGGCTGGCGATGCATCGGATGGCTCACGGAAACAATTTTTCAGCAGGCCGATAGCACTTCGCGCATTCAGCAACGACGCATTGGGATCTGGAAAGAATGAAGAGTTCGTTAAAAAAATACCTGTGGCTGACCGTGCTGGCCCTTCTTTCGTTTGGGGTCGGTACGTTCACTTATAAGAACCCGGGCCTCAAGAGTCTTGAGGAAAGTGCGCTCGACTTTTTCTTCAAGCTTCGCCTCGCTCCAAGGGAAGACAAGATTCCGGATGTCGCGCTCGTCATGGTAGACGGCAAATCGTTCGGATCGACCTACGGATACTACGATCCATTACCCAGGCGGTATCTTTCAGAACTCATCGACTCTCTGGCGGCTCATGGGGCGAATGTCATCGGGTTGGACATAGCCTTCCTCGAAGCTCAGACAGTGCTCGATCCGGCTGGCGACACGCTCTTGTGCGATGCGATGCGCCGCTCGGGCAATGTTGTCGCGGTGTCCGCATTTGAAACAGAAGAGTCGGGTACCATCAAGTTCACCGAACCTCATCCCTTGTTTCGCGATGCCTTGAAAGGTGTCGGTTACGCCAACCTTGATATCTCCTCCTCCGGTGTATTTGCTGTCGTCAGGTCCGTCAAGCCTTTCATCAAAACCCAGGACAACGTGCTGGTCCCGTCGTTCTCGACGGTCGTCTACTGTCTCTCGCGTGGTCTGGACATCCGGCAATATCTTGCTTCGCAGACGGAGGGAGAATCGATTGAGAGAATTCCGCTGGATGACGGTACGATGCGCATCAACTTCGCTGGTCCTCCTCCGGTCTGGAAAAGAGGTCCCGACGGTTCGTGGACACAGGAGAAGGAAGGACGGATCCTCGCGTATCGCAGTAGTTCGATTACCGAAGGATTGCTCTTTAACCCAGATGCGCTGAAAGGCAAGGTTGTCCTCGTCGGAAACCTCTCTGAGTTTGCCGTCGATCAGTTCCTCACTCCTTATTATGGTGCCGTGTCAGACTACGAACCGATGCGGGGAGTCGAGGTCCACGCTAATGCTTTCTTGACGATTGCGCAAGGGAAGTACATACGGAAGCTGTCGGAGGTTTTGGCCTTTGTGGTTCTTGCCGTTCTGGCTCTGATCGCCGTGTTCATAACATCGAGGTTCCATGCGTTGCGGGACATGCTCATTATCCTTCTTCTCCTCATTGCCATCTGGGGGATCGGGTATTGGGGTTTCGCTCAATACTCGCTCTGGCTTCCTGCCGCCAGCATGAGTCTCACGATCATCTTCGCCAACGCATCGGTCACTGTCTACTCGGCCCTCACGGAACGGAAAGAGCGAAAACGGATCACGGGCATTTTTGGTCAGTATGTCGACGAACGGGTTGTCCGTCAGTTGATCGAGAATCCGGAAATGTCGAAGCTGGGTGGAGCGCATCGGGAGGTCACTATTCTCTTTTCGGATATCAACGACTTCACGCATATGTCCGAGATGCTCGGGCCTGACAAGACGGTGAAGCTGATGAACAATTACCTGACCGAGATGAGCGATATCATCCAACGTCGCGGCGGGACGATCGACAAGTTCATCGGCGACTCGATCATGGCCTTCTGGGGGGCACCCGTTCCTACAGAAGAAGCTCCATTTCTTGCGGCTGCGGCAGCACTTCAGATGCAAAAAAGGCTTGAGGAAATCCGGCATCGCTGGAAAGACGCCTGGGGTATCGATGTCCATCACCGGATCGGCATCAATTCCGGAGTCTGCACCGTCGGCAACATTGGATCGGAGCGGAAGACAAATTACACCGCCATGGGAGACGTCGTGAACCTGACCTCCCGTATCCAGGACGTGAACAAACGCTATGGAACCGTCATTCTGATGAGCGAATATGCGGCTTACCAGGTTTCCAACCGGTTCATCGTGCGGGAAATTGAGCGCGTAACTGTTGACGGTCGAAAAGAGCCGGTGACCGTGTTTGAACTCCGGGATGCGAAGGGAAAATCGATGGCATCGGCAATGACCTCCTTCCTCGATTTCTACACCCAGGGATTGGCATCCTATAAGAAGAGAGATTGGGATGAGGCTACGGCCTTTTTCCAACATGCAATGACTTTTGCCCCATCCGACCCTGTCTGCCAGTTCTTCATTGAAAAGATTGCGCTGCTTAAAGTGCAGTCCGGCGATTCTCCGCCCCTGGGAGCCTGATGAGCCTTTCCTGACCGTTTTCCTCCTCTTGCAAACCCCACTATCTTTCCTTAGTTTGTCGCGTCCTCCGCTGGAAATGTCTTCCCGAAACGTTCCTGTTCGGGACCTCGATTTGAGACCCCGACCAGAAACATGTCGGGGTGACATGAAGGATGATGTCGTCCCGAAACGTCTCTGTTCGGGACCTCGATTTGAGACCCCGACCAGAAACATGTCGGGGTGACATGAGGGATAATGTCTTCCCGAAACGTTCCTGTTCGGGACTTGGGTTTTAGACCCCGAGCAGAAGAGTCTCGGGGTGACATGATGGAATCGTTTCGCGCTCAACCGCATCCCCGAGGTCGAATGCAGAAGATGCTCAAATACGCTCTGATGCTTGAGATGATCATCGTATTCTCGGTCTTCCCGCAGGAACGAGGTGCCCGGACCGTCAACTCCGTAACTTCCGCATCTGAAAATCTCCTCATTCACCAATCAGCGACTTCCTCCTCTCCGTGGATTGTCCAATCCAGCGGCGTCTCAGTCGAACTCCTCTCCATCAAAGCCGTGAGCGCAACTGTTGCCTGGGTTTGCGGTGTGTCCGGAGTTGTGCTCCGAACGACCAACGGCGGCACGACATGGAGCCGCGTGGATCCGTCGAACTGGACAGGCATCAACGTTTCCGCGAGGGACGCAAATCTTGCCTGGATCGTTGCTCACGATTCGGGGACGGTGAATTCTGCTCTCTTCAAGACCACGGACGGCGGCAAGACCTGGACGCAGTCTACCTCATCGAACGATCCCTCCACCTATTGGCAGGATGTTCGGTTCTTTGACGCCTTCAACGGCATCATCATCGGCAATCCTGAAAAAGGCTACTTCGCCATTTACACAACGACGGACGGAGGCAACAACTGGACGCGTGTCCCTTCGACAAACATCCCGCTTCCAGCCACCGGAGAGATGTGCCAGTCGAACAACATGTCAATCTCCGGGAACAGTGCATGGTTCTCCACGCGATCCTCGACTACCGGTTTCCCGCGCGTCTTTCATTCGACCGACAAAGGCAAAACATGGGCCGCGAGCAAAACGATCACAGGATCGGGAAGTGCTCTTCCATCGATTGCGTTCTCGAGTGAAACGACAGGGCTGGTCGTCGGCGCCGTCGGAACGGTCCTGAGATCAACGAACGCCGGGGTGGACTGGAGCAATCCCATCAACACGGGGCTTGGCGTCGGGGGCTCGCTTGAGTTCGCTTCTCCGTCCGCTGCCGTGCTCATGAATACGAAAGGGCAATGTGCAATATCGGTTGACAGCGGACTTACGTGGATCATCCGCCCGACGCCGGACACCTTGGCGATGCGATGTGTATCGTTTTCACCCTCCGCAGATGGGTGGGCCGTCGGCAACAAGGGAACCATCTGGAAATGGGCAGGTGGAAATCTCAACAATCCGCCGTTGCTCACATCGCCGCTCGATGGTACGTCCAACCTTGTAGCTCCGGTGAACCTGACCTGGCAGGCAGTGGCAGGAGGAGGAACCTATCGGTTGCAGATTGCTTTGAACTCAGCATTCAGTTCTCCTTTGATAGAGGAAGACAGCGCTCTGACGGCACCGTCCTCGCAGCTCACCGCAATCGCGTACAATGCCACGTACTATTGGCGGGTTCGGGCAGAGAATTCGCTCGGTTTCGGTCCGTGGTCCTCAGTGTTTTCGTTCAATACTATGGACACAAAAGCGATCTCGTCGACGGCGATCGCCTTTCCCGACGCGCCCGCGGCGTCGACAGACTACCGGCTCGTCAGTTTCCCGGGAGGTGCCTCGGTGCGTGTTGAGAAGTTCCTGACGGGTGTCCAGAAGACCGACTGGAGAATTTTCAAAGACAACGGCAAAGTTGTGCCGAATAATCTTGTGGAGCTTTCGGCGACATCGTTGCTGAGTGCCGGACAGGGATACTGGCTTGTGAAGAAGGGGGCGTTTACGCTTTCGACGACCGCTACAATGCCGCAGCTCTCGCCGGACGGAACGTTTGCGATCGATGTTGTCTCCGGCTGGAACATCATCGGAAATCCCTTTGATGTGCCCATCACGTGGGATGCAATAAAGAAGCTCAATCAGATCTCCACCAACATCTGGAGCTATCTGGGGACCGGCGGATTCCAGTCGAGTGCGACTCTCGAGGCGTTCAAGGGGTTCTACTTCTATAATGGAAGTGGGGTGACCAGCCTGAAGATACCGTATCCCTTCCCGTTGTTGAATGTGCTCCCTTCGCCGCCGCTGGCTGTGGATTGGAAGCTTCAGCTTTCTCTCGAAACAGAATTCAATTCCGATCGGGAGAACTTCATCGGTGTAGCTCCGTCGGCGACGAACGGGATAGACGAACTCAACCAGCCCAAGCCGCCGATATCACCCGACCAGGCATTTCTGTCCTTAGCGCACGCGCCGGTCGATGGACAGCAAAGAGCATACAGTAGCGATTTTCGTCCCGGCATGGGGGATGGTCAAGTGTGGAATTTCTCCGTCTCGCTTCCAAAAGTTTCGAAAGGCAAGATTCGAATCATCGGAGTGGAGACAATTCCGGCGGCGTACGACGTCGTGCTCGGAGGCGGCCTGTTGAGCGTTCCGATCGATCTGCGGAAAACGAGTGAAATCTCTTTCGAGAACGCGGGAACAATTCTTACGTACAGCCTGATTGTCGGAAAAAAGGCTTTCGTTGGCGACAAGGCAGCTCAGATTACTCCTGCAGAATTTGAGCTCTGCCAGAATTACCCGAATCCGTTCAATCCATCGACCAGTTTCGAACTAAGGATCGCCAGCAGCGGATTGGTGCAACTCAGGGTCTTCAATGTTCTCGGCATAGAAGTTGGGACGCTCGTGGATGAGGCACGACCGGCAGGAGTCTATACTGTCCGGTGGGATGCGTCATCGCTCCCGAGCGGAGTGTATTTCTACAGACTCATTGTTGATGGCAGAGTCATTCAGACGAAGAAGATGACGCTGCTCAAGTGACAACGTTTTTCAGTTGTCATTCCCGAAAGCTGTTGTCGGGAATCCAGAGATGAGCATGACACGTGCCCTTGGCTGATCCAGTCCACGATCTGGATCCCCCGCCTGCCCCGTGTAGAACAGTGACGGCGGGCAGGCCGCCGGAAGCATGCGGGGATGACAAACAAAGAAAACAAGACCAGAACATGTCATTCCCGAAGGCTGTTGTCGGGAATCCAGATATGAGCATGACACGTGCCCTGGCTGATCCAATCCACGATCTGGATCCCCGCCGGAAGCATGCGGGGATGACAAGAGAAGACAAAGAAGTGCTCCGAACATTCTGCGTATACATATTAGCTAGTAAGAGAAATGGCACGTTGTATGTTGGATTGACGAACGATTTGGCGCGTCGAGCGTACGAGCACACAAATGAGGTTCATAGCGGATTCACAAAGAGTTACCACGTCCGGATGCTCGTATACTACGAAGTGTTCGAAGACATTGATGCGGCGATCATTAGGGAGAAGCGACTCAAAAAGTGGAATCGGCAATGGAAACTCAGACTGATAGAAGAGCACAACCCGAAATGGAAGGACTTGTACAACAAGGATGGCTCGATTTGCGAGCTGCCGAGGAGCTAACAAATCAATGTCATTCCCGAACGCTTCTGTCGGGAATCCAGAAGAGGGCGTGACTTCACCCAGCACCAGCAAGAATTGAGAATGATCATGCGCATTTCGACCATGGAGAATGCAGTCCGGCCAGTGACGATGGCGCTTCTGCCTCTCCTTGTGCTCTTCTTGCTTCGGGAGCCTGTTCTGGCGCAGGAACGTACGAGCTCTCAGGGTCGGATCGAACATGCCCTGTGGGAGCTGGTCGGCACAGAAGTCATCATTACCTACGATCTCATCGCAGACGCCGACAAAGTCTACGACATCAACATCACTTTGAAGCGGCTCAGCGATGGTAAATTCGGCTATGTTCCCAAGGCGGTGATGGGAGCCGTCGGCACGGGACAGCGGACAGGACTGAAGAAGGAGATTCGCTGGGACTTCAGAAAAGATGTGCTTCAGGATCTCAAGGGAGACGATTACTACTTTGAGTTCGTTGTCAATGTATCCAACGATGAACAGACCAGCAACCTGTGGTACTACATTGCGGGTGGCGCCGCCATGGTCGTGACGATCGCTGCCTTTTTAGTGTTCGGCAAGAAGGCAGCCGGTTCCACGGATCTCCCTGATCCACCTGCATCGAGACCGGGTCAACAGTAATTCAAGAGGGAAGTGTGCGAAGTTCTATCTGGATTCTGGTATTCATAACGTTGATGTCGGGAAACGTCTTTGGTCGGCAGATCACCGCCAGAACGAATGCAGGCGCGTTTGGCCCTCGACCGGCGTTGAAGGCGGAAAACGATTTCAGGCCCCCGGTCATTGAGTTGAGGGAACCCTTGCGAAGGAGTTCTGACAAACCGAGATCCGACGCGAATGCACTGGATACAGTGACGACGGAGTCCTCTTTTTCGATGAAGGGGATTGCATGGGCCCAGAACGGGGTGGCACTCGTTCTCGTCAATGGGGAAGAAGCCCAGTTGAAAGTTACGGATGATGGTGCGGAGTTTTCTTATGAGGCGCTTCTCGCGATTGGCCGGAACGAAATTGATATCCGAGCGGTGGATCGGTTCAAGAATGAGAGCAAGATGCTTCTCGTGGTCCGGCGCGACCAGTCGTTGATCCGCGGGGGATTCTATGCACTCGTCATCGCAGTGCAGGACTATCAAAATCCCGGAGTCACCACCCTTCAGTTTCCAGTCCAGGATGCGCAGAATCTCGTAAGCATCCTCACGACCAGCTACAGTTTTGCCCCGGGCAACATCACGTTTCTCAAGAACCCGACGCGCATTGCGATGATCCAGGCGTTCGACAAGATTGCCGGAAAGCTGACGGCGGAAGATAATCTGCTTGTTTTCTATGCCGGCCACGGATATTGGGATGAGCAGCTCAAGCAGGGGTTTTGGCTTCCGGTCGACGCGAGCCAGTCGTCGCGCTCGGAGTGGATTTCCAACGGGACGGTCCGGGATTACGTTGCCGGTGTAGCTGCGAAGCACACGTTCGTAATCTCTGATGCGTGTTTCAGCGGGGGAATATTCAAGACCAAGGATGCATTTCCGGCTGTCAGCGGCACCGCGCGCGAACTTTACAGGCTGCCAAGCCGCAAGGCGATGACGAGTGGTGCTCTGAAGGAGGTTCCCGATAAAAGTGTCTTCATTCAGTACCTCATCAAGCGGCTCAAAGAGAATAAGGAGACGCTCCTCACTTCCGAGGCGTTGTTTATCAGTTTGCGTGCAGCAGTTGTCAACAACACACCGAGCCGGCAGGCCCCGCTGTTCGGCGAAATCCGCGAGACCGGTGATGAGGGAGGGGACTTTGTTTTCGTGCATCGTTAGCTGAATAATTTGCCAGGTGAGTGGATTGCGCGACGAAAGACCTCCGGATTCGTGTTAGACGATAATGGAGGTTTTTTTGCATCGAGAGGTAAAGAGGTCGTGGAATATGAAAATCAACAGGACCATCGCTTGTGCGCTCGTGATCATCTGTTGCTTTACCAGTGGAGTGATCTGTCAGAACACCGTTACGATTGACACGAGCATACGGCATCAGACCGTTTTCGGGTGGGGAGCTGGGTTGAGACGGGCCACAAAAGTGTTCTATGACTCCTCTCCGGCACTCATAAGCCAGGTAGAAGATCTTTGTTTCAATCAGCTCCATGTAAATATCGTACGCGCCCTGTGCCAGGCAAACATGGAACCGGTGAATGATAATAACGACCCATTTTCGCTCGATACGACAAAGTTTGTCTGGACCTACTACGACTACAGCACAAAAGACATTTACGCCATTCAGCGGGCATTGGCTGTGAGTAAGGGGCGCATCAACTACATTTTTTCGAGTAACAATTCTGCTCCTCCGTGGCAGAAGACGAACAACAGCATCACCTACGGAGGGTCGATTCTGCCCACGATGTATGATGAGTTTACAGAGTACCTCAGCGCTTACCTTCTCGGGATGCAAAATCGCTACCACATCAGGATCAACGGCTTCAGTCTGTTCAACGAACCGGGGGATTCGGTGTATTTCGAAACCCTGACATCCTCACCGACCCAAGTGAAGGACCTTGTCATCAGGATGAGGAAGAGATTGAACTCCCTTGAACAATCTTCGTTGCTCCCGCATATCGACCTAATTGCTCCGGAGAGTCCGGAGGTAAGTAATCCGAATGTTCCTGCTGATGTCGGGAAGAACTGCATCTCTTATCTGGATCCGGCACAAGGAGGAATGTTCGCCGATACCGCAGCGGTAAGCAGCGTTGACATCGTTGGTACGCACGATTACTTCAATGAAGCGAATACCGCGAACTGGGCAAAACTGAAGAGCATAAGCAAGAACAAACCGATATGGGTGACGGAAGCTTCAACGCCTACCTCGTTGCCTTACGACATTACTTCAAAGAACGCAGTCGTGCAGGCAAAGTGGATCCATCGAAGCTTTACCCTGGGTGATGTCAGCGTATTTTCAATGTATCAGTTTTACGATACGTTGCCGGCGTCCGGCAACATCGCGGCGCTTGTTATCTACAACGGCAATAATGTCATCGTCCCGAAGCGATATTATGGATTCAAACAATTTGTGAATTTTGTGCGACCCGGATACGTGAGGGTCAATGCGGCGAGCAGCAATAGCGACCTTTCTGTCTCTTCGTACCTCAGTCCTGCAAGAGATACTCTGGTTGTGATAGCTATCAATGATACAAACATTGTTTTGTCCAATGTTACATTCAAGTGCCCGGTGTCGACCGCTTTCGTCACTCGGTACGCTACCTGCGATGTTCCTGATTACAGCACCACACAGCTCGCAAATATTGCAGCACCGGTGAGCGGAAACTTTTCAGCTGATATGCAGGCAATGAGCATCAATACATTTGTTATTCCACTCAACATACAGACCGGCATTTCCAACGCACCGGCGTCTCTGCCCCTGTCGTATGGACTGAGCCAGAATTATCCTAACCCATTTAATCCAAGCACGACGATCAGCTACTCTTTGCCGGGATCCGCATTTGTGTCGCTCAGGGTCTTCAACGTGCTGGGTCAGGTGATCTCGGTACTCGTCAATGAACGGAAAGAAGCCGGCAAGTATCAAGCTCAGTGGAGCACGACCGGCTTCCCCAGTGGGCTCTATTTTTACCGGCTGCAAACAGGAGATGCCTCGACGGGCTCAGCAGCGGGATTTGTAGAGACGAGGAAAATGGTTCTACTAAAGTGACTCGAAAAATGTGCGTGATGAAGATCTTCGCAATGCAAGGAGCGAGTACATGAGAACAACGGTGGTTATCACTCTATTGACGCTCGTGGCGTTCGGCGCGGTTCAAGCGCAGAGCCCGGCTGTGGATATCCCCCTGCTGGTCAGTGATGGGGTGGGAGGGGCACAGCAATTGCGGTTTGGGCTCGATCCTTCGGCGACAGATGGAATCAACGCGTCGTTGGGCGAGTCGCCGTTGGCGCCGGTACCTTCCGCTGGAATCTTTGATGCGAGGTTTATCGGAGATGACATCGGTCTGAGCATCGGGCTGGGGATGCTGAGAGATTATCGGCAGGGAACTTCGGCCACAGTCGGTGTGAAGACATACGAAATTCGATATCAAGTGGGCTCGGGGACAAGCATCGTGTTGACTTGGAACTTGCCAAGCGGTGTGACGGGGAGACTGCAGGATGTCATTGTGGGAACATCCCTGGACCAGACGATGATTGGAAGCGGGACCTACACGGTCACCAGCCCCAATGTGTTTGCGAAATTGAAGATGACGATAGGCTACGGAATCACGGCTCCTCCCGTGCCGACGTTGATGTCCCCGTCGGATGCTGCAACCGGCATCGTGACATCACCCTATGTAAGCTGGGCAGCTTCTGCCGGAGCAACGTCCTATCATCTGCAGGTGTCGAGCGATCAGAGTTTCGGGACACTGGCCTATGATCAAAACAACATTACCGGCACCTTCTTGCAGGTCAGCGGTTTGCAAAAAAGCACGGTCTATTATTGGCGGGTGAGTGCATCGAATGGGTTCACAAGCGCCTTTTCTGCCTTCTGGAAATTTACAACGGTCGGAGTTTTGCCCGATACGCCCGCTCTCCTGCTTCCGGCAGACAACGCGATCAATGTGCCCATCAATACGGTCTTGAGTTGGAGCCCATCGGCGGGAGCTGCGTCATACCGCCTTCAAATCGCTACCGATCCCGTTTTCGCATCGATTATTCTCGACAACTCTGGTATCTCGGCCACATCCTGGCCGCTCGGACCATTGTTGAACAGCACGATCTACTACTGGCGCGTGAGCGCGAGTAACTCGGTGGGAACGAGCGACCTCACCCCAACGCGGTCATTCACAACCATCTCCTCTGTAACCGCACCGCAAGCTCCGGTTCCGAACTCGCCGACGGATGGCCAGAAGAATGTCCCGATCAGTCTCACGCTCAATTGGAATCCTTCGATAGGCGCAACATCCTACCGGCTCCAAGTGTCGTCCTCATTGAGTTTCACTTCGCTCCTCGTCGATGACACTTCTTTATCGAACACATCGCGCCAGGTTCGATCTTTGGCGAACAGTGCGACATACTATTGGCGCGTGAGAGCAAAGAACGCGGCTGGAGCGGGCGACTATTCACCCACGATGCGATTTACCACGATCGATGCAGGGTCGGTGCTCTCCTGGCAGCAGACCAATGGGCCCAGTGGCGGGGTGGTACAGTGCATCGCCACCAGCGGCAGCACACTCTTTGCAGGCATGAACGGCTTTGGCGGGGTGTCTCGTTCGACGGACAATGGAGCGACGTGGACCTCAGTCAATTCAGGCTTGAGCTCCACCGACGTGAGGGCGATCGCAGTGAGCGGGGCCAATCTCTACGCGGGGACGTACCTCGGCGGCGTGTCCCTTTCCACGAACAACGGTGTGAGCTGGCGCGATGTCAACTCGGGTCTGTCGAGTCCGATCGTCGTGTCCCTTCTCGTGAGTGGTTCGAGCATCTTCGCCGGGACCTATGGCGGCGTGTTTGTTTCCACCAACAATGGCACAAGCTGGACGGCGGTGAACTCCGGCTTTACGGACAAGTTCGTAAATTGCTTCCTGGCCAGCGGCACAAATCTCTTTGCAGGCTCGAACGGAGCCGGGGTGTATGTCTCGACAAATAATGGAGCAACCTGGACGGTTGTCGGGCCTTCGAACGCCATCGTTTACTCTCTTGCCCTCAACGGAACCTCTCTCTTCGCGGGGACAAGCACCGGTGTGTATCGCTCAACCGACAATGGAAAGAGTTGGAATGCTGCCGGCATCGCGAATGTACAAGTGCTGTCTCTCGCCGCTGTCGGCTCAAACCTCTTAGCGGGTACCAACGGGAACGGCATATATTTCTCGACAGATTTTGGAGCAAGCTGGAACGCCGTGAACACCGGCCTGACGGATAGGACCATCCGGTCCCTGGTTGTCAACGGGACGAACCTCTTTGCCGGGACCAGCGCTGCAGTGTTTTTTGCTCAAATGCCCGGCCTGCCTGACGTGCCGGCGCTGGATCTCCCGGTGAATCTCACACAGAATGTCTCGACCTTCACCGTGCTGAGTTGGATTGCAGTATCATCAGCGAGGTCGTATCACCTGCAACTCTCGCTCACTGGTGATTTTTCCATCCCTGTCGTTGACGATTCTGCGCTAACAACCTTGTCACGAACCGTAGGTCCTCTGTCTTCAGGTGTGACCTACTTCTGGCGAGTGCAGGCAACAAATGAAGTAGGCTTCAGCAATTATTCAACGCTCAGGCAGTTCAGCACCGCTCAACTGACCTCGGTTGATCGCTCAGAGAGCGAAATTCCCAGGGAGTTTGGATTAAGTCAGAACTATCCCAATCCCTTCAACCCATCGACACAGATTCAATTCTCCATACCTCGCCGGTCACATGTGACATTGAAAGTGTATGATGTACTCGGGAAGGAAGTGGCGTCGTTGTTTTCTCGTGATGTGGAACCAGGAGTGTTCAATGTGAGGTGGCAGGCAGCGGTGCCAAGTGGGGTCTACATCTATCGTCTCCAGGCCCGTCACACAGAAGGTGGGGACCCCGGAGTCTTCACGGAAACGAAGAAAATGGTCATGCTGCGGTAGGTTGGTTCTCGCCTCGCTCAATCGTTTTCCGCGGCTGGGGCAACTACGGTGAATTCTGGAAGTCAAGAGTTCCAACACCTGAAAAAGGGCGCATATGAATACTCGTCGCAGATTTGCTTCAAGACTTCGCTCCATTTCATTCCTCCTGTTTGTTTCTGCTGCTGTACTCTGGGGGCAAAGTCAACCACAGGTTCCAGCACAGTCCAAACCGGAAATCAAAACAGAAACTCAACCGGAGATCAAAGCGGCAACTCAAGCACAGACCAAAGCAGGTACCCAAGCAGTGACTAAAGCAGGTACTCACGCAGCAATCGGAGAAGGAACACGGGCAAACATCAAGCAGCCAACGCAACAAGCTCAGGATTCAACTCGAAGGAAGATCGGAAACACAGAAAAACAGACTTCAAAAGCCAAGTCATTTTCAAGGCGATGTCAAGCAATAACCAATGATGGAACCAGGTGCACACGCAGAGCGGTTCCAGGTTCAAAATATTGTCAGCAACATGGCGGGAAGTAGAGAGAGGCCATTCACGCGGCCGGCTCAGGGTGTGACATCCTTTTGTGGTGGTTAATAAAAAGAAACGAGACACATCCTGAGCGCAGGGAGTCCCGACAACCGTCGGGACGACCGGAGTCCCCGCCCCCGCCAGACCATCATAGATCGATAACGGCGGGCTGGCGACCGCGACACGCGCCTTCACACGGGCGGGCGAGGAAGGATGCCACACGCTTGCTTCCGAGACTTCGGCCACCGGCTTCAGCCGCACTTGTTCACACCTCGTCCTCTCTCCATCAATACTGCAAAGCATATTGTGTTGATCTCATGAAGGCGATTTCGTTTCTTCTGATGAAATGAAAGGACCTTCCATGCCGCCAAAAGGAATTTCACAAAAAGCGCTCGTCCGTGTCGAGTCGTTTGTACGCTTCATCAGGGGTGAGAGAGTAATCATTGATAGTGATCTCGCGAAGATCTATGGCGTGCCGACAAAGAGGCTCAATGAACAGGTCAGGCGCAACATCGGACGCTTTCCTCAAGATTTCATGCTCCGCCTTACGGCGAAAGAGTGTAATCGTTTGAGGTCGCAAAATGCGACCTCAAACATTGGACGCGGGGGTAGACGTTACCTACCGTTTGCGTTCACCGAGCACGGCGCAATCATGGCAGCAAATGTACTGAACAGCAAGCGAGCTCTGCAGATGAGCCTGTACGTCGTGCGGGCTTTTGTCCAGATCAGAGGAACACTGTTGGCGAACAAAGAGCTCGCCCGATGGTTGCACGAACTCGAGCAACGGGTGGAAAAGCATGACGGAGAAATCTACGCCATCTTCGAGACCATCCGCAGGCTCATGACCGTAGCTGAAAAACCAAAAAGGCAGATGGGATTTGACGTGAACAATCATGTTGCTCGGCTCCGCTCCTCGTTAAGACGTTGACCTGACGCCCTTCTTTCTCGCTCCACGCACCTTCATGAGCCTAGCACTCACGCCATCCGTTTCACCAGGCCAGCTCAGAACACCCTTCCCCGCCCCCGCCAGCCCATCATCGGTCTGTGAAGGCGGGCTGGCGACCGCCTGCGGTCAGGCGGGCGGGGACTTCCTCGCGGCTGTGTCTGGGCTCAGAGCTCGGTCGCTCAGGGTGACTGAGGATTGTTTGGTGGGCAAGTAAAATGAAACCTCGTCGTGGTGAGCGCCTGTCCCGTTGTTCGGGATCCCGCCTCTTTGAATGATCATGGTGGCGGGAAAAGCGGAACCCGACAGACTCGGTCTGGCGGGAACGGCTCGATCCAACTTCCAAACCCTCCGGGTTTTCAACACGCCAGTCCCGAAATTTCGGCAGGTGCGACGGGCGGACATCGAGTGCGTTTCCTGCCCGCTGACCCTCAAGCCTTCGCTGGGGCAGGCGGGAATGTCACCCCAAATTGCAGGAGGGGAGACGGTTCGTCAGCGCCTTCATCCACCATTTTGCCAATACTCTTTTCTTGAATCTCTTGGGTGGATTTCGTTTCTTCCCGGATCGAACCTGGGAGAAGGACTCATGAACAAACCAGCCTCGATTCAAACGGCACAGCAACATCTCACTGTCCTTGTGCAGACGATCCGCGGGCAAAAGGTGATACTCGACGCGGACTTGGCCGCGGTCTACGGCGTTCCAACACGGCGCCTGAATGAACAGGTCAAGCGGAACGCCGATCGTTTCCCTGCCGACTTCGTTTTTCAGTTGACCTCCGAAGAGTTCAAAATCTTGATGTCGCAGAATGCGACATCAAGTCCGGGATACGGTGGGAGACGGAAACTCCCGCTTGCCTTTACCGAACATGGCGCGATCATGGCGGCGAATGTCCTAAAGAGCAAGCGCGCTATTCGGATGAGCATAATTGTTGTCAGGACTTTCATCGAGCTCCGTCGTGTATTGCTCGTTGACCGCGAGCTGGCAAAATGGCTGAGAGAACTGGAACGTAAGGTGTCAAGCCACGACAAAGATATTCGCATACTATTTACGGCGATCAAGAGTCTCATTGCTCCGCCTGAGAAACCGAGGAGAAAGGTGGGATTTGAAGTGAGGTGAAGTGAAGAGATTTCCGCTCTCCGCCGCACTTCCACGCCGGCCCTTGAGCGATGCCATTCACGTAGCCTGCTCAGAGCATCCTTCCCCGCCCCCGCCAGACCCGCCCGCCCATAGTAGGCTTAGCGACGGTCGGGCGGGCCGCGTGGCGGGCTGGCGTCTAAAGGCATGAGGGGATGACAAACAAAAACAAAACATGTCATTCCCTAATGCTCCTGTAGGCCTGTCCCCCTCGGGTGACATCGCTGAGAGGGGGAGAATCCAGAACTGCGCTCAACGCTTGCCCAAAGCCGAAGCAATTCACGTTGCCACCTCAGCACACCCTTCCCCGCCCCCGCCAGCCCATCATCGGTCTGTGAAGGCGGGCTGGCCTCTAAAAGCATGAGGGGATGACAAACAAAAACAAAACATGTCATTCCCGAATGCTGTTGTCGGGAATCCAGAACTGTGCTCAACGCTCGCATTTAGCCGATGCCACTCACTTTGCCACCTCAGAACACCCTTCGACTCCACGCTCTGAGGAAGCTATGCAGTTTCGCTCAGGGTGACTGAGATTTGTTTGGTGGCAAGTAAAAAAGAACCTCGTCGTGGTGAGCGCCTGTCCCGTTTTTCGGGATCCCACACAACGGGACCCGCCTCGATAGTTCACGAACGGCAGGCGGGCAGTCGAACCACGTACCGAGCCAGCCTCCCAGTCATTCATCGAAGCAAGCCGCTTTTCTCACCCCAAACCCGTCCCATGCTCCACCACTTTCTCATTATAGAACACCGCTCGTCCTAAACAACGAACCGTTTCATCCTCTCCTCGTGAAGGAAAGGATAGGGGGAGGTTACGCAAGTTCTCGGCACCCCGGGTGACCGTCAACCTTCGTGAGAATTCTCCGTGAGGTGACGGTCACCTCGCCACCTCCTCTGGTTCCCCGACACTTTTCGCCGTCGCGAGACCATTTCTTCATCAATTCTCTTGACCTTATCATTTCCACTCTCTATCTTCATCCCCGAGTATTTGCGCACCGTGGGGATTGGTTCTTCTGATGGTTCCTGTTGGGTTCTATCGTCGAACAAGCCCTCCTTCTTTCAACCTCCTTCAAGATTTTTACGGATGCACCGGGATCATACTGTCAAAGCCCCTTGGGCTTTTCGGATTCTAGTAGCGATAACGATTCTCCTCGCCGCGGAGCTACGCCTCAACGCGCAGGACAACTCCTCCAAAACCGGTGGCTTCTGTTTCCGCGTTGACGATCAGCACTCGTCGACGGTCTGGCCCCAATACCGCGATCTCTTTAAGAAGTACAGTGCCAACTTTTCCTTCGCTGCAAATCTTGGTCTCACGCCGCTGGATGTGAAAATGCTTCAGACGCTCGTTGCTGATGGCAACGAGCTGATGGATCACACTCCGGAGCACACCACTCTTTATTATTCTGATCCCGATGCGGAAAAGTACCGCAGCGCGAAGGGAGTTGATCACTATATCAGCGGAATGAACAGAGTCTGTCTCTCCATCGATCGCATCGACACACTCAACTCTCCGGGCGAAATATTGCTCAACCTCAAAGGCGGACTCGGATACGCTGTCAGCACCAACGGAATCGCAAAATCTGTTCTCGACTATCCGGTGCTCGGAATTTATTCTCCTGAACGCCGGATGTTCTTCCGACTGACCTCTTATAAAGAGACTGCCGGATCTATCTCAGCCTTTACACTCTGGAACGCGTGGAATGAGCCGGTCTTTATCGGCAACATCGACAGCGTCCGTTTTCGATTGATCCACGTCTACGACCTCCATGTATCAGATGAAGGACTGGCACTGCTGGCGGAGAGAACTCTAAACCTCTGCACGCAAAACGGACTGCCGGGCCCCACAGCCTGGATGCAGCCGGGCGCGCCAAATCCGTATTTGCCTGCTGACCAGGTCAAGCGTATATGGGGCGACAAGTACCACTTCGGAATCGGATCAACGTTCCTTCAGTCTGCATTGAAATGCTTCAACGAAGTGGACCCCGGCAGCAGTCGGTTCGCGTGGAACCATGACATCAATCTGGATTCGATGAGCCTCGGGGCTTCCAAAAAAGTCGTCGCAGACAGAACTGCCCGCCATTACGTTTCCGTCGGACTCACCCACTTCATGGGGACTTCTCAGTCCAGTGCGCCGGCTGAATGGCAGTCGCAACTCGACAAGACTGACAGTCTCCTTGCGTGGTGCATACGCAAGAACATCCCCGTTAGAACGTACAGGGACTGGACGCGGATGCTCTACGACACACCGCAGAATCCCTACGCAAACATTTTCCCCAACCTCAACACGGATCTTGACGAAGACGGCAAGCCGGATGGATTCAGCCTCGCATCAGGTGAGCAGGGGGGAATGGTTGATAAGAAAGACGGAGTGACGGAATCCGGAGGAGTATCCTACTCTGCCGGAACGGTTGGCACGATCTGCCGCGTTGAGGGTCTGGGTGGAGTGGAAAAAGGGGTGAACGCCTTCTCTCTTTCTACAAGAGGAAGCGCCGGCTCAGTCGAGGTTGATTTCACATTGCATTCAGCGACGGATGTCGTGAAAAAGTATGTGTTTCCCGCAACGACCTCGCAATGGAAGAAATACGATACGACGCTGGTCATCCCCGGTGACGTTTCTCTCTGCGACGTCCGGATTCAGGCGACGAAGGTGGGCAACGCTGCGACGAAAATCAGCGGCATGTTTCTGGCGAAGGCTGTTGTTCAGATTACTCTCACGGCCAGTGCTGGATCGAACGGATCGATTACGCCTTCCGGAGTTGTTCCCGTGATTTTCGGTGAGAGCAAGAGCTTTGCGTTCACGCCGAACAACGGCTACACAGTTGCGAATGTTCTCGTCGATAGTGTGTCTCTCGGTTCTGTCTCGAGCTATACGTTTGCGAACGTCACTGCGAACCACAAGATTTCTGTAACATTCCGGCAACTGAAGAAGCCTGTAGCCGTGACGGCGGCAGCGACTGAGCTGACTCAGACATCGGTGCGGTTCAACGGTTCGGTCAACCCGAATGGGCTTGCGACGACATACCGGTTCGAGTTCGGTTTGACATCAAGCTATGGAGTGGCAACTCCGTTCCTCACCGCTGCAACGGGAAGCGCGCTCGTTTCTGTTTACAATCCCATGAGCTCGCTTGCGCCGGGGACGACCTACCACTACAGGATTTCTGCCACGAACGCGGACGGAACTGCAATAGGCAACGACACGCTTTTCACCACGTTCCCCACGAGCGTAAAGGTTACCGCAAGCGCGGGACCGAACGGAAAGATCACGCCTTCAGGCACTGTCCCGGTGAGCTTCGGTGGGAATCAGAGCTTTGTCATCTCGCCAAACAAGGGCTTTCGCGTTGCCACCGTCCTGGTGGATACTTCGGTTGTTGGAACCGCAAGGAGCTTGCAGCTCTCCAATGTGACGAAAGATCAGGCCGTTTCCGTTACGTTCATTCCATATTCGACGACGTCCGTCGAACAGCTTGGTAATGACATCCCGCACGAATTTGCCCTGCAACAAAACTACCCCAATCCGTTCAACCCCAGCACCACCATCAACTACTCGCTGCCAAAGTCTGCATTTGTTGTCCTTCAGATCTTCAACGCACTCGGCCAGGAAGTCTCCTCTTTAGTGAACGAACAGCTGGATGCCGGCACCTATCAAGTGACATGGAATTCATCGGGCGCCCCCAGCGGCATCTATTTCTATCGCCTCCAGGTTCGCCAGATGGATGGTGGGGAGGTGGGAGGATTCGTAGAGACAAAGAGGATGATCCTAGTAAAATAAGCTCGCACTTCTTCCTTGGGTAATGGACATCCCGCGGCCGGCCAGGCCAAGGTTAAGCTCAGAGCTCGGTCGCTCAGGGTGTGACATGTTTTTGTTGAGCAGCTCAGAAAACAAGACGGTGTCATTCCCGCGTAAGCGGGA
>PMZI01000048.1:0-168 GCA_003170475.1 Ignavibacteriota bacterium | reverse complement strand
CGATGCAGTTCATGTTCTGCCTGCCCGCCGAAACGTCGTGGTGAGCGCAGTCGAACCACGTACCAGGCCGCGTTCACCCTTCGATCCTTCGACAAGCTCAGGGTCAAACTTCGCTCAGGGTGACTGGGTCTGATTTCGTGGTGGGCGCCCGCCTTTTATGTAAGCAAT
>PMZI01000016.1 GCA_003170475.1 Ignavibacteriota bacterium | reverse complement strand
GATTTTCAGAAAGTCGGATTCGAATCCATGTACAGCGATGTCGGGAGCGGATCGATCTTCGGTTTTCGCGGTTACCTCAGACCGTTGAGATTTACCGACGCGGCATCGATTCCAATTCTTGGAGGCCTCGAGACCGGAGCAACGCTGGCGTCGGATTTCAATTCAAATGCGAACAAGACCTGGGGAGATTCGGTCGGTGTTACGAGGCTTGCCAAGGGAGGAGGAGCGCTCTCCATTGTAGGATTCGATGTTGGCTTGCCGCTTCTTTCACTTGACGTCATCCACTCAACGCTGTATGCGGACTACGCCAAGATCGTTTCATATGGAAGCGGCGCTGCAGTGGGCTTGAATCTCGGGCTGCGGGGTCTTGGACTGTTGACGATCGATGCGAAGTACGAGCGACGATTTGTAGGCAATCAGTTTCTACCTTCTTACTTCGACGCCTTCTATGAACGAGATCGGTTTCAGGTTCTGGATACGAACAGGTTCATGAGCAAAGCGCAGCTCCTGACAAATGCTCCGGCGTACGACGGGTGGTTCGGAGAAATCTTTATTAGCATTCTCAACACATTCAACATCATTGGAGGTTATGAGGCACCCGTCGGCGTCAGAAATGCCGGGACGCTTCATATGGAATTGCAGACGAGTTCCGCACTTCCGGGCATTCTTCTGGCAGGAGGATACGACAAGAAGAATATCGGATCGATTTTCAAACTTGACAACAATTCGCTTCTGTATGCCCAGGTAGGCTACAAGCCCGTGCCGTTCATTGTTGTGTCGATGTTGTATCAGTGGACATGGACAGAAGTCCGCGATGAGAAGTCAGGAAATGTCGTCGGATATGAACCTCAGAAGCGCATCGAGCCCAAAATTGATTTTGTTGTGACTTTCTGACGTTGAGAATGGCCCGAATACGAGGGCTTTTCAGTTGCTTTTCTAGGGTTGTGTGGCTATCTTTTTTCGCCGTTCTTGAGGCGAGACGCTTACCTCCTTTTTCTGCAAACGCACAAAATCACCAAGTCACCCCGACACGCTGTTGGTCGGGGTCTGAAACCGAGGTCCCGAACAAATACGTTTCGGGACGACAGGAAAAGAGCTCACGTCACCCCGACATGTTCCGCTTTAGGAATCCCGCATGTGAGCGGAATCCAAAAGCGGGACTTTTGATCGGGGTCTGAAGAACGAGGTCCCGAACAAGAGCTTTTCGGGACGACTTTACGTTTTTTGCATCGTTTTCGGGTCTGCAGTTACGGGTTGTTCTCTCGTTATGGTCTGCAGTCCTTCCGCGTTTCTCACTCAATTGAATATCCGATTATGTCCCTTCTTAATAAGTTCGTCGTCACTGCGATGCCGCTCATTCCAAAGGCTATCGTCGGCCGCGTCGCGAGCAGGTATATTGCCGGAACTACGCTCAACCAGGGTGTTCAGACAGTAAAGAGATTGAATCAAGCAAGGATGATGTGCACGATGGACCTTCTGGGAGAAGACGTGAAGGATGCGTCGGAGACCCATCAGGTTCGGGACAATATCCTGTCGATTCTCCAGGCGATTGGTCAGAATCAACTCAACTCCAACGTCTCAATCAAACCTACGCAACTGGGATTAAGCATCGATCCTGAACTCTGCTTCCAGAGCATTCGCACTATTCTCGATGAAGCGCGACGGCTCGGCAATTTTGTGCGCATCGACATGGAAGACGCCACGACGACCGACGCCACGATTGCCATCTATCGCCGATTGCGCGCGGATGGCTATTCCAACATGGGGGTTGTGATTCAGGCGTACCTTCATCGAAGCGAAGCGGATGTCCGAGCCTTGGTCAAGGAAGGCGCCAATTTCCGCCTCTGCAAAGGAATTTACAATGAGTCTCCCTCGATCGCCTTCAAAGACCGACAGGAGATCCGGAACAACTACTTGAAGCTCCTTCAAATCATTCTTGAAGGAGGCTCTTATGTTGGGATAGCAACCCACGACGATTTTCTTATCGATGGAGCTATCACCCTTCTCAAGAAGCTTGAGTTGGAACCCGCTCAATATGAATTCCAGATGCTCCTTGGGGTTCGGGAATCCCGGCGCGACCAGATTGTTCGAGATGGTCATCGACTTCGCGTCTATGTTCCCTATGGTGAACAATGGTACGCATACTCGACGCGCCGCCTGAAAGAGAATCCAGCCATGGCGTGGTACATCACAAAGGCTATCTTTATTCGTTGAACCAGTTCTCTCACACAAACGTAAGGAGACTGCTATGGCAGATATCAAGAGCGGAGGCGGAGGGGAACCGAAATTCAGGCCCTTCGTTCCCGTCGACACTGATATGAAGGAATTCACGGTCCGCGCGCTCATTATCGGATTGATCATGTGCGTGGTTCTCGGAGCGGCGAATGCCTACCTCGGCCTCAAGGCAGGAATGACGATCGCTGCCACCTACCCGGCAGCAGTCATCGGCATGGCGATCCTGCGAATCTACAAAGGTTCACTTCTCGAAGAGAACTTTGCCCGAACGGTCGGATCCATCGGTGAGTCGGTCGCTGCCGGTGCGATCTTTACGATCCCGGCATTCGTGGTTCTCCAGCTTTGGAAGTTCGACACGGCCAATATGCTGACAGAGTATCTGACTGCCAGCGCGCTGATGATCCTCGGTGGAGTTCTTGGGATTATGTTCGTTACAATCCTTCGCAAAGTCATGGTCGAGGACCATACGCTTCCATTCCCTGAATCGGTTGCTGCCAGCGAAATCCACAAGGCCGGCCAACGCGGCATGGGAGCCGCAATGCAGCTGTTTAAGGCGATGGGCGTAGGTGCCTTGGTCAAATTACTCTCCAGGGGCGATATCGGAACAAAGGATGGATTGGGTGTTTTCTTCTATCAGAACACCTTTCAGATCCCCGTGGGAAAGCTCAAGGAGAGCCTCGTCAGGCTCGGTCTAACGAAGGAATCGAATGTCGTACCGGCTGGAGGTATCACGACGTTTTCTGCTCCCGATATCACGCCAGCGTACATTGGCGTGGGCTACATCATCGGTCCCGAGCTCGGTGCTCTGAACTTCGCCGGCGGACTGCTGGCATGGGGACTTCTTGTGCCACTGCTGGTGTTCTTCGTTGGCCCCAATATGATCGACAAATACACCACACCAGATGGAACGCAGCACTGGGCGCAACTCACAGGCCATCTCTATCGATATATCGTCCGACCAATCGCGGTGGGCGGTATGCTCGTCGGCGCTTGCTTCACACTCTGGAAGATGCGGAAGAATCTCATCCTGGGCATCAAGCGCGGCGTCGCAGATGTGCGGAAGGCGGCATCAGCAGATACCACCACTCTTCGCACTGAAAAAGACCTTTCGTTCCGCGTCGTTTTGCTGGGTATCGTCGTCATCTTCTTGCTCATGATTGCCCTCTATTTCTATTTCACTCAGGTGATCGGCGGCGCAATTCTGGCTGCGTTGGTCATGCTTATTACTGGGTTCTTTTTCGCTGCAGTCTCCGGCAATCTGGTTGGACTCATTGGATCGTCCAACAACCCTATCTCCGGGCTCACGCTTGCGACAACCGTCGTTGCAGCGCTGACGATGGTGCTTGTCGGCGTCTCCGGAAGTCAGGGGGTCGCCGCGGTACTGGGCGTGGCCGCCGTCGTGTGCGTTTCGTCGGCGGTAGCGGGGGAAATGTTGCAGGATCTGAAGGTTGGTCATATTCTCGGCGGAACACCATGGAAAATGCAGATCGGTGACATCATCGGTGTGATCCTTGCCGGCTTGGTCATGTTCTTTCCGCTTTACGTGCTACATAATTCAGACCTGGCGCTGAACCCGACAAACGGTGGTTTTGGAAGCGCTCACCTACCAGCTCCTCAGGCAGGCTTGATGGCCGCCCTTTCACAGGGAATCATCGGCGGTGAGATGGCCTGGCCGCTCGTCATTGTCGGCATCGCAATGGGAATTTCCATGATCCTCATTAAGGTCCGTAGTCCGATGCTTTTCTCTGTTGGCATGTATCTCCCGCTCGGCACGACCTTCGCAATTTTTATTGGCGGCATGATTCGTGGCGTAGTCGATCGGCTTTCAAAGAAACGCGGTCATAATGATGCTCAGAAGGCGCGGGTGGAGAATGCAGGAATTCTTGCAGCTTCTGGATTGATTGCCGGAGAGGCGCTCATGGGATTGTTCATTGCGGCTGTCGTCTTTATAAACGATCGCATGGGCAAACCGCCTGAATTCGTGTCCTTGGACATTTTCAACGATGTCGCGCCGTATCTGGCGGTTGCATTCTTTGCTGTTCTGGCATTCTATCTTATCTTTGTTCCGTTGAAAAAGGCGGGATCACCCGATGAGCCTGCGCCACCGACGGCGATGATGTAGAAGAAATCTGAGTCTGATTTTGAGCGGAGTAACGCTGCCAAGCTTGCTCCGCTCATTTTGTCGATAGCGGTTTAGGTGCCGTCCAATGCTGCGACGTAAGAACAGGCAATCCATCAACCTCCTCGAGCTCACCCCAGAGCAGAGAGCGACGTGGGAAACGGCGGAGAACGGAAATGTCGTTGTTCTCATTCCAAAGTTTCAACACGAGCTGCTGGTGAAATGGCTTGTTCCGCACCTGAAGTATCCTCATGTTCGTGTCAAGCTGGACAGGCTGGGAAGTTTTGTTTGGAAACAGTGTGACGGACGAACCACGGTGGCAGAGATCGCCGAGAGACTGCGCTCTGAATTCACGGAAACGGCGGAATCTGCCGAAGACCGGATTCGCACGTTCCTCCTCATGCTGGAGAAGTCAGATCTTGTGAACCTCAATGCTCATGTCACAGCACCAAAGCAACAATGATATTCTAAGGAGACTGTCGTATGTCAAACCCCATTGAAGGATTAAAACCCGAAGGCGTGTGGAAGTACTTTGCCGAGATCAGCAAGATTCCACGCGGCTCAAAAAACGAAAAACAGATTGCTGCATATGTCATGCAGAAGGCCAAGGAATTTGGGCTCGAGGCAAAGCAGGACAAGTTCATGACGGTGGTTGTTCGCAAGCCGGCTTCTCCCGGTTACGAAAACCGCCCCATGATCTGTTTGCAGGGACACCTGGATATGGTCTGCGAGAAGAACAAGGACACGGTCCATGACTTTGAGAAGGATCCTATTGAACTTGTCCGTAACGGCAACTTGATGATGGCAAATGGAACGACCCTTGGTGCGGATAACGGTGTCGCCGTTGCCACGAACCTGGCGATCATGGAAGACAAATCGCTTGTTCACGGTCCGTTGGAATTCCTTTTCACAATCGATGAAGAGACTGGATTGACGGGCGCCACGAATCTGAAGCCCGGATTTGTGCAGAGCAAGATTTTAATGAACCTGGACTCTGAAGAAGAGGGCGAATTGTACGTCGGCTGCTCAGGCGGAAAGAACACAACGGGTGTGTGGAAAGTAAATTTTGAGAACGCACCGGGAAACACTGTTGCTGCGATGATCCACGTGAAAGGATTGAAAGGGGGGCACTCCGGACTCGAAATCGACAAGGGTCGCGGAAATTCCCTCAAGATTCTCAACCGCACGCTCATTGGCCTGACCGATCTCGGTGTGCGCATTGCGAATATGGAGGGCGGTAACAAGAGTAACGCCATACCACGTGAAGCAGAGGCACTTGTCTACATTCCCAAAGCGAAGCTGGCACAGGCGAAGAAAGTCGTTGGCGCATACCAGCACACAACGAAGGCTGAACTCGCAACGGTTGAACCAGACCTTGTCGTTGAGCTTGAAGTCCTCAAAAATGTGAAGAAGGGGAAAGTGGTCAAGAAGCAATTGCAGGCGCTTGTACTCAAGACGATTGCCGGTCTGCCTCATGGCGTCATCAAAATGAGTGCCGATATTCCCGGGCTCGTTGAAACTTCGACGAATGTTGCAGTGCTCAAGACGGAGAAGGGAAAGATCACGCTCATCACCAGTCAACGCAGCTCTGTCGCATCCGAGATTCAGGAGATCTGTCAGACTGTCGCCTGCGTGTTTGAGCTGGGTGGTGCGAAGGTGGAAAAGGGAGAAGGGTATCCGGGATGGAAGCCGAACCTTGATTCGCCAATCCTGAAGGTCGCGAAATCCACGTATCAATCGCTGTACGGAAAAGAACCGGCAGTCAAAGCTATTCATGCAGGTCTCGAGTGCGGGATCATCGGAGAGAAATATCCCGGCATAGATATGGTCTCATTCGGTCCCACCATGCAGGCAGTTCACTCGCCGGACGAGAAAATCCACATCGATACAGTCGAGAAGTTCTGGAAGTTCCTGCTGGCAATTCTGAAGAACGTCAACTAATCCCAGTTCCAATCAAGGGCAGGCAAGAGACTTTTTTGCCTGCCCATTTCTTTTTCATTTTTCCGCGAGTGCCTATGTCATCTCCTGCCGCTTCCATTGCGTTGCCCCAACCGCCGCGTGTTTTCCGATGGGTTGCCCTCCTGTTCCTCAGCCTTGCGATGTTTGGGAACTACTACATCTATGATGCCATTAATCCGGTTGTCGATATCTTCGTGAAGCAACTGGGCTTCAGCGATGAGAACGTTGGCTGGTTGAACTCGAGCTACAGTGTTGCCGCAGTGCTGACGCTTCTGATCGGCGGCATCGTCGTCGACCGGATCGGCGCCAAGAAGGCAATCTTGATATTCTCGGTTCTCTGCCTCCTGGGGGCGATGTTGACTGCGGTCAAAGGGAGCTTTGCCGTGATGGTTTCGGGGCGAGCCGTTCTGGGGCTAGGAGCTGAGTCGTTGATCGTGGCAGTGACCACCGCTCTTGCAAAATGGTTTCGGGGAAAGGAACTCAGTTTTGCATTCGGGGTGAACCTCACCATAGCGCGTTTGGCTTCGGTTGCTGCTGACAATTCGCCGTCCTGGGCAGGAGGAGTGTTTTATCCGCATGGGCCGAGTGCGGAGCCAAGCTGGCAAGGACCGCTCTTCATTGCGGTTGGCGCCGGATTGATCTGCGTGATTGCTGCTGTCGTGTATTGGTGGTTGGAGAATAGTGCCGCCAACAAGTACTCGCTTGGCCAGGCAGGCTCTACGGACAAACTCGAATTCAAAGGGATCTTCCGTTTCAACAAGTCATATTGGTACATTGTCGCACTCTGTTTCGCTTTCTACTCTGCGATCTTTCCATTCCGGACGTTTGCCATCAAATTCTTCATGGATACGCATTTCGCAGGTCTCGCTGAAGGCGCTGCTCGCAGCTCGGCCGGGTTCTTCAACAGCCTGCTCCCTTTTTCAGCGATGATTGCGACGCCGCTCTTCGGACTTCTGGTCGACAAAGTCGGAAAGCGTGCTCTCTTCATGATGGTAGGCTCATTTCTCCTGATGCCGGTTTATTTGATCATGATGTACAGCGGAGTAACGCTTTGGGTTCCGGTGTCGATGATGGGGATTGCCTTCTCGCTTATCCCTGCTGTCATGTGGCCTTCAGTTGCCTACATCGTCGAAGAGAAGCGTCTCGGTACTGCATATGCGCTGATGACGCTGATTCAGCAAATCGGTTTCTTCGCCCTCAATCTTATGGTAGGCATGGCGAACGACGCAGGCCATGGGAGCGGAACCAATCCCGGAGGCTATGCCGTCGGCATGTGGATCTTCTCCACTCTCGGTTTCCTGGGACTGTTCTTTGCGATCATGCTTCGGAAAACAGAAGCGGGGCCGCAAGGGCACGGGCTGGAGACGATCAAAGCAAGCTCGAAATAGGAAGGGAGAATCCGGGAGTCAGAACTCAGAACTCAGAACTCAAAACTCGAAACTAGGACTCTACAATTCACCTATTAGCCATTTCCAAATCATACATCGAACATCGACAATCGGAACTCCCGTGGTCGTTTCTCCTGAGCTCTATTCCGCTTCTCTCATTGCTGTCCGCGACTGCATGGGTACGAAAGCTGGTGAGCGTGTTCTTATCGTGACTGATGAACCGCTCCGGACGATAGGCTATGCGTTGTGGCAAGCAGCGAAGGACCTTGGCACGGAAGTTATGCTCGTGGAAATTCTGCCGCGAGCCTCCAATGGTGCTGAACCTCCTCCGGAAGTAGCGGAACTGATGAAGATGGTTGACGTTGTTTTGTGTCCCACTTCCAAATCTCTCACCCATACCGACTCGCGGCGTGCGGCGAGTGCATCGGGGGCCAGGGTCGCCACGTTACCCGGAGTGACAGAGGAGATCATGGTCCGTTGCATGAACGCCGACTATCACAAGATTGCTGAGCGGACGTTTCGTCTTTGCGACGAGTTGGAGAAGACCAGTATCGTGAGAGTCAAAGCCCCGTCCGGCACAGATGTGACGCTTCCCATCAAAGGGAGAAAGGCCCATGCGAGCTCCGGCCTCTTCCGCGAAAAAGGCCTCTGGGGAAACCTCCCAACGGGTGAGGCATATCTTGCCCCGCTCGAAGGGGAATCGCAAGGGGTGGTTGTTGTTGATGGTTCGATGGCGCAGGTTGGGCTGGTGAGGGAGCCCATCCGGATTACCGTGCAAGACGGGTACGCTACAGACATCACGGGTGGAGCCGAAGCGAAGCGCTTGATAGAACTTCTGGAGCCTCATGGCAAGGACGCACGAACCGTCGCTGAATTTGGCATTGGAACGAATGACAGGGCCATCCTTACCGGATTGATCATTGAAGACGAAAAAGTCATGGGGACCATCCACATCGCTTTCGGCGACAATAAATCGATGGGTGGCTCCGTTCGTGTGGCGAGTCATCTCGATGGGCTCATCAAGGAACCGACTGTTTGGTTCGATGACAAAAAGGTGATGGAGGGCGGACGGTTTTTGATCTGAAGAGTCCGTGCTCGTTGCGCCTGAATCTTCGATGCATGCTTCCCGCAACCCTTCAACGTTTCGTCACATCTTCTCAGGGACTCTTTGCCTCCTCAAGAGAGCTGTTCATAATTGAGCGAACATCAAATGCAGCACTCGTCCACTTCTCTTCATATTACAGCGACCGTTGAGCTTCCGGCTGCTGAGTTGCGGTTCCGCACCTCGCGCAGCAGCGGACCGGGAGGTCAAAACGTCAACAAACTCGAGACACGCGTCGAACTCTTGTTTGATGTTCTGCACTCTTCGTCCTTAAGCAACGAGCAGCGGGAACGCATCTTCTTTGTACTGGCGTCGCGCATTGATGCTGCAGGCGTGCTTCACATCAGTTCCCAGCGGTCACGCAGTCAGTGGGAGAACAAACAAGTGACGATCGAGAAACTCGTCAGCCTGCTTCGCGATGCGCTGAAGATCAGAAAGAAGCGAATCAAGACCGCTCCCACGCGGGGCTCAAACGAAACGCGGGTGCAAACCAAAAAGAAACACAGCCAGAAGAAAAGACTGAGGAAGGTGCACCTTGGAGATGAATAACGAGTTCGGCAAAGCGTACATTGATTGGTGTCGCTTTCGGTTGATGAAACAATACTGGCCGCGCGTCGAGAGCTGCATGTCTGAACTTACTGACGAGGAAGTATGGTGGCGCCAACATGAAACGAACAACAGCGTCGGCAATCTCATCCTCCATCTTACCGGTAATCTGAGGCAGTTTATTCTGTCTGGTGTCGGTGGAGCGAAGGATTTGCGCAATAAGGACAAGGAATTTTCAGAGCGGCAAAGAATCTCGAAAGAGGAACTGATCCAGGAGTTACAAGAGGCATTGTTCGCTGCGGACGAGACGCTTTCACGGCTGGACGCTGGACGTTTGCTCGAAACAACGATCGTGCAAGACCGGGAACGGCGCATCTTCGAGATCATCGCCGTTGTCGTGGAACACTTTGCACTCCATTGTGGACAAATCATCTACATCACAAAGCTGAAAACGGGAAAGGATCTGAAATTCTAAGTACTGACAATCGGTTCCTGCATATTCTGGCGCCTCACGGAACCAAACTCTCCGCAACTTCCATCGTCTCGTTCTCGTAGGATCTGGAAAGCTGTAGTTTGTTTTTCAGTTTCAGGGAGAACTGCAATGATAAAGGCTACTTCTTCATTCTCGATTCTGTTTCTTCTCCTTTCCTTCGCTCTCGTCTGCCAAGCTCAAGATTTCCGGGAAGTACGCAAATCCGGCGAATTCGGCCAGAATGGTCGCCTGTCGATCGATACCTACAAGGGAACCATCAAAATCCTCACATGGGACAAATCGGAAATCGAGATCCTGGCTCGGATAGAATCTGACGGTTGGGATCGTCGTTCACGAGAAAAAGTGGAGGACACCGAAATCAGGATTGATCTCTCACCGCATTCTGCCCGCATCAAGACGGATTACGATAGAGTGAAGGAGCGCCACAATGGATTTTTGGGGCTTTTCAGAGGAGACGACTCGGGGAATCTTCCGCTGGTGCACTACACCATTAAAGTCCCCAAAACGACAAACCTCGACGTGAAGGATTACAAATCGAGAACCGAGGTGAATGACATTGAATCGGACGTCAACATCGAAACCTACAAGGGAGAGGTTGAAGTGGGCCGATTGTCGGGTTCACTTACTCTTGAGACGTACAAAGGGGAAGCGAGAGTTTCTTTTGCCCGATTGGTTGGACGCAGCCGCTTTGAGACCTACAAAGGGTCGATCGACATCAGCTTGCCCAAGGGCAAAGGGTTCGAGCTCGATGCAGACATCGGTCGACATGGTACGTTTGACTCGGATTTTGCCATCGAACGAGACCGACGCCGGGACCGTCGCTCGTCACTTGAACTGCGTTCTCCCATTCATGGTGGAGGTCCACTCGTACGATTGAAGACTGATCACGGGACAATTCGGCTCTTGGAACGGTAACCACGAAAGAGGAGTGCATATGAAGCGCTTGTATCGATCATATACGGATAAGAAAATAGCTGGCATTTGTGGCGGATTAGGAGAATATCTGGGAATTGACCCCACGGTGGTTCGACTCGGGTCCGCTATTCTTTGCATCGCTACGGGATTCTTTCCCGGCGTCATCGCCTATGTCATTGCCTGGGTTATAGTTCCCGAAGCTCCTCTCTCGGCCCCGCAATGAGTGTGACGCAGGTCTCACACTGACCTTCCCGGTGAAACTACTGCGATGGTCGGCGTGTTATAGTCTTTGTTCCAAGGTTTGAACTCCATTCAGACACTTTTGGGAAAAGGACGATGACACGACCGACCATTTTGCTTTCTCTACTCTCCATTCTCACTTTTTCATTCATACTCTCGGCGCAGCAAAAGGAGACTACCTCTGTGGACAAGCAGGGCGTGTACAGCTTCATCATGAAAACGATTGACGGAAAAGATAAACCTCTGACTGAGTACAAAGGGAAAGTCCTGCTCATCGTCAATGTCGCATCGTTCTGTGGCTACACACCTCAGTACAAGGATCTTGAAGAGGTCTATCAGAGGTACAAAGACAAGGGACTCGTGATACTTGGATTTCCCGCCAACAATTTTGGTCAACAGGAACCTGGGACCGACGAAGAGATCAAGACGTTTTGCGACACCAAATACAACGTGACCTTTGATCTCTTTTCCAAGATCAGCGTGAAGGGGAACGATCAACACCCGCTGTATCGGTACATAACGAAAGATTCACCTTTCCCCGGCGAAGTGAAGTGGAATTTTCAGAAGTATCTCGTCGACAAGAATGGCAACATCGTAGCAATGTACCCATCGAAAGTGAAGCCAACTGACAAAGAGGTCATTGAGAAGATCGAATCGCTTGTGAAGGATCCATCGTAGGATCGGAACGAGTCGGGTTTCGCGGTAACTCGATAGTGGCAAAGGGTGAATGCTTTTTCATTTAAACCGCGGATGCCGTCGAAATGACTAACCGATAAGCCGTTGTGTGATCACGGACAATGCATCTAAGTCCGACCAACCGTAGGTTGGATAAGAAATTCTATTCTTCTTCACTCATAAGGGAAGGGGTGTATGAACCGAAGAGATTTCTTTACCGGAGCAATCGGATCTGTTCAAGAGGGCGTCGCAGCTCTCAACGATGACAGTCCACGGGATCCTCAATCGCCCTCCAAAAATTCTCTCGCCATCCAGCGATCCAGGAATCTTGTCCGAAGTGTAAAAGGGTTAGAGGCCATGAGCCCCCAAGACTGGGGGACGAAGACTGCCGCACATTTGCTTCGGCGGACGATGTTCGGGCCGACACGGGCTGAGATCCTGCAAGCGGCGTCGCAGAGCCTCGATGCTACGCTGACTTCCCTCATGGCTTCTCAAGCGTTGCCTGATGCTCCGATTGGCCCCTCTCCGCCGCTGGCAGCCGGGCAGACTTGGGTCAATCTTCCCTTCGATTCGCTGAACGACGGTTCGTATGCCAATTGGTTGAAGGCATGGTGGGTTGGGTTGATGGCGCGCCAGGGAATGTCCATTCAGGAAAAAATGGTGCTTTTCTGGCACAACCATTTTGTCTCCGCGTATGCCACGGTGGCGGATTCGCGATTCTTGTTCAGGCAGCTTGCGCTCTATCGCCAGAACGCGCTTGGAAACTTCAAACAGCTGGTGAAACTGGCGACGATCGATCCCGCGATGCTTCGGTATCTTAATGGAGATACAAATACGAAGGCGCATGCAAATGAGAACTATGGTCGTGAGGTTCAGGAGCTGTTCACCATCGGCAAGGGACCACAGATTGCCCAGGGAAATTACACGAACTATACCGAAGCGGACGTCCAGGCCGCTGCAAAAGTGCTCACAGGATTCAGCGACGTCGGTTATCGGGTGACCACAAACGCGACCATCGACTACCTCTTCACGCTCGCGAATCATGATACCACGAACAAGCAGTTCTCCGGACAGTATGGCAACACCGTGATTCAAGGACGATCGACGGCTGTTGACGCTCCGAAAGAACTTGATGACATGTTCACGATGATCTTTTCGCAGGTCGACACCGACGGCGTCAACAAAGTTGCGCGCTACATGTGCAGGAAGCTGTACCGATGGTTTGTGTATTACGATATCGACGCAAATGCGGAAACGAATGTCATCATCCCACTTGCCAATATCATGTCATCGAACAATTTCGAGGTTCTGCCTGTGTTGAATGCGCTTTTCCGCAGCGCGCACTTCTATGACGATAACAACATCGGCTGCATGATCAAGAACCCGATGGACTTCATCGTTGGCACGGTGCGACAGACGGGAATCCCGCTGCCGGCGATGACCGATCCGAACTATTATCTGGCGTTTGGCGACCTTCGAAACCGCGCGGCAATTCAGGAAATGAACGTGCTGGATCCTCCCAGCGTCGCAGGATGGGAGGCGTACTACCAGATTCCTGATTTCTATGAGATATGGGTCAGCACAACAACACTTCCGCTTCGGGGGCAAATCACCGACCTGTTGTTCACCGGTCTGGGCTCCGGGACGGGTACTGGGAAACTTCTTTTTGATCCGATTGCATTTGCAAAAACGATGGGGACACCCGCAGATCCGTTTCAATTGATCAACGATCTTGCCACGCAACTCTTTCCGATACCGTTGACCAAGACTCAGAGCGACTACCTGATGTACAACGTTATGGGTCTGGTTGTGAACGGGGAGGGGGCATGGACGACAGCCTGGAATGCCTACTGGGCTGCCGGCGGCCAGACAACCGCGAACAAGAATATCGTGTTGAAGATGCTGACGCCTCTTCTGAAGTTCATGTTTCGCATGGCTGAATTTCAGCTCGGATAGCGCATACTCACTGATCTTCTTCACTCCAAAACAGGGGACGTATGAAACGCAGAGACTTTCTTCGCGGTGTGGTTCCGGTGACCGCATTGCCATTTCTGTTGAATGGCCTTCCGTTGCGCGCGTACGGTCGATCGCCCTTTCTTGAGACACTGGCGGGAGCGTTGAACGCAACTGATCGTGTACTGGTGCTCGTGCAACTCTCAGGGGGAAACGACGGAATCAACACCGTCATCCCTCTCGATCAAATGACCGATTACAACAATGCGCGGGCGAATATCGCGATCAAGGCAAGCGACATTGCCTCAGCTGGAACCGGGCTAACCACGGCCACGGCTCTTCATCCCAAGATGGTGGGAATGAAACAACTGTACGATCAGGGGAAACTCATGGTCGTGCAGGGCGTCTCGTATCCCAATCCAAATCTCTCGCACTTCCGGGCGACGGACATTTGGCTCACGGCGGCAAACTCCGATGAATACCTCACGGATGGATGGGCTGGGAGATATCTGAACTACGAGTTCACGCAATATCCCAGTGGTTATCCGAATCAGGTAATGCCTGACCCGCTCGCGATTCAAATCGGATCGGTTACTTCGACTGCACTTGAAGGACCGGGGAGATCGATGGGAATTTCAATCGCCGATCCCAACACGTTTTACAATCTTATTACCGGAATTTCAAGTGGCGGGACCGACACGCCTCCGAACACACCGGCGGGACATGAACTTTCCTACGTCAGACAGATTGCCCTGGATTCGCTTGAGTACGCATCTGTCGTAAAGGCGGCTGCCGACAAGGTCAAGAGCCAGCAAACATATCCGACTCCTAATTCACTTGCGGACCAACTCAAAATTGTCGCTCGCCTGATTGGAGGGGGACTCAAGACTCGCATTTATATCGTCAGTATGGGAAGTTTTGATCTCCATTCCGCCGAGGTTGATGCTAACGATCATACGATTGGAGCGCATGCGACATTGCTGCAGAAACTGTCGGATGCACTCCTGGCGTTTCAGAATGACATCAAGTTCCTCAATGTTGAAGACCGGGTGATGGGAATGACCTTTTCTGAATTCGGTCGAAGGGTGCAATCCAACGCGAGCCTCGGGACGGATCACGGGACATCTGCTCCGGTCTTCGTGTTTGGGAAATGGGTCAATGGCGGAGTTCCGAATGGCATCCTCGGAGCCAACCCCAGCCTCAACCCCGCCAATTTGATCGGCGGCAATTTGACGATGACGTATGATTTTCGGTCAGTCTATGCTTCCATCCTGAGTCAATGGTTTGGGACCGACACGAATGAACTCAGCGCGGTCATGCTGCGCAACTTTGCGCAGCTCCCTATTCTCAAGCCCGGAGTGACCGCTGTCGAGAATACTCAGACTGTCCCGAGCGAATACGTGCTCTACGAAAATTATCCGAATCCGTTCAATCCATCAACGACGATTTCGTACGATCTCCCGAACGAGGCGGATGTAGTGCTCAAGATCTATGACATGCTCGGACGCGAAGTGACGACCCTTGTCGATACACGGCAGAGCGCGGGACATCATGCCGTACCTTTTTCCTCGACGTCCGGTCTTGCCACTGGAGCGTATATCTATCAAATCCAGGCGGGATCGTTCAGAGATCGAAAGAAAATGATGCTGCTCAAGTGACGACGCTTCAGCGTCGTCATCCTGAGGGTCGACGTTGTCTGTCGAGCCGAAGGATCTGCTCATCCGTGTCGCTTCAGCGCTGTCATCCTGAGCATCGAAGCCTTCTGTCGATCCGGAGGATCTGACCCAACAAATCGCTTCACCGTCGTCATCCCGAGTCTCCAAGCGCTCTACGGGCACTCGGGATCTGATAGCAGAGCATTTGAAGCCCAGGGCGACCCCCGGGTCTTTTTTTGTCAAACCAGGAAAGTTGTTCATCTCCTCGATCTTGAAATTCAGCCAATGTCTCACTAGGTTGAATCAATGTCTTCCGTTCGAACCACCTATATTCGTTTGAAGTCAATGCTCCCGGAAGGGGTGAGGGATGCCTTAAGTGCGATCAACCAGCGGTTGTTCGCCAGGCGGACACTGCTGAGGAAGTATGGTTCGTGGTTCGATGTCGACTGGCGAAAGAATTTCCAGAACATGTCGCAGCAAGAATGGAAGCGGGCGTACGACGAAGCATGGAAGCATCGCAACAACGACTGTGTCGAGGAAACAGATGCTGAGTTGATCCTCAAAGCTCTAGCCGAGAAGGGGACCGTCCTTGAGGTCGGTGCCGGGATTGGCACGCTCGCGATTCGCTTGGCGCAGGAAGGGTTTACTGTTACAGGTGTTGACGTCAGCGCCGAGGCACTCCGTAGGGCAGCTGAAGCCGCGCGGCGGGAGGGTGTCATCGTTGACTGGCGTGAAGGATTCGCGGAAACTCTGCCGTTCGCCGACAAGAGCTTCGACTATATCACCTGCTGCCACACACTGGAGCATGTAAAAGATCTCGCCAGTGTGGTCGCAGAATTCAAGCGAATTGCCCTCAAGAGAATCGTTGTGCTGATGCCAAAACAGAAATTCCGGCTCTATGCCGAAAACTACCACACTCAGTTCTTCGAGTCCCCTGACCAGCTTGCCGATGCATTCGGGTTAAGTCGCTATGATTGCCGCGAGATTGATTGCATCGATCACAAGAATGAGTTTCAGGGGAAAGCGTTCCTGTACATCGGAGAGCTGGGGAACTAGAAGTCAGTATTCAGAATCCAGGAGTGAGAATACAGAATTTAAGGCCCGAAAAAAAACAGAGGTCCATGGTTCTGCGATCTGGATCCAATATTCTGAATTCACATTCCTGACTCCTGACTTCCGAACGAGCCAATCCTATGACCACCTTCCTGCCCCTTTCCCACCCCAAGCCTGACGCAGCCGAATTCATCAATATTCTTATGGGACGTACGCCACAGGTGCGCACACCTTTGGTGGAGTACATTGTTGATGATGTTGTGATGAAGCCCATTGTTGAGGGACTGCTCGGGAGGCGTTGGGTCTCGTTTGGGCCGGATCGAGAGTCGCAGAAAGCCTATCTCGATAACTTCATCGAGTTTTGGTATCGGATGGGGTATGATTTCGTGAGATTCGAACAAAGTCTCGCGTTTCCTGAATCGAAGCTTATCATCGCCGACGCTGCTCCCGGCTCCCCAAAATCCCGCGAGTGGGCCGACGAACATCACAGCGCGCTCTCAAGCTGGAACGATTTCGAAACCATCCGATGGCCAAAAGTGGAGGAGTTTGACTTCTTTCCATATGAGTACCTCAACGCTCATCTGCCGGAAGGAATGGGACTGATCTCCTCACACGGCGGCGGAATCTTCGAACACATTTCATGGATGATGTCCCTTGAAGGATTCTGTTCTGCCCTGATCAGTGATCCGTCTCTGGTGAAAGCTGTTGCCGATCGACTGGGTGATCTGATGACTGATTTCTACCGTCATCTTCTGGATCTGGACCGGCTGGTTGCCGTTTTTCCGGGGGACGACATGGGGTACAATGTCGGCACGCTGATATCGCCGAACGACCTCCGCACTTATTTCCTGCCGTGGCATAAGAAATTTGCTTCGATGGCGCACGAACGCGGTTTCCCCTATTTTCTCCATTCCTGCGGCAATCTTGAAAAGATCATGAACGACCTCATTGATGATGTCAAGATTGACGGCAAGCATTCGTACGAGAACAACATCATCCCCGTGCAGGATTTTCAGAAGCGGTATGGAGAACGGATCGCCGTGCTGGGTGGAATGGATATCAACATCCTTGGGGCGTGCTCCCCGGAGGAAGTGCGTGTACAAACTCGTTTCCTGGTGGAAACCTGCGGAGCGCGGGGACGGTATGCGATCGGGTCAGGCAATTCCATCCCGAGTTATATTGCGCCGGAGAACTATCTCGCGATGGTCGATGAGGCTGTGAAAATCTCGGGCGTTGCCGTCGCTCAGCATCCAAACTGAGATCAATGGATAGGCTGGCGGTCTTGCCGATCAGGCGTTCATTGTGGTATTCAGAATTTGACTTTGGTCGCGACCCAGAGTACCTTGACAGAGTAAGTAAACCTGGTTGAATCATGCCGGGATCATTCAACGAATTCCGATTCTCATGAAGAAGCTCACGCTCACCGTTCCATTCCTTTTTACCCTCTTTTTGCTGTCGTCGTGTGACTCTGTGAACTCACCGAGCAGCACAATCAGCGACTCGTACCTGCACGGCCGAGCCGCCTGGTCGCCTGACGGCAAGACGATAGCGTTCACGTCCCTGGTATCGGGGCAGGAAGGTATCTATGTGACTGACACACTCGGCTCGAGCGTTCAACAGATTTTGAAAGGGGATGGGGTGGGCGCCACCTGGTCTCCGGACGGGAAATGGATCGCGTTCGCCAAGACGGGAAGCATCTTCAAGATGAAACCGAACGGAGACAGCGTGAAGCAACTCACTGCTGCGGTCGGAGCCGTTCGACCGTCGTGGTCAACGGACGGTTCTAAGATAGCTTTCATCGAGAGCGATGCCAGCGGCTATACGTCGCTGTGGGTGTATGATGTCCTGAGGGATACCAGCTCGATGATTTTGCAGCGCGGCGATTACCCCTCATGGCTTCCGACAACAGGGGAAATTGTCATTCTGGACGGCCAGTACGATGTATACTCCGGCTATACCGCCTATGCCTTTATTGGGATCAGTCCAACGACAGCGAATGCCAGACTCATCACGTCGTTCAGCGCAGCAGCGAATTGCGGATTCTGTTCCATGAGTCCGAAGTCAACCGACATTGTGTTTGGCGTTCTCTCGTCCAGTGACTACGCTGAGGTCTATCGGTACAGTATCAGCGCCAACGCTACCTACAAGCTAACGAGCGACGGCGGTGACTATCCGGCCTGGAGTCCCGACGGTTCGGAAATCGTCTACACACGCACTCAACAGGGGGATGGCGGGTTGTGGATCATGAATGCGGACGGGACCAATAAAAGAAGACTGACGAAGCCACAGTGATCGAATTCGAAATTGGAAATCCCAAATCAGAATCCCCGAATTAGCGTTTCTTCTTCATCTTAGGATCTCAGATTTAGAGGTTTGAGGTTTCGCAGATCGGGCCGCGGCATCCCAGCACATCTCTGCGCGATTATTCACAAGTCAGTCCTCCCCAAATGGACCTTGCAACTCAGGATCTCGCAAGCGATATTGTGCGTTGATCTATGAGACGCACCGCGAAACCCTCCCTCGTTCTCGCCTCAGTCGTGCTTCTTTCCCTCACCGGTTGCGGGGAAAAAGCGACGCATTCAGATCCGGCCATTCAACAACTCCGTAGTCGTCTGACCACCTCAAGGACTCAGGTAAAGATCCCGGTCCGCGAAGATACCCTTTTCTCGCCGGATTGGGTCCGACATTTCTATGAGGGCCGCCAGTTCCGTCCCGCATGGAGCGCAGAGAAGAGTATCCTCCCCGAGGCAGATTCTCTCCTGACAGCTATAAACAATTCAGAGCTCGAAGGGCTCGAACCGCACGACTACCATCTCCATGCAATCGATTCCGCTTTGGCAGAGCTGAAACGAAACTACACCGGCAGAGAGCCGATTGATTCTCAATTCCGAACCGACCTCGAACTCCTCCTGACAGACGCTTATCTGCTGTACGCTTCTCACCTCGAAGAAGGTAAAATCGATCGTGATTCGCTGGAAGCACGATGGACCGTCGGTCAGACAGGTTCGATGTACGACAGTCTTCTCACTGCATCGCTGGAATCACATGCGATCAGGGAGAGCCTTCAATCGCTGATGCCACAGCATGCGATGTATGACGGACTCAAGGAAATGCTCGCGTCATTCACAGCGTTGGCAAAGAAGGGCGGATGGGGGATCATTCCACCGGGAGAGACAATGAAAGGCGGAGATGCAGGCAAACGTGTGCTCGCCCTCAGGCACCGTCTTTGGGTCTCCGGCGATCTCAGCACGCGCAGCGGCTGGAACACCGATGAGTTTGATTCAACACTGGTCGACGGCCTGCGGATGTTCCAAATGAGACACGGCCTCGAGCCATCAGGATTCGCCGATAGTGCAACAATCGCGGTCCTCAATGTGCCTGTGCAAAAGCGGATCGAGCAGATCAAGATCAATCTCGAACGCTGGCGATGGATGCCGCACGACCTCGGTCGCAAGCACATCAATGTCAATATCCCCGATTTTCGTCTTGTTGTTGAGGAGGGGGGGAAACAGGTGCTGACGATGAAAGTCGTGCTGGGTCTTCCGGAGTGGCAGACGCCGGTGTTCTCCACAGCGATGTCGCATGTGCTTTTCAACGTTCATTGGATCGCGCCGGATGATATACTTTCGAAAGAACTCATCAACTACATGAAGGCCGATTCGAACTATCTTCGCAGCAACAACATGTCTCTCTGGCGCCGAATCGGGGATTCGCTCCGGCAAATCGATCCGCACACCATCAATATTAAGGAGATGGACCCGAAAGACATCGATTTCTTTCTCCGACAGGAATCCGGCCCGCAGAACATTATGGGGCAGGTAAAGTTCCTTGTACCAAACGCGCACAGCATTTATCTTCATGACACTCCGTATCGCGAAGATTTTCCGAAGAATATTCGGATGTACAGCCACGGCTGCATACGGCTCGAAAAGCCTCTTGATCTCGCCGAATACGTCTTGAGAGAATTTCCTACCTGGAATCGCGAACGCATTGACACCGTCGTAACTCAGAGAACCGAACAGTCGCTTCTTCTGAAACATCCCATTCCCGTGCATGTCATCTATTGCACGGCTTGGATAGGGATGGAAGGGGTCGTAAATTTCAGGCAGGATTATTATGGTCTGGATCGAAAGCTGGGTGCCGCGCTCACGGCGCACAGGTGATTTTCAGGTCCCCGCACTACGCCTGCTTCTGGATTCCCCGTCAGCCCATTCGATTCACGCGAGGTGGGCAGGCCAGCGTCCGCGTGTAAGAAGCAGTGGCTGTGTTTGAGATCAGAGCATCCGGATGGTGATTTGTGGCCTCTCAATGTATCAACGCTGTTCTGTTGTTCGAAACTGAACAAATGCAAAGCCTTACGATATAATGATTTTAGACTGTTATGCGAATCGTTCTCATTATTCTAAGTTGACTTTCTCCGAGTGTTGAGGTAGGTTTCCTCTTGATTGACTAAGCATCGTCTGTTCAGAAAAGGATGGACACGTACTAACCCACACTCTATTCCCAGCGGACCCTGAAAATCTCGCCCGAGATTACGGGGGTTCCGCAATGCCTGCTGGAAAAATGTCTTCCGGAGAATCAATCGCTCAAGTATAAGTTCTTTTAGAAAGGGCTCGTCATGAAATGTCGTACTTTGTTCCTTTTTGCATGCGTCGTTCTTAGATCTGCTCAAGGACGAGCGCAGGAGACCGCTTCCTGGACATATAATGGCGTCAACGAGTATCGGATAGTTCCGAATGTTGTGTATTCCACGGCGAACAACTACGACTGCAAGCTTGACGCGTACGTCCGCAACAATCCCGGTCACACAACGCCGACTGTCATTTACATCCATGGCGGAGGATGGGTCGCGGGTTCGAAGGAGACATCCGTGATGAGTCTCCTTCCGTATCTCGAAATGGGTCTTTCCGTCATCAACGTCGAGTATAGACTTGCGCGAGTATCATTGGCACCCGCTGCGGTAGAAGACTGTCGCCTTGCGCTTCGCTGGGTCTTCAAGAACGCGAAACAATATGGGTTCGACACAACAAAGATCATCGTCACCGGCGGTTCCGCCGGCGGTCATCTGGCCCTCATGACGGGAATGCTCGATCCATCGTATGGATTTGATATCCCGACCGATTGGGACTATACCGGCGTCGAGCCCAAAGTCGCAGCTATCGTCAATTGGTTTGGCATCACCGATGTCAAAGATCTTCTCTCTGGTCCGAACAAACAAGACTATGCGGTGAATTGGTTAAGCAACCTCAACGACAAAGACATCATCGCGCAGAAAATGTCCCCGATGAGCTATGTCCGCAAAGGCCTGCCGCCGATCTTCACGGTACACGGGGACAAGGACCAACTTGTTCCCTACACCCACGCAGTTCGACTGCACGAAGGCCTCACAAAAGCTGGCGTGCCAAATCAGCTGATGACAATTCCAGGGGGAAGACACGGCGGATTTACGAAAGAGGAGATGACGAGAGTCTTCACGGCGATCAAGGAGTTTCTCAAGAAAAATGGACTGCTTGAGCAGTCAGGACACTGATCCATCGAGGCAAAGGGTTCATGAACAATGAACCATTTCCCAACTCACGAACTCCGGGGTGAACTTGAAACTTCCATCGATCACCGAAGCGGCAATCGATGCACGCCGATCATTCTTGCGTTTCCCATTCGTTCTCCTTGATGCAGTTGCTGGCACCACATGCGCATTGGTCCTGATTGATCATGAAGCGCGCCTTTCATCGACTTTCCTGTATCCGGTACTCTTTGCTGCCGTTCTTGGTTTTCCGCTTCTGGGAGGATTTGCTTTAGCATCCGAAAAGCGGAGGTGGAGCAAAACCATGTCGATTGGAGCGCAGATGGCGGGTGTTGTTCTCATTGCCTTGTATTCTTTATCTGTTCCTCAAGATCTGCCGGGAGCGCCGAACATCCATGTGTTCCGGCTGTTTATGCTCACCACAGCATTCGTCTTGTTTGCATTTGCCGTTCCTTTTCTTGGACACAAGAGCGAACTCGGGTACTGGAACTTCTGCAAGACGCTCTTGCTCAGAGTGCTCACAGCATATCTCTACACAGTCGTCTTATGGGCCGGTTTGGCGATTGCGCTTGCAGCACTTGACAACCTCTTTGGCGTGAATATTCCGAGCAGGCGTTACGGTGAATTGTGGGTTCTCATCAATGGAGTGTTCACAACCTGGTTTTTCCTCGCGGGGATACCGGGCGATCTCGACAGCTTGGACACGGTGACCGACTATCCCAAAGGGCTCAAGATCTTTTCTCAGTACATTCTGTTCCCCTTGGTTCTTGTTTATCTTGTCATTCTGTATGCTTACCTCGGGAAGATTTTGCTGGCGTGGGACTGGCCGGAGGGGTGGGTCAGCAAACTCATCCTTGGATTCATCGGGATGGGGATCTCCTCACTGCTCTTATTGCACCCGATCAAAGAACAAACGGAGAACATCTGGATCAGAATATCGTCTCGGTGGTTCTATGTCATCGTCATCCCTCTCATTATCATGTTGTTCCTTGCCGTATGGAGGAGAGTCTCTGAGTACGGAATTACCGAAGGGAGATATCTCGCAATTGCGGCCGGGATGTGGCTCTGCGTTGTCGTTCCCTATTATGTCATCAGCAAGAAGAAATCAATCCGTTTCATTCCAACGTCCCTATGCGTTGCGACGTTTTTGGTAAGTGTTGGTCCCTGGGGGATGTTCACTGTCTCAGAGAACAGTCAGGTGGCGCGACTCCAGGTGCTGCTGACGAAGAACAATATTCTCGTCAATGGACGGGTGCAGGCGAGGCACGATTCACTCCAATTCGAGACGACGAAGCAGATCAGCTCGATCATTTCGTACCTGTCCGACATTCATGGATTCGATGCAATCGAGCCATGGTTCGGCGAACGCCTGAAAACCGATATCGTCGGGGAGAAGTCCAGGTACAAGGATCCGGCTCGTGTCGCAAAAATGATGGGGATCGAATTCGTGAGAGTCTGGCAGTTTTCTTCAGCTGGAACTATCATGCTCATGGCGGATCGAGATGGAGCCCTTGCTATCGATGGCTACGACCGCTTGTTGCGCACACAGCATGTCCCTCTGGTGGGCAAGAAGAGAGAGTTTCCCGAGCAAGGAATTGCTTGCCAGGTGGGGCAAGATCTGAGCAAGATGATGATTATCGCTGTGCGCGATTCGAGAGCGGTCGATTCCCTTCAAGTCGATCTTCAGCCACTGGTGAATAAACTGATTGCCGATTACGGAAGTGCCACCACCGACAGAATCCCAACCGAGAAAATGTCGGTCGTTGCCTCAAGTCAAACGACGAGGATAAAGGTATTTCTTTCGAATGTTCATGTCCAGCGTCGTGGTGGTGAGGCAAAAGTCATTGCGTATGATGCGGAGATTGCGTACAAGATGTCAAGTGAGAAGTAGACGGAGGGACGGGGTGCGTCGTAACCAAGGAAGTCAACAAGGGAGATTGTGTTGACAGCAGGATGCCGAATGAAAGTGAGAGAGTTAATTCCCGCCAAGTATTCTCGGTGCTTGGTGGTTGCAGTGCTCGCATTGGGCGCACTGGCCTTCGCGCAAGAAAAGACTTCTCCGGTCTCCATCCGAATCGAGACCGAAGCCGGTACCATCGTTCTTGCATTGTATCCCGACAAAGCGCCGGTCACGGTTTCCAACTTTCTCCGCTATGTCGATGGCGGCTTTTTCAGCGGTGGATGCTTCATGAGAACCGTTCGCCCTGACAACGAACAGAACTCCGTGAAAATCCAGGTCGTACAGGCGGTCGTTCATCCGTGGAAGGAGAACAACAGCTTTCCGCCCATCTCGCTCGAGCGCACGAGCGTGACGGGCATCCGGCACGTCGATGGTGCCATTTCGATGGCGAGGGGTGAACCCAATTCAGCCACTTCCTCGTTCTTCATTTGCATCGGCGATCAACCCGAACTCGATTTTGGGGGAAAGAGAAATCCGGATGGACAGGGTTTCGCGTCGTTCGGAATTGTGACTGAAGGAATGGACGTGGTTCGTCGGATCCAGATGGCTCCGGCAGAAGGTCAAGCGCTCGTGCCTCCACTTATCATCACTCGGATAACCAGGAGCGATGGCAAACTCCCCTCACCAAAGCGCTAACACCAGTACGCGAACACAGTTCGATTAATACTTTCGAGGATGTTGCCTTTGAATACCGAAGCCGCTGCTCTCAAACGACGAGTCGAAGAACTCGAAGAGATCCATCGTCTGGCTCAATCCTTGAGTTCCATGGTGGGTGTGTACCAAACTCTCGAGGCTATCGTCGATTGCTGCTTGAAACTCTGCAAGGCAGAGCGGGGGGCAATCCTGTTGTTCAGTACGGCGGCTCATGAGTCTCCGCAGACTGTTGTTCGGAACGTTCACCAGGAGCGCGCCGGCATCGACCACATCGTGAACACACTTGTTGCCGGTTGGGTGGAAGCGCACAAGCGCCCATTCTTGTCCGATGATGTTTTGCGGGAGTTGAACTTCCGAAATCCATCCGAGCACATCAAGCAGCTCGGGGCGTCGATGGCGGTACCGCTCGTCGACGAAGGAAAACCCTTTGGCATGATCCATCTCGTGAATTCCCGGGGAGGAAGCATATTCACAGAGGAGCAGGTGCGCCTCGTGTCAGCTCTCACTCCGCTCGCGGCTCAGTTCATTCTTCGCGCCAAGATACAGGAAACGGTCTTCGCGGACAACCAGCGATTGAAAGCTTCCCTGCAGCAAACGCGAGGAGTGGGAACCCTCCTGGGGGGCAGCCGTTTGATGGAAGAGGTCAGGAACAAGATAATGATTGCCGGCCCATCGGGTGCGAGCGTTCTCCTCATCGGCGCAACCGGGACGGGCAAGGAAGTGGCTGCGAGAGCAATCCACGTTCATAGTCCCCGCGCGGAAAAGCCGTTCATTGCGGTGAACTGTGCTGCCATTCCCTCCACACTTTTTGAATCGGAGCTCTTCGGGCACGAAAAAGGCTCTTTTACCGGCGCAACGGCAACGATGAAGGGAAAATTCGAACTTGCCGACGGCGGCACTCTGTTCCTCGATGAAATATCTGCGCTCCCGTTGGAACTTCAGCCAAAGCTCCTTCGCGTTCTCGAGGAGCGGAGCTTCTGCCGCGTTGGTTCCTCTGAAGAGCATAAAGTTGACGTGAGAGTTATCTCCGCCTCCAATTCGGATCTTCAGGCGGCGATCAAAGCCAATCAATTTCGGGACGATCTTTATCACCGTCTCAATGTCATTCCTGTTCAGCTTCCGACGCTTCGTGAGCGTAAGGAGGATATCTCCGAACTCGCGCAAGCATTTCTGCAAGAATTTTCGTCGGGAGCAAAAACGTTCGATGGAGAAGCGTTACAGTATCTTTCCTCAATGGAGTGGAGAGGAAACGTGCGCGAACTTCGGAACACCGTGGAGCGAATCTCCATCTTTACCTCATTCAACTCCGTCTCTGCATCTGCAATTCGTGACGTGGGCATCGGGGCCATTTCACCCGGCTCAGCGGACGCACGAACCGTATTGCTTTCCCTGCTCCAATCCAAATCGGGCGAAGAGAATCTGATTGAAAACCTTGAGCGAGATATGATCGATCTCGCTCTTCAGCAGTCCCACGGCAACGCCGCCGAAGCAGCCCGAATGCTTGGCGTGCATCGCAACGCATTGCTCCGGCGCATCGAGAAATACGATCTCCGGTAGCAATTTGCTCTCATCTCTCTAGCTGCACCCCACTGTATCCGGTCGCTCTATCACAGGAAGGACCATTTTCCGTTCGGATCCGAACTCCCTTTTGTTCGAAAACGCACATCTCCGCGCTGTACCCCCTCAAAACCTCTCTGTTCTCCAGCAATTTCTCTGGTCCGCATGTTGAGTAACTAACAACCGAGTGTGTGGTTTGACTGTTCGCCCATTCCAGAGTTTCCCTTTTAATTCACTTTCCAGTTTCCCCTTCTCCATAGGAGGATGTCATGAAAACTCTCGCATTGTTCCTCGTGGCCGCATTCTTGATGCTGGCCGTTGCTGCAAATGCACAGGATGTTCGCAAAGAAATTGGCGCCGCCAAATTCGATCAGGCGGTTGCCAATCTCCTGACGGCCCTTGATTCCAAAAACCCCGGCTTAACCCGCAGCGCTATCTACCGGCTTGGAGAGTTCAAAGCCGAGAAGGCCGTCATACCGCTGATGGCGATTCTTCACAACAATGGCGACGAAAAGACACGGATTGCTGCTGCCTATTCCCTCTGCAAGATCGGCGCAGGTGTCGGGACGTATGCCGTGAAGCAAGCGGTCCGGTTCGATGACAGCGACAAAGTGAAGATGCAGTCTGCTTGGTACTACAATCTGCTGGTCTCCAGCGGCACGTTCGCCTTCATCCCGACCGAGACCAATGGAACGATCGTTGCTGAAAACAGATAAAGCCTTTGTCACCTGTCGGTGACTGTGTCAGGGTGCGGGCAGTGAACCTTGGACTGCCCGCATCCTCTTTGTACTGTACGTGACCGATGTATCAGTCGGGCACCAAGGCAACGAATTGAACTCCGCAAGGAGATCTGTGAAGAGCCAGGTTCGAAAGCTGAGAAACTCAAGTGTCGTGTTCATTCGCTCTCCCGGAGATGGAAGTCTGGAAGGATCTCAGACGAGAACGCCAGTTGCTGGCATCAGAGCGTCGAAAAGAAGGATTGTAGCGTCGAGTGTCCGGCGAGTTGTCGTCGCTCCCTCCCAATCTGTTAGCTTCTCAGGAGGAAAATGTTTATTTTTTCGAAGGAAATCGGAGAAAGGTTGATCTGATGGTTTTCCGTGGTATTGTTCGGTTGCTGGTATTCGTTTCTCTTCCTGTTGTTGTCTGTGCGCAGGGGGTAGACATACGCGGCATCGTGTCCGACAGTACGACTGGAGAGAGAATCCCGTTCGCAGGAGTGACCATTCAGGGTCTTACGCGGGGCGCGAGCTCCAACCTCCAGGGCTTCTATCTCATTCCAAACGTGTACCCCGGCCGCTATCAGATACGGGCAAGCTCCATTGGGTATGAGACACGGACGGTGAGCGTTGAGGTAAGTGGCAACCAACCGGTGATCGTGAGTTTCCAGCTTCCCTCGAAGCCCGTCGAATTCTCCGAAGTGATGGTCACCGACAATGCAAAGCGCGAGCTCACGGAGATTCATACAAGCGTTCATGTCATGGACCAGCGCGATATCAGGGCGGTTCCTGTCACTGTCCAGGAGGATGTGTTCCGGTCGATCAGAATCCTCCCAGGAATTGTCTCAACCAGCGATGTCAATTCACAGTTCTACGTCAGGGGCGGGGCAGGGGATCAGAACCTGATTCTCCTTGACGGGATGCGAATCTACAACCCATATCATGCGTTTGGCATCTTTAGCATCTTCGATTCAGATATCATCAAGACGACCGAGGTCTATACCGGTGCTTTTCCGCCCGAGTACGGCGGAAGGCTTTCATCGGTGGTCAATATGACCACCAAGGACGGCAGATCCAACGGAGTGGGAGGGCGGGCGAATATCAATTTCCTTTCCACGAAACTCCAGGTGGAAGGTCCTGCTGCGGACAATGTGAGTTTTCTGGTGAGCGGCAGGAAATCTCTCTTTTCTGAGACCCTCACCAAATTCCTCAACAAAGACCTGCCCCTTTCATTCTATGATGCTTTTGTGAAGTTCACTTTCCAGGCAGGTGAGTCGCAGGGGAAATACAGCGTTCAATCGTTTCTCAGCGGCGACAACCTGCGGTCGACGAATCCAAATGAACCGGACTACTCTTGGCGGACGACCGCCACGGGATTTGTTGCTTCCGGATTGATTCAGGACAGGGTGTACATCACGGCCGTTGGATTCGAGAACTCCTTCGTCGCAGACAGGGATCCGAAATCTTCGAAAAGTGTCACTCCCGCCTCAACATCTGTTCGCGAAACGGGCGTTCGTGCGAACGCCACCATCTACACCGATACGCACGATCTGTTCTTCTTCGGGTTCGAATTCAGTTTTCCCAACCTCGACTATACTCTCGTGAACAATTACGGCGTGACGACCGAGCTCACTAGCTCCTTTGTCAACGCGACGACTTGGTTGCGTTACGAGACAGCACCCAGCCGACTTCAGGCTGATGTTGGATTGTACTTCGATTTCGGGAGCTTAATGGCGAGGAGCGGCGGCGTTGAGACATTGCAACCCCGCATCAATCTGAGCTATGGCCTTTTTGACAACTGGAAAGCGAAATTGTCGTTGGGACGGTTTACACAGAACATCATTACGGTCAACAATGAAGATGATGTGATTTCCATTTTCGACGCATGGATTCAGGTTCCCGAAAACCTGAAACCCGAACAGGCTGACCACTTCGTGGTTGGGCTTGAAGGAAATGTTCTGAGAACGCTGTCGACGAATTTTCAGGCATACTACAAGAACTATAGCTCGCTCGTCATGTACAATCGCGAAAAGGTTGACGCTCTGGATCCTGACTACATCAACGGAACGGGAGCGGCGTACGGTTTTGAGGCACTTGTCCGCTACGCGAGCGATCTCCTCGATGTTTATGCGGCATACACTCTTGGATGGACGAGTGTGACGGCGAACGGCTTCTCGTACAATCCCCGATATGATCGGAGGCATAACCTCAACCTGCTCACCGTTGTGCACGCGGCACAAGGCGTTGATCTCACACTTCGATGGGAGTTTGGTTCGGGGTTCCCGTTCACCGAGACCGTTGGTTATTATGACCGTCTGGGACTGAAGGATATTTTTCGAGGTTCCTACGCGGGCGAAACGGGGCAACCGTATACGATCCTCGGGGACAAAAACGCTGCGCGGCTTCCAGCCTATCATCGCCTTGATGCGAGCGGGACGTACCGGTTTGTCCTCCGCCCCATCACGGGGAGTCTCGGGGTGCATATCGTGAATGTCTACAATCACAAGAATATTTTCTACTTCGATCGAAAGACGGGACAGCAAACGACCATGCTTCCGTTCTTTCCGACGGCCACGCTCACCATAGAGTTTTGATGACAGGATTCATACTTTGAAGCGAGCTAACACACATATCGACGTTCTTTTCGTCTTTGGATTGATTCTGGTTGTGATGTCCGGATGCGAGAACAGCTTTGACCCCAAAGGTCCTTATCAGAAACAATTGGTGGTGTATTCCATTCTGTCGAACACCTCTGATAGCCAATACGTCCGTGTTTTCACCACTTACAATCCGTCGGGGTTCGATCCGGCAGAGGTGACTGCGGATACGTACGTGCGCAAGGCCGCCGTGACGCTCGCTGACGATTCGGCGACATACAACCTCAGGGATACCACACTTGTGCGCGTAGACAAGAGTCGATACACGGACGACATCGGCGCCTACATCGCGTATCCCTGCAAAACCCGTCTCGGGAAAACGTACAGGCTTTCAGTCGCCTCTGACCAGGGAAACGCCTCTGCCACTGTGGGTGTTCCGGACGCCGGGCTTCTCATCCCGAACAACTCGTACATCCTCAAAGCTCCTGACAAATATGGGAGTGAAGATATCAGCGTCACGATCAAAATTTCGAGCCTTGCGCGCGGTTACATCGTACGCGTGTATCTGGACTATTTGGTGAGTGTAGGAGCAAACTGGATTCACAAACGCGATGAGATCCCCACTTCTGTGCTCTCTGTCACCGGCCAGACCGTTCAGTATGATTACCCAAAGCTCACTCGGCGACTCAATGAAATTTCGCAACCCTACGTTACCGTGACTTTTCCCATTTCAGTGTACAATGCTTTCTTCATTGCTATTCAGAATCGATATGGAGTTGGCGGGTTCCAGATTGTTTCGGCGACTTATTTCCTCACGCAAGTTGAAGAGAATCTCTACAAGTACTACAACCTTGCAAACGGATTCCAGGATCCTTACTCGATCAGAACAGACCAACCCGATTTCTCGAACATTCAAGGGGGCTTGGGTATTTTCGGCGCCATGACGCTTGATTCCGTGCGCGTCGACTTCTGATACTTTGCATGCTCGCTCATCTTGCCGTTCCCTTGCTAATCCCTCAAAAAAGCAATACGTTCATCGGAAAATTCTGACGAGCATGTTCTCTCTTTTCAAATCGGTCCGTCTTTCTCCTGCTTGGACATATTCCGCGGATAGCATCATCTGGCGAATGATGCTTGCTGAACAAGGAACATTGGTGGGTGAATGCCGCGACCCAGAAAACAAGGCGGCATCTTTCTTTTGCCTCGAGATCTCTACTGGAAAGGTCCTTTGGAAAGACCTGCGTTTCGACGAGAAATGGTGGGTTGGCATCGAGACCGTCCGCAAGAATGTCGTGCTTTTCCATGCATTCGCGAAACCCGATATGCCGGAGCATAAAGGGATACGGGCATTCGACATAGCATCCGGGGTCGAGCTCTGGCGCAATGACGACGTGGCCTACTGGTTCGGGCATGACCGCCGGGTTGTCGCATACCGGGATTTCTTCGAGAAACGAGTGGGTTATGAGATCGACCTTCATTCAGGTGTTCTCCTCAAGACGCATGACACCTCACTTGAAGAACTCCATGCTCTTCGCCTACAAGTCTCCGAAGAGCAGATATCTCCCGAGGCAACGCTTCCCGAGATTTTCGTCGAAGAAGAGGTTGATGCAGATATCATCGCTTTCGTGAAAAAGGAAACCAAAGGGAAAGAGCTCTCCGGCAGAGTTGAGTATCTCAGACACGATGGCGTTCTGGTGTTCAACATGCATATCCAGAAGCGCGACGACGCCGAACGCCTGATGCTGGAAAACAACCTGATCGTGTACCGACTTTCCGACAAGAAGCGGATGTTTGCAGATGTCATCGGTCGCAATCTAGCCGGTTATGTACCCGACTCTTTCTTTCTCCGGTATCCGTTTGTTCTCTTCATCAAAGACCAGAGAATTCTCACAGCCATACGGCTATGGAAATCGTAACTGAACGCTTCACGGTCTCATCCCGGGGGAACTCGGAAGTGGTTGATATCACCGAACGCGTCGCGGCTATCCTCACTCAACGCAAACTTCGGGAGGGGCTCGCTACGATCTTCGTTTCGGGATCAACCGCATCGATCACGACAACGGAGTTTGAACCGGGACTTCGCCGGGACATACCAGAGGCATTGCAGCGGCTTGCTCCTCAGGGGGCCCGGTACCATCACGATGATATGTGGCACGACGGCAACGGACACTCCCATGTTCGAGCATCATTCATGGGCCCGTCCCTGTCGGTGCCGTTTTCACAGGGGGAACTCTTGTTGGGCACATGGCAGCAGATTGTCCTCGTTGATCACGACAACCGGCCGCGCGAACGGACAATCATCGTTCAGCTGATTGGCCAAGAGACCACTTGAAACAGCCTGGAGCATCGGAGAAAGGGCGCACAATGAAATCGTACAAGGTCAAGCTTGTTGATGCCTTCACGACAGAACCATTCTCAGGCAATCCTGCCGGGGTTGTTCTCGACGCCAAGGGAATCAATGAGAAGGCGATGCAGAACATTGCCCGTGAACTGAATCTGTCGGAAACGGCGTTCGTTCTTCCGCCAACGGTCAAGAGTGCTGACATTCAAATCCGCTGGTTCACCCCTGCGGCTGAGGTGCCACTCTGTGGTCACGCGACGATCGCGAGTTTTCACGCTCTTGCGGAGTCGGGGATGTATGGCATGAGACGCCCGGGGACGTACCATTTCAGGCTCCAGACAAGAAGTGGGATCCTCGGGATAATGGTCGAGAAGAGATACTCTGCCACGATGATTGAGTTTCAGCTTCCTATTCCAGACTTCCGTGTGCACAAAAAGGTCCCAGCAGCGCTTCTCAAGGCCCTCGGAATCCGTCCATCGGATGTTCAGAAAGGTCTCCCCTTCGTTTCTGAATCGTACCTGTATCTTCCTGTGAAGAAGCTCTCCGTGATAAAGTCGCTGAAGCCGGATTTAGGCCTGCTCGATTCTTACACAAGAGCAACAAAGTCGTTGGGAATCAGCATATTCTGTCTCGAGACCATCGAGCAGAGTTCGGCGGTCCACTCCCGGTTCTTCGCTCCCGCCGTCGGGATCGTTGAAGATCCTGTCACGGGCTCTGCCAACGGGCCGCTGGGAGTCTATCTGTATCAATATGCCATTCATCAGGATTTTCCAATTCCATCATTCCTGCTCCCGGACGGACGTATGGAGTTCATTGCAGAACAGGGTGATGACATGGGCCGAAGGGGAAGGGTCAAGATTCGGCTGCGCGTTACCGGTCATGGTGTGCGGCAGGTCTCCATCGCAGGGGAGGCTGTCACAATCATGGAAGCAGAGTACAAAGCGTAGAGGGCCGCTCTCAATGACGACGAAGAACTTCATATTCCTTTTGGTGCTTCTGGGGGCGTTTGGTTTCTTTTCCTTCAGCGTGCGCCGAGTGATCAGATATCTGAGCCTCGGCCAGCGGGACAGCAGGTTTGACAATCCCATCGCCCGCTTGAAGAAGACGCTCGTCGTCGCGATCGCACAATCGAAAATATTGCGCGAACCTCTTGCTGGCTTCATGCACGCGTTCATTTTCTGGGGATTTCTCGTGCTTCTCACGGCGGTGCTCGAGTCGATCGGGGAGGGGATCATTTCGGGGTTCTCATTCCGTTTCCTTGGTCCCCTGTATGCGCCGCTGGCATTTCTGCAGGACCTTTTCTGTGGTCTGGTCATTGTTTCGATTCTGGTTGCCTTGTACCGTCGATATGTGTTGAAGCCGAAGCGACTCGAACTTGCTGGTCACAGCTCAATGGATGCAACGTTCATCCTGATGATGATTTTCTTCATCATGCTCAGTATGCTCGGGCAGAACGCCACGCGTCTCTTGCTCGGAGGGAGTTCTTCCTTCGGCGGGAGATTCCTTTCCGGTGTTCTTATGCCTTTGTTCGCCTCTTTGCGACCCGAATCCCTGCAAGTGTGGTTTGAGTTATTCTGGTGGGTGCACATTGGCATCGTGCTTGTTTTCCTGAACTATCTTCCGTATTCGAAACATCTCCACGTGCTGACGTCGATCCCGAATGTCTACTTCTCGAATTCCAAACCCAGGGGCGCGATCAAGCCGATCAACCTCGAAGCAGAGAACGTCGAGAAGTTCGGGGCGAGCGATATACAGGACTTTACGTGGAAACAGTTGTTGGATGGATATACATGCACGGAGTGTGGAAGATGCACGGCGGCATGTCCGGCCAACATGACGGGCAAGATCCTGTCACCGCGTAAGATCATCATGGATATTCGTCAGAGGCTTGAAGAAAAAGCGCCTCTCGTTCTGGCCGGTATCAATGATATCGCCGGTGGCGAAGGGCAAAAAGGTCCGCTGCAGAAGACTCTGGTCCATGATTACATTACGGCGGAGGAGTTGTTCGCATGTACGACATGCATGGCATGTGTGCAGGAATGTCCTGTGAATATCGAACACGTGGATGCCATTATTGACATGAGGCGCAGCCTGGTATTGATGGAGTCGAATTTCCCGCCGGAGGTGCAAGTCGTTTTCCGGAACCTTGAAAGCAATTTCTCGCCTTGGGCGTTCCCGGCGAGCAGCAGAGCTGATTGGGCGGAAGGAATGAATATCCCGACACTCCAGCAGAAACCCGATGCCGAGATTCTGTTCTGGGTTGGTTGCGCGGGCGCTTATGATAGTCGCTATGTCAAAGTCACCCAAGCGTTGGCGAAGCTTCTCCAGCAAGCCGGAGTATCCTTCGCGATTTTGGGAGTGGAAGAAAAATGCACCGGTGACTCTGCGAGAAGAATCGGCAACGAGTACCTGGCGCAGATCCTGATGAAGGAAAACATCGCCACCCTGAACAACTACAAAGTGAAGTCTATTGTCACGGCATGCCCGCATTGCTTCAACACCTTGCGGAATGAGTATCCTCAGTTTGGAGGAAACTACAAAGTTGTTCATCACACGGATTTCCTTGTGCAGTTGGTAAACGAAGGGAAGATAAAGATCACCAAGGAGCAGGCGGCGAAGCTGACCTATCACGATTCCTGCTATCTCGGCCGGTATAATGACCTCTATGATCAACCCCGCGAGCTGTTGCAAGCTGTTCCCGGCGTCGATCTTGTGGAAATGGGGCGCGCCCGCAGCAAGGGGTTCTGCTGTGGAGCCGGCGGTGGGAGAATGTGGATGGAAGAGAAAGAAGGAAAGCGTGTCAATGTCGAGAGGACGGAAGAGGCGCTCGCGACTGACGCTTCGGTGATTGCAACGGCGTGTCCCTTCTGCATGACGATGCTTTCGGATGGGGTGAAGTCAAAGGACGCAGCTGATCGCGTCGTCGTGAAGGACATCGCAGAAATCGTATTTGAATCGTCGCAATCGTCTTGACCGTGGCAATTTTGAGAATGCTAGCGTTGACGATGCGGGGCACCCCTGATTTGACGTCCCAGCGATCACGCGATCATTGGACCTCTTTGTCTTGGGACTGGAACTTAATGGCCCGCTTTCCGTCAAGATGAGAAACCGTCCATCCACTGTCAGTTGTCTGCCGATGTCTTCCCGAGGTATTCTTCTCATCCTTCTGTTCCTGTTTCCTGCATATGCAGCATTGTCGCAAGTGCTGACACTTTCGGGCTCCGTCAGAGATGCTGTGACGAATGCCCCTCTTCCGGCGGCAAACGTCCGCGTCCTGGGGACGACAAAGGGCACCGTCGCGAATTCCATGGGCGTCTACCGACTTGCCCTGGAGAAGGACCGATACACCATCGTCTACAGTTTCATCGGGTATCGGTCCGACACGCTTCACATTCCGCTCGAACAATCTTCCGAATATACCGCGCGGCTCCAACCTTCTGCCATACAAATGTCAGAAATCCTCGTTACCAACGAAGATCCAGCGATCGCGATCATGCGAGAGGTCATACAACGCAAGAAGGAATGGATCGCGAATCTCCGATCGTATGAATTTGATGCTTTTACGCGATTGGTCATGCGCATGGACACCTCTATTTCCGCAATTACGGAATCATACTCGACTGGATACTGGCGACAGGGAGACACTCTGCGGGAAGTTATCCGGCAGAAAAGGAAAACGGAGAATCTGTCGAGCGGTGTGCGGGTTGCCGTCGGCGGCTTCATTGTCAATTTCTACGATGATGACATCAATTTCACAGGGTTTCATTTCGTCGGACCAACGTCGCCGGAAGCATTTGACTACTACGATTTCAAACTCGACAATACACGGCAGCGCGATGAAACGCCCGTCTACACAATCCGCGTTATGCCAAAGTCCCGCATCACGCCGCTTTTCCGCGGTAAGCTCGACGTGATCGGCGACACGTACGCCCTGATTGCCGTCGATATGTCGCCGAATGAAGCTTTTACCATTCCATTTGTTTCACGGCTCGACCTTCGCTACACGCAGCAGTTTGGATTCTACGAGAACCGCTATTGGATGCCAATGGACATTGGACTCAGCGGCGTGATTGAGGTTGGGTTTGCAGGACTTTCTTTTCCCCGTATCACCGTAGAGCAAGCCTCGGTGATCTATGACTTCAAGATCAATCGACAGCTGGCGGACTCGATCTTCAGAAAGGCGCACAGGATCGAATTGGCGGATGCTCAGAAATTTGACTCCTTGTTCTGGGCACAGCACGATGTTTTGCCTCTCACGCAGGAAGAGCAAAAAGCCTACAAGGGCATCGATAGTACACAAACGCTCGACAAGCAATTCAAACCCTCCGGGCCGCTCGCCGGGCTCTCATCGTCCCTCTTTAACACCCTCAGCTATGGAAGAATCCGTTATAACAGAGCTGAAGGCCTCTACCTGGGACTCAAAGGTGCCCGAGACAGTGTGGTTGATGGGCTCTCTCTTTTCGGGTCGGCAGGCTACGGGTTTTCGGACAAAAGGGGAAAGTACTCCCTTGGGGTTGCCAGGCATCTGGATTCGGGCCGACGTTACAGGTTGGAAATCGAAGGCTACAGGGGGTTTTCGAATATACCCGACGAGGAATATTATGATCCTCTGGTGATTGCAGTCGCCGCAGTCATGAACAAGAGCGATTATCGGGACTATTTCTATGCCAACGGCTGGCGCGGCGCGATTGAGGCACGACCTCTCAACCGCCTTTCCGTTCAACTCGAGTATCGGGATGAGGATCAACGGATTGCTGTGAACACGACCGACTTCAGCATCTTCGATCGAAGGAAGCCGTTTCGTGAAAACCCACTAATCGCAGAGGGGACCATGAGAAACGTGAAGGTGCTCCTTCGCTATGGTGATGAGCATGTGCCGTTTGGCCTTGTGACACAGAATTCCGCAGAACTTGAAGTGGAACATTCCAGTCCCGGATTTCTTGCGAGCAGCTTCGATTTCACTCGCGCAATTTTCCGCGGTGAAGCCCGGATCACGACCTTTTCTTCGCGGCTGCTGTTCCCGCCGACACTCAACATCAAGCTCACTGCCGGGGCTTCAGGCGGCACTCTTCCTCCGCAGCGTGTATTCAGCCTGGACTCCCGCTACGACGATCTTGGACCATTTGGCGTTCTCCGCACTGGGGGCGTGAAGGAATTTTCGGGCGATCGGTTTGTCTCTCTTTCCGTCGAACACAACTTCCGCAGCGTGCCCTTTCTTCTTCTGGATATACCGTTCCTCTACAGAAACAGTGTTGAGGTGAGACTCCATGGATCCGTCGCACAGACGTGGAGTTCCTCGACCCTTCCGTTTGGCAGGACGACCGATGGTTGGTACTCGGAAGCGGGCCTCGGCCTCAGTCGACTGTTCTCATTCTTTCGCCTGGACGTCTCGTACCGCTTCATGCAGCCACGCGGTTTCTTCCTGACGTTCGGCGTAGCGCCGATTCTGTAGGGTTGCTTTTCGGACACGTGTTCGCTAAGTTTCTTTCGGGCTCGATTCAGCGAGTGGTACCTCCCTTGATCATCAAGCCGGAGTCGATCGAATTACAGATATATCGATTGCTTTATCGCAACCAACGGAGAACTCTATGCAAACCGTCACCACCTCACTCAGACCACTTTCCATCCCTGTCATCGGGTGGTCGACCATCATGGCGTCTGTCATTATGATCGCGGTTGATGCGGTGAGTCTGCTCAGCTACAACACGCTCGACAGCTTCAACCTGGACCAATCGATGCTGAGCCAATATGTTCCTCAGGGGGTGAAAAAGGTGATGGACCTCTACAGTTACAGTCGCATTTGGACATGGTACGGCATACTGTTTTTTGTGTTTGCGCTCGTTGCCGGAGTTCAGTTCGTCAGACTTCGGGCTTGGGGAAGAAAGGCTCTTGAGATCGTCTGCTGGGTTGGAATCTTCAATGCGTTGGCTGATACCTTGTTGAGTTTCCTGATCTGGAAAAACATGCAGGACACGCTGGCGATGGTGATGCGGGGGATGGGGGGGAGCCAGTATTCCTTCATCAATCCGCTTGGATTCTTCACGATCATACTTGGTTTCTTTCTATGGATCATTCCATCCGTCGGGATGGTTTTCTATTTGAGAAGGCCCGTCATCAGGCAAGCGGTAAGCCTCCCATGAGGGGCTTCATGAAAAGGATCATCAGATGAGATCTCAGAAAGCACAGCTACCCGGGGTTATCGTTTTCCTGCTCTTCTTCGCAGCGTCGAACGACCTCTTTGCTCAGGCGGAGCCCTTTGGAGGACTGAATGCTTACATCCTGAAGTCCATGAAGGAGTGGGAGACTCCGGGGCTCGCGATCGCGATAGTGAGGGACGATTCAGTGATCTTCATGAAAGGATACGGCGTCACAAAAATGGGGGAATCCACTCCCGTGACTCCCAAAACGATCTTTGCCATCGCGTCAACGACGAAGGCAATGACCGTCGCCTGTCTGGGAATGCTCGTTGATGAAGGAAAAATCAAATGGGATGATCCGGTGACAAAATACCTTCCGTGGTTTCAGTTGTATGATCCCTATGTCACTCGTGAGATGATGGTTCGAGATCTCCTCTGTCATCGAAGCGGCTTGGAAAGGGGAGACAACCTCTGGTACCTTTCACCCTACAGCCGTGAGGAAGTCCTTCGCAGAGTACGGTTTCTTAAGCCAAGCTGGAGTTTCCGCAGCCATTATGGATACAACAACATCATGTTCGTTGCGGCTGGTCAGATCATCCCATCCGTCACAACCACGAGCTGGGATGATTTCATTTCCGAGCGCTTGTTTGTGCCGCTCGGGATGACGAGGACACGTCCCAATCTCAAATCATCCGGAGCATTGGACGATGTAGCCACCCCGCACAGTCGCATAGAGGGGACGATGGGACCTATTCGCATGGCAAGCTACGACAACATCGGTCCTGCCGGTTCAGTTCTTTCCTGTGTTCGGGATATGTCGACCTGGGTACGCCTCAATCTGAATGGTGGTGTGATTGACGGGAGGAGAATCATGAGCTCTGAGGTTGTGCGGGAGATTCAAACGCCTCAGACAGTGATTCGGCCTGATTCGCTTGACCGGGCTCTCCGGCCTTCGAATCACTTCATGTCATACGGGCTCGGATGGACTCTTCGTGACTATTTCGGACGCAAGCTTGTCCAGCATGACGGCGCCTATGACGGAATGCAAGCACGGGTGGTTCTTGTTCCTGAAGAGCGCCTGGGTCTTGTCATTCTGATCAATGCGGAGCACACGGACCTTCCCGAATCGGTTGCGTATCGCATCGTCGATCATTATTTGGGCGCACCGGTGCGTGATTGGAGTGCAGAGTTGCTCGACATCTCGGAGAAACAAAGGGAGAAGAATGACGCCGAAGAAAAGAAAAAATCTGATGAGCGCGTGAAGGGGACGAAACCTTCTCTCGCTCTGGAGGCGTACGCGGGATCGTACGACAATCAGACTTACGGCACGGCGAACCTGACGATGCAGGGAGGAAAACTCCAGTTCTCGTTCTACCCTCAGCATGTCGGTATAGTGGAGCACTGGAATTATGACACCTTCCAGATCGTATGGAATTATCGCTACCTTGGCAAGGACATGATTACCTTCACTCTCGGTTCCGATGGAAAAGTCGAAGGCATGAAATGGGACGGTTTTGGAGAATTTAGAAAGTCAAAGTGAGTTCTGAAGGGTCGTGAATGCCGCGGGAAATCGGAGCGCGGCCCAGCGTCGAAATTGGCTGCGGGCTCAATTTTGTCTATATTGCTTGTGACGATGCCACTCAGTTTTCATGATATGCCTCGCTCGGTCGCGCGCTGGACTTTTGTTGTGAGTTCGATAACATTTGGCATGCTTGCCATGTCCGGCTGCGTGTCTTCGCAGGCTGGCGAAGCGGTGCTGACCCGTGAGATTCTCACAGCCGAAGAGATCGCCAGGACAACCGCGCTGACAGCATACGAAGCCATTCAGATCAGAAGACCGGCATTTCTGGCAGGCGCTGATCGCAGGGCACTGCGTGATGCAGACCAGCCGGATACACGCCCTGTCGTCTATGTGAACGGAGTGTTTTATGGAGAGGTGGAATCCTTGCGAGAAATCCCCGTGCGCGAGATCAAAGACATCCGTTTCCTGGAAGCAAATGACGCCACGAGAGTACTGGGATCGACCCATGTCGGGGGTGTCATTATGGTGACGACAAGATTGAATTGATAGACAGAAAGTCCTCCTTGACAGAAACGAAAATACTGGCCGTATCACCGACCGATCCGGATCCTGAAGTGATTGAACAGGCAGCTGCTGTTCTGCGCAACGGTGGGCTCGTGGCCTTCCCGACGGAGACCGTGTACGGACTAGGGGCGGATGTCCTCAACCTGGATGCGATCAAACGTGTCTTTGAAGTGAAGGGTCGGCCGTCGGACAATCCATTGATTGTTCATGTCGCCGGCACAAAGCAGCTCGATGACATCGTCGACGAGATCCCCGACACGGGGAAGGCTCTCGGCGAAGCATTTTGGCCGGGGCCTTTGACCCTTGTTATGAAGCGGACAATCCTTGTGTCCGATCTTGTGACGGGCGGCCTTGATACCGTCGCGGTTCGAATGCCGGGTCATCCCGTGGCACTTGCTTTGATTCGGGCGTTTGGTGAAGGTATTGTTGGGCCTAGTGCCAACCTCTCCGGCAGGCCGAGTCCTACAGCAGCGAGTCACGTTTACGATGACCTACGCGGTCGTATCGATCTCATTCTTGATGCCGGCCCCACAGCAATCGGTTTGGAATCCACAGTTGTCGATGTCACAGTTGATCCGCCAGTTATCCTGCGGTTGGGAGGATTGACCCGCGAACGCATCGAAGAGGCAATTGGTAAAGTTGAGACGGACACTTCGGGGGAACATGGAGTCCGATCGCCCGGGACTCGGCATCGGCACTATGCTCCAAGGGCTCAAGTCATTCTCGCCCGCATGGGTGATCCTGCTGCGTTTGGTTCAGTGCTCAAGGAACAAAGACAACTGGGGAAAAAGGTCGGTTGCATCGTTCATTCCCAGCTTCTCTCTCATCTTGAATCCGGCGATTTCTACCGAGTCCTTCCTTCGTCAATGGAAATATTCGGTCGCTACCTGTTCCGGACACTTCGCGAACTCGATGCGATGCGAGTGGATGTCATCGTCATCGAGGGGGTCGAGGATTATGGTTTGGGAGCTACGATCATGGATAGGTTGCGGCGCGCTGCCCAGGGATAAGATCTGTCCTTGCCGGATCTGCGATTCTTTTCTGCTGTTGTTTTCCACATTTTCGGTTATATTTGTTCCCGCCTGCAATGAGCCACCGCCACTCCAAACATATCGGTATTCTCGAGGGATTTGCCAGACTCGACATTCAACGGTCCGAGCGAACCGGAATACCCGAAGCAATTTTGGCTGAAGGAAAAACGACTGATCAAGTTGTCAAGGCCTTGCGCATGATGGCGGGGGATGCGGGGCTTGCGCTGGCGACACGCGTGAGTGAAGTCTGTGCAACGGCTATCAAGCGAGCGCTCAGTTCGAAATTCCAGATTCATCGTGTCCGTCTTGCACGAACCGTTGTCGTTTCGAAAAAGAGGGGCGGGCCAAAGCCAACCGGCGGAGTTATCGCGATTCTTGCCGCGGGAACATCTGATATCCCGACAGCGGAAGAAGCACGGGTGACCGCCGAAGTGATGGGATGTGAGGTGCTCGCGCACTACGACGTCGGAATCGCGGGTATCCACAGGCTCTTGGAACCTCTCGACGCGGTGCTCTCGAAAGGAGTTTCGGCAATCGTCGTGGTTGCCGGGATGGAGGGGGCGTTGCCATCGGTGGTCAGAGGCCTCGTCGCGGTTCCGGTGATTGGTGTACCAACGAGCACCGGTTACGGCTATGGCGGTCAGGGTCAGGCAGCATTGATGACGATGTTGCAGTCGTGTGCACCGGGGCTGACGGTCGTGAATATTGATAATGGCTTTGGAGCCGGAGCGACTGCAGCGCTCATCGCAAATCAGGTCGCGCTCGCCCAAAGAGCAAAGCACTGAATTCCTGTTTTCGTGTCATTTCCTGCTCACCATCAAAGAGTACAATCCTATGCCTCTCAAGCGGAAATCCAGTGGGGAACGTCCTCTCGTCGGAATTATGCTGGGCAGTGCCTCGGACCTTGAGCAGGTGGAGCCTGCGAAGGCTGTGCTCAAGGAGTTTGGAGTACCATTCGAGTTAAAAATTCTCTCGGCGCATCGTACACCAGATCATGCTTTTCGGTACGCCGCTGAAGCTGAATCCATCGGGCTCGAAGTGATTATCGCCGCGGCGGGAGGGGCAGCTCATCTTCCCGGCGTCGTCGCTGCGAAAACGCTTCTTCCGGTGATCGGTATACCCATGAAGTCGAAGGCGCTGAATGGTCTTGACTCGCTCCTTTCCATAGTACAGATGCCGGCGGGAATCCCGGTTGCGACGGTCGCGATCGACGGTGCAGTGAATGCAGCACTGCTCGCAGTGGCCATCATGGCTGGAAAACATCCCGAGTTACGAGAAAAGCTTCGCCGATATCGAAAATCGCTGGAAGAAAAAGTCCTCAGTTCAAACGTATAGCTTCAGGGTCACCCTCCCTGAAGGGGTGCTCTCTGCAGCGACGTGAAGTCAATCCCCTTATTGTGAATGGGCCACCGCCATGAAATTTGACAGACTTATTCAGAATCTTCTCCCTCATGACGAAAACTTCTACAAACTCTTTGAGCAGGCTTCAAACAACATCGTTCAGGCAGTTGCGGTCCTGAAAGAGCTCGCCATCACTCAGGAGGCGTCAGGGCGGGACAAGCTCATCATGCAGATCAAAGAACTCGAACACCACGGCGACAGTATTACGCACCAGATCTTTTCTGAATTGAACGCGACATTTGTGACCCCGTTTGACCGCGAGGATATCCACGAACTTGCCTCGGCCCTGGATGATATCCTCGACCATATGGATGGCACTGCCAGCCGTGCCTCACTCTACAAGCTGACGGAATTCCCCGAATCTGTCATCCGCTTGATCGATGTCCTGCAACTCTCCATCGGTGAGCTCGACCGCGGTGTGGGAATGCTGCGGGATATCAACAAGAAGAATGAGTTGCAGCGTGTTTTCCAGAAGGTCAATGACTATGAGAACGTTGCAGACGACGTCTTTGACAACGCAGTGGCCGAACTCTTCGATAAAGAAAAGGATGCCATCCGGATTATCAAGATCAAGGAAATCCTTGTCGGTCTGGAGACAGCAACAGACAAGTGTGAGGACGCTGCCAACGTGCTTGAAGGTATCTACATCAAGAATGCATAGACTGACGCCCAAGAACTGCTATGATCTATTTCGTCGTTGCTATTACTCTGTTCGCCCTCTTTTTTGATTTCTTGAATGGTTTTCACGACGCCGCGAATTCGATCGCGACGATCGTCTCTACGCGCGTCCTCACTCCCCGAAAGGCAGTAATGTGGGCAGCGTTCTTCAATCTGGCTGCTGCCTTCCTGTTTGACGTTCAGGTCGCAAAGACCATTGGTAAAGGGCTGATCGAACTGACGACAATCAATGAGTATGTCATTCTGAGCGGCTTGACCGGAGCGATTGTGTGGAATCTGGTGACATGGTATTTCGGTATTCCCACCAGTTCATCTCACGCTCTGATGGGGGGCTATGCGGGTGCGGCGATCTCAAAAGCGGGCTTGGGTGTGCTTATCCTCAGCGGGTGGACAAAAACACTCATCTTCATTGTCGTCGCGCCGCTCATGGGAATGTTCCTCGGATTCATCCTGATGGTGAGCTTGATGTGGATTTTCCATGGCCGGTCGTCATCAAAAGTGAACAACTTGTTTAGAAGGCTTCAGCTGCTGTCAGCAGCCCTCTATAGTCTGGGTCATGGAGCGAATGATGCTCAGAAGACGATGGGGGTCATTACGACACTTCTCTTGACAACTGGATTCTTGAAATCTTTCGAGGTCCCCTGGTGGGTTATCATCAGCTGCTATTCTTCGATAGCGCTTGGAACTCTTTTCGGCGGCTGGAGAATCGTTAAGACGATGGGGCAGAAGGTGACGAAACTGAAACCCTCAGGCGGATTCTGTGCTGAGACCGCCGGCGGCATTACCCTGTTGCTGACAGCATTCAGCGGCATTGCCGTCAGCACGACGCACACCATCACGGGCGCGATTATGGGTGTCGGAGCGACAAAACGAGTTACTGCTGTCCGGTGGGGTTTGGCAGGCAAAATCGTCGTCGCATGGATCCTTACGATACCGTGCTCTGCAATCGTCGCAGCGCTCTCCTACGATTTTATCCATTGTCTCCGCGTCATTCTTCGCTGATCGATATCACTTCGCCCTGTTCGGATGAGTCAGCTTCAGGAACTAGCGTTTCGCAAGAAGCGCGGAATGGCTCCTCCGGATGAGAGGAGCACTTACCTCGTGAAAACCAATTTCCCTGGTGATGGCGATGGTGTTGGCGAATGCCTCCTTCGTAACATGTCCGGTTGGTTCTGACAAGAGGAATGTCCCCCCGTTCCTCAAAGAAGAATAGATCTCGCGAAGGAATCGCGCTGCATCAGGAACTTCGTGGACTACCGCGAATGCCAGCGCGAAATCCACCTTGTCTGCCAATTCGTCGATGCAGAGTGATTTCGTCGTGCAAACGCGCATTTCCATCCTTTTCTCCACACCTTTTCTGACCGCTCGTCTCCTCAGTCCATTGATCATCTTCTGTTGAAGATCTATGGAGATCACACGGCCAGCATCTCCGACTAGCTGAGCCATCGGCAAACTAAAAAATCCCATCGCGCTCCCTGCATCGAGTACGGTGTCTCCCTTCTTGATATAGGGCGAGAGTATTGTCGCTGGATTCTGCGCGAGCTTTCTCACAGGGGCCGCCAGGAGGTATCCTAGCCACCATGGACAGATTCTTTCGCTCATGATTTTGGCCTCACTGACCCAACGCCCACAACCGTCTTGTTCACGACGGTTGGGCTTCCCGCATAGACGATGGAACCGGTTCCCGAGACAATCGCGTCCAGTTGTTGCGTTGCATTCACTTCAAGACTGCCAACGCCCGTGATCGTGGCAGAGCAACGGCTGGAGATGAGGCCAAAATTATGAACATCTCCCGTCCCTGTCACTTCTACAGTCTGATTCGTCGCTGTACCACTGATGGTCATCGAGCCAGCACCTGTGATCCTGCAAGTAATGGCATCGGCCTTGATTGGTCCGGTGGTGACAAAGTCGGCAGTACCGACGCATTCGAGTCTATCAATCGTCTTCATGTTGGCATACACATTGATTGTCACTTTACTGTAAGATCCCTGCTGCAACCCGATGACGAGCAGTCCGTTGTTGACCGCGGCAGTGACGCGATCGACGATGTTGTCGTCCGCTTCAATGCGCAGCGACTGAGTCGTATCCTGTTTCAGAATGACCTTGGCAATTCCAGTGACTTGAATCCCAGTGAATGTGGGTAGGCTGCGTGTTTGAGCAAGGAGTTTGCCTGAGCCGACGATTTGATCCGGGTTTGAGAGATGATTCGTGCATCCGGTGAGAAGGAGCATTGGCAGCAGTATGATCAGAGCGAGGGAAGACAGCGACACGTGATGTTTCATGACACTCCTCTAGTAGACTATTTGGTGAAAGGTTTAGAACTCGAAATGTACTTTCTTCAGTCCGCAGTTACCACTCTTGCGGTGAATCAGCTTCTTCCATACGTAGAGTGCAGACAAAAGTTGATGCAAATTCTGATTGAGGAAGCTCACGACGTTGAGTGAATGTGCCCGTTTCCTCTCTGTTCTCGGTTTGGAACCACTTCCATGTTCCTCGGGGTGATTCCTGCGTTGCCAATTATGACAAGGCTGATAAGGCTTACGTCTTGTCGCCTATTTGCTTTTTACCGGGCAAATGACTTGGTTTGTATAGAGTGAGCAGGGTATCACTTATCCTGAGTGTTCTCTCTCCTTCCTGACTCGCCATGCTAATCCTCATGAAGAAGTCGGGAAGCTTCGAGTTGTCAGCGAAGAGGAGACTTGCCACCGTTGTTCTGCGGAACAGAGTCCATTGCAGCAACGGAGGAGGTGCAAATGATTATCTGGCACAACACCGTCGACGCTTCACGAATACCGGAATATGTCACCGCAGGCCAGGAGGTGGAGCTATGGATCGGAACCTATCCGATCGAGGGAGGGCAGTCTGTCTGGCTTGAGATAACCCTCTACACCCAAGACGGGAGAGAACTGTTCTGCAAAATGCCGGCCCAGTGGAATTCAAACAGCGAATCGCGCAACAATTCTTATTGGGTGATGAACTTGGGAGCCTTCGAATCAGGTGACCGCATCGAATACCGGGTCTATGGATCCCATGAAGATGAGTTGGTTTCCTGCAATGATACTTTTGGATTCGATGTAGGCTGAGATTCCCTGTTTCTCTCCGTTCCGATATTCTATTGTTGTTTTCCAGCCTTGTAGCGGATCACTTCAGCCTTTTCGATTGTCACCATGCCGCCGCATCCTGCCTGATCAAATAGTCCATCGACGGTAGGGAGGAACCTCCTGATGTTCTCCTCCGTGTCGACGAGTTCGATTACGATGGGAAGATCCTCGGAGAGACGAAGTATCTTCGCCGTGTGGATAATGCGGCTGTCCGCACCATATCCTTCTACTCCTCTCAAGACCGTCGCTCCCGCGAGGCCCTCTTTGCGAGCGGCCCTGACGATGATCTCATAGAGGGGTTTGTGATCCAGAATATCAGACTCTCCAAGGAAAATCCTCAGAAGTTTTCCGTCACCTGCCAGTTTCATAGGATCTTCTCCAAAGTATCAGATGAGCCTGCCGACGTACATTCCGATTGCCGTTCCCCCGATGCACGTGAGGATGCTCACGACAATGTTAGCCGTCGCGAAGAGAACTTCCCCATCTCTCATCAATGCTACGGTCTCGAAGCTGAAGGTGGAGAAGGTTGTGAATCCTCCAAGGATGCCGATCGTGAGGAAGACGCGCATAGAAGGTTGAGCCAGAAATCGTTCCTCGAACGCGGACATGAGGAAACCGATGAGAAAGCATCCGAGGATGTTGACTGTGAGCGTTCCAACGGGCAAGTCGCTTTGGATCTTGGCCGGTACCCAGCCCGACAGCCAATAACGGGCGGCCGCTCCTATTCCTCCGCCAACAAATACCAAAAAGTAGTTTTGCATGCTCAAAGATGATTGTCGATGTGTCGAAGAGATGATGGCTAGAGCCAGCCATGCTCCTTGTACCACTCGAATGTGCGCTTCAGGCCATCCTCGATCGAGACCTGAGTTCGGAATCCTATGTGATCCTCCAACTTTTTTGGGCTGCACACCCAATATTTCTGGACGAGATCTCGGACTTTCTCGATGTTCAGCACGGGGGGTTTCGATTGGAAGAGAGAGACGGCTTCGGAGATTCCCGCAATGCCGAAGAGGAGCCACTTCGGGATGACGAGGGTCCGGGCACGTTTTCCAGCCATGCCTGCCACCTGCGCCATGGAATCGCAGAACGAGTAGTCCTCCGGGTCAGCAACGAAATAAGTTTCTCCCGTCGTCCTCTCCGAGACTGTCGCCTCGACGATGGCCCGTGCGAGCTCAGGTCCGTAAATCAGGCTGACCATTTTTTCTCTTCCCCCCATTCCAGGAATGAAGCCCTTGCTGGCCCACTGGAAAATCTGCAGACCGTCATGATCTCTGGGGCCATACACAGCGGGAGGTCGCAGGATGACGATGGGGATTTGTTTGGAGTGGAGCTGGCAGATCGTCTCGGCCGCGAGTTTTGTGGCACCGTAAGTTGTGATTGGCTTGCACGGTGAATTCTCATCCAACAGTTTGCCATCGAGGCTGGGACCCGCGGCCGTGAGACTGCTGATGAGACAGAATTTCTTCAAATGAGAATTTGTTGCAGCGGCCTCAAGGAGATTGCGAGTCGAGAGGACGTTGCCATCGTTGTACTCGCGCGGTTTCCGCGCTTTCGTTATACCGGCGATGTGGAAGATATAGTCGACAGTTCCGACGGCTTCTCGGAGTGAGTCAACGTCATAGTAGCTTCCGCGTACTATTTCAACGGGCAGTCCTTCGGCCCAGCCGAGGTCCGGGCGGCTTCGACGCACCAGGCATCGAACCTGAAATCCACGCTGAAGCAAGAGCTCCATCGTATGGCTTCCGACAAATCCTGTTCCGCCAGTGACGAGTGCAGTTGGAATCGGCGAATCTCCTTGAATTGGACGGTTTCGTTGACTTTCGTTGCTTATTGAAGTATATTCAAAAAAGTTTGGATTAGCAAAGTCGCACCCATTTCTCTTCTTTTACTCTCCATTAGACTGAGGTAAGTGTGGATCTCTTTGATAAATGCAAGAACTTTACACGCGCTGACGACACAAAAGCTTTAGGATGCTATCCGTACTTTCATGCTATACAAGAAAGTGAAGGACCCGTCGTCCAGATCGAGGGCAGGAAAATCGTGATGGCTGGCTCGAACAACTACCTTGGCCTGACTACTCATCCCAAGGTGAAAGAAGCAGCCATCAAAGCGGTGCACAAGTACGGCACCGGGTGTTCCGGCTCACGATACCTGACTGGCACGCTTGATCTGCACGTGGAGCTTGAGGCCCGACTGGCAAAGTTTATGGGGAAGGAGGACTGCCTCCTTTTCAGCACCGGGTTTCAGACGGCACAAGGGATCATTCCGACCCTGGTGGAGCCGGGATCCTATGTCGTTTCTGACAAAGACAACCACGCTTGTATCGTAGCAGGCAATCTTATCGCCAATGGAGCTGGAGCCTTTGTCGACAAAGATGCTCAGACGGTGGTTCGGTACAAACACAACGACATGAAGCACATGGAGACGATGATTTCCAAATTGCCGTTGGATGCACCAAAGTTGATCGTCTCGGACGGAGTCTTCAGTACCTCGGGAGAAATTGTCGATCTGCCCAGCATGGTCGCTGTCGCAAAAAAATATAACGCTCGTATTTTGATTGATGATGCTCATGCTATCGGCGTCATCGGTAAGGGGGGGCGGGGAACAGCGAGCCATTACGGATTGGAGAATCAGGTCGACATGACCATGGGAACGTTCAGCAAGACCTTTGCGTCTCTTGGCGGGTTTGTCGTTGGTGATCGGTCCGTGATCAACTATTTGAAGCATCATGCACCTGCCTTGATATTCAGCGCCAGCCCGACTCCGTCATCCGTCGCAGCTGCGTTGGCCGCCCTGGATGTGCTTGAAACAGAACCGTGGCGGATCGAGAAGCTCATGCGCAATGCTCGCAAGATGCGACAGGGATTGAAAGGGATGGGCTACAAGGTCAGTGAACATGATTCTGCTGTGGTTCCTGTCATTATTGGGGACACAGAAAAAGTCCTGATGATGTGGAAATCGCTCTTTGAGGGCGGGGTATTCGTCAACGCATTTATCCGGCCCGGCGTTCCTCCCGGACTGGAGATGCTCCGAACGAGCTATATGGCGACTCACGAGGATGTCCATCTCGATAAGATCTTGAGCGTGTTCTCTGATGTGGGCAAGAAATTTGGTGTCATCAGCTGAGTTCAGCCCATGGCTTTTCGGAATGCATCGTAAGAATTGAGAAGCCGCCGCGGTATACGTGGCGGCTTTTTTGTTCCAGCAGTAACCATTCCAATCAATCATATTTCGTCAGGTGTGCTTATGAGTGAAGTCGTCATTCAGCCGGTTGTCACAAACGCTGACCGTGATCAATTCATCAAGTTTCTCTGGAAGATCTACGAAGGGAACCCCTACTGGGTTCCGCCCCTTCTGATGGATCGCAGAAAGCTCATGGACAAGAAGAAGAACCCGTTCTATGCGCACTCGGATGCCGAGTTCTACATTGCGAAGCGAGATGGTGTCATGGTCGGTCGCATTGCGGCAATCGTCAATCACAATCATAACAAAGAGCATAGTGAGAAAACCGGCTTCTTCGGCTTCTTCGAGTGCATCAACGATCAACAGGTAGCCGATGTTCTTTTTGAAAAGGCCAAGGCTTACGTGAAGGCGAAGGGGATGACGTCGTTCCGCGGCCCCGCGAATCCTTCTGTGAATGACGAGTACGGATTGCTGGTCGAAGGATTCACCGAACGCCCGACGGTCCTGATGCCCTATAATCCGGAATATTACGTAAAGCTTGTCGAAGGGTACGGATTCAAGAAGGCCAAAGACCTGTACTCATACAATCTTTCGCAAGAGACGGTCTACTCCGATCGGTTCAACAGAGCAAACGCACTCGTGAAAGAAAGGAACAGCCTCACCATTCGCACGGTGAACATGAAGAACTTCGATAGTGATGTGGCGCTCGTGAAACAAGTCTACAATGCCGCGTGGGCGAAGAACTGGGGAGCGGTTCCGATGACGGATGCGGAAATGGACGCGTTGGCAGAAGACTTGAAGCCGGTTATCGTTCCTGAACTCGTTCTCTTCGCTGAAAGCAAGGGAAAGACGATCGGATTCGCCCTCTCTCTGCCGGACATCAACGTGGCACTCTGGTACAACAGGAAAGGTCGCCTCTTGCCGGGACTGTTGCAGTTGTATTTGCGTAAGAAAGAAATTAACTTGGTGCGCGTTATTGTGCTTGGCGTTCTTCCTGAATATCTCAATAGCGGTGCAGCAGGTGTATTGTTCTATGAAACTGCGGTCCGGGCACGCAAGCTTGGCTACGCCTATGGCGAAGCAAGTTGGGTTCTCGAAGACAACGTCAGGATGAACAAATCCGCCGAAGCGATGAACGGGAAAATCACCAAACGTCACCGCATCTACGAGCTGCTGATCTGAAAACGAAAGCCTCGCTTATCGAACGGAACCGGGATATTATATGCCGATAAACAAAGTCGAGAAAATTTGGATGAACGGGAAACTCGTGAACTGGGACGATGCCAAAGTTCACGTGCTCACCCACGCTCTGCACTATGGATCAAGCTGGTTCGAAGGAATCCGATGCTACGACACAAAACGCGGTTCAGCAGTTCTGTGTCTCGATGCGCACATCCGAAGGCTTTTTGACTCGACGAAGATGTACAGGGCGGAGATACCGTTCACGCGGCAGCAGCTGATCGATGGCGTGAAAGAGACCATTCGCGCAAACAAATTGAAGGCCTGCTATATCCGGCCGTTGGCGTATCGAGGCTACGGTGAGCCCGGAGTGAACCCACTCGGTTCCCCTGTTGATATCATGATCGCCGTGTGGGAATGGGGCACGTATCTTGGAAGTGAAGCTCTGGACAATGGTATCGATGTCTGTGTCTCTTCCTGGAATCGACCGGCACCGAACACTCTGCCGACGATGGCAAAGTCCGGCGGCAACTATCTTGGCTCGCAGTTGATCAAGATGGAAGCGCTTCTTGACGGGTATGCTGAAGGCATTGCTCTTGATGTGAGTGGTTACATCAGCGAAGGGAGCGGCGAAAACATCTTTATCGTGCGTGATCATGTGATGTACACTCCGCCACTGATTGCATCGATTCTGCCGGGTATCACACGCCTTTGCGTCATGAAGCTTGCTGCGGAGGCCGGATTTCGGATCATCGAAGGTCCGATTCCCAGGGAAATGTTGTATGTGGCGGATGAGGTGTTCTTGACGGGCACCGCGGCCGAGATTACGCCCGTCCGTTCCGTCGACAAGATCGCTGTCGGCGTGGGAAAGCCCGGGCCGATGACCAAGAAACTTCAAGAGATGTTCTTTGACGTCGTTCGCGGCGGCGCGGACAAGTACGGTTGGCTAGATTTCGTGTAATTGCAGGAGATTCCAGCGTGTCAAACTCATCGAATGGAAACGCAGTCTGGAGAAACCTCTTCTCCGGAAAAAGCATACTCGACGGGAGCACAGAAGCAGTTCTGAGCAAGGTCCCCGCGTTTGCGGATCTTTCTGCCCGCGACTTGCGTCGGGTTGCCGCGATCGTTCACAAAAGGGAATACAAAGCAGGTGAACCGGTCTTCTACCAGGGGGACCCGGGCCTGGGGATGTTCATTATCCAGGAGGGAGAAATCTCCATTCGTATCTCCGAGCGGGAAGGAGAGGAGAAGGAGTTGGCTGTTCTGACGGACGGCGACTTCTTTGGCGAACTCGCTCTCCTTGATGAATCGCCGCGATCAGCGACTGCCTTCTGCAAAACTGATTGTTCCGTGATCGGATTTTTCAGAACAGATTTGATGGAGCTGATCAAAGAGAACCCCGACCTCGGTATGAAGATTGTCATGAAATTTGCCGAGATCCTCGCAACACGCCTTCGAAAGACCGACAAAGAGCTTTCCAAAGTTCAGAGCCAGCTCGACCGTCTCGTTTCCCGCAGTGAAAAAGGAAAACCAATTTCACCGGATGACCACGATGGCAAAAACAATGCAAAGCCGACCGGCACGGTCAAAAAAGCGGCCGGCGCGCGGTAATCAGCGCACCCAATCTCGAATCGACCTCCGACGGATTCTTGTTCCGATCGATTTTTCCGATCATTCCAAAAAGGCCCTGCAGTACGCAATTCCTTTCGCCGAACAATTCAAAGCCTCAATCGATCTGCTCTATGTGGTGGAGCCGGCAATCTACCCGGCTGACTTCAGCTTCGGGCAGGTGGGATTTCCGGCTGTGGAGGATGAGCTGAGACAGCGTGGTGCCGAAGAGCTTGAAGGGCTGATCAAGCGTGAGATTGGCGCCCGCGTCAAGGCTCGGAGCGGCGTGAGAACAGGCAAAGCGGCTTACGAAATTGAGCAGTATGCAAGAGAGGAATCGGTCGACCTGATCATCATCGCCACCCATGGCCACTCGGGCATGGAACACGTCCTCTTCGGCAGCACTGCGGAGAAAGTTGTACGACATGCGCCGTGTCCGGTTCTTGTGGTCCGCATGGCAGAGAAGGAGTTTGTGAAAGTGTAGTTCTCGAAACACGGTACGCTGTGGTCTTCAAGAGAAAGCCCGCCCTGGAATAGTCAGGTCGGGCTTTCTTGTTTCCTTCATTTGATTGAAGACGAGTAGGCGAGATTTCCTAACTTTCCCTCTCTGTAACAAAATCGACGAATTCGAGGAGAGCGTGTTTCGACGGAGAATCAGGAAGGAGGGAGAGATCATTTCGGGCCAGATCGGAGAAGTTCCGTGCCCGGTCGATCGCATAGTCGATTCCTCCAGCGCTCTTTACGAAATCCATGACCCAATGGATATCTTTCTGCTTTGCCCCGTTCTTGACGATTCGTATGGCCTGTTTGGCATCGCTTCGTGATCCATGAGTGAGCGCGTGAATCAGCGGGAGGGTGAGCTTCTTTTCTTTGAGGTCGATGCCGGTTGGCTTGCCTATGACGCTTCTCCGGCCTAGATAGTCAAGGAGATCGTCGCGGATCTGGAACGCAATGCCCACATGCTCGCCAAAATCGCGCATCTGGCGTCTGCGTTCAGGATCCTGGGTGGTACTCGCTGCACCGATTTCTGTGCAAGTTGAGAGCAAGGAAGCTGTCTTGTCAGCAATGATCTTGAGATAGGTTTCCTCGTCGATGTTAAGCTGACGGCTCTTCTGGATTTGGAGTAACTCTCCCTCGCTCATTCTCTTCACGGCGTTCGAGGTGCACCTGAGGAAGTAATGATCGTCGTTCTCCAGGGAGAGCAGCAGACCTCTCGACAGCAGATAGTCGCCCATCAGGACCGCCACCTTGTTCTTCCAGACAGCGTTGATGGAAGCCAGTCCTCTCCGTGTGTCGGCGTCATCGACAACATCGTCGTGGATCAGGGTGGCAGTGTGCAGGATCTCGACGAGTGTGGCAGCGCGATAGGTACTGTCCCTCACTTCACCGCAGGCTTTGGCGCTCAGGAAGACGAGAATAGGCCGCACTCTCTTGCCTTTTTGGCGAACAATATAACGGGCGATGAGGTCAATGAGCCCCACGCGCGATCGCATCGATTCTCGGAAAAAGGCCCCGAACTCCTTGAGTTCCGTCTCAATCGGTGCCTTGATATTGTTGAGAGACGCTGTTGTGAAGTCTTTCACGATTACCAGCCCTCGTCATCTGATCCTGAGACATCCTCTTCCGTCGCCTGTTGCTCCTTTTCCTTCTCTTTCTTCTTGTAGACAAACTTTGCGATGAAGATGCTCACTTCGTAGAGCACAAACATAGGAGAAGCCATCAGCAGTTGTGTCACCATGTCCGGTGTGGGTGTCACAATCCCGGCAATGAGAAGAATGACAACATAGGCGTGTCTCCGGTACTTGCGCATGAACTCAGCGGACATAATTCCCAACTTGGCGAGGAAATACGACAGCATGGGAAGTTCAAAGACCAATCCTGTCCCGAGGACAAGTGCCAGAAGGAACGTGATGTATCGGTCGACAGCGATGTTCAAGGAGATGTTCGCAGTCCCGAATCCCGCAAAAAACGTGAGGGCGGTCGGCACAAGGACAAAATATCCGAATGCGCATCCGCCAAAAAAGAGGAACGATGTCCATCCGACGATTCCGGATACATAGCGGCGTTCATTCGGCATCAGGCCCGGAGCGATGAACTTCCAAAGCCAGTAGAGAGTGTTGGGCATGCTCAAAATAAAACCGGAGACAAGTGCGGCCTGAATGTAGAGCATGACGATACCATAAGGCGCAAGCACCTGAGCCTTGAGCCCGACAGCGAGCAAAGGAGCGAGGAGGATCTTCTGGACAATGAACTCCGCGAAGATGCCGCACAAGATCATGCCGATGGCCAACCCGGCAAGAGCCTTTACCACATGCCAACGCAATTCCTCGAGATGATCAAGAAAAGACATTTCCTTCTGATCAAGGTTGAGGCCACCGGCATTCTTGCCGCGCAGAATTCGAAGAAGCAGTTGTTTGATCACCGTCTACCTAGCGTGATTGTGCCAGTTCCCGATATAGAGGAAATGACGAACAGAGTTTTTCAATGTCGCTGCGCACGCTGCTGTACACAGACTCGTTTCCAATGTTGCTCACCACCCGATCGATCAGTTCTGCAACGACTTCCATCTCGCTCTCCTTCATGCCGCGCGTCGTGAGGGCTGGAGTTCCAATCCGTATGCCACTGGTGATCAGAGGGGATTTGTCGTCGAACGGCACGCCGTTTTTGTTCACCGTTATGCCGGCGAGGTCAAGCGCCTCCTGGGCATCTTTTCCAGTGACGTTCTTGCCGCGCAAGTCGGCGAGCATCAAATGGTTGTCCGTTCCGCCTGAGATAATATTGAATCCGCGTTTGACGAGGGCCGCAGCAAGTGTCTGCGCGTTTCGAATTACTTGTTTTGAATACTCGACGAACGAAGGCTGCAGGTTTTCCCGAAAGGCGACGGCCTTTGCAGCGATGACATGCATGAGCGGGCCTCCCTGGATTCCCGGGATGACCATGGAATCAATCAACTCGGACATCATTTTTCGGCGACCCGATTTTGGCGCTACCACGCCAAACGGATTTTCAAAATCCTTCCCCATGAGAATCAAACCGCCGCGCGGTCCGCGCAGCGTCTTGTGTGTTGTTGAGGTAACCACGTGGCAGTAGGGGAGTGGATCGTTCAACAGCTTGCTGGCGATGAGTCCGGCCGGATGGGCGATATCCGCAAACAGAAATGCTCCGACCTGGTCCGCGATGGCGCGAAAAGCTTTGTAGTCGATGTTGCGCGAATAAGCGCTGGCACCGACCGTAATCATTTTCGGATGCTCCTTCTTTGCCACCGCTTCGACTTCATTGTAATCGATTGTCCCGGTTTCCTTGGAAACGCCGTACGCAACGAAGTTGTAAAGCTGGCCAGAGAAATTCACCGAGGCGCCGTGAGTCAGGTGACCTCCGTGCTGGAGATTCATGCCGAGGACCTTGTCACCCGGCTTGAGAAACGTGAAGTAGACGGCCATATTCGCCTGAGAACCGGAATGTGGCTGCACGTTTGAGTATTCTGCGCCAAAAACTTTCTTTGCCCGGTCACGGGCGAGGTTCTCGGCGACATCTACATACTCACAGCCGCCGTAATAGCGCTTGCCCGGATAGCCTTCGGCGTACTTATTCGTGAGAACGGATCCGAGCGCCTCGAGAACAGCGAGGCTCACGAAATTCTCTGATGCGATGAGCTCAAGTTTCGAATGCTGACGGTTGATTTCGTTCTGGACAGCATTGAAAATTTCAGGGTCGACACTCTGAAGATGCTGCATAGGGTATGCTCGCTCTGATGACGATGGTGTTTTGAATGCAGGCTGACTGAGGGTGTTCCGGATTCTTGGAAGGATACGTTCCTCTATCATTCGTTGTTTCCACCTTCAAGAGGAGATCCAGCGGTCTAAAGTTTTGTCAGCGAATGGATTTTTGAGACCCGCTCTGCGTGCCTTCCCCCCTCGAACGTAGCGGAAAGAAACATCTTCACAATGTCGATGACGGCTTCCCATCCCGTGAGCCGTTCGCCAAGCGTCAGCACATTGGCATCGTTGTGCTGTCGCGCAAGTCGGGCAGCTGAGGCGGACTCGCACGCCGCTGCTCGAACACCCTTATGCTTGTTCGCGACGATCGACATTCCGATGCCGGTACCGCAGATAAGAATCCCACGGTCGCATTGGCCGGTGGAAATAGCTTCTGATGCGAGATGACCCCAGTCCGGATAGTCGGTTCGTGCTCCTGTCGGAGGGCCAAAATCGCGATACGGCTGATGCAATTCATCCAAGAGCGTTTTGAGTTTCTCTTTGTATTCAAAGCCGGCGTGATCACTGGCGAGGGCTATCATAGTCTTGGGCTCCGGCAACAGTCAGTTTATTCGTCTTCAACTTTCATGAACCAGATTTCGCTTGCCGTGATGGAGAGCGAGAGGCGAAGAATCGTATCCCTCTGGAGGCTGTTGGTCGTCGTTCCCCGTGTGCCTGCCTGGAGACCGATGTTCAAGCGCGTATCAGGACCAATAGGGAGGCCAACTCCGCCCGTGAGGAAGATTTCGTTGATTCCTGTTCCATTGATGAGATAGTTTGTTGCGTTGTAGGAGATCCCGGCCCGATAGATAACTCTTTTGAGAAATGATTCAGTCTCCCGATCTGGAAGAGCCTCGAAGCCAATCCCGAATCGCGAGGAGTTTCTCATTTGGGGTACTGTGCTCCCGAAGAACTGGGCATTCTGCCATTGCATGAAGGAAGCATCGCCAGTGACGACGTAGCGATTCGCGAAAAGGTAAGAAAGTCCGAATCCAAACGAAACAGGAAGGTCCACCTTTCCAGTCCCTCGCAGCGTGGTATCCGTCGACGCGGTGGTTGTCAGAATGCTCTCGAGGTCCACAGAAAGGGTGGTCGGAGTTGTGAGCACGAATCCTACGCTCAACGGCTCAAGAGACGGAGAGTTGAACAAGTCTCCGAATCCGTCAAAAATGCCGCCGAAGGTAAATGTGAACCCACCGTAGTACTCTGATCGTTCGATATCACTGCTGAGAAATGATGCGTCGGAGAATGTGAAGCTGCCCACCTGGCGGATGCGGCCGTAGACGTGGTTCATCTTGACGCCAAACGCGAGTCGTTTCAGCGGAGCGTAGGTAGCGCCGATGCTGAGCATTGACAGTCCGCCGGTTCCGTAATAATTCTGCTGCAACGAGGTGTCGGCCGTCTGCGTTGAATAGTTCACTGTCGAGTACGGTGAGGTCTCCAGCATCATGGCAATCCCGTTCTCCCGAGAGATCGGAAAGCCGACACTCAGTCCTTTGAATGCGCCCCGGCCATAGAAGCTGCTTCCACTCGCATCGGCGGAGGAATAGCCTGAGTATTCGAAATCGGCCGAGATCCTCGTGAAAGCGATGCGCGCAATTCCGGCCGGATTCAATGTGTTCAGGAATCCATCGCCGATCAGCGAAATTCCCGCTCCACCCATGGCGTCAATTCTGCCGCCTCCGTAGCGCAAGAGATCACCGACTCCAAACCGACTATAGATTGAACCTCCTGCGAACGATGTCGAAGAAGCTCCAAGAGAGAGAAGGAGTGTGCAGAGGATGATGCTCAGGGAATTCGTTTTCATCTTCATGAGCTCAGTCCTACTGAATGAGAGAATAATAGATGGTCATTTTTGGCTTCAGGCTTTTGTCGGACGCGGCACCATACAGAGAGAAGAGGTCGAGCGCGCTCCACTCATCAAATCCTGCGATGACGAGCCTCCGCGAAATAGAGCCTCTGAGCCATCGTTGGATAAAAGGACCGACAGGGATTTGGTAGAGTTTGGCAGTGCCAACCTGTGACACTTCGCTGATGGATTCGAGATACGTAAGTGTTGTGCCGTCGTCTCCCACAAAGTAAGCCCTGAGCGAATCCGTTGTGAAGTAGTTTGACTTAGAACGATTTGGGTCGAAGGTGAGTTGCAGCGTTGCCTTATGAATTGCAGCATGAAGCGGTAATGAACTTACGTCGAAGTCGACGGCGCCGCGATAAGCGAATCCATTCTGAACATAAATGTGTGTAGAGTCAGACGGCCAGTTCGGTGCCGGACCCGTGGCAACGAATCTGTTTGATCCGGTATTGACGATCAGGGTGTCTGTCACTCCGCCGGAACCCTGAAAGCAGAGAACGAGTTGAGGCCATAAAGTCGCGTCGCCTTGAGAGAATGTCCCGAAGCCTTTGACGACACTGGAGTTCGTGGGTTGCAGGAGGATGCCGAAATTGGTCGTGAGGGTGTCGCTCACTGTTCCCCATGTCCGGATCATCGAAGTATCGACACTGATGGTAATCGTCTCGGTATCGACGACCGAACTGAAGTTGCCCGTACCGCTGATCTTTGTGTCATAGAATCCCGGAGCTTTCAGAGAGTCGATGGTCAGGGAGTCCGAGCTCCAGTACATCAACACGTTGTGGATCGCCACGGAGAACGTACCGAGAGAATCGCCAAAGTGGTAGATGGTCCTCAGATTCAGTTGTGCGCTGATGAATGGCAATAGTTTGATCGAATCCGGGAGCGACGCAAATCGTATGAGCCCCCAGGACTCTATGGTATTGACTTTGCCGAGAAGGAGCCTTGGCGAACTCGCAGTAGTATTGATTACGGGGATACTCGTGCTCGAAACGGCAAACACCGTCGTCGTGTCGATGAGAAGGAGATCCTTGCCGGGTAGAAGCTTCGATCCAACCTGGTTTGGAGTCTCCGAACAACCTGCCGCAATGAAAACGAAAAACGCAGAGAAGAGAAAAGCGGTTATGTGAGATCGTAGCACTTCAACTCCATACTGATGATGAACCCTGCGATGAAAAGAGGAGAGCCGCAGGACCGATATGTGGCACAATTATCACTGCAACACCTTGCACTGTTGCTTGAGGAACGGGCGAACAGGAGACTCGAACCGGGGCCCGACAGAATAAGGAGTGACCCATAGAGATGAGCACGCCATCCAGTGGTCGGTGCACACGAGTTTATTGCTTGAGGAGCTCTTTGTATAGGTTGACGTATTGCCTGGCGGAGTGTTCCCACGAAAAATCTTTCGCCATCCCATTTCGCATCACTTTCTTCCACTCCTCGGGTTGTTGGAACACTTTGTGGGCATGCTGAAGTGCCTTCAGGAGGTCCTTCGCGTCGTAGTTCGCGAACTTGAAACCTGTTCCTTTTCCGCTGCCAGCATGATCTTCAACGGTGTCGTCGAGTCCTCCGGTAGCCCGGACCACGGGAATCGTGCCGTAGCGCATGCTATACATCTGGTTCAACCCGCACGGCTCATATCTCGACGGCATGACAAAAAGATCGCTCCCTGCCTCGATCAGGTGGGCCAGCTCCTTGTCAAATCCGAAGAACACACCCACTTGCTCCGGATATTTCTTGTGAAGAGACTCAAATGCCTTCTCGGTGCTCTTGTCGCCGTCACCCAGGAGAACGAACTGAAAACCCATTTTCATGAGTTCATCGAAGATCTCCAATACCAGGTCAAATCCCTTCTGTTCTACCAGCCTGGAAATCGCACCGATGACTGGTGTCGTCTCGTTGAACGGAAGATTAAACCGGCCCGTCAAGGCACGCTTGTTGTCCGGCTTGGCGTCGAGCGATTTGGCATCGTATTTTCGATAGATCAGATCGTCGGTTGCTGGATTCCACACATGGTAGTCAATGCCATTCAGAATCCCATGCAGGTCCTTTTTTCTTCTCGAGAGTAAACCGCTCAGGCCGGCGCCATACTCTTCGGAGGTCGAAATTTCTTCGGCGTACTTCTGGCTCACCGTTGTAATCGCGTCCGAATAGAAAAGCCCCGCTTTCAGAAAATTGAACTTGCCGTACGCCTCAACGCCGTCAACCTGGTAGAAGTTCTTTGGGAGTCCCGACTTCGGAAACGAATCGGCGGGGAATGCTCCCTGGTATGCCATGTTGTGAATTGTGAAGACGGTCTTGATGGGCTTGAGAAAAGGATCGTTGCTATAGAGGCTCTTCAAATAGGCAGGCACGAGACCTGTCTGCCAGTCGTTGCAATGAATGATGTCGGGCTGCCAACCGAGCCTCTTGAGGGTTTCGAGCACACCCCGGCAGAAGAAAATGAACCGCTCATCGTTGTCTTTGTAATCCTTGCGTCCGACGGGACTCTGATAGATTCCATCTCTCCCAAAGTAGTTCGCGTTGTCGAGGAAGTAAACCTGGACCTTCTCTTTGAGATTGCTGATGAAGGACGATTTGACGTTCCCCAGCTCGGTTTCTTTGCCGACGGAAACCGGTATTTCCTTGAGTCGGATGATGTCATGAAGTTTGAATCGCCGTTCGCTGATGAAACGATAGCGGGGCATCATGATCCTAATCTCATGCCCCAACTCTTTGATTGCCTGAGGGAGAGCGCTGGAGACATCGGCCAAGCCTCCGGTTTTTGCAAATGGATCAACCTCACTCGACAAAAACAAGACGTTTAAAGGTTTAGACATTGAGCCCCATTTGAGGAAAATAGTAGAAAACCGAGTAAATTTACTCAAGATTTGCCAGATACGCAATCAAAAAAGGATTTGGTTGCTCGGCGTCGCCAATACTCATCTCTGTTGAGTTAGAAACGACTTCTCCGTGTTTGGATTTCTGAACTGGGGAATTTCTGAGACCCATCGGTTGAGTCGACACTGTCGTGCCACGGCTTGCAGAGGCTCAGCGGAATTCCCGGGTTGTCTCTTGTCACTCTGCGCATGAGAGCCATGACGATTCAGCGGTCAGACTCCAGCGGGGGAACTGGGAATCGATTGATCGTAAGCAGGCGTTCTCAAAAAGGTCTTGACTCTCGCTTGGAACGTTTCTATATTACACCATCAAATTTCAGGATGAGGAGAGCGTATAGCGAGTTTGTTAAAGGTTAGTTTCTGAGCAGGTCGACAGCATTGCTGTTCAGACGCTAAGTTCCATACGTGAACAAGCCTTTTTCAAATTCGGTGTTCTCCCGTACTATGTGGCCGGATGAGAAGGCATGTTCCTCTCGTTCGGCTTTTTTCGTTTCTATGAGACCTATCCCGTTCATATTGCTCAGTCTCCTGGTTGTTGCGAGCGCTGGCGCTCAAACGCCGGCTGATCTTCGCGTTATCAGCGAGACCCCGAATTCGATCGTGATTGAGTTCACGCCGCACTATGCCAATTCGGTTGTGTCCGGCACGGATGGCGTCAAATACACACGCTTTGAGTTCCAGGGCGCCGTGTTCGTTCCGAGTGAGCCGGGTTCGCCTCTTGTGCCGTTCCGGCCGGTGCTGCTTCAATTGCCGTCGCGCCGGTATTCAGTGGAGGTGATTGCCCAGGACTTCGACGACCTTCCATCGACAAAGGCAGCGACTCGTCCGTCGTTGCAGGCTCTCAAGGGATTCGGTCTGAGTCCGGTCTATTCTTCGCCGAAGCCGAAATACCTCGTTGCCGACCGAGTTCCGAACCAGAGTGTCGAAGTGACGAATGTCAGCCTCTCCAGAGGTGTGCTCCTCGGGACATTGAAGATGTATCCAGTGCAGTTCTCGCTCAGCAGAAACGAAGTCCGGGTCTTTCGCAGAATGGTCGTCCGAATTGACTTCGCTGGCAGTCGCTCCACGTCACCGGTCGCTTCAGCGTTCTTGAAGAATCGATTCCCTTCGCAACTGCTTAAGACCGAAGCGACGGTAGCTCAGATCCTTGCATCCGATTCGCCGCTGGCTCAAGGGGATTGGTACAGGATGGAAGTTACGGAGACTGGTATCTATCGAATCGATCAGACATTTCTCACGAAGTCCGGTATCTCTTCCAGTGCGATTGGCAACATTAATTCCATCAGGATATTCGGCAACGATGGGCAGGAACTTCCGGAAGACTTGAATGCCGCGCGGCCAAACGGAAATGTGGAAATTCCTCGCCTGGTGGTGGACAAAAACGGAAACGGTGTTCTGGATGCGGATGACTTCGTGCTCTTCTACGGAAAATCCCCGCGGGGATGGAACTATTCGCCGACGGACAAGACCTTCAATCATTATCTCAACCATTACACCGAATCAAATGTCTACTTCCTGACCTTCGGCGGATCTGGACGCGGGAAGAACATGGATTCAGTTTCTTCCACAAGCGTTGCCGGCGGCTACAAACCGACGGACACTCAGGCAAAGATTTTCGTCGAACATGAGAAGGTCAATTTCGTAAACTCTGGCCGCGAGTGGGTGGGAGAATCATTTGACTTCTATCAGAACTATCAGTCCTTCACAAACAGTCTTTCCGGTGTCGTTTCTACGAAGCCGATAACGTATCGGTTTGCCATGTATAGCCGATCTGCATCCGCAGATACTTTCACTGTGCTCGAGAACGGCCAGCCCCTGGGATTGCCGATGCAGATGTATTCCGTCGACCTGTCCTCCATCGAACAAGAATATGCCTATCGGGCTCCGATGTTCGAGTTCAATCGTATCGGAGCGCTCCCCAATGACCGAAGTCTGCTGCGAATTCAGTTCGGAACGGGCAATCAGGCCGCACTGGGTTGGCTGGATTGGTTCGAGATTCTCTTCCGCAGCCGTCTCGCGGCAGTGAACGATTCCTTGCTCATTGTTTCGCCGGACACAAACGCTGTGATCAACTATGAGGCGTCGGGTTTCTCATCGAGAGATGTCTACGTCTTCGATGTGACGCAGCATAACGCCGTGAAGCAAATTACCAACCTTGCCTTCGATGCAGCAGACGCATCTATCGTGCGGTTTCAGCTGGGCCAGACGAGCGGTTCCATCCGTGAACTTTTTGTGGCGGGTCCGAAGGGGTACAAAACGGCGGCCAATGTGAAACGAATTTCGAATTCAAATCTTCACGGCAGCACCGCAGGAGCGGATTTCATCATCCTGACGCCGCCGGATTTTTCCAGCGAAGCGCAACGCTTGAAGACCCATCGCGAACAGACCGATCAAATGACGGTTTCGGTCATCAATCTCGATCAGGTCTACAATGAGTTTTCTTCCGGGAACCCGGATCCGATGGCAATCCGCGACTTTCTGAAATACACACAGACCGCGTGGAAGCTCCAGCCGCAGTATGTCCTTCTCTTCGGGGCTGGAAACTATGACTACAAGAACATCAAGACGAGCGCGACGAACTGGGTCCCGCCGTATGAGACGCTGGAATCGAATATCCAGATTCTCACACTGGCCAGCGATGATTACTTTGTTTTCCTTGATCCCAACACTCAGACGATTTCGATGAAGATTGGCCGCCTGCCAATCAGGTCGCTCACCGATGCACAAACAGTTGTCAACAAGATTCTCTCTTATGAATCCAATCCAGTATTCGACTCGTGGAGAAACCGGATAACGTTTGCTGCAGATGACGGACTGACTTCGACAGGGGATGACGGCAATATCCATACGGACCAGTCGGAAGTGCTGGCGCAAATACACACATCCGACAGTTTCACGAAGGACAAGATCTTTATAGTCGAATATCCTACTGTGAATACAACAACGGGACGCACGAAGCCCACGGCGAACCAGGCGATTGATGAAGCGATCAACACAGGCACGGTGATCCTGAACTGGACCGGCCACGGTAACACCCAGCAATGGGCGCATGAGAAGGTCTTCTCGGTTGATCAGGATTTCCCCCTCCTCAACAACAAAGGAAAGCTGTTTTTTCTGGTCGCGGCGACTTGTGATTTTGCCCGCTATGATTTTCCAACCAGCGCCTCTGATGCAAGCGGCGGGGAGCAATTGCTGTTGATGTCCGACCGCGGTGCCATTGCCGAGGTGACACCAGACCGGGTTGTGTATTCAGGTGACAATGCAATATTGAACTGGGCACTCTACGACAATCTTCTCAAAGTGGATGCTCAGGGCAAGCCGGTGCGGCTTGGGGACGCGATGTGGCAGACGAAGCAAACGCTGAACAGCACGAACGACCAGAAGCATCACCTTCTGGGAGATCCTACGATGCGGCTCGCAGTTCCGCGGGGCATTGTGTCCATCGATAGCGTCAACGGACAATCAGCGACATCGCTCGTCACCGCAGGGGCGCTTTCGAAAGTCAAGGTCCTCGGGAGCGTGAAAAAGTCCGACGGATCAACCCCGATTTCTCTCCGCGGCCAGTCGTTACTCGAGGTGTATGATTCGAAAAGGAAAGTGCTCGTTCCCGAGTGGGGAGACTACTCCTTCGTGGTGAACGGCAGCCTCATTTACCGCGGTCAGGTATCCGTACGCAATGGTCAGGTGCAGGGGACATTCCCCATTCCAAAGGATGTCTCCTACGGAAATGATCGCTCGAGGATCTCGCTCTACGCGTCCAACGATTCAACAGATGCTGTTGGATACACCGAAAACTTCTCGATCACGGGAACGTCAGTCGCGGTCGTTGACACGACCGGCCCGAGCGTCAAGATCTATTTCGACGACCAGACAGCTCACGCCGGCGGAGTCATTTCCCCGGATGCGACGATGATCGTCGATCTTGCCGACAGCAGCGGCATCAATACGTCGACGGCAGGGATCGGCCACAAGCTCGAAGCGGTTCTCGATGCTTCCAAGAATACGATTGACCTGACGGGTTCCTATCGCGGAAACCTCGACACCTATCAAAGCGGACAGATTCGCTATCAGTTCACCGCTCTTCCTGAAGGACGTCACACGATCTCTGTAAAGGCATGGGACATTTACAACAACTCGTCATCTGCCGAAGCGTTCTTCGAAGTCCGGGCGTCGTCCCAGCTTTCTCTTTATAATGTCTTCAATGTCCCGAATCCCTTTGCGCGCACGACGACGTTCACATTTCAACGGACTTCCAGTGATCCGATCGACATCGAAATCAAAGTGTACACGGTTGCCGGGCGATTGATTCAGACTCTTGAGGCGTCATCCATCGTCGATCGGTTTGTGCAGATTCCATGGGATGGGCGGGACCGTGACGGAAGTGAGTTGGCGAATGGCGTGTATTTGTACCGAGTGATCGCAAAATCGCTCGACCGAACATCAACAAGCGAAGTGATAGGAAAACTGGCAGTCCTTCGATAACCCATGTAGGTCAAAAGTATTTGGTTTCTTCCCGGAGTCTCCTTCCTGGATGGCTCTGGAGTCGGTTGAAAATTAGGTTAAAAGCGAGTAACTTACTTACTCCGATTGAGCTGTTTCGGAGATTCCATTTTTCTAGGAGGATGTTTGTCATGGTAAAGAAACTCATTGGGTGTGCGGTTGTGCTACTGCTCGCAGGGACCCAAATGCTGAATGCTCAGGTCTCAACGTCTGCTGTTCCGTTTCTGTTGATCGCGCCAAACTCCCGCGCCGGTGGGATGGGAGAAGCCGGGGTGGCTCTTGCGGATGACGCGACGGCGCTGTACTGGAACCCCGCAGGCCTTGCATTTCAGGAAGGTTCGGAAATCAGCATTTCGCACGCCAACTGGCTGCCGGCATTCAACCTCTCCGACCTTTTCATCGATTATCTCGCCTATCGTCGCCAGATGCCGGAATTGGATGGGACAATCGGCGCGAGCATTACTTACCTGAATCTTGGAACATTCAACCGAACCGTGAACGATCCAACGGTCTTGGAGACCTTCAAGGCCTATGAGTTTGCAGTCACCGCCGGGTATTCCACCAAGTTGTCGGATGTGCTCAGCATCGGGCTCAACGGACGATTCATCTACAGTCGTTTGTCGCCGTTTGGAGCTGCCGAAGAGCAGGGAAAAGGCGTCTCGTCCGACTTCAGTTTCGATGTCGGTATGCTTTACAAGCCGACAACGCTAGAAATTCCTTTCACCGGTTTGGACATTGGAGAACATTTCAGCGCAGGATTCGATCTCTCCAATCTTGGACCTCAGATGAGCTACATCGATCGAGCGCAGGCGGATCCTCTACCGACGAATCTGCGTCTTGGTATCGGGTACAAGATCATCTCGAGTCAGTTTAACAACCTCACCGCAATTATCGATGTGAACAAACTGCTGGTTCGAAACCGTGGCGACGGGACGAGCGACCCATTCTACAAAGCGATCTTCACGTCATGGACCGACAAGCCATTCCGGGAAGAGTTACGCGAGTTTGACACCAGTGTCGGATTTGAATACTGGTACGGTTCACCTCGGTGGATTGGATTGCGGGGCGGGTATTTCTATGAGGATCCGGCATATGGCAATCGAAAGTTCATGACCTTCGGTGCAGGCATCCGGTACGACGTTTACGGGTTCGACTTCAGCTACATCAGCACGTCCGAACAGAACCATCCTCTCGGCGATACGCTGCGATTCACGTTGCTCATTTCTTGGGGGGGCATTTCAGCTCAACCAACTGAAGTGACGCCGACGAATTAATCGAGTCGTCGGATTTTCTATTCACAGAGCAACCTGGAGAGTCATGCCAGTACGTCGCCTCGTTGTTTGGCTCATTCTTTGCGGCACCTCGGCATTTGGTCAGGTGCGACCTCTGCAAATGGCAAAGGTCGGCGGGGCAGTGATGAGCCTCCAGCACGCCCGAGTGGATCAATCCGCATCCAACATGTTCGTCCGAACCCTCGGGAGCCAGGATACCCTGAGGGTTCTGGCGGTGATGGTTGATTTCCAGACTGACAAAGATCCTTTGACCTCGGGCGCGGGTCGATTTCAGCTTGACGGGTCGGTATGGCCGAACGCAATCGATCCGGCACCGCACGACTCAGCCTACTTCGCTTACAAACTGGTTTTCCTTTCGAACTACTTCCGGAAAGTCTCCAACGGCAAGCTGAATATCAAGGGTGAGGTGTTCGGTCGCGTCATCACGCTTTCAGATACGATGGCCCGGTACTCTCCGCCGAAAGACGGAAGCAATGACAGACTTCTTGCAAACCTTGTCACGGAGAGTTGGCATCGAGCGGATTCACTCTATCCGTCCATCCAGTTTGCGAAGTATGACGCGTTCATCATCTTCCACGCCGGCATCGGAAGAGATATCGATGTTGTGTCGCGCTACGGCTATGATCCTGCACCGTACGATATTCCATCCATTACATTCAATCTCTCGACCTTTCGCAAGTATCTCGGCGATGCGAGTTTCGCCGGTGTTGCTGTCAGCAAAGGCTCATTCCAAATCACCAATACGCTCCTCCTGCCGGAAACGGAGTCACGGATTATTACATCCGGATTATCGGCCGATACGATTCAGGAAAGTATCAATGGCTTGGTTGCAAATTCGTTCGGCAGCTATCTCGGATTACCCGATCTCTTTGACACGAAGACTGGATTGGCCGGCATCGGCGATTTCGGATTAATGGATCCTGCGGGAAACCTGAGCTTTTATTCAGGGTTGTTCCCGCCGGAACCATCCGCCTGGGAAAAAATCTTTCTCGGATGGGTGACACCAATTGTGGTGCCGGCCGGAACATCCACGATCTCCTTGCCGGCTGTCGGACTTAAGACAGGCCGGGACACGGTCTACAAGATTCCCATCACGGATCGTGAGTACTTTCTTATTGAAAACCGAAGCCGTGATCCATATCAGAATGGCCAGCGGCTGACCGTGCGAAAAGGAAATTCGACCTTCACCCGATCGTTTACGACAGACAGCAACGGGTTCAATTACGCGGATGTGAGTTCCATCTCCGGCTCGGTCATAGACGTCGAGGATTTCGACTGGGCGCTTCCGGGGTATGCGCTTCAAAGTGATACGCTTCGCGGTGGCGGTATTCTTATCTGGCATATCGACGAAGACGTCATTGCGCGTGGGATGGCGGACAATACCGTGAACGCTGATCCGGCTCATCGCGGCGTGTCGCTCGAAGAAGCCGACGGATCACAGGACATCGGCCGCGTCTACAGTCAGTTCTCCGATCCCGGGTCGGGGACGGAACTGGGCTGGCCGCTGGATTTCTGGTTCGACGGGAATGCGGTTCTCTACGTCGTCGGCAAGGATACGCTGAATATCTACAAGAATGTCTTCGATCAGAATTCGAATCCGAACAGCCGGAGTTACAGCGGAGCGGCGAGTCTCGTGACGGCGCGTGGATTCAGCAAGCGGTCGCCGCACATGACAGCCACCATCGTTATCGGCGACAATCAGGTGAAAAGAATCCCGGCCTTTTCGAGAAGGCTTTCGGTAAAGAAGGGCGCCACAGCGCCGAGCGTTGTCTCTTCTACCGTTTTCGTCGGACTCGATGGTACTGTTCTGGCGTTCCGATCAGATGGAAGCAGCAAGACGAAGGATACGACCGGTCTCTTGTTTTCGAAGGGGGGAGGATTCTCTCTCGCAGCGACAGATCTCGGCAGCTCGATCGTCATTGCGGGTTCGCAAGACAGTACCCTCTACATTCTGAACGCGTACTCCAAAACCCCGGATGCACAGATCGACAGCGTCAGAAGCTCGGCTGTTCCACTCGGAGACCGTATCACGACTCCGGCGATGTTTGCTGATCTGAGCCTTGCATCCTCTATCGTGGTCGGAACCAGCCGCGGCACGGTCTGGTCTTACTCCTACGGCGGCGCTCTGCAGAACAAAATCGTCGTTTCATCGAGCCCTGTCAGTTCGCTGACACAACTTTCTTCCCCTTCGCTGTCAAGTCCGGCGGCATTGTACTTCACATGCGGCGGTCGTCTCTACAGCGGACAATCCTCTGTCGCACTTGGCGATTCGAGCCTCCCATGGATTGCGGTCGGCGTGCAGGGACCGCCTGTGGATTTGGTCGCGGTTGCTCAACTTGGCGGGAAGAAAGTTCTTGCGTTCAGCCGTGATCTATCACAAAAATTCCTCGAAACGACCATCGCCTCCGGTGCCATTATGGATCTGCTCTCCACAGATATTGATGGAGACGGTCAGAAGGATATCGTGTTTGTGACTGAGGACAAGATCTATGCTCTCAATCGTCTCGGTGCATCGCTGGCCGGTTTCCCGGTTTCTGCTCCAACGACAAAGACATTTGCCGGAAACCTGCTTGTGGGGGATGTGAACGGAGATAAAAAACCTGACATTCTTGTCGCAATGAGCACTGGGGACATCATGGCGTATGATAGAACCGGCGGTGCTGTTGAAGGATTCCCCGTTCAATTCGCGCCGATCGGCCGAACGCTTGTGGCTTCTTTTCTAAGTTCCGCCGCAAACATTGGAATTGCAGGAATGACGACCTCGGGTGTACTCCAGGCGATTGAGATCAATAACCCGTACGGCGCGCAGAGTTTTTCCTGGTCGCAATATCTCAGGGACGGTCGCCATTCAAGCAACGATCCACTCATTCCGGTGACTGTTACTCCCTCAACGGCATATCTGCCTTCAGATCGAGTCTACAACTGGCCGAATCCTGTTCGCGGATCATCAACGCAGATCCGTTACTACACGCCTGAGGATGCGTCCATCTCCATCAAAGTGTTCGATCTGGCGGGGATGAAGATCACAGAGCTTCACGGGCAGTCCAAAGCTGGCCTCGACGGAGAAGTGACGTGGGATGTTTCCGGTATGCAGAGCGGAGTGTACCTTGCGCGTATTGAAGCGACGGGGGGGAGCGGCAGCCACGTGGCGATCATCAAGATTGCAGTCGTAAAGTGAGGGCTCGGATGGTGAGGGGATTTCCGCTTTGTACGATGCTTGTTCTCCTTCTGGGAGGTGTGGTGGGTTGCGAACGGGATCTGCCGTATGTGGCTCCTGCGGAAAAACCGATAGTGGGTTATCAAGTTGAAGGCTACATCACGGATCATCTCGGAGTTCCCCTCAAGGGGGTTCGGGTGGGATTGTGGTACGACTACGAATTCGTTGATACTCTTCATCTGCCTTCTCCTTCCTTCTATGTAGATGATTCTGCGAAGACTGCCCGCGTTCAGGTGTTTAGCCGAAGTCAGACGGTCGTTGCTGTACTGTTCGCGGGGCACTCACCCGTGGGAACCATGGATTTTGAGTGGGACAAACATGACGGGCTCGGCAATTTGGCTCCGAGCGGAGTCTATACAGTAGAGTTCAGCATGAACAACGTTTCGCGGGCATCGTATACTGTCGTCGTTGATGGCGCCATCACCGCTGTGACGGATTCTCTGGGTCACTACGTTATCCCGGATGAAAATCTTCCTGTGGGATTCTATCCTGTGCCGCGCTTTAGCAGTGTTGATTCGTATTTTTTTGGAAACTATCGGATTACACCCTCGATTGGCCTTGAGCTTTATCTCGATGTCCATCGCGGAGTGTCCCTCACCGTCGACAAAGATCAGGTCACGCGTCGTGATTTCACCATCTAAATACACACTGTGAAGAAGCTCCTCCTCTCCGTACTGTTCGTTTTGCTCACTCTCGGTCTTGCGATCGCGCAGGATGATGACTTTCCGCGTCCCGATCTGAACTGGAAAACGATTGAGTCGGCGCATTTTCTAGTCCACTTTCACTCCGGAGAGGAACGATCGGCCCGCGAAATCGCGAATATTGCAGAAGGCGTCTATGGTCCCATCACACAATTGTATCAGCATGAGCCCGACAGCAAGGTGAGCCTGGTGATCCGCGACCACGAAGACTATTCGAACGGCGCGGCCTATTTCTACGACAACAAGATTGAGCTCTGGGCGCCGGCTCTCGATTTCGAACTTCGCGGAACTCATCCGTGGATCCGTGATGTCGTTTCTCACGAGTTCACTCACATTGTTCAGATTCAGACAGCGATGAAGCTGGGACGGACATTTCCCGCCGTCTATTTCCAATGGCTGGGGTACGAATCAGAACGCCGGCCGGATGTGCTCTACGGCTATCCGAATACCATCGTCTCCTATCCGTTTTCCGCATTTGTTGTTCCCGCATGGTTTGCCGAGGGAGTTGCGCAATACAACCACCCGAGCTTCACCTATGATTACTGGGACTCGCATCGGGATATGATTCTGAGGATGTACATGCTTGAGGGTAATCCCCTGACGTGGGAGGAGATGGCTGTTTTCGGCAAGACGAGCCTCGGCAACGAGTCTTCGTACAATGCGGGATTCTCCATCGTCTCATACATTGCAGAGACCTATGGTGCAGAGAAGCTTAAGGAAATCTCTAGAGCACTCAGCAGTCTGCCCCGAGTGACCATCGATGGTGCCATTGAAGCCGTGTTAGGGATTTCCGGGGAAGAATTGTATCAACGATGGAAGTCGGCCAAGATTGAGCAGTACAAGAGCGTTGGAAACCAGATTGCACCCGCCCGCGTCGAAGGCGAGTTGATCGAAAAAGAAGGGTTTGGCAACTCGTTTCCTGCATTTACTCCGGACGGGAAAAAACTTGCCTATGTATCCAACAAAGGCCAGGACTATTTTGGTTTGAGTTCGGTTTACCTCTACGATTTTGAATCAAAAACGTCGAAGGATCTCGACCTCAATGTGCGTTCTACGCTGTCGTTTTCTCCTGATGGACGTTATCTTTACTACTCAAAGCTTAGCCGTAAGAACGGTTTCTGGGCCAAGCTGTATGATCTCTATCGGTACGATCTGGACAAACGGAGCGAGGAGCGTCTCACGCACGGACTGCGGGCGTGGAATCCAAACCTGTCAGCGGACGGAAAGAAAATCGTTTTTGCATCCGGTAGTGATGGCACTGTAAACATCGGGACTTGTGATGCAGACGGGAAAAACGTTCGACAGGTAACGAAGTTCGTCAACGGTGAACAAGTGTATACGCCGCAGTGGTCGCCGGATGGTACCATGATCACCTTTGGCTTCTCGGCAGACGATAGGCAATCCGTGGCAGTCGTCAACGAAGACGGAACTGGATTCAAAGTCGTCGTGAGCGGGTTCGATGCGCGGAATCCTGTCTTCTCACACGACGGGCGCTCACTCATCTATGCCTCTGCTGAGGGGGGCATATTCAATCTCTATTCGCTCGATCTCCAGGCGGGTGGGAGGTCTCAACTTACGAATGTCCTCGGTGGGGCATTTTTGCCCGCGGTCAACGGGCATGGGGACTTTGCCTTCAGTTCATATACGTCGACGGGTTTCAAGATCAACCTGCTCAAGAATCCTTCTGCGCTCGCGATCCCTCCTCGGCGCGATGTGCCGCTGTGGCAACTGAAGAAAATGGATCGGGTCGATGGAACTCCCGTTGCTGTGACTACCCCGGCGGCAGGAACGGTTACCGTCGCTCCCGACGACACATCAAAACTTGCCCCTTTGAAAGCTCGACCATACTCGAATAGGTTCACGAGTCTGTCGATCATTCCGATTTTGCGTGTGGACAACTACAATCCCCATAATAAAGGGATTGACGTGATTCGTCCTGGATTCTACTTCACGTCCAGTGACGTACTGGACAGGCTTTCCTTGTTTGGAGGTGCAGTCATCAATCGGCAGCTGGAACGTGACTTGTTTGCCATCGTCGAGTATCGCGACGCTTTCCCGATCTTCTATCAGCTTGGACTCGCTCCGGCTGTTTCTCTTGAGATTTATAATATCTCGCGACAAACCACTGCAACGATCCCGTTGTTCACCGACAAGCAGTACGAGCTCCAGACGGAAGTGGTCTATAACCTTCTTGAATTCGATTTCGGGCTCAGACAAACCATCTTTGACGATCACACACAGCTGGCCCTTCGCTATTCACTCAGCAGATACAATGCGGACATCGGTTCATTCTACATACCTGGTTCCGGGGATTCTCCCGGATTCCGGAATGTCTATCTCGTCGGCAACACATTGTCCGCACAATTGACCCACGATGGCATTGTACCGAATCTCGATCGTGACATCAATCCGATAGGACGCACATTTACGCTGCGATACTCCTTCGCGTTCAACAAGTTCAATCCAGACGGGGAGTTTAGCATCGAGAACGGCACGCTGGTGCCGCAGTACACCAAGCCGAGTTTCCACACGGTAGAAGTTCTCTGGAATGAGCATCTCTCTTTGCCCATCGACAAACACACTTTGACACTGTCGGTGCATGGTGCGAGTACGTTGGGGAAGCGGGTTGACGATTTCTTTGATTTCTACGGCGGCGGGTTCATCGGAATGCGCGGGTACCCGTTTTATGGACTGGGTGGGAACGACCTCGCCGTTGTGAGTGCCGCGTATCGGTTCCCGCTCGTGAGCAAACTAAACTTCCGGTTCCTCCAATTCTACTTCACGAAGTTGTATGGTTCGGTCTTCGCCGATTATGGTGACGCGTGGACAGGCCCAACTCCGGATGTGGGGACGTGGAAGAAGGACGCGGGCTTTGAACTCAGGTTGGAGTCGTTCTCGTTTTACCAGTATCCGACACGGATCTTTTTCTCAGGGGCATATGGCTTCGACCGTTTCAACCGGACGTTCAACAATACCGATGTGGCCTACGGAAAAGAATGGAGATTCTATCTTGGAATTCTATTTGACTTCGAGATGAATCCCTTCAGCCGGAATCTTCAACAGTTGACCTACAGAGCGAGGTAGTGGAATGAAGAGCAGGGCAGCATTTGTTGTGATGGCCTCAATGCTTCTGATCGTTGTTTCCGCGAAGAGTCAACAAGAGGTCGCGGGGAACATGCACTCCTCAGGAACAGTTCTGCTCACGGGGAACGACCGACTCGATTTGCTGGCATTCATCGGGGCGATGAAATTGAAGGATACCGTCCTTGTGAAGGCTGACCAGGGAAAGAAATCGGGCCTGCTTGCAGGCGTTCTCTCACTCGCTGTTCCGGGTGCAGGGGAATTCTATACGAAGAGCTATTGGCGTGCAGGCGGATTCATCCTTGCGGAGGCCGGACTCTGGGCCGTGCATGCAGTGTACTCTTCCAAGGGCGACAGGCAAACAACCTTGTTCCAGAACTATGCCGATGACCACTACTCCGTTGTCCGTTATGCGCAGTGGATTCAGGACAACTCCGCGAAGCTCAATCCGGATGTGACGAGCTTCACCGGGTGGTTGATTCCGGGCACAGAAAATCTCCAGCCTTGGGATCGTGTGAACTGGGACGTGTTGAATGCCATCGAAAGCCGGATCGCGCAAATGTCAGGCAACGGTTTTACGCATCTGTTGCCGCATCGGCCGTTGCAGCAATACTATGAACTCATCGGAAAGTATCCGCAATTTTCCGCCGGATGGGATGATGCCGGTGTCATGACTCCGCAAAGAATCCTGAGCAGCGATGTGTCGCAGCGCTTTCTGGACTACGCTGCCATGCGCGGGAAGGCAAATGATTACTACAACATCGCGACAACGGGGTCAGTCCTTCTCGTCGTCAATCATTTTCTTTCGGCTCTCGATGCAGCGTGGAGCGCTGCTCAATTCAACAATCAGGTCAAACTCGAAGCACACCTCCAGCCGGTCGTTCGGTCCGTGGACTTCGTCGAGTTTGTCCCGACTGCACGGCTCACCATTCGCTTCTGAGCATCCTCTATTTTCCCAGTTCACTTTGCTCGAGTTCATCGATTGTCTTCGGCCAGTCATCCTTCAGCAATCTGGCGAGTGATCGGTCAGAAAGCATTTTTCCGCCTGTCTGGCATCTCGGGCAGTAGTTGGACTCATTCTCCGCATAGACAATTCGCTGCACTCTTGTTCCACAAACCGGGCAAGGCTTCCCAAATTTCCCGTGAACACCCATCTCCTCGTGGAACGCGGTCACCTTCTCTGGAAAACTGCCGCCAGTTTCTTCTCGCAGGCGCTTGATCCATTCTTTCATGGTTGCTGTCGTTGCTGCATGGAGTCGGGTGATTTCTTCATCGGTGAGCTTCTGAGTAAGTGTGAGCGGCGACAGCCTCGAGCGATGAAGAATTTCGTCTGAATAGGCGTTTCCTATGCCGCTGAAAAGTCGGGGATCGGTGAGGGCGCGTTTGAGTGTTCGATTCTCTCTCATCAATGCAGCGCTGAAAGTATCCACGCTGGAGCCAAGGATTTCCAAGCCGCCGCGATCGAATGTCGCCAATCCCGGACGGCCAATGACCAGATGCATCGATGCCCGTTTCTTCGTGCTGGCCTCTGTCAGCAGGAGCGTCCCATCGGGAAAATCAAATGCCGCGTGTCCGACTCTCCCGGGGATTTTGCTCAAGGGTTTCTTCCAGTGGAACCGCCCTGCAATCATGAGGTGGATGATGATGAAGAGCTCATCCTCGAGGGAAAGAACAATTCTCTTCCCAATCCTCTCGACGCTCTGAATCGTCTTGCCCGAAGCAGCGATCAGCGGCGGATCAAACGTGCGGAGAATGAACGTATTGCCGAGCCGGATCTTTTCGAGGCGCGCCCCTTTGATTCTTGATTCAAGGCTTTCGACGTACATCGTGATGTCGGGAAGTTCGGGCATGCTAGTGGGCGCCGAAATTATAAGTGAATCCTATCCATGGAATGAACGGGAAACCGCTCGTTACCATTTTAGCAGACGTTCGCGCAAAACCCAAATCCGCAGCGAGATTCTCGCCGAAAAACCGAAGGCCAAAAGAGTAGATGATGACATCCGTCCAAGGGGGGAACCAGTTCTCTGAGATGAGTTTTATACTGTTGGAGAGCCTGATTTCACCGCCAAGGAGGACGATGGGCCTGCTGCTGAGGTCTCCTCCGGAAAATGCCCAACCCAGCCCCATCGTGAGGGAGTTGTCCTCGGAACCGTACGTCCCGACCCCGTAGACAATGCCTCCTCCTGAGCTGGCCCTGCGAGTGCCGCCCGCGAAAAGGATGCCGGCAGAGAGATCGAAATTGTGAATGTGGAGAGGTGTAACCTTAGGGGCAAAATAGATGATTTGACTCTCGACCCCCGGCAGCAGCGATATCCCTCCCGACAGGGAAACGACGTCACCAATTCCCACAGCGATGGAAGGGAAGAAGATCTCATACGCAGAAAAATATCCCTGTCCATTCCCGATCGCTCGCCCGGTCGGAGAGAAAAACAGTCGGGTTGAGTTAGGATCTGATCGCCGATACTCCCCGTCGACGACGATTCCCGAAAGAAGCATCATCCTGGCGATTTGAAGCTTTGGGACGCGCATCGTAATGTTCGAGATCGACTGAAATTCGACCTGTAGCGTGTCTTCTTTGATGATTGTGCCGATAATCTCAGAACCGTCATTCAATGTTAGGCGATAGACTTTCGCTGAGCGACTTGAGTCCTGTTGAGCGAGGGCTGAAGGAGTGAAGATCGCGAAGATAAGCAACAAGAGAGCACTGCAACGCATTGGATTGTTCCCTTAAGATCCAAATAAATGTAGACATCACAGCAGTGAAAGGCAACAAACGGCGAGGAGTTTTCGATGCATGCGACAGCCGCACCGCTCTGTCATGGGAGATGGGACAAGAGTGAGTGGAGATGGAATTTTCGGATTGATTTTACCGTTCAGTAGGTGTACGTTGATAAGCAATTGGCGATCTCCGACTTCCGAATGTCGATTGAAGAGATCAAAAAAGCGTTGTGAGACGAAGGGGTCATCAGACGTTGGCGAAAAAGAAGCACATAGCAGTACCGGCGGAGAATCCAGTTCCTGAAGCTCCTGTTGCAGCGCGCCAGGACAAGAAGCTGAAAACGATTATTATTCGGGGAGCGAGGGTCCACAATCTCAAAAACGTGAATATTGAGCTTCCCCGGAACAAACTCATCGTTATGACAGGGGTGAGCGGTTCAGGGAAGTCGAGCCTCGCTTTCGATACCATCTACGCCGAAGGACAGCGACGATATGTCGAGAGTCTTTCGTCGTATGCCCGCCAGTTCCTTGAGCGGATGGACAAACCGGACGTCGATTTCATTCAGGGCATCAGTCCTTCGATTGCCATCGAGCAGAAGACCGCAACCCGCAATCCCCGCTCAACAGTCGCCACCACGACAGAAGTTTACGACTACCTGCGCCTTCTATTCGGAAGAATAGGCCAAACGTTTTGTCGTTCGTGCGGGGAGTTGGTGAAACGTGATTCCGTTTCGTCTGTCGTTGATCGTCTTCAGCGGGAGTCCGAGGGGGCGAAGATGTTTGTTATGTTTCCGCTGCACGATCACCAGGGGCATTCTGTCAAAGAGGAGTGCGACGCGCTCAAGAAGCGTGGATTCTTCAGGATTGTGGTCAATGGTGACGTCATCGATTTGAACGAAAAGGAATTCAAGGCGAAAAGTAAAAAGGGGATCTTCGTTCTTGTCGACCGGCTTGTGGTGCGCAAAGGCGATGAGGAGAGCGAAAAGCGTCTTACAGATTCCATAGAGACTGCTTTCAGCGAAGGCGAAGGATATGCTCATGCCCTCCTTTTAGAATCCGGTCAGTCGCTTCGATTCTCGCAACACTACGAGTGTGCGAATGACGGCATTCGCTACGAAGATCCGGACCCTCGAATGTTCTCCTTCAACAATCCTGTAGGCGCGTGCCCCAAGTGCCAGGGGTTCGGGCGTTCCATGGGGATCGATATGGATCTCGTCGTACCAGATCCGAATAAGTCGATCCGGCAAGGTGCCATTCATCCCTGGACCACGCCGAAGTGGCGTGAAAATCTGCGCGACCTTCTGAAAATAGCCAGAGAAGCCGACATTCCGGTTGATGTTCCCTTCAAACAACTGACGCCCAAGCAGTTGGAAGTCATACTGAACGGGCACCCAGGATTCGACGGCATCCATAAGTTCTTCAAGTATATCGAACGAAAATCCTACAAGATCCATTATCGCGTATTCCTGAGCCGCTATCGCGGCTACACGATATGCGATGAGTGCAATGGTGCCCGACTCCGGAGTGACGCCTTGAATATCCGGGTTGCCGGGAAGACCATTCATGACATCGTTCGAATAACGATTGAGGAAGCGAACGAATTCTTCCGCACAATCAAGCTCACCAAATTTGAAGCGGAGATTGCGAAGCGCATCCTCGAAGAGATCAGAAAAAGGCTCAAGTTCCTTTACGATGTTGGCATCGGTTACCTCACACTTGATCGCCTGACGATGACACTCTCGGGCGGGGAGTCCCAGCGGATCAATCTGGCGACGTCCCTCGGCTCCTCGTTAGTGGGATCTCTGTATGTGTTGGACGAGCCGAGTATCGGACTGCATCCGCGGGACAATAACAAACTGATCAACATCCTCAAGTCGCTCCGTGATGTCGGTAATACGGTTCTCGTCGTTGAGCACGACGAAGAGATGATGCGCTCAGCGGACGTCGTTGTCGACATGGGGCCACGAGCTGGTGAACATGGCGGTGAACTTGTGTTTTGCGGGTCCTTTGACGAACTCTTAAAGCATCCGGAGTCCCTCACTTCACAATATCTTACCGGCGGGCTCGTAATTCCGATTCCGAAGAAGCGTCGTCGCGATATGGAGCAGAGCATATTGATCAAAGGGGCCTCCGAGCACAATCTCAAGAATGTCGACGTGAGGATTCCTCTGGGAATGTTTGTCTGCGTCACCGGTGTCAGCGGCTCAGGGAAGAGCACGCTCGTGCACGAGATTCTCTACGCAGGGATACAGAAAATGAAGGGAGGTTTCGAAGGGAGCGTCGGACGATTCGGCGCGATTCAGGGGGCAGAGAATCTCGAGAGAATTGAGCTGGTCGATCAATCCCCGATTGGCCGTTCACCGAGGTCAAATCCTGTCACCTACATCAAGGTCTTTGATCATATGCGCGATCTCCTCGCTCATACACAGGCAGCGCGCATCCGCGGATACATGCCGGGCCATTTCTCGTTCAATGTTCCGGGCGGACGGTGCGACGTCTGCGAGGGAGATGGTTTCCAGAAAATCGAAATGCAGTTCCTCGCCGATCTCTATCTCACCTGTGAGTCTTGCAAGGGAAAGCGGTTCAAGCAGGAAGTACTGGAAATCCGGTATCATGGGAAGAATGTCGATGACATCTTGAAAATGACGGTGACCGAGGCGATAGAGTTCTTCGGCCAACACGCCGATGGCAAACGAGTGGCACAGCGACTCAAGGTCCTCGATGATGTCGGCTTGGGATATGTCCGGCTCGGGCAGCCCGCAACCACGCTTTCCGGCGGAGAGGCCCAGCGCATCAAACTCGCGAATCACTTGTCGGCGTCAGAATCGGAAGGCCGGGCGCTTTTCATCTTTGATGAGCCGACAACCGGTCTTCACTTTGACGACATCGCAAAGTTGCTCAAGTGCTTCAACGCGTTGGTCGAAGCCGGGCATTCCATCGTCGTGATTGAACACAACATGGATGTGGTGAAGTGTGCAGACTATATCATTGATCTCGGCCCAGAAGGAGGCGAAGCGGGCGGAAAGGTCGTTGCGACGGGAACTCCGGAAGAGGTGGCAAAAGTGTCTGCCTCGTATACGGGCAAGTTCCTGAAGGAGTACTTGTGATTCGATTCCACAACGTGCTTGCCCTGCCTGGCATTACCGCTGCATGACGCTGATGTTTGCTGATTTCGTTTCGATAGCGATCTTCACTGATTCATTCCCTACCGTTCGCAAACCGTACGCGCCTGATCCATTATCGAGCTTCTTTTGTTTCAGCGATGGCAAGTTTGTAGAGAGATTGCCATACGAGACGTTTAAGTCGACGTCACCGCCAAAGCCGGATGGCAAATCGAGGTTAACGTCAGCATATTCATTCTTGATGTTGACGAACGTGGGCACAATCTTCAACTCCACATTGATCTTGCCGCTCTTGTTCGAAATCGTCACCCGCTTCGCACTGATTCGAGTAAGCTCGAAACTGCAGTATTCGGCATCGGTCTGCCAATCGCCAACAACATAGTCCGCCATGATGCGCGCACCCTTGGAATCCAGATCCACATTCCCGTGGATGTTTCTGAGCTCGACCATGCCGTATGGGTTGTCGATCTTCACATTGCCGGTAGCATTGGCAATGGCAATCGGTGCGGACTGACCGCGGATCGATATCTCCTTCGACGCCTTCCCGGACACATCACTGATCTCCATTTGGGAATAGTCCCCATTGATTCGAATTCCATCGGCGGTCTTCACACGAATCCTGCCTCCGCTGTCCTTGATTTCCAGGAACCCGAGAACGTTGTTCACCGTGAGCTGCGAATAGTTCGAGTGTATGGTCGCGTCTCCGCCGATCCTCTCAACGGTCATCGTGCTGCTCGCGGAATAGATCGAGAGCGATTGCGTGACATCCTGCACGCGGATCTGCGAGTAATCAGCCTCGAGCGTTATCTTGCCCTTGAACTGGTCAATGTTGATCGTTCCACTTTTGCACGAGAGCTGGAGATTACCCCCGCACCGTTCTATGGTGGTTCTGCCGTAGTCATTGGCAACCTCCGAGACCGATGCACAGTTCTTGAGTGTGACCGAATTGCTGGTCCCTTGAACGGTTACTTGCCCGCTCATCCCGTCCAGCGAGACCGAACCATATTTTATGCCGGCAAGAATTGCATTTGAACGTGGCACAAAGATCTCACCTTCAATGACCTTTCTGGTGACCGTGCCTCTAAAGACGGACGTCACCCAAGACCACAATGACAAGTGGCTCCGCGACATCATCTTGGGTTCCTCGAGAGTGAGGCTGTATCGATCGGAGTTCTTGTCTTCTTTGAGGGCGATTTCGTCGAGGTAACGCTGCTCATCCTCCGGATACGATGAGGAAAACGTGATATTCAGCTTCACAGAGATTTCATTCTTGTCCCACGACTGGACTCTGATTTCGGATCCGCTGAAACCATGCAACTCGATCTTTTGTGACGCCTGTGTCGGGAAGTGCTGTTCAATAGTGCGGACTCGTTCGGGATTTCCCGCGATGAATCCTGATGACGATGCTATCATCATCGCAACCATCAGAGTCTTCATAGATCAATTTCTCCTCTTTCGATCATCTGCTGCAGAATCTGAAGTTTCATCGCGTAGAGCTGGCGCAGTCGTTCTCGTATGAGAGGCGAAAGGTCGATCACGTTTGTTTGAAGACGCAGCTGGCTGATCGCCGCATCGATGAGGGACAATTGCTGGGCTCGCTGAGTCAGCTCTTCTTTGCTTTGGGGGGTCTGAGACACCTTCGCGGTGACGAACGGCAATACATGCTCGAATTCGTTGATCGCGGAGATATACGCTCGTTCCAACCGCAGAGGCTGTGGTTGCGCATTTTCAAACGCTTGTCGGGTCAAAGTCCATGTTCCGACGAGAGCGAGTCCGATGACAACCGTTGTGGCCATTCCGAGGACGAAGCTCCTTCGATCGCTAACGAACCATTTGTTTGCTTGCAGAGGAGCTGTGTGCCGTTGAATACCACGCCACATTCCGGACCTGGCCCGTCTTCCCGGCGAATCGTCAGAAGTGTAGAAATCCTCTGGCTTTGTCATTGTTTCATCTCCTTGTTCCAATGGTCCTGAAGAATCCGCTTTGCCCGGGTCAAGAGCGTTCTCGAAGAACTCTCTGCGATTCCAATCACAGAGGCGATCTCTGCGTGTGAATAGCCTTCGACTTCATAGAGGATGAACACCATCCGCTTTGTATCGTCGAGCTCTCCCATCCAGCTTTTCATCGTGTGGTGCCACTCGAACGAGGGCTCTTCCGAATCAGCGACATCACCGAGAGCTTCGAGAGATTCGAATCGGACGATGTGCTCGCGGCGCCGGTCCATTTTCATTTCATTGATCGCGAGCCTAAAGAGCCACGACGAAAACTTCGAACGATGATCGAACGAATCGATGTGTTCAAACGCTTTGATGAATGCCCGTTGAACCCACTCGTGGACCTCTTCGTCGCCCCGCGAAAACTGCTTTAGAAAACGGTAAAGGGGAGTGACATTCTCGTCGTAAAGGACCTTGAATGCTCTCTGATTCCCGCTTTTGGCTCGAGTGACCCAGTGATTGTCGTCCTGCATAGGTGAGCGAGTTCCTGCTCAAGAGTTAGATGCCCGAGGGATGCAAACCGCTACACCCTGCGAAAGGCTTTGTGGTTTGGTTTTTGGAGCGGAGGGTCATGGTTGCATGCGGTTGCCCATTCGGAGCAGAAGTGACTCGAATCACACCAAGATATTGGACAGCGTGCGACCTTAAAGACGAAATTGTGAAGCACTTTGCAGGTCCATAGAGCGAAGGGGAGGCTCTATGGGTTTCGAAGTGCTTCAATTGTTTTGGAACTGTATGCCAGATAGCAAAAAAGCGCACCGAGGGTGCGCTTTTTTGTTTTAGTGAAGATCAAATTAGATGAGAGAGCCAAAATTCAACGTGATGTAGAAACCTCCGAACCGTGTGATCTTGACATCTTGGAGGCTCTCCAGGCCCGGAGCATACGGAATGAAATAGTAACGGAAGCTGATGCCTGTCAGTGTGCCTGCATTCACGCCGAAGTACGCACCCGCACCCACGTAAGCTCCAAGCGTCATTTTCATCTGAGCCTTTTTGAGGCTGTCAAAGAAATCGATCTGCTCAAAGTACGTAAACGTGCCACCGCCATCGACGTTCACCGTTGTCGGAGTCGCATACGGCGCAACCATGATGAAGGAAGGTCCCAGGCCGGCGCTGAGGTAGGGGCGGAAATTGTCAGCAATAGTCTCCCTGAAAAGTCGATACTGCATTCCCAGCGTCAGCGGAAAAAGCATAAGCCGGTTAATTTTTCCGGGCGTGTACGAGGTCCCGGTGTAGGGATCCACATAATCGACTTCAGAGTCATCTTTGACATCAGAAATTGCCAGCTGAACGAATCCCGCAAGAACATCCGAGAACTCATGCCGGAAGAACGCTCCTGCCCCGAAACCGTTATTCGACAGCATAAGGTCCACACCCCAAGCGCTGCGATAAGGCTCATAGGTCGTCTTCTGTATTAAGTTGGGACTGGAAGGTGTGAAAACAATCGAAGAATCGCGCTGGGGGTATTCCTGGGCCAAAGAGAGTGCCGGCAGAATTGCGAGCAGCCAGGCCGCGCAAAACGCAGGATATCGTTTCATCGTTCTCATCTCCCGTTATCATTCTTCACAACGATTACTCCAATAATATAGTTCCGAGGGCGCAGAGATGCAAGATTTCAGCGAACCGCGAAGATCCCAAATTTCAAATACGCCGTCTCCGGCATGGACGGAAGCGTGGGATGGTCGGGAGCGGCGCCCCGCCACTCCAGAAGTTGAAGCGCACGATGGGTTAAACGTGCAGCGGCCTCAATGGTTTCGATGAATGACTGATCCGTGACGTGATGGGAGCATGATGCCGTGACGAGGATGCCGCCGGGATTGATGAGTTTCAGTGCTCCCGCATTAATCTCGCGGTAGCCCTTGAGGGCTGTGGCGACCGTCTTCTTGTTTCTGCTGAAGGAAGGCGGATCCAGGATAACGATGTCAAACCGTTGCCCGGCTTTGTCGAGTTCGGGGAGCTTGTCAAAGACATCGCAGGTCTCGAACTGAATCTCCGGGACCTCGTTCATGGTCGCATTGACCCTGGCGTTCGCGATGGCTGTTTCTGAACTGTCAACTGCGAGCACGCTGCCAGCTCCGGCGACCGCAGCATAGAGAGCGAAGCCGCCGTCGTTGCAGAAGCAATCCAGTACCGACGCACCTTTGACATACCTCTGTATGGCGCGCCTGTTTTCCCTCTGGTCGAGAAAGAGGCCGGTCTTCTGTCCATCCATCAAGGCCGCCTTGAACTTCACACCGTACTCCGAAACGATGGTTTGTCCGATGGTTCCCCGCAAGACCCCCTTTTGCTGAGGAAGTTGCTCTAGAGACCTGAGAGGCGATTCATTTCGTTCGATAATCGCTTTAGGATGGAAGATCGAATCGAGGACGTCGCAGATCAGAGTTGTGCGGCGATCCATTCCAACGGCGAGAGTCTGAATTGAGAAATACTCGTTATACTTGTCGATCACCAGACCCGGGAGGAAATCTGCCTCGCCATGGACGAGTCTGAAGGTTTCAGCATCGGGGTACAGCCGTTTGCGAAGCTCCAGCGCCTGGCTGATTCGACGCTCGAAGAATTCAAACGTGATTGTGTCCATCTCCCGACTCAGGAGCCTGAAAGCGATGAGAGAATGTGGGTTGTAGAAGCCTACTCCCAGGAATTTCTCGTCATGTCGGAGGAGTTCCACGACATCGCCTGCCTCAGGGGTGCCGTTGACAGCCTTGATCTCGTTGGAAAACACCCACTGATGGCCGGCAAGAATCCGGTGTTCTTCGTTCTTGCGAAGGATGATTTGCTTTTTCACAGAGGCAAAGTAGAGAGAATTGGAACGAGAAGCAATGCAGCGACCCGCAGCATCATTACCACTTTGCTTGGATTGCATGAAGCTTTTCCGTGCCTTCCGGGCACTGTCCACATTATTGCACGGCAGGGAAAGGTTTGGTATATTTATCACAATAAGTTGTGGAGCACTCAGAAAAACATCAGGTGAGCGGCTCTACGCCGCGCCGGAAGCCATTTCATAGAGAATGGTCCTTTCCACAACAGAGAAGTCTGGTCGTGTGTCTACCGGGCGACGACATCGTGCCGTAGAGAGAGTGTGAGGCGTCGATCCCTCCGTTGCAGTTTTCTCCGGAGGTGTGCTTGGCGCCTTTCCTATTTCCGACCTCATTGAAGGTGATTTACCTATGATCCGATCCCGACTGCCGTCATTGAGAAAGTTGCGTGGGAAGAAGCCGAAATTCAAGTGCGTGATCTTCGATATGGATGGCACATTGACGGAAACGAATCAGCTGATTTTCGATTCCTTCAACTTCATCGCCATGAAGTACAAAGGGAAGACGTACTCACCCTCTGAAATCGTCGCAATGTTTGGCCCCCCGGAAGAAGGGGCGCTTCTCGATATTGTGACTGAAGAGCAAATCGAACAAGTGATGAAGGAGTATCTCGCATATTATAGAAGACATCACAAAGAGTTGGCACGATTGTACCCTGGTATTCTCGATCTCCTTCGGTTTCTTCGGAGGAGGAAAGTCCATTGTGCGTTGTTCACAGGGAAGGGTATCCACACCGCAACCATTACGATGCAGGCTTTTGCACTGATGCCGTATTTCGAATATGTGGTGACGGGCAATGATGTCGTAAACCATAAGCCGGATCCCGAGGGCATTCAAAAAATACTGGACCATTTCTCACTCCGGGAAGATGAAGTTCTGATGGTAGGAGACTCCGTCGGGGATGTCAAAGCGGCGCGGGAGGCTGGAGTGAGAGTTGCAGTAGTCCTGTGGGACTCATACACAAAGGAAAAAGTCCTTCAGATGAAGACGGACTACGCGTTTCACACTGTGGCGGATTTTTCAGCGTGGCTAAGGGACCGAGTTGACTGAGGCATTGGAACGGCAGTTGAGGAGAAGAATGTTCTTCTGGCAGATCGTGCTGCAATATGGCGCTGCCATCATCGTCCTCATTTTCTATGTAACAGCCAGTCTCCACTTCAGCCATACGCCGGACGATACTTATGTTTATCTGCAATACGGAAGGAACATCGCTCGAGGCGAAGGGATCTCCTTTAATGCTGGGTCTCCTTCGTACGGAGTTTCGGGACCGTTATGGGCAATCCTTATTGCAGGAGGGGTGAAGCTCAGTCTCGATCCGTATATAGTCGCCAAGACTCTCGATATCGTTCTCGCCAGCTTGGCATTGATGGCGGTCTTGGCGTTCGCATACGTGGTGATCCGCGACCGGTTGTATGCCATCATTGCGACTTTGATTTTCTCGTTCGATGCGTGGTTCCTTCGGTGGACGGGTTCCGGAACGGAAACGTCTCTGGCTGTTCTTCTGGCCATGCTTTCGTTGTGGTATGCGTATAAAAAAGAGTACGTCACGTCGTCGCTCGTCGCAGGTTTGTTGACCCTCGTACGTCCGGAAGGAGTATTCCTCTTCCTTGCCGTCCAGATCGATGCGGTTCTCAACAGCCGTAGCAGAATGTCGGCGATCAGGGTAGTTGTGGGATCTGTTGTGCTCTACGCTATGGTTGTAGGGACGTGGTTGGGGTTTGCGTACCTTCATTTTGGGACGCTGCTTCCGAACCAGCTGCAGAATGCCCCGTTTGGCGGATCTTCCTGGTCGACAATGTTGAGGAATATTTTCGCGACCGCAGAGATCATAGGATCGACGCAGCTGCTCCTTGTCCTCTTTCTCGTGGTTGGTATGGTCGTGACCGTGCGAGAGTTCGGATGGAGTGTGGTTCGTGAAGAGTGTTTCCCGCTCCTCTGGGCGTTCGCTGTTCCGTTGTGGTATGTTATTTTCAATATTGAGGTGGGATCCCGTCAATTGCTTCTTGTGCTGCCTATTTTTGTTGTGTATGGTCTCTGGGGACTTAAGAGGCTGGAAATCGCCGCTCTCGTTTCTCCACGACGGGGCTTCATCATTCTCCTGATCATCGCGGGAGTTTCCCTTGCGCAGAATCAGGTCGTCTACCGGGTCTGGGTCCTCCCTCACATGAACAACCTCGAGTTGGGTGTGACTGAATGTCTCAAGCCTCTTGCATACTGGTTGAGAACCAACACTCCGGCAGGGACGACGGTCCTGGCCCCGCAGGCCGGCGTCATCGGATATGTCTCTGAGCGAAATGCGTTTGATGTTTCAGGGTCCATTGACCCGGACGTTCGACGCGCGTTCGGCAATGAGAGCTATGACACTGGGATGAGAGAGAAGAAATACGAGGCGGCAATTCAGCCCGGGTACGTTATTGACTGTTCTCCTACGCCGGAACGATTGGTCGCCGCGACTATGGAGCCGGTCATGACGAGAATGTTTCCAGGATTGGGGATCACCAAGCCTGGATTGATGTACTACACTTTGTACAGGGTGAAACGATGAAACAATGCGTACTCGCCAGTTTGCTCCTTCTGACGCACCTTGCTCTCGCACAAGAGATTCTCTCTGATCGAGTCAGGGGACTTCGGGTTTACGGGTCTGCAGAAGCGGGCTTCCCTGTGGCCATGATCCAATCGCGCCCTATCACCATCGAGTTTGATGTGACGGATACCCAGCCTCCCGACTTCTTTATTCGGGTGCTGCATTGCGACAGAGATTGGAACGTGACGAACTCGTATTTCATCAATGACGAAACGCAAAACCGATCGAGAGCACCGTTGTCGTTTGATCCAGCTCCCGCGGGCGTCCGGATGTATCGGTTCCACTACCATGTGCTGTTACCGGGGATCGCCGGTTTGGATCATTTTGCTCACTCGGGGAATTATGTCTTCGAAATCGTCGATGCGGGCACGAAGGATGCTGTTGCGCGCGGCCGGTTTTTCGTCGTGGAGGCAATGGTTGCTCCTGTCATGAAGATCGGCAATCGATCGCTTCCTTCGGAAGTCAATCCGTACAATCAGGTGAATAAAATCGAAGTGGGGGTTGCTCTGCCTCGACCCGAGTTGGTAAAGGAGGAAGTATTCTATCCCATCAAAACAAAAGGTGTGGACGTATACAAGAACCGCGAGCTTGGAAACCGCTGGAGAATTGACGCCGACTTTCCCGGCCCCAATACTTTTGTTGATGGATTCGGTACCACGAAGATGAGATTTTGGGTTGACAACGTGCCGCCAGGGAATGATTACCGCCACCTCGATCTTCGGAACGTGACGGACTATCCCGAGGGGCAGGATCTTCGTTCCCGTCAGGGATCCGATGTCAGTCGTTTTCTGCAGCCGCCAAGAGGGGATCACAACGGAGTTTCCACTGTGACAACGACGGGTCGGTACGCAGACTATGTCTCATATCGATTTGAACTCGCTTCCGAGAGCCGGCAGTATGAAACGGTCTTTGTCGTCGGCGACTTCAATCTCTGGACACCGTCGCCAAATTGTACGATGTCGTATGACAATGATACTCACCGTTATGTCTGGTCCACTTCCTTGCGGCGCGGTCTCTACGACTATCAATATGTCGTTGGACCGAATGACTGGGTTACTCTCGAGGGAAATGACTGGCGAACGGTGAACGCGTATTCCGCTTTCCTGTACTATCATGATGACAGGCTGGGAGGCTATGACCGCATCATCGGTTTCATTCAGCGGTTGAGCCCCGGCGGCAACGAACAGACCACTGAATAGCACGCAAATCGAGGTACGAGAATGGAAAAAGTCAGAATTGGGGTGGTGGGGACGGGGCATTTGGGAAATCTCCACACCAAGATGTTTGCGCAAATCACCAATGTTGATCTTGTTGGAGTATTTGACGCTGATACCGAAAAAGCGCTGAAGGTGGCTGCCGAGCACGGGACGAAGGCGTATACAAGCCTGGACGAGTTGCTTCGGGATATTCAGGCAGTAAGCATAGCGACCACAACGACAACGCACTACGATGTCGCTTGTCAAGCTCTCGACCGGGGACTGCATACGTTTATTGAGAAACCCATTACGGAAACGATCGACCAGGCGAGAAAGCTGGTTGCCCTTGCTGAGAAGAAAAATGTATCCATCCAGGTCGGCCATATTGAACGGTTCAATCCCGCCATTCTGGCTCTGGAACAATACAAGATCGCGCCATTGTTCATAGAGTCGCACCGACTCGCACAGTTCAATCCGCGGGGATCTGATGTCGCGGTGGTGTTGGATCTCATGATCCACGACATCGACCTGATCCTCAGTCTGGTAAAGTCGCGGGTGGTGAGAGTGGATGCCAACGGTGTGTCGGTCGTCTCCGGGAGCGAAGACATTGCAAACGCAAGGCTTCAGTTTGAAAATGGCTGTGTTGCAAACGTCACGGCAAGCCGCATCTCGCAGAACAAAATGCGCAAGATGCGCCTTTTTCAGAACGATGCATACATATCGATCGACTTCTCTCAGGGTCTCTCGGAGGTATTCCGGCTCGTCGACGAAGGTGATCCAAACGTGAAACCGACGATGATGTTGGGGAAGATTGATCAGGGTACCAGAAAGCGTATCATCGTGTATGAACAGCCGGAAGTCAAAGAAGTGAACGCTTTGAAATACGAATTAGAGCTCTTTGCGAAGTCTGTTCAGGATGGGACAGAACCTCCCGTCACCGGCCGTGATGGGCTGCAGGCACTCGAGGTGGCGCAGGAGATCCTCAGGATGATTGCGGCGAATACAGCCAGCCTCTTTGGAAATGCACAAAAGATCGATCAGTGAGCCGGTGTCACAGCACATTGAAATACAGGATCCGCTGCTGAAGCGAGTCGGCGAGATTGCAGACAGGACCTCGACGCAGGCATTCGTTGTCGGAGGGTTCGTTCGCGATTTGCTCCTCGGCAAACAGGTGAAGGACTTCGACATCGTCGTTCTCGGAGACGGAATCGCGTTCGGTCACCACGTTGCCCAGGAATTTCAAAGGTCCAATCTCGTCATCTTCGAAAATTTCGGGACTGCGATGCTTCAGCTCGAGAACACCAAGCTCGAGTTTGTCGGCGCAAGAAAAGAAAGCTACAGTAAGTTCTCGCGAAAGCCGAAGGTGGAAGGGGGTACGCTGGACGACGATCTGAGCCGGCGAGACTTCACAGTCAATGCGATGGCAGTTTCGCTCAACGCGGCAGATTTTGGCCGCCTCGTTGATCCGTTCCAGGGTCAAGACGCACTGCTCGAAGAGATCTTGCGAACTCCGCTTGATCCGTCGGCGACGTTCGACGATGATCCCCTCCGTATCATGAGGGCATTTCGATTCTCCTGTCAACTGGGTTTTGCCATCGAGCCCTCTGTTCTGGCCGCCGCGACGTTGATGGCGCCCAGGCTCAAAATCGTTTCGCAGGAACGGATCACCGATGAATTCACAAAGATCTTGTCGTGTCGCAAACCATCCATCGGCCTTCAGCTGATGCACGAGACAGGAGTGATGAAGGTGGTGTTTCCCGAAGTGGCCCATCTCGGAGGCGTCGACCAGCGGCAGGACTTCCATCACAAAGATGTCTTTCAGCACACCATGCGGGTCGTCGACAATATCGCTAGCGTTTCGGATAATCTCTGGTTGCGCATCGTTGCGCTCTTGCATGACATCGCGAAGCCGCGCACAAAAGCGTTTCAGGAGGGTATCGGCTGGACGTTTCATGGACATGAGGAAATCGGAGCACGAATGGTGAAGCCGATCTTCCGGCGGATGAAATTCCCGCTCGATCATCAAGCGTACGTGGAGAAGATTGTTCGACTCCATCTGCGTCCGATGGCGCTGGTGGATGAGGGCGTGACTGATTCTGCCGTTCGCCGGCTCTTGTTCGAGGCGGGACAAGATATCGATGATCTGATGATGCTGTGCCGCGCTGATATCACATCGAAGAACCCGAAGCTCGTCGAGCAGGTAAAGAAGAACTATGAACTCGTAGCGCAGAAGATGATCGAGGTGGAGGAGAAAGATCGACTTCGAAACTGGCAACCGCCACTCAGGGGTGACGAGATCATGCAGGTGTGCGGAATCGAGCCGGGCCGGGCGGTGGGGAAATTGAAATCTGCAGTCACGGACGCCATCCTTGATGGAATCATCCCCAATGAACACGACGCCGCGTTGAAGTTTCTCTTGAGTGTGAAAGAGAAGATCCTCGCGGGCGATTCCTGAGTTCTAAGCAGGCTTCCACAGAGACATTGGGTCGGCTTAAGAGAAATCACTCTTTTTCCTTGTTTTCGGGTCCAGCGACTGTCACCACTTCTGGAATTGGATGTGCAAAAGCGTTCTTTCTCTCGAAATGCCAATGATTTCTGAAACTTTACCTTAGTTTTGTCGTCTATTAGCTAGTGTTTACAAAAACAAACTGTTCACCGTGTCACTTCCCACCATATCTGGAGATTTGTTATGAAGAAGTTGGCCTTGCTCTTGGCATTTGGAATCCTCACTGCGGGCATCGTGTTTGCCCAAGGTTCATCATCACAAACAAAAGTCCTCACGCTTGAGAAGGCTGTCTCGACGGCTTTGGAGCAGAACGTCACCGTGCGTCAGGCAATAAACAATGCTGTGGCCGCTCAGAGCGGAGTTCTGGCAGGCTACGGATCATATTTGCCCACATTTTCTGCGAGTGGTGGCTGGACACGTCAGGAATCGGACCGGCCTGCCGGCGTTCAGCTTATCGGAGGGCAGTCAATCATCCTTCCAGCGTCCGCTTCGACATCGGACAACTACTCCGCAGGACTGAATGCACGCTATACCATTTTCAACGGGTTTCTCCGCGAGGCAAATTTCAACCAGTCGGTTTCTAATGCCAATGTTGCGAATAACCTTGCAGTCAGGACGTCTCAGCAAATCGTCTACTTGGTCCAGAGTGCCTATCTGACCGTTCTGAGAAATCGCCAGTTGGTGAGGGTGAGCGAAGAGAACCTGAAGCGAGATCAACGACAGTTGGAACGTATTGCAGAGTCGAACCGCGTCGGTGCACTTTCCATCGGAGATGTCTACCGACAACAGTCGATCGTAGCACAAGACGAAGTGGGTGTCATCGGCGCACAGAGTACCTATGACAAGTCCATTGCTGATCTTCTGTCGCTCGTCGGTCTTCAGGTGTCCGAAAGTTATCAGATTGTAGATCCGAGCATTCCTGATTCGCTTGCTCCTGCGGACATCGATGCATTGAAGGCGAAATCAGCTGGGTTTGAGGACATACGTCAGCGGGCTCTTGCGGCGCGGCCGGACCTCATCGGTGCTAGAGAGAGCTATAGTGCTGCCCAATCAGGTGTGACAGCCGCATGGAGCAACTACTTCCCGAGCATTTCGGCATCGGCGGGGTACAATTTGTCCAACACCGATTTTTCTCTGCTCTCACAGAGCAAGGGCATCAGTTGGGGTGTTAGTTTAAGCTGGACAATCTTTGACGGGTTCCAAACGAACCGATCAATCGAGAGTGCAGTTGCGACGCGCCGTAATGCTGAGCTCACGATTCTTCAGACGCAACGAAATATTGATGTCGATGTCAAAAAAGCCCTTCTTGATCTTGATGCCGCCGGAAAACAGTACGACGCGAGTTTGTCGGGTGTGCAATCGGCAACGCAGGACAGCAGGGTAGCACAGGAACGCTACAACCTGGGCTCCGGAACACTCGTCGATCTGTTGACTGCAAATGCGGGTCTGGTCAATGCTCAGGTCAATCAGGTCAACGCTACATACAACTACATTATTGCAGGCCGAAACCTCGACTATGTCGTTGGCGAGAAGAAATACTAACGGGGGAAAAGCCTCGGGGTTTCCAAATTTCAAAGGAGTGTGTTTCCATGGCAACGAACGGAAAAAAATCGAAGAAGAAGATCATCATATTCTCTGTCATTGGACTCGTGCTGGTGGTTCTGGTCCTCCTTGTGTTCCTGGGAAGCAAGAAGGATGCAGTGGTAACAGTCCAGACCGAGAAGATTCAGCGGCGGACGATCACTCAGATCGTCTCGGCAACCGGAAAAATCCAACCTGTCATCAAAGTTAAAATCAATGCTGAAGTCTCCGGGGAGCTCATCGGACTGCCTGTGCGTGAGGGCCAGCGTGTGAGCAAAGGACAGTTACTTGTCCGGATCAAACCGGATGCCTACCAAGCCGGGGTTGACCAAGCCGATGCTCAGATGAACATGAGCGAGGCGAATCTCCGGAAGGCGGAAGCGGACTACAAGCGTTCACAGGAACTCATCGGAAAGAAGCTTATCTCCGATGCGGAGCTCGAGCTTTCGAAGGCTTCCTATGAGAGTGCAAAAGCGAGCCGTGATCAGGCGGCTGCATCGTTGAAGTCGGCGAAGGACACCTATTCCAAGTCTGCAATCTACGCACCGATGGATGGAGTGGTAAGTCAGCTCATATCTGAACTCGGGGAACGGGTGAGCGGAAGCACGTTTACTCAGGGGACGGAGATCATGACGATTTCCGACTTGAACCGCATGGAAGCCCGCGTGGACGTTGGTGAAAATGATGTCGTTCTCGTCTCAGTCGGCGACACTGCAAAAATTGATGTAGACTCCTACCCTGATCGCAAATTCATTGGGACGGTATCGCAGATCGCGAACACTGCAACATCACGCGGGAGTGGCACCCAGGACGAAGTCACAAACTTTCAAGTCAGAATTCTGATCAGCACACCCCCGGGTGTAAGCTTTCGGCCTGGGATGTCCATGGCAGCTGATATTGAGACAGAAACACATACCAGCGTGCTTGCTGTTCCGATCCAGTCCGTGACTGTGCGGATGCCAAAGGAAGACAAGAAGCCTGAAGCAGCGCAGGACGCTGGGGGCGTGAAACTGGATACAAAGAAGACAACGAAAAAAGACGAAGACAAGCTCGAGGAAGTGATATTCGTTATCGCTGATGGGAAAGCCAAGACCATCCCCGTCAAGCGTGGTTTGAGTGACGATACATATGTCGAGGTCAAAGGTAATAACCTCGAAAGTGCCGAGGTCGTCGTTGGTCCGTTCAAGGCAATCAATCGGGATCTTGAAGTGGGATCTGCTGTGAAAATTGAGAACAAGACCACCAAGAGGACCGGCGCTTCAGCTGAAGGCGACAAGAAATAGGGAAAAGGGTGATGAAGGGTCTTGGCTGGATTGGAATCTTCCTGGTTTTTCCTCTTTGCGCATCGGCTCAGTCGATTGAAGATGGAATTGGGCTGTTCAACAAAGGGAAGTTCGCGGACGCTAAAGCTGTGTTCGAGTCTGTTCTGAAAAACAATGACAAGAATGCAGAAGCACACTATCGATTGGGACTGATACTTCTCTCTCGCCGGTTCATGAACGAAGACGACGCGGTTGACCACATGGAGCAGGCCGTGGAAATCAGCTCAACAAACGCCGACTATCATTATGGTTTGGGGGCGGCGTACGGGATGAAGGCAAGGAGTGCAGGAGTGATTAAGCAGGCTTTCCTTGCGCCAAAAGTGAGGCGTGAATTTGAAAAAGCGGTCAGCTTGAATCCACAGCTTGTTGATGCCCACATTGGTTTGGCACAGTACTACTGGCAAGCACCCGGCATCATGGGCGGTGACATGGAGAAAGCGTACCGCGAAGCGGACATCGCGATCCAACTCGACGAAATGAAGGGGCGCTCACTGAAGGCGAATATCTTGCTCGCGGAAAAGAAGAATGCAGATGCATCTCAGGAGATGAAGACCCTGACCCAGCATCGGACCGGTGACTGGCATGCGTGGCGGGTGGCAGGCATGTTCTTCTGGCGCAACCAGGTGACCGATGAAGCGATCGCTTCGTTTGAGAAGTATGCCGCTCTGCGGCCGGATACGGCTGATTCGCATCAGTGGCTTGCCCTTGCGTGCTATCAGAACAAGGATGCAACTCAAGCGATTGCGAACGCAAAGAAAGCCCTGACGCTCGATCATGAAAACATCAACGCGATACACGTGCTTGCTCAGGCGTATGAGTTGAACGGCCAGAAAAAAGAGGCGCGCGAGAATTACGAGCGCCTGTTGGTTCTGGATATTTCGCCGGAATACAGAACGACGGCCGAAAAGAAGATCAAAGAGCTTCAATAACAATTTCATCCACGAGGAATGTCGGCATGGATACAGTCATCAGGCTGAACAACATCACCAAGATTTATCACGTCGGTTCCGAAGACGTGCATGCTCTCCAGAGCGTTTCGTTGGAGATCCACAAGAATGAATACGTTGCGATCATGGGACCTTCGGGATCAGGAAAGTCGACCTTAATGAATATCGTTGGCTGCCTTGATACCCCGACGTCCGGGCTGTATGAGTTGAACAAGACCAACGTCAGCGAGATGAATGATAACCAGTTGGCGAGAATTCGAAACAAGGAAATCGGGTTTGTGTTCCAGACCTTCAATCTGCTAGCCCGCTCCGATGTTCTGCACAATGTTGAGCTGCCGCTCATCTACGGCGGAGTCAGCTCGAGTGAACGGAAGAAGATGGCGCGCGAAGCTATAGGGCGTGTTGGTCTGACGGAGCGCATTCATCACAAACCCAATGAGCTTTCCGGTGGACAGCGACAGAGAGTCGCTATCGCGAGAGCTCTTGTCACGCAGCCATCGATTTTGCTCGCCGACGAACCCACGGGAAACCTGGATAGCAAGACCGGTGACGAAATTATGGCCTTGTTTGATACTCTCCAGAAGGAAGGGAATACGATTATCCTCGTCACGCACGAAGAATACATCGCGGAGCATACGGATCGCATCATCCGATTGCGTGACGGAAACATCGAATCCGATCAGGCAGTGCAAAACAAACGAGTAGCGGTCACGACTGGCAAGATTGGCTAACTATGAAATATGCATTTGGAGAGTTTCGTGAGGGCTTGCTGATCGCGTTCACTGCGATCAGAGCCAATAAAATGCGCTCGGTGCTGACTGCTCTCGGCATCATCATTGGCATTGTCTCGGTGACACTGATGGGGACTGCCATCGAGGGTCTCAACCGGGCGTTTAACAAGAGTATCGCTGCAATTGGTGCGGACGTTCTCTACGTACAGAAATGGCCGTGGGGCGGTGGTGAGGATTGGTGGAAGATTCGGAATCGCAAGGACATTCTGATCCAGCAGGCAAGGGCTGTCGAAAAGCAGGCTGAATTTGCGCGGTCCGTATCACCCGCGGCGGGAGCAAGGAGACAAGCAAAGTACAACCAGAAGGTCTTGGAAAACGTCGTGATCGTGGGGACGAACGCTGATTTCCTTACGACTCTCGGCGTCAACGTAGAGTTCGGACGATTCTTCACCTCGGCAGAAGATGATGGCGGGAGACCGGTGTGCGCAATTGGGTCTGAAGTCGCAGCCAATCTCTTCACCAATGAGAATCCTCTCGGCAAAACTATCAAGCTCGGCTCAGGTAATTACAAGATTGTCGGAGTCATCGAAAAGCAGGGAAGCATTCTTGGTATGGAGAGCCTTGACAATCGAGCGTACATCCCCATCAACAGGTTCTTCAAGAACTTTCAAAGTCGCTTTGGCGGCATTCAGATTATGGTCAAGGCCATCTCGATGAAGGACCTGGACGAAGCGAAGGAGGAGGTGCGTGGGATCATGCGCAAAGCGCGTGGACTCCATCCCAAACAAGCTGATGATTTCGCCATCAACCAACAAGAAATGATCATCCAGACGTTTAACACGATCGGCGTTGTCATCGCGGGAGTCGGACTTTTCATCACTGGGCTGTCTCTCTTCGTCGGTGGCATCGGCATCATGAACATCATGTTCGTGTCGGTCACTGAACGGACCAAGGAGATAGGAATCCGGATGGCGATCGGCGCTCCCCGGAGGACCATCCTGCAACAGTTCCTCATGGAATCCGCCGCATTGTGTCTGATGGGCGGAGTCATCGGATTGATGATTTCCTTTCCCCTGAGCCTCATCATCGACCAGATCCTGCCGACGGCGATGCCCTTGAGCATCGTCGCGATTGCGATTCTTGTGTCGTTGTTTGTGGGACTGGTGTCAGGTTTCTTGCCGGCATTTCGGGCTTCTCGCCTCGACCCGGTGGATGCATTGCGCTACGAATAGAAACTGGAATTCACTGATATCGGGAAAAAACTGTGCTCCTTTTTGAGATCATAAGAATTGCGCTCAATGCAATCCGGATGAACAAGCTCCGGTCTGCATTGACATTGTTGGGCGTCGTGGTTGGTGTGTTTTCCATCATTGGCGTGATGACTGCTGTCCAGGTTCTGCAAAACAGCATTGAAAGCGGTCTGAGTAACCTCGGGACACACACCTTTCAAATTCAGAAATTTCCGGCACTCTTCGTCGGCGGTCATGATCAGTGGGAGAAATTCCGGCGCCGGAAAGACATCACGTTGGCTCAGGGTGAGTTCGTAAGAGATCACATGACGCTGGCAAAGTACGCAGCCATTGAAGGCGGCACCGGCGGGTTCAGCATACAGGCTCTGAGCGGTGAAAAGACGAATCCCAATGTCCAGATTATGGGTGAAGTTCCCGACGGAATTCCCGCCAATAACTGGTCGATCAGAGATGGACGCAGTTTCACAGACAACGATCAGACCTACAGCGGAAGTGTGGTGATCCTGGGTCCGGACGTCGAAAAAAAGATTTTCCCTCGCGGCGGCGCGATCGGATCTGAGATAAAAATCCAGGGTGAACGTTACACCGTCATTGGAATCTTTGAGCCCAAAGGTGGTTCGCTCGGTGGCAATGCAGATAACTTTGTGGCAATTCCCCTCAGCTCATTTCTGAATCACTTCGGGAAGATCCGATCTCTCAACATCATGATCAAGGCGAAGAGCCCCGAGGTGTTCGACGAATGTATGGAAGAGGCCCGCATGGCGCTGCGCACCGTGAGGAAAGTGGAACCGGGGAAGGACGACGATTTTGCCATCTTCTCAAATGACTCCCTCATTTCCACGTTTAACGAGTTTACTCAGTATGTAAAGATGGGAATAGGGTTCATCAGCTTTATCTCGCTGTTGGCGGCAGGGGTTGGAATCATGAATATTATGCTGGTCTCCGTGACTGAACGAACCAAGGAAATCGGACTGAGAAAATCTGTGGGAGCGCGAAAGGGAAATATCCTCAGCCAGTTCATGACCGAAGCAATCGTGCTCTGTCAGATGGGTGGACTCGTGGGGATCGGTTTAGGCGTTCTTGGGGGAAATCTTGCGGCAATTGCCTTCTCGATGCCGCCGGTGTTTCCGATCGACTGGGCCATCATCGGGTTCCTTCTCTGTGCATTCATTGGCGTGGTCTTCGGGGTCTATCCCGCATGGAAGGCCGCCAACCTCGATCCGATCGAGGCACTGCGGTACGAGTAGCGAGCACGCGAATCTGAAACAACAAGGCCGAACGGCTGACCTGTATGGTCGACGTTCGGCCTTCGTATTTTCCATCCCTTCGGATCGTGAGGCAGACCTCCGGCTGCTAAGCCTTCATCCTCTTCCCATGCTCCTCTTCGGAGAAGATCCATCCAACGATTTTGCCTGGATCGATTTCCCTGAAGTTGTCCCAGTAGGCGTTGTTGCGCATCTGGCGCGATGAAGTGTCGCCTTTCGGAATCGCCGTGACCTCGTTCAGGATGATCTGAAGTCGGGATTTCCATTGTTGCATGCTCTTCGTTCGCAAATCCACCCATCCATCGTGAGCCCACGCGTTGAGGAATTTTTCGGTGATCTTCAGTTCGTTCTCTCCGCGATAGGGTGGGATCTTGATCTCGGGTCCACGCAGGAGCGTCTTGCCATCAGAGAGAAGAATGGGGATCCCGATGGAAATGATCTGGGACCGCAACTGGACATTTTCCCGGATGAGAGCTTCAAGTTTGGCGGACATAGACTTCGCCGAAGCGTTTGCGACCTGGTCGACACTGCCATAGACGAGCTTCAGGAGGTATGCCTCATACAGAAGTTTGGAGAGGCGGGGAGGTCCGAGAAATTCGAACGCAATGCTGTGTGTCTTGTGCTCTTTCTCAAGGCGCTTCATTTCTCTCATCGCAGACTCGAACATGAATCCGGCGCGATACGTCGGCGCCAATGATGCATTATCCAGAGCGTTGATGATGTCGTGGCCGGTATTGCCCCCTTTGATTTCGTAGAGGACAGACTCAGCAATCTCCTCGGGAGTGACGAACTCCATTTGTCCCGGCGTGGAAATCGCTTCGAATTCACCGCGGGAGAACACGCCGTTCTCCCCCGTGTCAATATATACGGATTGCAGCCGCTGATTCGTCGACTTGAACATCAGTTTCTCGTCATGAAGCTTCAGCGTCGCGTCCAGTTTGAATCCCTGCTCCGGGGAACAATCGATGAGCTCGATGGCCTTGCCGCGCTTTTTGATTTCACCGTAGCCGATCTTCTTCCACGCGATGGCAGCGGTCGGTTTGATTTCCTTTGTGATCGGTGCATCGGGAGTGCGTCCCATAAGAAAGAGCAAAAGTGTGTGAGCCCCGGCGACCGCTGATTTGCTCAACAGCACACTTGACGGCCGCTCTTCACTGTGTGTGTACGGGATGTTGAGGCCCATGCCGCCCGTGCCGCTTGTCCCAATCTTGACGTATGTCGTCGTTCCAACCAACTGCATCGTCCTGTACAGGATTTGAACGTGACGGATCAGCTGTGGCATGTAGAGCGTTGCGAGCAGACGTTCGGTGTGATCATGCAACTCTGAGTCTTTGTCGCTCTTGGCTGCGCGAAGCGCTTTTCGGACCTCTCGTGCAACATGAAACAGGTCCTGATAGGCAATGGCGGTCGCTGAGTTGATGCAGTCGACAACAATATCAGGCTTGAATTGCTGCAGAAGCTGGTAGATCGAAGAGCGCTCCAACACCGGCATGGTCAGTTCATCGAGCAAATCGTCGATCAGCATTCCACGAGTATCCCTGTTCTGCAGGATCGCATCGCGGGCAGTATCCTTCAATGCGTGTCGGACGAAAATATTCCCCCACCACGGGACAAAAAAGTTCTTGCCTGCCTTGGGATATTCAGTTCGCAGGAGGTCAACAGCTTCCTTTGCCTCCTGTTCGAGCAAGGAAGTGACGATGATGCGCTTCGGTTTCTCCGGCATCATCTGCCGGCACACGGCGGAGCCAACGAGGCCCCAGCCTCCGAGTACGAGGACGGTCTTATTTTGGATATCCATAGTAATCTTGTGTAGTAGTTGAAACGTGATCGGTTTAGAGATGCATCACAGTTTTTCCACGACGCATGCGGTTCCGTATGCGAGGACCTCGGTCACACCCCCCATAATCTCTGTGGCGTCGTAGCGGAATCCGATAATTGAATTCGCACCGATGGCCTGGGCATGCTGGATCATCAGTTCAAAAGCGTCCCTTCGCGTTGCCTCACAGAGCTCGGTGTAAAGCGTGATATTCCCTCCGAACAATATCTGGAGTCCTGCTCCAATGTTTCCGAATACTGAACGGGAACGCACAACGATACCTCGTACGACTCCCATGTTCTTCACGATCTTGAATCCGTCAAGTTGGAAATTAGTGGTGACGAGCGAATGGTCCATAGAGTTCACGCTTTCCTTTGAGAAGGTTGCAATAGGGTGAAGAATCTGGGTCGCTGTCCGTCCTTCGTCAGGGCCGGAGAAACGTCAGCGTTTCGACTTGTTACTTTTGAGCAAGGTCCTTACAAGATCATAGTAACGGTTGATCTGGGCCTGGAAATACTCGCCTGTACCCGGTCCATTGAAGCCGCCATGGATCGTAGAGACCGAGCCGTTGCGATCAATGAAAAGTGTCGTTGGATATCCGGGGAAATTGTTGATCTGCGATTTCACTCTGGCTTCGATGTTCGCGGGGCTTGTTGAGCCGCAGAACAACACCGGGAATGTAATCCCGTAGCGTTCTTCGAAGAGTAGCAGGTTTCTCCGTGCTGTGGTGGGATCGTCACTCAGTTCGAAGGAAAGACCAACGACTTCGAGCCCCTGGCTCCCAAACTCCGAAGAGAGCTTCTGGAGTAATGGCGCAGCGTCCATGCAATTGTGGCACCATGTTCCCATGATGTCGAGAAGGAGAACCTTTCCCTTGAACTGCGGAGAAAGATTGTTCACCGTGTCACCCATGACCGTCGTTCCGGAGAACGCGAAGGGTTTTCGGACATTTTTCAGCGAAGGTCTGTTTGCCTCAGCGAGCTCTTCAACCAGTGTCGCACGGGGCTCAAGAGTGAAAGAGACGGGTGGCGGGATGCGATAGTACAAGGTTCCGCTCCACGCATTCTGTACGCGCGTGAGCTCAATCATCTGACCTTGCCAACCTGTGAATCGCGTGAGGAGAACCGAGTTGCCGGTTTGCTTTCCGGCCATCAGTCCGATGTCCCCGGATGACTCCACGATGGTTCCATACACCGAATCTCCATGAGCCCAGAATGTTGCCTGCGACGAGCTGTCGATCCCTTCTTTCTGCTTGAAGTACGCCTGGAATTTTCCCACGAGGGGGACTTCGGTACTCATCTTTGACTGCGGAGTTTGTTCGGTTGAAGTCACCGGCACCGCCTCAAACTTGTTGACCATCGTGTCTTTTCGGAAGCGAAGGAATTCTCCCGCGAGCTTCCCACGTTTCCAGATTCCTCGCATAGCAGCCCCATACTCTGAAAAGACAAAGGTCAACGAGTCTCCGTGCAACTCAACCTCAGGAATCGGAGTTTGCTCGGAGCCGTTCAGGAAATATCCTGATGGCGCTGGTTGTTTGAGGTCGAGAAAGACGAGGAAGGGAAGCTGTTTCTGACCGGGGAGTTCGAGAGTGCCTTTCCACATTGCCTGCTGGGGAGGCGGTGCCTGCTGACACGCGGCAAGGGTCAGAACGATACAGAGAACAAAAAAAGCATAGGCGAGCTTCATAACACGGACTTTCTAAATTGCTCCAGGGTGTTTTGCGGTGCCAAACACTGAAATGTAAACAATCAAAAGAAAGAGCATGATCTGGACTGCGTAGAAGAGTGTGATCTGAGTGTTGTAGGATCGGATCTGACTGTCGGCATTTGTGGGAGCGGATTGCTCGGCCTGCGATCGAAGGACTTTCAGGCGGCCGCGCATCAGACCGGGGCCGTAAAACATTCCGTTGAAAACCATCACGGCGTACAAAATGATTTTCGCAACAAGCCAGCCTTCGGAATACCACTCAGAAGGATATCCCAAGAAGCGATTGTGAATGTTCGCAATGCCGGTAAGTAAGAGGAGTATCGCCGCGACAGGCGACAGAAGCCCGATGGACTTTGAGAGTCCCGCTGTGTAGATCTTCAAATGAATGTCGGGTTCTCTCCTGATCTTTCTGTCGAGGATGAAGCCGGCGACGAGGGTGGTCATTAATGTCCCGATGCTCAGCAGATGGAAGACGAATGTGATCGATACTCTCATGGCAAGAAATGTTTTGATGTCCTGTTGGGAAGTGGCTCGAGAAAGAGCCCGTGTGCAAGGCGCCTTGAAGCGCTGTCTAAGATAAGGAAATGAATTCAAAAAAGTGAAGGCGGAACGCACATATCGGAAGAACAAAAAAAAGCCGCCACGGGGGGGCGGCTCAGGAATGTCTGGATAGTCTCAATGCTCAATCGCTCGTGATTATGGTGGTTCCGCCACCGCCCTGATTGCCAAATCTGGAATTGACAATATTGTTGTAAATCGAGCCAATTGAGTAGCTGAAACCGAACGAACCGTAGTAGGAATAGCTTTTCGCCAACTCACGTCGCTGCTGATAAATCTCCGCTTCTGTCAGCGAACTCTTGGCGAGGGAAAGCTGGTCATGGACTGCGGTGTATCCGCCATAGAGGGTGACAGAAAGGCCTTCGAACACTCGGATCGACATGCTCCCGGATGCATTGAAACTATTTTTTGAGAAGTCGTGAAGGAACTGTGATTCGGCAAGTGTGATCGATGTTGATCCCCACGGCTGCTGGAGAGAGAGAGTGGCGGAAAGTGAATGGGAATAGAGGACCTCTGATTTCTTGAAGTAGATGGTAGTGTCGATATAACGTCTCGAACCGACGCCGATCTGGTAGCCGATGCGAAGCTGACGATGGGTTGATTCGCTGAACGGGAAAATATTGTATTCGATTCCGGGTTCCACGCGGGAAGAGAAATCGATATTGCTGTAGGTCGCAGAACTCAGGTAGGTGAAGAGTCCGACGGACCAATGGTCGTTGATGCTCTTGACAATGAAGCCGTTGAACCACTGGCTTCGGCTGATCGATCTGCTGGTCACCGTCGTTGTGTCATCCGTTTGAACATCGTACGCGTTGTCGTTGTAGCTGAAGTTCACTGAAAACCGGAATTTCCAGTCGTCCGTTACCCGGCTGGCAGTCAGCCCTCCCCAGAGTTGCGACGATTTATATTGAGATTCGCCGTTGAACCAGCTGCTGAGGTTCGCATTGATGACCCAGTAGTCCCACCGGTCTGCAACTTTGGTCGCAGCCGTTGGTTTGTTGTACGTAATGTTGAAGAACTCGCCGAGTGGTGTGTGGATGACGTAGCGGACGAGTCCCGTCTTCAGAACTTTCAGCATCCCTTTCCGCGTCATATCCTGAGTGTCGGTCTTATTGGCATTGTACTTCAGCGTGTCGTTAACTCCCTCAAATTCCAGTTGTCCGATGAATGTCATTGTGTACTCTGTTCCGCCGCTCCCGGTGTACATCTGCGTGATCATAATATGCACGTGTGCCTGCTTCCGGTCGCGAACAAAATTGACATATGTCAGCTCTGTCCGGAAATAGTCCTGATCGCAGAGGCTGCAGTCGACGTAAATCTTCACGGCGGATTTCTGCATGATGTCTACCGTGTCCGCAGGAGCCTGTGAGAACAGAGGAAAGGAGCACACAATGGAGAGAACGACAAGCTGGAATAACGACGGTACGCGGAACTTGAACGCTGCCATGGATTCCTCCCTGGAATGCCTGGTGATTGCCAGATGGTTACAGAGTCGTAAACATGAGCGGCGTGCCGGAGGTAACGATGTGGTGGGTGACATCACCGGTTGATGTCCACACTGCTCAACAGTTAGATGTCTGGAGATTGCAGAACGCTACACTGATCGAAAAGGTGCGACGGTTCGCAGACGGTGATGAGCAAGCCGGTGGATCCGCTCGATGTGGCGTTCGCAGGAACATTCATGAGACGACCTTTGTTTATCAAAGGCTGCCGAACCGGGTGATCTTTTCGCTGCTGGTCCCTTTCTCCTTGCGGCTTCTGGGTGGGAATGGTATATTTCCGCGCAGAAAAGGCCGGAAATCACTCTGATTCTGCTCTTCCCAACCTCCCATTGGCATAAAGGATCCGCGATGGCGCGCAAGCTACTTGCTCTTGTTCTGCTGATCTCTTCACTCACGATTTCCCTTATTGCACAACCCCAATCTCCCAGATCACTTGATGCGGCAGAACTCCGGCTGGCGATCAAGAAGCTCAACGTGCTTGGCTCGGTGCTCTTCATCGCCGCTCATCCGGACGACGAGAACACGGCATTCCTTGCTTATATGGCGAAGGGTCGATTGATGCGCTCTGCCTACCTGGCGGTGACGCGGGGTGAGGGAGGGCAAAATCTCCTCGGTGCCGAACAGGGCGACCTGATGGGAATCATACGAACTCAGGAACTCCTTGCCGCGCGCCGTATCGATGGCGCTGAGCAATACTTCACGCGAGCAATCGACTTCGGCTATTCGAAAACACTCGATGAGACGATGAGAATTTGGGGGAAGGAAAGAACACTCTCGGACGTGGTGTGGGTTATCCGCTCGTACCGTCCGGATGTTGTTGTCACGAGATTCACACCCACGCTGGGTGGCCATGGGAATCACACGAGTTCTGCCGCTCTCGCCGAGGAAGCGTACACCGCCGCCGGCGATCCGCTACGCTTTCCTGAACAGCTGAAATTCGTTCAGGTCTGGAAACCGAAAAGACTTCTGTGGAACGTGTTTCGTTTTCAGCAAAGCGACCGACCGGCAAAACCGGACAGTTCGCTGACCATCGATCTCGGAGTGTATAGCCCGGTGTTGGGAGAGTCGTTCACAGAAATTGCCGGCCGCAGTCGAAGCATGCACAAGAGTCAGGGGTTTGGAGCGGGTCAGAACAGAGGTGAGTTCGTCAACTACTTTCAACATATCGCCGGCGATATGGCAAGTGCTGATCTCTTCGATGGAGTCAGCACGACATGGTCACGCGTCGCCGGAGCCGAAGGCGTCGCAAGACTCCTGGAGGAGGCTTACCGTACGTTTGATGACGAGAATCCTGCGAAATCTCTTCCCGCACTTCTGCATGCGTATGCGGAAATTGAGAAGTTGAAAAGAGATCCATGGATCCAGGTCAAGAAGCGTGAACTTGCTGAAGTCATCAAGCTGTGCGGCGGACTGTGGCTTGACGCTCTTTCTTCCGACAACTTTGGGGTGCCTGGCGGAGAAATCAAGATCACCGGATCAGCGCTGAATCGATCATCGTATCCGTTTCGGCTTACGAAGATTGTGGGCCCGTTCGGTCGGTTTGATACGACCATGACTGCACAGTTGCAGAGCAATCAGCAGGTTCAATTCACATTTGCTGTGAAACTGCCAAAGGATTTGCAGTATTCTCAACCGTATTGGCTTGTCGAACCATCGGAACTCGGCGCATACAGAATCCCTCGTCAGGAACTCGTCGGTCAGCCGGAAAATGTCCCCGCGCTGACGATGAGCATGACGCTCGTCTCGAATGACGGAGCGATGACGTTTGAGGTCCCGGTGCGTTTCCGAGGTGTTGATCCCGTTGAAGGCGAACAGTACCGGCCGTTTGCGATCATTCCGCCTGTCACTTTGAATTTGCCGGAGAAAACATACGTATTTCCGGACCACAAGCAGCGGTCAATACAGGTGAACCTTCGCAATAACATTTCCATGACTTCCGGAACAGTCGCGCTTCGAACTCCCGAGGGGTGGAAGGTGACTCCTCCGTCCTATCCGTTTGATCTAAAACAGAAGGATGAAAACTTGTCGCTCGTTTTCCAGGTTGAGCCCACAAATGGGTCAGCATCGGGGTCGTTCGGTGCTGAGGCGACTGTCGGGGATGTCCGTATGCACCAGGACATGCTCACGATACGCTATCCGCATATTCCTCCTCAGACGGTTTTTCCGGAGGCGGAGGGACGCCTGCTCCGTCTCGACTTGAAGATCACTGATCGCCGAATCGGCTACATCATGGGGGCCGGTGACGACATTCCTACGGTACTGAGGCAGCTGGGTTACGCTGTTGGGTTGATCGCAGACGAGGATCTCAAGAACGGCGGACTGAACCAGTACGACGTCATCATCGCCGGTGTGAGGGCCTACAACACTCGACCTGTCCTGAAAGCAAATCAGCGCAAGCTGATGGAGTTCGTGGAAAAAGGGGGAACGTATATCGTTCAGTACATGACTGCTCGGAGAGCTGAGACCGAAAACCTCGGGCCCTATCCATTCAATATCACGAGTGATCGTGTGTCGGTGGAGGAAGCGCCGGTACGATTTCTTGCCCCGACTCATGCGGTGCTGAACACTCCTAACAAGATTACTCAGGCAGATTTTGATGGCTGGGTTCAGGAACGCGGACTTTACTTCGCTGACAAGTGGGACTCGCACTATACTGCCATTCTTGCGAGCAACGATCCCGGTGAGCCATCGAGAGAGGGGGGATTGCTTGTCGCTTCGTACGGTAAGGGGACGTATGTGTTTACGGGATACGCGTTCTTCCGGCAACTTCCCGCGGGAGTTCCCGGCGCGTACAGGCTGTTTGTGAACTTGATTTCGCTTGGCAGTTCGAGGTAGATCAGAGGTTCTGAGTTCAGAAGTTTGTAGTTTTGAGAAGAGAATTCCTTTTCGCGGACTACAAGCTGGAGACTTTCTTGCCCACGTTTACGGAGCTGGAGGCAATCGACGCTTGGCGAAGGCACGGTCGTTGGTTTCTGAAATCTGTCGTGTTTCTCGGCAAGGCAATTTCAGCTGGGATTTTCCCCTGAGAGACCAATTCCGGCGTGCTGCAGTTTCAGTGATGGCGAACATTGCCGAAGGGCCGGAAGAGGAGGAACAAGGGAGTTTATCCAGTTCCTTTCAATTGCGAAAGGATCGGTTTCCGAAGTCATAAGTCATCTTTACGTCGGACTCCATCAGGGCTATTTGAGTCTGGACGTGTTTACCACGGCTTACAATCATGCTGCAGAAGTCGGGAAAATGATCGGCGGATTGATGAACTACCTGAAAAGCGCGGGCCTCAGAGGTATCAAGTTCAAGTGAACTCAAAACTCAAAACTCGAATCTCAACCCGGCCAATGGAAGCTTCTGAAAGCCCTCCTCCTGTTCTAGGATCATGGCAGCGTCTTTATATGTTTGTGATTGCTGAACTCGCGATCCTTATTCTTCTGTTTTACCTCTTTACGAAGGCGTTTGAATGAAGACGCCCGACTGGATCGTTCTCGGTGGTACACTTCTTTCCATCGTTCTCTACGGCCTCTACAAGGGAAGAGGGAGTTCGAATCTCAAAGGATACCTCCTGGCCGACCGGAAAATGCGCTGGTTCGCGGTTGCCCTTTCGATCATGGCAACGCAGGCAAGCGCAGTCACGTTCACTTCGACTCCCGGTCAAGCATATGTTGACGGGATGCGCTTCGTCCAATTCTATTTCGGCCTTCCTCTTGCGATGGTGATTCTCTCGATCACCGCAGTTCCTATCTATCATAAACTTGGCGTCTACACCGCCTACGAATACCTCGAGCATCGGTTTGACGTCAAAACGCGAACGCTCACCAGTATTATTTTCCTGATACAGCGCGGCCTGGCTGTTGGAATAACGATTTATGCTCCGTCGCTCGTTCTTTCGGTGATGCTCGGTTGGGACATTCGTTTGACTTCCACGCTTATCGGTGGCATCATCATCGTGTACACCACGTCGGGGGGGGTGAAGGCGGTGAACTGGACCGACGTTCAGCAGATGATCATCATCATGGCAGGCATGGTCGTGGCCTTTGTGATGACGATCGTTCTTCTGCCAAAGAATGTCGGGTTCATCGATGCGCTCCACGTTGCAGGCGGGATGGGGAGACTCAACGCCATTGATTTTTCGTTCGATCTCCACAGTCGATATAATTTCTGGTCAGGGCTTGTGGGCGGTCTCTTCGTCGCCCTGGCGTATTTCGGCACGGATCAGTCCCAGGTGCAGCGCTACCTGACTGGTGCGTCCGTTACGCAAAGCCGCCTGGGGCTTTTGTTCAATGGGATGGCAAAAGTCCCGATGCAGTTTTTCATTTTGTTGATCGGTGCGATGGTCTTTGCGTTCTTTCAGTTCGAGCGCCCGCCAATCTTCTTCAATCCTGTGGAGGTTGAGAAAGTGCGGCAGAGTGAGCACGGAGGACAATTCCTGGAGACCGAGCAGCGCTACAACCAGGCCCTCGATCGGAAGTCTGCGGCCGCCATCGAGTATGTGGAAGCAAGAAAACTCAGCGACGAGGGGAATATCGCGATCACCCAGTCAAAGTTTCTTGTCGCGTCGCATCAGGCAGAGGAAATCCGGGCTGAGGGAATCAAAATCCTTCAGGCAAACGACCCTCAGGCAGACACGAATGACACGAACTACATCTTCCTGACGTTCGTGATGAAGTACCTGCCCGTGGGCCTTGTTGGGCTCCTTTTTGCCTGCATTTTTGCGGCGTCAATGTCGTCGACGTCGGGTGAGCTCAGCGCTCTCGCTGCGTGTTCCGTCGTGGACGTCTACCGGCGGCACATCAACAAAGAGGGGGAGGAGAAACACTATTTGCTGGTCTCCCGCCTGGCGATGGCATGTTGGGGAGTCTATGCGGTGTTCTTCGCTCAGTATGCGAGCAGGCTGGGGTCGCTCATCGAGGCAGTCAATATCCTCGGATCGCTCTTCTACGGTACGATGCTGGCGATCTTCCTGATAGCGTTCTACCTGAAGTGGATCGGAGGGACGGCGACGTTCTGGGCGGCATTTGCAGGCGAGATTGTTGTTCTGTGCTGCTACTTCTTCACATCAATCCCGTGGCTATGGTATAACGTGGTTGGATGTGTGGTGGTCCTAGCTGTGGCGATTGTTCTGCAGATGTTTTTAGCAGGTCGTCATGGTGGTGCTGTCTTTTCGAGCAAAGCAGAGCCAGAGAGAGTGAAAACAAAAAGCCTCATCGATTTTCCGATGAGGCTTTCTTCTGTACCGCATACCTTGGAATCAAGATCGCTCTGAGTGACCGCTATTTCTTCTTCCAGTCACCAAGAAGCTTCGCGAGTGCTTGTCCTTGACGTGATCCGTCGAACTTTGGATCCTTTGCTTTCCCGACTGCCATTGCTTCCTCGGCAGCGGCGATGGCTTCCTTGCTCTTTCCGGATGCGGCAAGGAGTTCAGCTTTCGTTCCGAGGTTCGTCGGATTCTTGTCCATCGCGATCGAACGCTCGACCCATCCCATCGCTTCGGTGTTGTACACCTTCTCCGTGAGTGCGTAGCGTGCCGCGCCATTGAGGACCTGCCATGTGCCAACGGATCCCTGGAGCTTTCCTGCCGTATTGAATTCAATCTTGAAACCGATCTTCACTTTTTCCCATGCCAGCATGACGCGGGCAGACGAGGGCGTGAGATCCGTGAAGCTGAATGACATCCACTCTTCGGGCTGCCCTGCTTCGGGCGTCACGCTGAACTTCAGAACATCGTATTGAGAGTCGTACATCGTTCCCCAGTTTTTCACTTCGGAATTGAAAACGACCGTCCATGTGTTCTTTCCCGGAAACGTAACGAGACGATAGGTCCCCGCTGCGAGCTTCTTTCCTTCGATGGTCACTTCATCGCTGAAGGTGAACAACGTTGGTTCATTGGCACCTGCGCGCCAGACGGAATCATACGGGAGCAATCCACCCCAGATGACGCGCCCCTTGACGCCGGGTCGGTGGTAATAGATGGTCACTTCGCTGAGGCCAACAACCTGGGTGATCTTTGCACCCTGGCTGATTCGTGGAACCCGCAGCAACGGTAGCTGCGGTGACTGGGGCGTTTGAGTCAAAGCATCCTGTCCCGCGACGAGAACTGCGAGGATGACAATCAACGCCAAACCGAGGAATCGTTTCATGTGAACTCTCCTTAGATGATGAACGATGAAGTGTGAAGCGAACTAACTTTTCGGAAGACCTTTCTTGGCGATGGTGGTCATGACATCGGCGAACCGATCGAGTTCTTTGAGCGTGGTGTAGACGCTCGGGGTGATGCGTGTGCCTCTGAATTCGTCATGAATGATGGGTGTCGTGAAGATCTTGTGTTTGTCGAACAGATAGGTCCCAAGCGCTCCCGGGTCGACGCCAACGATTTCGACGTTTGCGATGCCGCAGGACTGATTGGCCTGCCAGGAGGTATGAAACCGCACGTTTGGAAGATCTTTCAACTTGTTCATCCAGTACCTTGAAAGATAGCGCAGGCGAGCTTCTTTGCGTTTGCCGCCGATTCCGTTGTGATACAGAATCGCTTCTCCGATCGCCAGCCGCGGAGCTGCCGGGTGGGTGCCAATCTCCTCAAACTTACGGATGTCGTTCTTCTGACTCTTGTCGGCCGCCATCAACGGCCAAATCTTCTCGATCTTGTCTTTTTTGACGAACAACAGGCCTGTACCCTTTGGAGCAAACAACCATTTGTGAAGGCTGGTTCCGTAGTAGTCGCATCCGAGGTCTGACTGCTTGAAATCGAAATGGGCGAATGCATGAGCTCCGTCAACGATGACCTCGATCCCTCTGGATTTCGCGAGATTTGTAATCGCCTTCACCGGCATCATTTGTCCCGTGATGTTGATGACGTGGGAAATCAAGATCACTTTGGTCTTCGGGGTGATCGCCTTCTCGAACTCCGTGGTGATGTCGTCGAGATGCTCCGGGGCGATTGGCACTTTGATCATTCGGAGGATCAATCCCTCGCGTTGCTCTCTCTGACGAAGGGTCGTCAGCATGCGGGGGTAGTCTTGCGTCGTTGTGAGAATCTCATCTCCGGTTTTCAGATCCATTCCCATCAGGATGATTTCCAGCGATTCCGAAGCATTGCGGGTAATCGCGATTTCTTCGCGGTCGCAACCGAAGATATCCGCCAGTCCCGTGCGAACGGTCTCGCACTGCGGCTCGAGAATCTGCCACATCGTGTACGCGGTGACGTCCTCCTGCTGCCAGGTATATCGACAGAGAGCTTCGGTCACGAGGCGGGGAGAGGGTGAAACCCCTCCGTTGTTCAGATTCGTGATCCCACGCGTGATGGAGAATGAACTCTGGATTTCGAACCAGAAATCCTCGTTCATCGCAGCGTCCTCCGGTGAGAGGTTCTCAACTCTCCTCGTCGCCGCATGGACGTCGTCCAACAATCCTGCGACGGTTGCAGATGTCAGAGTGGCGAGCCCCACTCCCTTGCCCACCATGGAAAGGAATCGTCGACGGTTCATTTCGCTGATAACATCGGGATCTGTTGAGATCATGTCGGTTCTCCTATTCTAGCGTGGAAGGTGATGGAAAGAAAAAACTCAAGACGTCATTCAACGTGAACAAAAGTGTAGTCGTAGTTACGGACTTTGTTTTGCCGCAAGGAGTCAAGGAATCATATCACCCCAAGATGCTTCTGCTCGGGGTCTATGGAGCGAGGTCCCGAACAAAATCATTTCGGGACGACACGGGCAGACTTATACGTTTGCTGAGATTGCTACTGACATTGGATCACAAGTCACGGACGAGCTCAGGCCGTCTCGGATTTCTGCAGGTATTCGATGATACTAAACTTTGTCGTATCCGAGAAATAGAGAAAGAGCGTAAGAACGAACAACGTCGTGTTCTGAACCACCTTCATCCATCCGATGTGTCCTGCGGCCGGATCCTGTGTGAAGCATCCACAGGAAATGTCGAGACCCCTCAGGAGAGCGCTGATGACCGCCAGGGTGAATAGTGCGAGCATCGTGGAGAGAAGGAGCGAGCTACCGCGAAGAAGAACCCCGAACAGCACGGCAAACCCGCACAGGAGTTCTACCCATGGCAGAATTGTCGCAATGATCGCCGGCATCCACGAAGGAAGGAGCCCGTAGTTTACCACTGCCCTGGCAAAGGCGGAAGGATCCACAATTTTGTCCAGGCTGCTTACAATAAAAAGCAGGCCGATGAAAACCCGGCTCACGAGAACCAGCTGCGGATTCGAAAGGAGATTCTTCACGGTGTCTTATCAGTAGGAAGATTTGATGCTGTCCATTCGCTCCATCCTCCGAAGAAGATCTTCACGTCGGTGTAGCCGTCCTTCGCAAGTTTGACGGAGAGTTCGATACTCGAATTGCATTCCGCGCCATCACAATACGCAATGAGCAGCCGGTTTTTCGGGATGGCATCGAGAATAGACTTCTTTGTCTCATACATTCTCAAGGGGATGTTGATTGCGCGCCTGATGTGGCCAAGTTTGAAATCGAATTCATGGCGGGCATCGACAAACACAGCGGTACCGGACTCATAGTAAGCCTGAGCCTGATCACGGGAGATCATTGCGGGAGCCAGCAAACCGCCGGTTTGGGATGGCGGTACCGGAGGGAGGTGGGCAAACATTCCCTTTTCCGTTGCTGCAGTGTAAATGAAGCCCAGCGCAGCCGCGACGAGCAAGAGCATACCCGCTTCACGCAGCGCTTGAAGCAGTCGCGTCAATTTGGATTAACTCCTATGAGCGTCACTCGCACCGGCACTTGCGATTGTTTCTTGCTGTCGGTTGCCAGATAGACTTGTTCACTGAGGTAATCGGTTTTTCTCGGGGTGACCTTGAAGCTTATTTGAACGGTATCAGCAGGGAGGACCGTCTTCTGTCCGAACTCAACCTTGATATCCGGAGAAGAAGACTTGTAGCCGGTCAGTGTTATCACCTTTCCCGAGACGTTCTTGAACGTAACGGTTTGGGTGACCTCCTTATCCTTCGGTACTGCTCCAAGCCATATGACGGACGCATTCCTGACAGGCTGAAGCTCCTCAATAACATCGCCCGTCAACGTTACTTCGGTGGTCTGAGCGATCGGGTCATTGGTAACGATGCTCACGTGCTTCTCGACTTTTCCGCGAAATCCTGTTGAGTTAAATTCTACCTCGACGGCATCCTGCTCGCCTCGTCGGATGTAGTCCTTCGGACGCTTGGCAGTCGTGCAGCCGCAGGAAGTGGTGACGCTAATGATCTTGAGCGAATCGTTCCCAATGTTCTTGATGATAACACGAGCCTTCTTCGTCTCGCCATTGTAGATGACTCCAAGGTCGATCTTGGTTTTGTCGACCGAAATCTTCGGTTGGCTCAAGCTCAAAACTGTGCTCGTCGCGAATGCGATGACAAGAAACGCGACACGGAATGGGGATGTACGTCTTGCTGACATTATCGGGTTCTCTTCTTTTTTGGTGCAGCTTGTTTCAGCTCAAGAACGTCCTTCTCAACCTTCTCATAACCCATCGGTATGCGGAAGAGGTGATCGCCCAAGGCCTTCTTCTGCACGGTGTTAACTTCAAACTTCCCCGCATCATAGCCAGATACATCACGCATGATTACTTTCATGGGAAAGTATCCCATGCTGAACAGCTCGGTTTGCCAGGCAGGCACATCGAGCGATTGAGCGTTGACACTTGTCAGCAACGTTCCTGAGGCTCCAAGTTCTTTTGTTGCCCAGATCTCGATGTCAGCCTGACTTGACTTGATCAGGAATTGATCGCATGTGTATCCATGAAGTTCATCCGTCAGTTCTGATTTCTGCAGGCCTGTTTGTCCGCGGGCTACTTCACCGACATTCGTGATCTCGACGTACTGTTCGCTTGCCGGAAGGAGCACGTACGTCCTCTTCGCCGCGTGGTCGATAAGAATCACCTGGGCGGCATCACTGACATCGGAGGGTTCGACGCGTATCCTTCCGTTCTTCAAAGAGAATGTGTAGAGCTGGACTCGCTCCGTGTTCTGGACCTGGACTTCGAGGACTCCCTCGAATGATTTTTTTGTCTCGAGGTCCTGAGCGACCGCGGTGCCCGCCGTTATCAACAACGCGGCGATGACAACATTTGTTTTCCAGCAACGGAATAGGGATGTCATGGTGATGACCTTTCTTGGAGGTTGACTACATTCTCTTCCACCACGACCCGCTGAGAGCCATTTGCCTCAACAGGGGTGATATCCGGTATCGTTCCTCGCCGAGATCGCGATGAAGCGCTGAGAGGACTGCATACACTTGCTGCATACCAAGTTTGTCTGCCCATTCGATGGGGCCAAAGGGAAAGTTGGCTCCGAGTTTCATCGCAAGGTCGATATCCTGCGGCGAAGCAACTTCCTCTTGAAGGACAAACGCCGCTTCATTGATGATCTGGCAGACGATTCGGGGAAAGACCATCCCCACTCTGTCCTGAACGAGTTCGATTTCTTTGCCGACCGATTTGAAGAATCTTTGTACTACTTGAATCGTCTCTGCCGGCGAGAACACGGTCGGCGCAACCTCGACGAGGCTCGCCGTGCTCAGTGTCGGTAGCGAGCAGAACCCCACGAGTCTGCTTTTATGATGGATCCATGACGATTGTTCCGTTGCGGAAACTGTTACCGATGAGCTGACGATCGCCGTCGTCACGGGAAGAGCCTTGTCAAGCGCCTCAAGGTTCTTCCTCTTCTTCTCAAGATCGATGTTTGTCAGCTCGAGTGCAAATGAAACATTCTCAGGCATCTTTGCAGTTTTGCGGGCGAGCGAGGCATCGACTGCCCCTATTCCTTCAGCGTCGTACGCCACCGCATATCCGTGCGATGAACACAGGACAATGTACTCCTCCACCATCGGCGAATCCCCAAGGATGTATACCACGGCCTTCTCGGGTTGATGAACCCGCGGCATCACCTCTGGGCGCCTCGTTCTTGTTTTCTTTTTCGCCATTTCGTCTTCTGCGTTTTGCCTTCTGTATTCTGACTCCTGACTCCTGTTTTTCTACTTCTTCCCCTCTTCATACGTATAGAACCCGCGTCCCGACTTCTTGCCTAAATGGCCGGATTCAACCATACGTTTCTGAATGGGATGCGGCCTGAATCGAGAGTCACCGGATGAAGATTCAAAGAGGGCCTTCGTCGTGTTGAGAGACACATCCAGACCCACAATGTCCAGAGATTCGAACGGACCGAAGGGGAAGCCGCCTTCCGATTTCATGATGCGATCGATTTGCTCCGCATCGGCAACATGCTCTCCGAGGATCTGCAATGCCTCGCTGTGAAATGGATGGACGATTCGGTTGAAGATGAACCCTGGTGAGTCGGTGACGGAGATGACTGTCTTGCCAAGTTGATTCAGAAAATCTCGACAACGCTGAAGCGTCTCCTCGCTCGTCTCCTCGGTTCGGGCGACCTCAACAATCTTCACAATCTCAACGGGATACAAAAAATGGAGCCCGACGACCTTTTCCGGTCGATGGGTCGCTGAAGCGATCGCCGTGACAGAAAGAGAAGAGGTGTTGGAAGCAAGGATTGTGGTCGGCTTCGTCCCTGCTTCGAGATGCTTGAAGAGATCCTTCTTGATCCGAAGATCTTCGATGACGGCTTCGATGACGATGTCAGAATGGCTCAGGTCAATGAGGCGGGTTCGTGGGTGGATGCGTGTGAATGCATCGGTAGATTGTTCAGCGGTCAATTCGCCGATCTCGACCGCTTTGTTGAGACTGCGCTTCAAGCGTTCCAGTGCCTGCCGCAAGACGGTGTCGTTGATATCATAAAGCACGACATCAATGCCGGCCAGCGCCGCAAGCTGTGCTATGGCGGCCCCCATGGTTCCGGCACCGACGATTCCGAGATGTTTGACCATAGCAAGGAGTTTGTAGAAGACGTATTCTCGGTGAACTTACTGAAATGGGGGGTGAAAAACAACCTGAGCTCTATCATTTGAGCTGAGGCACACTTCAGCCGTTCGGCGACACCAACGGTCGTTCGCGACGTAATAGATTCCCATGTTTGCACCTGCAGCCATTGATTTTCTGCCAAAGTTTCTTGTCTTTTCATTCGACCAAAGGGGATTCCAATCATCGGTGGTCGAGCTCATGATTCGTTGTAATCATGCAAGGGGAGTTGTCTCCGGACACAACGTGAGCGTCCTTTTGTAGAGCAGTAACACCCGCGCACCGCTTTTTGATTCTTTCTAACTCCATCTTAGAGAACACAGCGGTTGGACAGCACCCGCGAGCTGGCGATGTTTCGAAGCCGGTAATGCGATGCCACTGGGCGAAGTTCTGGATGGCAACGTTCGACCACTTTCTTCGGCAATCGCATACAATGCCTCCAAGAAGACTATCCAACGAGGAGTGACATGAAATCCATTTTTTTCTTAATCATTACTATTACTGTGTTCCCTCAGTCAGTTTTGTTCTCCCAGTGGCAGCAGACGAATGGGCCGACCGGGGGTATTGTGAATGCGATCACAGTGATCGGGACGACATTGTTCGCCGGCACCAACTCTGGAATCTATCGTTCCACCGACAATGGGAGTTCGTGGACAAATGTTGCGCTGACGAATGGCTCAGTGAACGCATTCTGCATGAACGGGAGTACGGTCTTTGCAGCAACTTCTGCTGGAATGTACCGGACGAGCGACAATGGGTCGACCTGGAACAAGGTGAACACCGGTGTGACAAGCGTCCAGGTGAATGCCTGTGCTTCCGGGAATGGCGCACTGTTTATCGGAACAGACGGCGGCGTATTCCGGTCTTCGGATAACGGTGGAACATGGGTGGCCTCAGGTTCCTTTTCTATTCCGGTGGTCTCGGTCGTTGCTGCCTCAGCGGGATCAGGTCGTACCTCCATCTATGCGGGGTGCCATGGAAAGGGGGCGGATGGGACAAGCGGCGTTTTCCTTTCGACTGACAACGGTTCGACATGGTCAAAGACGGAGGCCCTCAATGCTCGTTACAATGATGATACTCCATACGGCAGTCTTGATGGCACGCTCGCTGTCGCCGGATCAACCGTGTTCGCCGGTGGTACGCGGGCCTCGAACTGGATGCTTTCGGATTCGCTTCCCAATATTTATTTCAGCGATCTTTCGTCCGCAGAGGATCTGGCGAACCCCTTGTCATGGAATTCAACACATCAGCGACGCCGACTCATTGCGTATGGCGGGCCAAACCAATCGGATCTCTACAGCTACGTTTCGGATCCCTATAACTCTCCATGGCTGAAGGTTGACGTCAACGCAATAAATACTTCGTCGATTGCTCCGACCCAAAGGCCCCTCGCATCGAAGAGTTTCCACTGTGTTGTCAGAAGCGGCGCTCTGACGTTCATCGCCGCAGATGATCTCGGAATTCTGAAGTCCGATGACGACGGGAACACGTGGACTGTCATCAATAACGGAATCATCAACAGCACTATCGTCGGACTCGCTCTTGTTCCGGGCACTACGAGCAGTCCATCACTGCTGGCCCGAACAGCTATTCGACCTCCGGCTGAGGGAAGCAGCATGATATTTCGCTCGACCGACAAAGGAACGTCATGGACCTCTGCGAGGAACGGCTTGTCCGATGACCTCTCCGACGTTGTATCCATAACGAACAACAGCGGTGCGACGGTCGCCATCGCGTCTACCGTGCAGCCCTCCCTGTTTTCATCTCCGGGGGGTGTCTATCGTTCAACGGACAATGGCCTGACGTGGCTGCAATCAGACGGCGGAATGGAATCCGACACCAAGACGTATCCGACTTACGGCCGCTCGGTAGCCGGACTTGCTGTCGTCGGATCAAACGTGTTCGCTGTCGTCCAGTATCCAAGCTTGTACAATGACAACGGTTTGACCGACTACACTTCTCTTTACAGATCAACGGATTATGGAGCCAGCTGGCAGACAGTGACGTCTCCCCTCGGTCTTCCAACCTGGATAGGAGCACCTTCAACGGGAGCTGCACTTTTCATTTCAGACGGCATCAATGTCAGCATTTCCACAGATGCCGGAGCGAGCTGGGTTCGATTAGACCAATTCAAAGGGAATCAAATCACCGCCGTTGGGGCAAACGGAACAACTCTCTTCGTATCGACGAGGAGCAACGGTGTCTTTCGTTCCTTCGACAGGGGAGGCACATGGACCGCGGTCAACAGCGGCCTTTCTACACTCAGCGTCAATGATCTTGCGGTGGTTCGCTCACGGCTGTTCATTGCCACCGACGGCGCGGGCGTCTTTATGTCCCTGGATAATGGGGATAGCTGGACATCGGTGGTCGCTGGTCTCGGCTCTCGTACTGTATCAACGATCGCTTCAGATAGCAGCAATGTTTTTGTCGGAACCACCGACAGGGGTGTTTTTCGGTACACGGGAAGTATAGACCCTGTTGCGAGCCTCGCGCCGTCCACGTCCGCACAGGTGTCTGCCGGAACCCCATTTTGGGTTGAAGTGAAAGTCGGAGATCCGAACCCCGTCACCGATCTTGAGACCATTTCGTTTTATCTGTCGAGCAATCAATCTCAATGCACGTATGTCGACAGCACGGCCACCTACGGGCCTTTCCTCACTCAGCCTAGGCCTCCGATCGGTACTATCGTACCGTTGTCGCTGTATTGGAAACCCGGTCCGCAAACAGTTTCAATTTCGCTCACGTGGCAACTCAAGCCGGGAATGAGCGGGCAGGGTGTTGTGGCGAGAGCGCAGTTCACCACGCCGACCGCATTCACGTCCGCAAGAGACATTACTTTCTCCATCAAGAATGTGAGAGCAACAAATTCGAGCGGAAATCCGATTGACCTGACTCCAACAGCGAGCATAATCCATATTGTTGTGGGAGGAGGAGAGATATGGCCAGGTGACTGCAACAACGATGGGGTCGTGAATGCTGCGGATATCCTGCCTATTGGCGTATACTATGGCCAGGCACTTGGTACGCAGAACACGCCCGGGATGGTGTGGCAAGGCTATTTGAGGGAGGGCTGGTCAAGTGACGTTGGAAAGAAGAAGTTGCTTGCAGATGCTAACGGCGACGGAAACGTCAACTCCGTCGATGTGCTCGCCATCGGTCTGAACTACGGAAAAACACATCAGCCTGTCATTTTGGGAAAAACCTCTTCTCCCCAGATGGCGGATGGGATCCTTCAGGTTGGGTCACCGGAGAACAAACCGACTCTCGGTGGATCTCTGAAAATTCCCATCACGCTCAAATCGTCGAAGCCGGTGTATGGAGTGGCATTCAATCTGAAATACGGGACAAATACTCCTTCGAGCGCCGGCGGTCCAAAACTTCTTCGCGTTGATACGACCAACTCGATGTTTGGAGGAGGGTTGCTGGTGAGTCACAGCTCGGATGAAGACGGTTCGGCAGAAATCGGATTGACGAAGACGCAGGGTACAGGTGTTGCACAAGGGGTTGTTCTGAATCTTGTGTTCGATGCTCCGCCGAACGCTCGTTTGTGGGCGGAAGTGAGCAACGTGATTGGAAATGACGAGCTTGGAAACTCGGTCAATCTCGCAGGTTCGGTGTTTCGTCCGGAGTCAGATGTTGAGAACGGTTCGGCAGGCATTCCCACGGAGAATGCGATGATGCAGAAC
>PMZI01000020.1 GCA_003170475.1 Ignavibacteriota bacterium | reverse complement strand
GACCTGCAGATGCCGAAGCTCAGCGGTCTCGAAATTCTGCCGAGACTCAAAGAAATGGATCCATCGCCGGTCATTGTAGTCCTTACCAATTACTCAACGAGCCCGATGAAGGCGATGTGCACCAGGAAGGGGGCGGACCACTTCTTTGACAAGTCAACGGAGTTTGAGAAGGCAATTGCCGTCATCGAAGGGATGTCAAGTGTGCGTGCTTCCACGACGTCATAACGGATAAGTCCATGAACTCTGAAGTTCATACTCGCATCAGCTGGTGGATCACTGCCCTTCCGCGCATCGCAGGCGTAACGGCGATCGCGGTCGGGGCGTGCGTTCTCGTTGGCTGGATATTTGACGTTCCAATCTTGAAGAGCCTGTCCCCCGACATGGTCTCCATGAAGCCGAACGCGGCCCTTGCGTTCGTGCTTGCAGGGGCGTCGATGGCACTTTATTCTTCGTCCGCGGCCGGCAAGCGGAGAATAGCGGGTCGGTCTCTCTATTCCCTCATCCTTCTGATAGGACTGATCACCATTGCGGAATATGTGTTCACCTGGGATGCAGGCATCGACCAACTCCTGTTTCATGAGCCGCAAGGGACGATCGGTACGTACTTACCGGGGCGAATGGCCTTTAACTCTGCGATCAATTTCTCGTTGTTTGGATTGGCTCTTCTCATGCTCGGGGGGAAAACTCGGTTGAGTGAAGGGCTGTCTCAGGTCCTCGCTCTTCTGGTCGGTCTGTTTGGCATGCTCGCACTGATCGCCTACACATTCGGCCTGCCCGGTGCTTCCGGTTTCGCTATTTACACACGAATGGCCCTGCACACTGCGGTCACCTTCATCCTCTTGAGCGGCGGGTTGATCTGTCTGCAACCGGATATTGGCTTGATGGCTGTCGTGAGAGACGGAGGATCAACCGGCCACATGGCCCGCCGCATGATGTTTGCGGCGGTTGTGGTGCCCGTTGCGTTAGGCTGGGTCGTCGCTCAGGGAGAGATGTTGGGGATGTATGGCAATCAGTTCGGCGATGTCATCGATGCGACAATATACATTGCCGTCTTTGTGTTTGTGATTTGGGCGGTCGGCCGATCCCTCATCACGATGGATGTTGAACGAAGGAGACTGGAACAGTCGGTTCTCCGGAGCGAGAAAGAATTCAAGGAGTTGTTTGACAATGCACCCGTGGGGTATCACGAATTGGATGCAGAAGGCCGTATCTCACGAATCAACCAGACTGAATTGAAAGCTCTTGGTTATCGCGAAGATGAGATGCTGGGGCACTTTTCCTGGGAGTTCGTTCGTGACCAGGAACAATCACGGCTTGCTGTCCGGGCCAAGTTGTCCGGCTCACTCCCGCCTGCAAGAGGCGATGAACGCATCTTCATCCGGAAAGACGGGACAACAATGACCGTCATGATCGAGGACCTGTTGCTCCGGGACGCTCTCGGCCGCGCGAATGGCATTCGTACCATCCTTCAGGACATCACGGAGTTGAAGCGGGCACAGGAGCAGTTGAAGGAAAGTGAAGTACGGCATCGGACTCTGTTCCAGAACCTCGGGGAGGGGATCGGCATCGTCGATGAAGACGAGCGATTCGTGTATACAAATCCGGGAGCGGAAAAAATCCTTGGTGTGCCCGCGGGAGGTCTGATCGGGCGCAATCTTCGGGAGTTTATGGAGCCTGATGAATTTGCCCGGATGCGAGAGCAAACCAACAGGAGGCGGCAGGGAGAGACCACGTCGTATGAAATTCAGATGATCCGGGTTGGTGGCATGAAGCGAGACCTTCTCGTGACCGTAAGTCCATACTTCGAAGGCGATGGGACTTTTATCGGTGCGATCGGAATCTTCCGCGACATCACCCAGGACAAAATATTCCGCGAGCTCCTGGTGGAGAAAGAGAAAGCATCCCAATTGACAGCGGACATAGCCGCATTCTGGACTCAGAACGAATCCCTGTCGGCCATCCTGAAAAAAAGCGCCGAGGCGATTGTTCTGCACATGGATGCAGCCTTCGCACGAATCTGGACGTTGAACCGACAAGAGAACGTTTTGGAACTTCAGGCGAGCGCGGGTTTGTACACCCATTTCGACGGTCCACACGGACGTGTGCCTGTCGGCAAATTCAAGATTGGGTTGATCGCCGCAGAACGCAAGCCTCATGTGACCAACACTGTTATCGGAGATCCCCGTGTTGGAGATCAGGAATGGGCCAGGCGGGAGGGGATTGTGTCATTCGCCGGGTATCCCCTGATGGTGAAAGGCGAGATGGTGGGAGTCTTTGCACTTTTTGGCCGCCGACCGCTGAGTGAATTCGTTATCAGTACACTGGAGATCGTGGCAGAGAAAATCGCAAATGGCATTGAGCACAAGCATGCGGAGAAGTTCGCTGAAGCACTTCTGAGTATTGCGCAGGCCGTGCATTCCACCAATACTCTGGAGGAACTGTTCGAGCACATTCATCGAGATGTATCGTCTATCATGCCGGCAAACAACTTCTTCGTAGCGCTTGTTTCGGGTGATGAAACGAGGCTGGAATTTCCCTATGTGCGTGATGAGAAAGATCGAGACAATTGGGGACCGATCAGCGTCGATGATGGACAGTCTCTAACGGTAGAAGTCTTTCGATCCGGGAGATCCTTGATGTTGAATGGAAAGGAACTTGAGGATCGCTACGCGAGCGGCAGGAGTCGAGTCTGGGGGAGCGCACCAAAGTGCTGGCTGGGTGTTCCGCTGGTCACGGCGGGAAAGATCATCGGTGTGATGGCCGTCCAGGATTATGTTCAAGATAATATTTATAGCCCCAGGGACATGACGATTTTTGAGTCCGCGGCCGGCCAGATTGCCCTTGCCATCGGGCGCAAGAAATCGGAAGCATCGTTGAAGCAATCGGTCTCACTTCTCCAGGCTACCTTAGAATCCACAGCTGACGGAATACTGGCCGTCGACAAGTCAGGCAAATTCGAGAGCTACAACAAAGAGTTTGTAAGAATGTGGACAATACCTGATGACATTGTCGAAAGCAGGGATGACGATCGCGCACTGAATCATGTTCTGGGACAACTCAAAGAGCCGGACGCTTTCATTTCAAAGGTCAGGGAACTTTACGCTCATCCGGACGCCAAAAGCTTCGATCTGCTGGAATTCAAGGACGGCAGAGTTTTTGAGCGCTATTCTTTGCCGCAGTATGTCGATGAAGAGCCCGTAGGCCGGGTTTGGAGTTTCCGGGATATTACGGCGCGCAGAAAAGCGGAACAAGAGATAAAGCTGCTGGCACACACGATAGCATCAACAACAGACTGCGTCTCTATCGGCGACCTTGAAGACAGGTTCATTTTCGTCAACAGCGCGTTCATCCAAACATATGGATATACACGCGATGAGCTGCTCGGCCAGCCGGTTTCGATAGTCCGGTCGGGACAGACTTCTGCGCGTCTCGGCAACGAGATTTTCGACTCGACGATCGAGGGAGGATGGCACGGTGAAGTCTTCAATCGGCGAAAGGACGGTAATGAATTTCCGGTTGAACTGTGGACGTCGGTCGTGAAAGACGACAACGGCAATGTCGTCGCCACGGTGGGCATTGCGCGCGACATCACCAAGCGAAAGCAGGCTGAAGATGCGCTGGCAAAAGAGACAGAGCTCTTCCGCCTCGTTTCCAATCTGACCACCGACTATATCTTTGTGGATAGGGTGCTCGCCGATGGAAAGGTTGAGCTGGACTTGCTCATCGGAGCCGTTGAACAAATTACGGGCTACACGGAAGAAGAATATAGAGCCATCGGCTCCTGGAGTGCCATTGTGCATCCAGATGATCAGGCAAGGGACGAACAGGATTTTCAAAAGCTGCTCAATAATGAAAAGATCGCCAGCGAAATCAGAACCATTCGCAAAGACGGAAGCACGAGATGCATGAAAGTCTATTCTGACCCGATTTGGGATGAAATGGCGAAGAGGGTGGTCGGTATCTGCGGGGCGGTGCAAGACATCACCGACCAGAAGCAGGCTGAACAGGAGCGGGAATCGCTTATCGGCGAACTCAAGGGTGCCCTCGAGAAGGTGAGGACATTGGGCGGCCTGTTGCCGATCTGTGCATCCTGCAAGAAGATACGCGACGACAAAGGATACTGGAATCAACTGGAGAAGTATCTCGGAGACCACACCGATGCAAAGCTGACCCATGGACTATGTCCGGATTGTGCAAAGATCTATTTCCCGGATGCCGCCGCGAAGGCGGGGCCGTAACGAGACCAAAGAAGGTTCATGGGAGCGTTGCTCTCGAGGATAGAAGCATCTCAAACGATTTGTCAGGCTGGAGAAAAGCGAATGAAGACCGAACGCAAAACGAAGGACGAGTTGATTACAGAGCTGAAATCCGTGAGTAGGAGAGTGAAGAAGCTGGAAACGATGCTCGAGAAACGTGAGCATACTGAAGAAGATACTGCCGAGCACAATGGTGCTGAAGAACTCATGAACGATAGTGAAAGACGCTTCAGAGAGCTGATTGAATCGCTGCCCCAACTGTTTTGGACTTGCAGAGTTGACGGTCCCTGCGACTATCTCAGCAAACAGTGGGTCGCTTATACCGGTGTACCGGAAGAAGAACAATTGGGTTACCGCTGGCTTGAACAGCTTCATCCGGAAGACAAAGACAGAATCGTTTCCGAGTGGATGGAGAAAGTAAAAACGGGAGAGAGCTTCGATGTTGAATTTCGTATCCGTCGAAGTGACGGTGTCTATCATTGGTTCAAAACCAGAGCAGTCCCTATGCGTGACACTGAAGGCCATATTGCCAAATGGTTCGGTTCCAATACAGAGGTTGACGACCTCAAAAGAAGTCTGGAAACACAGGAGAGGCTGGTATCAACTATTGAATCATCAACAGATCTCATTTCTTATGCCGATATAAATGCCAACATCCTCTATATGAATGTGGCCGGTAGGAAACTCCTCGGACTGAATGCTGACGATGATATTACACGGTACACGATCGAACAGTTCATCAGTGATGACGCAAAGCATGACATGTTCACTGTAACCCTGCCGGAAATATTCAGGGTTGGCGGTTGGAAAGGAGATAGCGCGTTTAAGGATATAGCCGGGAAGAAAATCCCGGTAGCATTGTCATGCTCGCTACTAAAAAATAGAAACGGCGAACCGGAATATCTTGCTGTCAATGCCAGAGACATTACTGAACGCAAGAGGGCTGAAGAAGCATTACAGGAGAGTGAAGAGAGATTCCGCATCGCCGCTGAAACGTCAAACGATGTGGTGTATGAATGGGACCTCCAGCAAAGCGTACAGTGGTTTGGGAAGATTGATGAAATGCTCGGTTATAACCCGGGCGAGTTTCCAAGAACGCTGGATGGTTTGGGCGCGTCGGTGCATCCCGAGGATTGGGTTCGCGTAATGGCCGCGGTGCAAGCTCATCTGGAGGGACGCGTACCCTACGCTGAGGAATATCGAGCTATTAGGAAGGACGGAACTTTTCGATGGTGGTCAGCTCGGGGCGCAGTCACAAGGACGCCTGACGGAAAACCCATCCGATGGGTTGGCACCGTTACTGATATCACCGACCGTAAGAAGGCAGAGGAAGAGATCAAGCGACTCAACGACGAACTGGAAGAAACTGTAACGCAACGTACCGCGCAATTAAAGGATGCGCTGGAACTGAATCAAAAAATTATCAGCACATCTTCTCTTGGCATTTTTGCCTGCAGAGAAGAGGGACCCTGTATCATAGCGAACCCTGCAGTGGCAAAAATATCCGGCGCATCTGTTGATCAAATGCTGAAAATAGACTTCCGTGAGCTCGATTCATGGAAGAAGAACGGTCTGTTCCAAAAAGTCGAAACTGCTTTGCAGACCCAAAAGGAACAAAGAGCTGAAATTCACCTGACCACAAACTTCGGTAAGGACGCCTGGATAAACTACTACATTACAACGTTTAAAAGCGCGGGCAAATTACACTTCCTGATGACGGTAGACGACATCACAAAACGAAAACTGGCCGAGATTGAGTTGGAGAGACACCGCGATCATCTCCAGGAACTCATCCAGGAGCGAACCACCGAGTTGGTAAGCAGCCGTGAGCTTCTTGCGGAGGCTCAGACAATGGCACAACTGGGAAGCTGGAAATGGGATGCCGTGAAAGATGAGATCACCGGCTCGGAAGAGTTCTATCGCCTGTTTGGAGTGGGCCAGGAGCAAATCGCCCATTTCCAACAGTTCCTCAGTTCGCTTCACACCGACGATAGGGAACGTGTGCAACGGGATGTCGCAGATTCACTGGAGCAGCGCAAACCCTATGATACCGACTACCGCGTCATATTGTCCGATGGCAATGTGCGCTACATCAACGCCCGGGGCCAGGTGTTCGTTGATGATGGTGGTAAACCTCTGCGGATGATGGGTACCTGTATGGACATCACCGTACGCAAACTGGCAGATCAGGAACTCCGGGAGCGCGAGGCCAGATACAAAACGCTTGTCGAGAATATTCCCCAGAAGATCCTCATGAAGGACAGGAATTACAGGTGGGTCTCGATCAATGAGAACCTCGCCCGTGACTTCGGTTTCCGGCCCGAGGAAGTGGTGGGCAAGATGGACGCCGACTTATTTCTGCCGGAACTCGCCGCCAAGTACCATTCCGACGACGTCAGGATCATGGAGACCGGGAAGACCGAGGAGTTGGAAGAGAAGTATATGGTAGCCGGGAAAGAAAGCTGGGTGAACACTATCAAGACGCCAGTCCGGGACGCGAACGGCGAGATCATGGGCGTGCTCGGCATCTTCTGGGACATCACCGAACGCAAGCGGGCTGAGGAAGAAATCCGTCTGCTCAACACCGAGCTCGAACAACGCGTCTCGCAGCGCACCTCCCAACTCCAAGCAGCAAACAAAGAACTGGAAGCTTTCACCTACTCAGTGTCTCACGATCTTCGCGCCCCGTTACGGCATGCGAGCGGATACGTGGAACTGCTTTCCAAGCGCTGTCAATCCAATCTGCCGGAAAATGGTCAGCATTATTTGAGTTCCATTGCCGATTCTGTTCGTCAGATGGGAGTGCTAATTGACGATCTGCTGCAATTCTCCAGGACCGGTCGTATGGAGATGCGTCAACGTGATGTAGATATGAATAGCATTGTTCAGGAAATCAAAGAGTCCCTACGCACAGATAATCCCGGTCGCACAATCGAGTGGGTCTTGGGAGCATTGCCCTCGGTCTCTGGTGATGACGCAATGCTAAGGCTTGTATGGATGAATCTGCTGAGCAATGCTATCAAATTCACGCGGACCAGGAAGAAAGCCCGGATCGAGATTGGAGTCCGCAAAGAGGCCAAGGAATTTGTTTTTTTCGTTCATGATGATGGAGTTGGGTTTGACATGCAATACGCTCAGAAGCTCTTCGGTGTTTTTCAACGCCTCCACCCGACAGAAGAATTCGAAGGTACCGGAATCGGTCTGGCGAACGTCCGCCGCATTATTCTGAGGCATGGCGGACGCACATGGGCTGAGGGCGAGCTTGACAAAGGGGCGACATTCTATTTTTCAATACCTAAATAATTGTTGTGCATGGGCTGTCCCAGAAACCCACTTTGTCATTTCGACGAGCGTAGCGAGGAGAAATCCTGAAAAGGTCACGGAAAGATTTCTCTCCCGATAAATCGGGATCGAAATGACAGAAGGAGGATCGAAATCGTTACGTCCGAAGGACCCCTTCGGAAAAATGACAAAGATTTGTTTGGACAGCCGACACCATAGATGAAACACAACATTACATTTTTCAATACCAAAACAATAAGGAGACAATATGATGATAGAACTTCGAACGATACTTTTGGCAGAGGACAACCCGAAGGATGTCGAATTGACTCTTGAGGCGTTGGCCGAGCATAATCTGGCCAATAACGTCACTGTCGTGAAAGATGGTGTGGAAACGATGGAGTTTCTCCGATGCGAAGGAAAGTTTAAACTTCGGAAACCAGGGCTTCCGGCGGTTTTGCTGTTGGATATCAAAATGCCCCGCATGGATGGCATCGAAGTGCTTCGAGCGATTCGAGGGGATCCGGCCTTGAAAACCTTGCCTGTGGTGATGCTCACTTCCTCACGCGAGGATCGGGATCTGATAAGCAGCTACATGCTGGGGGTCAACGCCTACGTGGTCAAACCGGTCGACTTCCAGGATTTCATCGAAGCGGTGAAGCAAATCGGCGTTTTTTGGGCAGTCATCAATGAATTACCTCCGGAAGGCATTGCATCTACCGGAAACGAAAGTTGAGAGGAGCACCATGTTAAAAGTACTCTGTCTCGAAGACTCTCCTCGTGATTTTGAGCTCATGCGCGAGCAGTTGACGAATGCCATCTCTGATCTGGAAATCGACTGTACGGCGACGGAAAGCGAGTTTGTCTCCTGGCTCCGCAGCCGCAGGTACGACATCATTTTGTCCGATTTCAAGCTGCCAGGGTTCGATGCATTCGGCGCGTTGCGATGGACCAAACAAATCTGTCCGGCTGTTCCCTTTGTGTGCGTCTCCGGTACAGTGGGTGAAGACATTGCCATGGAGCTTGTGAAAGAAGGAGCAGTCGATTATGTCTTGAAGGACAGATTGGTAAGGCTTCCTTCAGCAGTCATGCGAGCGCTTGAAGAGGCTGCGGAGAGGCGCGCCCGAAGGCGAATGGAGGAAGCTCTGGCCGAAAGTGAAGAGCGATTCAGGAATGTCTTTGAACATGCTGCGGTAGGAAAATCCATGACCTCGCCGGATGGCACTGTCAAAGTCAACAAAGCCTTCTCTGACATGGTGGGGTATTCGCAGGAGGAATTGGCGAATCTAAAATGGCAGCAGATAACTCATCCCGATGACATCGAGTGCGATCAGAAGATCATCAATTCAATGCTTTCTGGAGAGCGTGAATCGGCGCGGTGGCAGAAACGTTATCTCCATAAAAAGGGAAACGCAGTCTGGGTTGATGTTGCCACCGTTTTGCAGCGCGACAGTTCCGGGAGACCGACATACTTCATCACCACAGTTATTGACATCACAGAACGGATGCTCGCTGAAGAGGCCAGCAAGCGAGCGGACGAAAAACTCCAAAACTCAGAAGCCTTCCTGAATCGATTGATTGAGCAAAGCCCTCTCGCAATGTGGATTGCCGATGATCATGGAACTCTCATCAGATTGAATCACGCCTGTTGCGAATTACTCAAGATCTCCGAAGATGAAGTCGTCGGACGGTACAACATATTCCAGGATAATATTGTGCTCGAACAGGGCTTCATGCCTCTTGTGAAGGAGGTGTTTGAACGCGGCACAACAGCACGCTTCGAGATCAACTACGATAGCTCGAAAGTCAAAGGTCTCCATCTTGAACATACGACGTCGGTCATCCTCGATGTGACAGTATTCCCGATCATAGACACGAATGGCAGAATAACCAATGCTGTCATCGAACATAACGACATTACAGAGCACAAGCGGGCAGAGGAGGCACTGCGAGCAAGTGATTCCCAGTACCGAGAGTTATGGGGGGCTACGGTTGAGGGGATTGCCATCATTGACAATGGAACAATCGTGGAAGTCAATGATGCGATGTGTCGAATGTTCGGTTACTCGCGTGAAGAGTCAGTCGGCAAATCGTTGCTTCATTTTGCGCCACCCGAAGTTCACAAAAGCATCCGTGATCGCTTTGTATCAGGAGTGGAAGGACGCTTTGAGACGTTCGGTTTGCGTGCCGACGGTACAAGGATAGCACTCGAAGCGTTCGCGAAACAAATCCCCTACCATGGCAAGCCGATGCGGATGGTAGCCACACGCGACGTCACAGAGCGCAAGCGGGCAGAAGAGGCGTTGAGGAAAAGTGAGAAGAGGTTACGAGAAGCTCAAGAAATGGCTCATCTGGGTTATTGGGACTGGGATGTGAAGACGGGTGACGTTGAATGGTCTGAGGAGGTATTTAAGACCTTTTGCCTCGATCCGGAAACATTCACACCGCACATTGATTCCATCCTCGCATTGTCGCCATGGCCTGAGGATCATCAGCGCGATCAAGAGCTCATCAAAAGGGCGATTGAGACGCATAGTCCCGGTTCCTATGAACAAAAATTCCTTCGCCCGGATCAGAGTGTCGGACACTACTACTCAACCTTTCATGGTAACTATGATGATAAGGGCGATCTCATTTCGATGGTCGGAACCGTGTTGGACATCACCGAGCGTAAGCGGGCTGATGCGGCTCTCCGTTTGAGTGAGCAGCAGTTGAAGTCCTACATCGAAGGCGCCGGCGAGGCAATCTACGTCTTGGAGGCGACGACAGGGCGAATTCGGAACTGCAATGGGCAGGCATGCCAGGACCTTGGCTATAGCAAAGATGAACTCATGGGCCTTTCCGCGTCGGACATTGAGGCCATCCTTCCTTCTGAAATAATCGACTCTATTCACGATAAGATGAAATCGGGAGGGGTGAGAACAGTTGAGGGGGCACATAGACGGAAAGATGGAACGACATTCCCGGTCGAAATTCGTCTTAGTTCCCTGGCTCCTGCTCAACCGGATCTCATGATTGCGATGGTGCGCGACATCACCGAGCGCAAGCGGGCGAAAGAAGAGACCCTTCGTCAACTCGAGGAATTGCAGCGTTGGCAAGAGGTGACACTTGGGCGCGAGGATCGGGTCCGCGAACTCAAACACGAAGTGAATGAACTGCTTGCCCGGCTGAAGGAAGGGGTTCGCTATCCCAGCCAGGAAAGCGAGAGCGGGGAGCAGGAGACGGCGAAAGGGTGAACCGGAGAATGAGAACAAAGGGAATGGGGGAAGCGGTGAGGGGGAGACTTGGGGAGTGTCGACTGTCCCCGTTTGTCATTTCGAGGAACGAAGCCCCGAAGGGGCAAGTGACGAGAAATCTTTGTGAGCTGGGATAAGATTTCTCCCCCTGAGACCCGGGGTCGAAATGACACTGAGCATTTTGTCATTCCGAACGAAGTGAGGAATCCTGACCCGGAGAACGATTTCTCTCCCGCTAAAAGGCAGCGGGATCGAAATGACAGATGGAGTATCGGGGTCGTCACGAAGTGATCCTCCGAAGGAGTCCTTCGGACCTTTGGGAAAATGACAATGCTCCCGTTTGTCATTCCGAACGCAGTGAGGAATCCTGACCCGGAGAACGATTTCTCTCCCGCTAAAAGGCAGCGGGATCGAAATGACAATGCTCCCGTTTGTCATTCCGAACGCAGTGAGGAATCTTAACCCGGAGAACGATTTCTCTCCCGATAAATCGGGATCGAAATGACAATGCTCCCGTTTGTCAATCAGAAATCACAAACATCATTATTTGTCATTTCGAGTCTCCGTTGTTTGGAGACGAGAAATCTTGTCAGGCTCAGAGTAAGATTTCTCTCCCGCTAAACAGCAGCGGGATCGAAATGACAATGTGAAGCAGTGGGGTCGAAATGACAATGCTCCCGTTTGTCATTCCGAACGCAGTGAGGAATCTTGACCCGGAGAACGATTTCTCTCCCGCTAAAAGGCAGCGGGATCGAAATGACAGAAGCGGCAGCGGGATCCAAATGACAGCGGCGTTTGGCGCCGAACAAGCTTGGAAAGGATTGTTCTATGAAACGTTCTGACAATCTCAAGAATCGGACTGGCGTAGTCTTCCTGCTCATTTTCATCGGCCTTGCTGCGGGGATACTTACCGGTGGGTTCTTCGCGTATCAGAACTATCAGCAGAACTTTCGCGTAGAAGCAGAACGCCAGCTCTCTGCGATCGCACAATTGAAGGTGAACCAGCTGGTGCAGTATCGCACGGAACGGTTGGGAGACGCGTCCACCTTCTTCAAGAACCCGGCCTTTTCCAATCTGGTGAAGCGATTCTTAGAACAAAAGAACGACGGGAAGGCCCAACAACAGCTCCAAACATGGTTAACCCGGTTGCAGTCATACTATTCCTACGAAGGGTTGGTCCTGCTCGATACGCGGGGCATTGTCAGAATGTCCGTCCCCGAGAAGACAGTCCCCATTGCGTCGGTGGTTCAAAAGACTGCCATGGAACTCATGCGGGTAGGAGGAGTAACGGTACAAGATTTTCATCGGAATGAGCATGATCAGAAAATCTATCTGACAGTTCTGGTTCCGATCATCGACGACGCTGACCCCGATCGACGACTGGGTGTGCTCCTTCTTCGCATAGATCCTGAGGCATATCTTTATCCATTCATTCAAACATGGCCTGTGCCGAGCCGGACATCAGAGACACTGATCGTTCGCCGCGAAGGGAACGACGTGTTGTTCTTAAATGAGCTTCGCTTTCAAAAAAACACAGCGCTCAACCTGCGATTCCCCCTCAGCGCTGGAAAACTCCCAGCCGCGCAAGCGGCTCTCGGTCATACAGGCGTCATCGAAGGCGTGGACTATCGCGGAGAATCCGTCGTTGCCGCTCTCCGATCTGTGCCAGACTCTCCCTGGTTTCTGGTTGCGCGAACGGATCTGACAGAGGTAAATGCGCCGGCGCGAGCTCGTCTGTGGATGATGGTTATTCTTCTCGGCGCTCTTCTTGCGACCTCGGGTGCTGGCGTGGGATTGGTGTGGCGGCATCAACGACATCGCTTCTATCGGGAACAATATGAGATGGCGGAGGCGCTGACTTTCTCAGAGGTCCGGTACCGTCGGCTGTTTGAGGCGGCGAGAGACGGCATCTTGATTCTCGATGCTGAGACGGGGATGGTCGTCAATGTAAATCCGTTCATGGTCGAGTTGTTAGGGTTCTCACACGATGAATTCCTTGGCAAGAAGATCTGGGAATTGGGGGTCTTCAAGGATATAGATGCAAACAAGATCAACTTCCTGGAATTGCTGCAAAAGGAGTACATCCGTTACGAGGGCCTGCCGCTGGAAACTGCCGATGGTCGCAAGATCGAGGTGGAGTTCGTCAGCAACGTCTATGAGGTGGCCCATAAAAAGGTGATTCAGTGCAATATCCGCGACATCACCGAGCGCAAGCAGGCGGAAGAAGCACTGAAGGTCAGCGAGGAGCGTCACCGTGCACTTATTGATCAGGCGTCCGATGGAATCTTTCTTGCTGACTCTGAAGGAAGATACATAGAAGTCAATCCTGCCGGATGTCTTTTGCTGGGGTATACGCGGGAAGAGATTTTAAGGAAGACATTGCATGAGCTAACGTCGGTGCCCGCCTTGCAACCGCTGAAATTGGATGAGCTCCGTGAGGGGAAATCTCTCCTGAGCGAACGGGAAATGATCCGTAAGGACGGTTCCCTCGTACCCGTCGAAATCAGTGCAAAACAATTATCAGGTGGACGATTTCAGGGAATTGTCCGGGATATCACCGAGCGCAAACGTGCGGCAGAGGCGTTGAAAGAGAGCGAAGGGAAGTTTCGGAAACTCCTGGAAAGCACACCATTGCCCATCTGCTACGTGAACAAGGATGGAGTAATCACTTTTAGAAATGAGCGGTTCATCAAGGTGTTCGGATACACCTATGGTGAAGTCCCGACGCTCGCCGAGTGGTGGATGATTGCTTATCCGGAAGAACATTACAGAACCTGGGTGGTTCACAATTGGGATAGCGCAATCAGGCATGCTGCAGAAACGGGCACAGACATCGAATCGGAGGTTTATCACGTCACATGCAAGAACGGAAGTGTGCGCGAAATAATTATTTCCGGCACTACAATCAATGACGACTTCCTGGCAACGTTCGTTGATATCACCGAGCGTAAGCGGGCGGAGGAGGCGCTGACCATTTCGGAGCTTCGGTACCATCGGCTCTTTGAGGCAGCGAGAGATGGTATTTTGATTTTGGATGCTGACACGGGGATGGTTATCGATGTAAATCCATTCTTAGTCGAGATGTTGGGTTACTCGCATGATGCGTTCCTTGGAAAAAGAATTTGGGATCTTGGGTTCTTCAAAGACATTGTCGCAAACAAGGCCAACTTCCTGGAATTGCAGCAGAAAGAATACATCAAGTACGAAGGGTTGCCGCTGGAAACAGCCGCAGGAGCGCTGATGAATGTGGAGTTCGTAAGTCACGTCTATCAGGTTGATCGTCACAAAATGATTCAGTGCAACATCCGCGACATCACCGAGCGAAAGCAAAACGAAGCTGAGATGCGGAGGCTTTATGACGATTCCGAGCACTCTCGGACTTCGCTGCTGAGTATTCTCGAGGACCAAAAACTAGCGGAAGAGGAAATACGAACACTGAACAGCGAGCTTGAACACAGGGTGACTGTGCGCACGGCTGAATTGGCGGAAGCAAACAAAGAACTCGAAGCATTTTCCTATTCTGTTTCGCACGATCTGCGGGCCCCTCTGAGAAGTATTGATGGGTTTAGCCAGGCTCTCCTGGAGGACTACCAGAGCAAGCTTGACGAACATGGCAAGAGCCACTTGCTGCGGGTGCGAAACGCCGCCCAACGAATGGGACAGCTCATCGACGATGTTCTGGAACTCTCTCGCATTCAACGCGCTGAACTGTCCCGTGTGGCCATCGATCTGACCACCATGGCAGAAGAAATTGTCGAGGATCTCCAGCGGCAGCAAACGCGATCTCACGTTACAGTGATGATCGAACCGGGAATGTCAGCCATCGGTGACCCACAGTTGCTCAGAATGTGTCTGCAAAATCTTCTGGAAAATGCATGGAAATTTACATCGAGACACGACCAAACGAAGATTGAGGTCGGATCGCGTGAACTGGATGGCAAAAGGGCTTTCTTTGTGAAGGATGACGGGGCAGGTTTCGATATGGTGCATGCCGACATGCTTTTTGCGCCGTTCCAGCGTCTCCACGCCCAGTCCGAATTCCCGGGCACGGGAGTGGGCCTTGCATCCGCGCAGCGGGTTATTCGCCGGCACGGGGGAACAATCTGGGCGGAGAGCGAAGTGGAAAAGGGGGCAACGTTCTATTTTACGCTGTGATTGCTTCCAGTCACTGCGAGGAGCGCAACGACGAAGCAGTCTGTCCATGTTACTCACGACGGATTGCTTCGCGCAAAACGCTCGCAATGACTCCAAGCTTGGAGAGAGCCAGGATGAAACGGAGAGCGGGAGAATGTGCGAAACGGAGAAGGGAAGATGGGCAGAAAACGTGAAACGGAGAATGGGAGAAACGAGGAATGGGGGACTTGGGCAGTAATGACTTTCCCTGTTTGTCATTCCGAACGAAGTGAGGAATCTGATCCTGGTATAAGATTTCTCCCCCGGGGAAGAGGGGTCGAAATGACATTAGCTCTGGATTCGTGGGCACACAGTTCAGGAGCGCCTGCCCGCCCGGACAGAACAAACGAGCCAGGCTGCGAGCTCCTTCACAGCATGGCGCCTCTCGTGAAGAAAATGTACCACGGATCAACACGGATTGACACGGATTATCACCGATGACAAATAGAGAAAACAAAAACAAAACTGTGTCATTCCCGAACGTTGTAGTCGGGAATCCAGGTCCAAGCTTGAAACTGGCCCATGGCCGATGCAGTCCACGTTCTGCCTGCCCGCCAAACTAGTTCAACTGAGGCAGGCGGGGATCCCCTCCAAAGACATGAGGGGATGACAAGAAGGAAAGAAAGAATGCTTAAGACATTCTTCGTCTACATACTGGCCAGCAAGAGGAATGGGACTTTGTATATAGGATTAACAAACGACTTGGTGCGTCGTGTGTACGAACACAAGATTGAGGTCCACAAGGGTTTCACGAAAAGTTACCACGTGCAAATGCTAGTATACTACGAAGTGTTTGAAAATATCGACGCCGCGATAGTCAGGGAAAAGCAGCTTAAAAAGTGGAACCGGCAGTGGAAATTGCGATTGATCGAAGAGCATAACCCAAAATGGAAGGATTTGTATAACGAGGATGGCTCGATAAGCGACCTTCCTCAGAGCTAACAACCCCTGTCATTCCCGTCCCAAAGGTCCGAAGGACTCCTTCGGAGGATCCCTTCGGGAAATGCTGTAGTCGGCTTGCCCGCCGAAGCGCAGCGTAGGCGGGGGATCCAGAACTGAGCTTGACGCTTGCCCTTGGCAGAGGTAGTTCACTTTCTGCCTGCCCGCCAAACTAGCTCACCTGAGGCAGGCGGGGATCCCCTCCTAAAACACGAGGGGATGACAAACGAAGAAATAATGAAAGGTGATTTCATGGAAAAAAAGAAAGTCATACTCCTCGTCGAGGATAACCCCGATGACGTCGATTTGACGATACGCGCCTTCGAGAAAAACAAGAATTTGAATATTCTAAACGAACTGGTCGTTGTGCGGGACGGCCAGGAAGCGTTGGACTGTCTCCTTGGTGCAGGAAAGTACGCGGGTTCCGCGATTTGCCCCTCGGTTATCCTTCTTGATTTGAAGCTGCCCAAGGTGGACGGCCTGGAAGTTCTGCGGAGAATACGGGAAAACGATCGAACACGCCTCTTTCCTGTCGTCATCCTCACCTCGTCGCGACAGGAAGAGGACCTTGTAAAGGGATATAGCCTCGGGGCGAACAGTTTTGTACAGAAGCCGGTCGATTTTGATAAGTTTCTCGAGGCCGTGCGTCAGCTCGGGCTTTACTGGCTGCTTCTGAATCAGCCGCCGCCGGTGAAATGAGGGTGTGGGAGAGAGCGAAGACGAAACGGAGAAGAGTGGAAAAGGAGAATGGGAGATCGGGAGAAGCGGACCGCGAGGCTGTCCAAAAAGTGATTATGTCATTTCGATCCCGATTTATCGGGAGAGAAATCTTTCTTTTTGATCAGATTTCTCAGTCTCCGCCTCCCCAACAACGGAATTCGGGGGAGGTCGGCGGATCCTTCGAAATGACAACAATGCTCGCAGGACGACTTCAACAAAGGCGTGACGGATCAAGGCAGGAAATAGCAAGAACACAATAGGGAGTATGTCGCGATGAAAAAGCCCATCAATGTCCTAATGGTTGAGGATAACGAAGGTGACGCGGAGCTGTTGAAACGGCTGCTCAAGAAGGGCGGCTACGTTGCCCAATGCCGGCGCGTTGAGACTCAGGCAGCATTTGTGGGCGCGCTCGACGAGCAGGCGTGGGATCTTATCCTCTGCGATTACAGGCTCCCTGGCTTCAGCGGCATAGAGGCTTTGAGTATCTATAATGAGCGTGAGTTGGACATCCCCTTTATTTTCGTTTCCGGGACGATGGGCGAAGAAGTTGCCGTCGACGCGATGACCCGGGGTGCCCATGATTACGTGATGAAAAACAACATGGCGCGTCTGATGCCTGCCATCGACCGTGAATTGAAAGAGGCGAAGGTGCGTATCGAGCGGCGACAAGCCGTGGAAGCACTGCGTGCTTCGGAGGCATACTACCGGACACTGACGGCAGCAACGCCGGATGCGCTCATCATCACTGATATGAAGGGTATTCTTCAATTTGCATCGCCAAAAGCTGTCGAGATGTTCGGGGTTTCTCCGGAGCAGACCATCATCGGCACAAGCGTCCTGAACTGGATCCTTCCAGAAGATCATCCTTTGGTGTTCTCACGTCTCAAGGCACTCGCATCAGATGGATCTGCGCCCGCACAACGGGAGATTAGACTTCTCAAAGATGATCGGACGCTCTTCTGGGGAGAAATCAACTCTTCAGCGATCCCCGATGAGAAGGGAAATACCGTCGGCTTGCTGATAGTGTGTCGCGATATTACCGAACGGAAACGGGCGGAGGAGGCATTGCGTGAGAGTGAGCAAAGGATTCGCACATTCCTCGATTCCACATCAGACATGGCATTTCTGAAAGATGACACGTTCCATCACCTCATTGCAAATGGTCCCTTATGCAAATTCTACAACAAAACGGAGAACGAGATTCTCGGTAAGACCGATTTCGATTTGATGGATGAGAAGGCTGCCAGGGAGTGCAAAAAGACTGATGAACTGACGTTGCGTTCGAATTCTCTCCAGATTTCTCAAGAATTCGTCAGGGGGCGCTACTATGAGACGATGAAGTTTCCTGTCAAGCTTGCGGACGGAAAAAAAGGTCTTGGTGCATATATCCGCGACGTCACCGAGCACAAGCTCGCCGAAGATGCGACCAACAAAGCAGCTGAGGCATTGCGCCAGAGCGAAGCTCGATACCGCGCAGTTCTGCAATCTGCGAACGATGCGATTGTCACCGCAGACAGCCATGGGAATGTCTCCGGCTGGAACAAGGCTGCTGAACGCACATTCGGCTACACATATGTGGAGGTCGTCGGGCAACCTCTTACCAACCTCATGCCGCAAGACTTTCGCTCGGAGCACAGCGACGGCCTGAAGAGGTTTCAGGCGGGGGGCAAGCCGCATATTGTCGGCGACACGGTGGAAGTGAAAGGAGTGCGCAAAGGCGGCACCGAATTCCCCATGGAGCTTTCGCTCGCCTCATGGGAAGTTTCCGAAGGACAATTCTATACTGCTATTATCCGGGATATCTCTGAACGCAGGCGGGCGGAGGAGGCCCTGGCCCGGGAACGGTACCAGATGGAAATGTTGATGAACAACGTCCCTGACCATATCTACTTCAAGGATATGGAAAGCCGCTTCGTGAGAAACTCAGGGTCACAAATAAAGAGGTTTGGCCTGAGCGATCCATCCCAGGCGCTTGGCAAGACAGACTTTGACTTCTTCTCACAGGGGCATGCCCGGAGAGCGTTCAATGATGAACAGACAATCATGCGAACAGGCCAGCCCCTCATCGGTGTGGAAGAAAAAGAAACATGGCCGGATGGCCACGTGACGTGGGCTTCGACCACGAAGATGCCACTGCGTGACAAGGACGGAACAATCGTCGGTACGTTCGGAATCTCGCGTGACGTGACGGAGCACAAGAAAACAGAGGCGGCAGTGCGCGAGTCGGAATTGCGTTTTCGGTCTGTATGGGAGCATTCGGCAGATGGCATGCGCCTGACTGATAGCGCCGGTTGCACAATCGATGTGAATGAGGCGTATTGCCGACTTGTAAAGAAGCCGCGTGAACACCTTGTGGGGGAAGTGTTCTCCACGATCTACAAGAGCCATGGGCCGTCGGAAGGTATTGAGCTGTACCAAAAGCGTTTCGCCACCGGGAACATTGTTGCGCGATTCGAGGCGACGATAAGGCTCTGGAACGATGATGAACTTGATGTCGACATTTCCAACTCGTTCATTGATCAGAGTGAGGGGGGGAAACATCTCCTGAGCGTTTTTCGCGATGTCACTCAGCGAAACAGAGCCGAGAAACGGTTAGAGGAAGAGCGAACCCTTCTGCGCACGATCATCGACGCCATTCCGGATGAGATCGCAGTAAAGGACACGGAGAGAAGATTCATCGTCGTAAACTTGGGGACAGTGAACGCTCTCAGGCAAACCTCATCAGAGGCAATCATCGGAAAGCGAGATGAAGACTTCATTCCCGAACACCTCGTGAAGGACGTGCGATGGGAAGAGAATGCCGTCCTGGCGGTTGGAGGTCATACCACGAACAGAGTCTCTGACAAGATCGATCCTGTGACCGGAGAGATTGAGCGAAGCTTGCTGATTTCGAAGATCCCTCTGAAGAACAGCGAAGGCAAGATCATCGGCCTCGTCGGCATCAATCGCGACATCACCGAACTCAAGCGGATAGAAGACATGCTTCAAAAGGAGCGGACGTTGCTCCAGACTCTCATCGAAAGCATTCCAGATGAAGTCTGTCTCAAAGACCTGAGACACCAGTACCTCATGGCGAACGGCGCGTCGATCAAGGCGCTTGGCGCCGGATCGCTTGAGGCGTTGATCGGCAAGACCGATCGGGATTTCGTACCCTCCGCATTTGTGGAACTACACTTCACTGAAGAAGATGCGATCGCTGCTTCGGGAGTACCGGTAATCAATCGAGAGCAGACGAAACTCAATCCGGACACTGGAGAAGTCGAGAAATGCACCTTAACAACCAAAGTCCCCGTCAAGGATCAAACCGGCAAGACAATTGGCATTCTTGTTGTGAACCGTGACATTACGAGCCGCAAGAAAGCGGAAGAAAGCCTCCGAGGGTCGGAAGAAAAATTCCGCGCGCTGTTTGAGGAATCGAAGGACTGTATCTATATCAGCTCTGCCGACGGAAAGCTTCTGGATCTCAACGCCGCCGGCATCGAGATGTTCGGATTTCCTTCAAGAGAAGAGGCGCTCGGGATGGATGTGGGGCGCGACCTGTATGCCGACAGCCGGCGACGGGCGGAATTCCTCAGCAGGATAAACCAGCAGGGATTTGTGAAGGATTTTGAAGCAATTGTCATACGTCAGGACAAACAGAAACTGAATGTCCAGGAGACGGCCACCGCCGTTCGCGACAGGCAGGGAAAGGTCATCATGCTTCGCGGCACCATCAGAGATGTGACGAAGCAGCTGCAGATGGAAAAGCAAATCGGCCAGGCCCAGAAGATGGAGAGTCTCGGACTCCTCGCCGGCGGCATTGCCCACGATTTCAACAATATCCTCGGCATCATTCTCGGTCACACGGCGTTGGTTGAGCGTGCGGGCAATAATCCGGTGCTCTTGAAAGACAGTGTCGGCGAAATCACAACGGCGGTGCAGAGGGGTGCAAGCCTTGTGCGGCAGATTCTGACCTTCGCACGGAAATCCGATGCAACGGATGAACCCATCAGAGTGAATGCGATCATCAAAGAGCTGGCGAAAATGGTCGATGATACATTCCCGAAGACAATCTCTGTCTCCCTCCACCTGGATAAGACCATCCCTATCATCATGATGGACCAGACGCAGATGCACCAGGCATTGCTCAATCTGTGTGTCAATGCCCGTGATGCGATCACCGATGCGACCACGGGGAACCTGGGTCGCGGTGAGATCGGGATTCGTACGAACGTTATCAGTAACAGTGAGGTGCGAAAGAAATTCAGTGAGGCGGATGCCGTGGAGTATGTCTGCATTGCTGTCTCGGATACCGGAAAGGGGATGGACGAGGAAACAAAGCTGAAAATCTATGAGCCGTTCTTCACGACGAAGGAGCGTGGGAAGGGGACCGGGCTTGGTCTCTCCGTAGTCTACGGAATCATCAAGAGTCATCACGGCTACATCGATGTGGAGAGCGAAATCGGCCTGGGCACAACCTTCAGGTTGTATCTCCCCGTAACAGAGGCGCTCGCGACTCCGGCGGTGCCACATGAGAATAATGCCGCCGACAATCTCCGGGGCAAAGAGACGATTCTTCTTGTGGAAGACGAGCAGAACCTCCTGGGCCTGATGAAAACGACGCTCGAGAGGGCGGGGTACACCGTTCTGACTGCTTTGGATGGTCTGGCTGCGATCAAAATCTTCTCGTTGAACAAAGAGAAGATCGCCCTCGTCCTGACGGATCTTGGGCTGCCGAAACTCGATGGGGCGGCAGTGTTTACGTCGATGAAGGAGATCGATCCGAATGTCAAGATCATCCTGGCAAGCGGCTATCTGGAGCCAAATCTGAAATCGAATTTGCTTCGCTCGGGGGCGAAAGATTTCATTCAGAAGCCCTACAGCCCGAATTTGGTGCTGCGCAAAATCCGAGAAGTGCTGGATGAAAAGGTGTGAGGCGAGGATAAAAGCATGACAGAGCTACACGGAGGGGCACACCTGCCCGCCTGTGAGCATCAATTGAGGCAGGCGGGGAGGTACGCAGACAAGAATACTATTCCTTCTCTCTGTGTGACTCCGCATTTCTCTGTGGATCTCTATGTTCCCAACAAAAGCGTGACACACAGAAACGCAAAGCACCAAAAAATAAAACCCTGTCATTCCCGAATGCCTCTGTCGGGAATCCAGGATTGAGCTTGAAACCGACCCCTGGCGGATGCAGTTCACGTTCTGCCTGCCCGCCAAACTAGTTCGACTGAGGCAGGCGGGAATCCCCTCCAAAAACATGAGGGGATGACAAGCAAAAAAGACAAGGCAAAAACCTTCGTAAGGAATGTCATGGCAAAACAACCGATCTCAATTCTTGCAGTGGATGATGAGGAAGCAAATCTCGACCCTTTGATGCGCGTGCTCGGTTTGGAAGGGTATTATGTCCAGACCGCTTCGGACGGGCTCGAGGCAATTAATGTGCTTCAGACACTCCCCTTTGATCTGATCCTGCTCGATATCCGAATGCCGCGGGTTGATGGTGTGGAGGTTTTGAGGTATGTAAAAGATCAACATCTTGACACGGAAGTCATCATGCTGTCGGCGGTTCAGGATGTTAAGACTGCCGTTGAATGCATGAAACTTGGTGCGTACTACTATCTCACGAAGCCGTATGTGATTGACGACTTGCTGGGGCTGATCGGGCGTGCCCTCGATTGGAAGCGGATGATTGTTCATAACAAGGCCCTGAAACGACAACTGGCGTATGGTCAGTCCTCGTCCAAAATGATCGGTAAGAGCAAGTGCTTTCTCGAAATGCTGGACCTGGCATTGCGGGCGGCACCAACGGACGCATCGATTCTTATCCAGGGCGGAAGCGGGACGGGAAAAGAGTTGGTGGCGGAATTCCTCCATAGTAACAGCCCGAGGAAAGAACAGCCGTTCCTTGCCTTGAACTGCTCTTCGATTCCCGAAGCTCTCCTTGAGAGCGAACTCTTCGGTCACGAAAAGGGGGCTTTCACCGATGCAAAGAGCATGAAAGAAGGGTTAGTCGAAATGGCGAACGGAGGGACGCTGTTCCTCGATGAAATCGGTGACATGGCGCTCACCGTTCAGCCGAAGCTTTTGAGATTCCTGCAGACGGGTGAATTCCGACGCGTTGGAGGAAATAAAAATCTCCGATCGGATGTACGCATCATTTCGGCATCGAATAAAGATCTGCGGCAGGCAACAATCGCAGGGAGGTTCAGAGAGGATCTATTGTATCGGATCAATGTTGTCACCGTACTCCTCCCGTCTCTCCGCGATCGGAAAGATGATATTCCGTTGCTGGTGGAACATTTCCTCAAAGGTCATGCCGGTCAGGGAGAGCCGAAACGCCTCGATGGAAAAGCGCTTGAGCTTCTGATGAAGTATGACTGGCCGGGCAACATACGCGAGCTTGAAAATGTCATCGAGCGGGCAGCAGTCTTGTCGCAAGACAATATGATCTACGTGGACGACCTCGCTCTCCCGCTGACACCAAGAACGTTGTCAGAAGGTGGATCCGGACCGAGCCGGGGGGGCATTCTTGTCGGCAGCGCGATCTCGCTTGATGAGATTGAGGTGGCTCATGTGAGAGGCGTGCTCCAATCGGTTGGATGGAACAAGAAAACGGCTGCGGAAATCCTCGGACTGAGTGTCAAGACACTCTACTCGAAGATCCAGGCATACGGGCTCACGGAGGCGAAGTAGGCGTGCGTGATCGGTGGGGGGGCCTTTCTTGTTCCCACGATCTGCGTGGAAACCTCATGATCCAAACATCGTCGCTCCCACGCAGGAGCGTGGGAGCGAGAAACAAAACCTTGTCATTCCCGAACTCTTCTATCGGGAATCCAGAACTAAGCTCAAGTACTGCACAAAGCCGCAGCTGAAACATGTACTGGATCCCCGCTTACGACGTGCGGGGATGACAAGAAGAGAATTTGCCGGGGATCATATGAACGAACACATCCTTGTGGTTGACGACGAAGAAGACCTTCGCCTTTCGCTGAAGTTCAAACTGAAGTCAGCAGGCTTTGATGTCGACACGGCAGCTGACGGCGAGGAGGCTCTCGAGAAACTCAGAGTGAAACAAGCAGACGTTGTCTTGCTTGATATCAGCATGCCGCGGATGAGTGGCATCGAGGCCCTGACGATCATTCGACAGAAATACCCTCAAACCGAGATTATCATGCTGACGGGCATGCAGGATGTGAAGACCGCCGTCGAGTGTATGGACAAGGGGGCGTTCTACTATGTCACGAAACCATATTATGATGGTGACCTCCTCGGTTTGATCGAAAGGGCGCTTGAGCGGAAACGATTGGTCACGCAGAATGAAGCGTTGAAATTGGAACTCGCCCGTAGTGTGCTGTCAGCGAATATCAAGAGCTAAGAGGACACGTTGTTTGCACGTGGTCGTCTGGGACCATTGATCCGAGGATCGTTGCTCCCACGCAGGAGCGTGGGAGCAAGAGAAAGCAGGCGTTTGAGATCGGGGGAAGGACAACCCACATCGACCCCCCTTTGGTCTGGAGAGGCAGAAAGCGAGGCTGTCTCCTAAGTCACGTTTCCCATTTCGAAGGATCCGCCGACCTGCCCCGAGTTCCATTGTCGGGGAGGTGGAGACTGAGAAATCCAAAAGTGCTGGGATTGGATTTCTCTCCCGCCAAAAAGCAGCGGGATCGAAATGACAAAGGCTCGGTTTGTCATTCCGAACGTAGTGAGGAATCTTGATTTGAGGTAAGATCTCTCTCCCGATAAATCGGGATCGTCACGAAGTGATCCTCCGAAGGAGTCCTTCGGACCCTTGGGAAAATGACAACGGCACTTTTTGAACAGCCTCGACTGAAACTCTGTGAATGGTTTAGAGCGAAATGATTGTTCATAGACACGCAAACAAATGATCGCTAAGGAGAAGGTGCACCATGGCAAAACTATCGGCTTCCATTCTTGCAGTAGATGACGAAGATGTCAACCTCGAATTGCTTAAGCGTGTCTTGCCGCGGCAGGGGTACTACGTCGACACCGCGAATGACGGTGCTGCTGCCATCAACATGCTGCAGACTCTCCCGTTTGATCTGGTTCTCCTCGACATCATGATGCCCAACGTCGACGGTATTGAAGTACTGAAGTTTGTGAAAGAACAGGAACTGGACACCGAGGTCATCATGCTTACGGCGGTGCACGATGTGAAAATCGCTGTCGAATGCATGGACTTGGGAGCTTTCTACTACATACCAAAACCCTATCACGTGAGTGACCTCCTTGGCTTGATCGAAAGGGCACTCGAGCGGAAACGATTGGTGACGCACAACAAAGCGTTGAAATCGGAACTCGGCCGTCGTGTGTTGTCGGCGAGCATCAAGAGCCACAACAAGAGGTTTCTGGAAGTCCTGGATATGGCCACCAGAGCAGCTCCGACTGATTCGGCAGTTCTCATCCAAGGGGCGATCGGAACAGGCAAAGAAATGATCGCCGACTTCCTGTACAATAATAGTCTGCGAAAGGAGCAACCTTTCCTGGCTCTCAACTGCTCGTCAACTCCTGAAGAGCTGCTCGAGAGTGAGCTCTTCGGTCAGGAAAAAGGTGACTCGAAGACTGAGGCAAGTGTGAAGCAGGGATTGGTGGAAATAGCGAACGGCGGAACACTTTTTCTGGATGAGATAGGCGAGTTGCCGCTTGCCGTTCAACCCAAGCTGCTTCGGTTTTTGGAGACGCGGGAGTACCTGCGTGAGGGTGGAAAGAAGATCCTCAAATCGGACGTGCGACTCATATCGGCGACAAACAGAGACTTGCGGCAGGAGGTCTTTGCGAAGAGGTTTCGTGAAGATTTGCTTCTCCACATCAACATCGTGACGCTGGACTTGCCGCTCCTTCGAGATCGGAAGGACGATATCCCGCTTCTCGTCGAACACTTCCTCAAGGTGCACGCCGGCACCAAAGAGCCCAAGCACCTTGACGAAAAGGCGATCGAGGTATTGATGAAGTATGACTGGCCGGGCAATATCCGTGAGTTGGAGAACATTATCGAGCGGGCGGCTGTGCTCTCGCGAGAAACGACTGTCCGCGCTGCCGATCTGGCGGCGTCGTTGGTGGGAGGGACATCTTCATAGCAGGAGAATCCGGCATTGCGCTCGATCAGACCCACCGCCGAGCCGGGTGCTGCAGGATGTCGAAAATCGCAAACTTGGATACTCGGTCCAGGTTGAGAGGCAGAGAGAGAGCCTGGGGAGGAGCACGTGTAGAACTTGATTTCCATCTTTACAATCCTCAACTGAAGGTGGTTCATGTGGTGAATGCGGTTTCGTTCTCATATGATTCCAACTCTGTTATTATGCTGGAATTCTACAAGAAAATGTTAATCGTTTGCAGCTGAAAAGGAGGAAACATGCCAAACACAAATCGTATTCTCGTTGTCGATGATTCCGATCATGTCAGGATCCTCGTTTCCAAGCGCCTGAAGCACCGCGATTTCCTTGAAATTGACACGGCGCAGAACGGGAAGGTGGCATTAGAGAAAGTAAAAACCTTCCACCCCGATGTCATCTTTTTGGATGCCGTCATGCCTGAAATGGGAGGCCTGGAGGTATTGCAGTCTGTCAAGAAAGACTCCCCGGGAATCATCATCGTGATGATGTCGTCGATCTCAGCCCGGGAGGAGATTCTGCAATTCAAGGAGGCCGGGGCCGACGCATATCTTCTCAAACCGTTTGAGGATCAGAAATTCGACGAAGTCCTGGAAAAAGCACTCACTCTTCTCAAGAGCAAAAAGGAGGGGTAACCTATGCAATGCATGAGATGTAAGACCGAACAGGAGGTTCTCCAGAAGTTCTGCAACGAATGCGGCGCAGCGATGGGGTTGACGTGCGATCGGTGCGGAACAGTGAATCGTATGGAAGCCCGGCATTGTGGAGCATGTGGCCAGCCGCTCGTTGCTTCTCTGCAAGAGGGCGGTGCCGCGGCTGCCCGACACGGGCGCCCACTCCCCGTGAGGCAATATACAACTTCTGAGATCGAGGAACTCCTTATCCTCAGAAGAGTGATCAAGGCCGGCGAAGAGTCCGCCAAAATCTTGACTCAAAATGAAATCGACAACCTATTCTAATGAGAGTGCCCAGTGAACCCAGAACTCAAACAAGTACTTGAGACGCTCGTTGAGCGCGGCAGTGTCACTGCCGAAGTAGTCCGCGTGAAAGGATTAATGCTCGATGATTCGACGCGACTGAAAGGGATCGCCAGAAGCCTCGTGGAGGTGCTGGCTCTCTCCGAAGACGAGATCGCCGACGCGATCTGCGCTCGTTTTCGCTTCGCGCGGATGCCTATTGTGCACGAAATGGAAAGCGCGCCCGCCAATGTTTTGACGGACGATGAGATCAGATTTTACAGCGCCCTCCCGGTCTTCCGCATCGGCCTGGAGCTGACCATCGCCTTCGTCGATCCTCCTTCGCTGGCGGTGAAGAACTTCCTTCAAAAACTTTCAGGGTGCAGGGTCTTGCCGGTCATCACGACGGTTTCGGATTTTGAGGCAGCGTTGAAGAATTACAAGGGAGGCCTCGACAAACTGCAGAAGATAGCTTCATCGATCGATTTCGCCAAACTGGATGTCAAGAAGCTTGGCGAACAAGGGGCGATGAGAGCGATGGAGTCCGAGCTTGACGGAATGATGGTGGATCTGGTCAACGAACTTCTCTTACGCGCAGCGAAAATCGGAGCCAGTGATATTCACGTCGAACCGCTCGAGCACGAGCTCGTGATTCGTTTTCGCATCGACGGTGTTCTCCAAAGAATACTCTCCCTGCCAATCTCGTATCATCCTGCGATGATAGCGGTCTTTAAAGCGCGCTCGGGAATCGATATGTTCGAGCGGGGAATCCCTCAGGATGGGCGAATCACGATGAACTTTGCCGACCGCGAGTTCGACGTGCGTGTGAGCACGCTGCCGCTCCTCAAGGGTGAAAAGATGGTTCTTCGCCTGCTGAGCAAGACATCGATGATGATCAANNGTCGAGTACAAGCTGGATCTCATCAATCAGGTACAGGTGATGCCGGAGAGAGGCTTGACGTTTGCGACCACGTTGCGAGCCATCCTCCGTCAAGATCCCGACGTAGTGCTCGTTGGCGAGATTCGCGATGTTGAAACCGGCACGATTGCGACGGAAGCTGCGTTAACGGGACACCTGGTGCTGAGCACATTGCATACGAACGACGCCATCGGGGCGATCCCACGAATGATCAACCTCGGGATCGAATCATTCTGGGTGAGCGCGTCGGTGATCGGCATTGTGGCCCAGCGTCTCGTGAGGCGGATCTG